>NZ_KB895334.1:0-194479 GCF_000374805.1 Chitiniphilus shinanonensis DSM 23277
AGGGGGAAGGGGGAAGGGGGAAGGGGGAAGGGCAACAGCTTAAGGCCACTGCAAACCCTGAATCTTGAAACACAGAGAGCACAGAGAGCACAGAGAGCACAGAGTTACACGGAGCAAGGCTTGAGCGGGGAAGCTGCTTGAAAGAGCACTTCCATGACCCGCCCCGCTTTACCTCGGTTTTCTCTGTGAATCTCCGTGTTCTCTGTGCTCTCTGTGTTTCAAGATGTGGGGGTTAGGGGGTTACCCTTCCCCCTTCTCCCTTCCCGAGGCTTACATGTTGTACGCCTTCTCGCCGTGGCTGGTCACATCCAGCCCTTCGCGCTCTTCGTCTTCCTTCACGCGCAGGCCGATCACCAGGTCCACCACCTTGTAGGCGACGATCGATACCACGCCGGACCAGACGATGGTCACCAGCACGCCGATGGCCTGGATCTTGAGCTGGCCGGCGATCGAGTAATCGGCGGCGACGGCGTTGCCCACGTAGTCCCAGATGCCGGTGCCGCCCAGGCTGGGTGAGGCCAGCACGCCGGTGGCCAGCGCGCCGAAGATCCCGCCCACGCCGTGCACGCCGAACACGTCGAGCGCGTCGTCGGCGCCGAGCAGGCGCTTCAGGCCGTGCACGCCCCACAGGCACAGCGGGCCGGCGATCAGGCCGATGGCCAGCGCGCCACCGACACCGACGAAGCCGCAGGCCGGGGTGATGGCGACCAGGCCGGCGACGGCGCCGGACGCGGCGCCCAGCATCGAGGGCTTGCCCTTGAGCAGCCACTCGGCGGCGGTCCACGACAGCGCGGCCAGCGCGGTGGCGGCCACGGTGTTGAGGAAGGCCAGCGCGGCGATGCCGTTGGCTTCCAGCGCGGAACCGGCGTTGAAGCCGAACCAGCCGAACCACAGCAGCGCGGCGCCGACCATGGTCAGGGTCAGGCTGTGCGGGGTCATCGCCTCGCGGCCGAAGCCGATGCGCTTGCCGACCATGTAGGCACCGACCAGGCCGGCCACGGCGGCGTTGATGTGCACCACAGTGCCGCCGGCGAAGTCGAGCGCGCCGTCCTGGAACAGATAGCCCGCGGTGGCCGTCGCCGCGGTGGCCGCGTCGGCGGTGGTGTAGGCATCCGGGCCGGCCCAGTACCACACCATGTGCGCCATCGGCAGGTAGGCGAAGGTAAACCAGATCACCACGAAGGCCAGCACCGCGGCGAACTTCACGCGCTCGGCGAAGGCTCCGACGATCAGGCCGCAGGTGATCGCGGCGAACGCGCCCTGGAACACCACGTAGATCATCTCGGTGATGACGATGCCCTTGCTCCAGGTGGCGGCCAGCGAATCGGGCGTCACGCCCTTGAGGAACACCTTGCCGAACGAGCCGAAGAAGACATTGCCCTCGGTGAAGGCCAGGCTGTAGCCGTAGACCAGCCACAGCACGCTGATCAGGCTGAACACGGTGAACACCTGCATCAGCACCGACAGCATGTTCTTGGAGCGCACCAGGCCGCCATAGAACAGCGCCAGGCCGGGGATCGACATCAGGATGACGAAGGCCGCGCAGATCATGATGAAGGCGTTGTCGCCCTTGTTGAGCGACGGCGCGGGCGCCGCGGCGGCGGCGGGTGCGCTGGCCGGGGCGGCGGCGGGCGTGGCGGCCGGCTTGGCCTCGGCGGCGCTGGCGGTGGCCGCCGGCGCGGAGGCCGCGGTGGCGGTGGAGGCTTCCTCGGCGAAGCTCGGGGCCGCCAACAGCATCGCGCCGAACAGCGCGAGCGACGCAAACAGCTTTTTCATTGGTATCTCCTTCCCTGAATCGCTTAGATGGCGGATTCGCCGGTCTCGCCGGTGCGGATGCGCACTACGTGCTGCAGGTCGAACACGAAGATCTTTCCGTCGCCGATCTTGCCCGTCTGCGCGGCCTTCTCGATGGCTTCGATGGTCTGCTCGACCAGGTCGTCGGCGATGGCGACGTCCACCTTCACCTTGGGCAGGAAATCGACGACGTACTCGGCACCGCGATACAGCTCGGTGTGCCCCTTCTGACGACCAAACCCCTTCACTTCGGTCACGGTCAGGCCCTGAACCCCAATGGCCGACAGTGCCTCGCGGACCTCATCGAGCTTGAACGGCTTGATGATGGCGGTAACGAATTTCATGGTTGATTCCTCGTAGGCCGGGTGATGACGACGGCAAGGTCAGCAGAAAGCGTGCCAATCCCCGAAAACCGCGCCGATACGGGCCGGCGCGCCGACATGCCGCGCCGGGCGCACCGCGGCGGCGCAGCGGGCGATCCCGCGTGCCGGGCGCGGCACCTGTTTGGTGCGCGGAACGCCCGGCCATGGGCGGCGTCCAAGCAGCGGTAGTCGCCGTGTCGTCTGCTACACTGGTTTCCGACCAACATGAGGAGGTGCACATGCTGAAAGAGAAAATCTTCGACGAGATCGCCAGCAAGATTTCGGACGCCATCGCCAACAGCCCGGCCAAGGATGTGGAAAAGAACGTGCGGGCGATGATGTCGTCGGCGTTCACGCGCATGGATCTGGTCACCCGCGAGGAATTCGAGATCCAGCAGGAAGTGCTGGCCCGCAGCCGGGAAAAGCTCAACGAACTGGAAGCACGCATCGCCGAGCTGGAAGCCAAACTGCACGCCAACAACCCACAGGACGGGCTGTAAAGGGCCGGATCGCCCACCGTCACCGAAGATGCCGCGGGAGGTTCCATCCACGCGGCATTCTTTTTGCTTCGGCTTGCGCCGCATTCCGGCATCCACCGACCAGGCTCCACCATGAACCCGACCCCGCCCCGCCTTGCCACTCCCGGCGATCTCGACGCACTCGCCGCCCTGTTCGACCAGTACCGCCAGTTCTACGGGCGCCCGGCCGATCCAGCGCTGGCCCGCGACTTCGTCGCGCTGCGCCTGGAACTGCGCGATTCCAGGTTGTTCGTCGTCGACGGCGCGCAGGGCCTGGCCGGCTTCGCCCAGGCGTATCCCAGCCTGTCGTCGCTCGCCGCCGGGCCGATCTGGATCCTCAACGACATCTTCGTCGCTCCCACCGAGCGTGGCCGGCATGTGGGCACCCGCCTGTTGCAAGGGGTGGAAGTGGCGGCACGCAGCGCCGGGGTGCTGCAACTACGCGTGGAAACCGCCCCCGACAACGTCGGCGCGCAACGCCTGTACCAGAGCCAGGGCTTCCGCCGCGAGATGGGGTTTTTGCAGTTTGTGTTGAAGCTGTAGGGATGAGGTGGGAAGGGGGAAGAGAGAAGGGGGAAGGGCAACACCCAAACCCTAAATCTTGAAACACAGAGAACACAGAGAGCACAGAGCGTCACAGAGAAAACCGAGGTAAAGCAGGACGGGTCCCGGAAGTGCGCTTTCGGGCAAGGCGCTCTTCTACTTGAACAAAGCAGCTCGCCCATTCAAGCCTTTCTCTGTGTAACTCCGTGTTCTCTGTGTTCTCTGTGTTTCAAGATGTGGGGTTTGAAGTGGTTTTACGCTGTTGCCCTTCCCCCTTCCCAAACAACAACGCCACCCCAAGGGGTGGCGTTGTTGTTTGAATCAAGTTGCAAAGCAGGCCTGTAAGCCGGGTTCTGTACCCTCTTGCGAGGGTGACCGTCATTCCTCTAGGCGCCGCGTTGCCACGGCGCTCCAGCAACCTACCCGCAGGCTCGGCGGGCCGCTTCGTCGCCTGCTGCTTGGTCTTGCTCCGGATGGGGTTTACCCAGCCAGTCCTGTTGCCAGTCCTGCGGTGCGCTCTTACCACCCCCTTGCGGGGGCTCCCCGACGGGAACACCTTTTCACCCTTGCCTGATCCCGGTCCGGCGCGCTTCAGTCGCGCCTTCGACCCGGCCGGCCTGGCCCTTTCGGCCCAGGCCGGGCGGCCACCTCGCTTGCGCTCGGTGTCCGCGCCATCGGCGGTTCGGCTCTCTGTTGCACTGTCCGTCGGCTTTCGCCGCCCGGCCGTTAGCCGGCATCCTGCCCTATGGAGCCCGGACTTTCCTCCCCCGTGTCACCACGGCAGCGACGGTCCGTCCTGCTTTGCGGGCGCCATTATCCGGCCTCGGCCCCCGGTTCGGCAAACGGCAGGCCGGTGGCGGCGGACAACTGGCGCGCCAGCGCTTCGGCCCAGGCGAGGTTGGCGGCGCCGGCGCGCCAGTGGCCGAACACGAAACGCTGCCCGCCCTCGAACACCAGCCACACGCTGTCGCGGCGGAAGGCGTGGGCCTCGCGCTCCAGCACGATGCGGCTGAATTCGCCCGGCGCATGGCGATGTTCGAGCAGGGTCAGCAGCCCCAGCAGACGCCAGCGACGGTACAGCGCCTCACCATCCCAGCCCTGTTCGGCCGGCACCGCCCAGATCACCGTGGCCAGCGCCAGCATGGTGTACCAGAACAGACCGAAGAAGCCGTGCTCGAAACTGGCGCCGGACAGCAGCGGCCGCCCCCACCAGCCGGCGGCGACCAGCAGGGCGGCGGCGATCCACCAGTTGGGGCGGAAGGCGATGCGGTGGACGATGCGCACGGTGGTCAGGCCAGGCGCCAGGCCAGCGCTTCGCCGGCGCGCAGCGGCACCACGTCGTGCTCGCCGAACGGGTACGACGCGGGCACCTGCCAGGATTCGCGCACCAGCGTCACCTGGCCCTGGTTGCGCGGCAGGCCGTAGAAATCCGGGCCGTTGAAGCTGGCGAACGCCTCCAGCTTGTCCAGCGCGCCGGCCGCTTCGAACGCTTCGGCATAGAACGCCAGCGCGGCGTGCGCCGAGTAGATGCCGGCGCAGCCGCACGCGGTCTCCTTGGTGTGCTGGGCGTGCGGCGCGCTGTCGGTGCCGAGGAAGAACTTGCGCGACCCCGACGCCACCGCGGTCATCAGCGCGCGGCGGTGTTCCTCGCGCTTGAGCACCGGCAGGCAGTAGTGATGCGGGCGGATGCCGCCCTGGAACAGCGCGTTGCGGTTCATCAACAGGTGCTGCGGGGTGACGGTGGCGCCGACGTTGTCGCCCGACTCCAGCACGAACTGCGCGGCCTGGCGGGTGGTGATGTGCTCGAACACCACCTTCAGCGTCGGCAGCCGTTGCAGCAGCGGCGCCATCACCCGCTCGATGAACGCGGCCTCGCGGTCGAACACGTCCACCGCCGGATCGGTGACTTCGCCGTGCACCAGGAACGGCAGGCCGATCTCGGCCATCTTCTCCAGGGTGGGCATCACGCCGTCCAGCCCGGCGACGCCGGCCTCGGAGTTGGTGGTGGCGCCGGCCGGATACAGCTTCACGCCATGCACGAAGCCGCTGTCGCGCGCCCGCACCACTTCATCGGGGGTCAGGCCGGAAGTGAGATACAGCGTCATCAGCGGCTGGAAGTCGCTGCCGGCGGGCAGGGCGGCCAGGATGCGCTGGCGGTATTCGCCGGCCAGCGCCACGGTGGTGACCGGCGGCTTGAGGTTGGGCATGACGACGGCGCGGGCGAACTCGCGCGCGGTGTGCGGCAGCACCGAGGCCATCAGTGCGCCGTCGCGCAGGTGCAGGTGCCAGTCGTCGGGGCGGGTGAGCGTGAGGGTGGTGGTCATGTCAGCGCTTCTTGATCAGGAAATGGAATTTGCCGTCCTGGGTCGTCGATTCGACCAGTTCGTTCCCGGTCTGGCGGCAGAACGCGGCGAAATCGGTGGGCGTGGCCGGGTCGGTGCAGGTCACCGCGAGCAGTTCGTCGCTGGCCAGATTGGCGAGCGCCTTCTTGGTGCGCAGGATGGGCAACGGGCAGTTGAGGCCGGAAAGATCGATGGCGAGCGCGGGCGTCATGGCGGCGGGACAAAAAGGAAAAGGCGATTTTACCATCGCGCCCCCGCGCCTCGCCGCCGCGCGGAACCTGCGGTCGGCACAGCGCGCGCCGCGCTGCCGGCCACGCGCCGCCGGGCATTGCCAACGGCCGGCGATGGGGGCACGCTCTGTTTTTTTCATTCGACCCGGAGCCTGTCAGGCATGGCGCTGACCGATCAGCATCCGCACCCCCATCCGCACGACGCGGCGGGCGGGCACAACCAGGATCACGACCATCATTTCGACCACGTGCACCACCATCACCACCACGGCGCGCCGTCCTCGCAGAAGCGGCTGCTGATCGCGCTGGCGGTGACCGGCGGCTTCGGCATCGTCGAGTTGGTCGGCGGGGTCTGGACCGGCTCGCTGGCGCTGATCTCGGATGCCGGGCACATGTTCACCGACGCCGCCGCGCTGCTGCTGGCGGTGATCGCCAATGTCGTCGGCCAGCGCCCGGCCGATACCCGGCAGAGCTACGGTTATTCGCGCGCTGAGGTGATCGGTGCGCTGATCAACAGCCTGGCGATGATCGCGCTGGTGGTGTGGATCGCGGTGGAGGCGGTGAGCCGCCTGCTGAACCCGTCGCCGGTGAACGGCCTGGGCGTGATGGTGATCGCGGTGATCGGGCTGTTGGTGAACGTGATTTCGGCGTGGTCGCTGTCGCACGACCACGACAACATGAACAGCCGCGGCGCGCTGATCCACGTGCTGGGCGACCTGCTCGGCTCGGTGGCCGCCATCGCCGCCGGCGCGGTGATCTACTACACCGGCTGGCGCCCGATCGACCCGATCCTGTCGGTGGCGGTGTCGCTGCTGATCCTGCGCTCCACCTGGCGCCTGCTGCGCCAGTCCACCCACCTGCTGATGGAGGGCGTACCCAGCCATCTCAAGCTGGAGGAGATCGGCTACAGCCTGGCGCGCGAGGACGGCGTGGCCCAGGTGCACGACCTGCACGTCTGGCAGATCGCGCAGCGGCGAATCGCGCTGTCGGCGCACCTGGTCATCGAATCGCCCCGGCAATGGCCGGCGCTGCTGGCGCGGCTGACCCGCATGCTGAGCGAGCGCTACGGCATTGCCCACGTGACACTGCAACCCACCTGGTTCCTGCCGCATCCGGGCGGACGGCATATCCCGATCAAGCCGGTGGCGACCGCCGATGCGGATCACCACACCGACGAGCACGATCATCACCACTCCGGCCATCGACACTGAGCGGCGGCCCGGTTAGCATCAGCCGCTCTTGCGGAGTAACGCCATGAAATCCCTGATCGCCCTGCTCTCCCTCGTGGCCGCCACCACGGCCTTCGCCGGCGCCTACGGCGAATCCGGCATGCGCCCGGAAGACATCAAAGGCAACGACAGCACCACCGACAAGGTGCTCGACCGCGTGTTCGGCAGCGACACCCCGCCGCCGCCGCCGGAACAAGCCTTCACCAAGCCGCCGCTGGCCGACCTGAAGCTGTGGCAGCAATTCAACGCCAGCTACGACCTGCGCAACAACGACTACTACATCGCCCTCGACAGCCTGAGCGTCGGCGAGGACGACGGCATCGTGCGCTACGCCGCCGCCGTGCTGCCCAAGCGCGGCAAGCTGAAGAACATCAGCTTTGAGGGCATCGACTGCAAGACCCGGCAGTATCGGGTCTATGCCTACGGCGACGAGACCGGCAAGAAGTGGATCGACGGCAACCAGCGCTGGAAGCGCCTGCTGAAGAACACCCGCAACGCCTACCAGGGCGAGTTCTACGATGTGATGTGCAACGGCGGCACCGCCTACCCCGTGCCCGAGATCGACAAGCAACTGCGCGACACCGACAAGCAACCCGGCGACTGCATCGGCTGCCGCTCGCGCGGCTGACCGCCAGACCAGCGCACTCCGACACAGCACCGGCGACAGCCCCGCGCGACGTTTCAGCCCCGCGCCGCCGGTTTCGACCGGCGCCCCGCTCCAGGCTTCAACGTCGCCCCGAGCGCAGCGAGGGCCCCTCGCGGCGGCGAGGGCGGGGGGAGTGGAATCGATCAGGCAGGAGGCCGGATTGGCGCATCATGATCGTCTCGCGCCCGGCCCACCACCGCCGGGCACCACACCCCGGGGGCAACGCACATCCCGAGCGCAGCGAGGCCCCCTCGCGGCGGCGAGGGCGGGGGGAGTGGAATCGATCAAGCGGGAGGCCGCTACCCGCATATCGCCGCCGTCTCGCGCCCGGCTTTGCCGGGGGCTCCACCGCGCCCGGTCCACCACCGCTGGGCACCACACCCCGGAGGCCGAATGAAGATCGTCATCGCCCCCGACGCCTACAAGGAAAGCCTGGCCGCGCCCGCCGTGGCGGCGTGCATCCGCGACGGCTTCGCCGACATCTTCCCCGACGCAGAATTCGTGCTGCGCCCCGTTGCCGACGGCGGCGAAGGCACGCTGGACGCCTTGCTCGCCAGCCTGGGCGGCGAGCGGCGACGCCACGGCGTCACCGGGCCGCTGGGCGAGTGCGTGGCGGCGCAATGGGGCCTGGCCGGCGATACCGCGCTGATCGAACTGGCCGAGGCCGCGGGACTGGCGCTGGTGCCGCCGGCGTTGCGCGATCCCACCCGCACCACCAGCTACGGCGTCGGCGAGCTGATGCGCGCCGCGCTCGATGCCGGCGCACGGCGCCTGACCGTCACCCTGGGCGGCAGCGCCACCTGCGACGGCGGCGCCGGGCTGTTGCAGGCGCTGGGCATCCGCCTGCTCGACGAGCACGACCGACCCATCGGCTTCGGCGGCGGCGCGCTGGCGCGGTTGTCACGCCTCGATGCCAGCGGCCTCGACCCGCGGCTGGCGGACTGCACCGTCGACGCCATCTGCGACGTGGCCATTCCGTTGACCGGGCCGCAGGGCGCCGCCGTGCTGTTCGCGCCGCAGAAAGGCGCGTCGCCGGCGCAGGTGGCCGAACTCGACGCCGCGCTCGCGCATTACGGCGCCGTCCTGCGGCGCGACCTGCGCGACATCCCGCTCGAAGCAGCCGGCGCCGCCGGCGGCTGTGCGGCCGCGCTGCTGGCGCTGGGCGCCCGGCTGGTCGGCGGCGCCGAACACGTGCTGCAACGCGTCGGCCTGGATGCCGAGCTGGCCGACGCAGATCTGGCGATCACCGGCGAAGGCCGGATGGACGCGCAGACCCTGCGCGGCAAAGCGCCCTACGCGGTGGCGCAACTGGCGGCCCGCCACGGCACGCCGGTGATCGGCATCGCCGGCAGCCTGGGCGACGGCGTCGGCGAACTAGCCGCGCACTTCCAGGCCGTGTTCCCGGTGGTGCCCGGCCCATGCAGCCGCGAACAGGCGCTGAGCGACGCCGCGACCAACCTGCGCACCACCGCCCGCAACGTCGCGGCGACGTTGCGACTGGGGGGATGGTTGGGAAGGGAGGCGGGGTTGAATTCCAAATCTTGAAACACAGAGAGCACAGAGAACACGGAGGGTCACAGAGGAAAAACAGGTCAAACCGAGGATCACTCTTGCCGATCGCGATTTGCCTTGGGTTTTCTCCGTGTCGCTCTGTGTTATCTGTGCTCTCTGTGTTTCAAGATTTGGAAGTGTGGGTTCAAGGACCAAGAGCGGCTAACAAAACCCAGCGAAGCGGTCCTGGCAAGAAGCGCGAAACGCAGACAGTACGCGAGTACGGCAAGTGAGCGCGACGCAGCCAGGAGGGTTTTGTTAGCCGCTCTAAACCAGCACCAGGTTGTCGCGGTGAATCAGTTCGGCTTCGTCGACGTAGCCCAGCACCGCTTCGATCTGGCCGGTGGGCAGGCGTACGATGCGGCGGGCTTCGCTGGCGCCGTAGTTCACCAGTCCTCGGGCGATCTCGCGGCCGTCGGCATCGACGCAGCTGACCACCTCGCCGCGATGGAATTCGCCCTCGATCGCCACCACGCCGATCGGCAGCAGGCTGGAGCCGCGCTCGACCATGGCGCGGCGGGCGCCGTCGTCGACGGTGACCTTGCCGTGCAGTTGCAGGTGGTCGGCGATCCACTGCTTCTTGGCGGCCAGCGGCGTGGTCTGCGCGACCAGCTCGGTGCCGATGGCCTCGCCGCCGGCCAGCCGGGTCAGCACCTGCGGCTCGCGGCCGCAGGCGATCACGGTGGCGGCGCCGCTGCGCGCGGCGCGCTTGGCGGCGATCACCTTGGTGTACATGCCGCCGGTGCCCACACTGGAACCGGCACCGCCGGCCATCGCCTCCAGCTCCGTGGAGCCGGCCACCGCCTGCTGGATCAGCGTGGCGGCGGGGTCGCGGCGCGGGTCGGCCGTGTACAGGCCCTGCTGGTCGGTCAGGATCACCAGCACGTCGCCTTCGATCAGGTTGGTCACCAGCGCGCCCAGGGTGTCGTTGTCGCCGAAGCGGATCTCGGCGGTGACCACGGTGTCGTTCTCGTTGATGATGGGGATCACGCCCAGCGTCAGCAGCGTCAGCAAGGTGGAGCGGGCGTTGAGGTAGCGGGTGCGGTCGGACAGGTCCTCGTGCGTCAGCAGCACCTGCGCGGTCTTCAGGCCATGCTGGCGGAACGCGGTTTCGTAGGCCTGGCACAATCCCATCTGGCCGACTGCGGCGGCGGCCTGCTTCTCGTGCACCGCCTTGGGCTTCTCCTTCCAGCCCAGGCGCGCCACGCCCTCGGCCACCGCGCCGGACGACACCAGCACCACCGACTTGCCCAGGCGGGTCAGCTCGGCGATCTCGGCAGCCCAGCGGATCAGCGCCTGATGGTCCAGGCCGCGCCCTTCGTTGGTGACGAGGCTGGAGCCGACCTTGACGACGATGCGCTGTGCGGACTGGACGATACTGTTCATGATGGGTTCCTTGGCAAGTCGCCGATTATAGCCGCGCCATCCGCGTCGCCACAGCGCGCCGCAGCATCACCAACCCGGAGCCGTTCCCGACGATGCGCTACCTGAAGATCGCCCTGTTCCTGCTCTGCCTGGGCCCGCTGGCCTGGACCGCCTGGCATCTGCCGGCCGCGGTCAACCCGGTGGAATACCTCACCCACCAGACCGGGCTGTGGGCGCTGATCCTGCTGCTGATCACGCTGTCGATCACGCCGTTGCGCCGCATCACCGGCCGCAACGAACTGCTGCGGCTGCGGCGCATGCTGGGCCTGTTCGCCTTCTTTCATGCCTGCCTGCATTTCCTGGTCTGGCTGGGGCTGGACCATCTATTCGACCTGGCGGCGATGTGGCACGACGTGCTCAAGCGGCCGTTCATCACGGTGGGCTTCAGCGCCTTGGTGCTGATGATCCCGCTGGCCGCGACCTCGACCGACGCCATGATGCGGCGGTTGAAACGCAACTGGGCGCGGCTGCACCGGCTGGTCTACGCCGTGGCCGTACTCGCGGTGCTGCATTTCTGGTGGCTGGTGAAGCGCGACGTGACCGAGCCGGCGATCTACGGCGCGATCCTGGCCATACTGCTGGTCTGGAGAGTTGACGCGTGGCAACGCAGGCGCAAGGCGCTTGCCTAGAATGACCGCATGAAAACCGTGCGCGACCCCACTCATCTGTGCCGCCTGGTGCTGTTCGCCGGCACGCTGGTCCATCAGTCCGGCGGCGACACGGCACGCACCGCCAACATCATGACCCGCACCGCGCGCGCGCTGGGCGCGGAGAACGTCCACACCGTGGTGTCGTCGCTCAACCTGGGCATCACCGTGGAACTCAACAGCCGCCAGCGCACGGTGTTCCACAAGGCGCCGCACATGGGCGTCAACTTCCGCACGCTGACCGGCGTCAGCCGCGCGGTCAACGCGCTGGAGGCGCGCCGCATCGGCCCCACCGCCTTCGAGACGCTGCTCGACGACCTCGCCAGCCGCCCCCACTACTATCCCCGCTGGTTCACCGCCCTCACCGTAGGGCTGGCCTGTGGCGGCTTCGCCGCGCTGTTCGGCGGCGACCTGGCCGCCGTGCTGGCCACGCTGGTCGGCGCCGGCCTGGGCAGCTGGGTACGGTTGTGGATGACCTCGCGTCACTACAAGCCGTTCATCTTCGCCATCGCCAGCTCGACCGTCGCCACGCTGCTGGTCGGGCTGCTGGCCGCCTGGCTCTCCTACACGCCGGAGCCGGCGATCGCCGCGTCGGTGCTGTTCCTGATCCCCGGCGTGCCGCTGATCAACGCCATGGCCGACATGCTGTCGGGCAACTACCTGAACGGCGGCGTGCGCCTGACCATGAGCGCCGTCATCATCGCCGGCATCGGTGTCGGCGTCAGCCTTGCCCTGCGGGTGTTCCATTGAGCGCGCTGAGCTGGTGGGCGGAACTGTGGGCGGCGCCGGCGGCGCTCGGCTTCGCCATCCTGTTCAACGTGCCGCCGCGCGCCCTGCTGCCGGCCTGTCTGCTGGCCATCGTGGGCCATGTGGCGCGGCGGCTGATGGTGGTGGCCGGCAGCGACATGGTGCTCGCCACGCTGGTGGCCGCCTTGCTGATCGGCGTCGCCGCCGGCTGGTGGGGACGCCGCACCCGCCAGGCGTCGGAGATCTTCAGCATCAGCGCGGCCATTCCATTGGTACCCGGGGTATCGATGTACAAGGCGGCGCAGGCGCTGCTGGGCATCGCCGGCGTGGAGACCAGTGTCGGCGGCGAAGCCTTCCTGCTGGATGCCGGCGTCTACGCGGTGAAGGCGGTGATGATCATGCTGGCGCTGGCCATTGGCATCGCCGCGCCGATGCTGCTCTGGCCGCGGCGCTAGGCAACACGCCACTCCCCTTCCCGAACACGGTTGCCAACCGGCAGCGAGGGCCTGCCGCGCACTTTTGATTCAGATCAAAGCGCCGCCCTTTGCCGTCGCCGGCCCCTCCCAACCGCCCTTAATCCACAATATATTGTGTTGGTCACTCAAACCGATACAAGATATTGAGGATTGTCGATGAGCTCTCTCCCCCAGTACGTCGAAAAGCGCGATGGCCGCATCGTGCCGTTCGATGGCACCAAGATCGCCGATGCGCTGCTGCGCGCCGGCACCGTCACCGGTGAATTCGACGCCGCCAAGGCCGACGAACTGGCCACGGCCGCGATCGCGCTGTTGCCGACGGGGCGCACCCCGCACATCGAATCGATCCAGGACGCGGTCGAAGGCACGCTGCTCAAGGCCGGCTTCCTGGCCACCGCCCGCGCCTACATCGCCTACCGCGAAGCGCACCGCCGGCTGCGCCAGGACACCCGCACCGTGGTGGACGTGGCGTCGAGCATCAACGAATACCTGGAACAGAGCGACTGGCGGGTGAACGCCAACGCCAACCAGGGCTTCAGCCTGGGCGGCCTGATCCTCAACACCGCCGGCAAGGTGGTCGCCAACTACTGGCTGAACCACGTCTACCCGCCCGAGGTCGGCGAAGCGCACCGCAGCGGCGCCATCCATATCCACGACCTGGACATGCTGTCCGGCTACTGCGCCGGCTGGTCACTGCGCCGGCTGCTGCACGAAGGCTTCAACGGCGTGCCCGGCAAGGTGGAGGCCCGCCCGCCCAAGCACTTCTCGGCGGCGATCGGCCAGATCGTCAACTTCCTCGGCACCTTGCAGAACGAATGGGCCGGCGCGCAGGCGTTCAGCTCGTTCGATACCTACATGGCGCCGTTCGTGCGCGTGGACAACCTGTCGTACTCGCAGGTGAAGCAGTACGTGCAGGAGCTGATCTACAACCTGAACGTGCCCAGCCGCTGGGGCACGCAGACGCCGTTCACCAACCTCACCTTCGACTGGATCTGCCCGGAAGACCTGCGCGAACAGGTGCCCTACGTGGGCGGCAAGGAGATGCCGTTCCAGTACGGCGACCTGCAGGCCGAGATGGACATGATCAACCGCGCCTACATCGAAGTGATGATGGAAGGCGATGCGCTGGGCCGGGTGTTCACCTTCCCCATCCCCACCTACAACATCACCCGCGATTTCGCGTGGGAGCACCCCAACACCGAGCTGCTGTTCGAGATGACCGCCAAGTACGGTCTGCCGTACTTCCAGAACTTCCTGAACTCCGACCTGGAACCGCACATGGTCCGGTCGATGTGCTGCCGCCTGCAACTGGACCTGCGCGAGCTGCTCAAGCGCGGCAACGGCCTGTTCGGCAGCGCCGAGCAGACCGGCAGCCTGGGCGTGGTCACCCTCAACTGCGCACGCATCGGCCACGAGTTCAAGGGCGACGAGGCCGGCCTGCTGCACCGGGTGGACCACCTGCTGGAGCTGGCCAAGCAATCGCTGGAGCTGAAGCGCAAGGTGATCCAGCGCCTGATCGACGCCGGGCTGTACCCGTACACCAAGCGCTACCTGGGCACGCTGCGCAACCACTTCAGCACCGTCGGCGTGAACGGCGTCAACGAGATGGTGCGCAACTTCACCGGCGACCACGACGACATCACCACCGTGGAAGGCCACGCGCTGGCGGTGCGCCTGATGGACCACGTGCGCATGCGCATCGTGCAGTTCCAGGAGGAAACGGGCCACCTGTACAACCTGGAAGCCACCCCCGCCGAAGGCACCACCTACCGCTTCGCCAAGGAAGACCGCAAGCGCTACCCGGACATCCTGCAGGCCGGCACCGTCAACCAGCCGTACTACACCAACTCGACGCAACTGCCGGTGGGCTTCACCGACGATCCGTTCGAGGCGCTGACGCGGCAGGAGGAACTGCAACGCAAGTACACCGGCGGCACGGTATTGCACCTGTACATGAACGAAGCGGTATCGTCGTCCGAAGCCTGCCGCCGACTGGTACGCCGCGCGCTGGAGCACTACCGCCTGCCCTACATCACCGTGACGCCCACCTTCTCGGTCTGCCCCAAGCACGGCTACCTGAGCGGGCATCACGAATTCTGCCCCAAGTGCGACGCCGAGCTGCTGGCGCGCCAGAACCGCTGCGCGTGCCCGTGAGCACGTTCGCCGAACACGCAAGTCAAAGTTGGTGAGCCTTGCGGGGCGAGCGGACACCTTGCCCGCCCCGCTTCTTTTTTCGAGAACCAGGAGCAACGTCATGACCGATCTGTCGCAACAACAGTACCTGCAACCGCAAGCCGCCAGCGCGCTCAAGGACGAGGACCGTACCCGCTGCGAAGTCTGGACCCGCGTGATGGGCTACCACCGCCCGGTCTCGGCGTTCAACGTCGGCAAGCGCGGCGAATTCGCCGACCGCAAGTTCTTCAAGGAACAGTAAGCACCTCCATGCGGGAAGCACCGATGCACGACGCGCACCAGGACCGGCCACGCACGCCCAAGCTGGGTGGCTTCGTTCCGTTCTCCAGCTGCGACTATCCCGGCCACCTGGCGTGCGTGGTCTTCACCGCCGGCTGCCCGTGGCGCTGCCGCTACTGCCACAACCCGCACCTGCAAAAGCGCGAACACCAGCCCGGCCTGCCGTCGTGGGACGACATCCTGGCATGGCTGCCGCTGCGCGAGGGCCTGCTCGACGGGTTGGTGTTCTGCGGTGGCGAGCCGCTGGCGGAGCCGCTGCTGCCGCGCATGGCAGCGCAGGTGAAGGCGCTGGGCTTCAAGGTGGGCCTGCATACCGGCGGCGCCTATCCCGACCGCCTGCAAGCGTGCCTGCCCTACGTGGACTGGGTGGGCTTCGACGTGAAGCACCAGTTCGACCTCTACCCGGGCGTCACCCTGATCCGCAACAGCGGCGACCCGGCGCGGCGCGCGCTGGCGATGGTGCAGGCCAGCGGCGTGCCATTCGAGTGCCGCACCACCACCCACCCCGGCCTGCATAGCCCGGAGCAACTGCGGCGGCTGGCCGACCAGTTGGCCGGCTACGGCGTGCGCGACTTCGCCTTGCAGTTGTTCCGCAGCGACGGTTGCCACGACGACGCGCTGTTGAAGCAACCGGCCCTGCCGCCGGACGCCGCCACCCTCGCCCACCTGGAAAACGCCTTCGAACGCTTCACCCTGCGCGGTTGAGGGGAGCAGGGAAAAAGGCAAATTCAAATCTTGAAACACAGAGAGCACGGAGAACACAGAGTCCCACAGAGAAGACCAAGACCGCCTCAGGAATGATTTTGGCGTTGGGTTTCTCCCGTTTTTCTCTGTGTTCTCCGTGTCCTCTGTGTTTCAAGATGTGGGGTTTCAACGCCGCCCTCTCATCGTCCCGCCATCTTGGCGTTGAAGTCGCGCCGCGCCGCCTGCAAGGTGGAGTAGTGGCGCTCGTCCGGGGTCTTGCCGCGCTCGCGGAACCAGTTCAGCCATTCCTCGCGCCGCCCGGCGAACGCCAGGGTCACGCCGCGCTCGGCCAGTTCGGCGTTGAGTTCGCGCAGCATCGCCAGCGCGGTCAGGTCGAACTGGGTGATCGGCAATGAATCGATCACCAGCCAGTACACCGGCGTCTCGGCGGTATCGATCAGCGCCAGCACCCGCTGCTTGAAGTAGCCGGCGTTGAAGAAGGTCAACGGCGATTCGAAGCGGTACACCATCATCCCCGGGATCGCCTTGGCGCCGGGGTGGATCGCCAGGTCGTGGAAGCTGTCGCGGTCGGGATAGACACCGAGCAGGCTTTCCTTCGGTCGCGCCACCCGCATCAGGAAGCGCAGCACCGCCACCGTCACCGCCAGCCCCACGCCGGGCATCACTCCGACGAAGGCCACGCCCACGGTGGTGCCCAGCGCCAGCAGGAACTCGCCGCGGCTGTAGCGCCGCAACGACCAGAGTCCGCGCCAATCCACCAGCTTGAGCGCCGCCACGATCAGCACCACGCCCAGCGCCGCCTGCGGCACGTAGGCCAGCGGCCCGGTCAGCGCCAGCATCACCAGCGCGATGGCGAGCGCGGCCACCACGCTGACCATCTGCGTCTGGCCGCCGTTGGCGTCGTTCACGGCGGTGCGCGAATCGGCGCCGCTGATGACGAAGCCCTGCGACAGCGCGGCGGCGATGTTGGCCGTGCCCAGCGCGCGGAATTCGCGGTCGGCATCGACGTCGTAGCGGTTCTTGGCGGCAAAGCTGCGCGCCGTCAGCATGGCGCTGTTGAAGCTCACCAGCGCCAGCGCCGCCGCCGCCCCCAGCAACTGGCCCAGGTGACCCAGCGGCAGCGATGGCCAATGCAATCGCGGCAGGCCGGCCGGCACATCGCCGATCACCGCCACGCCCCGCGCCTCCAGCCCCAGCAACCCCACCGCCAGGCCGCAGCCCACCATCGCCGCCAGCGCGCCGGGCAGGCGCGGCAGCCAGCGCCCGCACGCCCACAGCAGCGCCAGTGCCGCCGCCGACACCAGCAGCACCGGCCAGTGGGTCTGCAACACCTTGGCCGGCAGTTCGCCCAGCCGCTCCAGCAGGTTGGCGTGTTGGTACTGGAAACCGAACACCTTGCCCAGCTGGCCGACCACGATGCTGATCGCCACGCCGTTGAGAAAGCCCAGCAGGATGGGCCGCGACAGCAGGTCGGCCAGAAAGCCCAGCCGCAGCCGGCTGGCGATCAGGCAGATCACGCCGGTGAGGAAGGCCAGCGTCACCGACAGCGAGATATAGAGCTCGGCGTCGCCGTGGGCGATCGGCACCAGCGTGGCGGCCACCATGGCGCAGGTGGCCGCGTCCGGCCCGACGATCAACTGGCGCGAGGTGCCGAACAGCGCATAGATCATCATCGGCAGCACGCTGGCATACAGTCCGGCCACCGGGCTCATCCCGGCCAGCTCTGCGTAGGCGACGCCGACCGGCAGCGCCACCGCCGCCACCGACAGCCCGGCACGCACGTCGGCGCGCAACCATTCCCGCCGGTAGTGCAGCAGGTTATCGAGGCCGGGCATCCAGGCATTGAGCAGGGCAAGGATCTTGTTCTTCATCGTCGCAGCATAACCGGCGCATCGACGGCCGGAGAAGGCCAATGCTTCTCAGCACCGGCCGCGTGGCGGTCGCGCCACGCAGCGACCTCATCCGTGTTCATGCCAACGGTCTACAACACGCATAGCGCCGCGCTATCGCCCCCAATAACAGATTCAATTTCCTTTCTGGATGGGGTGGGTCCAACAATCAGTGAAGCTTGTTGCAAAGCAACGTCGCCTTGCGAACAACCGTGTTTATATCGGTTACAACCATTGGATTTCGCGTTGGGCTTGCGCCCGTCCGCCGCGCGTCCGGGTTCCGGCTCACGCCGACACATCGCCTTCGCGGGTGATCCGGATGCACGCGCGCACCGATGCAGTATCCGGCACGCATGGTACCGGCGCGGTACGGAGCGGACAGGTCTTTCGGCTCGTTTCAATCGGCAGTGTCTTTCCCAGGAGAAACCACAATGAGCGATAAACCCATACTCACCACCAACTTCGGCCAACCGGTGGCCGACAACCAGAACACCCAGACCGCCGGCCCGCGCGGCCCCGCCCTGTTGCAGGACGTGCACCTGGTGGAAAAGCTGGCCCACTTCAACCGCGAACGGGTACCGGAACGCGTGGTGCACGCCAAGGGCTCCGGCGCCCACGGCACCTTCCGCGTCACCGGCGACATCACCCGCTACACCTGTGCCAAGCTGTTCTCGCAGATCGGCAAGGAAACCCCGGTCTTCGTGCGCTTCTCCACCGTCGGCGGCGAATCCGGCTCGGCCGACACCGAGCGCGACCCGCGCGGCTTCGCGGTGAAGTTCTACACCGAGGAAGGCAACTGGGACATGGTCGGCAACAACACGCCGGTGTTCTTCCTCAAGGACCCGCTGAAGTTCCCCGATTTCATCCACACCCAGAAGCGCAATCCGCACACCAACCTGAAGGATGCCAACGCCAAGTGGGATTTCTGGTCGCTGTCGCCCGAGGCGCTGCACCAGGTGGTGATCCTGTTCTCCGATCGCGGCACGCCGGATGGCTTCCGCTTCATGCACGGCTTCTCCAGCCACACTTTCAGCCTGTACAACGCCGCCGGCGAACGGGTATGGGTGAAGTGGCACTTCAAGACCAGGCAGGGCATCAAGAACCTGCATCCGACCGAGGCCGGCCGCCTGGCGGGCGCCGATCCCGACTACGCGCAGCGCGACCTGTTCCACGCCATCGAGCGCGGCGAATTCCCCAAGTGGCGCGTCTGCGTGCAGATCATGACCCAGGAACAGGCCAAGACCTTCCGCTGGAATCCGTTCGACCTGACCAAGACCTGGCCGCAGGGCGAATACCCGCTGATCGAAGTGGGCGAGATGGAGCTGAACCGCAACCCGCAGAACTACTTCGCGGAAGTGGAACAGGCCGCCCTGTCGCCGGGCAACGTGGTGCCGGGTATCGGCTTCAGCCCGGACAAGATGCTGCAAGGCCGGCTGTTCGCCTACAACGACGCCCACCGCTACCGCATCGGCACCAACTATGCGCAATTGCCAGTGAACGCGCCGCAGTGCCCGTACCACAACTACCAGCGCGCCGGCAGCATGCGCTTCGACGGCAACGGCGGCAGCGGGCCGAACTACGAGCCCAACAGCGTGCCGGGCACTCCGGCCGAAGCGCCGCAGTTCCGCGAACCGCCGCTGCCGCTGGGCGACGTGTCGGCCTGGCAGTACAGCCACCGCGACGAGGACGACCACTACAGTCAGCCGCGCGCCCTGTTCGAGCTGATGGACCCCGGGCAGCAGCAACTGCTGATCGACAACATCGCCGGCTCGATGAAGGAAGTGACCCAGGACGGCGTGGTGGTGCGCCAGCTCGGCCATTTCCACAAGGTGCATCCGCAACTGGCTGCCGGCATCGCCCGGCAACTGGGTGTCGCCCCAGCCGCCTACGGCGGTTGATCCCGCTGTCGCAATGAGGAGAAACGCCCGGCCCACGCCGGGCGTTTCTGTTCGCGGGTGGCCGTTGCGCCTTCCCCCAGCCGCGCCCGGCGCGGCTTCCCTGATAAACTTGCGGCCGTTTCCCGCTCGCCGAAGGCCCCTGCCATGCAACTCCCCGAACAGCTCGTCATCGCCACCCGAGAAAGCCCGTTGGCGTTGTGGCAGGCCGAGCACGTGCGCGCCTGGCTGACCGCCCGCTATCCCGGCCTGAAGGTGGAGCTGCTGGGCATGACCACCCAGGGCGACCGCATCCTCGACGTGACGCTGAACAAGATCGGCGGCAAGGGGCTGTTCGTGAAGGAGCTGGAACAGGCACTGGCCGACGGCCGCGCCGACCTGGCGGTGCATTCGATGAAGGACGTGCCGATGGTGATGCCCGACGGCTTCGCCCTCGCCGCCATCGGCGAACGCGAGGACCCGCGCGACGCGCTGGTGTCCAACCGCTACGCCACCCTGGCCGAGCTGCCCGCCGGCGCCGTGGTCGGCACCTCCAGCCTGCGCCGCGAGGCGCAGTTGCGCGCGCGCTTTCCGCATCTGACGGTCAAGCCGCTGCGCGGCAACGTCGGCACCCGGCTGGCCAAGCTGGACGCCGGCGACTACGACGCCATCCTGCTCGCCAGCGCCGGCCTCAAGCGCCTGGGCCTGGGCGGACGCATCCGCGCCGAACTCTCGCCCGAGGACAGCCTGCCGGCTCCCGGCCAGGGCGCGCTGGGGCTGGAGATCCGCGCCGATCGCGCCGACCTCGCCGCGCTGCTGGCGCCGTTCGACCACCCGGCCACCACCGCCGCCGTCACCGCCGAGCGCGCGCTGTCGCGGCGCATGGGCGGTTCGTGCCAGATCCCGCTGGCGGCCTATGCCGAGGACGACGACGGCTTCCTGCGCCTGCGCGGCTGCGTCGGCCTGCCCGACGGCAGCCACATCGTGCACGGCGAAGCCAACGGCACCCGTGCCGCCGCCGAAGGGCTGGGCCTGAAGGTGGCCGAACTGCTGCTGACCGAGGGCGCCGCCGACATCCTGGAGGCCCTGGCCCACCCATGAGCGCAGCGCTGGCCGGCCGCCGCATCTGGGTCACCCGACCGGCCGCGCAGGCCGACGCGCTGACCGACGCGCTGACGCGCCAGGGCGCCGTCGCGGTGCGGCTGCCGTTGCTGGAGATCGCCCCGCCGGCCGATCCCGCGCTGCTCGACGCCGCGCTCGCCGCGCTGGACGATTTCGCGCTGGCGGTCTTCGTCAGTCCTTCCGCACTCGACGCGGTCGCCACCCGCCTGCATCGTCCCTGGCCCCCCACGACCGCCGCCGCGGTGGTCGGCCCCGGCAGCGCGGAACGCGCCCGGCAATTGGGCATCGCCCCGGTGATCGCCCCGCCCGAGCAGTACGACGGGGCCGGACTGCTGGCCGAGCTGGACCGCCTGGGCGGCTGGGCCGGCCGGCGGGCGGTGCTGTTCCGCGGCGACGGCGGCCGCGACGAGCTGCCGCAAGGGCTGGCCGCGCGCGGACTGGCGCTGACCACGGTGGCCGCCTACCGCCGCCTGCCGCCCGTCTTCGACGACGCGCGACTGCGCCGCGAGCTGGACGCCGGCTGCGACGGCGCGGTGATTTCCAGCTCCGAAGCGGCGCAATACTTGTTCGCGCTGGCTGGAGACGCCACGCGCGAGCGGCTACAATCGCTGCTGTACTTTGCGCCGCACCCCCGGATCATCGCGGCACTCGCCGAGCATGGCGCATCCGCCGTGCTCACCCGAGCGGGTGACGCCGGCATCGTCGACACGCTTTGCCGCCATTTCGCCAGGCCCTCGCCATGACGCAAGAACAAGACTCCCTCTCCGCCGCCTTCTCCACCCCGCCCAGCCGCGCCCGCCGTTTCCCGGCGCCGTCGCCCGCGCTGGTGGTCGCCGTGCTCGCGCTGCTGTCCAGCGGCGGGCTGTGGCTGTACCAGCAGCAATCCAACGACAAGGTGCAGGCACAACTGGGCCGGCAGCTCGCCAGCTACGCGCAGAAGGCCGACGAGGCCGGCGCGCGCGAGCAGGCCGCCACCGAACGGCTGCGCGCGCTGGAGCGCGAGATCGCGCTGCTGTCCGGCAAACAGGCCGAAGCCCAGGGCCAGCAGGCCACGCTGACCGCACTCTACGAAGCGCTTACCCGCAACGAGACCCAGCGCGTGCTGGCGGAGCTGGAACAGACGCTCTCCTTCGCCAGCCAGCAGTTGCAACTCGCCGGCAACGTCAGCGCCGCGCTGGTCGGGCTCGAATCGGTGCAGGACAAGCTGGCCCAGCTGGACCGCCCCGAGTTGATTCCGGTGCGCAAGGCCGTGGCACGCGACATCGACAAGCTGAAGAGCCAACCCTACCTGGACGTGGTGGGGATCTCCGCCAAACTCGACACCCTGGTCGCCGGCATCGACAAGCTGCCGCTGGCAGTCGACGGCTACCGCCAGCCGCAGGCGAGCGCACCGACCGCCCCCGAGGGGCACTGGTTCAAGCGCCTGGCGCTGGAAGCCTGGAACGACCTGAAACAGCTGGTGCGCATCCGCGAGATGGACAAACCCGAGGCCATGCTGCTGACACCCGAGCAGTCGTTCTTCCTGCGCGAGAACGTGAAGCTGCGCCTGCTCGACGCCCGCACCGCGCTGCTGCTGCGCAACGATGGCGCCTTCCGCGCCGACCTGTCCGCCGCCGGCGACTACCTGAAGAACTACTTCGACGGCTCGGCGCCGCAGACGCGCAGCACCGCCGCCTCGCTCAAGGAACTGTCCGAGGAATCGCTGGCGATCCCGTTGCCCAGTCTGGCCGAAAGCCTGGCCGCCGTGCGCGGTGCGCGCACCGAAGCCAAGGGGGTGCGTCCGTGAAGGCCCTCGGCTGGATCATCGGCCTGTTCGCGCTGGCGGTCGGCCTGACACTGTTCGCCCGCCTGAACACCGGCTACGCGCTGCTGTTCGTTCCGCCGTGGCGCATCGAGGTATCGCTCAACGCCTTCGTCATTGCACTGCTGCTGCTGGTGCTGGTGTTGTTCGGCGCGCTGCGGCTGGTGGTGGAACTGGGCGGCCTGCCCGAGCGCGTGCGCACCTACCGCGCCGACCGCCGCCGCCGCGCCAGCGTCGAGCTGGAGCGCGAAGCGCGCATCGCCTTCTTCGAGGGCCGTTACCAGCGCGCCGAGCGCCTGGCCGCCGACGCCTTCACCGCCAGCGCCGATCCGGCGTCGTATGCGGTGAACGGCCTGCTGGCCGCCCGCGCGGCGCACGCGATGC
Source organism: Chitiniphilus shinanonensis DSM 23277 (assembly GCF_000374805.1). GTDB lineage: Bacteria > Pseudomonadota > Gammaproteobacteria > Burkholderiales > Chitinibacteraceae > Chitiniphilus > Chitiniphilus shinanonensis. Next base: position 22,758 of record NZ_KB895334.1, read on the forward strand.
GCGACTTCGCCAAGCGCGACCACTACTTCGAGCGCCTGCGCGGCAAGCTGGGGCCACGGCACCTGGCGTTGGCGATGACCATGGCCGAGCTGTATCTGGACGAGCGCCGCTATGACGACGCCGACCGCGCGCTGGGCGAGGCGCGCGAACTGTCGCCCAAGCTGACCGCCGCGCTCAAGCTGGAACTGCGCCTGCGCCAGCGCGAAGGCAACCCGGAGGCGGTGATCCGTCTGGTGGACCAGCTCGCCAAGAGCGAGGCCATCGACGCGCAGCAGGCCCGGCGCCTGCGCATCCAGGCGCAACTGGAGGCGTTCTCGCTGAAGCCGCGCACGCTGAAGGAACTGAAGGACTGGTGGAGCAAGCTGTCGGACCACGAGCGCGCCGCGCCGCCGCTGGTGCTGGCCGTGGCCGATGCTTTCCGCGCCCACGGTGCACCGGAGCTGGCACGCGAGGCCATCGAGGAAGCGCTGGCCAGCAACTGGTCGGGCGAACTGGCCGAACGTTACGGCACGCTGGGCCTGGAAGGCGAAGCGGCGACCAGCCAGTTGCAACAGGCCGAGGCATGGCTCAAGTCGCATCCGCACGACCATCTGCTGCTGCTGACGCTGGGCCGGCTGTGCTGCGCGCGCGGCCTGTGGGGCAAGGCCCAGACCTACCTGGAAGCCAGCCTGGCGGTCGAGCCGACCGCCATCGCGCACGCCGAACTGGCCGAGCTGCTGGAATCGCTGGATCGCCACGAGGACGCGGCGCGCCATTTCCGCGCCAGCCTGGCGCTGGCGCTGGCCACAACGCGCTGAGCCGCTCCCAACGCTGCAAACAACAACGGCCGCTCGATGCGGCCGTTGCCTTAGAGCCTGTTCAAAATCTTTTCACGACAGCGTTCGGGGCATTGCCGGTGTGCGGCAAGGCGCAGGACGCGCTGCGGTATGAATACCGTGAGCGGCGTGCAACGCGGCAGCGCGCCGGCAATGCCCCGAACCCTTCGGGCCGGGCCGGAAAAAGGTCATCCACTGCGTTGTGCTCCTTGGAAATAACCGGTTATTGCCTGCGTCGCACGCCTTGTGCCTGACCTTTTTCCGGCTCGGCGCTGCCGCGAAAAGATCTTGAACAGGCTCTTATGCACGGTTCAAGCCGACTGCGGCGATGCCGCGCTCAGGCGAATCCAGGAAAACGGCTGGAGATGCTGGTTGCGGGTGCGGAAGTCGGGTAAGCCCTGGCGCAGCGGCGGCTGGGCCTGCGGTCGGGACGGAATGGTGGTCGGCAATGGCTTCATGACGGGGCTCCGAAACGGTTGCCGGGGCCCGATACTGGAGCGCTCAGGGCGCGTAGACCGCCTTGAGCAGCACCGAACCGTCGGCCTCGTCATAGTGCAGCCACCAGATTGCACTTTTCTTGATCTGCCAGCCGAGTTCGCTACCGGCCAGCGCCAGACTGGCGGCATCGCCCAGCGTCGGCTGATGTCCCACCAGCACCACCGTGCCGCCGCCGCGCGGCCAGCCGGCGGCCTCCAGGTAACCACGCGCCGGGGCGTCGGGATTGATGCGGGCATCGATCTCGACCTCGGTGGCGAAGGCCGCCGCGGTCTGCTGGGCACGCCGGGCCTGGCTGGCGACGACGCGTGGATGGTGCTTGCCCAGCGCATCCTTCAGCCAGGCGGCGGCGCGTGCCGCCTGGTTGTGCCCACGCTCGGTCAGTGCCCGCGCCAGATCGTCGGCACCGTCTTCGGCCTCGGCATGACGCCACAGGATCAATTCCATTGCGACACCTCCACGGCGATTCGACCTTCAGGCGCGGGTGCGAAGGGCGAAGCCGTCAGTTGCGCTGCTTGGCGCCCATTTCGGTCAGCAGCATGTCCTGCGCGGAACGCGCCTTGGCCGAGCGCGTCGCCTTGCGGCGGTAGCGGCCGTCCGACAGCATTTCCCACGCCTGCACGTTATCCACCAGATATGGCCGCAGCGCCTCGCGGATCACGCGGCGCTTCACCCGTGTGGTCAGCGCCGGGAAGGCGATCTCGATGCGGCGGAACAGGTTGCGGCCCATCCAGTCGGCGCTGGAGAGGTACACGTCCTCCTGCCCATCGTTGTAGAAGTAATAGACGCGGTGGTGTTCCAGGAAGCGACCGATGATCGAGCGCACGCGGATGTTGTCCGACACGCCCGGAATGCCCGGCCGCAACGCGCACACGCCGCGCACGATCAGGTGGATGGTCACGCCGGCCTGGCTGGCCTCGTACAGCTTCTCGATGATCGACGGCTCCAGCAGCGCGTTCATCTTGGCGATGATCACCGCCTTGCGGCCGACCTTGGCGTGGGCGATCTCGCGGTCGATCGCCTTGATGAAATTGGGCTGGAGCGTGAATGGCGCCTGCCACAGCACATTGTGGTCGCCCGCCAGCCCCAGGCCGGTCAGCTGCATGAAGACGTCGTTGACGTCGCTGCTGAGGTCCTCGTTGGCGCTCAGCAGACCGAAGTCGGTGTAGAGCTTGGAAGTGCGCGGGTGATAGTTGCCGGTGCCGACGTGGACATAGCGCTTGAGCTTGCCTTCCTCGCGCCGCACGATCAGCAGCATCTTGGCGTGGGTCTTGTAGCCGTAGACGCCGTACACCACGTGCACGCCGGCACGCTCCAGCTTGGCCGCCCAATTGATGTTGGCCTCTTCGTCGAAGCGGGCCATCAGCTCGACCACCGCCGTCACTTCCTTGCCGCGCTGCGCGGCCTCGGCCAGCGCGTCCATCAGCGCCGACTCGCTGCCGGTGCGGTAGACCGTCATCTTCAGCGCGACCACGTGCGGATCGCGCGCGGCCTGCAACACCAGGTCGATCACCGGCGTGAAGCTCTGGTACGGGTGGTGCAGCAGGATGTCGCCATGGCGGATCGCGGCGAACAGGTCCGGCTGCTTGCGCAACTCGACCGGCACGCCGGGCATGAACGGTTCGAACTTGAGGTCGGGGCGATCCACCTGATCCGGCACCTGCATCAGTCGCACCAGGTTCACCGGGCCGTTGACGCGGTAGACATCGGCATCCTCCAGGCGGAACTGCTCCTTGAGGTATTCGACCAGGTGCGTCGGCAGGTTGTCGGCGACCTCCAGCCGCACCGCTTCGCCGTAGGAGCGCTGCGACAGTTCGCCCTCCAGCGCGGCGCGCAGGTCCTTGACGTCCTCGTCGTCCACGGTGACGTCCGAATCGCGGGTGACGCGGAACTGGTAGCAGCCGAGCACGTGCATGCCGGCGAACAACTCATCGACGTGCGCGTGCAGGATGGACGACAGGAACACGAAACCGTGCTGGGTGCCGGTGACTTCGCGCGGCATCTTGACGAAGCGCGGCAGGATGCGCGGCGCCTGGACGATGGCCATCTCGGCATTGCGGCCAAAGGCGTCGCGGCCTTCCAGCTCGACGATGAAGTTGAGCGATTTGTTGAGGATGCGCGGGAACGGGTGCGACGGATCGAGCCCGATCGGCGTCAGCACCGGCATCAGCTCGCGGAAGAAGAAGTCGCGCACCCACTCGCGCTGGGCGTCGGTCCACAGGCTGCGGCGGAAGAAGTGGATGTCCTCCTTGGCCAGCGCCGGAAACATCACCTCGCGCAATACGCGGTACTGCGATTCGACCAGGTGGTGCGATTCCTTGCCGATCAGCTCGTAGGCCTGATGCGGCGTCATGCCCTCGGGCAGCAGCCGCGTCGGATACTGGCGGACGTTTTCCTTCAGCCACGCCATCCGCACTTCGAAGAATTCGTCCAGGTTGCTGGAGACGATGCACAGGAACTTCAGCCGCTCCAGCAGCGGGTTGCGCGGATCCTCGGCCTGGGCCAGCACGCGGCGGTTGAACTCCAGCAGCCCCAGTTCGCGGTTCAGCAGCAGTTGGTTGTCGGCGGGTTTGTAGGTCATGGCGCTCCAGAGCCTGTTCTGCACTGATCACCGATCAGTTATGGATAAGTTGCGGTCGAACTCCCTGGCCCGATGGATCGCTCCGGCGTGCTCGCGATCCCCGGCACCCGCCGTCACCGTGGCGCGGCCCGATGCTGCGAAGACCGCCCGGCGCTGCGCGCCGCGCATCTGCGCATGGACCGACGCCCTGCGGCCGCCCGGTGGCGGCGATCAGGCCTGCGGCGGAACGTAGCCGGCCGGCTGATCGACGCCACCGCCGAAGAAATAGTTTTCCAGCTGCTGTTGCAGGTACTGGCGCGCGCGCGGGTCGGCCAGGTTGAGACGGTTTTCGTTGATCAGCATGGTCTGGTGCTTGACCCAGGCGGCCCATGCTTCCTTGGACACCTGTTCATAGACGCGGCGGCCGAGTTCGCCAGGCAGGGGGGCGAACTCGAGACCTTCCGCTTCGCGGCCCAGTTTGACGCATTGCACGGTACGGCTCATTGGCGGACTCCGGATTCGGTCGGTATTGAATGACAAAGATATTGCATCTTGATGACAAGTGCGGCGATACGGTGTTCCACCGCCGCCTCGTCGGCAACCCATGATTGTACCGCCGTTCCTTGGCGGACGACGCGGCGCACGCCACGCCGACGGACTGTCCCTCCGCCGATGCCCGCCTCGGGCCCGCCGGCGCGCGGATCAGCGGCCCCAAAAAGAAAAACCCGCGCCGAAGCGCGGGTGGCTGTGCGGCAAAGCGCGATCAGTTGCCGGCCTTGACCGGCATGATCCACAGTTCGACGCGGCGGTTGAGGCGACGGCCTTCCTCGGTATCGTTGCTGGCGCGCGGCTCGGTCTTGCCCTTGCCATACGAATCCAGCCGCACCGGGTTCACCTGGCGGCCGACCAGGTAGTCGACCACGGCGCGGGCGCGCTGCTCGGACAAGGTCTGGTTGTAGGCATCCTTGCCGACGCTGTCGGTGTGGCCCACCACGGTGATCATGGTCTTGCCGTACTGGTTCACCACGCGGGCGATCTTGTCCAGGGTGGGGGTATAGCCCGACTTGAGCACCGCCGAATTGGTGTCGAAGCCGGTGTTGGAGGTCATGCTCACCAGCAGCGAATTATCGGTCTGCTTCTGGATCGAGATCTCGCCGCGCGAGATTTCCGGCGCCAGCTGCTTTTGCAGATCCTTGGCCTGGCTGTCCATGTAGTAGCCGATGCCGCCACCGGCCAGGCCACCGCCCACGGCGCCGATCAGCGCGCCCTTGCCGCGGTTCTTGTGGTTGACCAGCGCCCCGACGGCGGCGCCGCCCAGCGTGCCGATGATGGCGCCCTTCTCGGTGTTGTTCAGGTCGCGCTTGTCCCCCAGATCGTTGGTGGCGCACGCCGACAGCAACAGGGCGGCGATAACGGTGAGCGATACGGTCTTGCGCATGATGTTCTCCTTTCTTATCGGGCACGGATGGCGTGCATTATCGTGGACAGCAGCGCCGGCCGGGGTCGTAAAAGATCACATGGTGGGAGAGACGGTCGCCACAGCCCGCCACCGGCGGGCTTGCTTCCGCTGCATGCCGGCGATATCGGCAACGGCAAGGGATGACGCGATTCGAGCGGCCAACAAAACCCAGCGTAGCGGCCCTGGCAAGGAGCGCGAAACGCAGACAGTACAAGTAGTACGGCAAGCGAGCGCGACGCAGCCAGGAGGGTTTTGTCAGCCGCGATTGGCCCGATAACCACACCTTATCTTTCAGGCCGCTCATGATGGTCGATCTGTCACATCTGTGTCAGCCAGGTCGTCGTCTACATTGCGCAAGCCCACTGATTGCACTGGACTATCTACCTCTCGTCGCCTATTTCGGTGGGGGGCCCTCTCGTTCGGTGGGGGTTTTTGTCTTTTCTAAGCAATAACCTACGCTGATAACTCGATCAGCAAGCCGTTCCCGCATCCCGTCGTTCGCCTCCAGGCCACAAGCCCGCGCGGAATACGTCGGTGCACGGAGGATCCCGCCGCCCGTTGGCGTGGGAAGCGGCGTTTGCCGGATCGCCAGCTGTGCGCGCCGTGCACCTCGACGGCGCGCGAGGCATCGGCGATGGCGTACGCCTTGCCTTGTTGGTCCCCTGGATCGGCCAACGACCCTATGAAACGCGAGCACGACGCCACCGGCGTGTTGCCGGTGTGGCAATCATCGGAAATCAGCGCCTGCGCCATGGATTTGCCGCGCCCCATCCCGTTCAGCTCCGCTCAGGCGGAGGACTCCGACGCATACGAGTGGATGAAGATCATGCTCGATGCGACGCCGCTGTGTTGCACCGTCTGGAGCGCCGATGCCAGGCCGATCGACTGCAACCGCACGTCGGCGACGTTCTTCGAACTGTCCGGCAAGCAGGAATACCTCGACCGCTTCTACGAGCTGTCGCCCGAATTCCAGCCGGACGGGCGCACCTCGCACGAGGCCGCCGCCCACGCCATCGCCCAGGCCATCGAAGTGGGCACGCTGACCCTGGAGTGGATGCACCGCAAGCTGGATGGCGAACCGGTGCCCGCCGAGATCACCCTGGTACGGGTGCGGCACGGCGACGGTTATCTGGTCGCCAGCTACATGCGCGATCTGCGGGAGACCAAGGCCAGGGAAACGCGGCTCCAGGAAGCGGACGAGCGCCTGCGGCTGGTGCTGGACGCCACCCCGCTGGGCTGCACGCTCTGGGACACCGACTCGCACATCATCGATTGCAACGACGCCGCGGTGCGGCTGTTCGATCTGTCGAGCAAGCAAGAACTGATGGAGCGCTTCTACGACCTGTCGCCCGAGTTCCAGTCCAACGGCCGCAACTCGCAGGAACAGGCCGACGAGTACACCCGGCAGGTGGTCAGCGATGGCCAGGTGAGCTTCGACTGGATGCACCAGAAACTGAACGGCGAACGCATCCCCGCGCATATCACCCTGGTACGGATCGAGCACGGCGCAAAGGTGTTCGTCGCCGGCTACATCCATGACCTGCGCCAGATCATCGCCAGCCAGACGGAGATGCGCGAAGCCGACGACCGCGCGCGCATCATGTTCGAGGCCACCCCCCTGTGCTGCAATTTCTGGGACGAAAGCCTGCACAACGTCGATTGCAACCAGGAAGTGATCGGCCTGTTCGAGCTGAACAACAAACAGGAATATCTGGACCACTTCTTCGAGCTGTCGCCCGAGTTCCAGCCGAACGGGCGACGCTCCGATGAGATGGCGCTGGAGTATGTCCAGCAGGCGTTCCGCGATGGCCGGATCCGCTTCGAGTGGATGCACCAGAAGCTGAACGGCGAACCCATTCCCGCCGAAATCACGCTGGTGCGCGTCAAATACGGCGAGCACTACATCGTCGCCGGCTATACCCGCGACCTGCGCGAAACCAAGAGCATGCTGAGCGAGATGCGCGAAGCCGACGAACGCACCCGCATCATGCTCGACGCCACGCCGCTGTGCTGCAACCTGTGGGATGAACAGCTCAACAACATCGATTGCAACCAGGAAGCGGTGAACCTGTTCGAGCTGAAGGACAAACAGGAATACCTCGACCGCTTCTTCGAGCTGTCGCCCGAGTTCCAGCCCAATGGCCGGCCCACGGCAGAGATGGCGGCGGAGTACATCCACCAGGCGTTCCGCGACGGCAGGGTGCGCTTCGAGTGGATGCACCAGAAGCTGAACGGCGAGCCGGTGCCCGCCGAAATCACCCTGGTGCGCGTGAAGTGGCGCGACCACTACATCGTCGCCGGCTATACCCGCGATCTGCGCGAGCTGAAGGCCAGCCTGGCCGAAATGCGCGAGGCCGACGAACGCACCCGCATCATGCTCGACGCCACCCCGATGTGCTGCAATTTCTGGGACGAGAACCACCATAACATCGATTGCAACCAGGAGGCGGTGAACCTGTTCGGGCTGAAGGACAAACAGGAATACCTCGACCGCTTCTTCGAGCTGTCGCCGGAATACCAGCCCGACGGTTCGCTGTCGCGCGACAAGGCGCAGATCAAGATCAACGAAGCCTTCACCACCGGCCGGGTGCGCTTCGAATGGATGCACCAGAAGCTGAACGGCGAGCCGATCCCCGCCGAAATCACTCTGGTACGTGTGCGGCGCGGCGACCATGACATTGTCGCCGGCTACACCCGCGACCTGCGCGAGTTGAAGAGCACCATCACCCTGCTGAACAAGCTGGAGAAGATCGCCTTCACCGACAATCTCACCGGCGCCTACAACCGGCACTTCTTCCTGGAGCACGCGGAAAAGGAATACCGCAAGTGCCTGGAAACCGACAGCCCGATGTGCGTGATCATGTTCGACCTGGATTTCTTCAAGGTGATCAACGACACCTACGGCCACAGCGCCGGCGACGTGATCCTCAAGGAGGTCACCGCCACCGCGCAGAGCGTGCTGCGTCCCTACGACCTGCTGGCGCGGTACGGCGGCGAGGAATTCATCATCCTCATCACCCAGACCTCACTGGGCGCCGCCAGCCGGCTGGCCGAACGCATCCGCCGTAAGATCGCCTCGGCGGTGTTCCAGTACCGGGAGACACCGCTGCGGGTGACGATCAGCCTGGGCGTCGCCGAGTACGCCACCAGCGACGAATCGTTCGAAACCCTGGTCAACAAGGCCGACAAGGCGCTGTACAAGGCCAAGCACCGCGGACGCAACCGGGTGGAGCTGTTCTGAGCGAGCGCTCGGCCAGGCCCCCATGCAAAACGCCCGTCGCAGGACGGGCGTTTTGCATGGGGCGTTACGGAAGCAGATGCAATCGCCTGAAACGGCTTGCTAGAAAGACGTTAAAACGGAAGAGTCACACGTTGATGCGGAACTGCCGCGTCAACGCTAGGAAAGACGGGGGCTTCGACGCGAGCAGCGCTGTTGGTAGTCAAGATATACCCCCATTCATACCCCCAATTTTTCGAGCTTGGCACACCGTACCCCAACAAGGGCGGGGCTGCGCTCATCAATGAGCATCCTAGCTTGACGCGAGTGGACGCTAAGTGCAACACGTCCCGGTTGCGGGTCGAATGGCTGAGCGAGGAATGAAGCTCTGGACAATGACCGAAAAGCCCGGCCCGCAGGGACTCGCCCGAATCGTTCAACGACCACCGATCTTGAGCTTGGCGCGGATCGCGGCCAAATGCCGTAGCGCTTCCTCGCGCGTTGAACGCTCCATCCCTTCCGGGATGCTCAACCCGAGCACCTTGGCGACGTTCGAGACAAACGGTTTTCTGGCCCCGGCCAGTTGCTCCACGGCCGCAGCAATGGCCTCATCGCTCACCTGACTGCGCAACCAAGCCAACGTGCGCCTATCGCGGTCGTTGAGCACAAGGATGCAGTCCTCCGGGCTGCTGCCCTTCGCACTGCCCTCGCCGGTCTGCTGACCGGCTGCGGACGGCGACTCGCCTGCTGGCTCGCTCGCCGACGTTTTTGAAAGTATCGAACCCAAGAAACACCCTAGGAGGAGGAAGTCGTAGCGAAGAGCGTCATTTTTGCGTATATTTTCTAGCATACGCAAGCAACCACAAAATGAGAACCCCAGATGCAGTTCAAGATCATCCGCCACCGCGACAAGGAAGGCACTTACAGAGAGGGGCACCGTGTCCAGTGCCTGCGCCGGGTTCGCGAAGTAACGCCGGATTTTCCCGAGGGGAAGAACGTGCAGCGCGTGGTAGCCAAGTTCGACCGTGAAGCGCGCGAACTGCCTGCGGATGTGCTTGCCATCCTCACCCCGACCGAGGTCGAAGAGTGGAAGGAGTGGCGAGTCAAAGAGGACGAAGAGCAGTTGAAGGCGGCTGCCCAATTCGAGCTGGACACGCTGGCTGAAAGCGCGCGAGTGGCCCGCATCGGCTTGGCTAAGGGCTACGCCATCACTACCACCGAAAACGCCGTGGCCATCCGCAAGGAGGTCAGGGCACTGATGCGCGTGCTCAACGAGCTGGGCCTAATGCCCGAGCCAGTGCGTGGCCGCCCGGAGAAGGAAGAAGAGTTCGAGATTCCGCTGCTGCCCAACTTCGCGCCACGTGGCACGCCAGCGTATGAGTCGTACCAACGACTGCTCGATGAGCACGAGCGGCAGAAAGCACATCACCAAGGATGCTGACATGCGCTACTGGACATTCAACCCCAACACCTGCCGCTTTGAGCGCGCGAGCAAGCAAGCCGCTTTACACGCGGCCGACGTGGCAGTGGTCAACGACGATACCGACGTACAGGTCATCTGCGACCACCAGCCGCCTAAGCGTTGGCCCAGCGGCGAGCCGCTCATGGTGGCAGGCGTCGAGTTCGAGCGCGAGCTGTTCGAGTAGGTATCTATACATGCAGACTACAAGAGCCATTGTCTTTGACGCCTTCGGCACGCTGATCTGCTACACCGTCCGCCTTTCGCCCTATGGGCGTCTGCTGGACGAGAGCGGGCGGCCGATGGATCGACTCGCCTGCCTGACGCGCGACGTGCCGCTGGCAACCCTCGCCATCGAGGCAGGCGTGGGGGATGAGATGGACTTGATGGCGACCGACTTGGCCGAAGAGTTGCACGGGTTGCGCCTGTTCGCCGAAGTGCCCGACGTGCTGGCCAAGGCGCGGGCCGCAGGCTTGCGTTTGGCCGTCTGCTCGAACCTCGCCCACGAGTACGGCTCTGCCGTGCGCGGCCTTGTGCCTGATCTGGACGCCTACGTGCTGTCCTACGAAGTGGGCGTAGCCAAGCCACACCCAACGATGTACCGGCTCGCCTGCGCCGAGTTGGGCTGCGCCCCGTCCGAAGCGGTTTTCGTGGGCGACAGCAAGCGGTGCGATTTCGACGGGCCGCAGGCCTACGGGATGCAGGCGCGCTGGCTGGATCGCAGAGGAGGACAGTCGCTGCTCGACGCCCTCAAGGGGGTCATTTGATCCTTTTCCTCGACTACGACGGCGTGCGGCATCCCTCGCTGGTGGTGATGGGTGAGCACGGCCCGGCGCTGGTCGGGGACGGCGAGTTGTTCATGTGGGCGGACAACTTGGCCTCGTTGCTGGCAGCGAATCCGCACGTCCAGCTCGTGCTCTCCACGAGTTGGGCACGGCGTCTGCCTTTCGCGGAGGTGCGCGACTTCCTGCCGATGGCGCTGCGCCGCCGCGTGGTGGGATCAACGTGGCATCGCATCCAGACCGATCCCGCCAATTCGCATGGCCTGCCGTACTCGTACTGGCAGGACGCAACCCGCCACCAACAAGTGCGCCGCTGGGTCACGTTGCATCGCCTGCGTCGCTGGGCTGCCATCGACGACGACGCAGACGGCTGGGACGATGCAGACCGCACGCACTTGGTTCACACGCAGGCCGACGCCGGCCTCTCTGACCCGGCCGCGCTGTCGCGCTTGGCCGAACTGCTGCGGGGGCAGCCATGACGGCTGCCGAGCTGCTGACCAGCGTGCCCGTGCTGGTCATCGACCTTGAGGCCACCTGCGACGATGGCGATGGCCTCCCGGCAAGCGAAATGGAGATCATCGAGATCGGCGCGGTCTGGGCCACGGCCGAGGGCACCGTGCTCGACACGTTTCAGGAGCTGGTGCGCCCCGTAGTGCGCCCTGAGCTCACCCCGTTTTGTCGGCAGCTCACCAACATCCAGCAGGCCGACGTGGGCGGTGCAGAGCTGTTCCCAGCGGTCGCGGCACGGTTGGCCAGCTTCGCCCAACGCCATCTAGTACCGGGCGCAACGTGGGGGAGCTGGGGCCAGTTCGATGCCAAGCAGCTTGTTCGAGATTGCGAGCGCCACGGCATCCAGCACCCGCTCGCAGCGTTCGAGCATGTGAACCTCAAGCGCCGGTTCGCCAAGGCCAGAAAGATCAAGGAAGTCGGCATGGCCAGAGCCTTGCAGATGGTCGGCCTGCCGCTCGATGGCGCGCACCACCGAGGCCTCGACGACGCACGCAACATCGCCAAACTGCTGCCTTGGTCGGTATAAAAGAGCCGCCCCGACTAAGTGGGGCGGCCAAGACTGCGGGCGTCAGGGAGGAAAACGCCGCTACAGGGCAGTCACCTCAATTATCACTGCGAGGACTTTGGCGGCTGACCTGACGCGCAGTGGTAGAGCACAGCGAGCGATCAGAGCGTGTATACGCCCCACTCCACCATGAGGCCGGTCTTCCGCAAGAAGTCCGGGCCGATCAACATTGGCTTGTAAGCCATGCCGGTGACCTCATCCGCGTGCTTGGCAAGCACAGCACCATGCCCTTCGTCCCAGCCATTTAAGACAGCAAGGGAAGTCACCAAGGCTACATCGATTACCTCCAAACTTGGCAGCGTGAGCCATGCGTGCATGTTGACGGTGCCTCCGACGTGCCCGCTCTGGAGCTTCTCAGCGATGAACGGCTCGTCGAACTTGAACATGCCCTTGTCCGTGCCATCATCGACCCACCCGAGGGTATAGAGTACGGGGCATCCCAACCATGCCTCCAAAACCGGGACAAGGCGATAGTGGAGCGATAGGCATTGCGCCACCACGTCTGGGAAATCTAAGTCGCCGAGGCCCTTCTGCACGACATAGGGGAACTCGGCATGCCGGGCGTCGTTTAAGTAGCGGTGCGCGGGCTTCAACTCGTGAGTGGGGACGGTGAGGTTGAAGCGCTTGGAACGCTCGATAGCAGCGGCCCACTCGGCGGCATATTTGCTTGCGGTCATTGGATCAATTCCTTGGGAAACTCGGCCTGGCCGTGGTGCAATTCCTCGACGAGGCAATGACCGCCAGGCGCGACGGTCTGGCTAGAACTCGTACTTCTCTTTGCGCTGAATGAAGGCATCGCGCCCGCCTTCCAGAATGCTGGCCACCTGATCTCGAATCACGGGAACGTCAATCGAGCCTTGTGCTTCCAGCCCGAGACACCCTTGGTTCTCAGCGGCCGTGAACACGCCAATCCACTCGGCATCACCGAACACCGGGATGTTCGCGTTGTGTGTCGCAAACAAGAACTGCCGACTGGTCTTTGCCTCCCTCAACTCGGCGACGATCCGATCTGCAATGAAAGCGTTGTCTAGGTTGTCCTCCGGCTGATCCATCAGAAGGGGATCGACGTTCTCAAGCAGCAGCATGTGTAGGATTGCCGTGCACTGCTGGCCCGTAGAGAGCTTGTTGAGCGGCCTGAATACCGGATCGGCTTGGCCGTGCGCGACATTCAAGAAGATGTCCACGCGATGCTCCAGCTCCAAGGCCTCCAGCTCCATGAGCTGAGACGACTGGAGCTTGGTGAGTGCGTCGGCCACCATCTGCGTGACGCCCCAATCGAGTTGCACGTCGGCAGACCCTTTCTGAATCGACTGGGCCAGCGACAACGGGCTGATCGTCTCGGCGTCCTCAATGAACGCAAGCCGCTTTTCACCCACACCGTCCAGCTTGCAACCAAGCAGGAACGTCACCAATGGCGTGCGGTCAGCCTCCGGCACGATTTCCACCTTGAGCTTGCCTTCAAGCCGCCTGTTCAGCTTCTTCGCGGCCTTCTGCAACGCCTGTATGCGTTGCCCACGCAAATCGGACAGCTCAGCCAACAAGTTGCGCCGCTCCTGACGCAAGGCGTTGCGCTGGGACTCGTGATTAGTTGCCCGCGACTTCATGGGCTTGATGCGCTCAATCTCCTCCATCAACTTCTGATAGGCAACACCGATCTCCTGCCCGCTCTTTCCAGCAGTGGCGGGCAACGTCCGCAGCGCCTTCTCCAACTCGGCATCGTGCGCCTGAATCGCCTGCTGCCATGCGCCATGCTGGGTGGTGAACTGTCCTGCCTTGTCATCAAGCAAGACCTGCATGGCGGTCAGATGGTCGGTGAACCCCTGCTTGAGTCCATCCAGCGTCGTGCGCATGGCGAGCAACTGGGCAGAGTCAGGCAACCCCTCAAGAGCCTCATCGTTGATGAAGTCAAGGTCAGGCAAGCTGTCACGCAGGTCTGAAAGCGCGTCGCGAAAGCTCTGCACGCCATCAGTAGCGGTCTTGGCAATCTCTCGCTCGCGTGCGAGCAATGAGGTCGTGGCCAGCTTCTCCTTGATCCCCAGCTCATCAAAACCGCGAAGCTGCTCTTCCAGCTTAGGCAAGCGCTCAACCTGTGCATTCAACTCATCAAGATCGGTCAGGGACTTCGTGAGCTTCTGCTGGTTGTCCTTCAAGCGCCTATGCACGTCGGCGCTCTTCGCCTCGTACTCCCCGTCTTGGGGAAGAAAGCGACCCAGCAACTGCACCCGGCTGGTTTCATCTTGGGCCAGCTCGTAAATCTCGTTCTGCCCATAGATGTCGATGCCCGGCAGCAAGTCGCGCGGGAGCAGGGTGGAGACATTGCCATCCATGTCACGCACCATCGGCGGCTCGCCATGACGGCGCGAGATGGTGTACTGCTTGCCGTTCTGGGCAGAGGACACCACTGTCAGCTCAACCCGACCGGCCGAGCGACCAAGGTTCTCCTTGATGATCTCTTGGTGGAGTTTCTGAGCCTGTTTGCCTTTGGGTGGCAAGTCCAAGGCGAAGCGCAGGCATTCGAGCAAGGTTGACTTACCCGTTCCACGGCCGCCGATCACCGTGTTGAGATGGTCGGAAAAATCGACCCGGACGCCATTAAGGTAGCCGCCCGTGACAGTCATGCGGACCACCTTGCCAATCGGACTTTCGGCCTGCTGGGAGTTCAGGCGGATGCGCGATCCTGAGTCAAGGAAGGCGACCTTGAACGCAGCGAAATTGGGGCGCGTCATCTTTATGAGGCAAGTGGCCCCCGGCTGCTCCAAGTCCTCCGGCTTGGCGACATCTTTGGCATTGATGACTGCTACGGGCCGCTCACGCCGGTAGGCATCATCCTTGTTCAGCAGCACCTTGCGGTAGAAGTCACCTTCCACCCCCGCCAAGTCATCTATCGGCCCCGGTATCTGGGCCGCGCGCAGCTTGGGGAGCTTCCACACATGGTTGAGCCGGTTCTTCAGGAGGCCGCTGTCCGACGTACAGTGCGCAGCGTAGATGAAGCCTCCGAGTTGATCGACTTTCTCGATCAACTGCTCGGAACTCAATCGAGACGGGCGAACACCGTCTGTTGGGTCAAGAAGGTCGAGATTGCCCAGGTAGCGTTCGAGTTGCTGTCCCGTCGTTTCCTCGGAAAACAGGCAAACGTAGTGGGTCTTGTCATTCGAGGCGATCTCGAAGCCGGGGAACACCACGATCCCACGAGGCTGTAGAACCTGACGCAAGGCATCGACGCTGGCCACGCTGCCGTGATCAGCTAGGCCCACAACCGTGATGCCCAGCTCAAGACACTTTTGGAGTAGGGCTTGGTTGTATCCGCCTTCATCCAGTCCGTGATCGGCTCCCCTGTAAGTGCCGTTGTAGCCGACAGGGTTGACCTGTAGGGCGCAGCGCCAAAATTTCGCGTAGGTGTATTGATCGCTCATATTTATCCCTGGCTTCCTACGATGACGATGCATGACGGCGCTGTAGGGCCGCTTGATAGCACCTGCTACTGGTCGTGTCCTTTCAAACGCATCACCGGCGCAGTGCAATCTCCGCGTCGATGATCTTTGCAGCCGCGGCTCGAACCTTGGCAACGATCTTGGCCCGAGCCTTGGAGTCATGCTCCTGGTGGGCCTGTTTCACCAGCTCGGCAAGCGCCATGTGGTCGGCCGACGTTGCGTCATAGTCCGGCAAGCTCACATGCTTGAAGATGTCGCCCATGTTGGTCGCCACGTTGTGCGCCTCGATCATCTCCTTGACGATTTCCGAGTGCAGCAGGCCACACAGGTAGTAAGCCGGTTCCGGCTGGTCGAAGTCGGCAAAGTAGAGCTTGTGGTCAGGTACATAGACACGCGGCCCGTAGCCCGGCACCGAGCCTGACGCCACCACGGCCGCCGAGAAGTCGCCCGTCATCTCAGCCCAAATGACCTTGTAGGGCGCGAAGGTGTAATCGCCCACGTTGTAGATCGCGAAGAAGGGTGCGCCCTTCATGCGCGTCTTGAAAGTGGAACGGGACTCCAGGAAAGACTTGTACGCCTTGAAGAACTTGAAGGTCTTGGGATTCGTGTGGCTGCTGTAGCACGCCGCTGCGGTGTCCAACGAGGCGCGGTCAATGCCCTTGTTGGGCACAAACGCATATAGGGTGTTCTCCGGCAGGAAGTAGCAGGGATGCAAGTCGCCTGCGCCCTTCGCGAGGGGAAACAAGCTCTCAGCCTCAACCCAGAACTCGCGCGGCTGGCCCAAGTCGGTCTTTCCCTCGTGCGGCCTGGTGCGCACCTTGACCGTCTGTGCCACAGGGTTCGAGTCGATCACATCGACGAAATAAACCCCGTTGAGGTCGGTCGTAATGCCCTTGCGGCCGTTGACCCAAGTCGAAGCTCCGAACATTGGCTGACACGCTGCGAAGTGTCCCGGCTTCATGATTGCCCAGGGTGCCCCCTCCATCGTCTGGGAGACGGGATTGGCCTCCATCTGGATCACTTCCACAAGGTCGATGACTTCGGCACGATGCAAGCGTGGGTCGATGGCCTTCAAGCGGGCCACCTGACCGCCACGCCCCTTCTTCGGATTGCCTGCATCGTCCGTCTTGGGCTTGCCAAGCCAAACCCGGTAGTCCAACGGATAGCGGGTCGTTCCCCGAACCTTCTTCGTGAACATAGCGACGGCCGTTTTGTTGGCCGCGTCTGGGAACGGCTTTAGCTCCTTCATGTCATCAATGGAGATCGGCACCAAGCGGTCGGTTGCGTTGATGCGGAAACGCCGGAAGCCTTGCGACGAAGGGGACTGGAAAACCGTCTGCGTGATGACGAACACCAACCGTCCATCCTCGACCAGCCACTTGTCGGCCGTCGTGTAGGTGATGATGGCGGAGATGTCTAGCTCGTTGCCACCGTGGAATTTGGTGTCCGAGAAGATGGCGTATTTCTCGCAGGTCGGCTTGGCTCGGTTCCGGTACGCCTCGGGGAGGTTCGACCATCGCACCCAAGGCGGGTTGCCAACGATGGCGTCAAACTGCCCGGCCGTGGCTGACCAGAAGAAGTTGCGCACGATCCTGAACCAGATTCCATTCCAGTTCTGCCGGTGCAGGGCGAGCACCTGGTCATAGGTCGTCTTGAGGTGGTCATGCCATTCGTCGGCCTGCGCCTTGCTCAGGATTCGAGCCTTCACCAGCGCCTTCGCGACAGGAGGGTACTCGGTGTCGTTTTCGACCTCTTCACCCATGAGCTGAAATACCTTGTCCAGCAGCACACGATCACGTGCCAGGTCGACAGGGAGAACGACTTGTAGATTGGCCTGCTGGCTGCCGATGCTGTACTCAACAACCTTTTGGTCGCCGTCTGGATGCGGGGCCGGGGAGTACACCGCATCTGCCAGGAGCACGGGAATCTCAACGTCCTTGCCCTTGCACTGCTGCAACAGGTCTGCGATGGCGATCAGGAAGTTGACGCGAGAGGATTGCACCGCAAGCGGGTTGAGGTCGAAGCCCCAGACCGTCGTGGTCAGCATGTCCACGGTCTGCTCAGCAGTCCATCCCGCCGTCAGGGCCGCTCGGCGCTTCTGCTCGATGGCCTCTAGCAAGAACGAACCAGACCCGCATGTCGGGTCAAGGAGCCTAGCTGCAAGCCACTTGTCCCGCTTGTAGCCGAGCTTGGCTACGGAGTGCTCGACCAACCAGTCCGGCGTGTAGAACTCGCCAAGGCTCTTGCGCAATTCCTCCGGCACCAGGTCCTGATAGAAGTCACGCAGGACATCGCGCGAGCGGCCGGTTTTCTTGATGGTGTCGAAGCGATAGACCGAGAGCTGGGCCAGCAGGGTGCGGATCGCCAGGCACATCGACGTGCGAATGGCCTTCTTGGTTGTGGCGTCCAGATACCAACTGAAGATTGCTTCTTCGACGAAGCCATGCAAGCCGACTGCGTTGAAGAACCCGCCGTTCTCGACATCCGAGCGCAGGGCGTCGATCAGCGCTTCGTCCGATCCGAGAGCCAGCAGCTCATGGATCAGGGACGTGCTGGACGCCATGCCGTGCGCAGCCACGATCTCGGCTGCGATCAACTTCATCAGCAGCGAATGGAAGGTGTGGGTGACGAAAAGCTTGGCGGGCAGGTCAATGGCGGCCGGGCCAGCGAAGTCAAAGCCCAACGACCCGTTGATCTTCTTACGCTGCTGGATGCTGAGGTCGGCGGCTTGCCCATACAGGGTTGCCCATTCCTCGAAAAGCATCTTGATCTTGCGATTGCCTGGTCGCCCAAGGGCGTCAGCGAGGGCGTTGGACAGCTCCTGCATGAACTCTCGGCCGGTGCTGGAGAGATGCCCGAAGTCCTCGGCCAGGTTCTCGGATGTGATGGCTCGCCGGAAGTTGGCCCTCAGCGCATCGACCACCATCTGGAAGGTGATAGTCGAGAACGGCATCAGCGGCTGGTGGACAATCGTTCCGTCCTGCACCTGGGCAAAGCCCACGTGATCCCCGTCGATGGCAATGCCGATGTAGTCCTTCTCGTCCAGCCCTTGCTCGGATGCCAAGCGAGGGATGTACTTCAAGAGGCGACCATCGGTTGCCTCAATAAACTTCGGACTCGTTTCACTGCCCTTGAAAAGGCCGGGGCCTTTGAATTCGATAACGACATTGTTGTAGCTGGAGTCGCGCTTGGCTCGCTCGGCATCCAAGTCGATCTGCAAAGCCTCCTCAAGCCCCTTCATCCATGCGTGACGTACCTCTTCCTCGTTGACCCACTGCTTGCGGCGTCGGTTGATGAGGTCGTAGCCCTTCTTGGTATTGGTGTCCATTCTTGTCCTTCTGTTTTCAGGGCTGCCGCTTCGGCTCGGGCCGCCTAACGGGAGCTACCTTGTAAATTGTGGTGCGCGACACTTGGTATCGCTTGGCGATGGTGCTAACCGGAATCGACGGGTCAGACATCAGTCGCATGATTTCCTTGATCTGCTGCGTATCGAGCTTGGGCTTGCGGCCTCCGCTTCGACCCCTAGCCCGAGCTGCGGCAAGCCCGGCTTGAGTACGCTCGCGAATCAAGTTGCGCTCGAACTCAGCGAGCGCAGCAAAGACGTGAAAGACCAGCTTGCCTGCCGCGCTCCCCGTCTCGATCTTCTCCGTCAGGCTCTCGAAGCTGACACCCTTCTGTTCCAACTCGCCGACGATGCGCACAAGGTCGGGCAGGCTGCGGCCGAGGCGATCCAGCCGCCACACGACGAGGGTGTCACCTTCGCGCAGCGCCTTGAGACACGCAGCCAACTCTTTGCGCTCGGCATCCTTGCCGCTTGCGGTGTCGGAATAGAGGTGGTCGTCGGTAATACCAGCCTTGTGCAGCCCGTCGAGCTGCAAATCAAGGTTCTGGTCATCCGTCGAGACTCGGGCGTACCCGATGCGCTGCCCCATTGGCCGATCCCGCCTTCCAGACACAAAAAATGTCCAGCAAAGGTGTGTTTGCTGGACGTTGATAAATTGACGGCAATTTTAACAGCCGGAGGACGCTTTGGACAGGGCAAACCGGCCCCTGCGGTAACCGTCCAACAAACCACCGTTTTCGGGACTGTCGCAGCGCCACTTGGCATGCGCACATAAAACACATATAATCCGTATGTGTTTTATGTGGAAACGCCTTGCCGCAAGGAAAACGAAATGCCGCCCGAAGACGACATCACCCCCAAAGCACCGACGGTGCAAGTTATGCAAGCTGCACAGCAGCAGAGCTTCTCACGCAGCGACATCGCAACGACAAGGCGCGCGGTTCAAGATTTGAAAGACCAAACCCAGAAGCTGAGCAATGCGATCTTGCAAATTGCAGCAACAAGCCCCGACTGTGCCAAGGAAGCCTTTGAAGCAGCATGGCAACAGCGACAGCAACTGAATTCAGTTCAACAGCAACTGAACTCGCTTGAGCAGCAGCTTAGCAACTGCCTTCCTCATGCAAGCACGGCTCGACTCACGGACAAAGAGCGCAAGGAAATTCAGGGCCTCTACAGCTCCGGCTTGTACACGCAAGGACAACTCGCCGATCAGTATGGCGTGACACAACCCACGATTTCAGACATCACAAAGAGCATGAAGTCGTGACACAAGAACCAGCGGCATTGTCAGCTCCGCTGTTGACAACCCGCTTGCTATGGCGCGAGCACCAGCTTAAGAGAGGCTAAAGATGAGCATTGATCTGAACAACATTGTTGACGGCGCAGCAGACGCATGGGAAGAACTCACTTCTACGCAAACCAGCCGTACTGGCCACGCCGCCGCCCGCGTCGCATCTGCGCTGGCCAACGGCGTTGATTCCGAAGTCATCGCACTCCAGATGACCAAGAACAGCCAGAAAAACAACCCGGACTCGCCTGTTACCTTCACCGCCGACGAAATGCCAACCATTGCAAAGCTCCACGCTGCCAACAAGACGCGTTCCGCGCTTACCAAGCAGCAGACCGGTGCTCTGATCCGCGAACAAGGCGTTGCTGACGCCGAGGGCGATCTTGGTCTTGCCTCTTGAGTCAAGCTGATGAGCAATCTCGGTAGGTATGCACATACCTACCGACTACTCATGCTTGGAAGTTGGCACCTCCGTCAGTGAGTTGAATGTTGGCGGCGGCCATCACGATGGCCCGCACCTCGATGGCGTACACGATCACTTCCGCGCCATCATCGAATTGCACCCGCAACATGTCCGTGCCGCAGGCCACGAACTCGGCTCGCAGCGCGCGACCGATGTCGCGTAAAGCCGCTTGGTCGACCTCCCCGGTCAAGCTGGCCAACTGGCCCATGCCTGGCTTGTCGGCCGGGATGTGCAGCACCTCCAAACCAGAGCCGGGCGAAAGCAGACCGGCCCACGGCGAGCCCGACGCGCAACCGCCTGCAAGGCCTCCAACGTGGCGGCGATACGTGGCCCACTTGCCGCAGGGCCAGCACGGGCCACCACCCAGTGGGCAGCGGCTGCAAGCTCGTCGGCCGAAAAGCCTTGTGGCAGTGCAGGTGTGAGTGTTTCAGCGCGGGACATCACCCCCCCATTCTCGGCCCTTCATGGGCTGGATCACGGCCTTCAAGGCGCTGGAACTGCTCGCGGTAGCGCTCGATCTTGGCGAGCATCCGCGAGCCGTCCGGGCCAAAGGCATAGCGCGCTGTTCGCTGGGCATAGTCATGCCAGTTGCGGCCCTCGTCTGCGGTACGGATCGACGGCGCGTAGGCCTCAAGCACGGTCGCGATCTCGTCCTGACCGTGCCCTGTGGCCCGGAGCCGCACGGCGATCATCGAATCCACGCGCGACAGGTCGATGCCGTCGCCCTTGTGGCGCGCAGCGATGTCGCGATAGTGGGCTTCGTAGGCACTGCTGGACAGTGCAGTACGCGCCGCAACGGGCAGGGCAGGCATCCGGTCCTGTGCCATCCGGACTTCCTCGTCAAGCTGGCGAGCAACGACACAGCTCAGCGCGTATGCCTTATCGCAGGTGCAGGCCACGGTGTGCCGCAGCTCCACCACCGGAAAGGTGCCATCAGGCCGCTGGTACTTCGGCGCAGGCGCACCCGGCTCCCACTTCCGGTTTTCAAAGCCCGGCGCGCGGTGTGGATGGATGCAGGCTTGCAGTTTGGGGTCGCCGTATTGCTTGTTGAGGGCGACGATCAGGCGATTGCCCACGTCCTGATCGTCCGGGCGGCCCAGCTTGGGCACGTTCAGGATGGCCTGCAACTTGCCCGGACTGGATTCCATCACCACGGCAGGCCGGTAGCCGTCAGCGAGCATCTGGCGCAGGCTGGCGTCGCTCAAGTCATCGAGCAGCACATGGTGCATCCTCTCGCTGCGCGGGGTGTAGTACAGGTTCTCGCCGCGTGCGTGGAAGCGCAACAGCTCCCGCATCCGTCGCTCCACCACTGCGGCCTCCACTCCGTCCTTGCCACCCAAGACAAAGGCCTTGCGATGATCGGCCGCCATCTTGATCGACGTGAGCGTGTACCTGTCCGCACCGATTGCTTCGTGGTACTGCGCAAAGAGCCTCATCTGCGGTGCGCGCATTGCTTCCTCCCGTGCTACCCGGCGTGCTTCCTTGGCCGCCTCAACTTGTTCTTGAAGTTCAGGGTTGGCGATGCGGATGCCATGCTCCGCAGCAAGCCGAACGCATGTGGCCTTGTATTCGTCCGAGCCGTATACGCTGACCTTGCCCCACTTGGCGGCCCCGAGCTGTAGGGCGGCCAAGGTTGCAGCCACGTCGTGCGCCTCTTGCACGTCGATGCGACGGCCGTGGTCGGTGAATGACACTGCCTCAGACACACCCCCCGCCGCCCCTTGGCGGCGGTACTCCACCGCACTGCCGACGATCTCGCCCGCGAAGGCACGGAGATCGCGCGGCAAGGCCTCATTGTCGCCGTCACCTTCGAGGCGCAGCGGTTCGTGCCGGTGGTATCGGTAGTTCCCCGCATCTTCGGCGCTGAACCACTTGGCAAGCCAGTCGTGGTACTCGGGCCATGCTTCGCGGGCATCTCGCAGCGCCTTGGCTTCGCGCCGATGCCGCTCCCTGATTTCCAGCTCAACCTTCTTGGCTTCTGCTGCCGCCACACTGCGCATGGCATTCAACAGCTCACCCTTGCCCTTCCAGTTCTGGGCGGCGATGGCCGCGCTGCGCTCTGCCTTCTCTGCCCGGAACTGGGCCAGCTCGCGCTCGTAGCGCTCCTTCTCTTCAAGCAGTTTCCGCGCGAGGTGTGCGCGGTGATCGGTCGCAGCGACAATGTAGTCATCCCAGCCGGGCAGGTCTGGCCGCAACGGTTCTGGCTTGCGTTCAACCGCTACGACAGCGGAGGCGGCGGGCTCGAATGCACCAAGCCGCTTGGTGAGCTTCGGCAAGCTGCACCAGTGGCCCGCAGTGCTCGCTTTGACGGGTTGATCGCCCACGTAGATATGCGCACCGCCACCGGCCTTCACGTAGCGCATTCCGCGCTCGGCGAGGCCTTGATGCAGCTCGGTCCAGTTCGATGCAGCCCGGATGAGTTCGCCAGCCTCTTCGATGGCGATTCGTGCCGCGCTCTTCTGGCCCGTGCGGTTCTCCATGTCCCCCGCGCGGGTCGGCACGCTGGGCGTGCTATCCAGCCTGCCGACACGGGCGACGGTGCCATCGTCCATCACCGTGTAGCGTGCTCTTCTTTCAGGCCGCCACCCTTGGCGATGCTCGATGATTGCAAGCGTGCGTTGTGCCGCCTCTTTGTCTCGGCCCTTCGCAGGCTTGACCACTTGATAGGTTTCGGGGCTGACCTTGTTGATTGCGATGTGCAGGTGAATGTTGTCAGTGTCGCGATGCAACGCCGCGATAACTTGGTGCTTCTCAAGCCCAAGCTGCTCAAGGAACATGTCCAGCAGTTCCTCCACCTGCTCAGGTGTCGGCTGCTCATCCTCATGCCAGCTCGCCACCCAGTGCTGAATCGGGTACTTCGATTTCTTGCACTCCATTGAGAGAGCAATCATCTCTGCCTGCTGACCCTTGAAGGTACTGGTATTGAAGCCGCGTGTCGTCAGATAAAGAACCTTCTCCGGCTGCTCACCGTCTCCGCCGTGGATCACGCCATCGTCGTCGATGTGATACCCGAGCCGGGTCAGACGGGCCGCGTCATCCGGCGCACCGATGTATTCGGTCAGGTCACTGATGTTGGTCGCTTTTGACTTGCGCCCGGCTTTGTCCTGATCGACAGGAATCTTCTTGAGGATCATCGGATGCTCGCCCGATTGGCCTGCTCGTCGATAACGGCATAGATGCGTCGCAGCACCCTGGCGCTTTCTGCTGCATTCACGCCACCCGACTGTAGGTAGAGCTTCTTGAGCAAGCCTCCGAGTCGGTTGAGTTCTCGGATGTGTTGCTCTTCCAAGTCGGTGATGAGCTTGCGCCCAAAGGTGATGCGACGAACCAGCTCACTGACTGTCAAGCCAGCGTCATCAGCCAGCTTCTGCAACTTTGCCTTTTCTTTCTCGGTAAAGCGAACACCGACCCGCTGCGTCAGCGGTTCTCCTTCTTTGACCTCAAACGGCATTCGCGGGCTCCTTCAACTGGCCCCGTGGGCGGCGGGGTGTGTCTGTTTGTCTACATCGTTGTCACCGGCCCCCGGCAGGGCAGGATGAGGTGAGCCACGGATCGAGACGCGGAGCGTCGAGGACACGGCGTCCCTTGGCGGGCACATGGCGCGGAGCGCTATGTGTTCGACAAGGGCCATCCTGTTACGTGGTTATGGCACACCCCAGTAGCAGTCAGTATGCAGACGCCTCTTTCCCTGAAAACAAATCCAGACAGAACAATTTTTCCCACGGCCAGCTAAAGCATGTTCAACCCAGCACGTCGCTCCTACGATGCACGAACAGAGCATTTGAGGAGCGTATGGAAATGCGGAGAACGATTGAACAAGCGGAGCAACTTGCGGCGAAATTGCGCGCCTTGCCCGCGGTGGAAAACAAGACTCGGGAGATCAGCAAACAGGAAGAGGTCAGGTTGCTTGCGGCGGACATCCTGGCATTGATCCGGGAGCGCAATTGGACGATTCAACAGGTGGCCGAATACCTCACGACGGAAGGGCTTGAGATAGGGGCTCCTACTTTGAAGAGCTACTTGCAGCGCAGCAAGGCCAACAGCAAGAAGCCATCGGGGAAGCGCAAGGCGGTAGCCACCAGCGCCACCCCTGATAGCACGCCACACGCATCGCGCCCCAGTGAAAACTTGGCATCCGCACCCACCATTGGGGAGCGCGCAGCAGCGGCTCTATCGCAAGCACCGAGCACCACCAGCAGCGCAACCGCTGCAATCACCCGGCCTGATCGCCAACAACTCTGAGGAAGCAATGACATGAACAAGATTTATCTGTGCGCCGGTAACAAGGGCGGAACCGGAAAGAGCATGGTGGCAACCGCCTTGATCGACGCTTTCCTACAGCGTGGCATTGAGCCTTTTGTGATCGAAACTGATGACGCGAACCCAGACGTTTTCAAGGCGCACTCGGAGACAGTCCAGTGCGCGGCCATGAGCCTCGACGAAGCGGATGGGTGGATTGAGATGATCAACTCGCTCGACAAGGCTCGCGGCATCCCGGTCATCGTGAACACAGCCGCAAGAAACAGCGCGGGGGTAGCACGCTACGGGCAGACGCTGAAAAGCACCTTGGGGGAACTCGGCAGGACGATGGTCACGATGTGGGTCATCAACCGACAAAGGGACAGTTTGGAATTGCTGGCCGACTACCTTGATGCAATGCCCGTGGGCAAAGACCATCAGGTGCATGTGGTGCGCAACGGGTACTACGGCAGCACTGAAAAGTTCCAGCTCTACAACGGCAGTCAGTTGAAGAAGCGGATCGAAGAGGGCGGCGGCCACACATTGGACTTTCCCGACCTCGCGGACAGGGTAGCGGACCAGATGGCGACGCAACGTCTGACGATACAGGCAGCAATGAAAGAGATGCCGCTGGGGCACAGGGCCGAACTGATCCGGTGGCGTGACGAAGCATTCAAGTCGCTTGCGCAGGTGATGTGATGACCTTGGCTGTTGCTGCCGCCTTCGAGGCGGCTTTCCAGCGAAAGCCGCCACAAGAAGAAGTTGATCGGCTTGCCCGTGTGATGAACGTGCTGGATGTGCGCGAGAACGACGCCATCATGGTGTTGATGATCGTGCTGGAGTTCTACAACGGGCTGTACAGCAGCATGCCGGGCCGCATCGAGGCGGCAGCCAAGACAGTAGTCCGCGAGACGAAAGAAACAACCCGGCAGGTGGCAGCTACGGCAGCTCAACTGGCACACAGCGACCTCGTTGAGCAGTTCGGCAAAGCGCTCAACCAAGTGGCCAGTGACACCGCAAGAAAACAGCAGTGGAAAGCGCTGGCCATCGGGATCGGAGCAGCCTCAATCAGCTTACTGATAACTGGCTGGATGGCCTTCGATCAAGGGAAAGAAGCAGGATATGGCGCAGCCATCAAAGTAGCGCGGAATGAATCCGCAGCAGCCACTTGGGCGAACACGCCAGAGGGGCAACTGGCATATCGCTTGGCTCTGGTGGGTAGCTTGCAGCAGGTAGCAAGATGCAGCGCACCGGGCTGGAAGGTGAAAAACGGGGCTTGCCTGCCCTACCCAGATGCGGACGGCAGTTTGCACGGATGGGCACTGCCGTGACGCTGGCGAGGGAGCATTGCGGAAGCAGCGCCCTCGCATCCCGATGACAAGCTACTTGCCGACTCTGGCCCAGTCGCACATCGTCACTGGCACATGCAAGTAGCCGTGCTGTTGCAGCCACAACAGGCCCAAGACCGCCACCACCTGCGCCGGGAAAAACCACGGCTTTCGGGTAACAGCGCTTAGACGCGCTCCAAGCTCCTTGGCGGGACGTACGACGGCCGCGCCAACCATCCTCACGCGCTCGTGCGCGGCCCCAGCCCGTGCTTTCAGGTCGGGCACCTGTATGGCCCCGGAAACAGTCGCAATCTGCATTTTTCTCTCCTTCAAAAAAGACGATTTTCTAGCGCAACTTCGACACCTCAACAATGTGTCAAACAGTGCGCAAACACTGTGATAAACATTGTGTGTCGCTCAAAAAACATAGGCTTGTTGCTTTTGGTGCGTATAGTTGCGCGTGTATGCAGCATGGCCTAAGATTCTTCCAAGCGCAAAAGAACTGATCGGAGTCGAACACATGGCCCAGATGCCTTTCTCACCTTCGCCGGATGACGTGACGGTCGGCATCCTTGGTCACATCTTCGGCCCCATCATCGACGTGCTGGTGAAGGGGCAAGACCCGAACACCGTCGCCGCAGCAAGCAACTTGCTGGCGGCGGTGTTCAGCGTTTTCAACTCCGGTGTCCTGGTCGTCGGCTCGATCATCGTGTCCTACGTGGCATCGATGGGCGCGATCAACACGGCCAACGATGGCGAGGCGATGGGCAAGGCGTGGAGCACGGTCTGGACGCCCGTGCGGATCGTGGCTGGTGGCGCAGTGCTCCTGCCCTCGACCAGTGGCTACAGCTTCATCCAGATGCTCGTGCTGATGATCTCGCTGTGGAGCATCGGATTCGCCAACACCGTCTACAACGTCGGCATGGGCATGGGGTTACTCAAACCCGATGGCATCGTCGCAACCTCCTACCAGACTGGCACCTACTTCGGGCTGCGGGACTTCGCCAAGCAGTACCTCGCGGCGGCTTACTGCGCCCGCGCTGCCAACACCATCTACGCCGATGCAGCAGGCAATCCCGCTGTGATGGCGGATTCGGCCGCAGCAGACAAGCAGTTCGTCACCGGCACGCGCACGGACTACACGTTCTATATCAAGGATCGCAACGCGGCGACCAATCTCGGCGGCGGTGAGCCGATCTGCGGCACCGTCACATTGACCACCTATGCCCCCTCTGGCAACTACAGCGACACCTCGGGAACACAAGCCGCACTCGACAACGTGCGCGCAGGTTTGGCAAGCCAGAAGGCCGCTGCTGCGATGGGGTTGATGCAAGACATCGACAACTGGGTCAACACGATGCCCAGCGACGTCAGTCAGCCGGGCTGGACCAATGTGCAGTCGTCGCAGTTCAACACCATCGTGAAGAACCGAGAGGATCAGATCGTCGCCGCGATTGCGAATCAGATGACCTCCGGTGAGTCCGCAATCAACAACGGCGTTACTGCCTTCGTCGCGGATATGACGAAGGAGGGCTGGGCAATGGCCGGTGGCTGGTATCAGCGCATTGGCCTGTTGCGCACCAAGGTGGGAACGATCACCAGTGAATCGGTGGGCGGCGTCACCACGCCGTCACTGGCAGGCCTCCCGGACGACGCCCGGTCTAGCTTGCTCAAAACAAGCGTGACGACCATCGCTGAAACCATCGTCAAGAAGGCCGAGCAAGCTGGCAATGGCTATGCCGGTTCGACCACCGTCAAGCCTGAGGACATGGCGAGCTTGCTGCCTCGGGACAAGAACAGTGACGTGAATGTCGGCTCGCTGGATGCAGATATGTCCACCAAGACCACGCTCTTAATGAACGACCTGATGAAGAAGACGACCGACCTTGCCATCGGCAGCGGATCAGGCACGGATGCCATCACTCGGATGAAGTTGACCGGCGACCTGCTGGCCTCTTACCAAACCATGCTGTGGGCGGCCGAGTTCACCATCAAAACCACGATGACTGCGGCTCGCGTAGTGGTTGGCGCAGCAGGCGGGGTCGAAATCTTGGGGAACAAGGCCGATTTCCGTGGTGTGACCGACCCCATTTGGGATTGGCTGATTGAGGTCCCGTTCAAGGTTTTCGCCAAGCTGGAGAGTTACATCGGCCTGCTGGCCTTCTACTTTGGCGTCTTTCTGCCCAGCTTGCCCTACACCATCTTCATGGTGACGGTTGTTGGCTGGGTACTGGGTGTGCTGCAAACGGTCATCGCCGCACCGCTATGGGCTGTGATGCACATGCGCCCGAGTCAGACCTTCGTCGGCTCAGAAGCTCAAGGCTACTTGCTACTGATGGCGCTCTTCGTGCGCCCGGCGCTGGCTGTCATTGGCCTGTTCGCTGCGACGTTGGTTGCTGACCCTCTGGTTGACTACATCGCCAAGGCGTTCTTCGCCATGCGCGGCGACGTTGCGGCTTCGACCGGCTGGGTCGGTGTACTTGCCCAGTTCAACCAGTTTTTCTGGTGGTTTATCGCCTTCGGCGGCCTGCTGCTGCCTGTGCTGTTCATGATCTACGGCCTACCCCAAGTGCTGCCGGATCGCGTGCTGGCATGGCTGAACGTGGGTGTCCATGACCTCGGTGCCACCAGCGCATCCAGCGAAATGCGTTCCAACCTGTCGTCTCAGGCACGCTCTCCGTTGGTGCAGGGGCTACCCAAGGACAAGGATGGCGGCTCCAGCAATGGCGGCCACATTGGTGGCCCTTCTTCCGGTGGGGGCACGCCCCGCCTTGGTGGTGGCGGTGGTGCCGGAACGACTCCTGTGAACGTGGGTGGTCAAGGTGTGGCCCCGCCTCTGGATGCAGCCGCCGAGGGCACTGGGGCATCTATGGCATCCGCCCGCAGTGGTGTTGCCTCCGCAGGTGCCGCTCGCGGATCGAATGTCGAGTCGTCGCGCCCTTTGTCGGCGGGTGACACCCCTCCGATTGAGTCGGAAGGTGGCGAGCCTCGCCGCACGATGAGCAATCGCGTCTCCGATGCACTTGGCGTCGGCATGGGCCATGCAGTGATGGCAGCGGCTTCGACCGTCAGCGAGAGCGCTGGCCGTGCCGCTCAAGCCATGCGACAAGCCAATGGCCCCGGTGACGCACTCGTGAACGGTGGGGTTGCCGCCGTCACTGGTGCAGCAGCAGCCCTCAAGCGCACGGCACCAACCATCGGCAAGGAAGCTGTCGCCGCGTTCAACGAGGGAGCGGATTCGCGCGTCGCCGCCGCGATTGAAGCGAAGCGCACTCCCGGTGACGCAGCCGAACCCGATGGCCCGATCAACACGGGCGACGCCACAACACCGAAGGAGGAAGCATGACCCACGACTATTGGAGCCCCCCTGCCGCTGCTCGCGAGATGGAAAGCATCGGCTATCAGGATGGGCAGCGAGCGGGCCATCAGCGTGGCCTCAATGAAGGCTTCCGCAAGGGCATGAATCAGGGCATCCAACAGGGTCGTCAGGAGGCATGGGCCGAAGTTCAGCCGCAACTGAATGCTGCCAATGAAATGGTGCAGGGCATGGCCCAGATTCTGGCTGCCGCTGCGGACGCCCTCCTACACGCCGACGACGCTGCCAAGGTCGCCTTCGCGTTGAAGTACGCCGACCGGCTCGACAAGGCGATGGCGAAAGGCCTGATCCGCACTGCGCCCCACAACAACCCCCAGCTCGCCGGTCTGTCCGTGGTCATGCGTCTCGTCGATGAGTCGCGCCGGGCATGCCTGCAAGCGACTGAATCCCCTATCCCGTAAGGAGTCACCTCATGCGCCGCCCCTCAATCACCTTCCTCCACGCCACCCACCTCAACAGCCGGGTTCGCCGCGTCACCCCCTCCGCCGTTCGCACGGCCCGCATCGTGGCCACCAATGACGGCTACGAGCTGCACGCGACGCTCGCAGGCAGCACCGACCGTTGGGTGCTGACTTCTCCGGGCGGAATCGCCAGCACGTTCGGCGACCTGCCGGGGCTGCGCGAGTTCGCCTCTGTCGTTCTGGGCCGCGACCGCGTGCCCGTGTCCTACCAAGCTGCTTGAGAGGCCCGCTCACCATGAAAGCCACCCGCGCCCTGATCGCTTCCACCCTCCTGCTGGTCGCTACGCTTGCCAGCGCTCAGATGCCCGCCGCCCTACGTGATGCAAACGCCCCCGCAGTCGGTGACTGGGCCAAGGCCTCGGCAATCCTGCGCGCCGCCATCGAGTGCCGCGAACCGCTGCCCTCTGCTTCGTCGGTGCTGGGCATCTTCGGCCTGACAAACCGGCAGCTTGATGGCGATCACAAGCTACCCGAGGCGCTGACCGTATTCGGCTCGCTCAAGGTGTCGGCCATCTCGATCTTCCACGGCGACGAAGATGAAGGCAGCTCGTACACCGTCCAGCCGGTAGGCACGAAGCTGGCCGACGTGGCGAAGGCGGCAGTCCTCAAGAAAGACGGCCCGCGCTTCATCCGCAAGGTCAAGGGTGGCCTACTCGAAGCCAGCGAGCTGCAGCCCGGCACCGTCCAGCTCGCTTGCATCCGTGGAGGCGGCCATGAATAAAGCCGCCCTCACCAAGCCCGCCATCGGCGTGCTGGTGGGCGCCTCGCTCGCGCTGGCAGCCAGCGCGGGCGCGTCCCAGACCAGCGGCAACTGGTTCTCGTCCATTTTCTCGACGGGTGGCAGCGGAGCCACTACCGGGGTGTCAGCGTCGATGGCGGCTGTGGACGCGGCGATGAACCAGAAGATGCAGGACGATCTCAAGAACTGCGACGACGTGGGGATCGGTGCAAGCATCAAGACCGCCATCGGCGCGCACAGCGAGATGGCCTCGGCCACGCCGAACGTCGAAAGCCTCTTCGACGTGAACGATCAGTGCTTCGCGAGCGTGAGCCAGATCATCGACCTGTCGTTCTCAATTCCTTCGCTCGGCTCGATCCTGTCCTCGGCGCAGGACGCGGTTTTGAAGTACGCGCAGAAGAAGGTGTGCTCGACCGTGGGCAAGGTGTCCGGCATGGTCACGTCGCCTATCAATCAGGCCATCGGCCAATGGAACACGCTGGGCCAGCAGTTCACCGACATCAACGGCATGGCCAACAGCGCCGTGGGCGGCTCGATGAGTACCCTCGATCCGCAGCTCGGCAGTGGCTACAAGCCCGCCTCGGCCGCGACTACCTACAGCGTGAACGCCAACGCCTTCGCCTCGAACCAGACCGTGTTCAACACGGGGGCCAGCACCCAGCAGGGTGTGCAGACCGCGCCCTCGACCTCGGTACAGCCGCAGGCCAGCCAGCAGGCTCAACCCACACAGACCGAACCCCAGAGCTTCACGAGCTGGGCTTCGAGCCTCTTCAACTGACCGAGGACTGAGAGATGCGCAAGCCGCTCGTTTTGACCCTCGCGCTGGCGATCAGCGGCAGCGCATTCGCTGACACCTGCATGGTGTCGCCTACCTCGAAGGAGCAAGTCTCCGGCCGCTTCGGCAAATTCCGGGAAGGCAGTGCCGCCAACTTCGGCTCGGGCAACACCAAGCCGCACATGCACGACGGCCTCGACTTCTCGACCAGCGGACAAACCGCCCCGCTTTATGCCACCTCGGCGGGCACTGTGACGTGGGCCAAGCTGCGCGGCAGCGCGGGCAATACCGTGGTCATCAAGCGCGACAACGGGCAGTCGGCCGTGTACTACCACCTGAGCTACATCGCCGTGAAGGAAGGCGACAAGGTGCAGGCAGGGCAAGAGATCGGCCGTGCTGGTGCCACTGGGATGCAGCCGGGCGGCACAGTTCACCTGCACTTCATCTACGGGGTGCCGAACTCGGATGACGCCCGCGCCAAGACCTTCTCGGCCGACGCCAACAAGAACCCGACGTTCAACCCAGCCCAGCTCCCCAACGCCATCACTAAACAGAACAGCGCTTTCAATTACGCGACCGACCCGTCGCCCTACTTCTGCAAAACCTATCCGATCCAGAACGACGGCCTGTATCCGGTGCTGGGCAGCGACACGATGGCGCAATACAACAAGCTGTTTGGCGCGGCCCCGCCGATGGGCGTGCCGCCGTCCACGCAGTTCGATCCGGTGCAGGTGGCCGCCGCCAACGGGGACGCCTTGCAGGCCGCCGCCAAGGGCGCGACCTCGATCTCCAGCGTGCTCAACGACGCGGACGGCTACGGCTCACTGCCGTCGCCACCCATCGGTGACTACGAAACCATGTCGCCCGCCGAGATGATGAGCACCGAAGCTATGCGCCGCTTCGCGGACTCGGAATGGAACAAGTCCATCACGCAAGTCAGCAGCCGCGCTCTTTGGTTGGACTATCTGCGCGCGATGGGTGTGTCTGCACAGCTCAACGCAGCGATCCGGCAGAAGAAAGAGCGCATGGAAGCCTTGATGGCGCTCTACACCTCGCAAAAGCTCGCCGCCAAGCGGCAACAGGTGGACGCCGCCCGCGAGCGGGCGCAGCGCTCCGACGTGCAGCGATCGATCCAGTGATAGCCAAGGCCACACCATGATCCTGTTCTTCGACTTCGAGCGGCTGCTGTACGGGCAGACCATCGGCGGCATCGGGCCTGCTGCCCGGCTCGCCAAGGTACTTATGCCCTATCCGCAGGTGGATCTCGTGCTGACTCGGTGGCGCATTGGAGCGATGCGATCAGTCGATGACGTGCGCGGTGAGGTGCCCGAACTGGGCGACCGCATCAACGACGTGGCGCACCGGCCGGTGCGCTCGGATGAGCAGCCAGAACGCGAGATCACCGGTACGCTTCGCCGGACGCGGCAGCTCTACTGGGCGGCCGTGGTGCCGAACTGGGATGCACAGGGCTACATCCAGCAGGCGTCCCGCTCGGGTGCGCCGCTGATCCTGTGCCCCTGCGGTTTCGATGAGGAAGCTGCGCAGCGGCTGCAAGCCGCCGTGGCGCGTGTTGTTTTCAACGAGGAGCTGGTCAGCGGTGTTCGCCGTCCGCTCCGGCAAACACTGGGGGAGGCCCTGCCATGCTGATGCTGATTGAGCACGATTCGATTCTGTCCACGCCCGAGGCCCGCCGCAGCTTGGCGGCCTTCGTCGCCCACCGTCCGAACATCAACGTGGCGGTGTTCCACTCGGCCAAGCTTTCGGCCGCAGAGGTCTGCGAGGCCTACCCGCCCGAGCTGCGCGAGCGCCTGATGCTGACGCCGGACACGCCGCGCGACCGCGATCTGAGGTTCTGGATCAGCTACGAGGCCGGATGCGTCTTTGCCGCCTTGCGGCACAACGGCACGCTGGCCCAGTGCGAGGCAGTGGTGTGTCTGGTGCCCCCGGCATGGGGCGAAACGGCCCGCGAGCAGTTCGGCGAAAAGCGGGTGGTGGTCATCGGTGAGCCGTTCAGCGTGGACACGGCCCGCCGTCTGGCTCGATCCCTCTCGACCTATCGCTGCACGCCGGTTGAGTCGTCGCCGCGCAGCTTGCCAAGCAAGGCCTCGGTCGCCTCAATGGCCGCCACCTCGGCAGGCGTGAGAACCTCTTCGCGCGGCAAGTCCTCGGGCCACACCACCCGCTCGGCTTCGGTTTCCCAGCGGGTCGCCAGCTCACACAGCATCTTGGGGTAGTGCTGGAGCAGTTCAGACCCAGGCCCGGCGACCTGGCAGGCATCGATAACTTGCTGCAAACTCGCGGCCGTCAGCCGCAGGTCGGCGATCAGCGCCTCGATGCGGCTCGGCCTGGTCACTTCTTTCCTCCCTTGGCCGAGGGCGCACCAGCGCCCGCCGCAGCGGTCAGTCCTTGAACGGTGCGTTGCAGGGCATCCAACTGCCCCTGCAAGCCCTCGACGGCCTTGACCGAGGCCCGGAGTCCAGCCAACTCCTGATCGCGTGCTGCAAGGGCGTTCTGCGCCTCCGCAAGCTGGGCGTCGAGCCGCGCAACCGATGCCACCTTCTCCTGAATCGTCGCCTGCTGGGCCGCCGTGCTCATCTCAAGCTCGCGCACACGCTGGGTGAGCGCGTCGATTCGGCCGATCTGCTCTTGCTCGACGCCTTCCAGCCGGGCAACTTCCGCCTCGGCACCGGCAAGCAGTCCCTCGGCCTTGTCGCGGGAGGCTTCGGCCAGCGCGAGCGGCTCAGCGACGGCCGCCTTCGCACCATGCAGCGCATGTGCGTACAGAGCCTGCACGAAGTCCCGGCCACGCGCCTCGATGTCGACGGGCAGATCGACGGCGGCGATCTCGCCCTTGCGCTTGGCCACCCACGCTTCGAGGTGCCGCTTCACGGTCGTGTACGAGCCGCCCGTGCGCTCCTGCACGAGCGTCATGCTCGGTTCCTTGCCCTCGGCAACGAGGGCGTCTGCTGCCGCAAATACGGCCTCCTGTGTCGCTACCGCCTTCGCCATGTCGTTCCCCTTCGGTGTATTACGATAATTATCGTAATTACGATAATGGGGAGCAAGGGGACGTGATGGCAGTGTCGCCCGTCGCTTGCGGGGTGCGGCCCCTGCAAGGGGCGTCCGCCGATGGCGAGGTTTTTTCACCGACTTTTGGTGCTGCCGCATAAATAGATGTGAGGCGACTGCCCAGAAAGGAGGTGAAAACAATGGAAATCATCGTCATCAAGCACAACGGCTATCCGTTCTGCAACAACGAGAACGCCGTGCTGCTCGCAACGGGCATCACGCACCACATCGTCCTGTTGCTCAAGAAGTAAGCCATGCGCCCTCGGACTAACGCCGAGGGCGTCCATCCGGCCCGCACGTTGGTGATGTCGAGCGCCGAGGCGAGGCGGAGGCGTCGTGGCGGCCGGGCCACTCCCATGCCTCAAAGGCACCTTGCTGGGCCTCTGCACCTTCGTGCACGTCCGTTTCGAGCAGAGACGGCGGCAGCCCCCCCCTTTTCTAAAGACCAATCGGCCTGTGCGCATCACCAGATGGTTCACCGGGGCATACCGTGCTTGGCCCTGAGTCCGGGGGACTCAGGGCTGAGGCGGTAGCGTGAAGAAAATCGGCCCAAGCCGATTTTTAGCGTAGCCCGCCGAACACATGCCACGGCGCACAGGTCGTCGAACACCACCAAGCGGCTTGTCCGCCCTTCAAGCAATGTTGCCCCGCGGGGGCCACGATTTGGGGGAGGGGGAACCCCCGTAGGGGGTGCCCCCGCCGAAGGCCGCAAGCGGCAGCCGAGCACTGGCGAGAGAGGGATGGCGGCCCGAAGGGGCGAGACTCCGTAGATGGCTCGACGCGCAGCGCAACAGCCCGGCCCGCAGCGTCAGCGAAGGGAGCTGCCCGTGTTGAGTCTTCGAGACAGCCTGGAGCGTCATCGGTGCGGGCGAGGCGGCACCGACCAAGGATAAGTCTTAAAGGATAAGAACAAGGGTAAAAGGATAGGGGTGCAGAAATTCGCCGCAATCTTCTGTCGTATCAACAACATAGCAGAAGTCACCCGCGAGCCATTCCCCCTGCTGCACGTCGAAGAGAGGCCGGAAATCCGCCGACTTATGCACAGCTTCTGCCGCCTCCAAGGGCTTCCGGCGCGACCTGCGACCCATTCCCCCTGCGATTTCAACGACTCGCGATCCATTCCCCCTGAACTCCCCCGCGACCTGCGACCTATCCCCCCTGGGGGCGAGGGCTCCCGCGAGTCAAACCCCTCGTCAAAAGCCGTCCCGCGACCAGTTCCCCCTGCAACCTGCGACCCATTCCCCCCGATGCTCGGTCTCACGCGCGACCTATTCCACCCGTGGGCGAGGCAGGTGAAGCGCGCTCGCCACGACGTTGCCGGCACGTAGCCACCCGGCACTCGATCCGGCTGTTGACGATGACTGGGAGGCACCTCGTTGGGCATCGTTGCGGCGGCGGTTTGCGGCTTTCTGTTCGGCCGAGAAATCACGGGCAGCTTTGATCGTGTAGGTCACATCCTCGATTTTGTTGCGGCCGCCTCGGTGTTCTTTCTTGTCGATGCTGTGCAGCGCACCCAGCGATTTCAGCTCATCCCATGCTTCATCAAGTGCCGCGACAGCATCTCGGACTCGCCCGTAGCCATTCAGCAGTGCGCTGTCACGCTTGATCGTGCTGAAGCGCATGTCAAATCCGTCGATCATTGATGCCTGCGTGTACTTGAGGACAAGTTGGCAGAGGAGCCAGCGAGCAAGCTGCGCATCACAATTCATGAGCCGTTGATAGTTGAACTGCCGATAGGTCACCTCATCGATGCTGCGCGTCACCAGCGGATGGAACTGGGCCAGCCAGCGGGCATCTCGATCAGCTTCATAGTCGCTGCGGCTCACGCCCGCGAGTGCGGTCAGGTACGTAGCGCGGGCGAAGCCTTCTTCACCGTCAGCACCCTTGGCGATGATCTCGATGCTGCTGAGCGAGAGGATGTCCAGTCCTTCGACCAATTCGTCGTATCGCAAGCTGTGCCCCTGCTGCTCCAGCTCTCGCCGGAGTCGATGCAATGAAAACCGCACCCCGCTGCGATAGTCCGGTCGGTCAAAGAAACCCGCCTGCTGCTCGGTGGCCAACTTCCGCAGGGCGTGCTCAATCAGTTCTTCGCGGGCGCTTGGGTAGTAACTGATGCGGCGGCCATCCGCCGCACGAACTCGTGCGGGATAGATCAAGGCAGTGAGCTGTCGCTGCCTGTAGTGAAACGGAACCTCAAGAACTTCGAGGAATCCTTCGGGTGTTCGCATGCTGTTCATGCGTGAGCGGGAGACTGTGTAGCGCGGTATGCAGTCCCACAAATCGCAAGCGTTCGACAATGCGCTGCGCTGCTGATCGGTGTTCGCCAGAAAGGTCTGGAAGAGGCACAACTGCCGGGCCTCGAAGGCCCCATCGGGTGGTGGGGCGACAGCGCGACGGCGCGTCGCCTTGGCTCGCTTCCGACCTTGGCCCGAGAGTGGCGCTGTCGTGCTCTCGGGCAATGAGAGACTGGCTTGATGTTCTGCGCCTGGATCGCCCGATTTGCGATCTGTGTCCGGCGCGATCACGAGCGAACAGATGTTGAGCGAAGGTCGGCCTTTTGCATCAGCCAGGCAGAGACCTCCGCTTCGATCCAACCCACGGCGCGCACCCCGAGACGGACAGGGCGCGGGAAGCTACCCTCTCGGATGAGAAAGTAAATGCCGGATTTCGTTAAGCCGGTTCTCTTCTCGACCAGCGGCCGACGAAGGATGACGACATCCTGTTGTTCTTTGTTGTTTTCCACTGTGAACCTCACCGCACCTCGATGAACGATGCGATCACAGTAAAAGCGAGCCCGAAAAGCAGAGAGAACGAGTTTCGACTGCTTCACCAGCAGCGGGTCAAACGGTGGTCAGGGAATGCTGTTCAGTAGGGTGGGAAATCGTCTCTCCCAATACGCGACGAGTTCTTGCTGCTTGCGCGCCTCGCGCGCTTCGACGCCAGCCAAGGCGATGGAGAAATCAGCGGGCAGGTCATTCGGTGTTTCCAACCGAATGCCACCGGCAAGCAACTCATTGGCTGCTTCCCATGCGTTCACCATCTCCACTATGGGATGCAGGCGCATTTGCACTCGTTGCAGCGATCTCACCAGGGCGCGGGTCCGCTCCTCGTCTGGCAAGCAAGCAACTTGCTCAATGGCCCGCTGCATGAGCGCGGCCGTCCACCGCGCCAAGATGTCTCGCATCTTGTGGAACTTCATTGGCCGCCCGTCCTGCGGCAATCCTCTCATCTGCGGCCTCACTGGCAACTCAGCGGGGCTTTGATCTTCGTCCGAGTCCAAGCGTGGCAGGGGTGGCTCTTGAATGAGGAAAGGATCGGGTGACGGCGAGCTTTCGGATTGCTTCCTTCTTGCCGTACTTGCCATACCAAGTACGCCATTCTTTCTTTTCGTGAACGTCGCGACCCCGGTGAGCGACATAGGCGCGCCACTGGGCACCCAAGTTGTCGCCGTCCAGGCGCGTCGTGCGCGCAGTACGAGACGACAAGAGCAGTAGCTCAAGCTCGCTTTGGGTGATGCCTTCCATACTGCCCTCGATGTAACGGAGAAGCTCCGCTACCAGTGGGCCAGGAATGCTTCGATGGTGGTTCTGCCGCGCCTCGGCACGGTAGGCGGCCTGATAGCGAATGGCCTCAAAGACAAGTGCTGCGTCAATTGGCGGCATCGCTGGTACTCCCTGCGTGAGCCAAGGCGGCAAGATGGTCGGCCCATGCCTGCATGATCTCGCGCCGCTCGTTTAACAACAGGGCCTTGTTGTACGTAGCCCGCACCCGGTTGCTTTCAACATGCGCCAGTTGGCGTTCGATGGCGTCCGGTCGGAAGCCCTGTTCGTTGGCCCATGTTGAAAAGGTGGTGCGCCAGCAGTGCGGTGTCGTGCGCTCGCCGAGGTTCATGTCCCGCATCGCGTAGGTCAGCCGGTTCGGTGTCGTGAAGCCTTCGCCGCTACGATGTGGAAACAGGTAGCGCCCAGCCCCAGTGATGGGGCGTAGCTCTTCAAGCAGCTTTAGGACTGGCTCGGAGAGCGGCGATACGTGGTCGCGCCGCGCTTTCATCTTGGCTGCCGGCCGCCGCCATAGCTTCCCCTCGGTGTCGAACTCGCTCCACTCCGCATCGGCGGCCTCGCCGGGGCGGCAAGCGGTGAACGCAATGAGGCGAAGACAAAGGGCCGTCTCGGGATAGCCTCTGTAGGCACGCAGCGCGCGATAGAAGGCGCGAATCTGGTCGGCCGTCAGCACGGCCTTGCTTTGGCTCGACGGAATTTTCAGCAGGCCACGCAGACCGGGGATGGGGTTGGAGTCAACGAGTCCCCTCACGACTGCGTGCTGGAAAATCGCCGACAGGTCTCCTTTGACGTGGATGCCCGCCCAGGCGCCGTATGCCTTGCATGCCTCCAAGATTGGCCGGATTTCTTTGGCGCTAATCTCGGTGATGGGTAGATCATCGAGCTTGGGGGCGAGGTACTTCCGAATGCGGGACTCCTTCGCCCGGTAGGAGCCCAGCGTATAGCTCGCCTTCACCTCGGCCAGATATGCGGCGGAGACCTTGGCAAACGAGATTTCCAGGGCCAGGGCCTCGGCGTGCTTGCGGGCTGCTGCGGCGTCGATGTTGCGCTGCCGCTCGTCCTTGCGATGCTGAGAAGGATTGATGCCTTGTTTCGCCAGATCACGAGCTGCATCGCGAGCTGCGCGTGCATCGGCTAGGCCAACCTCTGGATAGGAGCCGACAGCGAACAGGTTCTCCTTCCCGTTGAGCCGGAACTTCCAGCGCCACAGCTTGCTGCCTGAGGGCTGAATCAACAGGAAAAGACCGCCGCCGTCGCTGAGCTTGTAGGCTTCGCGTCTGGCTTGGCGGTCCTGATCTTGGCGTCACTGAGAAGGTCTTTGGGCATCCTGGGGGCTCCGTCAAGAGAGTGGCGTACCCCCACTCAACTCGGCTCATACCCCAAAGACTACCCCAAATTTTCCTGGAATGCCATGAACACTACTGAACCTCGCTGAACATTGAATCTGCTGAAAACAAAAGCAAAATCAACATGTTGGCGCATTGTTGTGGTTCATGGAGGTTCAGCAAGGTTCAGCAAACCGAGTCAGACGTTGAACAGGAAGTTCAGCACATCCCCATCCTTCACCACGTATTCCTTGCCTTCGGCGCGCATCTTGCCCGCTTCCTTGGCGCCCTGTTCGCCCTTGTACTGGATGAAATCGGCGAAGGAGATGGTCTGGGCGCGGATGAAGCCGCGTTCGAAGTCGGTGTGGATCACGCCGGCGGCCTGCGGCGCGGTGTCGCCGACGTGGATGGTCCAGGCGCGCACTTCCTTCACCCCGGCGGTGAAGTAGGTCTGCAGGCCCAGCAGCTGGTAGCCGGCGCGGATCAGGCGGTTGAGGCCGGGCTCTTCCAGGCCCAGTTCGGCCAGGAACTCGGCCTTGTCCTCGTCCGGCATGTCGGCCAGGTCGCTTTCGATGGCGGCGCAGACGGCCACCACCGGCGCGCCTTCAGCCTTGGCGTACTCGGTCACGCGGTCGAGCAGCGGGTTGTTCTGGAAGCCGTCCTCGGCCACGTTGGCCACGTACATGGCCGGCTTGATGGTCAGCAGGCACAGCGGCTTGATTAGCGCCTTGTCGTCGTCGGACAGGCCGGCGGCGCGGGCGGGGCGGCCCTCGTTGAGCACCGGCACCAGTTTGTCCAGCACCGCCACCAGCTTGATCGCTTCCTTGTCGCCGCTCTTGGCCTTCTTGCCGTCGCGCTGGATCGCCTTCTCGACGGTGGCCAGGTCGGCCAGCGCCAGTTCGGTGCCGATCACTTCGATGTCGGAGATCGGGTCGATCTTGCCGGCCACGTGGATGATGTTGTCGTCGTCGAAGCAGCGCACCACATTCACGATGGCGTCGGTTTCGCGGATGTTGGCCAGGAACTGGTTGCCCAGGCCCTCGCCCTTGCTGGCGCCCGCCACCAGACCGGCGATATCGACGAATTCGACGATGGCCGGGACGATGCGCTGCGGATTGATGATGGCGGCCAACTGGCCCAGGCGCGCATCCGGCACTTCCACCACGCCGACATTGGGCTCGATGGTGCAGAACGGATAGTTGGCGGCTTCGATGCCGGCCTTGGTAAGCGCGTTGAACAGGGTCGACTTGCCCACATTGGGCAGGCCGACGATGCCGCATTTCAGACTCATGGTGCATTCCCGGAAAAAGGTGGATCGCGCCGTGGCGATCTCGGACAGGCGCGATTCTACCACCCGCGCGTCGCCCTGCCCGGCACGTACTGACAGGA
Organism: Chitiniphilus shinanonensis DSM 23277; assembly: GCF_000374805.1. GTDB lineage: Bacteria > Pseudomonadota > Gammaproteobacteria > Burkholderiales > Chitinibacteraceae > Chitiniphilus > Chitiniphilus shinanonensis. The sequence continues at coordinate 63,406 of NZ_KB895334.1, forward strand.
CGCCCGCGGCGGGCCACAATCCTGTCGGCAACGCCGGCCCCACACATCCACCGCCACACCATGGCCCTGCTCACCACCGTCGCAGAACAAGCCCGCGCCTTGCTGGCCGATCAACGCCCGCTCGATGCCTATCGTCTGGTCCTCGCGGCGCTGGACCACGCTCCCGGCGATCCGCTGCTGGCGCGGCTGGCCGGCGCCTGTTCCCAGACGCTGGGCGATGCGGTACAGGCCGAGCGCTGGTGGCGGCTGGCGCTGCAAGGGCAGCCGGATAACGCGGATCTCCATTTCAATCTGGCGCAGTTGCTGGAATCGGGCGGGCGCAACGCCGAGGCGTCGGCGCACTGGCGCCGCGCCGCCGAACTGGCGCCCGACGATGTGGAGGTCCAGGCGCGCCACGGCCTGGCGCTGGCCGCGCTCGGCCAGGATGACGCCGCGCTGCCGGCGCTACGCGCCGGGCTCCAGGCATCCGAGCCCGCGCCGGTCCACCTGGCGCTCGCCGACCTGCTGGCGCGACGCGGCGAAGTACAGGCCGCCGAGCAGCATTTCCGCCAGGCCATCGCACTCGTCCCGGACGACGCCGTGGCGCCCGCCAACCTGGCGTTGTTGCTGGAAGGACAATGGCGCGACGACGAAGCCGAGCAGTGGTATCGCGTGGCCCTGGCCCGAGCGCCGGAGGCGGCGCCGATCCATGCCAATTTCGCCGGCCTGCTGGCGCGACAGGGCCGGTTGGCCGAAGCGGAAGCCGCCTACCGCCGCGCGCTGGCGCTGGACCCGCGCGTGCCGCTCACCCATTCCAACCTGGGTGTGCTGCTGGCGGGCCAGGGGCGCGATGCCGAGGCGGAGGATGCCTTCATCGCCGCGCTGGCGTTGGCGCCCGGCCATCCACGCGCACGCTTGAACCGCGCCTTCCTGCTGCTGGCGCGCGGCCAGTGGCAGGCGGGCTGGGTCGAGCACGAAACGCGCTTCGATCCGGGCCTGCAACATCCGACCCCGCGCCCCGGCCACCTGCCCGGCCGGCGCTGGCAGGGCGAATCGCTCGCCGGACAGTCGATCCTGCTATGGCTGGAACAGGGCTACGGCGACCAGATCCAGTTCTGTCGCTACGCGACACGCCTGAAGGAGTTGGGCGCGGCCCGCGTCACCGTCGCCTGCCAGCCGCCGCTGGTGGCGCTGCTGCGCTCGTTGCGCGGCGTGGACCGGGTGCTGCCCCACGACGAAACCCGCGACGCCGGCCTGCGCATCGATTGCTGGGCGATGTCGATGGACGTGCCGCGCCATGCCGGCGGCACGCCCGACACCCTGCCCGCCCACCTGCCGTACCTGGCGGCCGACGCGGCGCGGCGCGCGCGCTGGCAGGGGCGCGTGCCCGGCTCCGGCCTGAGGGTGGGCGTTGCCTGGCGCGGCAACCCGCTGCATCACAACGACCGCCAGCGCTCGCTGCCGGGGTTGGCGACGCTGGCGCCGTTGGCGGCGGTGCCCGGCGTGCACTGGATCGGTCTGCAACCGACGCCGGCCGAGGACGTGCCCACCGGCATGGACTGGCTGCCGCTCGGGCCGATGTTCGACGATTTTGCCGACACCGCGGCGGTGATCGAGCAGCTCGACCTGGTCATCAGCGTGGATAGCGCGGTCGCCCATCTGGCCGGCGCGCTGGGGCGGCCTTGCTGGGTGCTGCTGCCGGCGGCGGGCACCGACTGGCGCTGGCTGCGCGGACGCGACGATACGCCATGGTATCCGGACGTGATGCGGCTGTTCCGCCAGACCAGCCCGGGCGACTGGTCGCAACCGCTGGCGCGGATGGCAGCGCTGCTGGCGCAGCGCGCACGCTGAGCGCGGCGAGCAAGACCCAGCCAGAAGCGCTTGGTTAGCCGCTTCAAAAAAGCTCAGTCTGCGCCGAACTCCACCACCAGATCGTCCGACAGCGCCTCCAGGTCGCGCTGCAAGGCGGCTTCGTCGAAGTCGGCGGACGCGCGCAGGATCGCGTCGGCGTGGAACATCGATTCGCCCGACATCGCCGCCGGCATCACCTCGGTGGCCAGTTGGTCGACGTTGACGCGGTGACGCGCCAGCACCTGCGTCACTTCCTTGACGATGCCGATGCGGTCGTGCGCCACCACCGACAGCGTGAACTCGTGCGGGTAATCCTCGCCGACCCCGCCTTCCACCACCGTGACCCGCAGGTCGGCCAGCTCCGCCAGCGCGGCCTCCAGCGCGGCGCGGTGCTCCGCGGCCACCTCGACCCGCAGGATGCCGGCGAACTGCCCGGCCAGGCGGCTCATCGACGATTCGAGCCAGTTGGCGCCATGGTCGGCGACGACGTTGGCCAGTTGTTCCACCAGGCCGGGCTTGTCGGCGCCCAGCACGGTCAGGACAAGGATGGAAGGCATGCGTTGACTCCGGTAAGGCTGCGGTGATTCGGTGCCGGCTCGCCGGCGCGTCAGTTGGCGTATTCGTCAATCGGCACGCAGGCGCAGAACAGGTTGCGGTCGCCGTACACGTCGTCGATGCGGTTCACGCTGGGCCAGAACTTGTTGTCGCGCACCCACGGCAGCGGGAACACCGCCTGCTCGCGGCTGTAGGGACGATCCCAGCCGCCGATCACGTCGTCCTGGGTATGCGGCGCATGCTTGAGCGGGTTGGCGTCGGCCGGCAGCGCGCCGCTTTCCACCTGGGCGATCTCGCCGCGGATGGCGATCATCGCTTCGACGAAGCGATCCAGCTCGGCCTTCGACTCCGATTCGGTCGGCTCGACCATGATGGTGCCGGGCACCGGGAAGCTCATGGTCGGGGCGTGGAAGCCGTAGTCCATCAGGCGCTTGGCGATGTCCACCTCGCTGATGCCGGTGGCGGCCTTGAGCGGGCGGATGTCCAGGATGCACTCGTGCGCCACGCGTCCCTGGCGGCCGGTGTAGAGCACCGGGTAGTGCGCGCCGAGGCGGGCGGCCAGGTAGTTGGCGTTGAGCAGCGCGGTCTGGGTGGCGCGCTTGAGGCCCTCGCCGCCCATCATGGCGATGTACATCCACGAGATCGGCAGGATCGACGCCGAGCCGTACGGCGCGGCGGAGACGGCGCTCTGGCCGACGCTGGCGCCCGGCACCGGCCGCACCGCGTGGTTGGGCACGAACGGCGCCAGGTGCGCCTTGAGCCCGATCGGCCCCATGCCGGGGCCACCGCCGCCGTGGGGGATGCAGAAGGTCTTGTGCAGGTTCATGTGGCTGACGTCGGCGCCGATGTGGCCGGGCGCGGTCAGGCCGACCTGGGCGTTGAGGTTGGCGCCGTCCATGTATACCTGGCCGCCGTGCGCATGCACGATCCGGCAGATGTCGCGCACCGCTTCCTCGAACACGCCATGGGTGGAAGGGTAGGTCAGCATCAGGCACGACAGCTCGGCCGCGTGCTTTTCCGCCTTGGCGCGCAGGTCGGCGACGTCGACGTTGCCGGCGTCGTCGCAATCGACCACCACCACGCTCAGGCCGATCATCTGCGCGGTGGCCGGATTGGTACCGTGGGCGGACTTGGGAATCAGGCAGATGCGGCGCTGCGCGTCGCCGCGCGCCTCGTGGTAGCGCTGGATCGCCACCAGGCCGGCGTATTCGCCCTGAGCACCGGAATTCGGCTGCATGCACACCGCGTCGAAGCCGGTGACGATGCGCAGCCACTCGGACAACTCTTCGATCATCGCCACGTAGCCCTCGGTCTGGTCGGCCGGGGCGAACGGGTGGACGCGGCCGAACTCGGGCCAGGTGACCGGGATCATCTCGCTGGTGGCGTTGAGCTTCATGGTGCAACTGCCGAGCGAGATCATCGAATGGTTGAGTGCCAGATCCTTGTTCTCCAGGCGCTTCAGGTAGCGCAGCATCTCGTGCTCGGTGTGATAGCGGTTGAACACCGGGTGGCCGAGGATCGCGTCCTGGCGCAGCGCCGCCACCGGCAACAGCGACGGGGCGATGGCGTCCAGCGCGTCGACCTCGGCCGTCACGCCGAACAGCGGCCACAGCGCGGCCAGGTCGTGGCGGGTGGTGGTCTCGTCGAACGACAGCGCGACGGTGGCGGCATCGACCCCCCGCAGGTTGTAGCCGGCGGCGGCGGCGGCGTTGCACAGCGCGGTGGCATCCGCCACGGCGACGCGCACCGTGTCGAAGGCGCTGTCGTTCAGCACGCGCACGCCGCCCTGGCGCAGGCCGGCGGCGAAGATGGCGGTCAGCCGCGCGGTACGCTCGGCGATGCGGCGCAACCCGGCCGGGCCGTAGTAGACCGCGTACAGGCCGGCGATGTTGGCCAGCAGCACCTGCGAGGTGCAGATGTTGGAATTGGCCTTCTCGCGGCGGATATGCTGCTCGCGCGTCTGCAGCGCCATGCGCAGCGCGGTCTTGCCGCGCGTATCGACCGACACGCCGATGATGCGGCCGGGCACGGCGCGCTTGTGTTCGTCGCGGGTGGCGAAGAAGGCGGCGTGCGGGCCACCGAAGCCCATCGGCACACCGAAGCGCTGCGCCGATCCGAGCGCGATGTCGGCGCCCAGTTCGCCGGGCGACTTGAGCAGCACCAGCGCCAGCAGGTCGGTGGCGACCGCCACCACGGCGTCGCGCGCCTTGAGCGCGGCGATGGCCGGCGCCAGGTCGCGCACCTCGCCATCGTCGCCCGGGTATTGCAGCAGCGCGCCGAACACGTCGGCCCCGGCCGCCTGCGCCGTCTCGCCGACCACCAGTTCGAAGCCGAAACCATGGGCACGGGTCTTCAGTACGTCCAGCGTCTGCGGGAACACCGCGGCATCGACGAAGAAGCGGTTCGACTTGGACTTGGAGACGCGGCGCGCCATGGCCATCGCCTCGGCGGCCGCGGTGGCTTCGTCCAGCAGCGAGGCATTGGCCAGTGCCAGCCCGGTCAGGTCGATCACCATCTGCTGGTAGTTGAGCAGCGCCTCCAGCCGGCCCTGGGCGATCTCGGCCTGGTACGGGGTGTAGGCGGTGTACCAGCCGGGGTTCTCCAGCACGTTGCGCAGGATGACCTTGGGCAGGTGCGTGTCGTAATAGCCCTGGCCCAGCAGCGAGGTGCGGATCACGTTGCGGCGCGCATGCGCGGCCAGGTCGGCCAGCGCGTCCACTTCGCGGCGCGGCGCGGGTAGCGGCAGATCCGCGGGCAGGCGGATCGCGGCGGGAATGGTTTCATCCACCAGCGCTTCCAGCGACGGCAGACCCAGCGCTTGCAGCATCGCCGTACGCGCTTCGCCGTCGGGGCCGATGTGGCGCTGGATGAATTCGTCGTGGGCTTCGAGTCGGTTGAGGGCGGTCATGGGCAAGGTCGAGTGGAATGCGGACGGAATCAGCCCGGCGAACAGCGGCCGGGCATGAGAGGCGCGGGACGGATCGGCTGGTGGGGCCAGTGCGGGCGACGCGCGGGCGCCATCGGCGCGCCGTCAACCCCGGGCCCGGCTCAGGCGCCGATCAGTGCCTTGTAGGCGTCGGCGTCCAGCAGGCCGTCGTAATCGGCCGGATGCGCCGGCTTGATGCGGAAGAACCAGGCGCCGCCATAGGGCTCGGTGTTGGCCAGTTCGGGCGCGTCGACCAGTTCCTGGTTGACGGCGACCACTTCGCCTTCCAGCGGCACGTAGACGTCGCTGGCGGCCTTGACCGACTCCACCACACCGGCGGTGTCGCCACGGTTGAGGCGGGAGCCGACCTGCGGCAGATCGACGTAGACCACGTCGCCCAGCAGTTCCTGCGCATGGTCGGTGATGCCGATGGTGATGCTGCCGTCGGCTTCGCGGCGCAGCCATTCGTGGGTATCGACATATTTCAGTTCGGCGGGGACTTGGCTCATGGGGTGCTCCGGATTCGGGGTTGCGATGTTTGGTTCGGGCAGTGGGCAGGAAGAAGAGAGCGGGGAGAACCACAACAGCATCGCCATCCGTGATGGCGCCTCGAAGTTCCCCTTCCCTCTTCTCCCTTCCCCCTTCCTGTTTTAAAAGACCTGTTTGCCGTGGCGTACGAACGGCAGCTTGACCACGCGGGCCGGCTCCAGCTTGCCGCGGATGTCCACCTCGACCTGTTCGCCGCATCCGGCCGGCACGCGGGCAATGGCGACCGACAGCCTCAGCGTAGGCGAAAAGGTGCCGCTGGTGATGACGCCGTCGCCGACGTCGGTGCGCACCGGCTGGCCGCCGCGCAGCACGCCCTTGCCTTGCAGTACCAGCCCGACCTGACGCCAGGCGGGGCCGGCGGCGCGCTCGGCCTCCAGCGCGACGCGGCCGACGAAGTCGCGTTCGGCCGGTTGCCAGGCGATGGTCCAGCCCATGCCGGCGGCGAGCGGCGAGACGGTTTCGTCCATGTCGCTGCCGTAGAGGTTCATGCCGGCTTCCAGCCGCAGCGTATCGCGGGCGCCCAGCCCGGCCGGGGAAACCCCGGCCAGCAGCAGCGCGTTCCACAACGCGATGGCCTGCTCGCCGGGCAGCATGATCTCCAGCCCGTCTTCGCCGGTGTAGCCGGTGCGCGCGACGAACCAGCCGCCGTCGACTTCGGGCGCGGCCAGCCCCTGGAACACTTGCAGGCTGTCGATCAGGCCGGCCAGCTGCGGTGCGGCGGCGCGGGTCTTGGCCAGGGCGTTGGGGCCCTGGATCGCCAGCATCGCCAGTTCGGAGCGCTCGGTGACGGTCACGTCGAAGGCGGCGGCGCGTGCGGCGATCCACGCCAGATCCTTGGCGCGGGTGGCGGCGTTGACCACCATCCGGTAGTCCCACGCGGTGCGGTAGACGATCAGGTCGTCGATCACGCCGCCGTCCGGGGTCAGCATGGCGGAGTACAGCGCCTTGCCCTCGACGCCCAGGCGGGCGACATCGTTGGCCAGCAGCTGTTGCAGGAAGGCCGTCGCCTGCGGACCGGTGATGTCGAGCACCGTCATGTGCGATACGTCGAACATACCGGCGTCGGCACGGACGATCTCATGCTCCTTGAGCTGCGAGCCGTAGTGGATCGGCAGCTCCCAGCCGGCGAAATCGACCAGCTTGCCGCCGGCGGCGACGTGGGCTTCGTACAGCGGTGTGCGTTGCGGCATGGCGGCGCCCGGACGTGAAAATTGCCGCGATTATAAGGGGCAAACCTTGGGTTTGCGCGGTGCTTCGTCCGGCTGCCAGGGTTTTCCTCCGCGCTGCCTGGCAGCTTGGTATCTGGCCGGAAACGCCGACGCGGGCCGTAGCCCGCGCCGGATGGTGCTATCGGCCGCCGCAATGGCGGTCGACGCGTACTACTTCTGGATCTTCACCGGCCGCTGCCAGCCATCGATGGTCACCTGCTTGGCGCGGGCGACGGTGAGCTTGCCGGCCGGGGCATTGCGCGAGATCACCGAGCCGGCGGCGGTAGTGGCTTCGGCGCCGATGGTCACCGGGGCGACCAGCACGTTGTTGGAGCCGATGCGCACGCCGTCCTCGATCACGGTGCGGAATTTGTTCACGCCGTCGTAGTTGGCGGTGATGGTGCCCGCGCCGACATTGACGCCAGAGCCCATGGTGGTGTCGCCGACGTAGCTCAGGTGGTTCACCTTGGAGCCGTCGCCGATGGTCGATTGCTTCACTTCGACGAAGTTGCCGATATGCACGCCGTCGCCCAGCCTGGCGCCAGGGCGCAGCCGCGCGTAGGGGCCGATCAGCCCGCCGGGGCCGACTTCGGCGTCCTCCAGGTGGCTGAACGGATGGATCACCGCGCCGTCGCCGACGGTGACGTTCTTCAGCACGCAGTTGGCGCCGATGCGCACGTCGTTACCCAGTACCACGCGGCCTTCGAACACGCAGTTCACGTCGATCAGCACGTCCTGGCCGTGGGCCAGCGTGCCGCGCACGTCGATGCGGGCGGGGTCGGCCAGGCCGACGCCGGCGGTGAGCAGCGCGCGCGCCACTTCGCCCTGGTGGATGCGCTCCAGCGCGGCCAGTTGCAGCTTGTTGTTGATGCCCTCGGCTTCCCAGTGGTGGGCCGGCTGCACCGTGGCGACCGGCACGCCATCGCGCACGGCGAGCGCGATCAGGTCGGTGGCGTAGTACTCGCCCTGGGCGTTGTCGTTCTTCAGCTCGGCCAGCCAGCCGGCCAGGCGCTCGGTGGGCAGCGCGAGGATGCCGGTGTTCATTTCGCGGATCGCGGCCTGCTCGGGGGTGCAGTCCTTCTGTTCGACGATGGCCTGCACGTCGCCGGCGGCGTTGCGGACGATGCGGCCGTAGCCGGTGGCGTCGTCCAGCAGATCGGTCAGGATGCCGAGCTTGCCGCCCTGGCTGGCGTCGAGCAGGCGTTGCAGCGTCTCCAGCCGGGTCAGCGGCACGTCGCCGTACAGCATCAGCGTGGTGCCGCCCTGCAATTGCGGCAGCGCCTGAGCCAGCGCGTGGCCGGTGCCCAGTTGTTGCGCCTGGTGCGCCCAGGCCAGATCGGCCGCGTCGGCGAATTCGGCGCGCACCTGCTCGCCGCCGTGGCCGAATACCACCACCAGTTGCCGCGGCCCGAGCTGGCGCGCGGTATCGAGCACATGGCCCAGCAGAGGCTTGCCCGCGAGGCGATGCAACACCTTGGGCAGCTTGGAATACATGCGCTTGCCCTGGCCAGCGGCAAGCACGACGACATTGAGGGTGGTTTGGGTCATGGGCGTCGGGAGATGGGGAGGAATTGGGGCCGATTGTACCGGCGCGCTCTGACAGGACAAAGACGGCAGAGCCGGAGGTTGACGAGGTTCCGCTGATCGGCGCAAGGCATGCGAATGGTATCCGGCACGGATATGACGCCGGGCGTCAAAAATACGCAGTCACCGTGTCGCGGGCAGGTCGCCCGCCCACCAGCACGGAATGATCCACGTGGAACATCGCCGTCGTGGCCAAGAAAAAAGGCAGCCTTGCGGCTGCCCTTTTCAACGTTCTTCCAGGGAAGAATCAGTGACCACGCTTCTTCAGCTTATCCACCACGGCGAGCTTCGCCACGGCTTCGAGCAGTTCGGCCTGCGCCATGGCGAAGTCCATCGAGCTGCTCTTGTTCTTCAGCGCTTCCTCGGCGCGAGCCTTGGCATCGCGTGCCTTGGCCTCGTCGATGTCGGCACCACGAATCGCGGTGTCGGCCAGTACGGTCACCACATGCGGTTGCACCTCGAGCAAACCACCCGAGACGTAGAGCACTACGTCCGGATCGTTGCTGTTGGCCGGCTTGATGCGCAGCGCGCCCGGACGGATCCGGGACAGCAGCGGCGCATGGCGCGGCAGGATACCGATCTCGCCCTTCTCGGCGGGGGCCGAGACGAACTCGGCCGTGCCGGAATAGATCAGTTCCTCGGCGCTCACCACGTCCACGTGCATGGTCATGGCCATCGCCTATCCCCTTATTGCAAGGTCTTGGCTTTTTCGAGCGCTTCCTCGATGCCGCCGACCATGTAGAAGGCCTGCTCGGGGAGGTGATCGTAATCGCCGTTGAGAATGCCCTTGAAGCCCTTGAGGGTTTCCTTGAGCGGCACGTACTTGCCCGGCGAACCCGTGAACACTTCGGCCACGTGGAACGGCTGCGACAGGAAACGCTGGATCTTGCGCGCGCGGGACACGGTGAGCTTGTCCTCGGGGGACAGTTCATCCATACCCAGAATCGCGATGATGTCCTGCAGTTCCTTGTACTTCTGCAGCGTGGATTGCACGCCACGCGCCACCTGGTAGTGCTCGTCGCCGACGACCTGCGGGTCGAGCTGGCGGCTGGTGGAGGCCAGCGGATCGACAGCGGGGTAGATACCCAGCGCGGCGATGTCGCGGCTCAACACCACGGTTGCGTCCAAGTGGGCGAAGGTGGTGGCCGGCGACGGGTCGGTCAAGTCGTCCGCAGGCACGTAGACGGCCTGGATCGAGGTGATCGAACCGGTCTTGGTCGAGGTGATGCGCTCTTGCAGCACGCCCATTTCCTCGGCCAGCGTCGGCTGGTAACCCACCGCGGACGGCATCCGGCCCAACAGCGCGGACACTTCGGTACCGGCCAGGGTGTAACGGTAGATGTTGTCCACAAAGAACAGGATGTCACGGCCTTCGTCACGGAAGTGCTCGGCCATGGTCAGGCCGGTCAGCGCGACGCGCAGGCGGTTGCCCGGCGGCTCGTTCATCTGGCCGTACACCATCGCCACCTTGTCGAGGACGTTGGAGTCCTTCATTTCGTGGTAGAAGTCGTTGCCCTCGCGGGTACGCTCGCCCACGCCGGCGAACACGGACAGACCGCTGTGCGCCTTGGCGATGTTGTTGATCAGTTCCATCATGTTGACGGTCTTGCCGACACCGGCGCCGCCGAACAGGCCGACCTTGCCGCCCTTGGCGAACGGGCAGACCAAGTCGATCACCTTGATGCCGGTTTCCAGCAGGTCGATGGTCTGGTTCAGTTCGTCGAACTTCGGTGCGGACTGGTGGATGGCGCGCTTGGCTTCGGCTTCGACCGGGCCGGCTTCGTCCACCGGCTTGCCCAGCACGTCCATGATCCGGCCCAGCGTGGCCTTGCCGACCGGCACCGAGATCGGGGCGTGGGTGTTGCCCACCGCCAGACCGCGCTTCAGGCCATCGGTCGAGCCCATGGCAATGGCACGCACGATGCCGTCGCCAAGCTGCTGCTGGACTTCCAGCGTCAGGTCTTGGTCGACGAGCAGGAGCGCGTCATACACCTTGGGCAGGTTGTCGCGGGGGAATTCCACGTCGACCACCGGGCCAATGATTTGTACGATTTTCCCTTGGCTCATCTTAGGGTTCCTAATTCATTCAATTCGGGGAGCGACCTGCATCAAACCGCAGCGGCGCCGGCGACGATCTCGGAGAGTTCCTTGGTGATCGCCGCTTGACGCGTCTTGTTGTACAGCAGTTGCAGATTGCCGATCACCTTTTCGGCGTTGTCGGTTGCCGCCTTCATCGCCACCATGCGCGCCGCCTGCTCGCTCGCCATGTTCTCCGCCACCGCCTGGTACACCAGGGCTTCGAGGTAGCGGCCCATCAGCTCGTCGATCACGGTCTTGGCATCGGGCTCGTACAGGTATTCCCAGTTGTAACCGTGCTCGGGCTGGCCGAAGGCCTCGCCGGACAACGGCAGCAGCTGCTCTACCACGGGCTCCTGCTTCATGGTGTTGATGAACTTGGTGTACACGAGGTGCACTTCGTCCACTTCACCGGCGATGAACGCATCCACCATGACCTTCAGCGGCCCGACCAGCTGGTCGAGGTGCGGGGTGTCGCCCAGGCCCACGGTCGAGGAAACGACCTTGGCGCCACTGCGGCTCATGAACCCCAGACCCTTGCTGCCGATGGCGGTCACGGCGACTTCGCGGCCGCTCTGGTGCCATTCTTTCATCTTGTTGAGCGCCAGACGCAGGGCGTTGGTGTTCAAGCCACCGCACAAGCCCTTGTCCGACGTCACCACGATCAGACCGACGCGTTTCACCTCGTCCCGCTTCTGCAGGAACGGGTGGGCGTAGTCCACGAAGGCCACCGACAGGTGGGCCGCCACGTTGCGGATCTTTTCACCGTAGGGGCGGGCCGACCGCATGCGCTCCTGTGCCTTGCGCATCTTGGACGTCGCCACCATTTCCATGGCGCTGGTGATCTTCTGCGTGTTTTTGACGCTCTTGATCTTGGTGCGAATTTCCTTACCGCCAGCCATGATTCGATTCCTTTTCTAAACGGGTTCGAATCAGTAGGCGCTGGCGGACTTGAAGCTTTCCACCGCCTTGAGGATGGTCGCTTCGTCGTCGGCCGACAGGTCGCCCTTTTCTTCCACCCGCGCCAGCACGTCGGCGTGGTTAGCCTTCAGGTTGGCCAGGAAGGCGGCTTCGAATGCCAGTGCCTTCTCGACCTTGACGTCGTCGTACACGCCCTTGGCGATCAGCAGCAGGGTCACGCCCAGCTCGGCAACCTTCAGCGGGCTGTATTGGGCCTGCTTCATCAGCTCGGTCACCATCTTGCCGCGCTCGAGCTGCTTGCGGGTGGCTTCGTCCAGATCCGAGGCGAACTGCGCGAACGCAGCCAGTTCACGGTACTGGGCCAGCGCCAGACGCACACCGCCGCCGAGCTTCTTGATGACCTTGGTCTGAGCGGCGCCACCGACGCGCGATACCGAGATACCGGCGTTCATGGCGGGACGGATACCCGCGTTGAACAGGTCGGTTTCCAGGAAGATCTGGCCGTCGGTAATCGAGATCACGTTGGTCGGCACGAACGCGGACACGTCGCCGGCCTGCGTTTCGATGATGGGCAGCGCGGTCAGCGAACCGGTCTTGCCCTTCACTGCGCCACCGGTGAGCTTCTCGACTTCCTCGGCGTTGATGCGCGCAGCGCGCTCCAGCAGGCGGGAGTGGAGATAGAACACGTCGCCGGGGAACGCTTCGCGGCCCGGGGGACGACGCAGCAGCAGCGAGATCTGGCGATAGGCCACGGCTTGCTTGGACAGGTCGTCATAGACGATCAGCGCGTCTTCGCCGCGGTCGCGGAAGAATTCGCCCATCGTGCAACCGGAGTAGGCGGCGATGTATTGCAGCGCGGCAGATTCGGAAGCAGCGGCGGCCACGACGATGGTGTGACCCATCGCGCCGTGCTCTTCCAGCTTGCGCACCACATTGGCGATCGACGATGCCTTCTGGCCGATGGCGACATAGATGCAAATGACGCCGGTGCCCTTCTGGTTGATGATCGTGTCGAGCGCGACGGCGGTCTTGCCGGTCTGGCGGTCGCCAATGATCAGCTCGCGCTGGCCGCGGCCGATCGGCACCATGGTGTCGATGGACTTCAGGCCGGTTTGCAGCGGCTGCGACACCGACTGACGGGCGATCACGCCCGGGGCGATCTTTTCGATCGGGCTGGATTCGGTCGTACCCAGCGGGCCCTTGCCGTCGATGGGCTGACCCAGGGCATTGACCACGCGGCCGACCAGTTCACGGCCGACCGGTACTTCCAGAATGCGGCCGGTACACTTCACTTCGTCGCCTTCGACGATGTGGGTGTATTCGCCCATCACCACGGCACCGACGGAATCGCGCTCGAGGTTCAGGGCCAGGCCAAAGGTGTTGCCCGGGAATTCCAGCATTTCGCCCTGCATCACTTCGGACAAGCCGTGGATGCGGACAATGCCGTCGGTGACCGAAACGACCGTACCGGTGGTACGGACTTCTGCGCCTTCCGACAGGTTCTGGATCCGAGCCTTAATCAGTTCACTGATTTCAGACGGATTGAGTTGCATACAAAAATCTCCTAGCTCTTCAGGCTTGTCGCCAGCGCTGTCAGCTTGCCGCGCACGGAAGCGTCGATCACCAGGTCACCGACCGTCACCGTCACGCCGCCGATCAGGTCGGTATCGACCTGCACCTCGGCTTCCACCTTGCGCTTGAGTTCCGAGGCCAACAGGCTCTGGAGCTGAGCGACTTGGGCGTCGTTGAGCGGGAACGCGGAAGCGATCACGGCCTTCACTTCGCCTTCCTCGGCCACTTTGAGCGACTCGAAGAGTTCGGCGACGTCCGGCAATGCGGCGAATCGGCGGTTTTCCAGCACCACGGCGATGAAGTTCTCGACCTGGGCGCCGACGTTGCCGCCCAACAGGCCCACCAGCAATTGCTGGAGCTGTGCGGCGGAATACTTGGGATCGGCCACTACGGCCAGCGCGGTCTCGTCACGGGCAATGGCAGCGAGATTGGCCAGAACCTCGGACCATTGCTCGAGCTTGCCTTCCTGCTTTGCCAGACGAAAGACGGCCTCGGCGTAGGGTCTTGCGACGGTGATGAGTTCTGCCATGACTGTCTTACAGTTCCGCTTGAATGGATGCCAACAAATCGGCGTGCTTGGCGGCGTCGATTTCCTGCTTCAGGATCTTCTCCGCACCAGCGACGGCGAGAGTCGCCACCTGCTGACGCAGCACTTCCTTGGCTTGCTGGACCTGTTGGTCCACCTCGGCTTGCGCACCCTTGACGAGGCGCTCGCCTTCCACCTTGGCTTGATCCTTGGCTTCTTCGACGATCTGGGCCGCACGCTTCTCGGCCTGGGCGATGAGTTCGGCGGCTTGCTGCTTGGCCTCGCGCAGACGGTCTGCCGATGCGCGTTCCGCATTGGCCAGGTCTTGCTTGGCACGGTCGGCGGCAGCCAGACCGTCAGCGATGCGCGCAGCGCGCTCATCCATCATCCGGGTCAGCGGAGGCCAGACGAATTTCATGGTGAACCACACCAGGATGGCGAAAGTGATCGCCTGCCCGATGAGGGATGCATTGAGTTCCACGAACTAGTCCTCCAGGTTTAAGGGTTTTCTCTTAAACCGACCGATTAAGCGAGCGCGGCGAGGAACGGGTTGGCGAACGTGAACAGCAGGGCGACACCGACACCGATCATCGAAATGGCGTCGAGCAGACCGGCGATGATGAACAGCTTGGTTTGCAGAACCGGGATCATTTCCGGTTGGCGAGCGGACGACTCCAGGAACTTGCCGCCGAGAATGGCGAAGCCCAGCGCGGTACCGATGGCGGCAAGACCGATGATGATCGCAACCGCGATCACGGTCATGCTCTGGATGCCGGCGATGAGTTCAGGTGCAGCCATTTCTATATCTCCTAATAGGAAAGGTCGTTAATACAAGGGTTGAAACACGAGCTGGTCGGCCGATGCCGCCCGGCGCGATTCTTAGTGGTCTTCCACCGCCAGCGACAGGTAGACGATGGTCAGCATCATGAAGACGAAGGCCTGCAGGGTCACGATCAGGATGTGGAAGATCGCCCACGGCGCGCCGAGCACCCACTGCGCCCAGAACGGCAGCAGGGCGATCAGGATGAAGATCAGTTCGCCGGCGTACATGTTGCCGAACAACCGCAGCGACAGCGAAATGGGCTTGGCCAGCAGTTCGATGGCCTGGAACACCAGGTTCACGGGCGCCAGGACGATGCTCAGGGCCAGCCCTTCCGCGTGGAACGGCTTGGTCAGCAGTTCCTTGATCCAGCCGCCGATGCCCTTGGCCTTGATCGAGAAGCCGATGATCACCAGCAGCACCGACAGCGACAACGCAAAGGTCATGTTGACGTCGGCGGTGGGCACCACACGCTGGTAGACGTGATGCGGATCCATGCCGAAGGCGTAGTGACCGATGGCCTGGGCGGCGACGGGCAGCATGTCGACCGGCAGGAAGTCCATGGAGTTCATCAGGAACACCCAGACGAAGATGGTCAGGCTCAGCGGGCCGATCACCTTGCTCTTGCCGTGGAAGGCATCCTTGATCTGGCTGTCGACCATCTCGACGATCAGCTCGACGAAGTTCTGCAAGCGGCCGGGCACGCCGGACGTGGCACGACGGGCCACCATGCCGAACACGCCGGCGAAGACGAAGCCCAGGGCCAGGGAAACCCAGAAGGTATCGAGGTGGAAACCGGACCAGAAGCCGTCGGTTTCGAGACGCCAGTGCGTCAAGTGGTGGACGATGTAGCCCGTTGCGCTTTGTTCGGCAGCCATATGCTCAGTTCTTTTCCAGTTTTACGAATAAGCCCAGCCAGTAGGCCGCCGTCGCGGCGATGTAGCCCAACAGCAACCCCAGGCCGTGCACCGGGATCGTCACGATCACCAGCGCGAATCCGGTAATGGTCCAACCAAATTTCGCCATCTCGGCCGCATAGTGCCGCGACAGCATTGCTTGAGGGGATCCCCAGCCGCCGGGGTAAGCGATACGCGCATAGATCAGGGCACCCACCAGCGAGATGCCGCCACCCAACGCACTTGAAATCCCGGCGACCGCTCCCCATAAAGCCCAGACGAGCACCGAAACGGCAATCGTCAGCACCAGCTTGAGGCGGATGACTCGGCGGATTTCTGGCCGCTTGACCATAGCTTCCTTGGGGAAAAACCCCGGGATTATACGGAGCGGGTTTGCGCGCCGTCAATTTTACCGATTGACGGAAACTATGCTTTTGTCCTCGCTCTATGAAGGTTTTCTGAAAGTATGTTAGCGGCACCAATTTGGTGCCGTGTCATCGTGGGAAACGGCCTTTGGAGCGGCCGACAAAACCCAGCGTAGCGGTTCTGGCAAGACGCGCGAAACGCAGACAGCGCGGCGCAGCCAGAAGGGTTTTGTCAGTCACTCTTGTTTCAAGCGGCCCAGCAGCCGGTCCAGGTCGTCGAGACTACTGTAATCGATGGTCACGCGGCCACGCCCCTGCTTGCCCTGCTTGATCTGGATCCGCGCGCCCCAGCGCTCCGAGACTTCCTCTTCCAGGCGCCGCACGTCGGGGTCTGCCTTCTTCTGCGCCGCGGCCGCAGGTTCGCCCTGCAACAGCCGCTTCACCAGGCCTTCCGTTTCCCGCACCGACAACCCTTTCAGCGCCACGGTCTTGGCCGCGTCGAGCTGAGGCAGGGTGTCCAGCGCCAGCAGGGCACGAGCGTGCCCCATGTCGAGCTGGCCGGCCAGCAACATTTCACGCACCGGTTCGGCCAGGTTGAGCAGGCGGAGCAGGTTGGTGACGGTCACGCGCGACTTGCCCACGGCGTGGGCGACCGCTTCGTGCGTCATGCCGAATTCTTCGATCAGCCGGGCCAGGCCCTGCGCTTCTTCCAGCGGGTTGAGATCCTCGCGCTGGATGTTCTCGATCAGCGCCATCGCCGCGACGGCTTCGTCCGGCACCTCGCGCACCAGCGCGGGGATCTCGGTCAACCCGGCCAGCCGGCTGGCGCGCCAGCGGCGTTCGCCGGCAATGATCTCGTAACGGGTTTCCAGGCCATCCTCGATGGCACGCACCAGTACCGGCTGCATCAGCCCCTGGGCCCTGATCGACTCGGCCAGTTCGCGCAGCGCGTCCTCGTCGATATGCACGCGCGGCTGGAAACGGCCGGGCTGCAGGCTGTCGAGCGGCAGTTGCTGGAGGGTGTCGCCGGGCGCGTCGCCGCCCATCAGGGCGTCGAGGCCGCGACCCAGCCCTTTGAATTTCTTGCTGACCATTGATTAGACCGGGTGAGCTGCTTCGGCCGGATTATGCCGCGCCAGCAGTTCCTCGGCGAGTTGCAGGTACGCTTGCGCGCCCTTGGAGGACTTGTCGTAGGAGAGGATCGGCCGCCCGTACGATGGCGCTTCGGCCAAGCGCACATTGCGCGGGATCACCGTGTGGTACAGCTTGGAGGTGAAGTGTTTGACCAGTTGATCGCTGACCTGCTGCGCCAGCGTGCTGCGCGGGTCGAACATGGTGCGCAGCAAGCCTTCGATCTCGATCCGGCGGTTGAGACCCTGTTTCACCCGGCGCAGCGTGTTCACCAGGTCGGACAACCCTTCCAGCGCGTAGTACTCGCACTGCATGGGGATCATCACCGAGTCGGCGGCGACCAGGCCGTTGAGGGTCAGCAGGTTCAGCGCCGGCGGGCAGTCGAGCACGATGAAGTCGTAGTCGCCGGCCACGGCGGTCAGTGCGTCCTTCAGCCGCGATTCGCGCGCTTCGGCCTCGACCAGCTCCACTTCGGCCCCGGCCAGCTCGCGGTTGGCCGGCAGCACGTCGAAGCCGCCGGATTCCGACACCTGCCGGGTATCCGCCAGCGACGATTCGCCGATCAGCATGGTGTAGACGGTATGTTTGAGCTTGGACTTGTCCAGTCCGGAACCCATGGTGGCGTTCGCCTGGGGATCGAGGTCGACCAGCAGGACGCGCCGTCCCAGGTGCGCCAGGCTGGCCGCCAGGTTCACCGCCGTCGTCGTCTTGCCCACCCCGCCTTTCTGGTTGGCGATCGCCAGGATCTTCATGCCGCCGCGTTCTCCATCTTCAGGTGCACCAGGTGCCGTTCGGCCTCCAGGCCGGGCACCGCAAGATGATCGACGCTCGCCACGCGGATGTCCACCGCCAATTGTGCGATTTCCTCGTACGGGTAGACGCCCTTGAGCGCCGCCCACTCGCCGCCCGGCGCCAGCAGATGGCGGGTGAGCTTCACGAATTCGCCCAGATCGGCGAAGGCGCGCGAGGTGATGATCTGGAAGCCGGCCTCTGGGCGGTAGGCTTCCACCCGCTCGGTCAGCACGGTGACGTTGGGCAGTTGCAGATCGACCACCACCTGCCGCAGGAAGGTGGTCTTCTTGTGGTTGGAATCGAGCAGGAACAATTGCCAGTCCGGTCGGGCGATCGCCAGCGGGATGCCCGGCGTGCCGAAGCCCGATCCGACATCCAGCACCCGGCAGCCCGCTTCGCCGCTCAGCCTGGGCAGCGGCGCCAGCGAATCGAGCAGATGGTGCGACACCATGCGTTCGGGCTCGCGGATCGCGGTCAGGCTGTAGGTCTTGTTCCACTTGGCCAGCAGGTCGACATAGGCCAGCAGGGTGTGTTGCTGATCGGAGGAAAGGGCGAGCCCCAGTTCGGCGAGGCCCGCGGCCAGCGCATCGGCCAGCGGGTGTACGGTAACGACGGTCATCAAGCGGCCTTGTGGTCGATGAGTTGTTTTTTCTTGAGATGGACCAGCAGCAGCGCCACCGCGGCCGGCGTCACGCCGGAGATGCGGCTGGCCTGCCCCAGCGATTCGGGTCGATGGGTGTTCAGCTTCTGCTGCACTTCCTTGGACAAGCCCACCACCTGGGCGTAATCCAGGTCGAGCGGCAGCCTGAAATCCTCCAGGTTGTCGCGCTTGGCCACTTCGTGCTGTTGCCGCTCGATATAGCCCTGGTACTTCACCTGGATCTCCACCTGCTCGGCCACCGCCGGATCGTCGACCACGGCCTGGCCTTCGCCGGGCTGGGCGCAAGCCAGCGTCAGCAGGCTGTCATAGCTGACCTCGGGGCGGCGCAGCAGCTCGGCCAAGTTGTATTCGCGCTCGATGGCGCGCCCCAGCACGCGCTCGGCTTCGGCGGCCTCCAGCAGGCGCGGGTTGATCCAGGTGGATTTCAGGCGTTGCAGTTCGGCTTCCACCGCGTCGCGCTTGCGGCAGAACAGGGCCCATTGTTCGTCGCCCACCACGCCCAGCGCGCGCCCGGCCTCGGTCAGGCGCAGGTCGGCGTTGTCCTCGCGCAGTTGCAGGCGGAACTCGGCGCGGCTGGTGAACATGCGATACGGCTCGGTCACGCCGCGGGTGATCAGGTCGTCCACCAGCACCCCCAGGTAGGCTTCGTCGCGGCGCGGCGTCCAGGGCTCCTGGCCGCTGGCGGACAGCGCCGCGTTGATGCCGGCGAACAAGCCTTGCGCGGCCGCTTCCTCGTAGCCGGTGGTGCCGTTGATCTGGCCGGCGAAGAACAGGCCGGCGATGGCCTTGGTCTCGAAGCTGGCCTTCAGCGCGCGCGGGTCGAAGTAGTCGTATTCGATGGCATAGCCGGGGCGCAGGATGCGTGCGTGTTCCAGGCCCTTGATCGATTGCACCGCGGCGATCTGGACATCGAACGGCAGGCTGGTCGAGATCCCGTTCGGGTAGAACTCGTGGGTATCCAGCCCTTCCGGCTCCAGGAAGATCTGGTGGCTGTCCTTGTCGGCAAAGCGGTTCACCTTGTCTTCGATGCTGGGGCAGTAGCGCGGCCCCACGCCTTCGATCTTGCCGGTGAACATGGGGCTGCGGTCGAACCCGGAGCGGATGATCTCGTGGGTCCGCAGGTTGGTGTGGGCGATCCAGCACGGCAGTTGGCGCGGATGCATGGCGCGGGAGCCACGTACCGAGAACACCGGCTCCGGCACATCACCGGGCTGGGCTTCCAGCACCGAGAAATCGATGGTCCGCCCGTCGATGCGCGGCGGCGTGCCGGTCTTGAGCCGGCCCACCGGCAATTGCAACTCGCGCAGGCGCGCCGACAGCGACAACGATGCCGGATCGCCGGCGCGGCCGCCGACCTGGTTCTCCAGGCCGACGTGGATCTTGCCTCCCAGGAAGGTGCCGGCGGTCAACACCACGGCGCTGGCTTCGAAGCGGATGCCGATGGCGGTCACGGCACCGATCACGCGATCGCCGTCGACGATCAGGTCGGCCACTTCCTGCTGGAACAGATCGAGGTTGGGCTGGTTTTCCAGCATGCCGCGGATGGCGGCCTTGTAGCGGATGCGGTCGGCCTGGGCGCGGGTGGCGCGCACCGCCGGGCCCTTGCTGGAATTCAGCGTCTTGAACTGGATGCCGCCGAGGTCGGTGGCCAGCGCCATGGCGCCCCCGAGGGCGTCCACTTCCTTGACCAGATGGCCCTTGCCGATGCCGCCGATCGACGGGTTGCAGCTCATCTGGCCCAGGGTTTCGATGTTGTGGGTCAGCAGCAGGGTGCGCCGGCCCATGCGGGCGCTGGCCAGCGCCGCTTCGGTGCCGGCGTGGCCGCCGCCGACCACGATGACGTCGTAACGAGTGGGATAAAGCATGATGTGCCGCACCACGATGCAAAGGGCCAATATTCTACGGCAAAACAGGCACTTGCACTATGAAGCGGCTTCACGTCGGGATGAGGCGGGAAAAAGCGCCGAAAACCTGTGGGTATCATCCCGTCAGCCGGCGCCGTAGCCGCCACGCCGGACGTGATATGGCTACAGGCCGAAGGTGTGGGCGGCTTCCAGCGCGGCGCCGACGATGCCGGCGTCGTTCTTCAGCGCAGCCGGTTCCACCGGGAAACGCAGGCCGGTGAGCTCGGGGATGAACTTCTCGTGCTTCTTGGAGATGCCGCCGCCGATGATGACCCGGTCCGGCGAAAGCAATAGTTGCAGGTGCAGCAGGTATTGGTTCAGACGCGCAGCGTACTGCTTGTACTTCAGGTCGAGATCGTCCTTGACCTTGGCCGAGCAGTATTTCTCGGCGATCTCGTCCTTGGGGAAGATCACGTGGCCGAATTCGGTATTGGTGATCAGCTTGCCGTCGACGATCAAGGCGCTGCCGATGCCGGTGCCCAGGGTCAGCACCAGGGTCTTGCCGGACTTGCCCTTGGCGGCGCCGAACACCACCTCGGCCAGGCCGGCGGCATCGGCATCGTTCACCAGCTTGACCGGCAGGCCGACCGCATCGGCCAGGATCTGCTCCGCCGGCGCGTTGATCCAGCTCTTGTCCACGTTGGCGGCGGACAGGGTGACGCCGTTATGCACGATGGCGGGGAAGGTACAGCCCAGCGGACCTTTCCAGTCGAACTGCTTGACCAGCTCGCTGACCGTGGCCGCCACGGCCTGCGGGGTGGAAGGCTGCGGCGTATCCAGCCGCACCCGCTCGCCGAGCAGTTCGCCCGTTTCCACATTGACCGGCGCGCCCTTGATGCCGCTGCCGCCGATATCGATGCCGAGTACGGCCTTGGGAGCCTTCACGCTGGTCTGGGTCATGTCGCCGAATCCTGTGTCCTGTCTGCGCGCGCAGTTTGCCCGCTCCACCGCGAGGCCGAACTACGGAGATTTACCTAGCGGCCGGGCGGCCGTTTTCGCGGCCACCGACGCGGCGGCCATTCTACGCAATGATAGGCAGGGTAACGACTGCGGGCCCCGCCTCTTTTGCCGCAAAACAAACGGCGAGCCGCGCAATGGCGGCCCGCCGCAGGCTCAGCGCGGACCCGCGAGCAGCTCTTGCAGACGCTTCTTGTCGGCTTCGGCGCGCTTCTTCACCTCGACGATCTCGCCCTGGCGTTTCTGCGTGTCGAGGTCGATGTCGCCGATCTCCTTCTGCGCGAGGGCGATGTCGGTTTCCAGATCGGTGGGCAGCGGCTTCTTGCGCTTGGTGTAGCGATCGGCCTGCTCGTTGAGCCGATCCAGCTTGGCCGACGCGTTCTGCCGCTTGATCTTGTTGGTCTGGATGCTGGCCTGGATGGCGTCGATCTGCTGATCGCGCAGCAGATCGACTTCCTCGGGACGCGAGAACGACTGCAACAGCGCTCGGTCGCGGCGGCGTGCCTCGTTGGCCTGCCGCTCGGCTTCCTGCTTGCGCTGCCGCTCCTCTTCGCTCATTTGCGGTTGAGGCGTCTTGCGCACGATGCCGCGCTTGTCCAGCTCGGTGACGCCCCCTTTGGGCTGGTTGGCCGGTGGCTTGTCGCTGTATTGGGTGTTGCCGTTCTCGTCCACCCATCGGTACAGCACCGCCTCGGCCGACGCTGCCCATACCAGCAGCAGCGTCCCCATCAGCAAGGTCAATCTGTTCATGCTTTTCCTCTCGATGCCACGGCGCCGAGCGGAAACCGCCTCAGCGCCGTTGGATGCCGTACTGGGCCCGGTAGGCCTCGGCTCTTGTCAAATTGTCGACCATGCCGGGACGCGCCGCGAGATAACTCAGCAGATCGTCCAGCGTCGCGATGGGAATCACCGGGATGCCGAATCGCTGTTCCACCTCTTGCACCGCGGACAACTCGCCCTGCCCGCGTTCCATCCGGTCCAGCGCGATCAGCACGCCGGCGGGTTCGGCACCGTGGGCGCGGATCAACTCCACCGATTCGCGCACGCTGGTCCCGGCCGAGATCACGTCGTCGATGATCAGTACGCGACCGGCGAGCTTGGCGCCGACCAGCACGCCGCCTTCGCCGTGATCCTTGGCTTCCTTGCGGTTGTAGGCGAACGGCACGTTCTGCCCGGCCTCGGCCAGCTTCACCGCGGTCGCCGCGGCGAGGACGATACCTTTGTAGGCCGGCCCGAACAGCACGTCGAACTCGACCTGGGCCGCCAGCGCGGCCTGGGCGTAGAAGCGTGCCAGTTCCGCGAGCGAAGCGCCGTCGTTGAACAAGCCTGCGTTGAAGAAGTACGGCGAGTTGCGACCGGCTTTGGTGATAAACTCGCCGAAGCTCAGCACATTCTGTGCCACGGCGAATTCAATGAATTCCTGGCGAAAGTCGGACATCGATTCTGGCTCCTGCTAAGTGGGAATTCGTCCCGAAACCGGCCGGGCCCGCGCGCCTGCCGTTCATCGCGTCAAGGTGCCGCATTTCGGGATCAATGTGACGAAAAACAGCATATCACGTGGCGCAAGCCCCCTCGCCCGACCACCCAAGGAGCTTTCGTGCGCATCGTTTCCGCCAATCTCAACGGTATCCGTTCGGCTACCAACAAGGGCTTCCTGGACTGGGTGGCGCAATCCGGCGCCGACGTCATCGGCTTGCAGGAACTCAAGGCCCAGGACGGCGACCTGACCGACGCGATGCGCGCACCGGCCGGTTACCGCGGTTACTTCCACTATGCCGAGAAGAAGGGCTATAGCGGCGTCGGCCTGTATTGTCGTCGTGAGCCGGACGAGCTGGTGGTGGGCCTGGGACTGCCCGAGTTCGACAGCGAAGGCCGCTACCTGGAAGCGCGCTTCGGCAACCTGAGCGTGATCTCGCTGTACCTGCCCTCCGGCTCGTCCGGCGAGGAACGGCAACAGGTGAAGTTCGCCTTCATGAAAGCCTTCTGGCCCCACCTGGCCGACCTGGCGGCATGTGGCCGCGACGTGCTGCTGCTGGGCGACTGGAATATCGCGCACAACGAGATCGACCTGAAGAACTGGAAGGGCAACCTGAAGAACTCCGGTTTCCTGCCGGAGGAACGCGCGTGGATCGGCCGGGTGTTCGCCGAGCTGAACCTGGTCGATGTCTGGCGCACGTTGTACCCCGAGGTCCCCGGTTATACCTGGTGGAGCAACCGGGGCCAGGCTTATGCCAAGGATGTGGGCTGGCGCATCGACTACCACATCGGCACCCGAGGACTGGCGCAGACCGCGCGCGCCGGGTCGATCTACAAGGACGTGAAATTCTCCGATCACGCACCGCTGATCGTCGACTACGACTACCCGTTCTGATCAGCCGTCCTCATCGTTCGCATCGTCCGCGATGCCCTGGCCGCCCGTGCGATACTGGCGGCCATTTGTTTGCCGGCCGCCGCCCAATGCGCCTTGCCAATTATTTCGCCGTCTTCAGCAACCGCCGCATCGCCGCGGCCATGTTCCTGGGCTTCGCGTCCGGCCTGCCGCTCGCCCTCACCGGCTCGACATTGCAAGCCTGGCTCAGTGACGCGGGGCTCGACGTCAAGACCATCGGCTGGTTCACCCTGGTCGGCCAGCCGTATACCTGGAAATTCCTCTGGGCGCCGTTGATCGACCGTTTCCCGATGCCGTTCCTCGGCCGGCGACGCGGCTGGATGGTGCTGACGCAGTTGCTGCTGGCGCTCGCCATCGCGGGAATGGGCGGCTTGAATCCACAGCAGCATCTACCCACCTTCGCGGTCCTGGCCTTGCTGGTGGCGTTCTTTTCCTCGACCCAGGACGTGGTGATCGACGCCTACCGCACCGAGCTGGTCCACCACGAGGAACGCGGCGCGGCGGCGGCGGTGAACGTGTTCGGCTATCGCATGGCGATGCTGACCTCGGGTGCGCTGGCACTGATCCTGGCTGACGGCTTCCTGAGCTGGCAGCAGACCTACTGGGCGATGGCGGGGCTGATGGCGGTCATGGTCGTGGTGAGCTTCCTGGCCCCCGAGCCCACCGTGGCCGTCCGCCCGCCGCTGACGCTGGAAGAAGCCGTGATCGAGCCGCTGCGCGAGTTCTTCTCCCGGCGCGGCGCGCTGATCCTGCTGGCGCTGGTGGTGGCCTACAAGCTGGGCGACGCCTTTGCCGGCAGCCTGTCGACCAAGTTCCTGCTGGATATGGGCTACAGCAAGAGCCTGATCGGCCAGGCCAACAAGGTATTCGGCATGATCGCCACCATCTTCGGCGGCTTTGCCGGCGCGGTGCTGATGGTGCGGCTGGGCCTGTACCGCTCGCTGCTGTGGTTCGGGCTGGCCCAGGCGCTGACCAACCTGGGCTACTGGCTGATCGCCACCACGCCGGCGCCGGGCAAGGAACTGCTGTTCATGGCGATCGGCCTGGAGAACCTGGCAGGCGGTATGGGCACCACCGCGTCGGTGGCCTTGCTGATGGCGTTGTGCAACGTGCGCTTCACCGCCACCCAGTACGCGCTGCTGTCGGCGCTGGCCGCATTCGGCCGCGTCTATGTCGGCCCGGCGTCGGGCTATATCGTCGATACCTTCGGCTGGGCACAGTTCTTCGTCATCAGCGTGCTGGTGGCGCTGCCCGGGGTGGCGCTGGTGTGGTGGATGCGCGAGCGCATCCGCGCGCTGGACCACGATCCGGCGGCCTGACCAAACAACGAAAAACGGAGCGCAAGGCGCTCCGTTTTGCTTGGGTTCCCGCCGACGGTCAGTGTCGACCCAGGAACTTGGCCATGTCGGTCTTCATGTTCTCCGACAGCGTGCCGAACACGGCCTGCACGCTGCTGCCCACCACCATCACCCCGGCGGCGCCCATCGACTTCAGCTTGGATTGGTCCACCTTGGTCACGTCGTCCACCACGATGCGCAACCGGGTGATACAGGCGTCCAGGCCCTTGATGTTCTCCGCGCCGCCAAAGGCATGGACCAGATCGCGGGTGCGGTCGCCTTCGCCGAGCTGGTGCTCCAGCACTTCCTCGCCGGTTTCCAGCTCGCGGCCAGGGGTCTTGAGGTTGAACCGCAGGATGGCAAAGCGGAACACACCGTAATAGATCGCGGCGTAGATCGGGCCGAGGATCAGCACCAGCCACCAGTTCTGCGCGTATTTGCCGAAGGCGTTGAACAGCAGAAAGTCGATGCCGCCCTGCGAGAAGGTGAAGCCCATGTGCATGTTCAGGGTGTTGGCGATGAACTGCGTGGTGGCCGCCAGCACCGCGTGGATCAGGTAAAGCTGCGGCGCGACGAACAGGAAGGCGAATTCGATCGGCTCGGTGATCCCGGTCAGGAACGAGGTCAGCGCGGCGGAGATCATGATGCCGCCCACCTTGATGCGGTTTTCCGGCTTGGCGGTATGCCAGATGGCGATGGCCGCGGCCGGCAGGCCGAACATCTTGAACAGGAAGGCGCCGGAAAGAATGCCGGCAGTGGGGTCGCCCGCGAAGAAGCGGTTGATGTCGCCGTGCACCACCTTGCCGGCCGAATCGGTGAAGTTGCCGATCTCGAAGAAGAACGGCACGTTCCAGATGTGGTGCAGGCCGAACGGCACCAGCATCCGTTCCACGAAGCCGTAGACCGTGGCGGCGGTACGCGGGTCGCTGTAGGCGGCCCAGTGCGAGAACACCTCGATGCCGCGCTGGATCGGCGGCCAGACGATGGACAGCGCCACACCGACGAAGATCGCGGCCACGCCGGTCACGATCGGCACGAAGCGCTTGCCGGCGAAGAAGCCCAGGTACTGCGGCAGTTCGATGCGGTAGTACCTGTTGAACAGGGCCGCCGCGACGCCGCCGATGATGATGCCGCCGAACACGCCGGTTTCCATCGACTTCATGCCCATCACCGTCGCCGGTTCGATGCCCCACGCCACCGCCATCACCCCCATGGTGGCGATCATCACCACGAAGCCGACCACTGCGGCGATCGCCGCGACACCGTCGTTCTCGGTCAGCCCCAGCGCCACGCCCACCGCGAAGATCAGCGGCAGGTTGCCGAAGATCGCGCCACCGCCCTGCGCCATGATCTGTGACACCACCGCCGGCAGGAACGAGAAATTGGACGCCCCGATCCCCAATAACAGGCCGGCGATGGGCAGCACCGCCACCGGTAGCATCAAAGCCTTGCCGATCTTCTGCAAGATCGCGAACGCGTGCTTGAACATGGTTTCGACCCCTTTCTTGTTGAGCTGCCGCCGATCATCCGCCCAGCTTTGTGCACTCAACCATCAGGTGATTGCTCTAGTAAGGGGCGTTTTGCTTGTTTTGGATCAAAATCGACCAACCCGACAAGCCAAAACGATTTAGCCAGGCGCTGTCCGGTTGTTGGCCCGCGCGATCGCGCACCATCGTCGGGCACGAGCGCCAAGAAAAACGCCGCCGGCGCAAAGCGCGGGCGGCGTCGGGGGCGATAGCCCGGGATCAGTCGGCGAGCGAGGCCAGGCGGGCGCGCACTTCGGCGGCGGTGCCCAGTTGCAGCACTTCGTTGGCCAGCTTCACGCAGTCGGACTTGTTGAGCTTGCGCACCAGCGCCTTGATCGACGGGATGGCCGGCACACTGACCGACAACTCGTCCACGCCGATACCCAGCAGCACCGGCACCGCCAGCGGGTCGGAGGCAATGCCGCCGCACACGCCCACCCACTTGCCGTGGGCATGGGCCCCCTTCACCGTCATGGCGATCAGGCGCAGCACGCCCGGATGCAGCGCGTCGGCCTGCTTGGCCAGCTTGGGATGGCCGCGGTCCATCGCCAGCGTGTACTGGGTCAGGTCGTTGGTGCCGATGGAGAAGAAATCGACCTCGCGGGCGAAGATCTCGCTCATCACCGCGGTAGACGGCACTTCGACCATGATCCCGACCTTGACGTCGGCGGTCACGCCGAGCGCGGCCTTTTCCTCGGCGACGATGGCCTTGGCTTCGCGTACTTCCTCCAGCGAGGCGATCATCGGGAACATGATGTGCAGCTTGGACAGCGGCGCGGCGCGCAGGATGGCGCGCAACTGGGTGCGCAGGATCTCCGGCGCGGCCAGGCACAGGCGGATGCCGCGCACGCCGAGGAACGGGTTTTCCTCGGCCGGCATCGGCAGGTACGGCAGGGGCTTGTCGCCGCCCACGTCCAGGGTGCGGATCACCAGCGTGCGGGTGGTGCCGAGCGCCTTGGCGATGTCGCTGTAGATCTGGGTCTGTTCCTCTTCGGTGGGCGCATCGGTGCGCTCCAGGTACAGGAACTCGGAACGCAGCAGGCCGACGCCTTCACCACCCAGCGTGACACCCTGCTTGGCTTCGTCCAGCCCGCCGATATTGGCCACCACCTCGACGCGCGTGCCGTCGCGGGTGATCGCGGGTTGATGCGCTGTGGCCTGTTCCTCGGCGCGCTTGCGCGCCAGCGTGGCCTGCTTGTCGCGGATCTGCTGGACCTCGGCTTCGCTGGGGTTCTTGCGCAAGGTGCCGCGCGTGCCGTCCAGGATCACCGGCACCCCGTTGGGCAATTGCAGCACCGCGTCCTCGATGCCGCAGATCGCGGGGATGTTCAGCGAACGCGCCAGGATGGCGACGTGGCTGGTCGCGCCGCCGCCGGTAGTGGCAAAGCCGAGCACCTTGGTGCGGTCCAGGCTGGCGGTATCGGACGGCGTGAGTTCCTCGGCGATCAGGATGGCGTTGTCGGGCACGACCAGTTCGGCTTCCTTCACCCCGGCCAGCAGGCGCAGCACACGACGGCCCACGTCGCGGATGTCGTTGGCGCGGCCGGCGAGCACTTCGTTCTGCAACTTGGCCAGCTTGTCGGCGTAAGTGGTGAACGCCTTGCGCCAGGCGAAGCCGGCGCTCTTGCCCTCGCTCACACCGGAAATGGCAATGTCGAGCAGGTCGGGGTCGGCCAGCAGTTCCTGGTGCGCGGAGAAGATTTCCGCCTTGCCCGGATCCTCGATCTCGGATTTCAGCGCTTCGAGCTGTTGCTTGGCTTCCTTCAACGCGTCGTCCAGGCGGCGACGTTCCACTTCCGCATTGTCGCCTTGCTCGCGCACTTCGATCACGTCCTGCTTCACCTGGAAGATCTGGCCGACCGCCAGGCCCGGCGAGGCGGATACACCGACCAGCACGTCGGGATCGTCTGAATGCGGCTTGACCACTGGCTTGATCACGGTCTTGGGCTTGCCGGCCGGCACGCCGGGGCCACAATCCTCGCCACAGCCTGAACGGATGAGTTCGGTCAACGCCTTGATGGCCGCCTGGGCATCCGGGCCGGTGGCCTTGATCTTGATTTCGTCGTTGTGCTTGACCTCCAGGCCCATGATCGACACCACCGACTTGGCGTTGGCGTCGTCGCCGCCGCGCACCAGCTTGATGTCGCTCTTGTAGGTCTTGGCGGCGTTAGCCAGCACGGCTGCGGGGCGGGCGTGCAAACCGGTGGGATTCGGCACCTTCACGGCGTCGGACAACTGGCCTTCCGCCACGCTCGCGGCCGCGCTCGGCGCGCCACCGACCAGTTCCAGCGTCAATGCCGGGGTCAGCCCGACACGCGCGAAACCGTTGCCCGGCAGATAGGCGCTGACCTTGTCGCCATTGGTGACCACCATTTCGGTGAGGATGCTCTTGCCGCGCTTCATGATGAGTTCGGCATCGAACTCGATCAGCGGCTGGCCGGTACGGACTTCTTCGCCTTCGCGCACCAGCGCCTTGAAGCCTTCGCCCTTGAGCATCACGGTATCCAGGCCGATGTGCAACAGCACTTCGAGCCCTTCGGGGGTCAGCAGGGTGATGGCGTGATGCGACGAATGCAGTTGTTTGACCTTCCCACCCGTCGGAGCAGCCAGCACGTTGGAGGTAGGGTCGATCGCTACGCCATCGCCCACCATCTTCTGGGCAAACACGGGATCAGGAACGGATTCGATCGGGACGATCAGGCCGGTAAGAGGGGCCAATAATTCGATGCGCTGGCTAGACATGGAGGACTACCTCGGAAGCGTGAATGCGAATAGATTCGCCGTGTATTAGCGTTTGCCGGCAAGTGTAGGGCCAGTCGAAGGGTGGGGCTGTGAAATTTTTCCGGTTGTCATGCTAATCCTGGGTAATCTTGATTTAAGTCGAACCCGGACTCTTCGATGACTAAGGTATATCACTAAGCGCGGCCAATAGACAGGCGCGGGAAACCGGGAAGACGGCCAGCGGACTGCCTGGGGCCAAGGCAGTGTCAAGCGGGGCGTCGGAAGATGCCGCTGGGGGTGATGACCAGGTCCAGGTGCAGGTCCCAGCGCTCGACCGGAAGGTCATCGGCCCGCTGCTCGTCGAAGGCCAGCCCGACCAACAATGGCTTGTGCCAATGACGGCGCATCCGGCGAAAGTGGAAAGTGGCATCGTAGTAACCACCGCCCTGGCCCAGGCGGGCCAGGTTCGCGTCGAACGCCACCAGGGGCACGAACACCACATCGAGCGATCGGGCACCGACGATTTCCGGGTGATCCGGTTCCGGAATGGCGTAGGCGCCGAGGCGCCAATCCGACGACGCATCCCATTTGACGAACGACATGCGCCGCCCCCGGCGCGGCACGCGTGGCAGATACACCTCGCAGCCACGATGCAATGCATGCAGCATCAGCGGCCAGGTCGAAAGTTCACTGCCGGTGGGCACATAGGCGGCAATGCGTCGGCTGGCGCGCAACAGGCGCATGGCCCGCTTGGCCGTCGCGACGCTCGCCGCGTGGCGTTGTGCCGAGGACAATGCCGCGCGCCGCGTGCGCATCATGCGCCGCAGCGTCAGTTTGTCGTCGGGGGAGATCGAGGGGGGAGACACGGAAGGAGGGCTTCCCGCGAGTGCCGTCCGGCTCAGCATCCTGAACCCTGGGGTTCAAGTGTCACCAGCTTGCCACCTTCAGGTGCGTTCGACGGAGGAACGCTCACAACAGGTGACTGGAATGCCGGCAACCGATGCAAGCTTATCGGTTCAAGGAATATAAAAGCCGGACAAACACCGCAGGAAAGCAACGGGTTGTCTCGTCGCGGCAAGGATCAGAACAGTTCTGCCTGATCCTGGAGCGCCGCGTCGAGCGCTGCATTCATGCGGTTGATTCTACGCTGATAGGCTGCAATGTCAAAACCGCCCGCCTCCACATGGAGGTACTCGTGGGCGAAGTTGAGCGCGGCCATGATGGCCACCTTCTCGATCCCGATCACTTTTCCGCTCTCGCGGATTTCGTGCATCTTGGCATCGAGCATGCGCACCGCTTCGAGCAGCGCGTCCTCTTCCTCAACCGGGCAGGCGACTCGGAATTCCCGGCCCATGATGGTGACGTCGAGCTGCTTGATCTCGCTCATTCGTCGTTCTCCTCGTCATCCTCGGCCGGCAGCTTGGCCAGGATCGCCGCCACCCGCGTCTTGGTACCGTCCACCTTGGCGCTGAGCAGCTGCTTCTGCTGCTGCAACGACAGCACCTGCTGGCGCAGCGCGTGGTTTTCCGACTTCAGTTGTTGGCACAGGTGAATGAGTTGCCCGATCTTGTCGTCGAGCATCGCGAGTTCGGCATCCATCGAACGGCCTCCGTTGACCCGAATCGATTCTAAGGTATTTTGCGGGCCCGCGCCGAATCGACCCGCCGGCACAACTCGGCCATCCCTTCGACAAAACGCGGGCCGGGGCGCACGAAGCGGTCGTCGCCGAATCGCTGGACCGCCTGATGGGCCACCGCCGGCAATTGCGGGAAACGCTGCCAGGCATCCACCGCGTCCTGCGGGCCATCGACCAGGATCAGCCTGGGTGCGAATTGCAGCACGACCTCCAGGCTGGCCTGGGGCGAGATTGCGGCTTCGTCCTGATAAGGCGTGGTCGCGCCGCAATCGGCCAGCGCCTGGCCCAGGAAAGCCTTGCGCGACACCGTGAACATGGGATTGTTGCCCAGTTGCAGGAACACCCGGATGGGCGGCTTGGCGGCGTACTGTTGCCGCAGCGCCCGCATCTGCTTGCGCAACTTTGTGGCCAACGCCCGGGCTTGATCGGCTCTGCCGAGCAATCTGCCCAGGCGCTCCAGATTGGTGGCGATCCCTTCCGCTGATGCCGGACGGCTGACGAACACGGGAATCGCAAGGCGGTCCAGCCGCTGCATGGCCGCGGCAGCCGCGTCGCCTTCCCAGAGCACCACCAGATCGGGCTTGAGCGCGATCAGCGCTTCCAGATTGATGGTCACGTAATCGCCCACCTGGGGCAGCTTGCGTACCGCCGGTGGATAGTTGCTGTAGCGATCGACCGCGACGAGCAGATTCGGCGCCAGGCTGGCCACCAGTTCGGTCGCGTGCGGGGCCAACGTGACGACGCGCGTCGCCGGCCGCTCCAGGCTGACGGTGCGCCCGGCATCGTCGCGGACCGTGATGGCGGACCACGCAGGGCTCAGCCATCCCACACAGCACACGACCACCCACCACCAGGATTTCACTCGGACTGATCCTCCTCGGGATCGCCACTATGGTCGGTTGGCGCCAGCGGCTCCGGCGGCAGCAGGAAATCGTCCGGCGTTTCCAGCGTGATGCGCCCCAATATGCCGCTGCGAAAATCGGTCAGGATCAGTTCCGCGGTCTTCTGCCGATCGATGCGGCCGCCCCCGAGCATGGCACCGCGCTTCCTGCCGATCACCTCGAACAGCTGATCCGCCGGCAGCGACAGGGTCTGCTCATCGAGCTTGTAGCGCTCAGCCAATAAACGGGGATAGCGCTGCTGCAAGGTCTCGACCGCGAACCAGGCCACGTCTTCCTCGTTGTAGGCATTGCGCCCCACCGAGCCCGCCAGGGCCAGCCGGTAACCGGATTCCGGGCGCTCGATCTTCGGCCAGAGCAGGCCAGGGGTGTCGTACAGGATGAAACCCTCGCCGGTCTCCACCCGCTGTTGCGACTTGGTCACCCCCGGGGTATCGGCGACGTTGGCGATGCGCCGGCTCATCAGCACGTTGAGCAAGGTGGACTTGCCCACATTGGGAATGCCCATGATGAGCGCGCGCAACGGCTTTTCCGCGCCGGTGCGATGCGGCGCCAGCTCCCGACAATAGCTGGGCAGCTTCCGGGCCTGCCCCTGCTTGTTGTCCTCGCCCATCAGGATGGCGGCGGTACTCGGCTGGGCACGGAACCACTCCAGCCAGCGCGTGTTGAGCGCCGGGTCGGCCAGATCTGCCTTGTTGAGGATCTTCAGCGCCGGACGCTGGCGAGCCCGCCGCAACTGCTCGATCATCGGATTGGTGCTGGAGCCCGGCAACCTGGCATCCAGGACCTCGATGACCAGATCGACCTTGGCCAGGGTTTCGGCAATCTGCTTGCGGGCGGCATGCATGTGCCCGGGATACCACTGGATCGACATGCGCGCTCCTTGCTGAAAAAGCGCCCGATTATACCGCCGCGGGGAAAGAAGGCACGAAATCAACAGCTTGTTCTGTGGACAAGCCAGCCTGGTTTGTGGAAAACCCGCTCCACGACCGGAACCGGGAAATCATCACCGTTTCATCCACAGGCAACTCCCTGGGCCCAGGGCAAGTTTGCCAAACGACAACAGTATGATTATTCAGTAGAATCCGCGTTATCCACAGACTTGGGCCAGGCTTATTAACTGTTCTTAGTCTTTCTATTTCCATATGGTTGTATAACCCGAAAGTCTTCTCGCCTATGAAACGCCTCGGATGGATGCTTCTTCTGCTCGTGATCGTCGGTGGCATCGGCTACCTGCTGTTCGGACAGCAACGCGATCGACCTGCAACCAACTGGACGACACTTCAAGGTAAGCAACAGCAACTTGCTGATCTGAAAGGAAATGTGGTCCTGGTCAACTTCTGGGCCACCACCTGCACCGGCTGCATGGCCGAGATGCCCAAGCTGGTTGCCCTGCAACAAAAACTACAAAGTCAGCCCTACAAGACACTCGCTGTTGCGATGAGCTACGACGATCGTGCACGCATCGATCACTACGTCGCCAGGACAGGACTTCCCTTCATCGTCACCCATGACACTACTGACCAGATCTCGGAAGCCTTTGGCGATATTCAGCTGACACCCACTTCCTTCCTGCTCGACAAGGAAGGAAGAATCATCCAACGGTACGTCGGCGAACCCGACATGGCCACGCTGGAAGCCAAGATCCGCAGCCTGATCTGAGCATTGTGAGCTTGCCGGCAGACCCGCTGAAACCTTCCCCCTCACCCAGTTACTTGCTGGCGCTCGCCGGCTGCTGGTCCATCAGCTTGCATCTACTGATCGGACTGGGGATGGCATTGCATCCCACGGTCTGGGTACCGCATTCCATACCCGCGCCGCTGGAAATCCACTTGCAGCCCAAAGCAAAACCCAGCTTGCAGAAGGAAGTCTTTGCTACAGCACCCGCCCAGCCCATAGCACCTGCGGTGGTTACTCCACCGAAGGAAAAGCCGGCTCAACAACACGTATTGATCGCTTCGACGTTACCTGCATGGGAAGGTGGACTACCTAAGTGGCTGACTACGGACAGCGGGCAGGTCAATACCCGGCAATACGTCGAAGCCGATGCCATCGTCGAACCGGACTTCCAGTTGCCACCCAGGGATGCGGACGCACCGCCGCTGATCGAGCTGGACGTGTCGATCAGCGAACGGGGTGAGGTGGAGAATGTAGAGGTGATTTCCAGCGTGCTGGAAGGCCGTCAGACGGCGGCCATCGTGCGGCAGGTCTATCGGACGCTGTTCACGCCCGCACGCGAGGATGGCAGGCCGGTTCCGAGCGTCAAGCGCCTGACCGACCCGCCGAGGGAATAGCGCGGATTATTTCCAGCTGTTCTGCCAACCACCGCCATGCTTGTTCCACCGACGCAGGCCAGCGGAATCCAATGAAAGCTCGCCATCGCCGGATTGACCATTCTTCGGCGTGGCGATCAGGCGGTAATAGTCGGTGGTGCAGGTGTCCTCGTCGACCGCGATGTCGTAGTACTTGGTGCTGCCATCCACGGGCGCTTCGGTCACGATGGGCGGGCTGCTACAGGTGTAGCGGTTGTTCATCGTGTACCCGCGCTCCATGATCTGGGCGTTTTGCAACAGCACCGACTGGGCATCGGCACGGCGCGTCTTGGTGATGTAGTCCCGATAATTCGGAACGGCGATGGCCGCCAGGATGCCGATGATCGCGACCACGACCATCAGCTCGACCAAAGTGAACCCCTGCGATTTTGTTTTCATCATGTGTCGCCCATCATGGAAGATGCCCGCCATTCGACGGGCATTCCCGGTTTATTTCAGAATTTCCTTCCAATTCACTGGCACGATCATGCAGCGCGCGGACTGGGTGTCGGTGCCGGTCGGCGATCCCTTGGCGATGCAGGTCTTGGGCCGATGCTTGGCGCCGTAGTCGCGGCCGCC
Organism: Chitiniphilus shinanonensis DSM 23277; assembly: GCF_000374805.1. Taxonomy (GTDB): domain Bacteria; phylum Pseudomonadota; class Gammaproteobacteria; order Burkholderiales; family Chitinibacteraceae; genus Chitiniphilus; species Chitiniphilus shinanonensis. The sequence continues at coordinate 98,078 of NZ_KB895334.1, forward strand.
GCCATTGTCGTCGTTGATGCCGGCCGGCCGCTGGTTGATCAGCGTGGTGGTGCCGCCCGGCAGGAACACGCTCTGCACGACGCCCACATTGGCCAGGGCTGCCAGCTTGCCGTTGACCGTCTGGGCACCGAAACGGTTTTCGCTTTGCCCGCCATTGGCGAAGTCGAGGGCCATGGTGGTGGTTTCGCCGTTGATGGTGCACTCATTGCCGGAGGTGCTGGTCAGGTTGGTGAAGTTGAATACGACCGTACCGCCCACGATGCGGGGTGAGCCTGCCATGCGCGGATAGCTGCCCTTCATCTTCATGAACCAGCCCTTGTCGGTGGTCCAGTCGATGTTCCCGATCTCGGTTTTGCCGGCGCACGGTTGCAGGCGCAGCAGGTTGCGCACGTCGCTCAGCCGGATCTGCGCGCTGGCCGCGAGATCCGCGTTGTAGGCATCGACATCGCTCTGGGTGAAGTTGCCGTAGCAGCGTTCCAGCAGCGTATCGCTCGCAGTGACGGGTTCGCCCTTGTCCCAGATCGCGTAGAAGGCGTTCGAATTCGATTCACCCTCGCAATTGAGCTCCGGATCGCAATCCTCGAAGAACTTGCCGGTACCGAAGAACACCAGCAAGTGGCCATCGCTGGTGACGACGCCATTGCTGCTCTGTACCTGGTTCTGCGTGGGATGGAAGGCGACTTCCGGCCAGTTGGCGATCGGCTGGGGTTTGTCATCGGCACCGATCGCGGTGTACAGCGGCGCGCCGCTGAAGGCGACACCCCAGTCGGCCGGGTTCTTGCTGCGCAGGTCGAACTTCCACAGATTGCCTTTCAAATCGCCGGCATAGACCACGTCGACCGTGCCATTGTTGTCGAGGTCGGCGAAGGTGGGGGCGGACAGACCATTGAAATGGGCCGCTGCGGTGTTGTCGCCGACGCCGGTATCGATCTTGACCATGCGGTTGGTCCACGAGCCGTTATTCGGGCCGCGGGCCTCCAGCAGGAACAGGACCGCCTTGCCGGTGGTGCTGTTGTAGCCGTTGCCGGTGATGGCCCGCCACTTGCCGTCGTTGGTCTTGACCATGACGGCCGAGCCCGGCGAGTAGCCCATGTCGGCGTCATCGGCGCTGGAGAACTCCCACAGGGCGAGCGACGCGGCGTTGCTTTCGCTGAACAGGGCCGGATCGGTGATGTCCAGCGCAAAGATGCCCTTGCCGCCGAAGCCTGGACTGCCGACCAGCATGGTCTTCCAGCTATCGGCCGCGCTGGTCGTCTGCACGTCCTGTACCGAGGTCTGGCCGTTGACGTAGAACTGGTGCTGGTAGTTCTGTTCCGACAGCTTGGACAACTTGCTGAACAGGAAGCCCGGCACGTAGGCGAGGATTTCCTTGCCGGCGTTGGTGCCCGGCTTGAGCGTGTTGACGTCGTAGCTGTCGTCGATGGCATGCAGCGTGCCGTCGTTGGCGCCGAAGTAGACCGCCTGCTTGCGGTTGGCATTGGTCTCGGCGTAATCGGAATAGCCGGCGTCGTCGGGACGATATTCCGGCGACGGGCCGCCCATGATGGCCATGGGGCGCGAATCGAGGATGTCGCCGTAATAGTTGCTCTGGCCACCGACCTGCTGACGCTGGCGGAAGCCGGTTTTGCTCTCGTTGGTGTTGTCGCCGCGCAGGTAGTTGATCAGGTTGGCGCTCAGATTCTGCGGGGCCGCCGAGCTTTGGTACGACGCGGGGCGGAATGCGACGCCGGTATTGTCGCTATAGCGCCACGACACCATGACCCGGTTGTTGGGGGCCAGCAGCTTGTCGGTGGCGCGCCACGCCACTTCGCCGAAATCCATGCCCGAGTTGATGTAGGCGGTGAGATCGCCCGACCAGCGCTCCTGGATGTAGTCGGCCTTGTACAGGCGTTGCGAGTTCTCGCTGCCACCGCCGGCGCCGGCGCCGATCTGCGCATTGCGCGCGTTGGAATCGAGCGAAGCGAAGGCCTTCGACAATTGTTCCTGCAACTTGAGCGGGTTGGTCACCAGGAAGTAGCTGTCCGGGGTCTGGTTGTTGTCCTTGTCCCAATCCGCCGGATCGGTACCGCCCCACTTGCCGACGTACCACAGCGGATCCTTCAGATCGACCAGTGCGCTGGCGGTGGTGGAAGGCACGAAGCGACGCGTGTCGAGCATCGGCAGGCCGCGGGTCGGGTTGCTCTTGGGATAGCCGGTGGCCGGTTTGTCCAGCCAGTAGCTCACGTCGCTGGCCACCCCGGCGTCAGCCGTGAAGACACATTGCGAGGGTTCGCCGGTGACCTTGGGAGCCGTGTCGCAGTCGCGCACCACCAGGTAGGGACCGTCCGCGGTGGTGCCCGAGACGGTGTAGCCCAAGTGCTGGATGATGCTGCCCGACGCGTAGGTGGAGGCCACCGTGACTTCGACCTGGTTGTCGGCGGTCAGCTGGATGGTGTACTCGCCGATCGCGTCCATGTCGTGGTCGGCGCCGTATTCCACGTCCTCGTAGTTGATGCGGAACTTGTAGTAAGGTCGGCCGCCGTTGATGCTGGCGTCGTTGGGGAAGCCGCCGCCGATGTTCACGATGGTGTCGATGTAGAAGTCGACGATCTGGTTGGTCGGCTGGTACTGCCCCTTGGTGTTGGTGATGCCGAAGTTGCCCACCGACTTGGCGAACGGGGTCAAGGTGACCACGTGCTTGTTGGCGCCAGTACCGACCGGTACCTTGATCACCGGCAGCGGCGAAGCCAGCGCCACGGCGAAGGTGGCCACGCGCAGGCGGTTGTTGGCGGAAATGAAGGCATTGTTGCGGGCGAAGTCCGCCACCAGCGCCGACGAATAACTGCCCTTCTTGTTGGGCTCTTCCGGCAAACCACGCACGTTGTTGAAGTTGGACAGCGTCTTGGCGGTAGGAGCGCCGTCGATGTTGCCGGTGACCCCGCCGAGGATGGCGCTGCCGCTGCCACCGAACTCGCTGGTCCACAAAGCGCTGCCGCGGCTGCTGTAGTTGATGGTCTGCCCGCCCACCGAGCCGGTCAGGTTGTCGCTGTCCCACGACGGGTTGATGTCGGAGATCAGCGTGACGTAGGGCTTGGCGCAGATGTCGTTGCCGCCGGAGGATGTCGAGCGGTACGGATTCAGCCAGGTCGTTTCTTCCGGTACCCCGATGCCGGTGCCCGCACTGTCGCCGGTGAAACTGCTGGTAGCTGAACCACCAGCGTAATAGCGCATGGTTTCTTCCAGCATTTCGCCGACCGGGTTGCCCCACGACAGGCAGTTACCGTTTTCCAGTTCCTTGGCTGCGAAGTTCCAACCGCAATCGTAGGAGTTGCCGCTGCCGAAGCCATGGATGCGCAGTGCGTCCAGCGCGGTGACGATGCCCTTGGCCGGCTTGAGGAACACGCCGTTGCTTGCATCGACTTCGTCGGAGAACTGGCCGATGTTCTTGCGCAGCACCCCGCCGGCCAGGTTCTTGCTGTAACTGCCGGTCAACAGGCCGAAGCGCATGGCGTCGCTGTCGCCGTACTGCTGCAACAGGCCGGTCGGTTTCCAGCTGGTGCCGTACTGCTTGCAGTTGTCTTCCTTCAGCGTCGCGCTCTTGCAGACCTGGACCTGTACGTTCCAGAAACCGCCCTTGAGCGAGTCGGTCAAGGTGGTGCGGTTTTCGGTGAAGCTGACGGTGTCTTCGCCAGTGGCGGTGGTGATGGTGGTGCCCGATACCGGGGCGTTCTTGCTGACCCAGTTCCACACGCGCTCGGCGCGGTTGGGCAGGAAGCGCAGCAGCGGCAGGTTGGCGATACCGCCATTGGTGCCGTTGGCGGTGGTGTTGGCGAACAGGTGGCGTTTGTTGGCGCTGGGCGCGGCCAGCGGGGTGTAGTCGGAGATCAGGTAACCATCCACCGCCTGGCTGGTGTATTCCTTGCCCCAGCTATGGGCGTCCTGCGGAATGTAGGCCCGGCGCAGTACTGTTTCCGTCGCGGTGTCGGTGGAGCGGGTACCGCCGTACAGTACCTTGCGCAGCGCATCCATGCGCGAGGTGGTCAGGTAGTTGAGGAAGTCACCGCTCCACTTGCTGGTGCACTTCTTGGTGGCGGTCTTTTCGCTGGGTTCGAAACGGTGGTTGGTGGCGTTGTAGGTGTAGCAGGTGTAGGAATCGAAATAGCCGTAATAGTCGATGTAGAAGTTGCCCTGCTTGGCGCCTTCTGTGGCATTCAGCAGCTTCCAGCCTTTGTAGCCGACGTCGTAGACGCCGGTTTCCATCAGGTCCGACGCGTCGTTGTAGGCCTCGTACCACAGCTTGTGGTCGCGCCCCAGCACCAGCATGTTCAGCGGTGCCGAGGTGCTCTGGATCGCCAGCGGGCGAAACGGGTCGAGATTGCTCTGCATTATCTTCCCGGCGATCGCCGCGGAGGGGTGGCCGAGCAGGAGAGTCAGGGCGACAGCCCAAAGCGCATTGTTCTTCATGGTTTCAACCCTTATCGCATGCAGCGTTTGACGACTGCATCGAGGACGACGACGCTGGTGCTGCTACCGCCTCTGCCCAGCGACTTGACGCCGTAATAGCTGCATCCTTCTTCCGCCGACACGTTCTCGTTGCGCACCACGTAACGGGGCCGGGTCGCGATGCCGGTGATCTGCCCGGTGACTTCGTGGGAATTCGAGTTGCTCCAGTGCGCCGGATCGTCGAAGTTGGCGTACTCGCTGTTGGTGATCGTCTTGGCGACCGGATTGGCGACGTTGCCGGCGACGTACAGCTCGGAGAGCAGGCGGGCCTGCGATTCGCGCAAGGCGAATTCCGCCGATTGCACCGCCATGCTGCGATTGCGGTTGTTGCCCGCTACCCGTTCGTAGACGGTGGCGGAACGCACCGCGTAGACCACCACCACGGTCAGCACCAGCATGAAGATGATGCTGGTGATGAGGATGAACCCTGTTTGCGATCGGTTGTGCCGTGTCATGTCGTCCACCTCAGCTCGGCAGGTTCGACGCCAGATTGCGCAGCTGGAACGTCGAGGTGAAGTTGCGATAGATCCGGCGGTCGCTCGCGGTCACGGTGTTGCCCGAACAGTCCTGGTAGGTCATCGGCTCGGGGGCCAGGTTGTTGCCGCTGGCCGCGCCGGATACCAGGACCACGCACATGCGCACGGCGAGTACGTCCTGCCAGTTGGTCGGCGTGGCGATGTACTGCGTGACGATGCGTCCCTTGTCCTTGACCGCCTGGAGATTGGAACTGTCGTAGACGCCGAAGCGCAGGCTGTAGTCGAGCACGTTGTCGACCAACACCGTGTCGTTGCATTTCAACTGTTCGGTGGTGCCGTCGTGGCTCAGCCGGAAGGTATAGAGCGAGTTGTCCTTGAGGAACGGGTCGCCGGCGGCGTCGCAGCCGATGATGTTGCCGTCGCCCGGAGCCGAGGCGTCGAGGTTTTCGCCGTAGAACCGCACCGACAATGCACCGGCGGTTTCGCTGATCACCTGGCCGGCGGCAAACGGGGTGGCGGCGGGGAAGCTGCTCTTGAAATCGGCGTTGGCCTTGGCCAGCGGCCGATAGCCCGCCTGCGACAGGATGCGCTTGAAGATGTCGAGCACGTAGTGGCCATCGTCGGACACCCGGCTTTGCGCGGCCTGGACCCGGAAGGTCTGGCGCGTCTGCACGTACACATTGGCGATGGCGAGCGCCAGAATCAGCGCCAGGGCCAGCCCGACCATCAGCTCGACGATGGTGAAACCGCGTTGACGGATCATGGCGCGCCTCCCGAGGCCGGGGCCGCGGTGGGCACCACCAGGGCCGCCAGGTTGTCGCCGAGCGGCGTGCTGAACAGCTGCAATGGCGCGCCGGCGACCCGCTTGCCGCTCTGGTCCAGATCCTGCCACCAGATCTTGATGACCAGCGGCGCCTGCGCGTATCTGGCGTTGGTGGGCGCCAGGCAGCCGGTCTTGGCTTCGTATTCGCTGTCGCTGCTGTCGTAAATCGGACCGCCATGGTCTGCCGCATCGGGCACGTCGACGCCGTTGGTGATGTCGTCGTCCCGGCAGATGAGGCCGCCGCCCTCGTCGCCGACCGGCAGCGACGCACGCACCAGGCGCATCCACGATGCCAGTTCTTTGCTGGCCAGCGTATTGCCGGGATGCCCGTCGCTGGGCGCGGTGCAGGACAACACGCCGCTGGCGTTGTCGCCGCAATTGAACGCCGGATAGTCGGGCGGCAACGCCGCCTGTGCCATCGACGCTTCGCTGGCGACCTTGATCTGCGGGTTGCCGGCCAGTTCAGGAGTGCGATTGGCGCGGACGCGCTCGGCCAGATCGTTGGCCAGATCCGAGGCGATCGAGCGCGCGTAGGCACTCTGGCTGTTCTTCAGCGAATACACCTGCAAGCCCGCCAGGCCCAGGATGCCCAGCGCCAGCACGATCAAGGCCACCAGCACCTCGATCATGATGATGCCGTGTTGGGCGCGATGGTGGCTCAGCTGTCGCATGTGTCACCCAACAGGCGGGAAACCCGGCCGGAACGTTCCACCACTACCTCGCGGGCCTGGATGCCCGGAATGCAGAAGGTGAAGGTGGCGACCTGGTTGCTGGCGTTGGTGAACGAGCGGAAGGTGAGTTTGTTGGAGGACGCGCCCGAAACGCTGAGCGAATCGACGCCCTCCAGCGCGGTGCCGACGCGCAGCGGCTGGGTTTCGCCCACCACGCGCACGATCCACCCGTCTTTCCAGTCGCTGCCGTCGCATTCCGGTTCGCTGGCGGCCGGATTCGCGGACGCACAGACTTCGACGCTGGCGTTGCGTTTGATGGCCTCGGTGCGCGCCAGCATCAGGTGCGTGAGCAGTTCCTCGGACGCGGAGGACAGCCGGCTGTTACGGACCAGGGATTGGTAGTTGGGCGCGGCAATGCCCAACACCACGCCGATGATGGCGATGACCACCATCACCTCGATCAGTGTGAAGCCCCCTTGACGCATGATGCCACTCCCCTACATGTGCTGTTCATCTCGAGGTTCAGCCGGTTTCAGCTAAACACTATTTATCAGTATGCGCTAATGATATCAGCAGTGACTGATACGCTTGGCAAGCGCCTCTGACAGGCGTGCCGAGATGACATGTCGAGTGGTCGGGGCTTCGGTTCCTCGCTGGCCGACGAAGTCAGGCTAGGAGAAAACCCTGTATATGCAACTACTTATTGCGGTTTTCTCCTGATTTGGTCAAACGCGCGTTTCGCCGCGACGAACGTCATTTCCAGTTCCTCGGTGCCATGGCAGGCGGATACGAAGCCGGCCTCGAACGCTGACGGGGCCAGGTAGACACCTTGCTCCAGCATGGCGTGGAAGAATAAATTGAAGTTATCACGGTCGCTGGCCATGACATCGGCAAAACCTTGCGGCACGGTGGCGCTGAAGTAGATGCCAAACATCCCGCCAACTGCTTGGGCACTGAACGCAAGCCCCTGATTTGCGGCTTCCTTGCTCAAGCCTTCCACCAGTTCCGTCGTACGTTGTCCCAAGGCTTCGAAGAAGCCGGGGCGGTCGATTTCCTGCAATGTGGCCAGCCCTGCGGCGACAGCCACCGGGTTTCCCGACAGCGTGCCGGCCTGGTAGACCGGGCCCAGCGGCGCCAGTCTGGCCATGATGTCCGCGCGGCCGCCGAAGGCGGCGAGCGGCATGCCGCCGCCGACCACCTTGCCCAGGCAGGTCAGATCCGGCTTGATACCGTGCAGGCCCTGCGCGCATTGCGGCCCCACACGGAAACCCGTCATCACTTCGTCGTAGATCAACACCGCGCCGTGGGCTTCGGTCAGCGCGCGCATTGCCGTAACGAATGCGGGGCTGGGTTGAATCAGGTTCATGTTGCCGGCGATGGGCTCGACGATGAGGGCGGCGATGCGGTCGCCCTGCTCGCTGAACACGGCCTCCAGCGCGGCCACGTCGTTGTAGGGCAGCACGATGGTATCCGCGGCGACGGCGGCCGGCACCCCGGCCGACGATGGGTTGCCGAAGGTGAGCAGGCCGGAGCCCGCCTTCACCAGCAGCGAATCCGCGTGGCCGTGATAGCAGCCTTCGAATTTCACCAGTTTATCGCGGCCGGTGAAGCCGCGCGCCAGGCGGATGGCGCTCATGGTAGCCTCGGTGCCGCTGGAAACCAGCCGCACCTGTTGCATGCTGGGTACCCGTTCGCATAGCAGGTCGGCCAGGTCGACCTCGGCCGCGGTCGGCGCGCCGAACGACAGCCCGTCGCGCGCCGCGCGCATCACGGCTTCCAGCACGGCGGGGTGGGCATGGCCCAGGATCAGCGGCCCCCATGAGCCGACGTAATCGATATAGCGCCGCCCATCGACATCCCAGACATGTGCACCTTCGCCGCGGGCGAAGAAGCGCGGCGTGCCCCCGACCGAGCCGAAGGCGCGTACCGGCGAGTTGACGCCGCCGGGAATGTGATGCCGGGCGCGCGCGAACAGGGCGTTGTTGTGGCTCATCGTGGGGACTCCGTATTCCAGCGGCTGTAGGGATGCCGGGAAAGATTGCTGTTGAAGTAGCGGGGATCGTGCGACACCTCGTCGCCCAGCCAGTCCGGCCGCGCGAAGGCGGCATCGACCGCGGGCAACTCGATCTCGGCGACGATCAGCCCGGCGTTGCCGCCGTGGAATTCGTCGATCTCCCAGGTGTGGGGATCGGCTTGCAGCAGGTGGCGGGTCTTGTCGAGCACCTGCGGACACAGCCGCAGCAGCGCTTCGGCGTCGTCGTGCGGGATCGGGTATTCGAATTCGGCGCGGGCGATGCCCTCGTTGCGACCCTTGATCGTCAGGAAGCCCTGCTCGCCCTTGAGGCGAACCCTTACCGTGCGCTCGGGATCGGTGCACAGATAACCCTGGGCGATGCGGACGGACCGACTGACCTGCCCGCGCCAGCCATCGTGGCGCAGCAGGAATTTGCGTTCGATTTCGGTGGCCATCGACGTTGCCTAGAAGGGTTTGACGATGGCCAGGATCACCACCGCGAACAGGATCAGCACCGGGAATTCATTGAACCAGCGATACCAGACATGGCCGTGCCGCCGCTCGCCGCGCGCGAAATCGCGGTACAGCTTCCAGCACCAGCCGTGATAGACCACCAGCGCGGCCACCAGGGTGAGCTTGGCGTGCATCCAGTACCAGCCACGCCCGGCGTAGAAGTCGTAGAACGACCAGGTCAGCACGCCGAAGCCCAGCGCCAGCACGCCCAGCACCGTCATGAAGCGCAGCAGTTTGCGCTCCATCTGCAACAGGCGCGACGCGGTGACGGCATCCTCGGCCTGGGCGTGGTTGACGTAGAGCCGCGGCAGATAGAACAGGCCGGCGAACCAGCAGATCACGAAGATCAGGTGAAAGGACTTGGCCCAGAGCACGTGGCCGACTCACTTTTTCTTGGGTTTGGGGGCGGGATTGCGTGCCAGCGCGGCCTGGTAGAGCGGTTCCACGGTGGGAATGCGCGCCTGCAGGTCGGCGATGCGGGTCTGGTTCGACGGGTGGGTGGACAGGAACTGCGGTGGCGCGCCGCTGCTGGCGGCGGCCATCTTCTGCCACAAGGTGACGGCGGCCTGCGGGTTGTAGCCGGCGCGGGCGGCCAGTTCCAGGCCGATGGTGTCGGCTTCGGATTCATGCTCGCGGCTGTTGGGCAGCGAGTAGGCGACCTCGGTCAGCTGGTCGGCCATGCCGAGGTAGTCGTCGTACTTGCCGCCGGTGAAGATCGACAGTCCTTGCAGCGCCAGTTGCTTGGTATACGCCTGGCTCATCCGTTCGCGCGCATGCTCGCGCAGGGCGTGGGCGATCTCGTGACCCATGATCTGGGCGATCTCGTCATCGGTGAGCTTCAGTTTGTCGATGATGCCCGAGTAGAACATGATCTTGCCGCCCGCCATGCAGTAGGCGTTGAGCTGTTCGCTTTTCTCGACGTTCACCTCCCACTGCCAGCGCGCGGCATCGGCGCGGTAGACCGCCGTCTGCGGGATGATGCGATCGGCGATGACGCGCACCCGCGACACCATCCTGGCATCGGTGTTCAGCGTACCCTTGGCGCGGGCCTTGGCCAGCGCTTCCTGGTACGACTGGGCGGACATCTCCTCGACCTGTTGTTCGGACAGCAGCGAGCTCATGGTCTGCTTGCGGCTGACGCCGACCGCGCCGCCGCTGGTGGTGCTCACTTGCTGGCAACCGGCGACGGCCAGGGCCACCAGACCCGTGATCAACAGTTTTTTCATCGCGAGACTCCTGGCGGATGGATCAGATTTCCACCATTTCGAAATCGTCCTTGCGGGCGCCGCAATCGGGGCAGGTCCAATTCATCGGGACCAGATCCCACGAGGTGCCGGGAGCAACGCCGTCTTCCGGGCGGCCCTCCGCTTCGTCGTAAATGAAACCGCAAATCAAGCACATGTATTTTTTCATCCGATGACCTTCAGGGGGCTGGTTTAGAATCGGATTCTACCCCATCCCTTACACCCCTCGCGATGCGCCCCACCCCACCTCTGGTTCTGGTTTTTGCCGCTAACGACCCCACCGCCGGCACCGGCCTGGCCGCCGATCTGACCACGCTGGCATCGCTGGGCTGTCATGCCTTGCCGGTGGTGACCGCGCTCACCGTGCAGGACACCGCCGGGCTGCTGGAAGTTCAGGCCATCGAGGCGGATTGGGTGAACGAGCAGGCGCGGTACGTGCTGGAAGACATGCAGGTGGATGCGATCAAGGTGGGCCTGGCCGGCAGCATCGAGAACCTCACCGTCATCGCCGAGATCGTCGCCGACTATCCCAATGTGCCGCTGGTGCTGGATCCGGTGCTGGAACACAGCCAGCGCGACGAATACTCGACCGACGAGTTCGCCGCCGCGATCCGCGAGCTGCTGCTGCCCAACTCGTTCATCGTCTGTACCAATAGCAGCAAAGCGCGGCGCCTGGGGTCGGATGATGCCGAGGAACAGGACGACCTGCCGCTGGACGCCGCCGCGAGCCGGCTGATCGATTGCGGCTGCGAATACGTGCTGATCACCGGGGCGCAGGAGCACACCAGCAAGGTGAGCAATGTGCTGTATTCGCGCAATGGCCGCGTGCGCAGCGACATGTGGGATCGCCTGCCCGGCCGTTACCACGGTTCCGGCGCCACGCTGTCGGCGGCGCTGGCCGGGGCGCTGGCCAGCGGCGTCGAGCTCAACACCGCGGTGCACGATGCCCAGGAATACGTGTGGCAGACGCTGGTGAACGCGTACCGTCCGGGCATGGGACAACTGGTACCCGACCGCATGTTCTGGGCGCGACCGGAAGATACAAAAGCCGAAGAATAGTGGCGTATCAGCTTGAGGCAAAAGCCAAATTTCCCCTCGGGCTTACATAATTTTTTGCTCATGTTGCGTATCTTTAGGGTTGCCACCCATTTCGTTCTCTGCTTGATCCAAGATTGACGGTCTATCGATCGATTACCGCCCTTGGCGGTTGTGGAATACGATCATGAATGCCCCCAGATCTATCCTCGCCCCCGCCCCTTGCCCCCGCTTGGAACGTGCGATCAACCGGATGGTGCGCGATCTTGCCGCCCCGCTGACTCTGGCTGATCTGGCAGAAGCCGCTCATTATTCGCCGTGGTACCTGGTCCGACGCTTCCAGCTCCACTACCAGACCACGCCCCAGGCCTTCCTGTGGCGCTTGCGGCTGGAAGTCGCCGCGTCCTTGCTGCACTGGGCGCCACGCATGCCGATCGGCGACGTCGCGCTGGCGGTCGGCTTCTCCTCCGCCGCCACGTTCAGCCGCGCCTTCAACCGCACCTTCGGCTTCACGCCCAGCGCCTGGCGTAAGGGCACGCCGCCGGCGCGCGAGTGGCTGCGCACCAATCTCGGCCCGATTTCTTATACCCCTGGTCAGGAAATTGCCGGCACCGATGCCGATTACCAATGGTCGTTCGCCGAGGTGGCGACGCGCATCTCGATCGAGGATTGGCCCGCCGCACGGATGTTGACGGTGCGCGAAGTGGGCGACTACGGCATTCACCTGAGCCGCTTGTACGAACAATTGGACGCGCAGTGCCGCCTGCACCAGATCGAGTTCAATCCGGATCGACGCTTCGGCCTGATCTGGAGCGACCCGGCGACCACGCCGGCCGGCCGCCGTCGTTACGACGCGGCCACCGAGATCAACCCGCAAGTACGCATTCCGCGCGGCATGGGCGAGTACCGCCTGCCCGCCGGACGCTGGGCGGTGTTCCATCATGGCGGCACAGGGGACGACATCGGCCCGCGCTGGCGCGACCTGATGCTGACCTGGCTGCCGCAGACCGGGCTGGTGCCCGATCCGTCCCGCCCCCGGCTGGAACATTACTTCCACGACGAGCGCTACGATCTCTGCCTGCCGCTGATTGCGTGATCCTTTGACGCGGCGCTGCGGCGCCGCGTTACCATCGCCGGATGAACCTGCCCCAAGTCATCGTGCTCAACGGCACCAGCAGTTCCGGCAAAAGCTCGCTGGCGCGCGCCTTGCAGGAATGCCTGCCCGAGCAATACCTCAACTTCTCCATCGACAGCGTGCTCTACGCGCTGCCCCCCAGCGACCTGGCGCGCATGCAGCGGGGCGAGCCGATTTCCCGGCCCGGCTACGACTGGGATGCGTTGGTGCGCGCCTACCACTATGCCTTGCCGTCGTTGTTGCAGGCCGGGGTCAAACTGATCGTCGACAATGCCTGGTGCGAACCCGGCGAAATCCGTGAGTTGCTGACCGAACTTGCCGGTTACTCGGTGGCGTTGGTCGGCGTGCATTGCGACCCGGCGCTGCTGGCCCAGCGCGAGGCCCGGCGTGGCGATCGCGCCGCCGGGCTGGCGGCCTGGGAGTTGCCACGGGTGCACGCGTGGATGAGCTACGACCTTGAGGTGGATACCGGCGGCCAGATGCCGGAACAGGCCGCATCGGCGTTGCGCGAGGCGTTGATGCAGGCGGTGTCGCTGCATGGCGTGGCCGAGACGCTGCTGAAGCTGGACGCCGTCTGAACCGCACGGCCTGGGTATCGGCGGATTAACTTTCCTGACAACGCGCTGGATGGTTGCAGGCTTCGGCTAGGATGACGAAACCGTTTCCCCCATCTCGTCCGACGGGCCGGGCTGCTCGTCGAGCCGGCTGCCTTCGGACGACCTTCACGGAGTCATCCATGAGCTTGTCCTACTACCAGGTTTCCATTCCCGTCTTCGTGCGCATGCTCGGCAATCTGTCCGCGTTGCTCGACAAGGCCGCCGCCTTCTGTGCCGACCGCAACGTCGACGAGAGCGTGCTGCTCAACGCCCGGCTGGCGCCGGACATGTTTCCGCTGGTGAAGCAGGTGCAGATCGCCACCGATCAGGCCAAGGGCGTGGGGCCGCGCCTGGCGGGGCTGGAGCCGTTGAAGCTGGACGACAAAGAAACCCGCATCGACGAGTTGAAGGAACGCATCGCCACGGCGGTTTCCTACCTGAATACCATCGCCCCGAGTGCGCTCGACGATGCCGCGGACAAGATCATCACCATGCCGTGGATGCCCGATCACCCGATGCGGGGCGATTTCTACCTGCTGCACTTCGTGCTGCCCAATGTGTATTTCCACGTGACCACGGCCTACGCCATTCTCCGGCACAACGGCGTGGCGCTGGGCAAGACCGACTACATCGGCGGCATCGAGCGCCCCTGAGCGGATGCCCGCGCGCAGTTCAGGCGAGCAAGGTGGGCTGGAAGCACCAGTGCCATGGCTCGTAGACGTAGCCATATGGATTGTCGCGCGGGAACGATAGCGTAAAGCCGAAACGGCCGGCATTGGCCTGCAACCAGGCAAATGCCGGCATGGTTTCGAATGCCTCCTCGACCACCGGGCCGCCGGGGGTGTAGACGTCGATGGCGCGGCCGGTGTGGTGTTCGCTGCATCCTGGCGGGGCCAGCACCTGGAGGATGGCGTCGATCGGCTGGCCTGCGTTCAGCTTGCGCTGGATCAGCGCCACCTGGCGGCTGGTGCCGCGATACGCCGATGCGATGCGCAACACGATGCCGTCCTCGGCCGCGGCATCGCGCATGGCGTGCCACGCCAGCGCGGCCGCGGGGGTCAGTTGCCAGACGCGGCCGTCCTCGCCGATCTCGGCGTCGACCAGCGCTTCCGCCTCGTCGTAGAGGGTGAGACGTTTTTCCACCAGTACCGATTCGGGAATGCCGAGCGTCGCCCAGCTTGCGCGCAGTGCTTCGTTCATCGGCATTCCTCCACGATCAGAAACCGGGGAACTTCAATCCCGCATTGATGGGTTTGCCCTTGCGCGCCCGCTTGCCGACGTAGGGCGCCATTTCGTTGGCATCCAGGATCAGCTCGGTCGGCTTGCCGCCGCGGCCGGTGCCGGTCAGGCGCAGGGTGTCGCCATCGGAGACGGTGATCGCGGCCAGCTGGTCCTTGTCGTCGAGCGCCATGGTGATCACTCCACGCCCACCGCCGGCCAGTTGTTTGAACTCGGCGTACGGGAACAGGTGCAGCTTGCCGGCCTTCGACAGACAGGCCACCACCGACGTTTCACGTGGAACAAAGGTGGTGACGCGCAGCAGCGTCTCGTTGGCTTCCAGCGTGATGAAGCTCTTGCCGGCCTTTTGCCGCGAAAGCAGGTTGTCGAACTGGCAGGCAAAGCCGTAGCCGGACGAGTTGGCGATCACCACCCATTCGTCGCTCCGCGCAACCAGTAACTGCACCACCCGGCTCTTCGGCGCCAGCTCGACCAGCGTCGTCACCGGCACGCCATCGCCCCGCCCGCCCGGTACCACCGATGCCTGGATGGTATAGACGCGGCCGTCGCTGCCGAGCAGCGCCACCGAATCGACGGTGCGGCATTCGATGGCGGCCAGCAGTTTGTCGCCGTCCTTGAACGTCAGATTCTGGAGTTCCACGCCGTGCCCCTGGCGGCTGCGGACCCAGCCCTTTTCCGATAGGATCAGCGTGGTCGGCTCATCCACCACCGCCACTTCCAGCGTGGCCTTTTCGGCCTCTTCGATCAGCGTGCGACGCGGATCGCCATATTTCTTGCGGTCGGCCTCGATCTCCTTGATCACCAGCTTCTGCATCGCCGGGACGTTGGCCAGCAGGTTTTCCAGACCTTCCTTTTCCGTGCGCAGGTCGGCCAGTTCCTGTTCGATCTTGATACCTTCCAGCCGCGCCAGTTGCCGCAGACGGATTTCCAGGATGTCCTCGGCCTGACGGTCGCTGAGCTGGAAGCGCGCGATCAGCGCGGCCTTCGGCTCATCGCTTTCGCGGATGATGCGGATCACCTCGTCGATATTGAGGAAAACGACCATCCGCCCTTCCAGGATATGGATACGGTCGTTGACCTTGCCCAGCCGGTGCTCGGTGCGTCGGCGCACAGTGACGAAGCGGAAATCCACCCATTCGGCAATCAGGTCGCGCAGCGACTTCTGGCCGGGACGGCCGTCGCGGCCGATGGTGACCAGGTTCAGCGGCAGGTTGGTTTCCAGCGAGGTATGCGCCAGCAGCATGGTCATCAGCTCGGCCGGATCCTGCCGCGACGACTTGGGTTCGAACACCAGCCGCACCGGCTGGTCCTTGCCCGATTCGTCGCGCACGCGGTCAAGCTGCGACAGCACCAGTTGCTTGGTCTGCACCTGCTCCTGGGTCAGCGCCTTCTTGCCCTTGCGCAGCTTGGGATTGGTCAGCTCCTCGATTTCCTCCAGTACGCGCTGGCTGGACGTGCCCTGCGGCAGTTCGGTCACCACGATCTGCCATTGGCCGCGCGCCAGGTCTTCCTTCTCCCACCGTGCGCGTACCTTGAGGCTGCCGCGTCCGGTTTCATAGGCGGACTGGATATCGCGCGCGCTGGAGATCAACTGGCCGCCACCCGGCAGGTCGGGCCCCTTCACGTATTGCAGCAGCCCGCCGGTGTCCAGGCCGGGATTGCGGATCAACGCGATGGCCGCGTCGGCCACTTCGCCCAGGTTGTGCGAAGGGATTTCCGTCGCCATGCCGACGGCGATGCCCGAGGTGCCGTTGAGCAGCAGCAACGGCAAACGGGCAGGCAGCAGCAGTGGTTCTTCCAGCGCGCCATCGTAGTTGGGGATGAAATCGGTGGTGCCGGCATCGAGTTCGCCCAGCAGCAGCTCGGCGATGGGGGTCAGGCGGGCTTCGGTGTAGCGCATGGCCGCCGCACCGTCGCCATCGCGGCTGCCGAAGTTGCCCTGGCCGTCGATCAGCGGGTAGCGCAGCGAGAAATCCTGCGCGATGCGTACCAGCGCGTCGTAGGCTGACTGGTCGCCATGCGGGTGGAACTTGCCCAGCACCTCACCGACGATCCGCGCGGACTTCACCGGCTTGGCGGTGGCGGTCAGGCCGAGTTCGTGCATAGCATAGAGAATGCGGCGCTGAACCGGCTTCTGCCCGTCTTCCACCTGCGGCAGGGCACGGCTCTTCACCACGCTCATCGCGTATTCGAGATAGCTTTTCTCGGCGTACAGCCCCAGCTGCACGCTTTCCCCGTCATCCGGGGCCAGCGTCGAAGACTGTGCGTTGATATAGCGGCGATTGCCGTTGTTGCCCGTTTCGGCGGGCACTTCGGCATCGGGTGTTTCGGGAAGATCGAGATCGGACATGAACAGGCGTCGGCGAAGTACGGACCAGGCGGCATTGTAGCCCGATGGGCTGGCGACGTTCAGTGCGACCGATGTTTCACGTGGAACGTCGCACCGTTTCGGCCAGTTGCGCGATGGCCGCTTCCGGCGTGGTGGCGTAGATGGCGCCCGCGGCCGCCTGCCACAACATCAGGTTCAGCGGCGCCGCGAAATCTTCCACCAGCAGCCCTTCCCCATCGACGGGGGCGCCGTTGGGCAGCAGATTCACGGCGATGCGATCGCGGAGCGAGTGGCAGGGTTCGACATCCGGCAGCCAGAGGTAGACCGGCTTGCCCAGCGCGTGCGCATAGCCGATTTCGAACGCCGTGCCGCTGTCCGGTTCGCTGCCGCTGCGGAACGCACGGCAGTCGGCCAGGACCAGATCGGCGTGGCGGATGGCGCCGCAGTTGGCGTCGAACAACCACTGACGTTGCTGGATGGGATCGAGCCCGGGTGGCAGCTGGTTGTCCAGCGGAAACAGCCCGCTCAGGCCGTGCTGGTCGCACAATGCGGCGAGCTGGCTGCCCCAGGCGAGCGCATCCTGGCGGAACACGCCCGGTCCGGCAAGGTAGACAATGGGTGGCGACATGGCGCGATTCCGGTCAAGAACGCTCCACTATACTGTGCCGGAGCGGACCACGGCCAAAGCAGCCGCGACGAAACCCAGGGGGAGCAGGATGTTCAAGCAACGGACCGCGCAGGAAGACCTGCACGCCACGATCCAGGCATTGAGCGACGAGAACGCGCGCTTGCGCCGGCAGGTGGAGAAGCACGAGCGCGATACCCGCTTCCTGGAGCTGCTGGAACGCCAGACCGGCGACCAGGGGCGCGGCGCCGGCGCCTACCCCGCCATCTTTGCCGAGTTCGCGGCAGGCCGGACGGCGTTCGCCGCCTTGCTGGAACTGATGCGGCAAGGCTGGGCGCTGGACGAGGAAGCCGCGGTATCGGGTGAATCCGCCACCGCAGCCCTGACCCGTCTCGACGATATGCTGCGTACCCTGGTCGATGGCACGCAACGCATGACACAGCAGACCGGGCATTCCACCGAACAGACCGGCGATCTATCCACCAGTGCGGCAGAGATCGTCGGCTTCGTCGAGCTGATCGGCGAAATCTCGGCCCAGACCAATCTGCTGGCGTTGAACGCCGCGATCGAAGCGGCACGCGCTGGGGAAGCCGGGCGCGGCTTTGCCGTGGTGGCCGACGAGGTCCGCAAACTGGCCGAGCGGACCACCACCGCCTCCGGCGAGATCCGCAAGCTGGTGGAGCGGATCGGCGCGGCCACCGCCGCGGTGCGAGAGGCATTGCAGGGGTTGACCGCAGAGACCGTGCGCCAGGCCGAACAAGGCCGTTTTCTGGGCGAGCAATTGCACGAAGCGCAAGCCGGCACGGCATTGTTCCAGCAGCAGGCACGGCGGGCGCGCCTGCATCACGGTGCGGCGCTAGGTCAGGTGGCGTTGCTCGATCTGCGCAATATGGTCTACCTCGGCTTGTTCCAGGAGGAACGGCCTGCCGGCGAGGAGCCGCCCGGTTGGTTGGGCGACTGGGCACGGCAGCTGGCGCAGCTCAAGGCGATCGACAAGCCGGAGCAACTCGAAGCCGCGTTCGCGCGCGTGGCCGACCAGGGTGCGCGAGCGGTGGCGGCGTGGCGCGAGCAGCGTTACGAGCCTGCCGCCGAGGCGCTGCGCCAGGCGGAGCAATTGCTGGCGCAATTGATCCAGGCGCTGGCAGCGACCCCCGGCCGCGCCGGCTGATCAATTCCGGCTGGCTTGCTCGAATGCCGCCAGCTTGCGTTCGAACCAGGCTTCGTCGCGCCAGCCGGTGTACTCGGCGTGCTTGATGTCGTCCCACAGGCTGAACAACCAGCGTCGCCTGGGCCAGCCCGGCGCGGTGGGCGCCTGCGCCAGGTAGTGCTCCAGCAGGCCGTATTCCGGGCGGGAATCGGGCAGGTGGAACAGGTCCAGCTCGCGGTGGGCGAAGCGTGCGCCGGCCGGGTCGATCACCGCGCACAGGCGCCAGGTCTGCGGGTCGACCAGGTAGTTGCCGGCGTGGCCATCGTCATGGATGAAGCTGGGCGTGTCATCGGCCAGCGGCAGCAGCACGGTTTCCAGGTCGTCCAGCGTGGCCAGCAGCCGCTGTTTCTGCACGTCGGAGAAGCCGTCGGCGCCTTGCAGGAAGGCGATGCGGGGCGCCAGGTAGGCGCGATAGCTGGAGAGAAAGGTCGGGTGCCGGTTGCCTTCCAGATCCTCGAAGGCATCACTGCGCTGCGCGTGCCAGTGGCGCTGCAAGGCGACGATGTCCTCGACCAGCGCGGGTGCGTGTTCCAGCGGCGTGTCGTAGGCGGGAACGCCACTCACGAACGGCATCAGGAATGCATCCCAGCCCCCCTGCTCCGCGCTTTCGAATTGCAGGATCTCGGGCACGGCGATGGCGGCCGGGGTGTACTGCCGCAGGCGTTGGGTGGCGCGTTTCTCGAAACGGGCGAAACCCGGAATCCGAAAACGCTTGATCACGCGGCGGCTGCCGTCGGCCAGCGTCAGCAGGTAGACCTGGCCGTAGAAGCCGTCGATCACCTGATCCAGTCGCGGTTTTTCGTTCAGCCAGCGCAGGCAGATGTCGTCCAGCCATTCGGCGATGCCGGTTTCCAGCTCGATGCTCATGTCGGTGTCCTCCTTGGGCGCACCATAACGGGCGACTCATCCTGTCGCCAGCGTCGCCCGGACGGTTGGGCAAGCGTGGCGAAAACAAAAAACGCCGTTCCACGTGGAACGGCGTTTCAGGCAAAAAACCAGGAGCCGTCGGCTCAGAGATCGGCTTCCACCTCGTTGCCGCGTGCTTCCAGCCACGCGCGGCGGCTGCTGGCCTCACCCTTGCCCATCAACATGTTCATCAACTCGCGGGTGTTGGCGCTGACGTCTTGCGGCACGCCCACCCGCAGCACGCGCCGGGTGTCGGGGTTCATGGTGGTGTCGAACAACTGCTCGGCGTTCATCTCGCCCAGGCCCTTGAAGCGCGAAATGCTCCACGCCCCTTCGCGCACCTTTTCCGCGCGCAGCTTGTCGAGGATGGCGTTCAACTCGCCGTCGTCCAGCGCGTAGAACTTGCGCGGCGGCTTGGCCTTGCCGGCGCCGGCGATGTCCACCCGGTACAGCGGTGGCTGTGCCACGAACACGTGGCCGGTGTCGATCAGCCGCGGGAAGTGACGATAGAACAGGGTCAGCAGCAGCACCTGGATATGCGAGCCGTCGACGTCGGCGTCGGACATGATGATGATCTTGCCGTAGCGCAGGCCGGACAGATCGGGCTGGTCGTTCGGACCATGCGGGTCCACGCCGATGGCTACGGCGATATCGTGGACTTCGTTGTTGGCGAAGATCTGGTCGCGGTCCACTTCCCAGGTGTTGAGCACCTTGCCGCGCAGCGGCAGGATGGCCTGAAAATCTTTGTCGCGGCCCAGCTTGGCGGAGCCGCCGGCCGAGTCGCCCTCGACCAGGAACAACTCGCAGCGCTCCGTCTCGTCGCTGGCGCAATCGGTGAGCTTGCCGGGCAGCACCGCCACGCCGGAAGACTTCTTCTTTTCCACCTTCTGCGCGTTTTTCTGCCGGCTTTGCGCGGCGCGGATCGCCAGTTCGGCCAGGCGCTTGCCCAGTTCCACGTGTTCGTTCAGGTACAGCTCGAACGGCGACTTCACCATCTGCGAGACCAGCTTCAAGCCGTCGCGGCTGGTGAGTTTGTCCTTGGTCTGGCCCTGGAACTGCGGATCGAGCACCTTGGCCGACAGCACGAACGAGCAACGGCTGAACAGATCCTCGGGCAGGAGCTTCACGCCCTTGGGCAGCAGCGAGTGGAATTCGATGAAGGTCTTCACCGCCTGGAACACCCCGTCGCGCAGGCCCGATTCGTGGGTGCCGCCTGCCGGGGTGGGAATCAGGTTCACGTATGACTCGCGGTTGGCGGGGCCTTCCTCGCTCCAGGTGAAGGCCCAGGCGCAGCCTTCGCCAGGCGCGAAGCTGTCGTCGCCCGATTCGATGTACTTCTCGCCCTTGAAGATCGGGATCAGGGTGGCGTAGCCCGCCAATTGCTCGCCCAAGTAGCCCACCAGCCCGTCGGGGTAGCACCATTCCTTGAGCTGGAATTCGCCGCTGGCGGTCTCCACTTCCAGCGTGACCACCAGTCCGGGCAGCAGCACTGCCTTGGATTTGAGCAGGTGCTCCAGCTCACCCTGCGGGATCGCCGGGGAATCGAAGTACTTGGGATCGGGCCGCACGGTGACGGTGGTGCCGGTTTCCTTTTTCGGGCAGGTGCCGACCACCGCCAGCGGCTCGCGCACGTCGCCATCGCCGAACACGATGCGGTGCAGCTGGCCTTCGCGCTTCACTTCCACCTGCAGCAGCGTCGACAGCGCGTTGGTCACCGAGACGCCGACCCCGTGCAAGCCGCCGGAGAACGCATAGGCGCCGCCGTCCTTCTTGTCGAACTTGCCGCCCGCGTGCAGTTGGGTGAAGACCACCTGCACCGTCGGCACGCCCTCTTCCGGGTGGATGCCGACCGGGATGCCGCGCCCGTCGTCGATCACCTTCAGCGACTGATCGCGGTACAAGGTGACGCGGATCGACTTGGCAAAACCGCCCAGTGCTTCGTCCGCTGCGTTGTCGATCACCTCCTGGCAGATATGCAGCGGGTTGTCCGTGCGGGTGTACATGCCGGGTCGGTGGCGGACAGGGTCCAGGCCTTTGAGAACCTTGACGGCGGCTTCGTCGTAGCGGGGAGTGCTCATGGTTTCACGTGGAACAACTTGAAAAGATCGCGGGCAAGTCTAACAAACTGCGCCGGTCCACGCCCAAGGTAACGGAAGGTAAACGTCGGAACCGCCTCGCGACGCCGCTGGTCTGCCCTTCATCCGCTTCAAAACAAGTCATCAAGAAAAGCTTGGCTTGATGCCAGACCAAGGAGATTCCGATGTACTCCCTTGCCTACGCAATCGGCATCGACCGCATCATCGCAGTCATCGACGATTTTCTCGATGTTGCATCGCAACATCCAGCCATCGCGGCCTTGCTGTCGCGCATCCCCGCTCCCCTGCCCTGGCGCCAGCGGCTGGTCGCGTTCTGGTACGCCACACTGGACGGCGAGAGCTACCGCCTGTCCAACGTCCGTACCGACGGCGCCGTGCTGTTCAGCTTGGTGCGCAGCAACGAGTGGCAGGCGGCGGACGACATGCTGCGCAAGGCGATTGCACGCCACGTACCGCCGTATCTGGCCCGACAGTGGGGGCAACGCCTGGATACCCTGGGGGAATCGATTCCCGGCGGCTGAAGGCCGCTACAGCGAGCGGCGCAGTTGGATGGCTTCGGCCATGTGGTGTGCGCTGATCACTGCCGCATCGTCCAGATCGGCGATGGTCCGTGCCAGGCGCAACAGACGGTGATAGGCGCGGGCCGACAAGCCCAGCTTTTCCATCGCGGTCGCCAGCAGCGCCCGTGCCGCGTCTTCCGCGATGCAGTGCCGGTCCACCTCGGCGGCTTCGAGCATCGCATTGGCCTTGTCCTGTCGTGCGAGTTGCCGCTGGCGCGCGGCCACCGCCCTTTTCCTGATCGCCTCGCTTGTCGCGCCTCTTGGGCCTTCCTGCAAGGCGGATGGCGGCAGCGCAGGCACCTCGACCAGCATGTCGATGCGATCCAGCAACGGCCCGGACAACTTGCCCCGATAGCGATTCACCTGCTCGGGCGTGCAGCGGCACGCTTTCTGCGGGTGGCCCTGGTAGCCGCAGGGACAGGGGTTCATCGCTGCGACCAGCTGGAACCTCGCCGGAAATTCGGCGGTGTGGGCGGCGCGACTGATATGGATCTGCCCGTTCTCCAGCGGCTCGCGCAGCACTTCCAGCGCGCGTCGGTCGAACTCGGGCAGTTCATCCAGAAACAGCACGCCGTGGTGCGCCAGCGAGACTTCGCCGGGCTGCGGGATTCCGCCGCCACCGACCAGCGCGGCTGCCGACGAGGTGTGGTGCGGCATCCTGAACGGTCGAATCCCGAAGGTGCCTGGGGCGAAGCCGGTGCGGGACAGCGACTGGATCGTGGCGGCTTCCAGCGCCTCTTCCGTGGTCATCGGCGGCAGCAGGCCGGGCAGGCGCTGGGCCAGCATCGACTTGCCGGTGCCGGGTGGCCCCACCAGCAACAGGCTGTGCCGGCCGGCCGCGGCGATCTCCAGCGCCCGCTTCGCCTGCCCCTGTCCCCGTACGTCGGCCATATCGGGATAGCTGGTCGATGCGCACATGGCTGACGTTGACACAACGGGTAGCATCTCGCCTGCCGCAAAATGCTTACAGACTTCGAGCAAATGATGCGCGCCGTGGATGGTCGCCTCGGGGATCAACGCGGCTTCGTCGGCCGCCGCCATGGGCAGGATCAGGGCCCGCCGGGCCAGGCTTGCGGCGCGGGCCAGTGCAATGCCCCCACGGATGGTTCGCAATTCGCCGGTCAGCCCCAGCTCGCCGGCGAATTCGTATTCGGTCAATGGCCGGAGCGGAAGCTGTTCGCTGGCAGCGAGGATGCCCAGCGCGATCGGCAGGTCGTAAAGCCCGGAAGACTTGGGCAGATCCGCCGGCGCCAGGTTGACCGTGATGCGGCGGTTGGGGAATTCGAAGCCGGAGACCGTCAGCGCGGCGCGAACCCGTTCGCGGCTTTCCTTGACTTCGGTATCGGGCAGGCCCACCAGGTTGAAGGCCGGCAGGCCGTTGGCGAGGTGGACTTCGACGACCACGGGATGGGCAGCCAGCCCGACCAGGGCGCGGCTGTGGACGATGGCGAGCGACATACGAGACGGAAGGGCACAAGCCTGAATCTGGAAGACAGACTTTGTTTATAGTGTAGGGATTACTTTCAAGACACTTCTAAGAGCATCAGGGTGAACCCCGCGACCGAGCCCGATCTGCTGCCGGATTTCCGCAATATGGGCGTAATCCTGCGCATCCTGGTTTTTGCCCACCTCGCCTTGTTCGTTTATTCGCTGATCGGTTTGGCGAACTGGTCGACCTGGGCGCAACGTTTTTCCGATAGCGTGCTGTGGCTGGAGTTCTCGTTGCTGCCGGCGCTCCTGCTGCTGGGCCTGGCCAGCCCGCTGCTGGGTAGATTGCCCTATAACTACGGCGCGGCAGGGGTATGCCTGCTGGCGATGGTCGGCGGCAGCATCGGCCGCGCGGTGGTGCTGCCGGTGGAAGGCGGCGAACAGTTGTTGCTGGCTGGCGCGATGGCGATCCTTGCCGTCTCGCTGACCTTGTTGGGTTATTTCCGGCTGAAGCAGCGGTCGCTTTCGCCAAGACTGTCGGAGGCCCGGCTGGCCGCTTTGCAGTCGCGCATCCGGCCCCATTTCTTTTTCAACAGCCTGAATGCGGTGCTGTCGCTGATTCGTAGCGAACCCATCAAGGCCGAGCAGATGCTGGAGGATTTGGCGGACCTGTTCCGCGTGTTGATGAAAGACAATCGTCAGTTGGCCCGGCTGGACCGGGAGGTCGACTTGACGAAGCGGTATCTGAATATCGAGGCGGTGCGTCTCGGCCCCCGGCTGAAGGTCGATTGGCATATCGACAACATGCCCGGTGACGCCGCGGTGCCACCGCTGATGTTGCAGCCACTAGTTGAAAATGCCATCTATCATGGCATCGAACCGGCGTTGGAGCCGGCCCCGATCCAGGTGAACATTTTCCGGATCAGGGATCAGCTGCACCTGGATGTGAGAAATCCCCTGCCGCCGGTCGACGCCGTGCGCCAGCATCAGGGGAATGGGATCGCGCTGGAAAACATCCGCGAGCGCTTGCTGTTGCATTTTGACGCCGAAGCCAACCTCACGACACAAGCCGTGAATGGCTATTATCAAGTACACATTGTGGTGCCTTACCGGGAGATTGCCCATGACGACGCCATTGCGCCTTTTTCTGGTCGATGACGAGTTACCGGCGCTGCGCCGATTGGAAGACGTGCTGAACGATTGTGCCGCCGACTTTCCCTTGGAAATCGTCGGTACGGCCACCAATGGCGTATCGGCCCTGTCGCAGCTGGCCGAAGCCGACGCCGATGCAGCCATCATCGATATCCAGATGCCCCAGATGAGCGGCATCGAGCTGGCGCGTGAACTACAGGGGTTATCACAGCCCCCCGCCGTGATCTTCGCCACGGCGTTCGAGGAATACGGCGTGGCCGCGTTCGAGGTGCGTGCCATCGATTACCTGCTCAAGCCGATCCGCCGCGAGCGCTTGATGGATGCGCTGAACCGCGTCCGCGAGCTGCGCGACGCCAAGACCCAGGCCGAGCCCTCCTCCACTGCCCGCAGCCATTTCAGCGTGACCGAACGCGGCCGCCTGCACCTGATCCCGGTGTCGGAGGCGCGTTATCTGAAGGCCGAGCAGAAATACATCACGCTGCGCACCCGCGAACGCGAATACCTGCTGGAGGATTCGCTGACTCGGCTGGAAGAGGAATTCGGCAGTCGCTTCGTGCGTATTCACCGCAATTGCCTGGTGGCGCGGGATTCCCTGATCGGGTTCGAGAAGGTACCCTCCAACGGAGGCGAAACCCACTGGGTCGCCGTGCTGCGGGATGTTCCCGACCGGCTGGCCGTCAGCCGCCGACAACAACACGTCATCAAGGATTTCAAGAAAAATGGATGAGTTCAGCATCACGACGCCATCGCTGCTGTTTCCTGCGATTTCGTTGCTGATGTTGGCTTATACCAACCGCTTTCTGGCTTTATCCACCATCATCCGCCAACTGTACGAGGCCCATCACCGCGACCCCGACGGCAATATCCTGCGGCAACTGGGCAACCTGCGGCGGCGCGTGGCGCTGATCCGCGGCATGCAGGCTTTCGGTGTCGGCAGCCTGATGCTGTGCATCGTGTCGATGGTATTGGTGTTCTTCACCCAGGATCTGGCGGCTCATCTGGTCTTCGTGGCCAGTCTGTTCATGATGGTGATATCACTGGTGCTGTGCCTGTTCGAGGTGCTGATCTCCGATGCGGCACTGAACATCCTGCTGGCGGACATCGAAGCGGAGCTGCGCAAGCTTCCTTGATTTGCCTCCGACAAAAAAAGCCCTCGCGATGCGAGGGCTTTTTGTTTGACCGGGGCCTGCTCAGCCGCGCAAGGCCAGGCCCCATATCAGCGCCAGGTTCAGCAGACAGATCAACTGGGCGGCACTGCCCAGGTCCTTGGCCCGCTTGGCGAGGTGGTGCTTTTCCAGCGAGGTATGGTCCACCGCGGCCTCGATCGCTGAATTGAGCAGCTCCACGATGACCGTCAGCAGGTGACTGGCGATGACCGCCATGCGGGCCCAACCGGGCAGGGTCAGGATCAGCGCCAGCGGGATACCGAGGCAGGCCAGCAGCGATACCTGCCGAAACGCGGCTTCGTTGGCCCAGCCGGCCTTCAGGCCGTCGATCGAATAGCCCAGCGCATTGAACACCCGCTGAAGGCCGGTTTTACCTTTGAATGGACTCTCGGACACGCTCGATCCTTGCAAGGGTTATTCGAAGATGCCGACATACGCGGCATACGGGGTGAGCAAAGCCAACGGAATCAACACGATGAAGCCCAGAAGCGCCGGGATCGACGCGATGATGGTCAGTGCGATGAAGACCACGCTGAACACCAGCACCGGCAGGAAATTGCGCCAGAACGCCACGTAGCTCAGCTTCATGGCCTCGATGGCGCGCATGCCGCGCAACATCACCAGTGCGGGCGCGAACAGATAGATGCTGGAAACCAGCAGCCCGCCAAAAAAGCCGAACAGCCCGAACAGCATCAGCTCTCGGGGAACGCTTTCCGCCTGCGCGGCCTTGGCGGCGAGGCCAGCTTCACTGAGGGCCGCCAGCTGGGGGGCCAGGCCGAAGGCCGTGATGATCACCACCAGCAGCATGACGAAGACCAGCCATGCCAGCAGGTAGAACACACCCACCAGGACCAGCTCTCTGGTGTTGTGGCGGAAGCCGTTGAACAGATCCATCACCGCGAACGGCTCGCCGCGCCGGCAGCGGTCGGCGGCTTCCATCATGCCGGCGACCAGCACCGGCGTGAGGATGGTGGCGGCCATGGATACCAGCGGCAGCACCGACAGCGCCATCAGCAGCACACAGAACAGGCCCGACATTGCCGTCCATTGCAGCCAGCCGCGCCGATACAGCGCAAAGGCATCGACGATCCACTTCCAGCCGCCCAGGGCGTCCACGCGCCGGGGTTCGGGCGTGGTGTCGATCACCACATCGCTTTGCTGCATGGTCTGCTCCACCGATTGAAAGTCCCGCGTATCGTAGGGACGCACGCCACGCCTGACAAGCAAGCGCGTATTTCGTTCTGTGGCGGGATGACGATGGCGTTGCCGCCGGGCAAAAAACAACCTGGCCATCAGGCCAGGTTGTTCGACTACGCGGCGGAATCGCCGGGCGGATGACGCCTCAGGCCGGGGTCGGCGTGGCGGCCGGAACGGCCTTGTCCTCGCCGATGCAACCCAGCGAATGACGCGCGATCATCAGCTCTTCGTTGGTCGGCACCACGTACACCGCCACCTTGCTCTGCGAGGTGGAGATGCGGCGCGGCTGGCCGCTGCGCTGCGCGTTCAGCGAATCGTCGAGTTCGACGCCCAGCCAGCCCAGTTGCTGGCAGACATCGCGCCGGACGATATCGTCGTTCTCGCCGATGCCGGCGGTGAACACCAGTGCGTCGATGCCGCCCAGCGTCACGGCCAGCGATGCGCCTTCACGGGCGATCTTGCTGACGAAGTAGTCCACCGCCAGCTTGGCACGCGGATCGTCGCTGGCATGCAGCTCGCGCATGTCGCTGGAAATGCCGGACAGGCCCAGCAGGCCGGACTTCTTGTACAGCAGATCCTCGATGCCTTTGGCGTCCATGTGCAGATGGTTCAGCAGATGCAGGATCACACCGGCGTCGATGGAGCCGGTACGAGTGCCCATCGGCAGACCTTCCAGCGCGGTGAAGCCCATGGTGGACGCAATGCCGTGGCACGCCGACAGCGCAGCCATCGAGGCGCCGTTGCCCAGGTGGGCGACCACGGTACGGCCGGCGGCCGCCTGCTGGTCGATCTCGGGCAGCACCGCGGCAATGTACTCGTAGGACAGGCCGTGGAAGCCATAGCGGCGGATGCCTTCGCGCTGCGAGAAGTCATAGGGCAGCGCGTACAGCTGGTTGATTTCCGGCTGGTTGGCGTGGAACGCGGTGTCGAAACACACCACTTGCGGCACGCCCGGCAACAGTTCGGCCAGGATACGGATCGGCGTGATGTTGTGCGGCGCATGCAGCGGGGCCAGCGGCACCAGCGCCTCCAGCTCGGCGATGATCTCATGTGTCACCACTTCGGGGCGCGAGAAGCGGCGGCCGCCGTGCACCACGCGGTGGCCGATGACGGCCAGCTTGCGCCCGGCGGTATGGCCTTCCAGCCATTTCAGGATATGGCGCAGCGCCTGGTCGTGGCTCTTGGGAGCGTCGGCGGGCAGGTTCTCCGCCGCCAGCTTTTCGCCATCCGCGGATTTCGCGGTGAAGTAGGGGTCGACGTAGATCCCTTCGACCTGGCCCTTGTACAGCAGGACCGGATCGGCTTCACCCTGTTCGAACAGCGAAAACTTGATGCTGGAGGAACCGGCGTTGATCACCAGGATAAGTTGCTTCATTTGTTGTCAGTCTCCTTTGCGTCCTGCATGCGCCACCAGCGCCATCACTGCGGCCGATGCGAGGCGCGCCTTCACATCGTCCGCGCGGCTGGTCAGCACGATCGGTACCCGGGCGCCGAGGACGATCCCCGCCGAATCCGCGCCTGCGAAATAACTCATTTGCTTGGCGAGCATGTTGCCCGCCTCGATGTCCGGCACCACCAGGATGTCGGCCTGGCCCGCCACCGGGGATTTGATGCCCTTGGTCTTGGCGGCGGCCATCGAGATGGCGTTGTCGAAGGCCAGCGGGCCGTCCAGGATGCCGCCGCGGATCTGGCCGCGATCGGCCATCTTGCACAGCAGCGCGGCATCCAGCGTCGACGGCATCTTCTCGTAGACGGTTTCTACCGCGGAAAGAATGGCGACCTTGGGTTCCTCGATGCCGAGGATGCGCGCGAGGTTGATGGCGTTCTGGGTGATATCCACCTTGGCGCCGAGATCGGGCGCGATGTTGATCGCGGCGTCGGTCACCAGCAGCGGGCGGCCATAGGCCGGCACGTCCATCACGAACACGTGCGACACGCGCTTGCCGGCGCGCAGGCCGGTGCTGGAGTTCATGGCGGCGCGCATCATTTCGTCGGTGTGCAGGCTGCCTTTCATCAGCGCCTGCGCCTCGCCACTGCGGCACAGTGCCACGGCCTTGTCGGCGGCTTCGTGGCTATGCTCCGCATGGACGATCTGGACACCGGTCAGGTCGATGCCGATCGCTGCGGCGATGCCGAGGATCTTGCCTTCCGGGCCGACCAGGATCGGCGTGATCAGGCCGGCCTTGGCCGCTTCCAGCGCACCCAGCAGCGAATCGTGGTCACACGGGTGGACCACGGCGGTGGGCACCGGTGGGAATTTCTCGGCCTTGGCGCGCAAGGCGGTGAATACATGGTGCTGGCGCAGCGTGAGTTGCGGCGGCTCTTCGAAGCGGTTCAGGCGCTTTTCGGTCGGCGGCACCACGATGATGGGGCCGGAGGCGATCACTTCGCCGCGCTGGTTCTCGCAACGGCATTCCATCTGCACCTGCTTGGAGACCTCGTGTTTCTCGGTCACTTCCAGCGCGATGGTCAGTTCGTCGGATTCGAAGATCCAGCCGTGGGATTTCAACTCGTGGCCGGCCAGAATCGAACCGTTGCCGGGAAAGAAATTGGTGGTGGTCGACGAGAACAGCGGAAAGGCGCCCAAGGCGGGGACGCAGCGTTCTTCACCCTCGCCCTTGGAGCCGGCGATCATGCCGAACAGCGTGATGTCGCTGGCCCTCACCGTGTGCTTGCGCTCGTAGCGCATGCCCGGGCGGATGTCGTCGAACAGGATATTTTCGTGGACCATGGAAGCTCCTTGGCAGGGCACGGATAAGGTCATTGCTTATCGTAGTCCGGCAATGTTGCACCGCAATACGAGTACGCCGTGCAGCATAGTCTCCGCAGGATGGTGTTATCTTGGCGAAGATCAATGCCTGACAGCGTGAATCCGGCGATACAGAACGGTTTACTCAATTTGACTGAATTCCCGGTTACCCCAGCATATTTAACTTCCGAACGAACTACATCAATCTTTCACAACTTTGTGCCATTGGCATGAAACAAACCACCACCCACCTGATATGCGCTCCGACCCTGCATGGCTACGCCCGCGTGGAAGCCCTGCTGGCCAGCCCTGGCGACCTGGTGGAAGCGGATACGCCGTTGATCAGCCTGGTACTCGATGGCGAGCAATTGGTCGTCCATGCCTCGACCCAGGGGGTGATCGAGAGTTTCGTCGTCATGCCGGAGGATGAGATCGGCAGCGATGAGTTGCTGTTGATGATGGAAGTCGAAGAGCCGGATGACAAATGGCTGGACTGGATGGAGGGATTGCCGCCTGCCTGCGCGGCCATGCCACTGCCTGCTGCCGTCGCCGATGCCTCCGAACCGTTGTTGCAGGTGACCCGCAGTGCCGCCGCGCTGGCGGCCAGGCTGGGCGTCGATCTGGCCCAGGTCCATGCCGGCCCGTCCGGGGTGATCGACGAGGCCGCGGTCGAAGCCTGGGTACGCCAGGCACTGGGTGCCCGGCGCTAGCGTCGAGCCGCGTCTCCTCTTCAATCGCGCAGTTGCCGCAGCAGGTGACGCCGCGCCTCGCGGTTGAACAGCGCCATCCCGATCAGCGCGACCATCGCCCCCAGCATTGCATCGTTCAGGCGGACCCGCAGGATGGTCGCGCCGGCGCCCTGGCCTTCGGGTAACAGCACGACATCGAACAGCAGCAGGATCATCGTTGTCATCACCGCCGAGGCCGCCCACTGGTTGCCGGCTACCGCCAGCGGGCGCAGGAAGGCCAGCACCGCCACCGACACCAGCATCACCCAGGTGTAGGGCATCAAATGGCTGATCAGCCATGCCGCCGCCGCGCCGGCCAGCGTGCCGAAGGCGGTCTGGAACAGGCGCCGCAGGCTGTCCGGGCCATCCGGGCGGATCACGAACAGCGTCACGGCGGTGACCCAGGCCGGCCGGGTGTAGTGCAGATCGAGCGCCAGCCATAGCGCGCCGCAGGTGGTGGCGGAGAACCCCACCGCGTGGACCCAGCCGGCGTTGCGGCCCCGCAGTACCCGGGTCACGCTATTGACCAGGCCCGGATGTTGCCGGGGCAGCGCACGCGGCCAGATCAGGCTGTCCACGCCGACCGCGCCCAGGCCGACGGCGATGCCCAGCAATGCGAACCACAATGCCGACCATGGTGGCGCCGGCAGATAGGCATAGATCAGGAATGCCAGCACGGCGAAGCGGGCGATGGTCTCCAGCGCGGCCCCGGTTCCGTCCATCCACCCTACCCCGAGGCACAGCACGGCGAGCAGCGGCAGCAACAGCATCGGCGTGCCCGAGCCGATCAGGTTGCCGGCGATTCCTGCGGAGAAGATCAGCGCCAGCCCCCAGGCCTGGGTCGAGGCGCGATGACGGAAGGTGCCGCCGAAATCGAGGAAGCTGGCGTAGAGGCCGCCGATGGCGCCGAACAGGATGCCGTACGGCTGATGCATCAGATAGGCGACCAACATGGGCAGGCTGACGCCGATCAGCCCGCATACCGCTTTGCGCCACGGCATTTCCCCTTCGCGCAGGGCGAGCAGATGGATCGGCAGGCGCATAAGAACTCCGTACAGGACCTCCTCAGCTTAGCGTGGCCAACAGCATCCTTCTGGTGGCGTTTCGCATGCTTTTTGCCAGAACCGCTTCACTGATTTTTGTGGTCGCTGTTGGCGCGGCGAAGCCGGGGCCCTGTAAACGACGACGCCCCGCAAGGCGGGGCGTCGCAGGCGGCTGTGAGCCGGGTTCAGGCCGTGGTGGCCGCCAACCGGGCGAAGGCGCGTCGTTCCGCCACGGCGTTGGCCAGATCGGCCAGCACCTTCTCGGTGGCTTCCCAGCCGATGCAGGCGTCGGTGATCGACTGGCCGTAGCAGGCCGCCTGATCGCCCACCAGTTCCTGGCGGCCTTCCACCAGGTGCGATTCGATCATCACCCCGAACAGCGCGTCGTTGCCGGCGGAGATCTGCGCGCAGATGTCGTTGCAGACCTCGATCTGGCGACGGTAGTCCTTGCGGCTGTTGGCGTGGCTGAAATCGACCATCACCTTTTCCGGCAGACCTGCCGCGGCCAGGTCGGCCTGGGCGGCGCGCACATGATTGGCGTCGTAGTTGGGTTCCTTGCCGCCACGCAGGATGATGTGGCAGTCCGGATTACCGGCGGTGGAGACGATGGCCGAGTGGCCGTACTTGGTCACCGACAGGAAATGGTGCGGCTGGCCGGCGGCGCGGATCGCGTCGATGGCGATCTTGAGATTGCCGTCGGTGCCGTTCTTGAAGCCCACCGGACAGGACAGGCCGGACGACAGCTCGCGGTGCACCTGGGATTCGGTGGTGCGTGCGCCGATGGCGCCCCAGCTCATCAGGTCGGCCATGTATTGCGGGGTGATCATGTCCAGGTACTCGCCCGCGGTGGGCAGCGCCATGTCGTTCAGGTCGAGCAGCAGCTTGCGGGCGATGCGCAGGCCGTCGTTGATATTGAAGCTGCCGTTCAGGTACGGATCGTTGATCAGCCCCTTCCAGCCCACCGTGGTGCGCGGCTTTTCGAAGTAGACGCGCATCACCACTTCCAGGCGATCCTTGTACTGCTCGCGCAGCACCTTCAGCTTGCGGCCGTATTCGATCGCGGCGGCGGTATCGTGGATCGAGCACGGGCCGACGATGACCAGCAGGCGATCATCCTTGCCTTGCAGGATGTTGTGGATGGCCTGTCGGGTTTCGAACGTCGTGGCCGAAGCGGTGTCGGTGACCGGGTACTTTTCGAGCAGGGCGATCGGCGGAAGCAGTTCCTTGATCTCGTGGATGCGGACGTCGTCGGTCTGGTAATGCATGGTGTTCCCTAGCGGCGCAAGCGCAGCGCGCGATTGACTCTTTCAATCGATTCGCGCACTGCCTTTATTTTAAGCAAGGGGGGTAGATTAGCGCCTAACGACAGTCGGCGCAAATGCCTTTCACCGTGATTTCCAGGGCTTCCGCGGCGAATCCGGGCGGTAGCGGCAAGGGCAGATCAGTGCTGACTTCCTCCAGGCAGAAGAAGCGTCCGCAGCGATGGCAGTGGAAGTGGGCGTGGCTATGGGGAACGGGAGTGACCGAGAAGCGCCAGACGCGGTCGTCACCCGCCAGCTTGTGCGCCAAGCCGACCTCGGTCAGCCACTCGAGCACGCGATAGACGGTGACGCGGTCGGCTTCCGGGCCCAACGTGGTGAGCACGTCCAGGTGCGACAGCGGTCGGTGCGCGTTCATCAGGGCGGCGAGCACCTTGACGCGCCAGGGCGTGACGCGCGCGCCAGCCCTGGCCACCAGTGTCCGGGCGCCGGCCAGCAGGTCCGGCGATTCGACGGTCATTGCAAGCGCTGCGCGTTCAGTCCGCGTATTGCTTCTTCAGACGTTCGCGGCGCTCCTGCGCCTCCAGCGACAGCGATGCCGTCGGCCGGGCCATCAGGCGCGCCAGGCCGATGGGTTCGCCGGTGTCCTCGCAGTAGCCGTAGGAGCCGTCGTCGATCTTCTTCACGGTGGAGTCGATCTTCATCAGCAGCTTGCGCTCGCGGTCGCGGGTACGCAGTTCCAGCGCGTATTCCTCTTCCAGCGTGGCGCGGTCGGCCGGGTCCGGCGTGGCTTCCTGTTCCTGCAAGTGCTGGCTGGTCTGGTTGGCGTTGGCCAGCAGCTCTTCCTTCATCTTGAGCAGGCGCTCACGGAAGAAAGCCAGGTGATCCGCGTTCATGTAATCCTCTTCCGGGCCGTTCCAGTTGAGGATGTCTTGCTCTGTGAGTTTGGCCATCGTCTTACTCGCTTTTTGTGGCGTTCATGCTCGCAAATCCGCAGTAAACCTTACAAAACGATTCACTGCCAAATGGGCAGGCAGCTTAAGTCAGTTCGCCGCCCGCATGCAATAAGCCCGAATACCGGCCGCCGGACTGCCGTGCAGTGTTACTGCGCCAGCACCCAACGCACGATGACTCGCAGGTCCGCGTCGCCGATCTGTTGCGCCGGCATCGCGATCTGCCCCCAGTTTCCCTTGCTGCCTTGCTTGACGCGGTTCATCAGCAACTCTTCGCTGCCCTTCTTGCCGCGATACTTATTGGCGATCTCTTTGTAGGCAGGGCCGACGATCTTGTGGTCGACGGCGTGGCACGCCAGGCAGTTGTATTTGGCCGCCACCTTGGCGCCGTTTTCGGCGGCGAAGCTACAGGAGGCGAACAGGGCCAGCACCACGATGCCTGCAATACGCATGGGAATGCACCTTCTCTTACAGATGGGGGTATTGCGCATATTAAGCAAGGCGCCCGCGGCGTGGCAAACCTGGGGGTATGAGGGGTGTGGGCGCCGCGTGTCCCGCTGCGGCGGACGGCTGCGCCCCGACCCTGCCGGTCGCTTTCGGGGCCTATGCTACACTCGCCCGATTCTTCAACAGGGTCGGTCAGGGATCAGGTAATGGATCGCGGGCAACGTTTCATGGCAGTCGCGCTGGCGCTTTCCCTGCTGGTGCACGCCGGGCCGATCTTCGGCATCAAGTTTGTCCTGCCCGACCCGCGCTCGCTGTTTTCCAGCCAGCCGCTGGAGGTGGTGCTGGTCAACCAGCGTACCGACACCGCGCCGGCCAAGGCCGAGGTGGATGCGCAGGTCAACCTGGACGGCGGCGGCAACACCGATGCGGAGAACCGGCGGGTGAAGAGCCCGCTGCCGGTGCTGGCCAAGTCGCCGTCGGCCGAACTGGAGCGCACCCAGGCGCACCAGCGGCAACTGGAGCAACGCACCCAGCAACTGCTGACCAAGCTGGAGAAGAGCGGCGCGCTTGGCCAGGTCGAGAAGCAGGATGCGCCACCCAGCGACGCCCAGCAGGGTTTCGATCCCGAGGAGATCCGCCAGCAGGCACGCGAGCTGTCCGGCCTGGCGGCCCAGGTGAGCAAGCGCCTGGAGGCGTACCAGACCCGTCCCCGCAAGACCTTCATCGGCGCCCGCGCCCGCGAATATCGCTTTGCCCGCTATGTCGAGGACTGGCGCATGAAGGTGGAGCGCCTGGGCAACCTGGCCTATCCCACCGACAAGAATGGCCAGAAGTTGTACGGCCGGCTGCGGCTGGACGTCGAGATCGACGCCGAGGGCAACGTGGTCTCGGCCGAGATCGGCAAATCGTCGGGCAACGCCGAGCTGGACGCCGCCGCGCTGCGCATCGTGAAGCAGGCCGCGCCCTACGGCGCGTTCCCGCCGGAAATCCGCAAGGACACCGACATCATCGGCATCAGTCGCCACTGGACCTTCGGCAAGGGCGACAGCGTGCTCGGCGACGATTGATGCGCGTGCTCGGCATCGACCCCGGTTCGCGCATCGCCGGCTTCGGGGTGATCGACGTGGTCGGGCAGCAGCGCAGCTACGTGGCTTCCGGCTGCATCAAGACCCCCGTCGGCGGCACCTTGCCGGAGCGGGTCAAGACCCTGCTCGACGGCATTGCCCAGATCGTCGAGACCTACCGTCCCGATGTCGCGGCGGTGGAGATTGTCTTCGTCAACGTCAATCCGCAATCGACGTTGCTGCTCGGCCAGGCGCGCGGCGCGGTGATCGCCGCGCTGGTGCTTGCCGGCCTGCCCATCGCCGAATACACCGCCTTGCAGGTCAAGCAGGCCGTCGTCGGCAACGGCCACGCCGACAAGGATCAGGTCGGGCATATGGTGCAGCGCCTGCTGCGGCTGAGCGGCATTCCGCAGGCCGACGCGGCCGACGCGCTGGCGGTGGCGCTGGCGCATTCCCAGCACGCCAGCGGCGTGGCCGGACAATTGCAGAAGCAGGGCCGTTCGATCCGGCGTGGCCGGTTGATCTGAGCCGCGCGGAACTCCGCGTGCACGACTGTGTCCGTAAGGCTTTCCTGCCCCCGGAGAGACTGCGATGGATTGTCCTGTCTGCAAGACTGCGCAACTGGTGATGAGCGAGCGCCAGGGCGTGGAGATCGACTACTGTCCGCAATGCCGCGGCGTCTGGCTGGATCGCGGCGAGCTCGACAAGATCATCGAGCGCAGCGCACGCGATCAGGCGCCAGCCCCCGCACCCGCCGCCGCCCCGGCACAACAGCCCTACCCGCCCGCCCAGCCGCATTATGCCGATCACGACGCCTACAAGCGCCAGAAGCACTACCGCAAGAAGAGCTTCCTCGAAGAACTGTTCGACTGAGCGCGGCCAACAAAGCGATGCCGGCGTTGTCGCGTGGTACTGCCGCGTTCGCGCTCCTTACCAGGTTCGCTGCGTCGGCTTTTAGTTGGCCGCTCCGAGTCGATTCGGTCTGCCGCTTGGGTCATACTGGCGACCTTTGCATCGCGCGCTCCGCCTGGTGGGGCGCGCGGTCGTTTTGTCCCGCAGCAGAAGGAATCCCCATGATCGGCCGCCTCTCCGGAACCTTGCTCGAAAAGCAGCCGCCCCACGTGGTGGTCGACGCCCATGGCGTGGGCTACGAGCTGGACGTGCCGATGAGCACGCTCTACGTATTGCCGGCCGTCGGCGCCGAGGTGAAGCTGTTCACCCACATGGTGGTGCGCGAGGATGCGCAACTGCTGTATGGCTTCGCCACCCGCACCGAGCGCGACCTGTTCCGCGAGCTGATCAAGATATCGGGCATCGGCGCCAAGATCGCCCTCGCCATCCTGTCCGGCCTGTCGGGCGACGAACTGGCGCTGGCGATTGCCGGCGAGGACGTGGCGCGGCTGTCCAAGGTGCCGGGCATCGGCAAGAAGACCGCCGAGCGACTGGTGCTGGAGCTGAAGGGCAAGCTGGGTGGGCTGCCGGTGACCGGCGGTGCGCCGCTGGCCGCCGCAGCCACGCCGGCCGGCGCGAACAACGACATCCTGCACGCGCTGCTGGCGCTGGGTTACAACGAACGCGAAGCCGCCGCTGCGATCAAGGATCTGCCGGCCGGCACCGAGGTCTCGGATGGCATCCGCCAGGCGCTCAAGCGCCTGGCCCGCGTCTAGACAGCCAACATCCCGCTATCGCTTCAAGGAGCCTCCGATGGCCAACGTCGCCGTCCTGATCGATGCCGACAATGTCTCGCCGACCTGGATCGAGCAGGTGCTCGACGAGGCGGGCAAGCTGGGCACGCTGGCGCTCAAGCGCGTCTACGGCGATTTCAGCCGCCACGACCGCGCCTGGCGCGAGCTGTGCGCGCGCTTCGCCATCCACCCGGTGCAGCAGTTCCCCAACACCAAGGGCAAGAACGCCTCGGACATCGCCATGGTGATCGACGCGATGGATCTGCTGCATTCGCAGCGCTACGAGAGCTTCTGCCTGGTGTCGAGCGACAGCGATTTCAGCCGCCTCGCCACCCGTTTGCGCGAGGACGGCGTGGTGGTGTGGGGCTTCGGTGAGCGGAAGACCCCCGAAGCCTTCGTCAAGGCGTGCAGCAAGTTCGTCTATGTCGAGATCCTGCAACCGGCCGACCTGGACGACCTCAACCCGCTGCTGAGCGATGTGCCCGAAAGCGTCGAGCCGGCGCAGCTGCTGGCGATCGACAAGCGGCTGAAGCGCCTGCTGAGTGATGCGCTGGTCAAGCTGTCCGACGACGAAGGCTGGGCCAATCTCAGCGGCATCGGCAGCCTGCTGAGCCAGCAGCATCCCGACTTCGACTCGCGCAACTACGGCTACGCCAAGCTCTCCAGCCTGATCAAGGCCACCGGCTGGTTCGAGGTGCAGCCGCCCGGCGCTGCCAACCGTTCCACGCTGGTGCGGCTGTTGCCGAAGAAGGCGGGCAGGGCCAGGAGCGACAAGGTGGCCAAGGGTTGATGGGCGCGCGGGTCCGCCTCGACCGCCATGGCTGGCTCGCCCTCGGCGGCGTGCTGGGGTTCCTGGTGCTGTGGGCCGCGCTGCGCACGCCGGCGATTGCCGGGCTGGATGACTGGGTCGCCGCTAGCCTCTACGACCTGGGACCGCGCTGGGTGCTTGCCGCGAAGTGGATCGCCCACGCCGGCAGTTTCGCCGGTTCGCTGGCGATCGCCGTGGTGCTGGGCGGTGCGCTGTATCGGCTCGGCCGCATCGCCTTCCCCGGACTGCCGCTGTTCGTCCTTCTGGTCTGGGGGACCAACAGCGTGCTCAAGCTGCTGGTGGATCGCCAGCGGCCCGACGTGGCGTTCCTGATGACCGTGCACGGCTCGTCCTTCCCCAGCGGCCATGCCATGGCAGCGGCGGCACTGGGCGGTGCGGGCGCATGGCTGCTGTGCCGCTGCTGGCCGGCGACCCGCGCGCTGTGGATCGCGCTGGGCACGGCCTGGATGCTGGGCGGCGGCCTGGCGCGGGTGGTGCTGGGGGTGCACCATTTCTCCGATATCATGGCCGGGTATGCGGCGGCGGCGGTGCTGGTCGCCGCGTACCTCCATCTCGCGCCCAGGTTGTCCCGATGATCGAAACCGATTCCCTGTCCGCCGCGCCACCCGAGCGCGTGGTCACCGCCAAGACCCTTTCCCAACAGGAAGAACAGCTCGAACGCGCGCTGCGGCCCAAGCTGCTCGACGAGTACGTCGGCCAGAAGAAGGCGCGCAGCCAGCTGGAGATCTTCATCGAGGCGGCCAAGAAACGCGGCGAGGCGCTCGACCACGTGCTGCTGTTCGGCCCGCCGGGGCTGGGCAAGACCACGCTGGCGCACATCATCTCGCGCGAACTGGGGGTGAACCTGCGCCAGACCAGCGGCCCGGTGCTGGAGCGCGCCGGCGACCTGGCGGCGCTGCTGACCAATCTGGAACCGCACGACGTGCTGTTCATCGACGAGATCCATCGCCTGTCGCCGGTGGTGGAGGAAATCCTCTATCCCGCGCTGGAGGACTTCCAGCTGGACATCATGATCGGCGAGGGCCCGGCCGCACGTTCGGTCAAGCTGGACCTGCCCCCGTTCACGCTGGTCGGCGCCACGACGCGGGCCGGCATGTTGACCAACCCGTTGCGCGACCGTTTTGGTATCGTCGCCCGGCTCGAGTTCTATACCCCGGACGAACTGACCCGCATCGTCGAGCGTTCGTCCAGGCTGCTGAACGTCGAGATGGACCAGGAAGGCGCGTTCGAAGTGGCGCGTCGCTCGCGCGGCACCCCGCGTATCGCCAACCGCCTGCTGCGGCGGGTGCGCGACTACGCCGACGTGCGC
The DNA here is from genome assembly GCF_000374805.1 of Chitiniphilus shinanonensis DSM 23277. GTDB lineage: Bacteria > Pseudomonadota > Gammaproteobacteria > Burkholderiales > Chitinibacteraceae > Chitiniphilus > Chitiniphilus shinanonensis. The sequence continues at coordinate 137,038 of NZ_KB895334.1, forward strand.
GCCGACGGCCTGGTTACGCGCGAAGTGGCCGACGCCGCGTTGCGCATGCTCGACGTCGATCACGCCGGGCTCGACGTGATGGACCGCAAGTTGCTGTCGGCGGTGATCGAGAAATTCGGCGGCGGCCCGGTGGGGCTGGACAACGTGGCGGCGGCGATCGGCGAGGCGTCCGATACCATCGAGGACGTGCTGGAGCCATACCTGATCCAGCAGGGGCTGCTGCAACGCACCCCGCGCGGTCGGGTCGCCACCTTGCTGGCCTACCAGCATTTCGGGCTCAACCCGCCTGGCGATCAGGCAGGCTAGGAACAAAAGCCAGCTCGACGGGTCGGGAAGATTTGGTTCACGTAAGCAAGCGTTTTGTCGGACAATCCGGCAACGCCTGAAAACAAGCGAAGGGAGAGCAAGGTGGACGTCGCAGTCGGCGCGCAAGACATGTCGATCCTCACGCTGGTCACCGAGGCCAGCTTCGTCGTGCAACTGGTGATGGGGCTGCTGGTGCTGCTGTCGCTGCTGTCCTGGTGGCACATCTTCAGCAAGTTCTTCACGTTGCGTTCCGCCCTGCGCCGCACCGACGATTTCGAGGACCGCTTCTGGAGCGGTACCGATCTGGCCGGGCTGTACGAGCACACGCGACGCGGCAACGCGGTCGGCCTGGAAAAGATCTTCATCGCCGGGTTCACCGAGTTCCAGAAGCTGCGCCAGCGCGGCGGCATGGAGCTGTCCGACATCATGGACGGCACCCGCCGCGCCATGCGCGCGGCGACCCAGCGCGAACTGGACTACCTGGACAAGCACACCTCGTTCCTCGCCTCGGTCGGCTCGGTGTCGCCCTATATCGGCCTGTTCGGCACGGTATGGGGCATCATGCACGCGTTCCGCGGGCTGGCGAACGTCGGCCAGGCCACGCTGGCCACCGTCGCGCCGGGCATTGCCGAGGCGCTGGTGGCCACCGCCATCGGCCTGTTCGCCGCGATTCCCGCCACAGTGGCCTACAACCGCTTCGCCCACGACGTGGATGGCCTGGCCAACCGCTTCGACGCGTTCTCCGAGGAATTCCTCAACATCCTGCAACGCCAGGCCGCGAAATAAGGGAAGGGCAGGCAGATGGCCGGACACCGCAGACCCCGCCGTGCAATGAACCAGATCAACGTCGTGCCCTACATCGACGTGATGCTGGTGCTGCTGGTCATCTTCATGGTGACCGCGCCGATGATGCAGCAGGGCACCATTGCGCTGCCCACGGTGGGCGCCACCACCGACCGCGAAGTGCGCGCCCAGCCGTTGCGCGTCGAAATCGACGCCAATGGCGCGATGAAGATGATCGACCGCGGCAACGTCAGCCAATCCGCCGCGGATGCGGCCGCGCTGGCCGAGCTGGTCAAGACGCAGCTGGCTGGCGACCCTGAGCGCCCGGTGGTGATCGCCGCCGACAAGGGTGTGAAGTACGAACTGGTGATGAATGCGATGGACGCGCTCAAGCGTGCCCAGATCGCCCGCGTCGGCCTGCTGGTGGAGCAGCGTTCCGGCACATGAGCCCGCGTCAGGCAATCAACGAGCGCGAGGCGCACCGTGGCTTGAGCTTCGTGCTGGCCGTGGCGGTCCATGCGCTGTTCGTGGTCTTTCTGCTGGTCTCGGTGCAATGGCAGACCAAGAAGCCGCAGCCGGTGGAAGTGGAACTCTGGGGCCCGCCGCCCGCCGAGACCGACTACGTACCGCCGCCGCCGGTGGAAAAACCCAAGCCCGTTCCGGTACCGCCGGCCCCGGTCGAGCAGAACCCGGACATCGCCACCGAGAAGGTGAAGCCCAAGCCGACCCCGCGCCCCACCCCGACGCCGCGGCCGACACCCACGCCGACTCCCGTGGCCAAACCGACCCCGACCCCCAAGCCGACGCCGGTCAAGGCGGTGCCCACCCCCGTGAGCAAGCCGACGCCCAAGCCGCGGCCGCGCAGCGAGATGGACGATGCCCTGTCCACCGATGCCTTGCTCAAACCGGGGGCGAAGCCGCAGCCGGGCGCCAAGCCGGGCGGACAGGGCAGCAACCCGGATGCGCCGGCCGGCAGCACCGGGCGCGGCGCCGGCAGCGGCTTGGGTGACGACTACCGGGCGAAGGTGGTGGCGCTGATCAAGTCGCGCGTCATCTATGACGACACCAGCCCAGGCAATCCGAGCGCGGTCTACCGCATCAGTCTGTTGCCCAGCGGCGAGATCCAGAGCATCGAGCTGGTGCGTTCCAGCGGCGACGCCGCCTATAACCAGGCGGTCGAGCGGGCCATCGCCGGGCTGCGGCAGTTCCCGCCATTGCCGTCGGGCAAGCCGTTCAGCGGCGGCGAACGCACGTGGAACATCAATTTCCGTCTGCACGATTGAGCGCAGGCGGGACCGATCGACAAAAGGGGCCGGCGCAAGGCCCGAAGGAGCGACGCAATGCTGGAGCGCATCTTCAAGTACCTGATCGCGGGCCTGCTGGCCGCGAGCGCGGCGGCGCACGCCGACATGAGCATCGAGGTGGTCGGCGTCGGCGCCAACCAATATCCCATCGCCATCGCCCCGTTCCAGAGCGAACAGGCGCAGCAACAGCCGCTGACCCCCGTGATCAGCGATGACCTGGCCCGCAGCGGTCTGTTCAAGGTGATCGGCGCCGGCGATCTGTCGCCGGTACCCTACGCGCCGGAGCAGATCAATGCCGCCGCCCTGACCGGACGCGGTGCTCAGACCGCGCTCATCGGGCGGGTGGAACCCACTGGCGATGGCAACCTGTCGATCAAGTTCTGGCTGATCGACCTGGGCAGCAAACAGGCGCTGATCGCTCACGAGAAGGTGGCACGGCCGACGCAACTGCGACGTGTGGCACACCAGATCGCCGACATGGTCTACCAGAAGATCACCGGCGAACCGGGCGCCTTCAACAGCCGCATCGCCTACGTGCTCAAGCAGGGCAAGCGCTTCCAGCTGCAGGTGGCGGATGCGGACGGCTATGGCGCGCAGACCATCGTCGCGTCCAACGAGCCGATCATGTCGCCCAAGTGGTCGCCCGATGGCGGTCGACTGGCCTACGTGTCGTTCGAGGACAAGAAACCCATCGTCTACGCCCAGGAACTGGCCACCGGCCGCCGCTGGCAGGTTGCCGCGTTCAAGGGCAGCAACTCCGCACCGGCCTGGTCGCCGGATGGCAAGACGCTGGCGGTGACGCTGACCCGCGACGGCGGCAGCCAGATCTTCCTGGTGCCGGCGCAGGGCGGCACGCCGCGCCGTCTGACCAATACCGGCGAAATCAACACCGAGTCGTACTTCACCCCGGACGGCAGCATCGTGTTCACCTCCGACCGCGGCGGCAGTCCGCAGGTCTATCGGATGTCTGCTTCCGGCGGCCAGGCCGAGCGTCTGACGTTCACCGGCGGCTACAATGCGTCGCCCAAGGTGAGCCCCGACGGCAAGACGCTGACCTTCGTCACTCAGACCAACGGGTTCCACGTGGCGGTGATGGACATGGCCAGCCGCCAGGTGCAGGTGCTCACCGACACCAGCGCCGACGATTCGCCGTCGTTCGCGCCCAACGGCCGCATGATCCTTTACGAAACCGAGGTGGGCGGCCGCGGCGTGCTGCACGCGGTGTCGCGCGATGGCCGCGTCAAGCAGCGCCTGCGGGTGCAGGCCGGCGACGTGCGCCAGCCCGCGTGGGGCCCGGTCCTGCGCTAGTTCACCGGATCGGTCGCCCTGGATGCCAGGGCGTGAAAAATGTGCAGCCCCGCGCAGCGGGGTGCCACTAGCATGTATTGCCCGGAGGCGGCCCGGTCGTGCTCCGGGCTACATATGTCTTGTAAAGCGGCATGCAAATCTTGTAAGGTTTGCCGTTTATGCTGTGGGTTGGGTTGATGGCGCACAACGCGGTCACCCCGCCTGATCCGATTTGACCAAGGAGATCAATGTCATGAAGAAGATCGCGCTCAGCCTCGCCCTGACGGCTCTGCTCGCTGCCTGCGCCAGCCAACCGAAGACCGATGGCGCCGCCACCACCCAGACCCCGGCCCCGGTCACCGACGGCGCTTCGACCACGGGTAGCACCACCGGCGGCACCCAGGGCAACGACCTGGCGCAAAAGGGCTACAACCCGCTGACCGACCCGAACAACGTGCTCTCCACCCGCCGCGTGTATTTCGATTTTGATTCCTTCGTGGTGAAGAGCGAATACACCCCGATGCTGGAAGCGCACTCCAAGTACCTGCTGGACAACCAGAGCGCCAAGGTCATCGTCCAGGGTCATACCGATGCCCGCGGCACCGCCGAGTACAACCTGGCGCTGGGCCAGAAGCGTGCCGACGCGGTGAAGAAGAACCTGAACGCCTACGGCGTGCAGGATGCGCAGATCGAAACGGTCAGCTTCGGCAAGGAAAAGCCCCTGGAGCTGGGCGACACCGAGGAAGCCTGGGCACGCAACCGTCGTGCCGAGATCGTGTACCAAGGCGAGCAGCAGTAATCGCCGAGCGCATTCCCCCGCTTGTCGCGCGGGGTGAATGCGCCTAGTCTGGCGGCGACGGGTTGCCCCGTCGCCGTTGCGCATTCCAGCCCACAGCCGCCATGAACCTGCCGAAGATGCCGTCCATGAAACGACTTGCCGTCCTGACCGCGCTGGCGTTGAGCCTGCCCGCGCATTCCGCCATCTTTGCCGACAGCGAGGCACGCGAAGGCGTGCAGCAGTTGCAGGCGCTGACCAAGCAGCAGCAGGAACGCATCACCCAGCTCGAGACCGCGTCGCGCCGCATGGTGGACCTGACCAACCAGATCGAATCGCTGAAGCAGGAGATCGCTTCGCTGCGCGGGCAGATCGAGGTGCTGCAATACAACGCCGATTCGGCTGAGAAGCGGCAAAAGGACCTCTACGTGGATCTGGACGGCCGGGTCCGCACCATCGAGGAAGCCAAGGTGCAGCAGGCCAAGGCGCAGCAGGTGGCGATGGAGCAATCGCTGGACAGCTCGGTGGCCTTGGCCAAGAACGGCAAGCACAAGGAGGCCGCCGCCGGCCTGCGCAAGTTCATCGCCGACCATGCCGGCAGCCCGCTGCTGCCCGAGGCCCAGTACTGGCTGGGTACCAGCCTGGCGTCGCTCAAGGATTTCAAGGGCGCCGAGGCGGCGTACAACGAGGTGGTGTTGAAGGCGCCGGACGATCCGCTGGCGCCCGATGCGTTGTTCGGCCTGGCGGTGGTGGCCAACGCCAAGGGCGACAAGAAGGGCGCGCGCGCCATTCTGCTCAACCTGATCGAGAAGTATCCGACCTCGGAAAAGGCCGAAGCCGCCAAGAAGGCGCTGCTCGCCACCAACTGACCATTTTCCGGTCGCCAGGCTCCGGGCCGGCGACTTACAATGGCGCAGCCGTACACGGCCGTACCGCGGGCGATCTCCCGCATGGACGGCCGTTGTGCTTTGTGACCGATTGATCCGTCGGGCTGTCTACCCGGCAAGGAGAACCCCATGCGCGCCGCTTCCCTGCGCATTACCGAAATATTCCATTCGCTCCAGGGCGAGACCAGCCGCATCGGCCTGCCGACGGTGTTCGTGCGCCTGACCGGCTGTCCGCTGCGCTGCACCTGGTGCGACTCGGCCTACGCCTTCCACGGCGGCGAGACCATGACGCTCGACGCCATCCTGGACAAAGTGGCCGGCTTCGGCGCCCGCCACGTGTGCGTCACCGGCGGCGAGCCGCTGGCGCAAAAGCCCGTTCTCGCATTGATGCGCATGCTGTGCGACGCCGGCTACAGCGTCAGCCTGGAAACCAGCGGCGCCCTGCCCGTGGACGAGGTCGATCCGCGCGTGTCGCGCATCGTCGACCTGAAGGCGCCGGGCTCCGGCGAGGTGGACAAGAACCTGTGGGCCAACCTTGACGTGCTGCGCCCCGGCGACGAGATCAAGTTCGTCCTGGCCGATCGCACCGACTACGACTGGGCCTGTCGCGTGATTCGCGAATACGGGCTCGACCGGCGCGCGCCCATCCTGTTCTCGCCGGTGTGGGAAAGCCTGCCGCCCGCCACGCTGGCCGAATGGGTGCTGGCGGATCATCTGCCGGTGAGGATGCAGGTGCAGCTGCACAAGATCCTGTGGGGCGAAAGGCCGGGGGTTTGAGCTGGCACGCCGGATTCCCGTCGTCCAGCGGCTACACTGGAATGGTTTTGCCCCAACGTACCCGTCCATGCTGAAACATCTGCTCGCCCGCCTGAAGGAACTGCCGGAAAAAACCCGCGCCACGCTGACCCTATGGTTGGGAGCGGCGGCGGTCGGCCTGGTCGCGGTGATGCTGGCCAAGGCCGCCGAATGGGCGTTTGCCGGGTTCGATGCGTTGACGCAGCGCTGGTGGTGGTGGCCGCTGCTGTCCTTGCCGCTTGGCGGGATGGCGATCCGCTGGCTGATGTCGCGCATCGGCCAGGGCGCGGAGGGCAGCGGGATACCGCAGGCGATGGCGGCGCTCCAGGTGGCGGACCAGCCGAGCGTCGCGGAGCGCCTGCTTGGGTTGCGGATCGCGGTCGCCAAGTTCGTCGGCATCGTTGCCGGCCTGGGGTCGGGTTTCGTGCTCGGCCGTGAAGGCCCCACCGTGCAGATCGGTGCCAGCATCATGTACGCCTGCCACCGCTTCGTGCCGCTGGCCGATGCCGTCTTTCGCCGGCAACTGATCCTGGCCGGTGGCGCCGCCGGCATCGCGGCCGCATTCAACACCCCGCTGGCGGGCATCGTGTTCGCCTTCGAGGAGCTGGCGCGCTCGGTCGAGGAGCGTACCAGCGGCAAGCTGATCGGCGCGGTGATCCTGGCCGGCGTGGTGTCGCTGGCGTTCCTCGGCAACTACACCTACTTCGGCCGCATCCGCGTGCCCGATTTCCACTACGCCATCCTGCTGCCGATGGTGCTGGTGTCGGTGGTCGCGGGGCTTATCGGTGGCGCGTTCTCCTGGCTGTGCGTCAACCCGCATCGCTGGCTGCCGCACCGGCTGGCACGCTGGCGCCAGAGCCATCCCTACCATTTCGTCGCCGGCTGTGGCTTATTGATCGCGTTATGCGGGATGATCGCGCCCATCTTCGGCAGCGGCGCCGAGGCGACCAGCGTCGCCGTGGCCAGTGGGCAAGGGCTGCCCTGGTATTACCTGCCGCTCAAGTTCATCGGCCTGCTGGGCACCTTCCTGACCGGGCTGCCCGGCGGCATCTTCGCACCGTCGCTGTCGCTGGGCGCCGGGGTGGGCAGCTGGTTCCTGCCGCTGTTCGACCACAGCATCCACGTCAAGCTGATGGCCATTGGGATGGCGGCGATGCTGGCCGCCGTGACGCGGGCGCCGTTGACCTCGTCCATCATCCTGATGGAAATGACCGATGGGCACGCGATGGTGATCTCCACGCTGGCCGCCTCGATGATCGCCGCGACCGTGGCCCGCCTGTTCCGCACCAACCTGTACCACGATCTGGCCGAGCGCGCGCTGAAAGGGCTGGGACCCTTGCCCTCGGCCGTGGAAAAGAAAGAGGACACCCCATGAGCGCTCAGCGCAAACCCGCCGTCGTGCTACTGTCCGGCGGCCTGGATTCCGCCACTTGCCTGGCGCTTGCCCGCGAGATGGGCCTGGCCCCCTACGCCCTGTCGTTCGACTATGGCCAGCGCCACAACGCTGAACTGCAGGCCGCGGCGCGTGTGGCGCAGGCGCTGGGCGCCGTCGAGCATCGCGTCGCGCGCATCGACCTGGCCGCCTTCGGCGGTTCGGCGTTGACCGACGCTAGTATCGACGTGCCGACTTCCGGGGTCGAGGACGGCGCCATTCCGGTCACCTACGTGCCGGCGCGCAATACCATCCTGTTGTCGTATGCGCTCGCCTGGGCCGAGGTGCTCAAGGCGGACGACATCTTCATCGGGGTGAACGCGGTGGATTACTCGGGCTATCCCGACTGCCGCCCGGAATACATCGCCGCGTTCCAGGCGATGGCACGGCTGGCGACCAAGGTGGGGGTGGAAGGCTCGCCGCTGACCATCCATACCCCGCTGATCGACTGGAGCAAGGCGCAGATCATCCAGGCCGGCACGCGGCTGGGTGTCGATTATGGCCTGACGGTGAGTTGCTACCAGGCCGATGACGACGGCCGCGCCTGCGGGGTCTGCGATGCCTGCCGGTTGCGTCGTGCCGGTTTCGCAGCGGCCGGCGTCCCCGATCCGACGCGCTATCGCTGACAACGAAAAAGCCTGCCATCGCGGCAGGCTTTTTCGTATTGCGGTTGGCGACTCAGATGGCCAGCTCGGCGGGCTTTTGCCCGGTTAGCAGGTACTCGATCAGTTCGCGTACCGGGCGGATCTTGTCGCCGAAGGGCAATGAATCGGCACCGCGGAAGAACAGACCCTTGCTCACCTCGCCGCGCATGGCGGCAGCCAGCTTGAGGTCGATGCAGAACTGGCCCACCTTGGCCAGACCGTCGCGCAGACCGCAGACCGACAGGCAGTTCATCCCCTGGGTGCAGCGCGCCGGATCGGCCTTGGCGTTGCCCTGCAAGCGGCTTTCCCGATTGAGGTAGTTCTTGAGCCACGGGGTGAGCACCGCACGGGCGGGCAGGCCAGCAACGCTCATGAATTCGACGATGTCCTCGCGCTGCGCACCGGCCAGCACCGCCTTGAAGTTCGGATGGGCGTCGCCTTCCTCGGTCACGGCGAAGGCGGTGCCGAGCTGCACGCCCGACGCGCCCATTTCCAGGTAGCGGCGCACTTTCTCGTGGCTGTTGACGCCGCCGGCGACGATCAGCGGGATCTCGTCGCGGGACAGGCCCAGTTCGTCGAACAGCGCCAGCGTTTCCGGCAGCACGCGTTCGAACTCGAATTTCTCGTTGTTGATGTCGTCCAGCCGGGTGGCGCCGAGATGGCCGCCGGCATGCGCGGGATGCTCGATCACGATCGCATCCGGCTTGCGACCTTTCTTCATCCACTTCTTCAACACCACGGCAATGCCGCGCACGTCCGACAGAATGGGAATCAGCGCGGTGTTCGGGTAGTCGGCGGTGACGTCGGGCAGATCGAACGGCAGGCCGGCGCCCATCACGATGGCGTCCGCGCCGGACTGGCAGGCCTGCTGGACCAGTTTCACATGGCTGTCCACCGCCTTCATCACGTTCACCGCGATCATGCCCTGACCGTTGGCCAGGCCGCGGGCCAGCTGGATTTCCCGGTCGAGCGCTTCGCAGTTTAGCGCGTCGAGCACGGCGGTGTCCTTGGTCAGCTTGGAACGTTCCACCAAGTCGGCGTGGTGATGGCGCAGATCGACCGAGGCCACGGTGCCCACGGCGCCTTCCCTGGCCACCGCACCCGCAAGGCGGTGGGCCGAGACGCCGACGCCCATGCCCCCCTGAACGACAGGCAATAAGGCGCGGCCCTTGATCATGAGTGGTTTGAAGGCGTGGGCAAGCATGATGAAAATCCTTTTCGTTTTCGCCGCTGACACTGCGGGCCGTTGCAGTGTGGGGGGCGAACCCTCAATCAGGTTTGACCGCGATCAATTCACGACAATGGCAATAAGACGCAGATGAAAAAACGGCCCACCGGGAGGTGGGCCGCAATAGACAAGTGAAGCTGTTGTTAAAGTTGGGTTCGGCTTAGTACGGCCACTTCCAGTTCTTCACTTCGGGCAGGTCGTCGCCGTACTGGGCGATGTACTGCTCGTGCTCGACCAGCTTGTCCACGAACTTCTGACGGACATGGGCGCCGGTCTTCTGCAGCTTCTCGACGCGGTCGATCACGTCGATCGCCAGGTTGAAGCGGTCCAACTGGTTGACCACCACCATGTCGAACGGCGTCGAGGTCGAACCTTCCTCGATGTAGCCGCGGGCATGGATGTTGTTGTGGCCGTTACGGCGATAGGTCAGGCGGTGGATCAGCCACGGGTAGCCGTGGAAGGCGAACATCACCGGCTTGTCGGCCGTGAACAGCGCGTCGAACTCGCGGTCGGACATGCCGTGCGGGTGCTCTTCTTCCGGTTGCAGCGTCATCAGGTCCACAACGTTGACGAAGCGGATCTTCAGGTCCGGGAAGTGCTGACGCAGCAGGTCGGTCGCGGCCAGGGCTTCCATGGTCGGGATTTCACCGGCGCAAGCCATCACCACGTCGGGTTCGCCGCCTTCGTCGTTCGAGGCCCAATCCCAGATGCCGGCGCCCTTGGTGCAGTGCTTGATGGCCTGATCCATGGTCAGGTATTGCAGTGCGGGCTGCTTGCCGGCCACGACCACGTTCACATAGTGGCGCGAACGCAGCACATGGTCGGTCACGGACAGCAGGGTGTTGGCATCAGGCGGCAGGTAGACGCGGATGACCTCTGCCTTCTTATTCACCACGTGATCGATGAAGCCCGGATCCTGGTGGCTGAAACCGTTGTGGTCCTGACGCCAGACGTGGCTGGTCAGCAGGTAGTTCAGCGACGGCACCGGCTTGCGCCAGTTGATGTGGCGGGTAGTCTTCAGCCACTTGGCGTGCTGGTTGAACATCGAGTCGATGACGTGGATGAACGCTTCGTAGCAGCTGAAGAAGCCGTGACGGCCGGTCAGGTTGTACGCTTCCAGCCAGCCTTGGCAGGTGTGTTCCGACAGGATTTCCATCACGCGACCGTCTTGCGACAGGAAGTCGTTGGTCTTGTCGGCTTCGAAGTAATCGGCGAACCAGGTCTTGCCCGACACTTCAAACACGTTGTTCCAGCGGTTGGACGCGGTCTCGTCCGGGCCGAAGATGCGGAAGTTGCGGCTGTCCTCGTTGTCCTTCATCACGTCGCGCAGGAACTTGCCCATTTCGCGAGTGGCTTCGGCGGAGGCGGTGCCCGGCTTGTCGAACTTGAATTCGTACTTGCGGAAGTCCGGCATGCGCAGGTCCTTGGTGACCTGACCATGCACCACCGGGTTGCTGCCGATACGCTTGATGCCTTGCGGTGCCAGTTCGACCAGTTCGGCCTTCAGCGAGCCGTCTTCGTTGAACAGGGTTTCCGGCTGATAGCTCTTCAGCCAGGTTTGCAGGGCGGCGACGTGTTCCGGGGTCATGTCGGAGAACGGCACCTGGTGGCTGCGCCAGTAGTCTTCGACCTTCTTGCCGTCGATTTCCTTCGGGCCGGTCCAGCCCTTCGGGGTGCGCATGATGATCATCGGCCATTGCGGGCGGGTGATCGGCTTGCCGGCATCCATTTCGGCCTTGGCGGCAGCGCGGATCGCGGTCAGCTCATCCATCACGGTGTCGAGCGTGGTCGCCATTGCCGTGTGGATCTCTTCGAACGATTCCAGCTTGTCGTTGAAGGTCGGTTGCTTCAGTTCGACGAAGTGCGGCTTGTAGCCATAGCCTTCGAACAGCTTGGTCAGCTCGTCCTTGGACAGGCGGGCCAGCAGGGTCGGGTTGGCGATCTTGTAGCCATTCAGGTGCAGGATCGGCAGCACGAAGCCGTCGTTGACCGGGTGCAGGTACTTGTTGGAGTGCCACGAGGCAGCCAGCGGGCCGGTTTCGGCTTCGCCGTCACCCACCACGGCCAGCACGACCTGGTCGGGATTATCGAAGGCCGCGCCGAAGGCGTGCGACACCGCATAGCCCAGTTCACCACCTTCGTGCATCGAGCCCGGGGTTTCCGGCGCGACGTGCGACGGAATGCCGCGCGGGAAGGAGAACTGCTTGAACAGACGCTGCATGCCGGCGGCGGAGCGGTCGATGCTCGGGTAGAACTCCTCGTAGGAGCCTTCCAGCCAGGCGTTGGCGACCAGACCAGGACCACCATGGCCGGGGCCGGTGATGTAGATCATGTTCAGATCGCGGTCCTTGATCAGGCGGTTGGCGTGAACGTAGATGAAGTTCAGGCCCGGCGTGGTGCCCCAGTGGCCCAGCAGGCGCGGCTTGACGTGCTCACGCTTCAGGGCTTCCTTCAGGAGGGGATTGTCGAGCAGGTAAATCTGGCCGACCGATAGATAGTTCGCCGCCTGCCAATACTTGTGCATCTTTACAAGTAAGTCTTTGGTGAGCGTTTGTTGAGCCACGGAACACCTCGTTGCTGTTGTGATGAAGATGGGCGGTGACTTGCCCTGTCGCATCGCAGTATAGGCTGCGGTGATATACGCCTCATGACGCAAGTCAAAGGCATCAAGATGCGTGCGAGACTGAGTAACAAAATCACTAAAGGTGATAACTAGGGGTGATGCAAGGAATACCACCTGACTAGCAGGTGGCGATGGAAGTTCCTACGACATCAAATGGAAAGCCCGGCACAAGGCCGGGCTTTTTTCGACGAGCCGAAGACGACTCAAACGTGAAAGAAGATTACGGTGATCAGCAGGAACAACGGCAGCAAAATGGCGCATGACCAGGCCATGTAGCCGAAGAAGCTGGGCATCTTCACGCCGCGATCCTCGGCGACGGCCTTGACCATGAAATTGGGCGCGTTGCCGATGTAGCTCAGCGCACCCATGAACACCGAGCCCGCCGAGATCGCCAGCAGCGTGCTCGCCATCTCCGTCATCAGATGCTGCGCGTCGCCGTGCGCCAGGTTGAAGAACACCAGGTAGGTCGGCGCGTTGTCCAGGAACGCGGAGAGCGTTCCGGTCATCCAGAAGAACATAGTGTCCAGCGGCGCGCCGTCGGCGTTGAACACCATGCGCACCAGCGGCGCCAAGTGTCCGGCCTCGCCCGCGCGCAGGATGGCGATGGCGGGTGCCATCACCACGAAGATCGCCGAGAACAGCTTGGCCACTTCCAGGATCGGGAACCAGTTGAAATCGTTGCCCGCGCGCACCTGCTTGGGCGTCAGCCACAGCGACAGGCCGGCGATGGCGATCAGCAGCACGTCGCGCACCAGGTTCTGCAGGCTCAGCGTCGCCCCGGCGATCTGGACCGACACGCCCGGCTGCCACACCCCGGACATCACCACCGCGCCCACCACGGCGGCGATCAGCAACAGGTTGCGCTTGCCGTAGAGCTTGAGCGGCATATCCGGCGTGGGGTCGCGCGGCAGCACGCCTTCCTTGTTGAAATAGTGACGGTCGATGAAGAAGAACACCGTCAGCAGCACGGCCACGCTCAGCAACACCGGCAACGCCATGTGCTCCAGCGTCCAGAAGAAACCCACGCCCTTCAGGAAGCCCAGGAACAGCGGCGGGTCGCCGATCGGCGTCAGGCCGCCGCCGATGTTGGCGACCAGGAAGATGAAGAACACCACCACGTGCACGTTGTGTTTGCGGTTGTCGTTGGCCTTGAGCAGCGGACGGATCAACAGCATCGCCGCGCCCGTGGTTCCCATGATCGACGCCAGGACCGAGCCCAGCGCCAGGATGCCGGTGTTGAGGGCTGGCGAGCCGTGCAGGTTGCCCCAGACCAGAATGCCGCCGGACACCGTGTATAGCGCGAACAGCAGCAGCACAAAGGGGATGAACTCCTCGATCAGCGCATGCGCCACCACGCCACCCGCGGTAGCGGGGCCCAGCAGGCCGGCGCAGGGTACCAGGAACGCCAGCGCCCAGAACGCGGCGACCTTGCCGAAGTGGCGATGCCAGAAATGCGGTGCGAACAGCGGGAACAGCGCGATGGACAACAGGATGCCCGCGAACGGCAGCGCCCAGGCCAGCGAGAGCTGGCTGCCGTCCAGCCCGGCGGCCTGGGCGGCCACGGGCAGGCACAGCAGTGCCAAAGTCAGGAAACGATACATTGCGGTCCTCGCAGCTTATTGGGTGCCTTTCTGGATGAACTCGATCTTGTAGCCGTCCGGATCCTCGACGAAGGCAATCACCGTGGTGCCGTGCTTCATCGGACCGGCCTCGCGGGTCACCCGGCAGCCCTTGGCGCGCACCGCGTCACAGGCCGCATAGGCATCCGGCACTTCCAGGGCGATATGGCCGTAGCCGGTGCCAAGGTCGTATTGCTCGGTGTCCCAGTTGTGGGTCAGTTCGATCACCGCGGTATCGGTTTCCTCGCCGTAGCCCACGAATGCCAGGGTGAAGCGGCCTTCGGGGTAATCCTTGCGACGCAGCAGGCGCATGCCGAGCACCTCGGTGTAGAAGGCCAGCGAACGGTCCAGGTTGCCGACGCGCAGCATGGTATGAAGTAGGCGCATGAAGGTCTCCGCTTTGAGTCAAAGGCGAAAGTCTAGCACCGGACCCGGGCGACTCCGACGGGCCCTGGCCAGACCCGCCCGAGAAAATTACGGACCAGGGGTTGACAGTTTCCAGAGCCCATACAATAATTCGCCCCTCTTTCGGGCTGTTAGCTCAGTTGGTAGAGCAGCGGACTCTTAATCCGTAGGTCGAGTGTTCGAGCCACTCACAGCCCACCAAGACAAAAAAACCGGCCTTACCAAGGCCGGTTTTTCATTGATGCCGCGTCGAGGCCAACCTTGACGCATGCCAGGGCCGTCGCTATATTCGCGGTCTTTCCGGGTCGTTAGCTCAGTTGGTAGAGCAGCGGACTTTTAATCCGTTGGTCGCAGGTTCGAGTCCCGCACGACCCACCAATGAAATCGAAGGGTTGCAGACATTCTTGTCTGCAACCCTTTGTCGTTTCTGCGAGTCGTGTAACCACGGTGTACTCGCTCTAGCCGAGCACGAGGTTTAGCTCCACTTCGTGAAAATGGGAGAGGAAGCCCCCCTCGCTATATTGCGTCAGCGCCGGACCGGTCGCTTCTGTCATGCTTCGGTTCGTAGCAGTGCCGACACCAAGTGCCGGCTAGCGCTCGCTGCGCCAGCACCTTTAACGCACGGCCGCAGCGACAAGTGAAGCGATGTCGTAGGGCGTTCTCAGGGCTGGGCCCGTGATACTGGCCGCCACGTTGCGCGGCTAGCGCATGCAGTTGCGCGTGCAGCGCGGCTTGGGCGCATGCCGGGCACTGGATCGGCCGGTGGAGCAGTAGCGAGGCGGAGGCGCTGAAACGATGCCCGCCCGGACACCGCACGGCGTAAGCGGCACGCCAGCCCCGCCACACCTGCTCTTCCTCTTCCAAGATGTACCGGGCTTGTGCGACCTGCCGTCGTAGCTGGGTAAACAGAACAATGTGCTGCGGATTGAGACGTCGTTGCATGGGCGAACAGTGTGTCGATCATGGCGCCGACGACCTACCGCGTTGGTCCGGGTGTTCTGGCCGTTCATCGCTCGCGTGCCAGTGGCGACACCCACGGGTTAGGCGTTCAGCATGATGCTTGATAGTATGCCCCTTCTCTGACGGTTGGTGTTGGCAAAGGCATGGACATCCATCAGCTTTTAGCGGCGTTTGCTGCTGCTTTTACCCAAGAACAGCGACTGCTGACCTTGCACTTGGGCGATGGCAGTGCCTACAGCGAGCAACTGCTGGCTCAGTCGGTCACCGGCGAGGAGGCGCTGTCCCAGCCCTATCGCTACGTGGTGGAATGCCTGTCGCCCGACGTTGGGCTGGAACTCAAGTCGCTGCTCGGTTTGCCCGCCGAGCTGGGTATCCTGACAACCGTAGGTGATACGGTGGTGCGCTGTGGTGTCGTCACTAGGGCGCAGGCATTGCCGTCCGATGGCGGCTTTGCCCGCTACGGTCTGACCATCGAACCGCCGCTGGCATTGCTGCGCTACCACCACACCAGCCGCGTCTGGCAGGACTGCACGGTGCCGGAGATCGTCCAGGCCCTCATTGAGGAACAGCAGGCGGCCAACCCGGTATTCGCGGCGGCCTTTGGCCTACGTCTGGAGCTGTCGCGCGATTACCCGGCCCGCTCCTACTGTCTGCAATACCGCGAAGCGAGTCTGGCCTTCGTATCCAGAATCCTGGCGGAAGAAGGTCTGGCCTATCGCTTCGAGCACACCTCGGGCGAGACGCCCACCGTGACGCTGGTGGTGTTCGACGATCCGTATTCCCTGCCGCAGGCGGCCCAAGGTTCGGTGCGCTTTCACCGCGCCGATGCCACCGAGGCCGAAGACAGCCTCACCGACTGGACCAGCTGTCGCCAGCTAGGGACGGCCAAGGTGTCGCTGGCCAGTTTCGATTACAAGCCGGTGCTGACCCAACACGCCGCCGAAGACAGCGCCATCGACCAGGGCGCTGGGGGTGCGCAGGCCCAATCCAGCCTGGAGCATTACGATCCGCAGTCGCTCTACTATGCGGCTGACCCCGAACAATTGGCCCAGTATGCGCAGCTTCGCCAGCAGGCGCTGGATGGGGAGAAGAAGGGCTTTCAAGGGAGCGGGACGGTCCGGCAGCTGCGGGTGGGGGAATGGTTCCGCCTGACCGATCACCCGGTCCATGATGCCGAGGCGCCGGAACAGCGCGAGTTCGTCGCCAGCCAACTGCGCTTCACTGCCCACAACAACCTGCCGGGCGACCTGCTCAAATTCCTGGCGCAAGGCACGGAAGTGCCGCAGCCGTTCACCGTCCAGTTCGAAGCCCAGCGTCGGGGCATCCCGTTGCCGCCGCGTTACGACGATACCCAGCACGCCAAGCCCACCGCCCTCGGCGTGCAGACCGCTACGGTCGTCGGTCCCGAAGGTGAAGAAATACACACAGATGAACACGGCCGGATCAAGGTGCAGTTCCACTGGCAACGACCGCAGGAACATCCCGAGTTCGGCGCCAACCTGGATGATCGTTCCTCGTGCTGGATCCGGGTTGCCTATCCCAGCGCCGGCGCTGCCTGGGGCCACCAGTTCATCCCGCGCATCGGCCAGGAAGTGCTGGTCGACTTCATCGAGGGCGACATCGACCGGCCGCTGGTCAAGGGCGTGCTGTACAACGGCAGCCACCCGACCCCGACCTTCTCCGGCGCCGGATCACTGCCTGCGAATAAAACCCTGTCCGGTATCCAGAGCAAGGAATATCAAGGCAGCCAGTACGGCGAACTGCTGTTCGACGATACCCAGGGCGAAGTGCGCACCAAGCTCTCGTCCGAACACGGCAAGACCCAGCTGAACCAGGGTTACCTGACCCATCCGCGCAGCGACGGCAAGGCCGAGCCGCGCGGCGAAGGCTTCGAACTCAGAACCGACCGCCAGGGCGCGCTGCGCGCCGCGCAGGGGCTGCTGCTCAGCACCGAAGCCAAGGCCGGCGCCAGCAGCCAGCAACTGGACCGGGAACAAGCTCAGAGCCAACTGGAATCCGCGCAGCAACTGGCGCAAACGCTGGGCGACACCGCGCAGCAGCAACTGGCCGACCCAGCCGAGATCGGCCCGGAAACGCTCGATCTCGAAGGGCAGAAGCAAGCCAAGTCGCAGCAAGGTCACCTTGATCACCTGAACGAAGCGCTGAAGGCCTGGGAAGCTGGCTCCAACACCGATCCCGAGGGCAAGACCGCAACCGGGCAGGCAGGACGCCAAGCCGTGCTGATCGCCAGCGCTCCGGCCGGCATCGGTCTGACCACCTCGAATGAACTGGTGCTCAGTACTGGCCACAACTTCGACAGCATCAGCCAGCGCGATACCCAGCAAACCACGGCCCGTAGATGGATTCACAACGTCGGCAGCAAGATCAGCTTGTTCGTCCAAGGCGTCGCCGACAAGGTGAACTTGAAGCTGATTGCCGCCAAGGGGCATGTGAATGTGCAGGCGCAGTCAGGCGATGTGGAGGTGGTTGGTGACAAAAACGTGCGCCTCCATGCCAACAAGCAAAAGCTGACCGCCGCGGCCAAGAATGAACTTCTCGTTACTTGCGGCGGGGCCTATATCCGACTGCAGGGCGGCAAGATCGATATCCATGCGCCGGGCAAGCTCAGTATCAAGGGTAGCAACTACACCTTCGCAGGCCCGGCAAAGCTCGCTCACGAGTTCAAGCCGTTACCAGTCCTATCTGAAAACCCGCGATCTACTGAGAAAAGTATTACGGATATGTATTGGTCTTATGGCGATTCATTCGAAAGAATTGCGACCGAATCAAGGCATCGCGTAGACATGAATCTTCATGTCCATACGAAGAATTACGCACCCGGCGAGCAGGTTGAAGTTTTGATTAGAAACACGGGCGGTGACGTGTTGTGGCAAGGGAAGGACGAGGTAGCTCTTTCAGGCCCTGTGGATGCTGACGGCGTGGCAATCTTTAAACAGGTATTTAAAGACGGCAAGCTCAACATCTACAATCTATAGCACAATCTACTGCAAACCTTTCCTGAGAGAGATCGAAATGGGATGTGAAATCGTTGCCATAGCCCAAGACAAAACAACGCGCTGCATCGTCAATAGACCTCGATGGAGTGATGTGCTGAGCGCATATCAAAACATGGCAGAGAACAAGAGCACGGGAGAGTTGTTTGCCGACTTATTTGGCCCCAATTACGATCAGGCTATTTTCTTTAATTCGTGTGCTACTCGTGTTTCTATTGCGCTCTTGAATTCTGGTGTCAAATCAGTTGGGAGTGCCTTTAATATTCAGCAAGGACCACTAAAGGGGAAAGGCATTACTACCTCTGCAGTGGGGATGAAGAATTTTCTGAAGACGATTTGGGGTAGTCCTGAGGTTCCAGACTTCAAGACAGATGCAACTACAACTCTCGCCGATTTGCAAGCATCAATTGGGAGTAGAACTGGTGTGTTTTCTTTCGTGTCTAGCGACCCCCGTGCGTTTGGTGCTACCGGGCACATCACCATCTGGAACGGCACCGATGTGGTGAGAGGCGCTAAATATGATAACCAAGCCTATGCCAATGGAAATCCTGGCACCGCCTGCCTTTGGGAGTTAAAGTAAACTGCGAAGCCAAAGATAATACGGTTTAAGATAAATGTAGAGGCCTGGGGCTGTTGTGAAGAACTAGACTGATGGCTAATCCATACCACACGGCAACTGCATTTTCGCCCTTCATCCAATCTAGGGGTTTTGAAATTATGGAGTATATGAAAAGATGAGGTCTTTGCTTCCACTAATGCTCTTGCTTCCACTTCTGGCTCATGGAGGTGATTTATGTACTGAATACGAACCGGAGCAGAAGAACCGTTGGCGGGAGTCTATGTTTACTCAAGAGCAAGCGCTTCAAGCGGTAAAGAATCTTGAGTCCTATATTAAAGCGCCTCACGACGGAGAGCCGTGGCGAAATTTTGTCATTATCGAAGGTTTTTTGCTTCGCAGAGAGGCATTAGAAACAAAAGAAATCGGGCAGTATTGTGACTTCATCACGCGGCAAGTCCCTCGGGATTAGCCTCGGCTTTATTTAGCCCCAATTTATTTTCCCGTACACTAATCTGTGGGGGGTATTTTCATTGATGTATCGCATATTTATCTAGTGTTGGAGTTGAACAAAATCTCAGGAAAGCACCTCCTGAATTCCACATTGCGACAAGCGCATTTCCTCGGGCAAATCCGCCAGGAGGCCGGCGCTACGATGGCCGCTACATCCGAAAACCTCAATTACGCCCCTTCGGTACTGAGAGGCAAGTTCAGCTATTACTCGGCACATCCAGCGGAAGCAGATCAAGACGGTTATGAAAGAGATGCAAGAGGGAATATTACCCGCCGCGCTGATCAGGAAGCGATTGTCAATAAAGCATATGGAGGTCGCAACGGGAATAATCAACCGGGCGATGGCTGGCTTTATCGAGGCCGAGGGCTGAAGCAAGTCACCGGCAGAGGGAACTACCGCAGCTTTACCAATGACTATAGAGGCTCTTGGGCAACAGGCTGGGAGGATTTCGAGGCGAATCCGGCCGAGTTACTGAATTTTCCGTATTCACTGCGTTCCGCAGTATGGTTCTGGACTGCGAATGAATGCATGAACCCCGCTGATGAAGGGATCACGGACAACCACGTGGATCGGGTCACGGCCAAGGTGAATGCAGGTGAATTGGGGCGGCGGCAGCCCGATAACACATATCGTCCTGCAGCGGATAGTCCGGCGCTGAACCGGCGAAGATACGCGAAAGAAGCCTACGATCATTTGATTTAGGGAATTTATCGTGAAATACAATTTCCTTGTTGCTCTGCTCGTCGTGCTGGGAGCGGCTCCGACGCATGCTCAGCTGACGCTGGAGCAGGCAATCAGCCCCAAGAAGGCCGAGCAGTATGTACGCGCAGTTCCGCGCTCGGAGCTCGATGCGTACTTGCTCAAGCATGGCGCGCCCTATTCATACGAGGATGGCAGAACCAGCAACGTTGGTTTAACCGCTGCGACGTCGCACACGGAATACGCTTGGCGTTTTGATGGAAAAGAGGTTTTCTATTCTTATGTAAAAGCCTTTCGGTCGGATATAACCCCGCCACCGGCTTGCAGCGTTGACGCGCCTGCGGATAAAGCACTGAGGGATTCCGAGTGCGTCAAGTCGATTGTCAATTTTGCCGAATGCCACTTGTTTGTATTCGACTCGAATCGCAAACTGGTTGCCGTGCAGCCCTTGAACATCCCGCAGCCGGATTACTTGGTGGCCAAGCCATCTTGCTTCGACGTCCATGCTATGGCGCCGGCGAAAGTGGTCAAGAATGGTATGTTGATTGTGGCGAGTTATTACGACAGCCGATGGACATGCATGGCTGGGCAGGAATGCGCTTCCGACAACCCAGCCGCACTTCCAGACCCATTGTATAAAACAGCGTTTTTGGTGCGCTTTAACAAGGATGCGAACGGAAAATTGATTCTGACTCAAGATGATCATTGCCTTAAGCCCTTGAATAACTATTCAACAATCGTCCGCGCGCGAAAGGCGTTGGAAGAAATGAAGTGTAATTAAACGGAGCCGCCTGCCCATCATGCTCGTATGGTTGATGTGTATATACGGACGGCGCAGAGAGGAATATTAAAAATAAGTTGCTCGGATGGCTTTGGACGCTTCTCTGTTATTGATAATGTACGGAAATATTTTTCAGTCTATTGACTATTAGAGCTAACCGTTTTGAACTCGCCCAACACAAAGGCCGCCATTCGCCGCAGGCTATTTCTTGAGGCCATTCGCCAACCGCGAGCCGCACACTCCTGAAGGCTGCGCACAAGCGCTGAAAAAAACTCGATCTGGTCAGAAGCGAACGCACCACAGAAGAGCAGTTCGGAATCAACAGCAGTTCAGGTGAGTAACGCGTGAGGCCAGCGGATTCAACCGCCCTGCCTCGACCATGTACTCCGGTGCGAGGGGCGCATGGCGCCTCGTCACCTTCGAATCGCTATGGCCTAGGGTGCATCGCAGTGGGGCGGCTGGGCCGTTCCGCAGCGATGCGCCAGGCACGGCGCGCGCCTAACCAGCCCTGCGCAGGTTCACTGCCAGCCGTACCGCCGCGCATAGTGCGACTTGGCGTACTGGGTCAGCGACACATAGCCCAGCAGGATCGCCGCCAGCCAGGGGAAGTAGGTCCATGGCAGCGGCTGGAGCTTGAAGTAGTGCGCCAGCGGGCCCATCGGCAGGAACACGCCGACGGCGGCGATCAGCAGCGTCATGCCCAGCAATGGCCACGCTGCGCGGCTCTGTACGAACGGCAGCTTGCGGGTGCGGATCAGGTGCACCACCAGGGTCTGCGACAGCAGGCCCTCGATGAACCAGCCGGACTGGAACAGCGTCTGGTGCGCCGGGGTGCTGGCGTGGAACACGAAGTACATCAGCGCGTAGGTGGCGATGTCGAACAGCGAGCTGAGCGGGCCGAAGCACACCATGAAGCGCCCCAGCTCGTCCGGATCCCAGCGTAGCGGGCGGCGCAGTTGTTCCTCGTCCACCCGGTCGAACGGGATGGCGATCTGCGATACGTCGTACAACAGGTTCTGCACCAGCAGGTGCATCGGCAACATCGGCAGGAACGGCAGGAAGGCGCTGGCCACCAGCACCGAGAACACGTTGCCGAAGTTGGAGCTGGCGGTCATCTTGATGTACTTGAGCATGTTGGCGAAGGTGCGGCGGCCTTCGAGCACGCCTTCCTCCAGCACCATCAGGCTCTTTTCCAGCAGGATCAGGTCGGCCGCCTCCTTGGCGATGTCCACCGCCGAATCCACCGAGATGCCGATGTCGGCCGCGCGCAGCGCCGGCGCGTCGTTGATGCCGTCGCCCAGGAAGCCGACCACGTGGCCGTTGGCGCGCAGCACGCGCACCAGCCGTTCTTTCTGCAACGGCGACAGCTTGGCGAACACGGTGGCGGTTTCGGCCGCCGCCGCCAGCGTCGCGTCGTCCATCGCGTCGGTGTCGCTGCCCAGCAGCAGGCCCGTCACCGGCAGCCCCACCTCCTTGCAGACCTTAAGCGTCACCAGCTCGTTGTCGCCGGTCAGCACCTTCACCGCCACGCCGTGCGCGGCCAGGGCGCGCAGCGCCGGCGCGGTGGTTTCCTTCGGCGGGTCGAGGAAGGCGATGTAGCCGACCAGGGTCAGCCCGGCTTCGTCGGCCACGCCGTAGGTCTGGCGCAGCGGCGGCAGCTCGCGGGTGGCCACCGCCACCACCCGCAGCCCTTCCTGGTTCAGCCCGGCGGTCACCGCGCGGATCTGCGCCAGGCGTTCGTCGTCCAGCGGCAGGGTGCGGCCGTCCTGGCGCACCTGGGTGCAGACGGCGAGCATTTCCTCCAGGGCGCCCTTGCAGATCAGCAGGTGATGCGCGCCGTGCTCGCTCACCACCACCGACATGCGGCGGCGGGCGAAGTCGAACGGAATCTCGTCCACCTTGTGGTGGTCGCCCGCCACGTCGAGCAGCCGCTTCAGCTCCACGTGTTCCAGCACCGCCACGTCGAGCAGGTTCTTCAGCCCGGTCTGGTGGTAGCTGTTGAGGTAGGCCAGCGCCAGCACGTCGTCGGCGGGGGCGCCGAAGGCGTCGGTGTGGCGCTCCAGCACGATGTGGTCCTGGGTCAGCGTGCCGGTCTTGTCGGTGCACAGGATGTCCATCGCCCCGAAGTTCTGGATCGCGTCCAGCCGCTTGACGATCACCCGCTTGCGGCTGAGCAGCACCGCGCCCTTGGCCAGGGTGGAGGTGACGATCATCGGCAGCATTTCTGGGGTGAGCCCCACGGCGATCGACAGCGCGAACAGCGCCGCCTCCAGCCAGTCGCCCTTGGTGAAGCCGTTGATGAGCAGCACCAGGGGCGCCATCGCCAGCATGAAGCGGATCAGCAGCCAGCTCACCTGGTTCACCCCGGCCTGGAACTGGGTCGGGGTGTGGTCGTGCGCGGTGACGCGCTCGGCCAGCGCGCCGAAGTAGCTCTGGCCGCCGGTGGCGATCACCACGGCGCTGGCGCTGCCGCTGACCACGTTGGCGCCCATGAACAGCAGGTTGTCCAATTCCAGCGGGCTGGCGACGCCGGCGTCGCGCAGCGTGGCGAACTTCTCCACCGGCAGCGCTTCGCCGGTCAGCGCCGCCTGGCTGACGAACAGGTCCTTGGCGGACAACAGGCGCAGGTCGGCCGGGATCATGTCGCCGGCGGACAGGAGCACGATGTCGCCCGGCACCAGCTGGCGGATCGCCACTTCGGTGCCTTCCGCCGTGCCATAGCGCAGACGGGTGAGCGGCACGGTGTCGTCGCGGCGCAGCACGGTGGCGGTGTTGCTCACCATGTCGCGCAGGCGGTCGGCGGCGCTGTTGGAGCGCTGCTCCTGGACAAAGCGCAGCAGGGTGGAGATCACCACCATCACCGCGATCACCAGCGTGGCCTTGGCGTCCTCGGTCAGGTACGAGATCACCGCCAGCAGCGTGAGCAGCACGTTGAACGGGTTGCGGTAGCACAGCCACAGGTGCGCGGGCCACGACAGCGGCCGCTCGTGCTGGATCTCGTTGAGCCCGGCCTGCTCGCGGCGTTGTGCCGCTTCGTCCTCGCTCAGCCCGTCGGCGCGGGTGTCCAGCTGTTGCAGCAGGTGGTCGGTGGTCAGCCGCGATAGCGCGTGCAGCCGGTCGGCCAGCGTGCGCGGCATCTCCTTGCCGACGGCGCCGCCGCGCAGGAACTCCAGCATTGCCAGGCGGCGGAACTGGCGGATGCTCAGGCCGCGATGCAGCGCCGTCAGCACGGCGTTCTTCAGGAAGTCGAATTGCATGAAACCTCCCCGCCGACGGCACACAGGCCGCGGCCCAAGGATGGGGTTTGGTTCGGTCACCCGTGGGACGGCGCGCAGGCGGCGCGACGCCCGGTCAAGCGGATGACGAAACGGAATGCGGGGAGGGAAGCGGCACGGATCGGACGATCCGGCCGATGCCACGCCCTGCCGGACGGCAAGGACGATGGCGCGAGTACGCCGTGGTCGGGCTTGCCGTCAGTGGTCGGCGCAGGGCCGACTACCAGAGGGACTGTCCACGGAGAACTCCTGTTGGTGCGATGCAGCAAAAGCTACGCCCCGCGAGGCGGGGCGTCCAGTTAACGTTTCTTAAGGCGGGCGAAGGCGAATCGGGCCAGCGACATCAATCCACCCTGGCGCTGCAACGGCGCGATTACTCGTCGCCGGGATGGCGTTTGCGCGCCTCCAGCCGGCCCTGCACGCTGTCGAGCTGGCGTACCAGCTTGTCGATGGCGCCGTCGAGCGCAATATCGATGTCGTCGGCGTCGTGGGTGGCAGCCTGCGGGGTCAGCCCGGCCAGCCGTGCTTCCAGCGTGCAGCGGATGTCATTGCCGCCGCCCTTGTCGCCGTTGGTGTCGGCGAAATGCGCCTCCAGCCGGGTGAGCTGGTCGCCGAAGCGCGCGAACTCGCCGCGCAAGGTCTGTTCGACGCGCTGGTTCAGCGCTTCGCCGCCGTGGATGTGATGGTCGGTACGCACCTGGATCTGCATGGTTGCTCCGTTCGGGATATGGGGCCGTCGGGTTTCGCGGGCGCTCAGGACGAAAGCGAGGCGAGCACCTCGCGGCTGGGTACGAAGAATGCTGCGCCGCTGACGGCGCGGGTGTAGTTCAGCAGGTGGTCGACGCGACCGTCGGCGGTGGGCGACACCATGCGCGCCAGCATCTTCTCGAAGTTGACCGGGGTGCGGCAGTACGAGGCGAACAGCAGGCCCTTCTCGCCGCCAGGCATGCCGTAGGGCATCGACTGGCGCAGGATCTCCAGCTCCTCGCCGTCCTGCTCGATCTCCACCCGGCGCACGTGCGCGGTCAGCGGTTTGTCGTCGTCGCTCAGTTCCTCGTCGGTGTCCTTGGTGCGGCCGATCACCGCCTCCTGCTGCTTGACCGGCAGCTTCTGCCACTCGTTCATCCGGTGCACGTAGCGCTGCACGTGCGCGTAGCTGCCGCCGGCCCAGTCGGCGTCCTCCTGGCCGACCAGCGCCACCGCGACGCGCTCGTCGCCCTGCGGGTTCTCGGTGCCTTCGACGAAGCCGGTCAGGTCGCGTCCGTCGCGGTAGCGGAAACAGGCGGTGGTCTCCACCGGATCGAACCATTCGGCGAGATCCGCCACCAGCCGCTCGCCCAGCTCGTAAAGCAGGTCACAGCGTTCGCCGCGCAGGTGCAGCAGCAGGTCCGCGTCGGTGGACGGCGCGGGATGGATGGCGCCGGGGATGCGCGGAAAACCGCGCAATGCCTGCGGCCGGGCGTCGCCGAATAGGTCGCCCCAGGCGTTGGCGCCGATGCCGACGCTGCCCAGGGTGAGCGTCTCGGGCGCTTCCAGCGCCACCTGGTCGATCCGGTCGGGGATCGCGGCCAGCATGGCGCGCAGCGTGGCGTCTACACGGCGGCCCAGGCGGCGGCGCAGCAGCACGAACAGGGCGTGGGCGGAGGATGCGGGGAGGATGCCACTTTGCGGGGTGGGCATGGATTTCAGTGCTCCTGAGCGAATTCCCAGATGGCGGGCAGCCAGCGGGGATAGTCCTGGAAGGAATGGTCGCCACCCTCGATCACCGTCTGCCGGCAGCCGGCGTACTTGTCGAGCGCTTCGCGGTAGTCGAGGACTTCGTCCCCGGTCTGCAGCAGCAACCAGTAGCGGTCGGGCCGCGAGACGACGCGGTTCAATCCGCGCAGCTCGTCGGCGTAGCCGGCGTCGATCACGTGGGTCTCGCCGGTGTAGTAGTTGTGCTGGGGGCCGACGTACTGCCGCAGCAGTTCGTACGGATGCGCGGCGGGGTTGACCAGCACCGCGCTGCCGCCGTACTCCTCGACCAGCCAGGTGGCGAGGTAGCCGCCGAGCGAGCTGCCGATGAAGCAGACGCGCTCGCCCTTCAGCCGGTCCATCGCGTGCAGCAGCGCCTCGGTGGCGGCCTTGGGCTCCATCGGGATGTCGGGGCAGTGGAAGTAGTCGGAGCGGCCCTGTTCGGCCATCCACACGGCCGTTTCCTGCGCCTTTTTCGAAAAAGGGCTGGAGAGAAAGCCGTGCAGGTAGACGAGATGGACCATGGACACTCCGGAACGGTGGGCCCGGTTCAGGGCCGGTTGCCCATGGCGGGTCGGGCGAGGCAAGGCATGCGCGTCATCCGTCGTTCCTGGTGCGGGCGGTGTCAGGGGACCAGCAGGGTGGAGCCGGTGGTCTTGCGGGCTTCCAGGTCGCGGTGCGCCTGCGCCGCGTCGGCCAGCGCATAGGTCTGGCCGATGTTGGCCTCCACGTCGCCGCGCGCCACCACCGTGAAATAGTCCGCCGCGGTGTCCAGCAGTTCCTCGCGGGTGGCGGTGTAGTGGCCCAGCGCGGGGCGCGTCAGGTAGAGCGAGCCCTTCTGCGACAGGATGCCGGGCGAGAACGGCGGCACCGCGCCCGAGGCGTTGCCGAAGCTGACCAGCATGCCGCGCAGCGCCAGGCTGTCGAGCGAGCCTTCGAAGGTGGCGGCGCCCACGCCGTCGTACACCACCGGCACGCCGCGACCCTGGGTCAGCTCGCGCACCTGCGCCGCCCAGCCGGGCTGGGTGTAGTCGATCACATGGTCGCACCAGGCGCGGGCCAGTTCGGCCTTGGCGGCGGACCCGACGGTGCCGATCACCCTGGCGCCCAGGCAGCGCGCCCACTGGCAGGCGATCTGGCCGACCCCGCCGGCGGCGGCGTGGATCAGCACCGTCATGCCGCTGGTCACCGGGAAGGTGCGCTTGAGCAGGTATTGCGCGGTCATGCCGCGCAGCAGGGTGCCGGCGGCGACTTCGTCCGGGATCTCGCCGGGCACCGGCACCAGCCCGGTCGCCTGCATCAGGCGATGGCTGGCGTAGGCGCCGCATTCGCCGCCCTGGCTGGCGCGCTGCGCGCCGCCGGCGTAGGCCACGCGATCGCCGGGGGCGAACTCGACCACGCCCGCGCCCACCGCCTCGACCACGCCCGCCGCCTCCTGGCCGATACCCGACGGCAACGGCAGCGGATACAGGCCGCTGCGGTGGTAGGTGTCGATGAAGTTGACGCCGATGGCGGTCTGGCGGATCAGCACCTCGCCGGGGCCGGGATCGAGCAGCGTGGTCTCGGCCAGGGTGAGCACGTCGGGGCCGCCGGTCTGGGCGAAGCGGATGTAGCGGGCGATCTGGGGCATGGCAAGGCAACCTGCGGACAGGAAACGTATGAAGGTCGGGGCCGTTGCCGGAATTTCAAAGCGCGGGCCTGGAAATCGATTATCACCTTAGAGCTTGTTTACCATCTTTTCACGATGCCGTTCGAAGCCGTGTCGGCAAGCAGGCTCCTGGACCGACCGGGCATTGCCTGCAGGCAACGCCGGTCGAAAGGGCCAGGTCTCTGGCGGGGCGTCAGGCCAGGATATGCATCCCGCCATCCACGTAGAACACGCTGCCGGTGATGGCCGCCGCGCCCGGCTCGCACAGGAAGGCGGTGGCGGCGCCGACGTCGTCGATGTCCACCAGCTCCTGCAACGGCGCGCGCTGGGTGGCTTCCTCCAGCATGTTGGCGAACTCGGGGATGCCCGAGGCGGCGCGGGTCTGCACCGGGCCGGGCGAGACGGCGTGCACGCGGATCTTCCGCGGCCCCAGCTCCACCGCCAGGTAGCGGGTGGTGGCTTCCAGCGCGGCCTTCACCGGGCCCATCACGCCGTAGTTGGGCACCACCTTTTCGGCGCCGTAGTAGCTGAGGGTGATCAGTGTGCCGCCGTCCTTCATCAGCGGCTCGGCGCCCTTGGCCAGCCGTACGAAGGAGTGGCACGAGATGTCGATCGCCTGGAGGAAGCCCTCGCGGCTGGAATCGACCACCCGGCCGTGCAGGTCCGCCTTGGGGGCGAAGGCGATGGCGTGCAGCGCGATATCCAGCTTGCCCCAGCGCTGGTCGATCTGCTGGAACACGTTCTCCAGCGCGCCGTCCTGGGTGACGTCGCACTTGATCAGCAGCGCCGGTTCCAGCGTGGGCAGCAACGGCTGGATGAAATCGAGCGTGCGGTCGTTGACGTAGGTGACGACCAGTTCCGCGCCGCGTGCCTTGAGCGCCTTGGCGATGCCGTAGGCCAGCGATTGCTCGTTGGCGATGCCGGTGATCAGCGCGACCTTGCCGGTGAGGGTGCTCATTCTGGGGTTACTCCTTGGCGTTGGGGTTGGAAGTACGGGCCCGGCTGGTGGCCGGCTTGCTGCCGTTGCCGCTGCGCGCGGCGGCCGGCTTGGCCTTGGGCGCGACGTCCGCCTGCTGCTTGGCCTGGCCGGCGCGGGTCTTGGTCACGGGCTCCTTGGCCGGTGCGCGCTTGCCCGCCGCCGGCTTGGCGGTTGCCGTCGTGGCCTTGGCCGCCGGTGTCCTGGCGGCGCGCGGCTTGGTCGCGGCGGACGTGCTGGCTTTGGCGGGGGCGGCCGGTTGCGCGGCGGCAGTGGCCGGCTTGAATGCGGCTTCGACCTCGGCCTCCTCGGCGATGGCCGCGGCGGTGATCGGCTCGAAGGTGCCCAGCACCTCGGTTTGCAGCAGTGCCAGGTTGGCCAGGGCCTCCTTGGCCGCCGGCAGGCTGCGCACCATCTCGGTGATGGTCGCGAACGCCTGCTTCAGCGCCGCTTCGTCCGGGAACAGGCCGGGCAGCGTCTTGCGGGCTTCGGCCGGGAAGCGCCAGGCCAGCAGCGACTGCCGCTGGAAGCGGGCATTGACCTCGTCCATCGACACGCGTTGCAGCGCCGGGTGTTGCGCGATCCATTCATACGCGGCCTGGCGACGCTCGACGTTGATGCTGGGCAAGCCGCGCTGGACCAGCACGGCGATGCGCAGCACGCCGTCGAGCAGATCGCCATGCGGCAGCGACGCCAGCAGTTCGGCGTCGTTCCACGGCGAGGTGGTCTGGCGCTGGCGTTCGAGGTAGTCCGGGATCAGGTCGTTGCCGATGCCGGAAACCGCGGCGGGGCCGTAGAGGTTGAAGAACGCCAGCTCGGTGTTGGCGTCGCGCACGTCGCGGTACACATCCAGCGCCGCCGCGTTCTGCCCGACCAGATAACGCTCCCACTGGCGCCATTCCGGGTCGCGCGGGGTGCGCAGCTGGCGCACGTAGTCGGCGGCGTGCTGGTTGAGCTTGGCCAGTGGATTCAGGCTGGACCAGCCCCAGTGCTGGACGCGCAGCGGGTGGAAGGCGCGGCCCAGCTTGGCCATGTCCTCGGTGACGAAGGGGGCGATCCACGGCCGCACCAGCGTGGTGTAGACCGACACGCCCAGCTTGGAGAGCGCCTCCACCGCGGCGAATGGCAGCTCGTCGCGGCGCTGCTCGCGCTGCAGGCCGCGCAGTTCCTCGACGCTGCGCTCGGTCAGCTCCGCCACGTGTCGCACCGTGCCGTCGGGGGCGGTCTCGTCGTGGATGTCCAGCTGGTACAGCCCCGGCGACAGGGTTTCGATCACCTGCAGCAGTTCGACGATCTGGGCGTGTTCGCGGCGGGCGATCTTGGCCGAGACGAAGATGCCCAGGTGGCCGGTGGTCTTGTGCGCCAGGCCGACGATCACCTGCCCGCTGGCCTTCAGACTGTCGGTGTCCGGGTACAGGTCGAGCACCCAGTTGATCGCCTGTTGCGGCGGCGTGATGTTGTCGCCCAGCGAGGCGAACACCACCATCGGCGCGCGGATCTTGCGCAGGTCGTAGATCTCGTTGCGGCCGATGGCCTGGCCCTCGGTCAGGTTGTTGCCGACGAACAGGTTCTCGACGATCCAGCGGATCTCCTCCTCGTTCATCAGGAAGTAGCCGCCCCACCAGCGCTCGAAGTCGAGGTAGCGCGGCGGCTCGGTGTCGATCTGGTCGTACAGGTGATGGTTCTTTTTGACCAGGGTGTTGGCCGGGTCGAGGTTCTCGAAGTTGTCGACCAGGTAGGCGCCGTCGAACAGGCCGCCACCCAGGTCGGCCGCCAGCAGCGCGCTCCAGGCGCCGCCCAGCATGCCGCCGGCGTAGCGCATCGGGTTCTTGCCGTCGCTGCCGGCCCAGTACGACACCGGCGCGCCGGCCATCACCATCGCGCCGACCAGTTCGGGCGCGTGCGCGGCCACCAGCATCGCCGCCCAGCCGCCCTGGCAGTTGCCGACCAGCGCCGGCTTCGGCGATTCGGGATGGCGGCGGATCACCTCGCGCAGGAAGTCGGCCTCGGCCAGGGTCACGTCCTCCAGGCGCTGGCCGGGCATCGGCTGCGGGAAGAACACGCAGAAGTACACCGGGTGGCCTTCGCGCAGCGCCATGCCCACTTCGGAGTCATCCTTGAAGCCGCCGATGCCGGGGCCGTGCCCGGCGCGCGGGTCGATGATGACGTAGGGGCGCTTGCGCTCATCGACGGCGACGCCGGCCGGCGGCACGATGCGCGCCAGCGCGTAGTTCACCGGCCGGGCGAAGGTGCGCGCGTCCAGCACCAGTTCGTAGTCGAAGTGCAGCAGCGGCGGCTTGCCGGCCTTTTCGTGTTCGAGGAAGTTGTCGCCGCGCTGGCGCAGGGTGTCCCAGAACAGCACCTGGCGCTCGACGCTGTCGGTCCAGTAATCCCAGGCGGCGGCGATGGGGTTGCTGGCCAGCGCATGCGGCGGCGGCGCCTGGACTTCCCACCATTTGTGCAGGGTCTCCGCCACGCGGCGTTGCCATTGCAGGGCGAGTTTGAGGGGGAGGGTGGTGGCGACGGCGAGCCGTTCCGATTGCGTAGGCATGATGGGCTTTCCCTTTAGGAACACTTCGCTGTTATGGCAAGTGAAACGGCGGCAGGCAACCTCGAATTGTTGCACTGCAACGAAGATTTCGCCGGAAGCCCGTCGGATCGGGGGGCTGGACGGCCTATGGTAAAATTCGCGGTTTTCGCTGACGAATCAAAACCTCATGACCGCGCGCACCGCCCAGCTTCGCCAATTGTTGTCCGACCGCATCCTGATCCTCGATGGCGGCATGGGCACCATGATCCAGCAGTACCGGCTGGAAGAGGCCGACTACCGCGGCGAGCGCTTCGCCGACTGGCCGTCCGACCTCAAGGGCAACAACGACCTGCTGGTGCTCACCCGCCCGGACGTGATCGGCGCCATCCACCAGCAGTACCTGGATGCCGGCGCGGACATTATCGAAACCAATAGTTTCAACGGTACTGCCATCGCCATGGCCGACTACGGCATGGAAAGCCTGGTGTGGGAGATCAACCACGCCGCGGCGCGGCTGGTGAAGGACCTGTGCGTGGCGCAGACCGCCGCCACCCCCGACAAGCCGCGCTTCTGCGCCGGCGTGCTCGGCCCGACCAACCGCACCGCGTCGATCAGCCCGGACGTGAACGATCCAGGTTATCGCAACGTCACCTTCGACGAACTGGTTACCAGCTACCTGGAGGCGATCGACGGCCTGGTGCAGGGCGGCGCCGACCTGCTGCTGGTCGAAACCATCTTCGACACGCTGAACGCCAAGGCGGCGGTGTTCGCCATCCACCAGTATTTCGACGAGCGCCCCGAAGTCGAGCGGCTGCCGATCATGATCTCCGGCACCATCACCGACCAATCCGGCCGCACCCTCACCGGGCAGACCACCGAGGCGTTCTACAACAGCCTCAACCATGCCGACGCCATCAGCTTCGGCCTGAACTGCGCGCTCGGCCCCGACCTGCTGCGCCCCTACGTCGAGGAGATGGCGCGCATCGCCGACACCTTCGTCTCGGTGCACGCCAACGCCGGCCTGCCCAATGCCTTCGGCGGCTACGACCTGGGCCCGCAGGAGATGGCCGAACAGGTGAAGGAATGGGCGCAGAGCGGCCTGACCAACATCATCGGCGGCTGCTGCGGCACCACGCCGGCGCACATCGCCGCCATCTGGCAGGCGGTGAAGGACATCGCGCCGCGCCGCCTGCCGCAGATCGAGAAGAAGTGCCGGCTGTCCGGCCTGGAGCCGTTCAACATCGGCGACCACGATCTGTTCGTCAACGTCGGCGAGCGTACCAATGTCACCGGCTCCAAGGCGTTCGCCCGGCTGATCCTGGCCGGCGACTATCCGGCCGCGCTGGAGGTGGCGCGCCAGCAGGTGGAGGCCGGCGCGCAGGTGATCGACGTCAACATGGACGAGGGCATGCTGGACGCCCACAAGGCCATGACCACCTTCCTCAATCTGCTCGCCGCCGAGCCCGACATCAGCCGCGTGCCGGTGATGATCGATTCGTCCAAGTGGGACGTGATCGAGGCCGGCCTGAAGTGCGTGCAGGGCAAGTGCATCGTCAACTCGATCTCGATGAAGGAGGGCGTGGACAAATTCGTCGAGCAGGCGCGCCTGCTGCGGCGCTACGGCGCGGCGGTGATCGTGATGGCGTTCGACGAGGTGGGCCAGGCCGACACCTTCGCCCGCAAGATCGAGATCTGCGAGAAAAGCTACCGCATCCTGGTGGACGAAGTGGGCTTCCCGCCCGAGGACATCATCTTCGACCCCAACATCTTCGCCGTCGCCACCGGCATCGAGGAGCACGCGCGCTACGGCCTGGACTTCATCGAGGCCACCGGCTGGATCAAGCGCCACCTGCCGCACGCCAAGATCAGCGGCGGCGTGTCCAACGTGTCGTTCTCGTTCCGCGGCAACAACAAGGTGCGCGAGGCGATCCACGCGGTATTCCTCTACCACGCGATCAAGCAGGGCATGACGATGGGCATCGTCAACGCCGGCGCGCTGGAAGTGTATGAAGAGGTGCCGGCCGAACTGCGCGAGCGCATCGAGGACGTGGTGCTGATGCGCGGCGACCAGCGCGATCCGCTGGCCGCCACCGAGGCGTTGATCGCCCTGGCCGAGACCTATCGCGGCGACGCCAACCAGGCCAAGGGCGAGGATCTGTCGTGGCGCCAGGGCAGCTTGCAGGAGCGCATCACCCACGCGCTGGTCAAGGGCATCACCACCTACATCGTCGAGGACACCGAAGAGGCCCGCCTGGCCGCCGAGCGCCCGATCCACGTGATCGAAGGCCCGTTGATGACCGGCATGAACCACGTCGGCGACCTGTTCGGCGCCGGCAAGATGTTCCTGCCGCAGGTGGTGAAGTCGGCGCGGGTGATGAAGGCCGCCGTGGCGCACCTGGAGCCGTTCATCGAAGCGGAAAAGATCGCCATGGGCCTGGCCGACGCGCCGGCCAAGGGCAGGATCGTGATGGCCACGGTCAAGGGCGACGTGCACGACATCGGCAAGAACATCGTCGGCGTGGTCCTGCGCTGCAACAACTACCAGGTGCTCGACCTGGGCGTGATGGTACCGGCGCAGAAGATCCTCGACACCGCGCGCGAAACCGGCGCCGACATCGTCGGCCTGTCCGGCCTGATCACCCCGTCGCTGGAAGAGATGGCGCACGTCGCCAAGGAGATGGAGCGCCAGGGCTTCGACATCCCCCTACTGATCGGCGGCGCCACCACCAGCAAGGTGCACACCGCGGTCAAGATCGAGCCCAACTACCCGCGCGGCAACGTGGTCTACGTGCCCGACGCCAGCCGCGCCGTCGGCGTGTGCTCCAGCCTGCTCAGCGACGAACTCAAGCCCGCCTTCGTCGGCAAGGTGCGCGACGAGTACGACAACATCCGCACCATCCACGCCAACAAGGACCGCACCCAGTTCCTGCCGCTGGCCGACGCCCGCGCCAACGGCTTCAAGGTGGACTGGCGGCAATACGTGCCGCCGGTGCCGCGCCGGTTGGGCGTGTTGCGCTTCGAGAACGTGCCGCTGGACGCCATCGAGCCCTACATCGACTGGAGCCCGTTCTTCAACGCCTGGGAACTGTACGGCAAGTACCCGCGCATCCTGGAGGACGACGTGGTCGGCGAATCGGCGCGCGCGCTGTTCGCCGACGCGCAGAAGATGCTGCGCGAACTGGTGGCCGGCAACTGGCTCACCGCCAGCGGCGTGGTCGGGTTGTTCCCCGCCAACAGCGTGGGGGGCGAGGACATCGAGATCTATTCGCCCGACAGCGGCGAAACGCTGATGACCTGGCACAACCTGCGCCAGCAGAACGTCAAGGCGGCCGGCAAGCCCAACTGGTGCCTGGCCGACTTCGTCGCGCCCAGGGACAGCGGCGTGACCGACTACCTGGGTGCCTTCGCCGTCACCGGCGGGCTGGGCATCGAGCCGCACGTCGCCGCGTTCGAGGCGGCCAACGACGACTACAGCGCCATCATGGTCAAGGCCCTGGCCGACCGCTTCGCCGAGGGCTTCGCCGAATACATGCACGAGCGGGTGCGCAAGGAGCTGTGGGGCTACGCCGCCGACGAGGCGCTGACGGTGGACGAGCTCACCGACGAGCGATACGTCGGCATCCGCCCCGCGCCTGGCTATCCCGCGTGCCCGGACCACACCGCCAAGACCGGCCTGTTCGACATCCTGGACGCGCCGGCCATCGGCATGACCCTCACCGAGGGCTATGCCATGCTGCCCACGGCGGCGGTGAGCGGCTTCTACTTCAGCCATCCGCAGGCGCAGTACTTCGCCGTCGGCAAAATCAACAAGGATCAGGTCGAGGACTACGCCGCGCGGCGCGGCGTCAGCGTGGAGCAGGCCGAGCGCGACCTCGCGCCCAACCTGGGCTACAACCCCTGAGCGACGCCCCGCGCCGTCGCTGCGACCACCCCGCCCGGCCGATGCCGCGGCGGGGTTTTTTGCGTCCTTTGCGCCCGACAAGGCGCGCCCGCATTTCGCCTGGATTGTCGTGTTCCACCGCTGAAAAATCCTGAAAACCCACGCAGCGCGCTGCACGCACACGGTATCGGACGCCCGGCCGCACCGGCGGCGGCAACTTCTTGAAAATTCTTGTGAATCCGGCGCAAAACCGCGATGGCGGCACTGGGCGGCATATTGCGGGACCGGCGATGCATGCTTTTAATCGACCTGGGCATGACCCATAAAAAACCCCAATCGAGAGGAGCATCCATGAACCGAAGCACCATCCTGTCCGGCCTGCTGCTGGCGTGCAGCGCCAGCGTGCTGCCGCCACTCGCCGTCGCCGCCGACACCCCCGTCGAAGCCAGCCGCCACGGCGACCGCCAGCGTGCCGAAGTGGTCGCGTACATCCGCACCTGGGCGATGGACGACGGCCGCTTCTGGAAGGCCAAGGACATCGACGGCGACCTGATTACCCAGCTGAACCTGGCGTTTGCATCGATCCGTCCCGACGGCACCATCCACCTGCGCGATGTCGAGCCGCAGCCGCCCAACCAGCAGGGCGAAACCCCGCCGGCGTTCACCAAGCTGTGGCACGAAGTAGCCAAGTTGCAGAAACGCTATCCGCAGTTGAAGGTGAACCTGTCGATCGGTGGCTGGGCCGCCGACGGTTATTCGCAGATGGCGATGACGCCCGAAGGCCGCGCCCGCTTCATCGCCAGCGTGCTGGGCTACGTGGAGCGGTATCACCTGTCCGGCATCGGCATCGAATGGCAGTACCCGGTCGGCCCGGATTGGGGCCTGCCGATCAAGACCGACCCCAAGGACCGCGACAACTACATCGCGCTGCTGGAGGAAACCCGCGCCGCGCTGGATCGCCTGGGCGCCAGGACCGGCCGCAAATACCAGATGACCGCCGCAGTGCCGTCCAGCCCATGGTTCGCGCAGAAGAACGACCTGCAACGCGCCGCGCGCAGCGTCGATTACCTGACCGTCACCGCCTATGGCGCCTACGGCAGCTGGAGCAGCACCACCGGCCATTTCTCCAACTTGTACCAGCGCACCGACGATCCGGCGTGGGGCGGCTGGAGCAGCGACCAGAGCATGCGCGTCTACCTGGACGCCGGCATCGACTCGCGCAAGCTGCTGCTGGGCGTGCCGTTCTACGGCGCGGCCTGGAGCGGCGTCGCCAACCAGGCCGACGGGCTGTTCCAGCCGTTCAAGGGCGTGGCGCTGGGCGGCTCGCCGAGCTGGGACACCATCCGCAAGGACGTGCTCGGCAAGCCCGGCTACGTGCGCCACTGGGACGACATCGGCAAGGCGCCGTGGTTGTACAACGGCGACGTGATGATCAGCTACGAGGACGCGGAAAGCCTGAAGCACAAGGTGAAGTACCTCAAGGAAAAGCGCCTGGGCGGGCTGACCGTGTGGGAATACACCCAGGACCGCGACGCCGAGCTGTTCGAGAAGCTCGACGACTACCTCAGGGATTGAGCGCGGGCCGCGCCGTCGATCTTCGGGCGTCTCCCAAGATCGATGTCGCCGCGCGCGGCGTGGCATGATCGTCGTTCCCGTCGTGCCACGCCCGCCATGTCCCAACCTGTTCCGCCCGCCACCGTCCCCAGTCCCTGCGTCGCCCTGTGCCGGCTGGACGACGATGGCGTCTGCGTCGGCTGCCGCCGCACCGTGGACGAGATCGCCGCCTGGTCGCGGATGGACGACGACGCCAAGCGGGCGGTCTGGGCGCGGTTGCGGGCGCTCCCCCCGGCGGGGCATCGGCGCTGTCCGCGTTGTGGCGCCGACTTCCCCTGCGGCAGCGGTGGTCGCGACGGCGGATGTTGGTGTGTCGACCCGCCGCCGGCGATGCCGCTGCCCGATGCCGGCGACTGCCTGTGCCCGGCCTGCCTCGACGCCGAGATCGCGCGCCGGTCGGCGGGTCGTGGCGCCGAACACGGTTGAAGCGCGGCGGCCTGGCCGCACCTTGCTGGTTTACCCCATGCGCAGGTGCCGCCATGTCCACTCCCCTGAAGATCGATTTCGTCTCCGATGTCTCGTGCCCGTGGTGCGCTGTCGGCCTGTACGGCCTGCAACGCGCCGCCGAGCAATTGGGCGACGAGGTGGCGCTGGCGCTGCACTTCCAGCCGTTCGAACTCAACCCGCAGATGGGCCCGACCGGGCAATCGCTCGCCGAGCACCTGGGCGAGAAGTACGGCATGGGCGAGGAGCAGTTGCGCCAGAGCCACGAAGCGCTGCGCCAGCGCGGCGAGAGCGTGGGCTTCACCTTCGGCGAGCGCGAACGCATCTACAACACCTTCGACGCGCACCGCCTGCTGCACTGGGCCGGTGAACTGGGCGACGCGCAGCAGCTGGCGCTGAAGCAGGCGCTGTTCGCCGCGTATTTCACCGACGGCCTCGACCCCAGCGACCACGACACCCTCGTACGCATCGTCCAGGCGATCGGCCTGGACGGCGGCGCCGCGCGCGAGATCCTGCAAGGCGAGCAATACGCCGACGCCGTGCGCCGGCAGGAGCAGTTCTACCAGCAGCAGGGCATCACCGCCGTGCCGTCGGTGATCGTCAACGACCGTTACCTGATCCAGGGCGGCCAGCCGCCGGAAACCTACGCCCGCGTGCTGCGGGAGATCGCGGCGGAGGCGGCGGGTTGATTGGGGAGTCACCCTAAACCTTGAACCACAGAGGGCGGTGAGAACACAGAGGGGTCACAGAGAAAGGCCAATCGGATCAGGTGATGAGCCGTGCGTTGCGGGCTGACCACCCCGTCACCCGAAGGGACGGTTTTCTCCGTGCGACTCCGTGTGCTCACCGTCCTCAGTGGTTCAAGACGTGGGGCTTTCTACGACATCCGTCTTGGCCGCTTCCGCGCGGCAGGCGGCGGCGGTGAACAGCACGTCGGTGGAGGAGTTGAGTGCGGTTTCGCAGGAATCCTGCAACACGCTGATGATGAAGCCCACCGCCACCACCTGCATCGCCAGATCGTTGTTGATGCCGAACAGGCTGCACGCCAGCGGGATCAACAGCAGCGAGCCCCCGGCCACGCCCGAGGCGCCGCAGGCGCAGATCGACGCCACCACGCTCAGCAGCAGCGCGGTCGGCAGGTCCACCGGAATGCTCAGCGTGTTCACCGCGGCCAGCGTCAGCACCGTGATCGTCACCGCGGCGCCGGCCATGTTGATGGTGGCGCCCAGCGGGATCGATACCGCGTAGGTGTCCTCCGGCAGGCCCAGCTTGTGGCACAGCTCCAGGTTGACGGGGATGTTGGCGGCCGAGCTGCGGGTGAAGAAGGCGGTGATGCCGCTCTCGCGCAGACAGGTGAACACCAGCGGGTACGGATTGCGACGCAGCTTCCAGAACACGATCAGCGGATTGATCACCAGCGCCACCAGCAGCATGCCGCCGATCAGCACCGCCAGCAGCCGCGCATAGCCCCACAGCGTGCCGAAGCCGGTTTCGGCCAGCGTCGAGGCCACCAGCCCGAGAATGCCCAGCGGCGCCAGCCGGATCACCGCGTGCACGATGGCGCCGACCGCATGCGCCAGATCGTCCAGCGCGCGGCGGGTGGTGTCGGCCGCGTGGCGCAACGCCAGCCCCAGGCCCACCGCCCACGCCAGGATGCCGATGAAATTGCCGTTGCCCAGCGCGTGTACCGGGTTGTCCACCACGTTCATCAGCAGATCACGCAGCACCTCGACGATGCTGGCCGGCGCCGCGATGCCGCCCTTCGGCTGGACCAGCGCCAGCGTGGAAGGGAAGGCGAAGCTCAGCAGCACCGCCACCAGCGCGGCGGAGAACGTGCCCAGCAGGTAGAGCAGCAGGATGGGGCGGATGCTGGTGCGCTGGCCCTGGCGATGGTTGGCGATGGCCGACGCCACCAGCACGAACACCAGCAGCGGCGCCACCGCCTTCAGCGCACCGACGAACAGCGAGCCGAGCAGGCCGGCGGCCGATGCCGCGCCGGGCGCCAGCAGCGCCAGCACGATGCCCAGCACCAGACCGACCACGATCTGCGCCACCAGGCTGCCATGGGTGATGAAGCGGAGGAGTCCAGAGGGTTGGGTCATCGGTGTGTCCGGTTGCGGGTGGAGAAGGGCTGCGCGACGCGATCGGTGCGTCGGCCAGTATAGGGGAAGGGTCATTCCGTCGAGCCTGAGGAAAACCGCGCTTGCTTCCGAACCGATACCACCGGCCAAGGCGGCGCGCGGGCTCGGGGGCATTCGATCTAGAATCGACGTTTTCCCCGGCCGCGCGTTCCATGCACATCGTCGTCGTCTTCCCCACCCGCACCGAAGCCAAATACTTCCACCATCCCGCCGCCGAGGTCGCGTTCTGCGGCGTGGGCCTGACGGCGGCCGCGGTCGCCACCACCCGCTTGATCGAAACGCGGCATCCCGACGTCTGATCCTGGCCGGCATCGCCGGGGGCTATCCGCATTCGCGCTACAAGGTGGGCGATACCGTGCTGGTGGCCAGCGAGCGCGAGGCCGACCTGGGCTTTTTCACCCCGAGCGGTTTCCGTCACCTGTCCGGGCTGGAACTGGACATGGATTTCGATCACCAGCCGGTATTCCACTGCCCGCACCTGCCGGCCGATCCGCCGTTGCCGCTGGCGCACAGCAACTCGATGAACGCCGCGCTGGCGCCGTTCGTGGCGACGCAGGAGGTGGACATCGAGAACATGGAAGGCGCGGCG
Organism: Chitiniphilus shinanonensis DSM 23277; assembly: GCF_000374805.1. Lineage (GTDB taxonomy): Bacteria > Pseudomonadota > Gammaproteobacteria > Burkholderiales > Chitinibacteraceae > Chitiniphilus > Chitiniphilus shinanonensis. Next base: position 176,481 of record NZ_KB895334.1, read on the forward strand.
TTCTTCCATGCCTGCCTGGAAGCCGGGCAGCGCTTCTACCAGGTGCGCGCGATTTCCAACGTTGCCACTGTGGTGCACGACGAATGGGATTTCGAAGGCTCGATCCGCAACATGACGCGCGGCGTGGAGACGTTGATCGACTATCTGCTGGCGTGAGGGGCTGGTCGTAATCGGGATGTCGGCCTGGCACGGCTGAAGCCGGCCAAAAAAAAACGGGGCCCGGACAGGCCCCGTTTTCCGTCGCGCGCGAACCGCTCAGCCCGCCGCCTCGTCTTCGGCCTCCTCGCCGAGGAAGCCGCCGCTCTGGTGCGCCCACAGCCGGGCGTACAGCCCGTTGTGCGCCAGCAGCGCGGCGTGGTTGCCTTCCTCGACGATGCGGCCACGGTCGAGCACGATCAGCCGGTCCATCGCGGCGATGGTGGACAGCCGGTGGGCGATGGCGACCACCGTCTTGCCCTCCATCAGCCGGTACAGGCTGCCCTGGATCGCCGCCTCGACCTCGGAGTCGAGCGCGCTGGTGGCCTCGTCCAGCAGCAGGATCGGCGCATCCTTCAGCATCACCCGGGCGATGGCGATGCGCTGGCGCTGTCCGCCGGACAATTTCACCCCGCGTTCGCCGACGTGCGCCTCGTAGCCATGCCGGCCCTTGGGGTCGGTCAGCGTCAGGATGAAGTCGTGCGCCTCGGCGCGGCGCGCGGCGGCGATCATCTCTTCGTCGCTGGCGTTGGGCCGGCCGTAGAGCAGGTTGTCGCGCACCGAGCGGTGCAGCAGCGACGTATCCTGCGTGACCATGCCCACCTGGGCGCGCAGGGTGTCCTGCGTGACCTCGGCGATGTCCTGGCCGTCGATCAGGATGCGACCGCGCTCCAGGTCGTAGAAGCGCAACAGCAGGTTCACCAGGGTGGACTTGCCGGCGCCCGAGCGGCCGACCAGCCCCACCTTTTCGCCGGGGCGGATCGTCAGATTCAGGTTCTCCATCACCCGCTGGCCGTTGCCGTAGCTGAAGTCGAGCTGCTCGAACCGGATCTCGCCGCGCGTCACCTGGAGCGGGCGGGCGTCCGGCCGGTCGTTGATCTCGATCGGGCGCGACAGCGTGGTGATGCCGTCCTGCACCGTGCCGATCTGCTCGAACAGGTTGGACATCTCCCACATGATCCAGTGGGAGATCCCGTTCAGCCGCAGCGCCATCGCGGTGGCGGCGGCCACCGCGCCCACGCCGACCTCGCCGCGCGTCCACAGCCACAGCGTGACGCCGGCGCTGGCGGCCAGCAGCAGCATGCTCAGCGTGTGGTTGACGATCTCGAAGCCGCTCACCAGTCGCATCTGGCGGTAGGCGGTCTGCATGAATTCCTGCATCGCGCCCTTGACGAAGCTGGCTTCGCGCTGGGCATGCGAGAACAGCTTCACCGTGGCGATGTTGGCGTAGGCATCGGTGACGCGCCCGGTCATCAGGCTGCGCGCGTCGGCCTGCGCGCTGGCGGCCTTGCCCAGGCGCGGCACGAAGTACCACACCGCCACTATGTACAGCGCCAGCCAGCCCAGGAAAGGCAGGATCAGCAGCCAGTCGAAGGCGCCGACCACCGCCAGCATGGTGACGAAGTAGATGATCACGAACACCAGGATGTCGGTGACGATCATCACCGTTTCGCGCACCGCCAGCGCCGTCTGCATCACCTTGGTGGCGACGCGGCCGGCGAACTCGTCCTGGTAGAAACTCATGCTCTGGCCGAGCAGGTGGCGGTGGAAGTTCCAGCGCAGGCGCATCGGGAAGTTGCCCGCCAGCGACTGGTACTTGAACAGCGCCTGCAAGGCGATCAGCAGCGGACTGCCCAGCAGGATGGCGACCAGCAGCAGCAGATTGCCCTGCTGGGTGGCCCACAGCTGGTCGCGCGGCGTGGCGCCCAGCCAGTCGACCACCGAGCCGAGCATGCTGAACAGCAGCGCCTCGAATGCGCCGATGCCGGCGGTGAGCAGCATCACCACGAAGATCAGCGGGCGCATGCCGGCGGTGCCGGCCCAGATGAAGGAGAAAAAGCCCGTGGGCGGCTGGGCGGGGGGAGCGTCCGGATAGGGATGGACGCGTTGCTCGAACCATTTGAACAAGGAGAACACCTTTTTACTTTAAAGATCATTTAAATCAGCCCGTTGCGGGCCGGACCCCATCTTGACCCAGCAACATGGCTGCTTCAAGTAAAGCCTGCGTTTCAATTTGACCGGCGTTGCGAACCTGTCGGTCCTGACCACGATGTGGCCTTATGCCCGGCCCGATTCGCACTCACCACCGGCGGCCTCGACCGCCGGATTGCACCGCCGCGTCGCCGAGCCGTCGCCCGGCTGCTACCATCGCCTTCCCTTTTCCCCACGGCGGCCGGCCATGCCCTTGCTCCAGGTTGAAATCTCCACCGAATACATCGCCCTCAACGACCTGTTGAAGATCGCCGGCGTGGTCGACAGCGGCGGCGCCGGCAAGGCGCTGGTCGCCAGTGGCGTGGTGACGGTCGATGGCGCGCAGGAACTGCGCAAGACCAACAAGATCCGTCCCGGCCAGCGGGTGCGGGTGCACGATGTGGAAATCGAGGTGGTGGCCGGTTGAGCAGTACCCGGCACACGATGCGACCACCGCGGTGGCAGGCTATTTCATGCCGGACTTTGCACGGCACATCAAGGCTTTCTGCTTGCAAAACAGCAGCTTATGCGTGCCGCCATTTTCATGACATTTGGATAGATTTCCATCGTTCCGGGTGATGGATGGCAGGCGCGGCGCTGGATTTCGCCCAGGTGAATGCGGAAGATCATCATCGTATAGCCAATGGTTTTCATTAACCTGCGGAGCCCACGATGATGCCGCGTTCGCCCGAGCAGCCCTTCCCGCCCTTCGCCATCCAGCACGGCGACGTGGCCATCAGCGCCTCGTTCAAGTGGCTGCGACGGGTGCCGCACCGCAAATGGCTGGGGCTGGTCGATGCCCCGATCGAACTGCCGCTGCCGCCCCTGCCCGAGCAGGCCATCGCCGGCAGCTACGCGTGGCCGGCCGGGCGGCGTGCCGGCGAAGCCCGCGCCGTCAACATCTACAGCGCCTATCTCGACGAACCCGGCCACGCCGAGCTGTTCAATCGCTACCTCGACGCCTTGCAGGGATTGCGTGCCCGTCTGTCGCCGCGCGATTTCGCGCAATGGCGCGCCCACATGGCCGGCTGGGAGATCGAGATCCTGGTGCGCGATCCCGATGCGCCGCGCGGCATGCGGCTGTGCGAATTCAACGGCCTGGAACTGCACGACCTGGACCTGGCCGCCGACCGCCTGGCGCGTTTGCCGTACCAGGCGGAAGAAGTACCGCTGGTGTTCCCCCCGGATGACCAGGACGCCGATGTCGAAGCCGCGTGGGCGTTGTTCGGCGAGCACGGCTACGCCACGCCCGACCGCATCGTCATCGACTACCTGGACTACGGCGACCCTGACGACGGCGCCACGCATCGCGTCGCCATCGACCGTGACTGGTTCGTCGCCGCATTCGGCCACGTGGCCCATCGCATCGTCGCGCAGATGCAGCGCGTCGCCGAGGCCACCGCGGGCGATGCAACGCACTGATTTGGTGCGATTTCGCCGCATGCCGTGGCGGGTGTGGGAATTTGCAGACAATGGTCGCTGGTTTTGTCAGGAAACGAGCCATCCTCATGGACGGAAGGGGGCGACTGCTCTAGCATTCGTAAGCTTACATCGCGCGCGGCCGACCTTTCCGCCCCATCCTGGCGCACCGGAACGGCCCAGCGCTACCTGGAGACCCATGGCCACTTCGCTCAAGCTCGCCGAGCTGATCGCCTCGTTCAGCTATGCGCTGGACCTCACCGAGGGACAGCCCGAGGGCCATTGCGTGCGCTGCTGCTGGATCGGCATGCAGATCGGCCGGCAATTGCAGTTGCCGCCGGATCGGCTGTGGTCGCTGTATTACACCCTGCTGCTCAAGGATCTGGGGTGCAGCAGCAACGCCGCGCGCATCTGCGAGCTGTACCTGGCCGACGACCGCTCGTTCAAGCACGACTTCAAGCTGGCGGGCGCCGGGATGGCGGCGCTGCTGGGCTTCGTCGTCACCCGTACCGGGCGCAATGCCGGCTGGTCGCGGCGGCTGGCGGCGTTGCTCAATATCCTGCGCAACGGCGGCGACATCGCCCAGGAGCTGATCCAGACCCGCTGCGAGCGCGGCGCCGACATCGCGCGGCGGCTGCGCTTCCCGGAAACGGTGGCCGAGGGCATCCACGCGCTGGACGAACACCACGACGGTGGTGGCCGGCCGCGGGGCCTGGCCGGCGAGGCGATCCCGCTCAACGCGCGCATCGCGTTGCTGGCGCAGGTGATCGACGTGTTCCATTTCTCCGGCGGGCCCGACGCCGCGCTGGACGAAATCCACCAGCGCGCCGGCAGCTGGTTCGATCCGGCGCTGGTCGGCGCCTTCGAGATGGTCGCCGCCGCGCCGACCTTCTGGGCCGCGCTGGCCGATCCCGAGCTGGACGAAGTGGTGGCCGCGCTGGCGCCGGCCCACGCCGAAATCGTGCTCGACGACGACTACCTGGACCAGATCGCCGCCGCCTTCGGCGAAGTGGTCGATGCCAAGAGCCCGTTCACTGCCGGTCACAGCGCGCGGGTGGCGCACTACACCGACCTGATCGCCGAGGAACTGGGGCTGCCGGCGGCGCGTCGGCGCTGGCTGAAGCGCGCCGCGCTGCTGCATGATGTTGGAAAGCTGGGTGTCAGCAATTCGGTGCTCGATAAGCCGGGAAAACTGGACGCCGACGAGTGGGCGGCGGTGCAGCGCCACGCCGGCTACACCGAGCAGATCCTGGGCCGCATCGGCCCGTTGGAAGCGCTGGCGCGCGTCGCCGCCGCACACCACGAACGACTGGACGGCGCGGGCTATCCGCGTGGACTGGCCGGCGACGAGATCGAACTGGAAACCCGCATCATCACCGTGGCCGACATTTTCGACGCCATCAGCGCCGAGCGGCCCTACCACCCGCCCGCCACGGTCGCGCACACCCTGGCGCTGATGGAACTGGGCATCGGCAGCGCCATCGATCCGCAGTGCTTCGCGGCCTTGCGTCGGGTATTGGCGCGGGAAGCGCCGAGTGTGGAAAGCAGGGAGGCCGCGCTGGCGAGTTGACCGCCACCGCTGGGTAGCGGCCGGCGCGCCGCCGATGAGTCGTTGGCCCACCTTCCTGGCGGCGCCGCGCTAGGCGTAATCGTCGATCAATACGCCCACGCCCAAGCGCTGCGTGGTGGTGGCACCGGAGGTTTCCTGGTCGTCGCTGCGCTGTTGTGCGGCACGGGCGATTTCCTGGCGGATCGCCTCGATCTGCTTCTCGAGTTTCTCCACCCTGGCGGCGCGCTGTTCTTCCGTGAGCGAGCGATCCTGCTGCGCCTGGGCCAGTTGCGCCTGGAGCTGGACCAGCTGCGCGCGCAACTGCGCGGTGCGGTCGCTGCCTTGCACGCCCTGAACACCGAGGGCCGCAGTGCCGCCCAAAGAGGAAATGCCGCCCACGTCCATCTGGTTTCCGCCCTCCATGCACCCGGCCGCGATGCCGGGCTCAATTCAAGCTTCCTCGCACGGTGGCATCGCGGCAAGCGCTCGATCGAAGGGCCATCCCTGAATGGTTCAATCCCTTGTTTGGAAAAGAAAAAGGCGTGCCGGGCACGCCTTTTCGACACAGCGCGGATCGCTCAGTCGCGCGGCTGGATGTTGTTCATCACGTAGCGCACGCCCGGCACCTTCTCGGCGATCATGCCGGCCTGGGCCATCTGCACGCCGGTGTCGGTGGCGCCTTCAATGGTGACGTCCTCGCCCTTGCCGCTGACCTTCAGGTCGAACCTGGCGATGTCCGCATCGGCGTCCAGCGCGGTCTTCACGGCCTTGGCCAGCGCTTCGTCCTTCAGCGGCGCGGGCGCGGCGGCCGGTGCCGGGGCGGCGGTCTTCTGCTCCGGCGCGCTGGCGCAGGCGGTGGCCAGGATGGCGGTCAGCAGGCAGGCGGTCAGGCCCAGGCGAGTCTTGGTGGTGTTCATCTTGATCCCCGATTCAGTCATGGTTTGAGAGCGGCTAACAAAACCCTCCTGGCGTCGTCGCGCGCGGGCGCCGAGCTGAACTTGCCGTACTACGCGTACGGTCTGCGTTTCGCGCTTCTTGCCAGGATCGCTTCGCTGGGTTTTGTCAGCCGCCCTCTGCCGCGGATGCGGCTCGGACCAGGCCCGACGGGCCGGCTGCGCGCGATTGTGTGCAATCGGTATTGCAGCAACATGACAGTCACAAACGTGGATGGGGCGAGTTCCCGGAGCGGCCGACAAAACCCGGCGTGGCGGTCCGGCAAGGCGCGCGAAATGTCCTGGAAGGCAGACCGGATTCATCCGGCGATGGGCAGTACAAGCCGCGCGGCAAGCGAGCGCGGCGCCGCCAGATAGCTTTTGCCGGCCGTGCTCAGCCCAGCTCGCGCCAGGTCAGCCACACCCGCAGTTCGAACTCCAGCTGGTGATAGTCCGGCAGCATGTGGCAGCACAGTTGGTAGAACGCCTTGTCGTGGTCCTTCACCTTGAGATGCGCCAGCTCGTGCACCACCAGCATTTCCAGCAGCGGCTCCGACGCCTCGCGCAGCAGGCTGGCGATGCGGATCTCGTTCTTGCGCTTGAGCCGGTTGCCCTGCACCCGGCTGGCGTAGGTGTTGGAGCCCAGCGTGCCGCCGATCAGGTCCAGCTGATTGTCGTACAGCACCTTGGCCGGTGCGGGCGCGTTCTTGAGGAAGCGCTGCTTGCGCGCCATCACGTAGTCGTACAGCGCGCGATCGGTCTGGACCTCGTGCGGGCCGGGGTGGCGCCGTCGCACCCAGTCGCCTAGCTCGCCGCGTTGCAGCAGCGTCTGGATCTGGTCGAGCAGGTGGGGTGGATAACCGGCGAGGTAGGGCAGCGACATGGGCGCGATTGTACTGCCGCACCAGAGCGAATCGACACCCGGGCGCGGCTGCGAAGGTCGATTCGCCCTAATGCCGGGTGGCGAGCAGGCGCGCCATGTAGCCGACGATGGCGGCGTTGAGCAGCATCAGCGCCAGCTCCAGCCAGCCGGGGTGTCGCCACAACCCGTACAGCTCCAGCGGCAGATAGATGCCGCCGCTCAGCGCGGCCAGCCATTCGGCCCAGCGCCGCCGTTGCCACAGGCCCCATGCCTCGGCAAACCGCAGCGCCGCATAGCCGGCCGCCAACGCCGCCAGGGCCCAGAGCCGGGCATTGGTCGCCTGCGCCGCCGCGTCGAGAAAGATGCGGGGATAGCGGCTGGCCGGGTTCAGGTGCAGGTGGCGCACCAGATGTTCAGCCAAGGCTTGGGCCTGCCAGTGGATCAGGGCCAGCAGCCCCCCGCCCGCCAGCAGCACCAGCGCGCCCTTGGCGGCCTCGAACAGCGCCACCCCGCGCAGGTAGGGATCAGACGAGCGCATAGGCGATCATCGCGCACACCAGCACCATGCAGCCCAGCGCCAGCAGGAACACCGCATCCACCGCGCGTCGCAGCGCCTTGAGGTGCCGGTCGGTCTTGAACGACCAGAACGACAGCACGCAGGCCAGCATGAACAGCACCGAGTCGGCGGCCAGGATGTCGTCGCCCAGCGTTTCCACATGGCTGTGGCTGGCCAGCAGCCGCAGCAGCCCGATCCCCGTCAGGCACACCCCCACCATGCCGGCGGAGATCGAGAACACCTGCATCGTCAGCGCCTGCTCGCGCTGTTCGTGTTGCTGTTCGCGTTGTTGGGGTGTCATTGCCGCTCCTGCGCCGTGCCGGTTCGATTCAAGTTATCGCATGAGTGCGGGCGTCGCAGCAGATGCTGGCCTGACCGGGAAGTGCCCCTTCAACCCGACCACCCGAACGCGCCACGTGCCGCAATGACTGCGAGCGAAGCGAGGCCCCCTCGCGGGGGCGAGGGCGGGGGGAGTGGAGTCGATCAAGGGGGGCCGGTGCTGGCGAATAGCTGTCGTGGAGCGCCCGGCTTTGCCGGGGGCTTGATGCCATTCCACTTTCAACTGCCCCGGATCTATCGGCCCCGACGTCCCAGCCATTGATCCAGCGCGCGGCCAAACGCCTGCTTGTCGGCGGTGGACAACGCGGCGGGGCCGCCGGTTTCCACGCCGCTGTCGCGCAGGCCCTGCATGAAGTCGCGCAGGTTCAGCCGCTCGCGGATGTTCTCCAGCGTCAGGTGCTCGCCGCGCGGGTCGAGCACCTGCGCGCCCTTGTCCACCACCTCGGCGGCCAGCGGCACGTCGGCGGTGATCACCAGATCGCCGGGGGCTGTGCGCGCGGCGATCTCGTTGTCGGCCACGTCGAAGCCGCGCGGCACCTGCAACGCGTGCAGCCACGGCGATGGCGGCACATGCAGCAACTGGTTGGCCACCAGCGTCACGTGGATGCGTGCCCGGTCGGCGGCGCGGAATAGGATCTCCTTGATCGGGCGCGGGCAGGCGTCGGCATCGACCCAGATCTGCGGCGGGCGGGTATCGGTGGGAGCGGGTTGGGTCATCGCGGCGGAGTTACCCTGGTCGGAAAGCGGGAGGTTCGTCAAAACCGGCCCATGTTAACGCGGCGCACGTCCCGCGAGAGCGAGGCCCCCTCGCGGCGGCGAGGGCGGGGGGAGTGGGGTTAAGTAGGAAGCGCCGGTGCCGGCATACCGGCAGTGCGTTGCACCCAGCGTTGCTGGGGGCTTGCCAACGGTGGCCAAGCCACACCGCAGGCATGGCCTTCCAAGGCGCGGCGGCGAGGGCGGGGGGAGTGGAATCGATCAAGGGGGGCCGGTGCTGGCGAACCGCCGCCGTTGAGCGCCCGGCTTGGCCGGGGGCTGGATGCTGGTTGCTTTTCAACTTGCGCGGGCCGGTCATCCAGGCCCCTACCGATAACGTTGCCCGGCCACCACCGCCAGCCCGGTGCCCACGCTGCCGTAGGCGTCGCCTTCCACCACGCGGGCGCCCACAAAGCGCGCGGCCAGCGCGGCGCGCAGGGCCGGCACGGCGGAGGCGCCGCCGGTGAAGAACAGCGTGTCGATGCGATCGGCGGTGAGGCCGGCCTGTTGCAACGCGCGGTCGGCGGCGGCGCCCACCGCGGCGATCTCGTCGGCGATGCTGGCGGCGAACGCGTCGCGCGCCACCGTCAGGCTGAGGTCGTCCTCCACCTCGGGCAGCGGCAGTGCGACCTGTGCCGCGTCGGACAACGCGATCTTGGTGTCCTCCACCCGCATCGCCAAGTGGTGAGCCGATTGGGCGCGGATCACCCGCAGCAGCCGTTCGAAGCGGCGCGGGTCGGTCACTTCCGGTGCCAGCTCCTGCAGGTTGCGCCAGCCGCGCCGCGCATAGGCGAAGTTGATGGTGTGCCAGGTGGCCAGCTGGAAGAACACGCTGTTGGGGAACGCCGCGCCGTTCTTCAGCGTGCTGCCCAGGCCCAGCTCGGGCATCACCGTGCTCAGCGACAGGCGCTTGTCGAAATCGGTCCCGCCGACGTGCACGCCGGCGGTGGCCAGCAGGTCGGCGCCGCGATCCTCGCGGCCGCGCCGTTGCGGCGACAGCCGCACCAGCGAAAAGTCGGAGGTGCCGCCACCGATGTCGATCACCAGCGTCAGTTCCTCGCCGGCGATGCGCTGCTCGTAATCGTGCGCGGCGGCGATCGGCTCGAACTGGAAGCTCACCTCGGCGAAGCCCAGGTCGCGCGCGATGCCGGCCAGGGTCTGCTCCGCCAGGCGGTCGGCGGCCTCGTCGTCGTCGACGAAACGCACCGGCCGGCCCAGCACCACCGCATCCAGCGAGTGACCGGCCTGCGCTTCGGCACGCCGCTTCACCTCGCCGATGAAGCAGCCGATCAGGTCGCGGAACGACAGCATGCGCCCGGCGACCTCGGTGCCGTGGTCCATCAGGCCGCTGCCGAGCAGGCTCTTCATGGCGCGCATCAGCCGGCCTTCGTAGCCGTCCAGGTATTCGCCCAGCGCGGCGCGGCCGAACGACAGCGATTCCTCGTCCAGGTTGAAGAACACCGCCGACGGCAACGTGACCTTGCCGTCCTCCAGCGCCAGCAGGCGCGGGCCGGTGGCGGTGTGCAGGGCCGCGGTGGAGTTGGAAGTGCCGAAATCGATGCCGCAAGCGTGGGTCATGGCGATAGCAAGGTGGGCCGGGGCCGGGAAAGGGGGGCGCGACGCTACGCCAGCGCGCGGCCGCAGTCAAATCGCCGCCTGCGGTATCCTGCGCACATCGCCCAGGCAGCGCATTGGATCATCGCATGGAAAACCGTCTCACCGAGCTGGAAATCAAGCTGGCGTTCCAGGACGACCTGCTCGACACCCTCAACCGCACCGTGGCGCGGCAGCAGCAGCAGATCGACACCCTGCAAAACCAGCTGCGCGCGCTGTACGACCTGGTGCAAGGCCTGGAGAGCGGCGCCGGCCGCCGTCCGCCCGCCGAGGAGATTCCGCCGCATTACTGACCGCGCGTCGCCAGCGGCGACCGACGGTGGGTGCGGGTGGCCGCCTGTCCCGTATGTCGTTGATTCCTACACGATTCCGGGCTGGTGGCCGATGCCGGGTGCTAAAGAGAACAGGAAGAATTCGCAGCGTGGAATGAGTGGGGGAACCCGCAATGCGCTCGACCTACCTGTTGTTTGTCCCGATCTCGCTGGCGGCCATGAGTGCGCTGGCGTTCAGCTTGTCCGCCGCGACGGACTGGCGCAGCCTGCGCCACGCCGAGCCGGTGATCGCCGCTGGCCAGCCGCCGGAAATCCTGCGCCCGAAGCTCGACCCCGACGCGCCGGTGCTGCTGCCCACTCCCGCGGTGCTGGCCACCGCGCCCGCCCAGCGCGACACGATCGAGCCGGCGCGCAGCGCCCAGGCCGAAGCCAAGCTGGTCGACGCGGACCAGCTGCTTGCCGAGGCGCCGCCCGCTGCCGGGCCGGACGAACCACTGGCCGACAGCGCGCCGCGGCAGGAAGGCACCGAAGCGGCGCCGGAACGCGAGCATGCCCGGGCTACCCAGGTGGCGGCGGTGCGCATCTACGAGTGCGCCGACGAGCGCGGCAGCGTGTTCCAGGATTACCCGTGCGGGCCCAAGGCGGACAAGAGCGAAGTGCTCAGCGATACCTGGCGGCAACGTTCCTGATACGGGTTGGCACCGGATGAGCCGTGCGTGACGGTAGTGCCGTTGCGCGCGGCAGCGGTTGGCCGGCGGCGAGGTGCAGGGGCGCTACCGCCGGCCAGCGTGGGCAAAGGAATCCGGTTGTGGCGCGATTCAGTGGCCCGATCCGTCTTGGCGCGCCGCCAGCCAGGCCAGCGCGCCCGCTCCGGCGGCGCGGCCGGTGGCGAAGCAGGCGGTGAGCAGGTAGCCGCCGGTGGGCGCTTCCCAATCGAGCATCTCGCCGGCGCAGAACACGCCGGGCAGGGCGCGCAGCATCCAGTGTTCGTCCACGGCGGAGAACGCCACGCCGCCGGCGCTGCTGATCGCCTCGTCGATCGGGCGCGGTGCTTTCAGGATCAGCGGCAGCGCCTTCAGCGCGCGCGCCAGCGCCGCCGGATCGTCCAGTACCGCCTTGGGCGTGCACTCGCGCAGCAGGCCGGCCTTGACCCCTTCCACCCCCAGCTTGCGCCGCAGGTGATTGGCCAGCGAATCGGCACCGCGCGGCGTGCGCAGCGCCGTTTCCACCTGGGTCAGCTCGCGTTGCGGCAACAGGTCCAGCTCGATGCGGGCGTGGCCGCTGCGTGCGATCTCATCGCGCAGTCGGGCGGAGAACGCATAGATCAGGCTGCCTTCGACGCCGCCCCCGGTGACGACGAATTCGCCCTGGCGCCGCTCGCTGCGACCGTCGCCGTCGGTGAAGCTCAGGCACACGCCCTTCAGCGGCGCACCGGCGAACTTGGCGGCGAAGAAGTCGCTCCAGCCGACATCGAAGCCGCAATTGCTCGGCTGGAACGACGCGGTGGCGACGCCGCGCGCGGCCAGCCATGGCAGCCAGGCGCCGTCCGAACCCAGTTTCTTCCAACTGGCGCCGCCCAGCGCCAGCAGCGTGGCGTCGGGGCGCCCGGCGATCTCTCCGCCGGGCGTGGCGAAGCGCAGCGCGCCGTCGTCGCCCCAGCCCAGCCAGCGATGGCGCGCATGCAGAGTGGCCCCGGCCTGCTTCAGTCGGTGCAGCCAGGCGCGCAGCAGTGGCGCGGCCTTCATCTCGCGCGGGAACACCCGGCCGGAGCTGCCGACGAAGGTTTCCACGCCCAGGCCGTGGATCCATTCGCGCAGCCGGGGCGGATCGAAGGCGCGGATCGCGGGCTCCAGCGCGGCGCGGCCGGCGCCATAGCGGTCCAGGAACGGTTCCAGCGCTTCGGAGTGGGTGATGTTCATGCCGCCGACCCCGGCCAGCAGGAACTTGCGGCCCAGCGACGGCATGGCGTCGTAGACGTCGACGCGGGCGCCGCCGGCCAGCAGCGTCTCGGCGGCCATCAACCCGGCCGGGCCGCCGCCGATCACCGCCACGCGTGGCGCGGTCACGCGGCCTCGCAGGCGCCGAAGCGCTGACGCAGCGCGTCCAGCCCCAGCGTGTCCAGCAGTTCGTTCAGCCGCGCCTGTGCCTTGGCGCGCGGCAGATCCTTGTATTCGGCGACGATCAGCTCGTTCTTCATCGAATGCTCCCAGCCCACCAGCTCGGTCACCGTCACCTGGTAGCCGTGCGCTTCCAGCTCCAGGCAGCGCAGCACGTTGGTGATCTGGGCGCCGAATTCGCGGGTGTGGATCGGATGGCGCCACAGCTCGGCCAGCGGCGATTTCAGCGCCTGCGCCTTGTGCTTCTTCAGCTCGGCGGCGACCTCGGCCTGACAGCACGGCACCAGCACGATATAGCGCGCGCGTTTTTCCAGTGCGAAGCGGATGGCGTCGTCGGTGGCGGTGTTGCAGGCGTGCAGCGCGGTGACGATATCGACCTGCGGCGGCAGGCAATCCGAGGTGATCGATTCGGCCACCGACAGGTTGTAAAAGCGCATGCCGGCGGCGAAGCCCAGCTTCTGCGCCAGCGCCATCGACGACTTCACCAGCTCGTCGCGCGTCTCGATGCCGTACAGCCGCCCCTGCGGCGCGCGATCCTTGAAGAACAGGTCGTAAAGGATGAAACCCAGGTAGCTCTTGCCGGCGCCGTGGTCGACCAGCGTGAGTTCGGCGTGATCGGCCACCAGTGTTTCCAGCAGCGGCTCGATGAAGTTGAACAGGTGGTACACCTGCTTGAGCTTGCGTCGGCTGTCCTGGTTGAGTTTGCCGTCGCGGGTGAGGATGTGCAGTTGCTTGAGCAGCTCGACCGATTGGCCGGGCCGGATGTCGTATTTGTCGGTCATGGCGATTCCTGGGCACGGGCGGCGGGGCCGCGCGGCGCGATGGCCGCCATTCTACCGTTCCCGCGCGGCGAGCCCCTGCCGGCGCGACGGTGGGCGGCCATCCTCACGCCATACTTACGTGTTGCTTTTCGATACAGACTGGGTGACTACCATTCCTTATCATCCGCCTCCATCCGATTTACACCGTTCCTCCAGGAGATACCCCATGAACTGTCGTTCCCTCGTCCTGGCGCTGTGCGCCACCCTGTGGCTGGCCCCGGCCGCCCATGCTCTCGACTTGGGCGGCATGCTCAAGGCGGGTTCGCAGGCGTTGCAGGCCGCCACGCTGAGCGATGCCGACGTGAAGAGCCTGGCCGACCAGGCCTGCGAGCAAAGCGATGCCAAATCGAAGATCGCCCCGGCCAAGGACAAGTACAGCAAGCGCATGGACAAGATCGCCAAGGCGCTGGGCACCGAGATCGACGGCCGCAAGGTGAACTACAAGGTGTACCTCACCTCGGACGTGAACGCCTGGGCCATGGCCAACGGCTGCATCCGCGTCTACAGCGGCCTGATGGATCTGATGGACGACGACGAAGTGATCGGCGTGATCGGCCACGAAATGGGCCACGTGGCATTGGGCCACACCAAGAAGGCGATGCAGACCGCCTACGCCGTCTCGGCCGCGCGCACCGCCGCCGGCTCCACCAACAACGGCACCGTCACCACGCTGGCCGGCTCGGAGCTGGGCGAGTTCACCGAGGCGCTGATCAATGCGCAGTTCTCGCAATCGCAGGAAAAGGACGCCGACAACTTCTCGTTCGACCTGCTCACCAAGAAGAAGCTGAAGCGCGAGGGCCTGGTGACCGCGTTCCAGAAGCTGGAAAAGCTGAGCGGTGGCCAGCACAGCATGCTCAGCTCGCACCCGGCGTCGGCCGATCGTGCCAAGAACATCGAGAACCGTCTGGCCACTGAAAAGTAAGCGGTATCCGGTACGGCAGCAGGGCGGCTTCGGCCGCCCTTTTTCATGCCGCGTCGCGGCGCCGGGTTTATCGGCGGCCTGCTCGTTTCCAGACGGCGACGTCGGTTCGAGCAGGGCAGCGAGGCCGTTTGATCCAGGCCAAAAACGTTACAAAATTACGGAAAATTCTGGTTGGGAGCCGAAATAAAACTACGATAAACTACGTAGCAATACTACATATCGTCCCCCCAGGAGTGAAATCATGTACTCGTTTTTCGCTTCCCTGTTCCACATGGTGCGCGGCAACCATCACCAGATCACGGTGAACGACCGCGTCAATCGCGTCGCCGGTTTCGACGGCCGCGAGCGCTACGACGGCCGCGTGCTGAAGGTGGTCGGCCACCGCGCCCGCGTCTGCTGGCCCGAAGGCCAGAAGACCGAGGAAGAACTCGACAGCCTGGTGCAGATCGTCGACTGATCCGACACCACGCCAGCCAAGCCGGGCTGCCAGCCCGGCTTTTTCGTGCCCGTCGCCGGCGCACGGACCGGCGGGATCGGGCCGGGGCCCCGGCAGCGGCCAAACGCCCCGCTACGGGATATCGCCATCTCCGGCACGGCGGGGCGGCGGGCTAAAGTGAAGCGTCGCTTCCGGAGCCCGCCATGCAACCCGCGCATCCCCGACCCTCGCCAGGCTTGCCGTCGTGCATCGATCTCTGCGCCCAGGCGCAGGAGCTGGCGCGCACCATCCTCGACGGTTTCGACCATCACTACCTGTTGTTCCGCGCCAGCAGCCAGGTGGCGCGCTCGCATTTCGAGGCCGGCGACGCGGTGGCGCAGAGCGAGGCGGTGCGCGACCGCATCGCCTTCTACGACACCCGCGTGGCCGAGACCACGGCGCGGCTGGTGCGCGAGCAGGGCGCGGAAGCACTGCCCGACGCGGTGTGGGCGCAGGCCAAGTCGGCCTATATCGGCCTGCTGGCCAACCACAAGCGGCCCGAACTGGCCGAGACCTTTTTCAACTCGGTGTGCTGCCGCATCCTGCACCGCACCTACTTTCACAACGACTTCATCTTCTACCGCCCCGCCGTCTCCACCGAATACCTGGAGACCGACGAGCGCCCCACCTACCGCAGCTACTACCCGCGTCCGGACAACCTCGCCGCCACCGTGGCGCGCATCATCGCCGACTTCGGCTGGAAGCTGCCGTTCGAGGATCTGCGGCGCGACGTGCGCCGGGTGCTGCGCGCGCTGCGCCGCCACCTGGGCCGCTGGCCGCGGCTGGCGTTCAACGCCCACATCGAGGTGTTGAGTTCGCCGTTCTATCGCGGCAAGACGGCCTACCTGATCGGCCGCGCGGTCAACGGCGACCACGAGATCCCGTTCGCGCTGCCGTTGTTCCGCAGCGATGCCGGCCAGCTGTACGTGGACGCCGCGCTGTTCGAGCAGCGCCATATCCGCCACCTGTTCTCGCTGTCGCGCGCCTACTTCCTGGTGGACATGGAAGTGCCATCGGCCTACGTGCGCTTCCTGCAACAGTTGATCCCGCAAAGCTCGCGCGCCGAGCTGTACACCATGCTGGGGCTGGGCAAGCAGGGCAAGACCATGTTCTACCGCGAGCTGTTCCATCACCTGCGCCACAGCGCCGACCGCTTCGTGTTCGCGCCCGGCATCAAGGGCATGGTGATGATCGTGTTCACGCTGCCGTCGTTCCCCTTCGTATTCAAGGTGATCAAGGACGTGATCCCGCCGCCCAAGGACGTCACCCGCCAGCTGGTGCGCGAGAAATACCTGATGGTGAAGCGCCACGACCGGGTGGGGCGCATGGCCGACTCGCTGGAGTTCTCCGACGTGGCATTGCCGCGCGAGCGCTTCGACCCCGCCGTGCTGGAAGACCTGCGCACCCTGGCGCCGTCGATGGTGGAAGAGGACGGCGACAGCGTGGTGATCCGCCACCTGTACATCGAGCGCCGCATGATGCCGCTGAACCTGCTGCTGGACAGCGCCGCGCCCGAGGTGATCGAGGACGTGGTGCGCGACTACGGCAACGCGCTGCGCGAGCTGGCCATCGCCAACATCTTCCCCGGCGACATGCTGTTCAAGAACTTCGGCATCACCCGCGCCGGCCGCGTGGTGTTTTACGACTACGACGAAATCGAATACATGACCGACTGCGACTTCCGCCGCATTCCGCCGCCACTGGCGCCGGAATACGAACTGTCGGGCGAGGCGTGGTACACCGGTCACAAGAACGAGGTCTACCCCGAGGAATTCGGCACCTTCCTGCTCACCCGCCCCGAAGTGCGCGACGCCTTCATGAAATACCACGCCGACCTGCTGCAACCGCAGTTCTGGCAACAGACCAAGGCCCGCATCCAGGCCGGCGTGGTCGAGGATTTCTACCCGTACCCGGCGGCGGTACGGTTCAGGCGATGAGCGGGGGGTAGTTCAAACCCCAAATCTTGAAACACAGAGGACACGGAGAACACGGAGTTCCACAGAGGAAGGCTTGAGCGGGAAAGCTGTTTTGTCCACGGTCGAAGCGTAGCGCCCCGCCTGAAAGAACACGTGCATGAACCGCCCTGCCTTACCTCGTTTTTCTCTGTGAATCTCCGTGTTCTCTGTGCCCTCTGTGTTTCAAGACGTGGGGTTTGGGGTTTGGGGTTCGAAGTTCGCCCCAGCCCTCTGCTAAGCTGCACGCCTCGTTCCGTTCCGCTCATTTGCCATGCGCGTCTTCCGCTGTCTGTTACTGACCTGTCTGTTGTTGCTCACCGCCTGCGCCACCGAAATGCGCCCCGGCGCCACCGCCGAGGCGCCGAAGCGGGTGGCGTTCCAGAAGGCGGGGCTCAGTCCCGAGAATGGCGGTTTACTGATCTCCGCCGACGCGCTGCAAGCCGGCGACATCCTGTTGTCCGCCTCCGACGGCATCACCTCCGCCGGCATCCGCATGTTCACCCTGGCGCCGGTCAGCCACGCCGCGCTCTACATCGGCGACGGGCAGGTGGCCGAGGCGGTGGGCGAGGGCGTGCGCCTGCGCAGCATCCCCGACGTGCTGGACGAAGAAGCCGTGGTGGTGGCGTTCCGCCGCGAGGGCCTGACCCCCGAGCAGACCGCGGCGATGCGCGCCTTCGCCGAAGCGCGGGTCGGCCAGCGTTACGACTACGTGGGCGTGTTGTTGCAGGCGCCGTTCTCGGTCGAGCGCCGCTTGTGCGAACTGCCGCTGGTGCCGTCGCTGGTGCGCGATGCCTGCCTGCGCGGCGTGGCGGCGATCCAGCTGGGCACGCCGGACAACGAGCGTTTCTTCTGCTCGCAGTTCGTGCTGGAAGCCTTCCGCGTGGCCGGCGCGCCGTTGCTCGACGCGCACCCGCGCTGGCTGAGTCCGGCGGACATCCTGCATATGCGGGAGGAGGATGTGTCGTCGTTGCGGGTGGAGCAGCCGCTGGTGTATCTGGGGCATTTGAAGTTTTTGGAGACGGTGCAGGATCCGCGGGTGGCGGCGAGGGAGTAGTTGTTGTTGGCGGATTGCCGACTGCGACTGCGACTGCGATTGCCACTTCAACTGCCACTTCAACGTCAACTGCAACACCTGAAACGCTGAGCGCCTGCGGCGCGGGTTGTTTGATGCCCTTCGCGACCGGGCGGGCCGGTTCATTTCTTTTGCTTCTCCAAAAGAAACGAACCAAAGAAAAGGAGCCCCGCGT
>NZ_KB895334.1:194684-431516 GCF_000374805.1 Chitiniphilus shinanonensis DSM 23277
CCCGATTGTCCGGCGCGAGGGAACCCCGAAGGGGCGCGTATGCGGGGCGGCCTTTTCTTTGGTTCGTTTCTTTTGGCCGTGCAAAAGAAATGAACCGGCCCGCCCGGCCGCTGAGGGCGTCAAGTCATCCGCGCCGCAGGCGCTCAGCGTTTAAAGCCTTTGCAGTTCCAGCAGCGGCAGCAACAGCATCGCTGCCGCCCCCTCCTCAATGCACCCGATAAACCCGCCCAGTCTGAGCCCCCTCCACACTCCGCACATACGCCTGCGCCACCCGCGCCGCCGGCACGGCCTCGAAGCCGGAGAAGAACGGTCCGTAGGCGGGCAGCGATTCCACCAGCACATTGGGGCTGACCACGTTGATGCGCAGGCCGCGCGGCAGTTCGATGGCGGCGGCGCGGGCGTAGCCTTCCAGCGCGCTGTTGACCATGCTGGCGCTGCTGCCGTTGCGGATCGGCTCGTCGGTGAGGATGCCGCTGGTGAGGGTGAAGCTGCCGCCGTCGCGCAACACGTGCTGGCCGGCCAGTACCAGGTGCACCTGGCCCATCAGCTTGTCGGCCAGGCCGATGCCATATTGCGCGGGGGTGAAGTCGGCCAGGGGGGCGAAGTGCAGGTTGCCGGCGGCGGCGATCACCGCGTCCAGCGGGCCGGCGTCGCGCAGCGCCTGCTGCACGCTGGCGAAGTCGGTGAGGTCGATGCGCAGGTCGCCGCTGTGGCGGCCGGCGGTGATCAGTTCGTGGCGCGGGGCGAGTTGTTCGGCGACGGCGCGGCCGATGGTGCCGTGTGCACCGACAAGCAGGATACGCATGGGCTTACTCCTTGAAAGATGGATCGGGTTGCGACGATTGATATGCTAAAGCAATGCAAAGCGACGATAATCGGCTGTATATCGTCTTGACTGTCAAACATATGGAAACAATTGCGCTGGATCACCTGGAGCAGCAACTGCAATGGGCCGTCACCTTCGCCGCCGTGGTGGCGCAGGGCAGCTTCACCCGCGCGGCGGAGGCGCTGGGCTGCACCAAGGCGGCGGCCAGCAAGCGCGTCAGCCAGTTGGAGGCGGCGCTCGGCACGCAACTGCTGTACCGCACCACGCGCCGGCTGGCGCTGACCGAGGCGGGACGGGTGTACCTGGCGCATTGCGGCGACTGGCCGGAACGGGTGGCTGCGGCGCAGCGCGCGGTGGCCGAGGTCGGCGGCAAGGTGGCCGGCACGGTGCGCCTCAGCGTGCCGACCAGCTTCGGCGGGGTGTTCATGGCGCGGGCGCTGCTGGCGTTCCGCGAGTGCCATCCCGAGGTGGCGGTGGAGCTGGATTTGTCGGCGATCCCGCGCGATCTGGAGGCCGAGGGCTACGATCTGGCGATCCGCCTCAACCTGGCACCGCCGGAGCGGCAGGTGTCGCGGCCGTTGGCGGTGGTGCGCGATTGGGTGGTCGCCAGCCCGGCCGCGGTGGCGCGGCATGGGCTGCCGCCGCAGCCGTCGGCGCTGGCCGACTGGCCTTGTCTGGTGAACCACCATTTCCGCGAGCCGGCGCATTGGGCGTTCGAGCGCGACGGCGCGCTGCTGACGGTGACGGTGGATGGCCCGTGGCGCGCCAACGATTTCAGTCTGCTGCGCAACCTCGCGCTGGCCGATGCCGGCGCGGCGCGCGTGCCCAGCTACCTGGTGGCGGCCGATGTGGCGGCGGGGGCGCTGGTGCGGCTGCTGCCGGAGTTCGAATTGCCGGCGCTGCCGATGTACTTCGTCTACCCGCGCCGGCTACCGCAGCCGGCCAAGGTGCGGGCGCTGATCGACTTCCTGGCGGACTGGTTCGCCCAGCCGGCGCAACAGGCGCTGCTGGGTTTGCGCGGCTGAGCGCCGGTTCAAGACCTTTTCGCGGCAGCGCCGGGCCGGAAAAGGTCGATTCGCCCTAGGCTCCGCGACGGCCCTTGCCCGGTGCCTGCTTGCCCTTCCCCTTGCTTTGGCCGGGCCGTTGCGGCGGGCGCGGCTGGCTCGGGCGCTGGCCGGGCCGGCTGTCGGGGCGCGGGCCGGCCACGCGCTTTTCGCCGGGCTGCTGCGGCGGCACCAGGTGGTTGGGGCTGTTGCCGATCAGGTCGGCGCGGCCCATCGCGATCAGGCCCTCGCGCAGGGTCGGCCAGTTGTCCGGGTCGTGATAGCGCAGGAATGCCTTGTGCAGCTTGCGCTGCTTGGCGTCCTTCACGATGCGGACCTTCTCCGAGGTGCGCGCCAGCTTCTTCAGCGGGTTGCGCCCGGTGTGCCACATGGTGGTGGCCAGCGCCATCGGCGTGGGGGTGAACGCCTGGACCTGGTCGGGCTTGAAGTTGTTCTTCTTCAGCCACAGCGCCAGGTTGAGCATGTCCTCGTCGCGGGTGCCGGGGTGCGCGGCGATGAAGTAGGGGATCAGGTACTGCTGCTTGCCGGCCTGCTTGCTGTAGTGCTCGAACATGGCCTTGAAGCGCTCGAAGCTGCCGATGCCCGGCTTCATCATCTTGGAGAGCGGGCCTTCCTCGGTGTGCTCGGGGGCGATCTTCAGGTAGCCGCTCACATGGTGGGTGACCAGTTCCTTGATGTACTCGGGCGATTCCACCGCCAGGTCGTAGCGCAGGCCGGAGCCGATGGTGATCTTCTTGACGCCCGGAATGGCGCGCGCCTTGCGGTAGAGCTGGATCAGGTGCGAATGGTCGGTGTTCAGGTTCTCGCAGATGCCAGGGTAGACGCACGACAACCGGCGACAGGATTGCTCAATCTGCGGGTCCTTGCACGCCAGGCGGTACATGTTGGCGGTGGGGCCGCCCAGGTCGCTGATGTGGCCCTTGAAGTCGGCGGTCTTGTCGCGGATGTCCTCGATCTCCTTGAGGATCGATTGCTCCGAGCGGCTCTGGATGATGCGGCCCTCGTGCTCGGTGATCGAGCAGAAGGTACAGCCGCCGAAGCAGCCGCGCATGATGTTGATCGAGAAGCGGATCATCTCCCACGCCGGGATGTGCGCCTTGCCGTAGCCGGGGTGCGGGTTGCGGGCGTAGGACAGGCCGTAGACGTAGTCCATCTCGGCCGTGGTCAGCGGGATCGGCGGCGGGTTGAGCCACACGTCGCGTTCGCCGTGCTGCTGCACCATCGCCCGCGCGTTGCCGGGGTTGGATTCCAGGTGCAGCGTGCGGCTGGCGTGCGCGTACAGCACCGGGTCGTAGGCCACCGCCTCGTAGGCGGGGATGCGCACCACGGTGCGCTGGCGCTCGGCCTGTCGCGCCGCGATGCGTTCGGCCTTGCTCTGGATGCGGATCGGCTGCGGCGCGGCCGGGTCGCTACAGGCGGCCGCCTGCTTGTCGCTTTCCATGGCATAGGGATCGGGGTGCGGTTCGACGCGCCCGGGAGTGTCGACGGTGCTGGAGTCGAGCACCGCCCAGTCGCGCGCCGGCATCCAGCCGTGTGGCGTCATGAAGGCGGTGCCGCGCACGTCGCGGATCTCGCGCAGCTTCTCGCCGGCGGCGGCGCGGTGAGCCACTTCCACCAGCGCGCGTTCGGCGTTGCCGAACAGCAGGATGTCGGCCTTGGCATAGACGATGGCCGATTGCCGCACCTTGTCGCTCCAGTAGTCGTACTGGGCGATGCGGCGCAGGCTGCCTTCGATGCCGCCGATCATCAGCTGCACGCCCGGATACGCTTCGCGGCAGCGCTGCGAGTAGATCGTCACCGCGCGATCCGGCCGCCGCCCGGCCACGCCGTCGGGGGTATAGGCGTCGTCCGAGCGCGGTTTGCGGTCGGCGGTGTAGCGGTTGATCATCGAATCCATGTTGCCGGCGGTCACGCCGAAGAACAGCCGCGGCCGGCCCAGCGCCTTGAACGGCTCGGCGCTGTCCCATTCCGGCTGGGTCAGGATGCCGACGCGGAAGCCCTGCGCCTCCAGCAGCCGCCCCACCAGCGCCATGCCGAAGCTGGGATGGTCGATGTAGCAGTCGCCGGTCACCAGCACGATGTCGCATTCGTCCCAGCCCAGCGCGGCCATCTCGGCGCGGGTCGTCGGCAGGAACGGCGCGGGCTTGGCGCGACGCGGCGGGGCGTAATCGTAGATCGGGGTGGCGACGGCGGACATGAAAAACCAGGGAGGCGAACGGATCAGGCCGGCATTGTCGCAGATTTGGCCGGCCCTGGCTGAAAACCCTTGTTTTTCATTGGGATAGAAGGTTGAGGCAAACCCCACATCTTGAACCACAGAGAACACGAAGAGCACAGAGGGTCGCAGAGAAAGACCAATCGAAGCGCTGCCGCGCCCCGTTCCTGCTCAGGATTCGGTTTTCTCCGTGAAACTCCGTGTTCTCTGTGCCCTCTGTGGTTCAAGATGTGGGGTTTGCCTTTCCATCACCTTCAACTCAAGCCGGCACATGATCCTGCGGCGGCGCGCTGGCGCTGGCGCTGGCGGCGTCGCCCAGTTGCGTCATCAGCGCGCGGGCGCTCTGGCGCAGCAGGCGGATGCCCAGCCACAGGCCGCCGATGCCCAGCACCAGCGCAAAGCCGCCGACGAACAGCAGCGGGTACGGCGTCAGCCGCAGGCCCTGCACCCGCACGTTGCCGTGGCCGTCGGTGACGGTCAGGTCGCGCGCGCCGCTGGCGGCGCCGGCTTCCAGCCGCACTTCGCCCTCGTGCGAGCGGATCAGCACGTTGGCGCGCCCGTCCGGGCCGGGCTGCACCGACACCGTGCCGCCCTCGCCGTCGTCCAGGTGGACCACGCCGCGATGGCCACCGCCGTCGGCCCAGCGGGCGATCAGCGATTCGGTGTCGTAGCCGCCGAAGGTGGCGATGCCGCCCAACAGCAGCAACGCCACCCCGGCCAGCGTCAGGCCGGCGGCCAGCGCGGTGAGGTAGGCCAGGATCGCCAGCCACGCCACCCGCACCAGCGCCAGCAGCACGTTGAGCCGGCCCAGGCCCGAGGCATCGACGAAGGCGCGCCAGGCGGTCCTGAACGAGCGCTGGGCCTGCCAATCCTTGACGCTGCGGCGGGCGCGCAGCTCGCGCGCCAGTTGTTCGGGTTCGCCCAGCGCGGCGGCGGTGTCGGCCTCGCTGCGGCCGGCGGCCAGCGCGTCCTGGAAATACTCGCGGTAGTCGCTGAGGATGTCCTCGATCTCGGCGGCGGGCAGGCCGCGCAGGCCGGCCTGCAATCGTTGGAGAAATTCGCTCTGGTTCATGACAACGCTTCCTCGGTCTGCGGTGCGGGGGAGAGCACCAGGTCCACTTCGCTGACGAAATCGCGCCATTCGCGGCGCATGGCGTCCAGCTCGGCGCGGCCGGCGGCGGTGAGCCGGTAGTACTTGCGCGAGGGTCCGGCGGACGATTCCACCAGGTAGGTCTCGACCCAGGCTTCGGCCTGGAGCCGGCGCATCAGCGGGTAGATGGTGCCCTCGCTGATCTGCATGCCTTGCGCCAACTGGTTGACCAGCTCGTACGCATAGCTGTCGCCCCGGTCCAGCACCGCCAGCACGCAAAGGTCGAGCACGCCCTTCTTCAATTGTGTCTTCATGGCGATTCATCGAAATCCGACGATCCATCATAGCGCCGCCATACCTTGCAATGCAAGGTATCGTGCTTTGGATAGTAGGTGGCAGCCGCTATGCTGGAGCCACACCACGAGGAGATGGACGATGGACAATCTGTTTACGGCGATCCCGCCGGGGTTGGATCGGGAGTGGTTTCAGACGCTGGCCGCCGGCCCTGGAGTGCGGGTGGAGCGCATCGTCTCGACCGGCCAGGCGTCGCCCGATGGCTTCTGGTACGACCAGCAGGAAACCGAATGGGTGGTGGTGCTGGAAGGCGAGGCGCGGGTGCGCTTCGCCGATATGGCGGAGGACCTGACGCTACGGGTGGGCGACCACCTGTTGATCGCGCCGGGGCGGCGCCATCGCGTCACCTACACCGCCGCGCGCACGGTGTGGCTGGCGGTGTGGTGGGAGGGCACGCACTGGAAGGAAGGCGCCTGAGCGGCGCACCGACGCGGCCCATGTCTGGATGGGCCGCGCGGCGGCGAAGCGGATGGCGCTCAGGCCACCGCGGCTTCGTCGGTGACGTGGTCGGCGTTCTGCGCGCGCCGGCCGTAGCGGGTGAGCGCCAGCCCGGACGCATCGACCTCGGGCGCCCGGCCCAGGATCAGGTCGGTCAGCACCTTGGCCGAGCCGCAGGCCATGGTCCAGCCCAGCGTGCCATGGCCGGTGTTCAGATACAGGTTGCCGATCCCGGTGCCGCACACCAGCGGCGTGCCATCCGGCGTCATCGGGCGCAGGCCGCTCCACGGCTTGCCGGCCTCCACGTCGCCGGCCAGCGGGAACAGGTCGCTGGCGACCATCTTCAGCGTCTCGACGCGGCGCGGGTCCAGCGAGTGGTCGTAGCCCATCAGCTCGGCCATGCCGCCGACGCGCAGGCGGTCGTCGAAGCGGGTCAGCGCCACCTTGTAGGTTTCGTCCAGCACCGTCGAGCGCGGCGCGGCGTCGGGGTTGGTGAGCGGAATCGTCAGCGAGTAGCCCTTCACCGGATACACCGGCAGCGACAGCCCCAGCGGCAGCGCCAGGTGCCGGCTGAAACTGCCGCAGGCCAGCACCACTACGTCCGGATGCAGCGCCTCGCCGTCGTCCAGCTCGACGAAATCGATGCGGCCATTGCGCTTGCCCAGGCGGGTGACTTCGACCAGGTAGCGGAACTCCACCCCGGCCTCGCGCGCCAGTTGCTCCAGGCGCCGGGTGAACAGGTGGCAGTCGCCGGTCTCGTCGTTGGGCAGGCGCAGCCCGCCCACCAGCTTGTGCGCCACCGGCTCCAGCGCCGGTTCCACGGTTTCCAGTTCGTCCATGTCCAGCACTTCGTGCGGCACGCCCAGATCGGCCAGGATCGCGGCGTCGCGCCGCGCGGCGGCCATCTGCGCCTCGGTGCGCAGCAGTTGCAGCGTGCCGAGGCTACGCTCCTGGTAGTGCAGATCGACGCTGGTGCGCAGCGTGCGCAACTGGTCGCGACTGTACTCGGCCAGCGCCACCATGCGCCCCTTGTTGCGGGCATACGCCTCGGGCACGCAGTTGGCCAGCATCGCGGCGATCCAGCGCAACTGGAAGCCGCTGCCGTCGGGCTGGATATGCAGCGGCGCGTGCGGCGTGGCCAGCCATTTCAGCGCCTTGAGCGGTACGCCGGGTGCAGCCCAGGGCGCGGCGTAGCCCGGAGACACCTGGCCGGCGTTGGCGAAGCTGGTTTCCTCCGCCGCCGTGGCATGACGTTCCAGGACGGTGACTTCGCAGCCGGCCTGGCGCAGATACCAGGCGGTAGTCACCCCGATGACCCCTGCCCCGATCACAACGACTTTCATGGCGCACCTCGCGCATGGAATATTAGCGATTGCTGTGAGTATATTGAGAGATAGCCAGGGGTTTTCCCTGTAGATCGCGGCGTTTTTGGAGGCTCCGTATGCGCACGCAATACCGGGTGGGACGCGAACTGGATCGCATCGACTACAAGATCCTGCGCGCGCTGCAAGGCAACGCGCGCCTGTCGATCACCGAACTGGCCGAGCGGGTGGAGCTGACCGCCACCCCCTGCGCCGAACGGGTGAAGCGGCTGGAAGAATCGGGCGTGATCCTGGGCTACCATGCGCGGCTGAATCCGCAGAAGCTGGAAGCGCCGCTGCTGGTGTTCGTCGAGCTGAAGCTGTCGCAGAAATCGGCGCAGATCTTCGACGACTTCCGCCGCACCGTCGCCACCATCGGCGAGGTGCTGGAATGCCACCTGATCGCCGGCGACTTCGATTACCTGCTCAAGGCGCGCCTGCCGGACATGACCCACTATCGCCGCCTGCTGGGCGACATCCTGCTGCGCCTGCCCGGCGCCGCCGAATCGCGCAGCTACATCGTGATGGAAGAGGTCAAGGAGACACTGAACCTGCCGCTGCCGGATTGATCCCAACCGCAGCGACCGCCACCCATATCGAGGAGTTTTCCCATGGCCCTGACCGCTTCCAACATGCTGGCGCTGGGCAGCGCCCTGCCGCGCTTCGCCCTGCCCGATGGCCACGGTGTGTTCCATGCCGACAGCGAACTGGCCGGCCCCAAGGGGCTGCTGGTGATCTTCATCTGCAACCACTGCCCCTACGTCAAGCACATCAACGCCGCGCTGGCGCCGATGGGCGAGGAGTTCGCCGCGCTGGGCGTCGGCATGGTGGCGATCAGCGCCAACGACATCGCCCAGTACC
This sequence comes from Chitiniphilus shinanonensis DSM 23277, assembly GCF_000374805.1. Classification (GTDB taxonomy): domain Bacteria; phylum Pseudomonadota; class Gammaproteobacteria; order Burkholderiales; family Chitinibacteraceae; genus Chitiniphilus; species Chitiniphilus shinanonensis. Next base: position 202,894 of record NZ_KB895334.1, read on the forward strand.
CGGACGACGCGCCCGAGCATATGGTCGAGGTGGCGCGCGCCGAGGGCTACACCTTCCCCTACCTGTACGACGAAACCCAGGCGGTGGCCCGCGAATTCGGCGCCGCGTGCACCCCCGACCTGTTCCTGTTCGACATGCACGGCCGGCTGGTCTATCGCGGCCAGTTCGACGACACCCGCCCCGGCGGCGCGCCGGCCACCGGCGAGGACATCCGCCACGCGGTACACGCGCTGTCGAGCGGCCACCCGGTGGTGGCGGACCAGCGGCCCAGCATCGGCTGCGGCATCAAGTGGAAGCAGGCATGAGCCGGCGCGACTGAGGCGCGGGCGATCTGCTGCGAAGCCCGCAACGCGCTGGCGACGGTGCTGGATTCGCAACAGCGCCACGCTGCCGCGCCAGGGCCGGCGCGGCCTGGCGGATGGCACGCTTCCTGCAAGACATCGGGCTTCGCGCGCCAGCCGGGCGCGCCCGACCGGATGCCTGCCATGAGCCAACGACAATTCAGCCTCAATGCCTTCATTCCCGCCACCGGCCATCACGTGGCGGCGTGGCGTCACCCCGACGCCGCGGCCGACGGCGGCCACGACCTGCAACACTACGTGCGCGTGGCGCAGGCGGCCGAGGCCGCCAAGTTCGACGGCGTGTTCCTCGCCGACAGCGCGGCGGTGTGGGGCGGCGCCGGGGTCGGCGGCACCGACCGCCAGGGGCTGGAGGCCCTGTCGCGCAGCGCGCGTGGCGCGCATTTCGAGCCGATCACGCTGCTGTCGGCGCTGGCGGCGGTCACCGAGCGCATCGGCCTGATCGCCACCGTGACCACCACCTACAACGAACCGTTCCACCTCGCGCGCAAGTTCGCGTCGCTCGACTGGCTGTCGAACGGCCGCGCCGGCTGGAACCTGGTCACCTCGGCCAACCAGCACGAGGCGCCCAACTTCGGCCTGGACGCGCACGTCGAACACGCCGACCGCTATCAGCGCGCCGAGGAATTCATCGACGTGGTGAAGGGCCTGTGGGACAGCTGGGAGGACGACGCCTTCCAGCGCGACAAGGACAGCGGCGTGTACTTCGACCCGGACAAGCTGCACACGCTTCACCACCGTGGCGCGCACTTCAAGGTGCGCGGGCCGCTGAACGTGGCGCGGCCGCCGCAGGGCTACCCGGTGCTGGTGCAGGCCGGCTCCAGCGAGCCGGGCAAGGAGCTGGCGGCGCGCACCGCCGAGGTGATCTTCACCGCGCAGCAGACGCTGGCCGATGCCCAGGCGTTCTACGCCGACGTGAAAGGCCGGCTGGCGCGTTACGGCCGCAGCCCCGATTCGTTGAAGATCCTGCCCGGCGTGTTCCCGGTGGTGGGGCGCACCGAGGCCGAGGCGCGGGAGAAGTTCGAGGCATTGCAGAACCTGATCGACCCCAAGGTCGGGCTGGCGCTGCTGTCCGGCATGATCGGCGGCTTCGACCTGTCGGCGTACCCGGTGGACGGCCCGTTGCCCGAGCTGCCGGCGTCCAACGGCGGCAAGAGCCGCCAGGCGCTGCTGATCGACAAGGCGCGGCGCGAAGGGCTGACCATCCGCCAGTTGTACCTGTCGATCGCCGGCGCGCGCGGCCATTGGCAAGTGGTCGGCTCGGCCGAACAGGTCGCGGACCAGTTGCAGGCGTGGTTCGAACAGGGCGCGGCCGACGGTTTCAACCTGATGCCGCCGGTGCTGCCCACCGGGCTGGACGACTTCATCGAGCTGGTGCTGCCGATCCTGCGCGAGCGGGGCCTGTTCCGCAGCGAATACCAGGGCCGTACGCTGCGCGAGCACCTGGGTCTGGGCCGGCCGGACAACCATCACGCCGCTCGGCGCAACCGGGCCGCGGCCTGAGCGCGGCAGGCACTTTCTTCCACTACCTTGTCGGAAAGGCTCGCGCCGCCGGGCGCGGCCCTCCGGCTTTCCGACGCCCACGCCATCCAGACCCTTTCACGGACACGCCATGACCCAAGCCCCCACGCCCGCTGGCTTTGCCCACGCCACGCCTCCTGTCACGGCCACCTTGATCGTCACCGATGACGCCGGGCTGGAGACCGGCGACATCCGCCTGGGCGAGATCGACGCCTACTTCGCCCGGCCGCAGGGCGCGGGCCCGTTCCCGGTGGTGCTGGTGGTGCACGAGATCTTCGGCGTGCACGAGCATATCCGCGACGTGGTGCGGCGCTTCGCCAAGGCGGGCTACCTGGCGGTGGCGCCGGAGCTGTTCCAGCGCCAGGGCGACGTGCGCCAGTTGGGGGAGTTCGACCAGATCCGGCCGGTGGTGGCGCGGGTGGCGGACGAACAGATATTCGCCGACCTGGACGCGGCGCTGGATTGGGCCGTCGCACACGGCGGCGACGCGGCGCGGGTGGCGCTGAACGGCTTCTGCTGGGGCGGGCGCATCGCCTGGCTCTACGCCGCGCGCCAGCCACGGTTGCGTGCCGCCGTGGCCTGGTACGGCCGGCTGGTGGGCGAGGCCACCGCCAACCAGCCGCGTTTTCCGGCCGACGTCGCGGCCGAACTGCAAGTGCCGGTGCTGGGCCTGTACGGCGGGCGCGACAGCGGCATCCCGCTCGATACCGTCGCCGCGTTCCAGGCAGCGTTGCGGGCGGCCGGCGATCCGTCGGAGATCCATGTCTACCCGGAGGCCGGTCATGCCTTCTACGCCGACTACCGCCCCAACTATCACGCCGCGTCGGCACAGGACGGCTGGCAGCGCACGCTGGCGTGGTTCCGCCGGCATGGGGTGTAGCCGGTAGCCCGGATCGCGGACATGAAAAACGGCACCCCGCGGGGTGCCGTTTGCAAGGTCGGTGCGCTCAGCGCTGCGCGGTCAGCCAGCGCGCCGCATCCAGCGCGAAGTAGGTGAGGATCGCATCCGCGCCGGCGCGCTTGAACGCCAGCAGCGATTCCAGCACCACCGCCTCCTCGGCCAGCCAGCCGTTCTGGATCGCCGCGCGCAGCATCGCGTATTCGCCCGACACCTGGTAGACGAAAGTGGGCACGCCGAACTCGTCCTTCACCCGGCGCACGATGTCCAGGTAGGGCATGCCGGGCTTGACCATCACCATGTCGGCGCCCTCGGCCAGATCCTGCGCCACCTCGTGCAGTGCTTCGTCGCTGTTGGCCGGGTCCATCTGGTAGGTGTACTTGTTGCCCTTGCCCAGGTTGCCGGCGGAGCCGACCGCATCGCGGAACGGGCCGTAGAACGCCGATGCGTACTTGGCCGAATACGCCAGGATGCGGGTATGGATCAGGCCCTCGGCCTCCAGCGCCTGGCGGATCGCCGCCACCCGGCCGTCCATCATGTCCGACGGCGCCACCATGTCGGCGCCGGCGCGGGCGTGGCACAGCGCCTGCCTGACCAGTGCGGCCACCGTCTCGTCGTTCAGCACGTAGCCGTTGGCGTCGGTCAGCCCGTCCTGGCCGTGACTGGTGTACGGATCGAGCGCCACGTCGGTGATCACGCCCAGCCCGGGGAACGCGCTTTTCAACGCCTGGACCGCGCGCGGCACCAGCCCTTGCGGGTTCCATGCCTCCTCGGCGCCTTCGCTCTTCAGCGCGGCGTCGGTCACCGGGAACAGCGCCAACGCGGGAATGCCCAGCCGCACCGCCTCGGCCGCGGTCTGCAACAGCAGGTCGATGCTCTGGCGCTGCACGCCCGGCATCGACGCCACCGCTTCGCTGCGACCCTGACCGTCGAGTACGAACACCGGCAGGATCAGGTCGGCGGGTGTCAGCACGTGCTCGCGCATCAGGCGGCGCGAGAAATCGTCGCGGCGCATGCGGCGGGCGCGGAAGGCGGGGTAGAGGCGGGAAACGGTCATGGCCAGGCACTCCGGAACAGCGGAAAACGCGGATTCTACGCCATGCATTGGTGGGGCCGCGCTTGTGAAAAACCCGGTCGCGGCAGCGGTGTGGGTTTTACTTTGCTGCATGGCAACGCCATTGGTCTTTACAATCGACCCAACCCCGACCTTGGAGCGACACCGTGCCCGATCTGGAAAAGCTGGACCGCCTATGCGCCATCGCGCGCCGGGTCGCCCACGAGGAGGTGATGCCGCGCTTCCTGTCGGTGCGCACCGAACGCAAGCAGGACGGCAGCCTGTTCACCGAGGCCGACCTCGCCACCCAGCTGGCGCTGGCGCGGCTGCTGTACGAGCTGGAGCCGTTTCCGATGCTGGGCGAGGAGATGGAGGAGGATCGCCAGCAGAAGCTGTGGGACGAGAACATGTCCGGGCTGTGGGTGGTGGACCCGATCGACGGCACCACCAACTTCGTCCACGGCCTGCCGCACTTCGCGGTGTCGATCGCGCTGATGCGTTGCGGCCGGCCGGTGATGGGGGTGGTCTACCTGCCGGTGATGGACGAGTGTTTCTACGCGTTGTCGGGCTACGGCGCGTGGATGAACGGCACGCGGCTGCCGCTGGTGCAGGGCGACACCCAGATGGCCGAGGCGGTGGCCATCGTCGAACCCAAGTGGCTCAGCGGGCGGCTGCCGTCGCGGGTGACCACGGTGCCGCCGTTCGGCAGCCTGCGCAACTTCGGCGCCTCGACCATCGATTGGTGTTATCTGGCGGCCGGCCGGGTGGACCTGATGCTGCACGGCGCGCAGAAGCTGTGGGATTACGCGGCCGGCGCGCTGATCGCCGAAGAGGCGGGGTGCCTCTACGCCGCGCTGACCAGCGACGATTACTGGCACCACCACATCTGGGCGCGCTCGGTGGTGGCGGCGCGCACGCCATCGCTGTTCCGCGCCTGGAAAACCTGGGCCCGCGCCAACCACTGAGCGTGTGCCGACGGCCCTTCCGGCAAGGGGCGATGTCGGGCTCCGCGAGCACGCTCCGCGCTGCGCCCACAGCGTGGTCGGATATTGAGTCAACCTGCTTGCCTTTCATCGGCGAGGGTTTGCACCTCGCCGCTTTTATGTTGCGATGCAACATGCGATGACCGCCGATGGCGGCCGCCTGTCCTCCGCCATCTTTCGACGATGGCGAACCTTTCGAGGAGCCTCGCATGAACGCACCCGCCGTCTGCTCACCGTTATCCGATCACCCGCTGCGCCGCGAACTGAACGACGAGGCCCACGCCCGGCCGTTCGAGCCGCTGGCCACCCCGGCGCGGCTCAGCTTCGTCGCCTATCTTCACCGCAACGCCAGCGCCGAGCAGGAGCAATGGCTGGTCGGGGAGCTGTGCGCCTGGGCGGATGTACCACCGCCGCAGCCGGGTTGCGTGCATTTCTCCACCCGGCTCGGCGCGCTGCGCTTCAAATGGGCGCGCCACGCCGAGTATTCGTCGATGACGGTGATCGCCGACGGCGGTGTGGCCGAGTCGTTCGCCGTCACCGCGCTGGCCGAGCTGCCGGCCGACTGGCTGGCGCAGTTGCCTGGCAACGTACTGCACGCCGCGCACGCGCTGCTGCTGTCGGACGACGCCCTGCCCACCGGCATCGAGGAGATCTCGGCGCGCTATTTCGGTGGCAACGACCTGATCGGTGCCGGCCTGGGCGATGGCGCCGGGCGCGCGTTCACCGACTTTCGCATCGGCCCCGACGGCTTCAGCCGCTATGTGGTGGGCAATGGCACCATGGGCCGGCGGCAGGCCGGGCGGATGTTGCAGCGGCTGTTCGAGATCGACAGCTACCGCATGCTGGCGCTGCTGGCCTTGCCGGTGGCCAAGAGCATCTCGCCCGAATTGGCGGATGCGGATCGGGAGCTGGCCGAGCTGACCAGCGCGATGTCGGCGGCGCGGCAGGACGACGAACCGCTGTTGCTGGATCGGCTGACCCAATTGGCGGCGCGCATCGAGAGCGCACTGTCGCGCACCGACTTCCGCTTTTCCGCCGCCCACGCCTACCACGAGATCGTGCGGCGCCGCGTGGCCGAGCTGCGCGAAACGCGCGTCCAGGGCGTACAGCCGTTCACCGAGTTCGTCGAGCGCCGCCTGAGCCCGGCGATGGACACCTGCGAATCGGTGGCGCGGCGCCAGCGGGTGCTGGCCGCCCGGGTGGCGCGCGCCTCGTCGCTGTTGCGCACCCGGGTGGAGATCACCCACGAGCGGCAGAACCAGCAGTTGCTGGCGTCGATGGATCGGCGGGCGCATTTGCAGCTGCGCTTGCAGGAAACGGTGGAAGGGCTTTCAGTGGCTGCCATCACCTATTACACCGTTGGTTTGGTGGGCTATCTGGGCAAGGGCGTGAAGGCGGTCGGCGTGCCGGTCGATGCGGAGCTTCTGACCGCCATCGCCATTCCGGTGGTGGCGCTGACCGTGGCGTGGGGCCTGCGCCGCTTCCGTCGCTCGCTTGTTGCGCAAGCGTAGCAATTTTCGATGTAAGACAAAGAGTTAGCCGGGTTTGAGTGCGGGCCGTACTTCCGTACGGGGGCGCGCAGTCAGGCTAGAGTGAAAACTTCAAGGTGTCCTGCCGACATACCCTGACTGTCGCTAACACGGCTGTCAGCTTCCCCGGGGGAAATTGGCAATCAGGTAAAACCCGATTGCACGGCGGTGCGTTCCATCCAATGATCCTGGAATAAGACCAAAAAACTGGTCCTATTCCAGGACCAGGATAATACCAATCGTGGCTGCTTATGCATGTTTGGGAAACTTCTGGAGAGAAGCTGTGCGCATTGGCATCGTTACCGATTCCTGCTGTGATTTGCCGCGTTCGTTTATCGACGAAAACGGCATCGTGATCCTGCCGATCACCATTTCCTCGGCGTCGCAACAATTCGTCGATACCCGCAATCCCAGCGCCACGCTGGAGTTCTATTGGCGGATTCGGCAGGGGGAAAACAGCTTCGAATCCGCCCCGCTTTCCGTCGAGCAAATCCGTGCACTGTTCCTGGAGCGGCTGGTCGTCGAATACGACTACATCTTCTGCCTGACCGTGATGTCCAGCCGCAGCCGCATCCACGAATACGCCACCCAGGCGTCGTTCGGCATCCTCAACAGCTACAAGCCGGTGCGCGAGGCCGCCGGGGTGTCCGGGCCGTTTTCGCTGCGGGTGTTCGATACGGGCACGCTGTTCCCGGGGCAGGGCCTGATCGTGGCCGAGGTGGCGCGGCTGGTGCGCGAGGAACGCTCCACGCTGGAGATCATTCGCCACATCGAGCGGTTGCAGCAGCTGACCCAGGCGTTCCTGATCCCGGAGAACCTGGACCAGTTGCGCCGTCAGGCGCGCAGCAAGGGCGACAAGAGCGTCGGGCTGGCGTCGTACGTGCTGGGTAGCGCGCTCGACATCAAGCCGATCATCCGTGGGTTCCAGGGCCAGACCGAGCCGGTGGGCCGGGTGCGTGGCTTCGAGGCCGGAGTCGAGCGCCTGTTCGCCGCAGCCTGCCAACAGATCGAGAACGGGCTGACGGCGCCGACCATCTGCGTCAGCTACGGTGGCGAGGTGGACCGTGTGACCACGCTGCCGGGCTGGACGGAACTGGTGCGGGTGGCCAGGCAGCACCGCGTGACGCTGCACGTGGCCGAGATGAGCGCCACCGCCGCGGTCAATATCGGGGTCGAGGGCCTGGCGCTGGCCTTCGCCAGCCCCCGCGAGACCCGTTTCGATTGACAAAAAAAGTGCCGGTTTGCACCGGCACCAAGCTGTCGCGAATCGTTGCAATCGCTATCGCGCCTTATGAGCGCTATCCCTGAGCATTGATATGTCGTTGGTGGGTTCGCGACGGATGGAGAAGGTGGGCCATCGCGATGTCGTTCGGTTCGGGTACGGGGGATACCTTCGCCTCGCGGCCGGATGGCCCATGGAAGTCGTCAACCGGGCTGGAGCGAAGCCGCCCCGATCTTGAACTGGGCGATCTGCTCGCTGGTGCGTTCGGCGGCCACCGCCATCGACTGCGCGTTCTCCGAGGTGAGTTGCGACGCGGCGTGACCTTCCTCGGTCATCTGGGCCACGGTTTCCACATGGCGCGCGATGTCCTGGCTGGCCGCGCTCTGTTCGCGCAGCGCACCGGAGATATCGCCGATCGAATCGGATACGCGCGAGGCCAGCGCCTCGATGCGGCCGATGCATTCGCCGACCTGTTCGGCCAGTTGCTGGCCGTCGTTGGCCTCCTTCGCCACCTGCTGCATTTCCTGCACCGCGCCGCTGCTGCTTTGCTGGATGCGGGTGACCATGCTGGAAATTTCCAGCGAGGAATTGGCGGTGCGTTCGGCCAGTTTGCGGATTTCGTCCGCCACCACCGCGAAGCCGCGCCCCTGCTCGCCGGCCCGCGCCGCTTCGATGGCGGCGTTCAGCGCCAGCAGGTTGGTCTGCTCGGCCACTTCCTTGATGGTGGCGACGATGGACGAGATCTTCTGCGATTCCTCGCCCAACTGGCCGATGGTGGCCGCCGCGGTGTTCACGGTGGCGGCGATCTGGCGCATGCGCACGACCGAATCGTTGATGATCCCGGCGCTGGAGATCGATTCGTCGCGCGCCGAGTTGGCGACGGTCAGCGCGTCGGATGCGCTCTGGTTGATGTGCGACACGCTGACGGTGAGCTGTTCCACGGCCGCGGCCATGGCCGATGCCGACTGGCTTTGCTTGGCCGAGCTGACCGCCACCTGTTCCGACGCGGTGGCCACGGTGCGGATGGCGTCGCGCGATTCGTCGGTGCCGCTGCGGATCACCTGCAACGCCTGCTGGATGCGGCCGAGCAGCCTGTTGAACGCGGTGACCGTCTCGGCGATCTCGTCGCGCCCATTCACCGGCGCCCGTTGCGTGAAATCGTTGCTGCGTTCCACCAGCAGCGCCACCGAGCGCACGCTGTTCACGCCCTGCATGATGGTGCGGTAGGTGAGGAAGCCGAATAGGCACAAACCAGCCAGCAATACTGTCCCAACGGTAATCAACGAGATGGTCATTTTCCGTTGCGACGATAATGCCTGTTCAACGGTTTGTTCGGAATCCTTGGCGTTGAATTCGACCATGCCATCAACGATCGGGCGCAATTTCTGATATATGGCATTTTGTTGTGGTGCTGTGGATTCGTATTCAGCATATAGCTGGACGATGTCGGGCCGATCGTAATTCTCCTTCAACTTGTCGAGCAAAGGCAGATTACGCTGGCGATATAGCGCCACCCATTCATCCCATATCTGCTTCAATTCGTTGAAGTTCCTGACATCGTCCACTTCCTCCGGCAGCAGCAGCGATTCGTAGACCTTGAGGTTTTCGGTCGTTTTGCGCATCGCCCGCTCGATCAGGGCCTCTGTGTCGGCCACCGCCTTGCGGCGCTGTTCCGGCGTCATATGCAATATCAGACTGATGTCCAGGTCCGCGCGCATGAGGTTGGTGCGTCCTTGATCCACCTGCAGGATGGCCGAAGTGGCTGGCAACTTGTTTTCGCCAACTTCACGCATTGCTTGCTCGGACTGATAGCCGGAGAGCAGCAGACTGCCAATCGAAAGTGCGAACAGGACGGCAAAAGCCGTGATTAATAGTGTAAGACGATGGCTGATTTTCACGATTCCTCTCTTGAGTCGGATGACTACGCATTTGAGGCAATGAACGTTCGCCTTTAGGATATGTCGAGGTAGTAATTAAAAAAAAGCAATCCAAAGGTGGTCGTGACAACTTACGGTTGTCACCCTATTTGCAGTCAGAGTTGAATTGAGAGAGTGTCATGAAAATCCATCAATTAGTTGCGCTTTCAACCATATCGAAAGTGAGCAGCATCCGGGCGGCGGCGCGGACACTGGGGTTATCGCAACCTGCGGTGACCAAGGCGGTACGCGAGCTGGAATCGTCGCTGGGGCATTCGCTGCTGGAGCGCAGCCACCGGGGGTCGCAATTGACCGAGGCCGGCAAGCTCGTCGCCCAGCGTGCCGGCTACATCGTGGCCGAGCTGCAATCGCTGGAGGACGAGGTCGCACAGTTGTATGCCGGCAGCCTGCCGCGCGTGGCCATCGGCATGGCGCCCTATGTCACGCGGGGCGTGTTCCCACAGGTGGTGGAGCGGCTGCATGCGCGTTACCCGGATGCGTCGATCATCGCCAACGAGGGCCTGTTGCACGACAGCCTGCGCCAACTGCGGGAAGGCGAAATCGACTTCTGCATCAATGGCTTGGTGCATAGCGAGCAGGGTGGGGAATTCGATATCGAACCGCTGTTCCAGATCCCGTGGCAGGTGGTGGCACGGTATGACCATCCCGCCATGCGCGAGACCTCGCTCGACGGCATGCTCCAGTACAACTGGACCACGGTCGGCGGCTGTGCGGATTCGAGCGCATTGTTGGAAACCGCCTTCGCCAGCACCGGCAAGGAGCCACCCGAGCACGTGGTGAACTGTGTCAGCTACGGCGCCGGCAAGGGCCTGATTCTGCACGCGAACTACCTGTGCCTGCTGCCCTGCCGCGGCAATGCCGACCTGCATCCCGAGATGCGCGTCATCTCGGTGATCGAGCCGCTGCCCAAGCTCCAGTTCGCGATGATCACGCTGCACGGCCGGCCGCGCACCCCGTTCATGGTCGAAGCGATGGACGAGTTCAGGATCGAATGCAAAAGGCATTTAGGATGAGTTACCGCGTCGACAAGGCTGCGTTCCGGTGGTTGGCCGCCGCTGCCAAACCCCCGCCGGGTTTTGCCCGATTCCATCCCGCCTGAGGCCGTTCCGACCGCTGGCTCCGCATACAGGATGCGGGCCTTGTTTTTTGCTTTTTCCCGCCTTTCCTTCCCTCTCGGTGAGCCTTTCTCGCAAACCGATATTTATCACTCCGTTCCCTCATCCATCGCTTGCCGCTTATATTTTGAGCAAATCGGCCGCAGTACGACCCTGCATTTCCGGTGCTTTGGCCAGGGCTGTGACATTTTCCAGCCGCAAAAGCGAGTGATTTACGCCATGCTTGGAGCGATTCCGGTCCTTCATCAGTAGGGCCATCCCTCAGGCTCCGGGGACACCTCTTTCCGACACTGGAGCAACACCATGACTGCAAGCAACGCAGCGAATCCGCATCGCATCGTGATCGTCGGGGGGGGCGCCGGCGGGATCGAACTCGCCACCGGTCTGGGCCGTTCGCTCGGCCGCGCGCAACGGGCGGAAGTCATCCTGGTCGATGGCGCATCCACTCACATCTGGAAGCCGTTGCTGCACGAGGTGGCGACCGGCGCGCTCAATACCGGCGAGGACGAGGTCAATTACTTTGCCCACGCGTGGCGCAACGGCTACCGCTTCGAATACGGCTGGATGACGGGTCTGGACCGCGACAGCAAGGAAATCGTGCTGGCCGAGGTGCGCGACGAGGATGGCGTGGTGATGGCCGAACCGCGTCGCCTGCGTTACGACACGCTGGTGATCGCGGTGGGCGCCATTGCCAACGACTTCGGCACGCCGGGCGCCGCCGAGCACTGCATGTTCCTGAACACCCCGGAGGACGCCGAGCGCCTGCGCAAGCGCATCCTGGCGCTGACCTTCGCCGCCAGCGCGAACGCGCATCCGGGCACGCCGCTGCGCATCGCCATCATCGGTGCCGGCCCCACCGGCGTGGAGCTGGCGGCGGAGATCCACCACACCATCTGCGAGCTGCATCACTACGGCTCGAATTTCACCCCGGCGCAGCTGGAGATCACGTTGATCGAAGCCGGCGACCGCATTCTCGCCGCGGCGCCGCCCGCGCTGGCCGACTATGCGCGGGCCGAGCTGGAAAAGCGCCGCATCCAGTTGTTTACCCACCGCCGCGTGGCCGAGGTGCAGCCGGGCAATGTGGTGCTGGCCGATGGCACGGTGCTGGCGGTGGACGTGGCGGTGTGGGCGGCGGGGGTGAAGGCGTCGCCGTGGCTGGCCGAACTGGGCCTGGCGGTCAACCGGCAGAACCAGATCGAGGTGACCACCACCTTGCAGACAGTGACCGACCCCGCCATCTTCGCCATCGGCGATTGTTCCAGTGCGCCGGACGGCGAAGGCGGCAAGCCGCTGTCGGCGACTGCGCAGGTGGCGCACCAGGAGGCGGAATGGCTGGTGAAGGCCCTGGGCGACCGCCTGGCGGGGCGTCCGGTCAAGCCGTTCGTGTTCAAGCCGCAGGGCATCATGGTGTCGCTGGGCAAGCACACCGCCGTGGGCAGCCTGGCGGCCATCGTCGGCCCCAAGCGCAACTATTACGTGGAAGGACGCGGCGCCAAGCTGATCTATGCCTCGCTCTATCGCATCCACCAGGCGGCGGTGCACGGCTGGGTGCTGACCGCGCTGCTGTGGATGGGGGACAAGCTACGCCGCGTGGCGCGGCCGGCCATCAAGCTACATTGAGTCGGGTTTTTGGGTTTGCTTGAGTTGGAACGGTGAGCGTGGTGCGGGCGCCCGGCTGAGCCGGGCGCTCGGCGTTGATGGCCTGCCCGCACCGACTCAATCCTGATTGTTCCTACTCCCCCCGCCCTCGCCGCCGCGCCTTGGTTTCTCTTCCGGCATCGCCCCGCAGCCAGCGTCTGCAAACTCCCGGCCAAGCCGGGAGCACGTCTTGCTTGGTTTGCCAGCAACGGCGCTTCTTGATTGATTCCACTCCCCCCGCCCTCGCCACCGCGCCTTGGTTTCTCTTCCGGCATCGCCCCGTAGCCAGCGTCTGCAAACTCCCGGCCAAGCCGGGAGCGCATCCTGCTTGGTTTGCCAGTAACGGCGCTTCTTGATTGATTCCACTCCCCCCGCCCTCGCCGCCGCGAGGGAGCCTCGCTGCGCTCGTGTCGGTGGATACTTTTGTCTGGGATTGGGTAATGCGCAAACCTTGAAGATCGTGGCGTGGCGTGGCGGGCGAGGTGGCGAGTCTCGGCTTTGCTGTGGCGATGGATAGGTGACCTTGGCGGTTGTGGCGTGGCTTATGCCTTTACGTCCCGTCCTGTTCCACGCGGAACGGCAGGTGGGCGTTGAGTTCGTCGTGGTAGGCGCCGACCAGGCGGCGTTCGCGGTCGAGGAAGCGTTCCACGGCGTCGGCGAAGGCGGGGTGGGCCAGCCAGTGGGCGGAATGGGTCATCACCGGGGAAAAGCCGCGCGCCAGTTTGTGTTCGCCCTGAGCGCCGCCTTCCACGGTATCCAGGCCGTTGGCCAGTGCGTGCTCGATGCCCTGGTAGTAGCACAGCTCGAAGTGCAGGCCGGGCACCCAGCCGCCGGCGTCCCACTGGGCGCCCCAGTAGCGGCCGTACAAGCGGGTCGGGCCGGCGAGGTTGAGCGCGGCGGCGATGGGCGCGTCGTCGCGGTAGGCCAGCGCCATCACCCAGGCGTCGGGCTGCGCGGCGTGGGCGCGCAGGAAGAAATCCAGGTTCAGGTAGGGCGTCGAGCGGTGCTCGCGGTAGGTGCTGTCGTAGCAGCGCATGAAGAACGCCCAGTCGTCCGCGCCGATCTGCCGGCCCAGCTTGCGGCGCACCCGCACGCCGGCCTCGGTCACCTTGCGGCGCTCCTGGCGGATCTTGCGGCGCTTGTCGCGCGACAGGCTGTCGAGGAAATCATCGAAATCGTGCCAGCCGGGCTGGCGTTGCCAGTGGAACTGCACCTGCTCGCGCCGCGTCATCCCGGCGGCGTCGCAGGCGGCGAGGTCGGCGTCGTCGCCGAACAGCAGGTGCAGCGACGACATCCCGCCCTGGTCGGCCAGCTCCAGCGCGCCGCGGATCAGCGCCAGCCGGTCGGCGTCGTCGCGGGCCAGCAAGCGCGGGCCGGGCAAGGGGGTGAACGGTACGGCGCCCACCAGCTTGGGATAGTAGGACAGGCCGTGCTCGGTGTAGGCGCGCGCCCACGCCCAGTCAAACACGTATTCGCCGTAGGAGTGCTGCTTGATATAGAGCGGCATCGCGGCGCGCAGCGTGCCGTCGCGCCATAGCGCCAGGTGGCTGGGCTGCCAGCCGCTGTCGCCGCCGACGCAGCCGCTCTGCTCCAGCGCGTCGAGAAAGGCGTGACGCAGCATGGGCGCATCGCCGGCCAGGGCATCCCAGTCGGCGGCGGGTAGTTCGGCGATGGTGGCGTGCGGACGGATCATGGCGGCGGTGGAAGGTAAAGCGGATCGGCTTGGTGATATGCCCTAGCGACGCATATCGGCCATGGTTATAACATCTGCCCGTTCTGTCTGGAGACTGCGCAGCATGTCCAAGCCTTTGCGGGTGGGTCTGATCGGTTACGGTTATGCCGGCAAGACGTTCCACGCCCCGCTGATCCATGCCACGCCCGCTTTGTCGCTGGTCGCCGTGGCCAGTTCCCGTCCGGCGGATGTCATCGCCGACTGGCCGGACGTGGCGGTGAAGACCGATCCGGCCGCGCTCATCACCCGGCCCGATATCGATCTGGTGGTGATCGCCACCCCCAATGACACCCACGCACCGCTGGCGCGGGCGGCACTGGCGGCCGGCAAGCACGTGGTGGTCGACAAGCCGTTCACCCTGGACGTGGCCGAGGCCGAAGCGCTGGTGGACGCCGCGCGCGAGGCGGGGCGCCAGCTTTCGGTGTTCCACAACCGCCGCTGGGACGCCGATTTCCTGGCATTGCGCCGCCTGCTCGCCGACGGCGTGCTGGGGCGGGTGACCGAGTTCCAGAGCCGCTTCGACCGTTACCGCCCCACCGTGCGGCAGCGCTGGCGCGAGGGCGCCGGCCCGGGCGCGGGGCTGTGGTTCGACCTGGGGCCGCACCTGGTGGACCAGGCGGTGGCGTTGTTCGGCGTGCCCCAGGCGGTCAGCGCCAACCTGGCGATCCGCCGCGACGGCGGGAAGGCGGTGGACGACGCGTTGGTGGTGCTGCACTACCCGACGCTGCGCGCGGTGCTCGGCGCCAGCATGCTGGTATCCGGCGGTACGCCGCGTTTCCTGGTCCACGGCACGCTGGCCAGCTTCGAGAAGCACGGCCTGGACGAGCAGGAGAACCAGCTCAAGGCGGGCCTGACTCCGGCACACGCCGACTGGGGCGTGGATCCGATTCCCGGGCGGCTGCATCGCTGGGTGGACGACCATCCGCAATCCGAGGCGGTACCGATGCCGCGCGGCGACTATCCGGCGTTCTATGCCGCGGTGGCCGAAGCGATCCACGGCCGGGCGCCGAATCCCGTCCCGGCCGAGGACGCGGTGGCGGTGATGCTGGTGCTGGAGGCCGCCATCCGCGCCTCGGACACCAACAGCCTGGTGCGGCTCTGAGCGGAAACGGCCTTCATCCTCCGCCCCCGCGTGTGAAGGCCGATTCGCCCTCGGGCCGCGTCGCCGACGCTGCAACGCGACGACGCCCGGATCCTGCCCCGCCGACTTGGCCGATCACCCCGCGCTCGACCGCTTCTTCGCCCGCCAGCAGGCGCTGAGCCGGTTGCTGCGCGCGCCGGCATTCGGGCGGCGCCGACGCTGAAGGCGCTGGCCGGCACCGGGCGCGGTACCTCGCTCAGCACCTGCCTGTTGCAGAGCCCGATGGTCAACCTGACGGTGGGCGTGGGTGGCGACACCACGCTGGCGGGCGGCGGCCTGCTGTGCCTGCCGACCAGCGTCAGCGCGGTGTGGGATGTCCGGACGACTGCATCATCCCGGTGTCGGGTCGCGACGAGATCGTGTTCGACGCCCCGCGCACCGGCGTGCTGCAACCCGCGGGCAGTTTTTTGTGCCGGACCACGTCGCGGTGGCCCCGGCCGCTTTTCCGGTCGTCGCTTTCGGATTCGTCCCATTCGCCGGGCACCGCGGCGCCAGGCATGTCCTTGGCGTCATTCCCGAGGGTGGGCCCCCCGGTTGGCCCACCGGCCGGGTGGGGAACGGCTGCATGTGCGCGCGCATAGTGATTTGTACCCGCCGGTACACCGGCATTGCTCCGGGCATCGCCATGCGTCGCTTCGTCCAGCACCTGTTCAGCAACCGCGCCGCCGTGCTTGTCGCCGTGCTGTGCGTCGGCCTGCTGTGCACCGGGCTGATGCACCTGTGGATGTATCGCATGCAGACCCGGCTGGTGCAGCAGCGGCTCGACCAGCAGGCCACGCTGGCCGCGGTGCGTATCGAGGCGCGCATGGACCGGCTGAGCGAGATGGCGCGCGGCCTGCGCGGCGCCTTCCTGGTCAACCCCGGCCTGGATCGCCGCACCTTCATCCAGCTGCTGCGCCAGCAGCGACTGTCCCCCGAACTGGGCGACTACCTGATGGCGGCGTACATCCGCGAGGTGCCCGCTGCCCAGGTGGATGCCTTCCTGGCCCGGCAGCAGCAGCCGGCGCTGGGCAGCGCCGGTCAGGTCACCCTGCGTAATTTCGGCAGCCGCGGCAGCTACTACCTGATCGACTATCTCTACCCCGACAACAATGTCACGCACGCCTACATGGGTTTCGACATCGGTGGCCTGCCCACTCGCCTGAAGGCGCTCGAATCCATCCGCGACCGCAACCAGCCGGTGCTCAGCCCGCCGATCCCTTTGCTGGCGCTGAGAAAGCATCCGCCGGTCTTCGCTCTGCGCTATCCGCTGTACCGACCCGATCTGCCGCTCGATACCGCGGCGCAACGTCGCGCCGCGTTCCATGGCTTCCTGTCGATCACCGTGTTACTGAGCGACGTGGAGCGCTGGGTCAAGCTGGCGCTGCCTCCCGGGATGCATTACTCGTTGTGGCAAAGCTGGCAGGACCCGGCCTGGGGGCCCACCGACCACGCCCGGCGCATGCTGGAGGGCGGGCCGGCGGCGGTGTCCCGTGGGCTGAACAGCGAGGTGCTGATCAACCTGCAAGGCGCGCAATGGCGGCTGGTGCTGGAGGAAACCCCGGCCTCCCGGTCGGATCTGTTCTGGCTGTGGCCGGCGGGATTCAGCCTGAGCCTGTTGCTGGCGATGGCCTTTGGCTGGCAGGGCATGCCGCAGCGCAAGCAGGAACCCGCGATGTTGCGCGGCGTCGATCGCATCCTGACGTTGGTCGAGCACCTGCCGGCCATGGTGGTGCTGCGCGATGCGGCCAACGTGGTGGTGTACGGCAACCGGGCGGCGCAGTGCTGGCTGGGCGAGGAGGAACCGCTGCTGGGGCGCAGCGAGCAGATCTGGAGCGCCGCCGAGCTGTCGTCGCACGAGGAGCACAACGCGCTGCACCTGGTGCTGCCGGACCGCAACGGCGAGGAACGGCACCTGGCGCTGACCATCCTGCCGCTGTCCGGCTATCCGGGGCACCGCGCCACCATCGTGCGCGACGTGACCGAGGAGCAGCGGCGCGAGGTCGAACTGACCATGCGGCGGCAGCGCATGTCCGAGTTGCTGGAGATCGTGTGCGACTGGTACTGGGAGCTGGATACCGAGCACCGCATCACCTATGTGTCGAGCAGTCAGTTCGCCCGGGTGGGCTTCAACCTCAGCGTGCTGCTGGGCAAGCGCAGCTGGGAGATCGCCGACGGCGCGCTGACCCAGCAGGAATGGGAGGCCCACCGGCAGCGGCTGGACCGGCGCCAGCCCTACCGCGACTTCATCCTGCGGGTGCCGATGGAGGGCAGGTTCTACGTGGTCAGCCTGAGCGGCCGGCCGCACTACGACACCGCCGGGCGGTTCCAGGGCTATCGCGGCGTGGCGCGCGACATCACCGAGGCGGTCACCCTGCAGGAACACACCCAGGCGCAGGCGGTGCGCCACGAGCGCATCCTGGAAGCGCTCGGCGAAGGGCTGATCGCCCTCGACGCGGCCGGGCGGGTGCAGTACCTCAACTCGGCGGCGATGGCGCTGACCGGCTATTCCGCCGAAGAGGCGACGGGCCTGCCGGTCGAACGCGTGCTGGTGATGGTGGACGACGTGCACAGCGTGCCGCTGCCCAACCTGTGCGGGCCGCTGCTGGTCGGGCAGGCGCAGACGGTGCGACCGCGTCGTTGCGTGCTGCTCAACAAGTACAGCCTGCGCATCGCCGTGGAGGAAAGCGCGGTGGCGATGCGCGAGGCCAACGGCCGGTTGGCGGGGGTGGTGATCGCCTTCCGCGACGAAGGCGTGCCATTGAGGCCGCCGGAGCCCGAAGCGGAGCGGTGAGAACGGCCGGCCAGGGGAGGGCGGCCGTTGCGGGGCGGGCCGACCCCGGCGCGCGATGGGTGCGCCGGCAGGTCGGCCGCCCGGGGCGGTGAGCGCCACCGACCCGGTGCAGCGAACCCGGCGGACAACGCAAGCCACACGGCCGGCAAGGCTCGGCGCTCCGCGCGATCCCGCCAGGAGGGCCTGTCGGTGGCGCTTACTCCACCAGGCCTTCGAACAGCTTGGTCGACAGATAGCGTTCGCCGAACGACGGAATGATCACCGCAATCAGCTTGCCGGCGTTTTCCGGGCGGCGCGCCACCTGTAACGCGGCCCAGGTGGCGGCACCCGCGGAGATCCCGCACAGGATGCCTTCCCGCGTCGCCATCGCGCGGGCCACGGCGAAGGCGTCGTCGTTGGCCACGCGGATCACTTCGTCGTAGGCGGTGGTGTTGAGCACGGCCGGCACGAAGCCCGCGCCGATGCCCTGGATCGGGTGCGGTCCCTTGGCGCCGCCGGACAGTACCGGGCTGGCGTCCGGTTCCACCGCGATCGCCTGGAACGACGGCTTGCGCGCCTTGATCACCTCGGCCACGCCGGTGATGGTGCCGCCGGTGCCCACGCCGGAGATCAGGATGTCGATCTGGCCGTCGGTATCGTTCCACAGCTCCTCGGCGGTGGTGCGGCGGTGGATTTCCGGGTTGGCGGGGTTCTCGAACTGCTGCGGCATGAAGTAATTGGGGTGCTCGTCGCACAGCGCCTTGGCACGGCCGATGGCGCCGCCCATGCCTTCCGGCCCCGGCGTCAGCACCAGCTCGGCGCCGTAGCCGCGCAGCAGCGCGCGCCGTTCGCGCGACATGGTCTCGGGCATGGTCAGCACCAGTTTGTAGCCGCGCGCCGCGCACACCATCGCCAGGCCGATGCCGGTATTGCCCGAGGTCGGTTCGACGATCACGGTATCCGGGCCGATCAGGCCGGCGGCCTCGGCGGCGTCGATCATGCTGACGGCGATGCGGTCCTTCACCGAATGCGAGGGATTCATGTACTCCAGCTTGGCCACCACCGTGGCGACGCATCCTTCGGTCAAACGGTTGAGCTTGACGAGGGGGGTGTTGCCGATCAGCTGGGTGACATCGTTGGCGATACGCATGGCGGACTCCTGGTGAGTGGGTGCGCCCCTGGGCGGGACGCACTGGATTCGGGGGCGGCTGCTTGCCGGGGCCGGGCGGGTCGCGTGGGGCGACGCTTCGCGATTCTGGCCGATTTCCCAGGAGCTGGCATGTTGGCGACGCGCGTGGGAGGGATGGCGATAGCCTAGGGCGTGTCATCAATGGTTTCGCGGCAGCGTTCGGTGCAGTTCGGGATGCCGCGCCAGGAGCTGGTTGCGCCGCGGTATGGATACCGCAAGCGGCCAGCGACACCGCGTGGCGCCCGAAATGCGCCGAACCCGCAGGGCTGGGTCGAAAAAACACCATCCACGGCGTTTCACGCCTTGCCAATAACCGGTTATTGGCTGTGTCGTGCGCCTTGTGGCTGGCGCTTTTTCGATCCAGCGCTGTCGCGAAACCATTGATGACACGCCCTGGTTTGCAGTGTACGCCGCGATGGCTATCACTGGCAGCGCTCAGCCCAGTGCGGTGTCCAGCACCATCATGATGACGAAGCCCACCATCAGTCCGCCGGTGGCGTAGACCTCGTGCCCCTTGCGATGCGACTCGGGAATGATCTCGTGGCTGATGACGAACAGCATCGCGCCCGCCGCGAACCCCAGTCCCCAGGGCAGCAGCGCGGCCGAGTGGCTGACCACCGCGGCGCCGAACACCGCGCCCACCGGCTCCACCAGCCCCGACGCCATGCCCAGCCCGACCGAGAGCAGGCGCGAATAGCCCACCGCCAACAGCGCGGCGGCCACCACCAGTCCTTCCGGCAGATCCTGGATGGCGATGCCGGTGGCCAGCGCGCCGGCACTGGTCGGATCGGTGCCGGCGAAGGCGACGCCGATCGCCAGCCCCTCGGGCAGGTTGTGCAGCGCGATGGCGAACACGAACAGCCAGGCGCGGCGTAGCGCCAGCGCCTGCGGCCCTTCCACGCCCTTGATGAAATGCTCGTGCGGCAACACGCGGTCGAGCAGCAGCAACAGCGCGGCGCCGAGCAGGATGCTGGCGCCGACGGTCATCCCGGCCTGCCACGGGCCGGCGCCCTGGCTCTGGGCGGCCGCGATGCCGGGCACCACCAGCGAGAACGCGCTGGCTGCCAGCATCACCCCGGCGCCGAAGCCGAACAGGGTGTCCTGGGTACGTTCGGACAACCGCTGCGACAGCAGCACCGGGATGGTGCCCAGCGCGGTGGCGGCGGCGGCCACCAGACCGCCGGCCAGCGCGCCGTTCACCGCGGGGCCGCCGAGGCCGACGCGTTGCCACAACAGCTGGATGACGAGCGCAATCGCGGCCAGCACGATGCCGAAGCCCAGCATCTTCCGCAGCAGATAGGCGCGGGAAAGCAGGGTGCTCATGAGCGTTCTCCAGACGGCGCGTCGCGACGATGGGCCGTGTCATGCCGCATCCGGGTGAATGCGGCGCAAAGCGGACAGATGGCCGCGGCGGTGAATCATTCGGCGTGCCGGACAATTTCGGCACCCATCTGATTTATCTTAATGAAAACCATTCTCAACAACAAACAGATTCAAGGCGGGCGCTCCGATAAGGGGGCGAACCCGGAGCACGGCTGCATCCGTTTCGATGGCGCGGTCGCAAGCTTCCGCCCCTTGCCGCCAGGCCGCGCGGCCGGCGAACGCCAGGTCGCCATGGCGACGGCCGCGCATGGCTCGCCTGAGCGCGCCGATTCCCCCTAAGATCGGGGCGGCACGACGACAACGGAACACGCAATGAAGATCTACAAGGTGGGCGGCGCGGTACGTGATCGGCTGCTGGGGCTGCCGGTCAAGGATGTCGACTGGGTGGTGGTCGGCGCCGATGCCGCGCAGATGGAGGCGCAGGGGTTTCGCCCCGTCGGCAAGGATTTTCCGGTGTTCCTGCATCCGCGCACCCAGGAGGAGTACGCGCTGGCCCGCACCGAGCGCAAGAGCGGTCGGGGCTACAAGGGCTTTACCGTATTCGCCGACCCCAGCGTCACCCTGGCGGAGGACCTGGCGCGGCGCGACCTGACGATCAACGCCATGGCCGAAGACGAGCAGGGCAACGTGATCGACCCGTTCGGCGGCCGCGACGACCTGCGCGACCGGCTGTTGCGCCATGTATCGCCCGCCTTTGCCGAAGACCCGGTCCGCATCCTGCGGCTGGCGCGCTTCGCCGCGCGCTTCGGCTTTGCCGTGGCGCCGGAGACGCTGGCGCTGATGCAAGGCATGGTGACCGACGGCGAAGCCGACCATCTGGTGGCGGAGCGGGTCTGGCAGGAGCTGGCGCGCGGCCTGATGGAAGCGCGCCCGAGCGCCATGTTCGACGTGCTGCGCCGTTGTGGCGCGCTGGCCCGGGTGGCGCCCGAACTGGACGCACTGTGGCATGCGCCCGAGGTCGGCGAGCGCGTGATGCGCGTGCTCGATTACACCGCCGCGCAAGAGCAGTCGCTGGCGATCCGCTACGCCTCGTTGTGCGCCCGGCTGGGCGATGGCGAAGCGGCGCAGGGTGAAACCGTCCTTGTCGAGGCGTTGAGCAAACGCTTGCGTGCGCCCTCCGAATGTCGGGATCTGGCGCTGATGGCCCGGCGGGAGCGCCAGACCATCCACCATGCGCCGACGCTGGACGCCGATGCGCTGCTCGCCCTGTTCGGCCGCACCGACGCGCTGCGCAAGCCGGAGCGCTTCGCCCAGCTGCTCGATGTCTGCGCCGCCGATCTGCGGGCGGACGACGCAACGCTGGCCTATCTCCAGGCCGCCCATCTGCTCCGGCTGCTGGACGCCGCGCGCGGCGTGGATGCCGGCGCGGTGGCCAAGGCGTGTCCCGACCCCTCGCAGATTCCTGCACGGGTGGCGCAGGCGCGTCGGGCCGCCATCCTTGCCGCGCTGTAAGTCCGCCCCGTCAAGCGGGGCGTTCTTGGGCAAACCGGGCTAATACCACCACTTGTTTTGTCAGCATGGCCGTTTATGGCGAAGTTGCTTCCGTTTGTCGCCAGCTGGACGGCATCACAACGCCGTGCCCCTGAAAATCATAACCAACTGATTATTAACAATAATTAGTGAATGCTTACTTGGTTGACACTGACAACCCGGATGAATCACCATGCGACCTGCATGCCATGGCGGCATGGTTGCGATACGTCGATGCATCTTTCGCAGGCCGTGCCAGATTCCACGATTGGTATTATCCCAAAGACATAGCGGCGGGCGGCATGCCCTGAGCCGATAAGGATGGAGAATTTTGTTCATGTCGCAATTCACGCGCTTCACCCTCGCGGTGATCCCGGCGGCGCTCGCAGCCGCTCAGGCATTTGCCGCCTACCCCGCATGGCAGGAAGGCAATACCTACACCGCCGGTACCTTTGTTTCGTACAACGGCCATGACTACCAGGCCCTGGTCACCCATACCGCCTATGTCGGCGCCAACTGGAACCCGGCCGCGTCGCTCACGCTGTGGAAGGATCTGGGCGTTTCGTCCGGCACCGCCACGCCGACGCCCACGCCGGTAGTGACCCCGACCCCGACCGCCGTCGTTACCCCCACCCCGACCCCGGTCGTGACCCCGACCCCGACCGGCACCCCCGGCGCGTCCTGCTACGTGGCCTGGACTGCCAGCGGCGTCTACACCGGCGGCACCAAGGTGACCTACAACGGCCGCAACTACGAAGCCAAGTGGTGGACGCAAGGCGACAACCCCGCGCAATCCGGTGACTGGGGCGTGTGGAAGGATCTGGGCGCCTGCTCCAGCCAGCCCACCCCGACCCCGACGCCGGTGGTGACCCCGACGCCGACTCCGGTCGTGACGCCGACTCCGACCCCCGTCGTGACCCCGACGCCGACCCCGGTGGTGACGCCCACTCCGACCCCGGTCGTGACGCCGACCCCGACCCCCGTCGTGACCCCGACGCCGACTCCGGTGGTGACGCCCACCCCGACGCCGGTCGTGACCCCGACCCCGACGCCGATCACCGGCGCGCAAGTGGGTGCCTATTTCACCCAGTGGGGTGTGTACGCCCGCAACTACCAGGTGAAGCACATCGACACCAGCGGTGCCGCGGCCAAGCTCACCTTCGTCAACTACGCCTTCGGCAACCTGTATCAGAAGAACGGCGGCTACGAGTGCGGCATCGTCAACAAGCTGGAACCGGGTTCGACCAACCCGAACGCTGCGGACGCCGGCACCGGTGGTGACGCCTGGTCCGACTACCAGCGCGGCATCGGCGGTGGCGATTCGATCGACGGCGTGGGCGACATCTGGGGCTGGCCGCAGTGGGACGACCCGCGCAACGGCAAGTCCGGTCCGCTCAAGGGCAACTTCAATCAGCTGAAGAAGCTGAAGGCCAAGTACCCGAACCTGAAGGTCTATATCTCGCTGGGCGGCTGGACCTGGTCCAAGTGGTTCTCCGCTGCGGCCAAGACCGATGCCCTGCGCAAGCAGCTGGTCCGTTCCTGCATCGACGTGTACATCAAGGGTAACGTGCCGTTCGACGCTGGCTCCAACGCGGGCGGCGAAGGCACTGCGGCCGGCGTGTTCGACGGTATCGACATCGACTGGGAATTCCCGGGCGTGATCGGCCAGCCGTACAACACCGTGGCGCCGGAAGACAAGCAGAACTTCACGCTGCTGCTGAAGGAGTTCCGCGAACAGCTCGACGCCATCGGCGCCACCAACAACGCCCGTTACGGCCTGACCGTCGCCATCGGCGCCGGCAAGGACAAGATCGAGATGACCGAACCGGCCGAGTACACCAAGTACCTCGACTGGGTGAACGTCATGAACTACGACTACAACGGCGCGTGGGCGGCTCAGGGCCCGACCGACTTCCAGTCGCACCTGTACAAGGATCCGAGCAACCCCAACTACATCGACAGCAAGACCGGTCAGCGTAGCCTGGTGTCGTACTACAACACCGACGAAGCGATCCAGTTGCTGGTTGCCAAGGGCGCACCGCGCAACAAGCTGCTGGTCGGCCTGCCGTTCTACGGCCGTGGCTGGACCGGCGTGCAAGCCGGCCCGAACGGCGATGGTCTGTACCAGGCCGCCACCGCCGGCGCCAAGGGTACCTACGAGACCGGCATCGAGGACTACAAGGTGCTGAAGAACGCCGCCGGTACGCTGCGCTATCACCCGACCACCAAGCAATCGTGGAAGTTCGACGGCAGCAACTGGTGGAGCTACGACACCCCGCAGGACATCGCGCTCAAGGTGAACTACGTCAAGAGCAACAGCCTGGGTGGCGTGTTCAGCTGGTCGCTCGACGGTGATACCGCCGACGCCGAACTCACCAAGGAAATGGCCAAGGTCCGTCAATAACAGCGGATCCAACCAAACAGATTTTGCGCATCCACACTCTCCGCGCAAACACTCGCCCCTGTCGCTGACAGGGGCTTTTTTTTGCCTGCTTCGCCCGGCGCCACCGCGCCGTGCTTCCCGCTGCGTTGGCGGTGCGTCCGTCGCGCACCGGCTGCTGCGCCCTATCCCTGCTGCTGACGGTTGCGCCGACGGGGCACCGCCTGGCGCGGACGCCGGCCACGCTTGCAGGATCGCGCCCGGCGCGGACGGTGGCCCGCCTTCTCGGGCCGCCATGCCTGGCTGCCAACCCGATCCTGCCCCGATGGACCTTACTGTTTGCCATGCCTCCAGCGCAGGCGCGTTGACCTTTGGGACAGTCGCCACAGGCGGGGAGCTTTCTCCGCGAGGAGGTGGCGTCTGCTCGTCCGCTGAGGGGGTCGGTTGCTCGGATTCAGCCGATCCGTTTGTAAGAAATGTAAGTAAAATCCAAGATGAATTTGATTGATAAGTAAATTGCTTACTTATCGGAAAACCCGTTCCATGGGGGTGCGTAGTTATAAATGCCTCATTCCCACGTGAAAACCCGTGTGTTTCATGGCACGACATTATTCCGTTCGTCGACGTATGAGCGGCAATATCAGAAAAAACAAATCATCAATTAACTATTTGAATTTAAATAAAAAAATACGATTTTTCTTTTTTTGACAGATCGTGTGTAGTTTCGCGAATATGTCCTACACGCTCTGCCAAAACACGTCACAACACGGCCTCGCTCCCACGCCTCACGCAACATGCAACGCAACCGGGGTCGGAACACGGTGGATGCAAAAAATGCTTGCTGCATTTGCAAGCAAATTCAGAGAAACCTGAGCAAGGAGGATGTTTAGATGACGCGATTCCATCGCATGACGCTGCTGGCCCTGCCGGCGGCACTGGCAGCGGCGTATGCCTTTGCCGCTTACCCGGCATGGCAGGAAGGCAACACCTACGCGGCCGGTACGCTGGTCAGCTACAACGGTGCCGACTATCGCGCGCTGGTCACTCATACCGCCCACGTCGGTACCAACTGGAACCCGGCTCAATCGCCCACGCTGTGGACCAAGGTGGGTGATTCCGTCGTGACCCCGACCCCGGTCGTCACCCCGACGCCGGTTGTCACGCCCACCCCGACCCCGGTGGTGACGCCGACCCCGACGCCCGTCGTGACCCCGACCCCCGCTGCCGGCTGCTATCAGGCCTGGAGCGCCGGCGCGGTCTACAACGGCGGTTCGCAGGTGACCTACAACGGCCGTAACTACAAGGCCAAGTGGTGGACCCAGGGCGACGATCCCAGCAAGAGCGGTGCCTGGGGCGTCTGGGAAGATCTCGGCGTCTGCTCCGGCGGCGACGTGACCCCCACGCCGACCCCGGTCGTGACCCCGACCCCGACGCCGGTTGTCACCCCCACCCCGACCCCGGTGGTAACGCCCACGCCGACCCCGGTGGTAACGCCCACTCCGACGCCGGTTGTGACGCCCACCCCGACCCCGGTGGTGACGCCGACTCCGACGCCGGTCGTGACCCCGACGCCGACCCCGGTCGTGACGCCGACCCCGACGCCTGTCGTCACCCCGACTCCGACGCCGGTTGGCCCGACGCCGACCCCGATCGCCGGCGCACAAGTGGGTGCCTACTTCTCGCAATGGGGCATCTACGGTCGCAACTACCAGGTCAAGCACATCGACACCAGCGGTTCCGCTGCCAAGCTCACCTTCATCAACTACGCCTTCGGCAACATCTACGAGAAGAACGGCGGCTACGAGTGCGGCATGGTCAACAAGCTGGAACCGGGCGCGACCGATCCGAACGCGCCGGGTGCCGGTACCGGTGGCGATTCCTGGGCCGACTACCAGAAGGGCATGGATGGCAGCACCGCCATCGACGGCGTGGCCGATCCCTACGGCTTTGCCTGGGATGATCCGCGCACCGGCAAGGCGGGTCCGCTGAAGGGCAACTTCAACCAGCTGAAGAAGCTGAAGGCCAAGTACCCGAACATCAAGGTGTTCATCTCGCTGGGTGGCTGGACCTGGTCCAAGTGGTTCTCCAAGGCATCGGCCACCGACGCGCTGCGCAAGCAACTGGTGAGCAGCTGTATCGACCTCTACATCAAGGGCAACCTGCCGTTCGATTCGGGCAGCAACGCCGGTGGTGAAGGTTCGGGTGTCGGCGTGTTCGACGGTATCGACATCGATTGGGAATTCCCGGGCGTGGTCGGCCAGCCGTACAACACCGTCAGTCCGGCCGACAAGCAGAACTTCACGCTGTTGCTGAAGGAGTTCCGCGAGCAGCTCAACGCCATCGGTGCCAACGATGGCAAGCACTATGCCCTGACCGTCGCCATCGGCGCCGGTAAGGACAAGATCGACATGACCGAACCGGGCGAGTACAGCAAGCACCTCGACTGGATCAACATCATGTCGTACGACTACAACGGCACCTGGTCGGCGCAAGGCCCGACCGACTTCCAGTCGCACCTGTACCCCGATCCGACCAACCCCAACGCCATCGACAGCAAGACCGGCCAACCCAGCCTGGCGACTCACTACAACACCGATTCCGCGGTGAAGTCGCTGCTGGCCAAGGGTGTGCCGGGCAAGAAGCTGCTGGTCGGTATCCCGTTCTATGGTCGCGGCTGGACCGGCGTGCAGCCGGGCCCGAACGGCGACGGTCTGTACCAGGCCGCCACTGGCGCCGCCAAGGGTACCTACGAGGCCGGCAACGAGGACTACAAGGTGCTGAAGAACGCCGCCGGTACCGTCCGCTACCACCCGGTGACCAAGCAATCGTGGAAGTACGACGGCAGCAACTGGTGGAGCTACGACACCCCGCAGGACATCGCGGTCAAGGTCGACTACATCAAGTCCAACGGTCTGGGCGGCACCTTCGCCTGGGCGCTGGATGGCGACACCGCCGACGGCGAACTGGTGAAGGAAATCGCCAAGGTCCGCCAATAAGCTGGTCCTGTCCTCTGGAT
This sequence comes from Chitiniphilus shinanonensis DSM 23277, assembly GCF_000374805.1. GTDB lineage: Bacteria > Pseudomonadota > Gammaproteobacteria > Burkholderiales > Chitinibacteraceae > Chitiniphilus > Chitiniphilus shinanonensis. The sequence continues at coordinate 230,213 of NZ_KB895334.1, forward strand.
CCACGACTGAACCCCGCCCTCTGGGCGGGGTTTTTTTATGGCCACGGGTACGGGAACGCTGGATAGGAAAAACGGCCCTGTCGGGCCGTTGTCGTCGGGCGGATGGGCGCTTCAGCCCTGGCGGCGGTTTTCCACGATGCGCATGCGTTCGGCCAGCGCCTTGCTGCGCAGCTTGGCCACATGCGGCTGGGCGCCGGCTTCGGCCAGTTGCTCGGCCAGCGCGAAGTGCTTCTGCCAGTGCACGAACTCGCGGTCGGTACGACCGACGGCGGCGCTCACCCGCGCCAGCACGCCATGGATCTGCATCTGCAGATACAGCATCGGTACTTCCTCGACGCTGTTCAGGTAGTACTGCGCCGCGTGCAGCTGGCCCAGGTCCAGACAGGTTTCGCCCAGCTCGATCAGGTTGACGGTGCGCCCCCATTGGTTGCTGGTGCCGGCGTTCAGCACCAGCGAGCGCTCCAGTTGCCGCAGCGCGGCCTGCAACTTGCCCTGGCGGCGATAGATGTGGCCGCGGTAGTAGTACAGCTCGTGTTCGTACTGGCAGTAGCCCATGTCGTCGAGCAGGGCTTCGGCGGCGGCCAGCTCCACCAGTGCGGCGGCGAAATCGCCGCGGTGACAGGCGTCGGCCGCCAAGTTGATGTAGAGGCAGAACGCCACGTCGTTGCGGCTGATCTGCGGCAGGTATTCGCGGGCCTTCTCCAGCATGGCGGTGGTGGTGACCGGATCGCCATAGATGAAGAACGCCTTGCCCAGGCCCAGGTAGCCCCGCAGGATGGCCAGCGGGTCGTTGCGGTCGAAACCGCGCTCCAGCTGCTTGAGCCAGTTGTCCACCGCCACGTCGTATTGTTCGAGGTCGTAGGAGATGCCGGAGGCCAGGTCCAGCGTATCGAACCACAGCGACCACAACGCGTGGGTCTCGGCCATCTCCAGCGCGCGGCGGGCCGCCTGGTCCGCCTCGTTCAGCACGTTGCGCGCGCTGTGCGCGGCGGCCTGGGTATACAGCGCCAGCGCCTGGCCGGGGTGGTATTCGATGGATTCGGCCAGCATCTGCGCCTGGCCGGCCAGTTGCAGGGCCTGATTGGGTGAAACATTGGCCAGGGTGCCGGCCACGGCCAGAGTCTGGTCGATCTCGGAGCGCAGATCGTGGGCGCGCGGCACCATGCTCATCGCGTCAGGCCGCGCTGATCGCCAGGTACTTCTGCATCAGCGCTTCCTTGCTTTCCTGCCGATCCGGGTCGTGCGGAATGCAGTCCACCGGACAGACCTGCTGGCATTGCGGCTCGTCGTAGTGGCCGACGCATTCGGTGCACAGGTTGGGGTCGATCTGGTAGATCTCGGCGCCTTGGGAGATCGCGTGGTTGGGGCACTCGGGTTCGCAGACGTCGCAATTGATGCATTCGTCGGTGATCATCAGGGACATCGATTACTTCCTCGGTAAAGCGGATAAAAAAACCAGTAAAAACATGGGACTAGCCTAGATCGCGCGATTGTCCCACTTTCGGGGCCGGCAAACAATGACAAGGGGAAGGCGGCTGCGTTTTCTTTGCCGCATTGCAAAGCCGGCCGGGCCGCCGCGACGGGGCGACGGGAAAAATGCCGGGGTGCGGCAGGTCGGCGGGCTGGAAAAGGGCGCGGTCGCTCAGGCCGCGCGGCGCAGCAGCGCGTAGTGCACGGTGCCGGCCTTGCCCTCGCGCACGATGTCCCAGTCGGCGAGCTCGGGCCAGTGCGCGCATTCGGCATAGACCAGCGCGTCGTCGGCCAGCCGTTCGGGCAACAGCGCCAGCACCTTGCCCAGCAGATCGGACGCGAATGGCGGGTCGAGGAACACCACGTCGAAGCGCTCGCCGGTGCGGGCCAGCCAGGCCAGTGCGTCGCCGTGCACCAGCTCGATATGGCTGGCGTTCAGCAACTGGCGGTTGGCGGCCAGCGCCGCGTGCACCGGCCTGGCTTTCTCCACCATCACCACGCGCCTGGCGTTGCGGCTGGCGGCCTCGAAGCCCAGCGCGCCGCTGCCGGCGAACAGGTCCAGGCAGGTCTTGCCGGTCAGATCCTGGCCCAGCCAGTTGAACAGCGTTTCGCGCACGCGGTCGGGCGTGGGGCGCAGCCCCTCGGCGTCGGGAAACCGCAGCACGCGCCGCCGGTATTCGCCGCCGACGATGCGCAACTGGTTGCGCGCCTGGCTCATGGCGCCGAGGCCTGCGCGGCGGCGGGGGCCTCGGTCTTGGCCGGCTCGGGGCCTTCGATCGCGACCAGGAAGCGCGCCGGATCGACGTGGCGCTGCCAGGCCGTCTTGATGTCGGCGGCGGTCAGCGCCGCGATGCGCTCGGACAGCCGATCGTAGTAATCGAGCGGCAGACCGTAATAGCCCAGGTTGGCCACCAGCCCGATCAGCGATTCGTTGGTGCTGCCCCAGAAGCTCATGCTGCGCAGGTAGCGATCCTTGGCCTCGGACAGTTCGGCGTCGCTCGGCCCTTCGCGGGTGAAGCGCGCGACTTCGTCGCGCAGCAGTTGCAGCGCCTGCTGCTCCTGCTCGCTGCGGGTGCTGATCTCGATGTCGAGCATGCTGTGGCCGCGCAAAATGCCCAGCGAGCTGTTCACGTTGTAGGTCAGGCCGCGTTTCTCGCGCAGTTCGCGCATCAGCCGCGACTGGAAGCCGGAGCTGCCCAGCATGTAGTTGCCCAGCATGATGGCGGGCATGTCCGGCGACTGGCGGTCGATGTCCAGCAACTGCGCCATTTCGATGGTGCTCTGGTTCTTCTGCCGCACCAGACGGATCGGCGCGGTGTCCGCGGGGCCGGGCGGGATCGCCAGCGCGGGCAGCGGTGCGGCGGCTTCGCCCTTGGGCAGGTGCGCGGTCAGCAGCTCGGCCATCTTTTCCGCGTCCGCGCGGCTGACGTCGCCGACCAGGGTGATGATCAGGTTGCCGGGCACGTAGTAGCGCCGCTGGAAGCCGCGCGTGTCCGAATTGCCCACTTTCTTGACCGTGGCCGGGGTGCGGCGGTCCAGGTTACCCAGCGGATGCTTGCCGTACAGCGCCATCGTCAGCGCGTCCTCGGCGGATGCCTTGGCCGGGTCGTCGGTCAATTGCCCGATCACCGCGTCGCGCCGGTACTTGAACGATTCGAATGGATATTTGGCGTCGGCCAGTTGCTTGGCCACGGTGCTGACCATGGTCATCGGGCTGCGGGTGCTGACCACGCGCAGGTTGATGGTGGCGCGGTCACGGCGGATGTCCGCCCAGTACTGGTTGCCGGTGTCGGTCAGGATCTCCAGCGGCGAGCGCAGCTCGTTGCCGTCGTATTCCTTGTCCATCAGGCCATAGGCCGTCATCGACGCCACCCCGGGCTCGTCGAGCGGGGAGCGGCTTTCGCCCGCGTCCACGTCGAGGCGCAGGTCGATCACCGGCAGGCCGTGCCGTTCCACCAGGTAGACCGGCACGCCGTTGGCGGTCTGCCAGTGCTGGATGGTCGGAAACGCGGCCGCGCCGGCGGCCCACAAGGCGGCGACGCCGGCCACCATCCACTGCTTAACGGTCATGCTTGATTTCCTGGGTGGCGACGATCTTGTCGATCGGCTGGGCTTCCAGCACACCGACCACGCGGTGCTCGTCCTTGAGATAGGTGTCGGCCACCCGTTCCAGATCCTTCAGAGTCACCTGTTGCAGCAGGTTCAGGTGCGCGACGTACTGCTCGGGGGTGAAGCCGTACAACGTCAGCATGCCCAGCTCGCTGGCGCGGTTGGACAACTCGTCGTAGGAGAAATAGCTGCGGGCCTGTAGACGCTGCTGCGCCCGTTCCAGCATCTGGCCGTACAGGCCGGCGCCGCGCAGCAAAGCCACCTGCTTCTGCATTGCCGATTCCAGCTCGCCCAGCGACGCGTCCTTGGACGGCGTGGCGTTGAACACGAACAGCGGTTCGCCCCGGGTGGGATAGTCGAAGTTGGCGTAGAGGCTGTCGCTGGCCAGCGCCAGGCGGCGATCCTGGTAATCGTGCGACAGCATCTCGGCCAGCACGTCCAGCGCGGCCAGATCGCGCGGCGGGGCATCGGCGGGGATGCGCCACTGGAAGCTGACCAGGCTGGAGCGCGAGGGCTTCTTCAGCACCACGCGCTTGCCGGCCTGCTGCACCGGTTCCTGCGGCGCTGCGCGGGCGGGCAGGGCGCGGCTCGGGATCGCGCCGAAGTAGCGTTGCAGCAGCGGCAGCGTCCGGGCGGGGTCGAAGTCGCCGGCCAGCACCACGATGGCGTTGTTCGGCGCATACCACTTGCCGTACCAGTCGCGCAGGCTCGATACCTGCATCTTGTTCAGGTCGTCCATGTGCCCGATCACCGGGTTGCGCATCGGCGATTCGGGATAGACCACGCCCTGCATGCTTTCGCCGAAGGCGCGGAATGCGTTGTTCTCGGTGTTGAGCCGGCGCTCTTCCTTGACCACCTCGATCTCGGTCTTGAACAGCGGCTCGGCCAGCGCCAGGTGCTGCATGCGATCCGCTTCCAGGTCGAACGCGGTTTCCAGGTCGGAGGCGGGCAGGGTCAGGTAGTAATAGGTGTAGTCGCGGGTGGTGAACGCGTTGTTCTCGCCACCCAGGCGCGCGACACGGCTGTGGTATTCGCCGGTGGGCACCTTGGCGGTGCCGCGGAACATCATGTGCTCCAGCGCGTGCGAAATGCCGGTCAGGCCCGCCGGCTCGTCGATGGCGCCGATGCGGTACCACACCTGCAACTCCACCACCGGCGCGCGGTGATCCTCGTGCAGCACCACCGTCATGCCGTTGTCCAGGTGCTCGACGCGGGTGGCCAGCAACGGGTGCACCAGCGTCGGCTCCACCACCGGATTGCTCGGCTTGAGCCCCCCTACCGTCTTCGCGGCCCAGGCGGGGGTGAACATGGCCAGCAGCAGGCTGGCGCAACAACAGGCAAACGCGGCATGACGTGACATCGATGTGGCCTTCAGGTGGGCGGGGAGGGCAACGGAGGATAGAATTCTACCAACTTGTCAGCATGGGCTTGCCATGCTGGATGCCGAAAGGAAGCAACCCCTTCTATGTTCAGTTTTTTCAAACAAAAGCTTGGTAAGCAGGAGACACCGGAAACCCCGCCGCAACCAGCGGAGGAATCCCAAGCTGTCGAAGTGTCCGCCACCCCGGCGCCATTGGAAAGCCCGGAGCCGGCCCCGGCGCCGGTCGAGCCGTCCGCGCCGCTCCAGGTCGCCCAGCCGCAGGATAAACCACGTCTTTCCTGGGCGGAACGACTGAAGGCCGGCTTGGCCAAGACGCGCAACGCGCTCGGCAAGAACCTGGCCGGCCTGTTCGGCGGTGGGCAGATCGACGAAGACCTCTACGAAGAGCTGGAAACCGTATTGCTGACGGCGGACATGGGCGTCGATGCCACAGGCCATCTGCTCAAGAACGTGCGGGATCGCGTTTCGCTGAAAGGCTTGAAGGACAGTCAGGAACTGAAGGGCGCGCTGAAAGAATCGTTGAACGAGCTGATCGGCCCGCTGGAAGTGCCGTTGTCGCTGGGCGAACACAAGCCGTTCGTCCTGATGGTGGCCGGCGTGAACGGCGCCGGCAAGACCACCAGCATCGGCAAGCTGGCCAAGTACTTCCAGTCGCAGGGCAAGAGCGTGTTGCTGGCCGCCGGCGACACCTTCCGCGCCGCCGCGCGCGAGCAATTGGTGGTGTGGGGCGAGCGCAACGGCGTGCAGGTGATCGCGCAGGACAGCGGCGACGCCGCGGCGGTGGCGTTCGACGCGGTGAACGCCGCGCGCGCGCGCGGGGTGGACGTGGTGATCGTCGATACCGCCGGCCGCCTGCCGACCCAGCTGCACCTGATGGAGGAAATCAAGAAGGTGAAGCGCGTGGTGCAGAAGGCCGATCCCACCGGCCCGCACGAAGTGATGCTGGTGCTCGACGCCAACACCGGCCAGAACGCGGTCAACCAGGTGAAGGCGTTCGACGACGCGCTGGGCCTGACCGGCCTGGTGCTGACCAAGCTGGACGGCACCGCCAAGGGCGGGGTGATCGCCGCCATCGCCAAGCAGCGCGCCGTTCCCGTGCGTTTCGTCGGTGTGGGCGAGGGCATCGACGATTTGCGCCCCTTCGTCGCCGCCGACTATGTTGATGCGCTGTTCGACTGACCGCGCCGCCTCGGCCCGACCACCGAGCGTGGCCGGGGTCGCGGCCGGCGTACCCGTCCCGGATCGCGCCCGCCGCGATCTGTCCGTCACCCTGCAAGGAAGCTGAACAGGCACCATGTACCTGCCCGTGCTGGAAACCCCTCGCCTGCTGCTGCGTGCCCCGCGTGCCGAGGACGTGGCGGGGCTGGTCCACCATGCCAACGATTGGGAAGTGGCGCGCATGACGCGCCGCATGCCGTATCCCTACGTGGCGGACAGCGCGGTGCGCTGGATCGACGCGCAGTCCGATCTGGCCGCCGCCGAGATCGAATACAACTTCGTGCTGCTGCGCGACGGCCTGCCCATCGGCGCGATGGGCCTGATGCGGCGCAGCGGCGTCGAGGCCGAACTGGGCTACTGGCTGGGGCGCACGTTCTGGCGCCAGGGGCTGGCGGGCGAGGCGGCGCAGGCCGTGGTGCGCTTCGGCTTCGCGGCACTGCAACTGGACACGCTGTACGCCGATTGCCTGGCCGAGAACGTGGCATCGGCCGCGTTGCTGCGGCGGCTGGGCATGACCCAGTACGACGAGGTCCATGAGCAATGTCGACCGGATCGGGAGCCGGTCTCCATCCTGCGGTTTTGCCTGAATGCACAGCAATGGCAAGATGCGCAGGATGCCCTGCTGGCGCGGGGCGCGGCGCCAAGCCGTCCTTCCGAATCCGAGTCGTCGGGAATCGAGACTTCATGATCCAGTTTCAACAAGTCAGCAAACGCTACCCCGGTGGCATCGATGCGGTGAAGCAGCTCAGCTTCGAGATCCGCAGCGGCGAGCTGGTGTTCCTGGCCGGGCATTCCGGCGCGGGCAAATCCACCCTGCTTAAGCTGATTGCCGGCATCGAACGCCCCACCTCCGGCGCGGTGCTGGTCAACCACCAGAACGTGTCTCGGCTGAGCCGCAAGGCGCTGCCCTACGTGCGCCGCCACATCGGGCTGATCTTCCAGGACCACAAGATCCTGTTCGACCGCAGCGTGTTCGACAACGTGCGGCTACCGCTGGACATCATCGGCTTCAGCGGCCCCGAGGTGCGTCGCCGCGTGCTGGCCGCACTGGACAAGGTGGGCCTGGCCGGCAAGGAATCGCTCAACCCGATCGCACTGTCCGGCGGCGAGCAGCAGCGGCTGTGCATCGCGCGCGCCGTGGTGCATCGCCCCGCCATCCTGCTGGCCGACGAGCCCACCGCCAACCTCGACCGCGACTACGCGCACGATATCCTCGAATTGTTCAAGTCGTTCCACCAGGTGGGCGTCACCCTGGTGATCGCCGCCCACGACGAATCGCTGATGGCCGACTACGGCCGCCGCATCCTGCGGCTCAAGCATGGCGAGTTCACCGCATGAACGCGCGCCGCCCCAGCCGATCCTCGCGCCAGGCCCCGGCGTGGCGTTCCTTCCGTTGCGATAGGTCCCCGACATGAAACACTGGCTGCGCCTGAATCGCCTGGCCCTGGTCCGCACCCTCGGCAGCATGGTCCGCACGCCGGTCAACACTCTGCTCAACCTGCTGGTGATCGCCATCGCGGCGTCGTTCCCGTTCGGCTTCTACCTGCTGCTGAGCAGCGTCGCCGCCGTCACCGGCAAGGTGCCGGTCGAGCCGCAGTTGTCGATCTTCCTGCGCAACGCCGCCACGCCGGCCGAGATCGGCAAGCTCAAGGAGCAACTGGCCACCGACGGGCGCGTGGCGCAGGTGCGGTTCGTGCCGCGTGACGAAGCGCTCAAGCAGTTGCAGGAGCGTGTGGGCAGTGCCGATCTGATGGCCGGACTGACCGAGAATCCCCTGCCGGACGCCTTCATCGTCACCGCGCGCCTGGGTGCGTCGTCGGCGGAGCTGGAGCAATTGCGCGACACGCTGGCCCGCCACGCCGGGGTGGAGGAAGTACAGCTCGATTCGGCCTGGGCGCAACGGCTGGAGCGCCTGATCGCCCTGGGCGAAGTGCTGTTGCAGGTGGTGGTGGCCCTGCTGGCGGCGGCGCTGGCGCTGATCACCGGCAACGCCATCCGCATGCAGATCCTGACCCGGCGCGAGGAGATCGAAGTGGCCAAGCTGATCGGCGCCACCGACATCTTCATCCGCCGGCCGTTCCTGTACATGGCCGCCTTGCAGGGGCTGCTGGGCGGGCTGGCGGCCTGCGGCATCGTCGCCGCCGCGCTGTCGTGGCTGAACCCCGCCGTGCGCGACCTGGCCGCCACCTACGGCGAAACCTTCCTGCTGCGCCTGCCCAACCCGGCCGAGGTGGCCGTGGTGTGCGCGATCACCGTGTTGCTCAGTCTGGCGGGCGCCTGGGTCGCCGTCTGGCGCCACCTGCGGCGGCATCACTAGGGCGCCTGGCGGGCGAACCTCGCGCCGTACGTGCGCCGGCGCGCCCGCCTTCGCCCTGTAAGCCCTTCTCGGAGAAGGGTTTTTCTCCGCGACGTATAGTGAAAAGCTATCCGCGCCATGAGAATTTTTGACGTGCACCCCCACTGCCGCCTGTGCTTGAATCGGAAGCCTCCGATGGCATTGCGCCGCGTGGTGCCCAGCGGCGGAATGAACTTTCCCGACGGCTTAGCACTCCTACGGTTCGAGTGCTAACATAAACGCCGGGGTGAATCAGCCCCGGCTTCTGTTTGATAGGAGATTCGCATGAGTCACAGTCTCACCCTTCCCGTGATCTCGGGCGGCGACAGCATCGAAGCGTACATCCAGCGCGTCAATGCCATCCCCATGCTCACGCAAGAGGAAGAGACCGAACTCGCAACCCGGCTGACCCGCGGCAACGATCTGGAAGCGGCCGGCCGGCTGGTGATGTCCCATTTGCGGGTAGTGGTCTCGATCGCTCGCGGTTACGCGGGCTACGGGCTGCCGCAGGCGGACCTGATCCAGGAAGGCAATATCGGTCTGATGAAGGCGGTAAAGCGTTTCGAGCCCACGCGCGGCGTGCGCCTGTTCTCGTTCGCGGTGCACTGGATCAAGGCCGAGATCCACGAATACATCCTGCGCAACTGGCGTCTGGTCCGCGTGGCCACCACCAAGGCGCAGCGCAAGCTGTTCTTCAACCTGCGCTCGATGAAATCCAGCCTGGCCGCGCTGACCCATACCGAGGCGCAGGCCATCGCCGACGACCTGGGCGTCAAGCGCGAGGAAGTGCTGGAGATGGAAATGCGCATGTCCGGCCAGGACGTGGCGCTGATGGCCGACGACGGCGACGAGGACGGCTTCGCGCCCATCGACTGGCTGGCCGACAGCGACAACGAGCCGGTGGCGACCATCGAGCGCCGCGCCTACGATCGCTTGCAGTCCGAAGGCATCACCGAAGCGCTCGACACGCTGGACGCCCGCAGCCGCCGTATCGTCGAGGCGCGCTGGCTGGCCGACGAAGGCGAGGGCAAGACGCTGCACGACCTTGCCGCCGAATTCAAGGTGTCGGCCGAGCGCATCCGCCAGATCGAATCCAAGGCGCTGCAAAAGATGAAACAGGCGCTGGTGCCGGCCTGACCGGACTGCCTCTGATGAAAAAGCCCGCTGTATGCGGGCTTTTTTCTTGGGCGCGGGCCGGGTGGAAGCCCCACGTTGGCAGCGCTTTCTTGCAAAGAAACGCGAATGTTTCCCGTTTGTGCGGGCAAAACGACCGCTGGTCCCATCCATCGTCAAGCAAGCTGACAACCTCCCGATATATCGCTCAAAGCCATTGATTCGGAAGGAATTATCATGCGTCTATTCAACCAGCAGCTGATCGAGCCGGTGCTGGCCTTCATCGGCGCCGACACCGCCGGGCCGCCGCCGCAGCAGGCCGGCCCCAAGCCGACCCCCGCCGACGCCTCGCAAGCGCGTGCCGAAACAGTGTGGGACGGCGTGGAACGTCGCAGCGGCGAGGATCGCCGCCAGGCCCAGCGTCGTCACGACAAGGTCGATACCCCCCTGGATACCCGTGCCAGCCAGGACCGGCGCCAGCATGGCCGGCGCGCCACCGATCACGTCACCTCGATCTCGCTCAAGGTCTAGGGCGTGTCATCAATGGTTTCGCGGCAGCGTTCGGTGCAGTTCGGGATGACACGCCCTAGGGCGAATCGCCCTTCAAACGCGGGTGCGAAGACGATTCGCACCAGGCGCCCGCCGGCACGCGGCAAGACAGAGCACGCATTGCGGCCACGCGTACCGCGAGCGCCGTCTCAGCGCAGCGTATCCAGCACCGACAGCAGCGGCAGCAGCACCGACGCGCCGAACTGCCGGCTGCGTTCCCCGTTCCATCCCACCGCCGGCAGCGGCCGGTCGGCCGTGTCCTTGAACGGCATCTCGATGGTGAAGGCCAGGCAGTCGAAACGGTCGCCCACCCAGTTGGTCGCCAGCGTCATCTGTTCCGGGCCGAACTGCCGTTCCTCGTAGCCGTGCTTCACCTGGAAATCCGGGCTGGCCGCCAGCCACGCCGCCTTGAACGCCTGCTGCAACCGGCCCTGCCGCGCCGAGAACGACGGATTGCCCTCGCAGCCGGCGACGAAGTTGTGGGGGATGGCCTCGTCGCCGTGCACGTCGAGGAAGGCGTCCACCCCGATCTCCAGCATCTTGTGCCGTACCAGCGCCACTTCGGGGCTGCGTTCCATCGTCGGCTCGGCCCATTCGCGGTTGAGGTTGGCGCCGGCCGCGTTGGTGCGCAGGTTGCCGCGCACGCTGCCGTCCGGATTCATGTTGGGCACCACGTACAGCACCGCGCGTTCCAGCAGCGCGCGCGCCGGGGCGTGTTCGCCGTCGAGCAGCGCTTCGATCAGCCCTTCGGCGAACCATTCGGCCATGCTCTCGCCGGGATGCTGGCGTGCGATCACCCAGATATTGCGCTTGCCGGGCGCCGGCTCGCCGATGCGCAGCAGGTCCAGCTCGCGCCCGTCCAGCGTCAGGCCCAGCCGCTCCACCGCACACCACGGCGCGGCGGTCTGGGCGCCGGCCACCAGGTCGAGGTGGCGTTCCCACGAATACGGTTCGAAGTAGGCGTAGTGGACGGTGTCGTACTCGGGGGTGTGCTCGAACTGCAACTGGCCGTCGCGGTAGCGGCTGGGCACGCAGAACCAATGCTGCCGGTCGTACGAGGCGCGCACCGCGTAGCCGTCCCAGCCGTCGGGATAGGCCGAGTCGGCGGCGTCGGTCAGGGTGTAGCCGCAGGCCACGCCGCGCACGCCGCTGGCGCGGAAGTGGAACCATTGCTTGAAGTCGGCGGCGTTGTCGGGGCGCAGCGCCAGGCGGATGTCGGCCGGATCGGCGCTCGACAGCACGGAGACGGCGCCAGAATCGAAGGCGGTGGAAAGATGGATCATGCGTTGGCTCGCCAAAGCGGGCGGGGCGCGGTCAATCCTCGGCCTGCAGCACCTTGCCCGGGTTCATCAGATTGCGCGGGTCGAGCGCGCGCTTCACGGCGTGCATCAGCGCCAGCTCCAGCGGGTCGCGGTAGTGCGCCAGCTCGTCGCGCTTGAGCACGCCGATGCCGTGTTCGGCCGACAAGGTGCCATGCAGATCCGCCACCAGCCGGTAGATCACCTGGTTGATCGCCGGCTCGTGGGCATAGACCGCGTTGGTCTTGTCGTCCAGGAACACGTTGTAGTGCAGATTGCCGTCGCCCACATGGCCGAAAGCCACGATGTCGGCGGCGGGAAATTCAGCCTTCAATGCCGCCTGGGCCTCGACCAGGAAGGTGGGGATGGCCGAGATCGGCACCGCCACGTCGTGCTTGATCGATACGCCGCGCCGCCGTTGCGCCTCGGGGATCGATTCGCGCAGCGTCCAGAAGGCCGCGGCGTCCTGCGACGACTGCGCCACCAGCGCGTCCTCGAAGCCCAGCGCCAGCAGCGCCTCGGCGAAGCGTTCCAGCAGCGACTCGCTGTCGCCGGCGTCGGACACCTCCACCAGCACGCACCAGTCCGGCGGCGTGGCATGCGGGTGCGGCAGCTCGGGGCAGTGCTCGGCCAGCAGCGCCCAGCAACGGCGCGAGATCAGCTCGAACGAGGTGACGCGGTCGCCGATCGCCGCCTGCAAGCCGCGCAGCAGCGTCACCGCGGCGGCGGGATCGGCCACCGTGACCAGCGCGGTGGCGTGCGCCGACAGCACCGGGTACAGCCGCAACACCGCCCGGGTGATGAGCCCCAGCGTGCCTTCGGCGCCGATGAACAGATGCTTGAGATCGTAGCCGGTGTTGTCCTTGCGCAGCCCGCGCAGGCCGTTCCATACGCTGCCGTCGGCCAGTACCACCTCCAGCCCCAGCGTCAGCTCGCGCATGTTGCCGTAGTGCAGCACATTGACGCCGCCGGCGTTGGTGCCGAGCGCGCCGCCGACCCGCGCCGACGCCGACGCCGCCCATTCGGCCGGGAACAGCCGGTTGGCCGAGCGCGCCGCCGCCTGCACCTCGGCGATGGTGGCGCCGGCCTCCACCGTGATGGTGTCGTTGGCCGCGTCCACTTCGACGATGCGGCCCATCCGCTCGAACGACACCACCAGTTGCCGCCCGCTGGCGTCGGGCGTGGCCGCGCCGCACAGACTGGTGTTGCCGCCCTGCGGCACGAGGCTGACACCGTGCGCTGCGCACAGCTTCACCAGCGCCGCGACTTCGGCGGTGTCGCGCGGGCGGGCCACCGCCAGCGCCGCGCCCTGCCAGCGCCGCCGCTGGTCCAGCAGGTAGCCGTGGGTGGCGCTGCCGACCAGCACGCCGCCGTCGCCGAGCAGGGTTGCGAGGGAGGAAAGGAATTCGTTCACGAGGTGGCCTATCGGGCGGAGCGCAGCGGGCCGGTTGCCGGGTGATGGCGCCGGGCCGGACATGCCTGTTCAGATGGGGTCGCGGGGCGATGGTTGCAAGCTGGCGCCGCCGCTTGCGATGCCTTCATCCGGCGTGGCGCCGCCCGCATCCCGCTCTTCGGTCACAGCCAGAAATCGTGCCGCGCCACGTGTTGCGACAGCACGCGGTGGAAATGGCCCGGATCCTTGGCGAAGGTCATCTCGCCGGCCGCCGGCTTGTGGAAATCGAGCAGGCGCGAGGTCCAGAAGCGGATCGCCGCGCCGCGCAGCATCAGCGGCCACGCCGCGATCTCGGCGTCGTTCAAGGGTCGCACGCCCTGATAGCCGGCCAGGAAGGCGCGGGCGCGCGCCGGGTCGATGTCGCCGTCGGCGGTCACGCACCAGTCGTTGAGGGTGATCGCCACGTCGTACAGCAGCACGTCGTTGCAGGCGTAGTAGAAGTCGATGAAGCCGCCCACCTGATCGCCGTCCATCAGCACGTTGTCGCGGAACAGGTCGGCGTGCACCACGCCGCGTGGCAGGTGCGAGAAGTCGGCCTGCGCCTGCGTCGCCAGCTCGCGGCGCAGGAAGTCGGCCTCGGCGGGCGGCATGAAGGCATAGACCGATTCGGCGGTGGCCTGCCACCACGCCAGCCCGCGCGGATTGTCCATGTGGCCGGCGTAGTGCGCGGCCGCGCGGTGCATCTGCGCCAGCATCTCGCCCACCTGCGCGCATTGCGCCGGAGACGGGCTGTCGATCACCTGGCCGGGCACGCAGGTCACCAGCAGCGTCGGGCGGCCGTTCAGCGTGTCGGTATAGGCGTCGTCCAGGTTGGCGATCGGCGCCGCCACCGCGATGCCGTGTTGCGCCAGGTGCGCCATCAGGTTGACGTAGTACGGCAGCTCGTCGGCGCGCAGCGTCTCGAACAGCGTCAGCACGTAGCGGCCGTGGGTGGTGGTGACGAAGTAGTTGGTGTTGGTGACGCCGGCGGCGATGCCCTTGAGATCGACCAGCGTCCCGATGGCGTAGCGCTTCAGGAACGGTTGCAGGTCGTCGGCGGTGACGGTGGTGAAGACGGACATGTTGCGCTCGGAATCAGGGGCCGCGAAAAGCCCGCAGTTTACGCAAGCCGGTGCCGGATGACGATGGCCGGCGCGCGTTCAGGGCCAGTCCACGACAGCGCTCACACCTTGCGGCCGACGATCACCAGGTCGCGCGCCACGCCGTCGAGGATCGCCACCTCGGGCAGGTGGCCCCAGCGCGCGAAGCCGTGCGCCTCGAACAGCGCCAGGCTGGGCGCGTTGTGACCGAAGATCAGCCCGACCAGCGTATGGAAACCCAATGCCGGCGCCTGCGCCATGGCGTCGCGCAGCATTTGCCGCCCCAGACCATGGCCGCGCTCGGCCTCGTCTACGTAGATGCCCAGCTCGGCGGTGCCGTCGTAGGCCGAGCGGCTGTGGAACGCCGAAAAGCTCAACCAGCCGACCACCCGCCCGTCGCGCTCGGCCACCCACAGCGGATGGCGCTCCGGCGGATGGGCGGCGAACCACGGCTCGCGGCTGGCGACGCTGACCGGCGCCAGATCGGCCGTCACCTGGCGCGACGGGATGGTGGCGTTGTAGATCTCGATGATGCGCGGCAGGTCGGCGCGGTTGGCGATGCGATGGGTATAGCGGGAATCGGTCGGCATGGGGGGGCGGGGTGGGCGGGGTGGGCGGGGAGAGGGGGAAAAAACCTGTGGACACAGAGTGCACGGAGAACACAGAGGACACAGAGAAAACCTGGAGAGAGGCACACCCAGTTGTCAGCGGATGACGCCTGGGTTTTCGCTCCATACGGTTTTGATCTTCTCCGTGCCCTCTGTGTTCTCCGTGATCTCTGTGTTCACAGATTTGCTGTTACCAACCAGCACTCACCATTCGAACAGCACCCAGCGCGGCACCGAGAGATTCGGGCCGCCGATGTCCTCGCGGTCGAAGCGGCCGTTGCCTTCGCGGTCGATCAGGTAGTAGGGCTTACCGACCCTGGGCGTCACCCGCATCATGTAGAGCTTGCCCTGGATGCGGTACTCGGCGACGGTGGCGTCGTCCTTCTCGATGATGCGCACTTCCGGCTCTTCGACGGTGGCGGCGTCCGCGCCTTCGTCGGGCATCGGCGGCGGGGTGTCGTCGGCGGCCACCGCGAAGGCGGCCAGCAGACTGAACAGGCAAGCGAGATAGCGCGGGCTGACGGGCATGGGGTTCTCCGGTTACGGGTTTCCGGGCGGCGCGGCGAGGTCGTCCGGCGCCTGTCCTGGTGCCTGCGTCGCGGCCTGCGCGCGGGCTGAAAAAGCCGGGAAGGATACGTGGTCCGGCCGGGCGGTCTGCTGCGGTCGGTCAAGCCGCGCAGTGCCTGGAGCGGTGAACAGAACCCTGCTGGCGGCGCCGTGCTCACTTGCCGTACGCCTTGCATTGTCTTGGTAGCGCACGTCTTGCCAGAACCGCTTCGCTGGGTTTTGTCGACCGCTCTTTTATAATGGCCGGGTTCCGCCCCTGTCGCTGCTGCACGGCCGTGAAATCACGACACGGGGCCTTCCCATTTCTTACAACGAGTATAGCAGGCGGTAAGCACGCCTCGCTGCCCAGGTTATCGCCCCATGCCCACGCTGCTGCTGATCGACGGTTCGTCCTACCTCTACCGCGCCTTCCACGCGATCCGCGAGCTGTCCGCGCCCGACGGCACGCCCACCAACGCGTTGTATGGCTTCGTCAACATGCTCAAGCGGCTGCGCAAGGGCACGCCCGCCGACTACATCGCCTGCGTGTTCGACGCCAAGGGCAAGACCTTCCGCGACGATATCTACGCCGACTACAAGGCCAACCGGCCGCCGATGCCCGACGAACTGCGGGTGCAGGTGGAGCCGATCCACGCCGCGGTGAAGGCGTTCGGCATTCCGCTGCTGTGCGTGAGCGGGGTGGAGGCCGACGACGTGATCGGCACCCTGGCGTTGCAGGCCACGCAGCTGGGCATCGAGACCATCATCTCCACCGGCGACAAGGACATGGCGCAGCTGGTGAACCAGCACGTGCGCATCGAGAACTCGATGACCGAAGAGGTGCTGGACGAAGCCGGTGTGTTCGCCAAGTTCGCCGTGCGCCCCGACCAGATCGTCGACTACCTCTCCCTGGTGGGCGACGCGGTGGACAACGTGCCCGGCGTGCCCAAGTGCGGCCCCAAGACCGCCGCCAAATGGCTGGCCGAGTACCAGACGCTGGACCAGCTGATCCTGCACGCCAACGCCATCAAGGGCGTGGTCGGCGACAACCTGCGCGACACGCTGTCCTGGCTGCCCACCGCGCGGGCGCTGGTCACCATCAAGTGCGACGTGCCGCTGGCCGACGAACTGCCGCACGGCCTGCCCGACCTGGCCCCCGTCGCCGAGGACTGGGCCACCCTGCTGGCGATGTTCCGCCGCTACCATTTCCGCACCTGGACCACCGAGGCCGAGGCCAGGCTGGCCACGCCCGCGGCCTTCCCCAGCGCCGAGCCGACGGCCGGCGCCAGCGGCGCGCTGGATTTCGGCGACGCCCCCGCCCCGGCCCCCGCGCCCACCATCGAGATCGACCAGCCGGCCACCGTCGAGCGGCACTACGAAGCCATCACCACCGAGGCGCAACTCGACGACTGGCTGGCGCGCATCATGGCCGCGCCGGTGGTGTCGATCGACACCGAGACCACCAGCCTGGACCCGATGCAGGCGCGCATCGTCGGCATCTCGCTGGCGCTGGAGGCGGGCCGCGCGGCCTATCTGCCGCTGGCGCACCGCGGCCCGGACATGCCGCAGCAACTGCCGCTGGAGCCCACGCTGGCGCGACTCCGGCCGTGGCTGGAGTCCACCGCGCATCTCAAGCTGGGACAGAACCTCAAGTACGACCAGCACGTGTTCGCCAACCACGGCATCGCCCTGCGCGGCGTCGCCGACGACACCCTGCTGATGAGCTACGTGCTGGCCAGCCACGAGCGCCACAACCTGGACGATCAGGCCGCGCGCGAATTGGGTGAGACCACCATCCTGTATGAAGAAGTGTGCGGCAAGGGCGCCAAGCAGATCGGCTTCGACGAAGTGCCGGTGGACACCGCCACCGCCTACGCCGCCGAGGACGCCGACATCGCGCTGCGCCTGGCCGGCCGCCTGACCGCGCGCCTGGCCGAACTGCCGCAACTGATGGCGCTGTACCGCGACATCGAGCTGCCGGTGCGCGAAGTGCTGTTCAAGATGGAACGCACCGGCGTGCTGATCGACGCCAAAAAGCTGGCGCAGCAGAGCCACGAGATCGGCCACAAGCTGCTGGCGCTGGAATCCCAGGCGTACGAGCTGGCCGGGCAGCCGTTCAACCTGGGCTCGCCCAAGCAGATCGGCGAAATCTTCTTCGACCGCCTCAAGCTGCCGGTGGTGAAGAAGACCCCCAAGGGCGCGCCGTCCACCGACGAGGACGTGCTCACCGAACTGGCCAAGGATTTCCCGCTGCCCAAGGTGCTGCTGGAACACCGCTCGCTGTCCAAGCTGAAATCCACCTACACCGACAAGCTGTCGTCGATGGTGAACCCCGCCACCGGTCGGGTGCACACCAGCTTCAACCAGACCGTCGCCGTCACCGGGCGGCTGTCGTCCACCGACCCCAACCTGCAGAACATCCCGATCCGCACCGCCGAGGGCCGGCGCATCCGCGAAGCGTTCATCGCCCCGCCGGGCAGCCGCATCGTCTCGGCCGACTATTCGCAGATCGAGCTGCGCATCATGGCGCACCTGTCGGGCGACGCCGCCTTGCTCAAGGCGTTCGCCGAAGGCGTGGACATCCACCGCGCCACCGCCGCCGAAGTGTTCGGCGTGGCGCGCGACGAGGTCAGCAGCGAACAGCGCCGCTACGCCAAGACCATCAACTTCGGCCTGATCTACGGCATGAGCGCCTTCGGCCTGGCGGCGCAGCTGGAGATCGAACGCAGCGCGGCGCAGAACTACATCTCGCGCTACTTCGGCCGCTTCCCCGGCGTGGCCGAGTACATGGAGCGCACCCGCGGCGAGGCCCGCGACCGCGGCTACGTGGAAACCGTGTTCGGCCGCCGGCTATGGCTGCCCGAGATCAAGTCCGCCAACCCCGCCCGCCGCGCCGGCGCCGAGCGCGCCGCGATCAACGCCCCGATGCAGGGCACCGCCGCCGACCTGATCAAGCTGGCGATGCTGGCGGTGGATCGCTGGCTGGACGAAGCCGGCCTTGCCAGCCGCGTGATCCTGCAAGTGCACGACGAACTGGTGCTGGAAGTGCCCGAAGCCGAACTGGCGCTGGTCAGCGCCGAACTGCCGCGCCAGATGGCCGGCGTCGCCACCCTGTCGGTGCCGCTGGTGGCCGAAGTGGGCGTCGGCGACAACTGGGAACAGGCGCACTAAGGCTGGGAAGAGAGAAGGGGGAAGGGCAACGGCGTAAACCCGGAACCCCAGGTCTTGAAACACAGAGGACACGGAGAGCACGGAGTTTCACGGAGGAAATCGGCGGGAAAGGAGGGAAATCGGAACTTTCACTCTTGTTCCTTTCTCCTTCCCGGTTGCCCTGGGAAGAGGGAAGGGCAATAGCAACGACCGCGTCACGCGCCGTTTGGCCCCTCTCCCTCTCTGGTTTCCTCTGTGAAACTCCGTGCTCTCCGTGTGCTCTGTGTTTCAAGATTTGGGGTTGGTTTTTCGGGCCTCACCCCAGCAATGCCCGCAGCGTGATCGCCACGTTGTCGTCGCCGTTGGACAGCGAAATCTCGCCTTCCTGGATCGTCACGTGCAGCGTCATGCCGCGTTCGGCCAGCGTGCCCAGCGCGGCCATGGCGTCGCCGTCCAGCGCCATCACGTGCAGGTTGTCGTAACGCCCGGCCTGGCCCGACACGCCCTGCCACCACACGTCGGCATTGCGCGGGCCGTAGGCGTAGACCCAGGCTTCGGCGGCGCGGGTGGCCGCCTTCTTCAGGCGGCGCTCGTCGGGCTGGCCCAGGTCGATCCACAGCTCGATCTCGTCGACCAGGTTGCGGCGCCACAGCGCCGGCTCGTCCTCGTCGCTGATGCCCCGGCCGAACTCCAGTCCCTCGCTCGCGTGCAGCGCGAACGCCAGCACCCGCAGCATCATACGTTCGTCCGTCTCCGACGGATGACGGGCGATGGTCAGCCCGTGGCTGCCGTAGTAACCGCGATCCAGGTCCGCCACGTTCAGCTCGACCTTGTAGATGGTTGATTTGAGCGCCATCGCCCCTCCCTGTGAAAGGCGGCAAGTATGGGATGGGAAGAGGGAAGGGAGAAGAGGGAAGGGTGAAAATCCAAAGCCGCGCTGTTCCTGCCTTTGCTTTTGACTTGACCCTTCCCCCTTCCCAAAGGGCGCAGCCCTTCTCCCTTCCCAGGGGCGTTGCCCCTATCATGAGGCGATTACCAGGAGTGATCCCCGATGCACGCCACCATCCTGCAACACCTGTTGCGCATCGACCGCCACGGCGAGCGCATGCAGCTCGGCCGGGCCGGGCTGTTCCAGTTCCGCCGCGAAACCCGCGTGCTGCGCGCGCCATTCTTCTCGCCGTGCCTGATCGCCGTGCTGGCGGGCGAGAAGCGCATCCACCGCGGCGACGAGGTCGTGCTGTGCCGGCCTGGCCAGTGGATCGGCGTCGGCGCCGGGCAGGAGGTCAGCTTCACCAACCTGCCGGACCCGCGGCTGGGCTACTTCGCCGGGCTGACCATCGTCGGCGACACCGGCTGGATGAAGCGCTTCGCCGACCAGTACGCCGGCGAGCTGCCGCCCACGCTCGACGACGAACTGGTGTTCACCCCCGACGCCGTGTGCTGGAAGACGCTGTCCGATTACGTGGAGCAGGTGCTGCTGCCGCAGCGCACGCCGCTGGACGCCGCGCTGGTCGAGCACCGCTGGCAGGCGTTGTGGCTGGCGCTGGCGCGGCAGGGCGTCGCGCGCGACCTGGTGCTGGCGCAGCCGGGCAGCTGGCGCGAGCGCGTGGCACGGCTGATCGACTACGACCCCGCCGAGGACTGGCGCATGGCCGAGGTCGCGCGGCGACTGGCGGTGAGCGAGGCCACGCTGCGCCGCCGCCTGGCCGACGAGGACACCAGCTTCGCCGCGTTGCTGGCCGACGTGCGCATGGGCCGCGCGCTGGGGCTGGTGATGCAGACCCAGCAATCGATCCAGCGTGTCGCCCTGGCCTGCGGCTACACCTCGCCGTCGCGCTTCACCGACGCCTTCCGCGCCCGCTTCGGCCTCACCCCCACCGCCCTGCGCGAAGCGCACGAACAGGAACGCGAAGCCGTGGCGGGCTGAGTCCGGGGGGAGTGGAGTCGAGCAGGGGGGGCGCCATTGCCGGCACGCCACGGGAACCGAGCCGGAGGCTTGCTAGTGCTTCCGTTACCGCACCGGCGTGCCCGCCGGGCCGCTGAGCGCCACGGGCGATAACCTGCACGTTTCAGGCGAGACGATGCGAGAAGGGCGCCGTATCGTGGGGACGTCACCTACCGGAGATTCCCCCGATGAAGCGCTATCTCGCCATGCTCGCCTTCCTTCCCGCCCTGGCCTGGGCCGACTTCACCCTCACCAGCAGCGACGCGCCGGCCGAGAGCACGCTGTCCGACAAGCAGGTGTACATCGGCTACGGCTGCAACGGCGGCAACACCTCGCCCGCGCTGAAGTGGCAGGGCGCGCCCGCCGGCACCCAGAGCTACGCGCTGGTGCTGCACGATCCCGACGCGCCGGTCGCGGGCGGCTGGTATCACTGGATCGTCTACAACATCCCGGCCGGCGTCACCGCGCTGCCCACCGGCGCCGGCGTCAGCACCGGCGCCAAGGTGCCCAAGGGGGCGGTGCAGGGGCTGACCAGCTTCGGCGGCAACGGCTTCGGCGGCGCCTGCCCGCCGATCGGCCATGGCCGCCACCGCTACAACTTCGTGGTCTACGCGTTGAAGGTGAAGCAGCTCAAGCTGGCCGAGGACGCCAGCCCGGCCGAGCAGGAAAAGGCCATCCAGGGCGCCAGCCTGGGTCAGGCCGGGTTCACCGCCTACTACCAGCGCTGACGTTCGCCGCGCGCCTTCCCGTGCCCCGGCGGGAAGGCGCGGCGTGCTGTTCGGCCCTAGGCCGATTCGCCCTACACTGGCGCTTTTCGCCGGAGCGCCGCCATGCAGGTCACCATCTACCACAACCCCCGTTGCAGCAAATCGCGCGACACCCTGGCGCTGCTGGAGGCGCGCGGCATTGCTCCCGAGGTGGTGCGCTACCTGGATACGCCACCGGACGCGGCCACCCTGCGTCATCTGCTGAAGTTGCTGGGCAAGTCGCCGCGCCAGTTGCTGCGCACCGGCGAGGACGAATACGCCGCGCTGGGGCTGGCCGATCCCGCGCTGGGCGACGAACAGCTGATCGCCGCCATGGTCGCGCATCCGCGCCTGATCGAGCGGCCCATCGTGGTGGTGGACCAGGCCCGCGCCGCGCTGGGCCGCCCGCCCGAGCAGGTGCTGGCGCTGTTCGACTGAGCGCGGCCACGGTCCGACCCCGGCCCCGCGTCGCGCTGATTGCCCCTCGTCCGGCGTGCGTTGCGCATGCCTGGTCGCGATCTCGACGACAGGTGTCGGTTGACGCACCAGTACCGTTCGCCCGCCCGCCACGACGACCGGCCGAACTTCCCCGGCGACCACCGGCCCGAGCATGAACCCGGCCGCACCGCGCACCGGGTTTTTCCATCGCCGGATCGCCAGTGTCGCTGGCGGGGTGGGCCGGAACCGACCGACCGCCTGCTCCCGGCCCTGGCAATGCCGCGGCGCCGATCGGCGCCAGCCCTCGCGGGTCGCGTGCCCCAAAACGGGGATCGACCCGACGGACGTCCCGAAACGACAGGACATCCGCAACGTAAGCGCAATGTTCACGGACTATGCTGGGAGGCCCGATGTCGCCAGCATGCCCAAGAGCGGCTAACAAAATCCAGCGTAGCTGGTTCTGGCAAGACGCCCGAAACGCAGGCAGTACAAGGCGTACGGCAAGTAAGCGCGGCGCCGCCAGAAAGGTTTTGTTTGCCGCTCCAAACCTCTAGCGACGAGGACGACGATGACCGACTACAGCCCCATCTCGTGCGACCTGCACGACTACCTCGAAATCGCCTGCATGTACCGCTACCCGCTGCGCGTCGAGCGGCGCGAAGCGCCCGACTGCGAAGGCGTGGCGCTGGACGTGTTCGGCCGCCACGGCGGCGAATACCTGCGGCTTTCCACCCGCGACGGCGTGCTGGACGTGCGCCTGGACAAACTGGTCGCCATCACCCCGACCGAGGAACGCGCCCGCTTCGGCCGCGTGGTGTACAGCGCCTGAGCGTGCCGGGCGCATGCCGCCCGCCATCCGGTTCGCGGCTTGCCGCATCCCGCGCTTGAGGTCCGCTCCACCCTAGGGATGCCACGGACGCGGGCCGAGGGCGCTTGGGCTAAGCTGGGGCCACTTTTCCTCTCCGGCCCCATCATGCGCGTCTCTCCCGACTGGCTTGCCCGCCTGCCCAAGACCGAGCTGCACCTGCACATCGAAGGCACCCTCGAACCCGAATTGCTGTTCGCACTGGCCGAGCGCCACGGCGTGGCGCTGCCCTACGCCGACGTGGACGCGCTGCGCGCTGCCTACGATTTCAAGGACCTGCAATCCTTCCTCGACCTCTACTACGCCGGCGCCGACGTGCTGCGCAGCGAGGCCGACTTCCACGACCTGACCCGCGCCTACCTCGCACGCGCGCACGCCGATGGCGTGGTGCATGTGGAGATCTTCTTCGACCCGCAGACCCACACCGCGCGCGGCGTGCCGTTCGCCACCGTGCTGAACGGCATCCGCCGCGCGCTGACGGATGGCGAGCGCGAGTTCGGCATCAGCCATCGGCTGATCCTGTGCTTTTTGCGTCACCTGCCTGAGGCCGACGGCTTCGCCACGCTGGAGGAAGCGCTGCCGCATCTGGACCGCATCGACGGCGTCGGGCTCGATTCCAGCGAGGCGGGTCACCCGCCGCAGAAGTTCGAGCGGCTGTTCGCCCGCTGCCGCGAACTGGGCCTGCCCTGTGTGGCGCACGCCGGCGAGGAAGGCCCCCCGGAATACGTGTGGCAGGCGCTGAACGCGCTGCGGGTGTGCCGCATCGACCACGGCGTGCGCGCGCTGGAAGACCCGGTGCTGGTGGCCGAACTGGCGCGCCGCCGCATCCCGCTTACCGTGTGCCCGCTGTCCAACGTGCGGCTCAAGGTCTACCCGAGCCTGACCCGGCACCCGCTGCGCCAGTTGTTGCAGGCCGGCCTGGTCGCCACCGTCAACTCCGACGATCCGGCTTACTTCGGCGGCTACGTCGGCGAGAACTGGCGCGCCTGCGCCGAAGCGCTGGGCCTGACGCGCGAGGAACTGCTGCAACTGGCTCGCAACGGCATCGACGCCAGCTGGCTGGAGCCCGCCGCCAAGGCGCGCTGGCTGGCGGTGATCGATGGGATGTGAGGGGGCAATTGAAACCCCCACGTCTTGAACCACAGAGGACAGTGAGAACACAGAGGTTTCACTGAGAACCCCGACCAACTTGCATCGCGATATCCGGCATGGTCGTATGAAGGGCCCGCAGATACTGGCAAGCCTGCTTCTCCATGGGTTTTCCTCTGTGAAACCTCTGTGTTCTCACTGTCCTCTGTGGTTCAAGATCTGCTTTTGACTTTCGCCCAGGCCTGCCCATGCCCCTCGCCCGCCGCACTACCGGCATCCTGCTGATCCTGCTTTCCGCCGTCGCCTTCGGCCTGATGCCGATCTTCGGCACCTGGGCGTTGCGCAGCGGGGTCGATACGCAGGGTCTGTTGATCATCCGCTTCAGCCTGGCGGCGGTGGTGATGGCCGCGATCATGCTGTGGCGGCGCGCGCGCTGGCCGCGCGGACGGGTGCTGGCGGGGCTGGCCGCGATGGGCGGCATCGGCTACGCCGGGCAGGCGTTCAGCTACTTCACCGCGCTGCAATACGCCAGCGCCGCGCTGGCGGCGCTGCTGCTCTACCTCTACCCGGTGATCGTTACCCTGCTGTCGGCGTGCTTCCTCGGCGAAAAGCTGCGGCGGCGGGTGTGGGGCGCGCTGGCGCTGGCCTGCGTCGGGCTGGTGCTGACCATCGGCGCCGCGTTGCACGGCAGCGCGCTGGGCGTGGCCTTCGGCGTGGCGGCGGCGCTGATCTACTCGTGCTACATCCTGGCCGGCGCCCGCCTGACGCCATTGGCCGGCGCATTGCCGGCCGCCAGCGTGGTGATGCTCGCCGCCGCCGCGGTGATGTGGGGCACCACCGCGCTGCGCCAGCCGCACTGGCCCGGCGACGCCACCGGCTGGGCGGCGGTGCTGGCCATCGCCGTCGTCTCCACCGTGATCGCCATCTTCGCCTTCCTCGCCGGGCTGGACCGCCTGTCCGCCGCCGAAGCCTCGACCCTGTCCACGCTGGAGCCGGTGGTCAGCGTACTGCTCGCCGCCTGGCTGCTGACCGAACCGCTGAGCCCGGCGCAATGGCTGGGCGGCGCCGCCATCCTCGCCGCCGCACTGATCATCTCGCTGGCGCCACCGTTGCCGACGCCGGAGTGAGGGGGGCGGGGGTTGGAACCCCACACCTTGAACCACTGAGGACAGTGAGGACACGGAGGTTTCACGGAGGAAGGCCCTCCAAGAGATCAAGTCGCTGCTATGGGTACGCATGGTGCGATGTGGTGCCGCGATTCGTTCCGATCCGGTTTTCTCAGTGAAACCTCTGTGCTCTCTGTGTCCTCAGTGGTTCAAGGTGTGGGGTTCCAACCCCGACCAAGCCTAGAATCCCCCCCATGACCCGCATCCTGTTGATCGAAGACGAACCCGCCATCGCCGACACCCTGGCGTTCGCGCTGCGCCGCGAGGGCTTCGAGGTGGATTGGCGGCGGCTGGCGCGCGATGGCGAGGCGGCGTTGCCGGGGGCGGCGCTGGTGATCCTGGATGTCGGCCTGCCGGACGACAGCGGCTTCGAGGTGCTCAAGCGCATCCGCCGCCAGGGCGAGGTGCCGGTGCTGATGCTGACCGCACGCGCCGACGAGGTGGACCGCATCGTCGGGCTGGAGCTGGGCGCCGACGACTACGTGGTCAAGCCGTTCAGCCCGCGCGAGGTAGTGGCGCGGGTGCGCGCCATCCTCAAGCGCACCGGCGCCCGCGTCGCCACGACCGCGCCGGCGACCGCGCTGGAGCACGACGCCGCCGCGCGCCGGCTGCGCTATCGCGGCCACTGGCTGGCGCTGACGCCGTCCGAATACCGCGTGCTGGCGCTGCTGGCCAGCGCGCCGGGGCGGGTGTTCAGCCGCGCGCAGCTGCTCGACGCGCTGGGCGAGGCCGCCGAGGACAGCTTCGAACGCGTGATCGACAGCCACGTGAAGAGCGTGCGCGCCAAGCTGCGCGAGATCGCGCCCGACGACGACCCCATCGAGACCCACCGCGGCTTCGGCTATTCGCTCAAGGACGGCGGCTGATGCGCTTCAGCCTGCGCATCTTCCTCGGCTACTTCCTGATCGTCGCCGTGCTCGGCTGGTACGTGGTCGACCTGATCCGCGACGAGATCAAGCCGGCGATGCGCCAGTCCGCCGAGGAGATCATGATCGACACCGCCAACCTGATGGCCGAGCTGATCCGGCCCGACTTCGTCGCCGGCACCCTGGCCGACGGCGAGTTCGCCCGCGCGGTGGACGACTACGTGCAGCGCTCGCCCAACGCGCGCATCTGGGGCGTGGCCAAGGGCGCGGTCGACCTGCGCGTCTACGCCACCGACGCGCGCGGCATCGTGGTGTTCGATTCCACCGGCGACGCGCTCGGGCAGGATTACTCGCAGTGGCGCGATGTCTACCACCCTGCGCGGCCAGTACGGCGCGCGCACCTCGCGCCACCAGTACGCCGACGACGCCACCACCGTGATGTACGTCGCCGCGCCGATCCGCGTCGACGGCTGCATCGTCGGCGCGCTCACCGTGGCCAAGCCCAACCACGCCATGCAGCCGTACATCGAGCGCGCCCACGGCAAGCTGCTGCGCGCGCTGATGCTGATCGTCGGCCTGGGGCTGCTGTTCGGCGCCGGCTTCTCCTGGTGGCTGTCGCGCGCCATCGGCCGCCTCACCGAGTTCGCCCACGCCGTCAGCGCCGGCCGCCCCGCCCCGGTGCCCGCGCTGCCCGGCAACCGCGAACTGGCGGTGCTGGCGCAGGCGCTGGGCGAGATGCGCGAACGGCTGGAGGGCAAGGCCTACGTCGAGCACTACGTGCACGGCCTGACCCACGAATTGAAGAGCCCGCTGGCCGGCATCCGCGGCGCCGCCGAATTGCTGGACGAAGACCTGGCGCCGGCCGAGCGCGCGCGCTTCGTCGGACATATCCGCCGCGAGGCCGAACGGCTGCAAAGCATCGTCGACCGCCTGCTGGAGCTGGCGCGGCTGGAAACGCGGCAGGCGCCCGCCAACCGCGAGCCGGTATCGCTGACCGCCGTCGCCGAGACCGTCCTCGCCGCGCTGGCGCCCCGGCTGGACACCGGCCGCATCGGGCTGGAACTGGCCATCCCGGCCGACGCCGGCGTCAGCGGCGAACGCTTCCTGATCGAGCAGGCGCTGCGCAACCTGCTGCAGAACGCCATCGACTTCACCCCGCCCGACGGCGTGATCCGCATCGCCGCCGAGCGCGACGGCGCCGGCTGGGCGCTGGCGCTGCACAACGACGGCCCCGCCATCCCCGACTACGCCCTGCCGCGCCTGGGCGAGCGCTTCTACTCGCTGCCGCGCCCGGACGGCAGCCAGCGCGGCACCGGCCTGGGCCTGGCGCTGACCCGCACCATCGCCGAACTGCACGGCGGCACGCTGGCGGTGGACAACCACCCCGCCGGCGGCGTGGTGGCGACGCTGCGGTTGCTGGGGTAGGGCGGCTCGCAGGGTGGCCGTCATCGGACGACGATGAACCGGCCTCTCCACACAACCTCCACATTCCCTCCATCGTCCCTCGACACCCGCGGCGCACAGTGCCGCCATCCGCGCCCATCGGCGCGGCGAGGAGACGAGACATGAACAGATCACTGGCCTGGAAACTGGCCGCCCTGGCTTTCCTGGTGGTGGTGTTGCTGATCCCGCTGAGCATGGTGCGCGGGCTGGTCGAGGAGCGGCAGCAGCGCGCGCAGCAGGTGGAGCAGGAGATGGCCGCCTACAGCGCCCGGCCGCAGACGCTGGTCGGGCCGCTGGTGGTGCTGCCGTACCGCAAGACAGTGTGGACGCTGTCGGAAAAGCAGCAGGACGGCCATACGGTGAAGGAATGGCGCGCCGCGTCGGCCGACGAATCGGTGGTGGTGCTGCAACCCGAGCGCCTCACCCTGAAGGCCGGGCTCGACAGCGAAACCCTGCGGCGCGGCATCTACGAATCGCGGCTGTACCACGCCGACGCGCGGCTGTCCGGCGGCTTCCGCATCCCGGCGCGCGCCGAGCTGGAGGCGCCGGCCGGGCGCGGCGAGCGCGTCGAGTACGAATGGGGCCGGCCGTTCCTCACCCTGGGCGTGAGCGACGCGCGCGGCATCGGCGCGCTGGCAGGCCAGCTGGACGAGGCGCCGCTGCAATTCCTGCCGGGTGCCGGCGTCAACTGGCTCAGCGCCGGCCTGCATGCGCCGCTCGATCTGGCGGTGGGCGGCGACGCGCGCACCAGCACCTTCGCCCTGCAACTCAAGCTGGCCGGCACCGGCGAACTGGCGGTGGCGCCGGTGGGCAAGGCGGTCAACGTCACCCTCAGCGGCAACTGGCCGCATCCCAGCTTCGACGGCCGCTTCGCCCCGGTGCGCCGCCAAGTGACCGGCCAGGGCTTCGCCGCCGAGTGGGAGACCAGCTACTGGGCCAGCGGCTTCACCGACGAGGCCGTCGCCGCCTGCGTGAAGCGCGGCGCCGAGTGCGGCCTGTTCGGCGGCGAGCAGCTGGGCCTGCGGCTGATCGACCCGGTGAACCGCTACCTGCTGGCCGAGCGCACCGTCAAATACGCCGAGCTGTTCCTGCTGCTGATCTTCGGCGCCGTGCTGGTGGTCGAGGTGGTCAAGCGCGTGGCGGTGCACCCGGTGCAGTACGGCCTGGTCGGGATCGCCCTGGCGTTGTTCTTCCTGCTGACGCTGTCGCTGGCCGAGCACATCGCCTTCGCCGCCGCCTACTGGATCGCCGCGGGCGCCTCCACCGCGCTGCTGGGCTTCTACGGCAGCCACGTGCTCGGCGGCTGGCGGCGCGGCGCGGGGTTCGCCGGCCTGCTGGCGGGGTTGTACGGCCTGCTGTTCGGCATCCTGCAATCGGAGGACGTGGCCCTGCTGATGGGCAGCCTGGCGCTGTTCGCCCTGCTGGCGGTGGTGATGGTGCTGACCCGCGGCGTGGACTGGTACGCGCTGGCCCCGGTGCGGCGCGGCCCGACCGACCTCGGCCCGACCGACCCGGTCGTGCCGGATGAAGTACCGCCCGAGCCGAAGCGGGATTGAGCTTTGCCGCCGACAGTCGCCGCCCCGCCACCACGGCGGGGCGGTTTCGGTTCGTCGCGGGCTTGCGCTAACCTGGAAGCCCGCCCGCCACCTGCCCACCGCCGATGCCCGTCTCCCGTCCCGTTTCGTCTCGCCGCCGCGCCCTCCCGCCAACGCGGGTGGGGCGATGACATGCGCGCGCTGCTGCTGTTGGGCCTGACCATGGCCTGGAGCGCCTGGGCCTGGGGCGACGATGGGCTGCACAACACGGTGGATGACGCGGTGGCCGGCGCCGGCGGCTTCGTGCTCGCCGGCCGCGTCACCGAGGCACGTACCGCCGCCCACCCCGAGGCCGGCCGCCTGCACGCGCTGTACCGCAGCGCGCGGCAGCTGCTCACCGATGGCGAGCACGCCGAGGTGAGGGTACGCGTCGGCCAGCGCGCCTGGCGCGCCGAGGTGGACGACGGCGGCTACTGGCAGGTGCGCGAAACCGCCGCGCCGGCGCCGGGCTGGCATCCGATCGACAGCGATCCACCGCCCTCCAGCGACGCCGGCCTGCTGGTGCCGTCGCCGCTGCACCGCGTCGGCATCGTGTCGGACGTGGACGATACGGTGATGGTGTCCGAGGTGAACGACACCCACCGCCTGCTGGGCAACAGCCTGACGCTGCCGCCCGAACAGCGCCTCGCCGTGCCCGGACTGGCCGCGTTGTATGCCGGGCTGGTCGCCGCCACGCCGCACCCGCCGTCGGCGCCGCTGTTCTACCTGTCGGCGTCGCCGCGCCAGTTCACCGACAACCTGCGGCGTTTCTTCGCCGCCAACGGCTTCCCGCGCGGCGTGCTGCTGGCCAAGCGGCTGGGGGAGGGCTCGCTGACCGACCAGCGCGGCTACAAGACGGCGCGGCTGACCGCCCTGTTCGACGCGCTGCCCACGCTGCGCTTCGTGCTGTTCGGCGACGACGGCGAGCAGGACCCGGAAATCTACGCCGCGCTGGCCGAACGCTACCCGGGGCGCGTGCTCGCCATCTGGATCCGCCGGGTGAATCCCGACCCCGCGCGGCCGCGCCTGCCGGGGCAGGGCGACCTGGCGCAACTGCTGGCCGATCCCCGCCTGCTGGACATCGCCGCCGGGGGCGATCCAGAAAGCAGGTAGTCAGTGTTGTCAGCAAGTGAGAGCGCGGCGGGACATGCCGACCGTTCGGCGGCCGGTATCCTCGGCAGGACGAATGGTGGCGAAACAGAAAAAATTGATTGGAAACCAACCAACGAATTGGCCCGGGCCGGCGCAATCGCGTGCGGTGTTGCGCACGGAATGGACTGCCATCCCGGCTAATTGAGCAAGCCCATCATGGCGGCGCGAACCACCGCCGCGGTCTTGTTGGCGGTCTGCAATTTGGCCACCGCATTCTTGATATGGAAATTCACCGTGTTTTCCGAAACGGCCAGAATGTCCG
This sequence comes from Chitiniphilus shinanonensis DSM 23277, assembly GCF_000374805.1. Taxonomy (GTDB): domain Bacteria; phylum Pseudomonadota; class Gammaproteobacteria; order Burkholderiales; family Chitinibacteraceae; genus Chitiniphilus; species Chitiniphilus shinanonensis. Next base: position 260,068 of record NZ_KB895334.1, read on the forward strand.
ATATCTCGCCGGAGGTCTTGCCGTCGCCGGTCCATTTCAATATCTCGATTTCCCGCGCGGTCAAAGACGTGGTGGCGTATTTGCGCATTTCCGATTTGTGCAGCGAGGCCAGCGCCAGGTGCGTCATATTGACCAGCCAGCGCATGCGGAACTCCTTGCCGGCCAGCTCCTCGGGGGTGAGCGGCTCGCCCGAGCGCGCCAGCGTCAGCATGCTGCCCACGCCCTGCGCATCCAGGCTGGACTGTGCCCAACCCACGCGCAGCCCGAAATCGTTGGCTTCCTCCCACAGCTGCGGCGCGTTCTGGAACGCCTCGCGCGACCACACCAGCGGGGCCTGCGATTGCCGTCCGTGCAGCACCGAAGGATCGGTCTCCAGGTAGCCGGCGGCCAGGTAGCGCTCGCGCCAGGCGTCGGGATAATTGCTCTGGATAAAGGTGCGGGGATTGGAAAGCGGTAATGGCAGGCGCATGCCGTGGGCTACGAAGTCGAATCCCAGCGCTGCGGCGGCCTTTTCGATCTTTTGAAAAATCTGCAATTCATCCTGGGCGTCCTCCAGGCTGGATAGCAGATCTTCCGCCCAGCTTTTCATCGAAATTCTCCTCGCCGTCTTGTTACGCGGTCGCATGCCATCCCGGGGCGGGCCGGATTCGATGGAAAATCGCCGCGTTTACTGCGGAATAATGAGAGCCATCCTTTTTGATTTCGCCCGACCCATATTGCAGCAGCGTGAATCGTGGAGCGATTTCTGCGGGGCAATGCTAGCACAAACCCCCATGCTGTTTGCATTGCAACATTTCTGCTTCAACACCGTTTGCTGATGTAAGGCTTACCACTACCAGAGTTGGTAGCTTCGCCCTCCGGCGCTTTCCTGTTCAATTCGCAGCAGTTCAATCGATGACGGGAAAGCACCATGCGCCGTTTGCAACACGTCCACGCCCCCCGCACCACGGCCTGCCCGGCCGTGGCCGGCGGCCGTGCGTGCGCGGCGCTGCTGGCCATGGTGCTCGGCCTGGCCTGCACCGCCCCGGCGTGGGCGGACGACGCGCCGTGGCTGCCCGACAGTGTCGAGACGCCCGCGCCGGCCCCGGTGACGGACGGGCAGGGCAAGTTGTTCCTGGAGCTGGCGGCCAACCGCCTGCTGATGCACGATCCGCAACCCGACACCTGGCACGGCAACCTGGGGTTGGACGGCTACGGCGTACGCCCGCTGCCCGGCGACTGGCGCGGCACGCTCAACGCGCGGATCGACGTGGACAGCGCGCCCGGCGCCGGCCTGGATGCCGACAACCTCAGCCTCACCCTGCGCGAGCTGTACCTCAGCCGCAGCGGCGACGACTGGGGCGTCGGCGTCGGCCGCATCAATATCCGCGACGGCGTCGCCGTCGGCTTCAACCCTTCCGACGTGTTCCGCGACGGCGCGCTGCTGGCGCGGCGCACCGCCGATCCGGCCGTGCTGCGCGAAAGCCGGCTCGGCGTGGTCGGCGTGCGCGCCCAGCACAGCTTCGCCGGCGGCACCCTGGCCGGGATGCTGGTGCCGCACCTGGACAACGACCCGCCCGAGCACTGGTACGACCCGCGCTGGGGCGCGGTCAACGACGGCCAGGCCCAGGCTTACCTGATGTACGCCCTGCCGCGCTGGCAGGGCCTGTACAGCAACCTCGTGCTGCACACGCTGGAGCACGGCGACGTCACCTGGGGCTTCAACCTCACCAACAACCTGGGCCGCGCGGTGGTGGCGTATCTGGAGTTCGCCAGCACCCGCCGCCCCACGCTGGTCGACCTGGCGCGCGACGCCGACGCCGCGCCGCGGCGCTACCAGCAGCTGGCCGCCGGTTTCTCGTACAGCACCGAGTCGAATCAGACCTTCACTCTGGAATACGACTACAACGGCGGCGGCCTGGGCCGCGACGACTGGCGCGGCGACTGGCGGACGTTCTCGCCGACCCAGGCCGCCCGCGCATTGACCGCCGCCGGCGCCCGCCAGGATCCATTGGCCGAGCACAGCGCGATGGCGATGTTGCAGTGGGACCGCTTCCTGGCCCACGACGCCGATCTCAACTGCCTGCTGCGCGCCAGCCTGGTGGACGACAGCCGCTTCGCCTGGTGCGAGTGGCGCAACCGCTGGCCCCGCACCGAGCTGGCCCTGAGCGCCACTTGGGCCGACGGCGATGCCGATTCCGAATACGGCGCCAGCGGCCAGAGCTGGATGCTCGGCGCGAAAGCCCGGGTTTACTTCTGAGCGCCGCGCGATGGATCACCACATGTCTTCCGCAGCAATGACCCACAGCCCCCGGCAGAGCTGGGTGCGACGCAGTGGTGACATGCCGGTGTCGGCCCCTCCCGGTTCATTCCACTCCCCCCGCCCTCGCCGTCGCGAGGGGGCCTCGCGGTGCTCGCCGGGGCGCCTGATCACCTGTGACCTGTGTGCCGGAGACGCGCCATGATCGACTGTCTTCCCCGCTACGAAACCCCCGCGCTCGACAGCGATCCGGCGTGGCGTGCGTTGCAGGATCTCGCCCGCGCCGAGGCGCAGCGCGAGCCGCTGTTGCGGCCGTTCCTCGACGCGGCGGTGCTGGCGCAGCCCGATCTGGCCCACGCGCTGGCGGTGTTGCTGGCGGACCTGCTGGCCGACGGCCACCTGGACGCGTCGCGGCTGTATCGACTGATCCTCGATATCTATGCCGAGCAGCCGGCGCTGCCGCGCATCGCGCTGGAGGACCTGGACGCCGTCGCGGCGCGCGATCCGGCCACCCGCGACGCGCTGGCGCCGCTGCTCTATTACCGCGGCTACCGCGCCTTGCAGGCGCAGCGCATCGCCCACTGGCTGTGGCGCCACGAACGCCGCGCGCTGGCGCTGTGGGTGCAGAGCCGCAACGTGGCGCTGTTCTCCATCGATATCCATCCCGCGGCGCGCATCGGCGCGCGGGTCATGCTCGACCACGGCACCGGCATCGTCATCGGCGAGACCGCCGTGGTCGAGGACGACGTGTCGATCCTGCACGGCGTCACCCTGGGCGGCACCGGCAAGGCCGCGCAGGACCGCCATCCCAAGGTGCGGCGCGGCGTGATGATCGGCGCCGGCGCCAAGGTGCTCGGCAACATCGAAGTGGGCGAGGGCGCCCGCGTGGCCGCCGGCTCCATCGTGCTCAAGCCGGTGCCGCCGCATGCCACCGTGGCCGGCGTGCCGGCGCGCGAAGTGGCACGGGCCGGCAGCGCCTGGCCGGCCCTCGACATGCGCCAGACCCTCGCGGAGTGACCGCCATGCATCCCGAACGCTACTACCTGTTGAGCCGGCGCCACCACGCGCGCCCCGATGCGCCCGCCGCGCCGCTGCGGCTGGTCGCCTACGGCTTCGCCGGCGGCTCGATCACCAGCCTGCTGCCGCTGTTGCAGCAGCTGCCTTCCACCATCGAAGTGTGGGGCGCCGAATACCCCGGGCGCGGCCTGCGCTGGCGCGATCCGCTGTGCCATGACGCCGCCGCCGTGATCGACGACCTGCTGCCCGGCCTGGAGCGGCTGGCCGACCGGCCGCTGGCACTGCTCGGCTACAGCATGGGCGCGCAGTTCGCCTACCGCCTGGCGCTCGCCAGCGCCGCCGCCCCGCTGGGCCTGGTGGCGATCAGCGCCCGCTCGCCCGGCGGCGCGGTGGTGGCGCCGTCGTGGTCCGGGCTGGACGACCGCGACCTGCTGCGCCGGCTGCGCGCTCTGGGCGGCCTGCCCGACGAGATCCTCGCCAGCCCGCCGCTGCTGGATGCCTTCCTGCCGGTGGTGCGTGCCGACCTCGCCTGCTGCCGCGACCTGGAACACCTGCCGGTGCGGCCCGCGCCGTGCCCGGTGCTGGCGCTGCGCGGCGACGCCGACCCGCTGCTCAGCCCGTCCGATCCCGCGCAATGGCTGGCGCTCGCGCCACGCCGCGCCAACGCCACCCGGCGCTATCCGGCCGGGCATTTCATCCATCCGGGGCGCGAGGAGCAGGTGGCGGCCGACATCGCCAGCTGGCTGGCGCGCACCCTGCCGTCGCCGCGTACCGCCGATCCGCGCGCCGCTCAGCCGCGCGCTTCCGATTCCACGTCCGCCGAACTGGCGGCATCAACCAGAAGGTAACCCTGCCATGACCTCCCGACCCGCAGTGCTCGCCGCGTTCTGCGACGCGGTCAACGCCCTCAAGAAGACCGCGCTCGACCCCGAGCGCATCGATCCCGCGCTCTACCTGGGCGGCGATCTCGGCATCGATTCCATCGAGATGCTGGAGATCTGGTTCCGCATCGAGCGCGCCGTCGGCGGTCGCATTCCCGACGACGCCAAGCGCGACATCTACACCGTCGGCGAAGTGGCGGATGTGGTGGCGGGGCATTGCCCAGCCGTCACGGCCTGAGGAGGCGCCATGTTCCGCTCCGATCTCTTCGAAGGCCACGTCGCCTTCGTCACCGGCGGCGGCAGCGGCCTGGGCCGCGCCATCGCCGAGCAGCTGGTGCGCCACGGCGCCAGGGTGGCCATCGCCGGCCGCCGCGAGGACGTGCTGGCGCAGACCGTGCGCGAACTGGGCAGCGAGCACGTGCTGCCGGTGCGCTGCGACATCCGCTTCGCCGACGAGGTCGAGGACGCCGTGGCCCACGCGCTGGCCCACTTCGGCCATATCGACAGCCTGGTCAACAGCGCCGCCGGCAACTTCGTCGCGCCCACCGAACGCCTGAGCACCAACGCCTTCAAGCTGATCGTCGACACCGTGCTGATGGGCACCGTGCATTGCACCATGACCCTGGGCAAGCACTGGATCGAGCGCGGCCAGCGCGGCTCGGTGCTGAGCATCAGCACCAACTACGCCAGCACCGGCTCCGCCTTCGTGGTGCCGTCCGGCTGCGCCAAGGCCGGGGTGGAGAACCTGATCAAGTCGCTTGCCGCCGAGTGGGGCCGCTACGGCCTGCGCTTCGTCGGCATCTCGCCCGGGCCCTTTCCCACCGAGGGCGCGATGGCGCAGCTGCGCATCCACGAGGACCTGCTGCCCGGCATCGACATCCCCACCCTGATCACCGAGCGCATCCCCCTGGGGCGGCTCGGCAAGGTGCAGGAACTGGCCGACCTGGCGCTGTTCCTGCTCAGCCCCAACGCCGAGTACATCAACGGCGAAATCATCCGCATCGATGGCGGAGAAACCCCCCACCTGGCCGGCGAGTTCAGCTTCCTGAGCGATGTGCCGGCCGAGGTCTGGGAAAAGAAGGCCGGTGGACTGAAGCGGCAACCCGCTCGGCCCGCCGAACCCGCGCTGTCCGCCGTCGGCGGCGCTTCTGTCTGATCGTCCACGTCACCCTGAGGAAACACCATGAACCCCACGCAACAACGCATCGTCGAGATCTGTCTGCAAGTCATCGAAATGACCCACGACGAGATCGGCCTGAACGATGAATTCCGCTCGTTCGCCCACATCGATTCGCTCAAGTCGCTCGACCTGATGACCGCGCTGGAACGCGAATTCAAGTTGAAGCTGCCCGAGGCCGAACTGCGCGAGTTCGAGACCATCGGCAAGGTGATTGCCGTGGTCGAGCGCTATCTGCCGGAGATGGTCGCCGCCTGATCCCCCCCGGAACGAATGCCGGGCGCATTGCGGCGTTGCACCTCGCTCGCGGGGGAATCACCCCGCGTCGCTCGGCGCGCCTTGCACTGCCTCCCGGCATTCGTCCCGGACCGTGGAATAGGTGTCAGGAGCATTGCGGCGTCGCACCTCGCTCGCGGGAGACCCACCCCGCATAGCTCGGCGCGTCTTGCACTGCATTCCGGCATTCGTCCCGGACCGTGGAATAGGTGTCAGGAGCATTGCGGCGTTGCGCCTCGCTCGCGGGGGAATCACCCCGCGTCGCTCGGCGCGCCTTGCACTGCCTCCCGGCATTCGTCCCGGACTGGTCGTCCCATTTCCGTTTCCGGTGCCTGCACCAAGCCCGTTGCCCGCAGCGCGCTTGGCCCAGGCTCCGCCCTCTTGGCTGAAGGAACAGAACATGCGTGTGTTTCTCACCGGCGCCACCGGCTTCGTCGGTCTCAACATCGTCCAGGCGCTGCTCGCCGCCGGTCATGACGTGGCCTGCCTGGTGCGCCCGCAGGCGCGCCGCCAGTACCTGGAGCGCCTGCCCGTGGCGCTGGTGCCCGGCCGGCTCGACGACGCAGCCGGCCTGGCCGCCGCGCTGCGCGGCATGGATGCGGTGATCCACGCCGCTGGCGACACCAGTTGCCTGATGCGCGATCTGCCGCGGCTGACCGCCACCAACGTCGAAGGCACCCGCGCGGTGCTGGACGCGGCGCGGCGCGCCGGGGTGCGGCGGCTGGTGTACACCAGCACCACCTCCACCATCGGCTCCACCGGACAGCCGGGCATGGCGGCCGACGAAACCATGCCGTTGCAGCCGTGGCGCGCCGCCTCGCCCTATGCCCGCACCAAGCTGGAGGCCGAGCGCCTGGTGCGCGACGCGCGCGGGCTCGACGCCATCGTGCTCAACCCGGCCGAAGTGCTCGGCGCCTGGGACCACACCCTGCAATGGGGGCGCATCGTGCTCGCCGTCGCCACCGGCCAGCTGCCGTTCGTGCCGCCCGGCAGCGGCACCTTCGCCCCGGCCGACGCCGTGGCCGAGGCGCACGTCGCCGCCCTCACGCGGGGCGTGCCGGGCGAGCGTTACATCCTCGGCGGCCACCATGTCGATTTTGCCGCGCTGATCGCCGAAATCGCCGCCGCCACCGGCGGCGACGCCCGCCCGCTGGCGCGCCGGCCCTACGCGCTGCAACGGCTGGAGGCCGGCCTGCGCCAGGCGCTGCCGGGGCTGGCGCCGCCCGCCGTCGACGCCTACCGCATGCGCGTGTTCGGCGGCCATCACCTGTTCGACGACGGCAAGGCGCGCCGGCAGCTGGGCTACGCGCCGCCGCCGCTGCGCCATGCCATCGAAGCGTGCTTCGCCTGGTATCGCGAACACGGCTTCCTGCCCGCGCCGGAAGCCACCCTCCACTCCACCCAATGGAAACCCGCATGAACCACATCCACGACAACGCCGCGGCCGAGCCGGTCGCGCTGGTCACCGGGGGCTCGCGCGGCGTCGGCGCCGCCATCGTGCGCCTGCTGCACGCCCAGGGCTGGCGCGTCGCCTTCACCTACCTGGGCAGCGAGGACCGCGCCCGCGCCCTGGTGGACGAACTGGGCGAGACCCGGCTGCAGGCGATCCGCGCCGACGCCCGCGACCCGGCCGCCGCCGGCGCCATGCTGAGCCGCGCGGTCGATCGCTTCGGCCGGCTCGACGCCCTGGTCAATAACGCCGGTGTCACCCGCGACGGCTCGATCCTGATGATGAACGAGGACGACTGGCGCGCCGTGCTGTCGGCCAACCTGGACGGCGCCTTCTACGCCTGCAAGGCCGCGATTCCGCTGTTCCTGCGCCAGCGCGCCGGCGCCATCGTCAACGTGTCGTCGGTGGCCGGCGTGGTCGGCGTGCCGGGGCAGGCCAACTACTGTGCCAGCAAGGCTGGCCTGATCGGCATGTCGCGGGCGCTGGCGCTGGAATGCGCCGGGCGCGGCGTGCGGGTCAACGTGGTCGCGCCGGGCTTCATCCGCACCGACATGACCGACGCGCTCAACGAGCGCCAGCAGGCCGACGCGCTGGCGCGCATCCCCCTCAAGCGCTTCGGCGAGACCGACGAAGTGGCCGCGCTGGTCGGCTTCCTGCTGTCGCCCGGCGCGTCCTACGTCACCGGCCAGGTGTTCGTGGTGGACGGAGGGCTGACCACATGAGCCCGACCACCCTGCTCGACCGCGACCCGCTGACTTTGCCGGTGGCCGAGGTGATCCCCCACCGCGAGCCGTTCCTGCTGCTCGACAGCGTTTCCGCCGGCGTGCCCGGCGAGTGGGTCACCGCCCACTACCGGGTGCGCGAGGACAACCCCGTGTTTCGCGGCCACTTCCCCGACGAGCCGGTGTTCCCCGGCGTGCTGCTGCTGGAAAACATGGCCCAGGCCGCCTGCTGGGTGATGGCCGCGGCCGAGCCGGGGCAGGGCGGACTGTACGTGCTGGTGCGCGTCACCCAGAGCACCTTCCACCAGATGGTGCGCCCCGGCGACCAGCTGGAGACGCGGGCCCGGCTGAGCCGCCGGCTGGAGCGCTTCTCGCAGTTCGACTGCGAGGTCAGCGTGGGCGGCCACCGCGTGGCCAGCGCGGAATTGCTGGTGTCGCGGCGCGACAAGGCGGTGTCCGCGCCGGCGCCGCAGCCGGCGGTGTGGCGGGAGGCGCAGTGATGGGCGCGCCCGGATCGAACAAGGCCGAAGCCATGACGGCCCAGCGCGTTGCGGTGTGGGCGACCGCGGCCGTTCGCGGTGGAGCGGGTCGCACGCCAACGTCGACTTCTCAAACGCCGAGCGCCTGTGGCGCGGGGCTGATTGACGCCCTCAACGGCCGGGCGGGCCGGTTCATTTCTTTTGCTCCGCCAAAAGAAACGAACCAAAGAAAAGGCGGCCCGCGCCTGCGCCCCTCCGGGGTGCCCTGCGTCGGTCGCGAGCCCAAGGTCTCGCTCCACTCCTCGGCGCTGCGTAACGGGGGGAAAAGCCGCTGGAAACGAAGCAGCGGCGGCAATGGAGTTCTGAAGCTGCGTGCAACGAATCCCGACGGGATACGGATGCAAGCAGGTTTTCCAGGCAATTGCGTCGTGTCGCAAACCCTCAGCAACGAGAGGCACTCATGAAATCAGCAGATCTTCCGCGCATCGTCGTCACCGGCCTTGGCGCGATCACCACCATCGGTCGCGATCCGGCCGCTTTCTTCGCCAACGCGCTGGGCGGTGTGGTCGGTATCAGCGCGGTGCGCGGCATCGACGTGTCGCGCATGAATTCCGACCGCGGCGGCGAGGTGCACGACTTCGACATCGCCGAGCACTTCCCCGGCCGCGCCGACCTGGCGCAGCTGGGGCGCGCCAAGCAGCTGGCGCTGGCCGCCGCGCGCCAGTGCGTCGAGGACGCCGGCTTCGCCATCGGCGAGCGCCCGTTCGACGTCGGCGTGGCGCTGGGCTACACCCAGGGCGAATCCAAGGAGTTGGAGTTCTGTTGCGACCAGATCGCCGCCGGCGCGCTGGACGACGACGGGCTGCGCGCCTTCGCCGGCTATGCGCCGCACACGCTGTCGCAGGCCATCGGCCGCGAATTCGGCGCCTGCGGCCCGGCGGTCACCATCGGCAACGCCTGCTCGGCCAGCAACTTCGCCATCGGCGCCGCCATCGACCTGATGCGGCGCGGCGACGCGGTGGCGATGATCGTCGGCGGCGCCGACGCCTTCTCGCGCTACGGCTACGCCGGCTTCTCGCGCCTGGGCGCCATCGCCCCGGACGTACCGCGCCCGTTCAGCCGCGACCGCCAGGGCATGGTGCCGGCCGAAGGCGCCGCCATGCTGTTCCTGGAAACCCTCGACAGCGCACTGGCGCGCGGCGCCACCATCCTGGCCGAGGTCGCCGGCTACGGCGAAAGCTGCGACGCCCACCACATCACCCAGCCCAACCCGGCCGGCATCGCCCAAGCCGCGCGCGCCGCGCTCGACAGCGCCGGGCTGGCGCCGGACCAAGTCTGCTACCTGTCGGTGCACGGCACCGGTACCCAGGCCAGCGACAAGGCCGAATCGGCCGCCTTCGGCCAGCTGTTCGGCGAGCGCATCCCGCCGCTGTCGTCGGTGAAATCGATGGTCGGCCACGCCATGGGCGCCGCCAGCGCCATCGAGTGCGTCGCCGCCATCTGCTCGATCCAGGCGCAGGTGCTGACCCCGACCATGAACCACCTCGGCCCGGACGAGCAGTGCCCGGTGGACTGCGTACCGCTCCAGGCGCGCCCGGCGCCGGTGCGCAACGTGCTCAAGACCGCTTCGGCCTTCGGCGGCAACAACGCCGTGGTGCTGTTCCGCCAATACCCCGCACAGGAAGACTGACATGGATGCCCAACTCGTCATCAGCGCCGCCGCCGCGCTGTCGCCCTACGGCCTGGGCGTGCAGGCCCTGCTCGACGGCCTGCGCACCGCGCCGCCGGCCTTCGCCCCGCTGGAAGGCGCTTACCGCGCCGAGCCCAAGCTGGCCCGCGTGCCCGACTACGACGCCCGCGAACTGCTCGCCACCCGCAGCATCGGCAACTTCGACCGGCTGACGCTGCATGTCTGCGTCGCCGCCGCCCAGCTGCACCGGGCCATGGGGCTGGACGACCCCGCCGTGCGCCGCGAACAGCTGCCGGACGAGCGCGTCAGCCTGGTGCTCGGCAGCAGCGGCCCGTTGCAGAGCGTGCTGGCGTTCGACCTCCAGGCCATCGACGAGCCGCGCTACGTGCAGCCCAGCATCTATCCCAACGTGGTGTTCAACGTGCCGGCCAGCTACGCTGCGATCCGCCACGGCATCCGCGGCAGCTGCATCACCCTCACCGACGGCGACGCGTCCGGGCTGATCGCCTTCTCGCTGGCCGCCTCGCAACTGGAAGCCGGCCGCATCGACCTGGCGCTGGTCGGCGCCGCCGAAGAGGCCACCCCCGCCTACGCGCTGTACCGCCACAGCCTGGCGCACGCCGCCGGCCAGCCGGCCGCACCGCTGGTCGAGGGCGCCGCGCTGCTGGCGCTGGAAACCGCCGCGCAGGCGCGCCGCCACGGCCGCGACGCGCTGGCCGGCGTGTTCGGCTGCGCCCACGTGCAGTCGCCCGGCAGCGCCACCCAGGGGTTGGCCGCCTGCCTGGACAAACTGCGCCGCCGCTTCGGCGCCATGCTGGACGAAGTGGGCACCGTGGCGCTGGCGCCCGGCGTCGATGCCGACGCGCTCGGCCTGGGCGGTTGCCGCCGGCTGGCGCTGCACCAGCGCCTGGGCGAGAGCGGCACGCTGTACGGCGCCTATGCCGTGCTCGACCTGCTGGGCGACCCGCGCGTGGCGGCCGGCGAACTGGCGCTGGTGTTGCACGGCAGCGACCACGGCCCGTGCGCCGCGCTGCTGCTGCAAAAGCACCGGGACCTCGCCGCATGAACGCGCTGGACCACCGCACGCTGGCCGACGCCTGGGCGTGGCGGGTCGACCAGACCCCGCACCGCACCGCGCTGATCTTCGACGAGCAGCCGTGGCGCTACCGCGACCTGGCCGTCGCCGCCGGCGGCATCGCCGGCCGGCTGGCCGACCACGGCGTGACGGCGGGCGAGCGGGTGATCCTGCTGCTGGACAACGGGCCCACCTTCATTGCCGCCTTCCTCGCCTGCCAGCAACTGGGCGCGATCCCGGTGCCGGCCTCGCCGCGCAGCGGCGCCGAGCGCATGGCCTATCTGTGCCGCGACGCCGGCGCCCGGCTGATCCTGATCGAGCCGGCGCTGGGCGCGCGCCACCGCGCGCTGCACCAGGCGCAGCCCTACGCCCCGCTGCTGCTGGAAGTGGCCGCCGGCGCCGACCATCCGCCGCGCGTGGCCGCCGCCGCGCCAGCCGGCGCATGCGCCTTCATCCAGTACACCTCCGGCTCCACCGGCGACGCCAAGGGCGTGATGATCGGCCACGACGCGGTGCTGGAGAACATCCGCGCCTTTGCCGCGCACATGGCACTGGCCGACGGCGACCTGTTCGCCTCGCTGCTGCCGTTGTTCCACGACATGGGCCTGGTGTGCTTCGGCCTGGCGCCGCTGTTGCTGGGCCACCCGCTGCTGCTGTACCGCCAGGACGCCACCAGCCTGTACGCCTGGCTGGGCGGCATCGGCCGCCATCGCGCCACCATCAGCGGCGCGCCCGACAGCCTGTTGCAGATCGCCAACCGCGTGGTCGCCGAGCCGGCCGACTACCCGCTCGACAGCCTGCGGCTGCTGATCTGCGGCTCCGAGCCGGTGCGGCGCGACAGCATCGACACCTTCGGCGCCCGCTTCGGCGTGCGCCACGCCATCAAACCCGCCTACGGCATGGCCGAGCTGACGCTGTGCGCCACGCTGACCCCGCACGACGCCGCCTGCCGCGTCGACGCCCAGGGCCGGGTCGCCTCCGGCCGCGCCGTGCCCGGCGTCGAGCTGTGGGTGCGCGGCGCCGACGGCCGCGCCACCCGCCAGCCCGGCGTCAGCGGCGAGATCCTGGTGGCGTCGCCGTCGCGCATGCTCGGCTACTGGCAACGGCCGCAGGCCAGCGCCGCCGCCTTCGACGAAGCCGGCCGCCTCGCCACCGGCGACGTCGGCTGCCTGGACGCCGACGGCTGGCTGTACGTGGTCGGCCGCAGCAAGAACCTGCTGATCCGCGGCGGCGAGAAATACAACCCGCACGACATCGAACAGGCCGCGCAGGCATTCGACGCCGTGCGCCGCGCCGGTGTGGTGCAGACCGCCGACGGCCGCATCGTCGCCGTGCTGGAGACCGACCGCCTGCTGCTGGGCGACGCCGCCGCGCTGGGCGAGCTGGCGGCCGCGTTGCGCCGCGCCGCGCACCAGCGCGCCGGCATCGCGCCCGACGCCTGCTGGTTCGTGCCCGGCGGCGCCATCCCGCTGACCGAAAACGGCAAGATGCAGCACGCCGCCTTGCGCCGTCGCATCGAATGCGGCGAGCTGACGCCGGCCTGGTGCGACACCCCGCGGGAGCCGGCCCATGCTGCATGAGCTGCTCGACCTGGCCTGGCGCCGTAGCGCCAACCTCGGCCACGACGCGGTCGACCCCGAGGTCGCCGCGCTGGGCGAACACCTGACGCGGCTGGCCGGGCCGCTGCGCGCCGACGCCGATCCCGATCCGGCGCTCGATCAGGCGGTGCTGGCCGAATGCTTCGAGCGCGGCCTGTTCTCGCTCACCGTGCCGCGCGACGCCGGCGGGCTGGGCGCCAGCCTGCACGACTTCGTCGTCACCATGGAGCGGCTGGCGCAACTGGGGCCGGCCTACGTCATCACCGCCGTGCCGCACCTGTGCGTCAGCGTCAAGGCCGTAGCCGAGCTGTGCCCGGCGCCGCAGGCGCGCGAACTGCTGGCCGACATCCGTCGCCGCCACCGGCTGCTGGCGTTCGCCATCACCGAGGAGACCGGCTCGGACGTCGCCACCGTGCGCACCCGGCTGGCCCGCGACACCGACGGCACGCTGCGCCTGAACGGCCGCAAGCAGTGGATCACCAACCTGGAGCGCGCCAGCCACGTGGTGGTGGTCGCAGCCTGCCCCGACGCCCACCCGGCGCCCGGCGCCACCCGCTTCGTCTGCGTGGCGCTGGACCAGCCCGGCGTCGAGGTCGCCGCCGCCTGGGACAAACACTGCGCCAACGGCTCGGACACCGCCGACCTGTTCCTCGACCACGTCGCCATCGCACCGTGGCAACTGCTGGGCGAGGCCGGCAAGGGCATGGCCCATTTCAACCGCCTGGTGTTGCCCGGCCGCCTGGGCGCCGCCGCCGGCTGCGTCGGCCTGGCGCGCGACGCGCTGGCGGTATGCGGCGCCGATGCCGCGCCGCCGCTGTCGCCGGGCCGGCTCGATGCACTGGCCGCTGCCACCGGCGCGCTGGGCCGCCTGTTGCGCTGGGTCGCCCGCCTGGGCGACCAAGGTCATCCCCAGTTCGCCGCGCTGGTGGCGCTGACCAAGCACACCGTGTCGCAGCAGGCGCAGGCCATCGTCGGCGAACTCGACGCCGCCTATGCCGGCCAGGGCCGCGCCACCCCGCCGTCGATCGCCCGCACGGCGCAGGCCATGGGCCTGCTGCGGCTGCTCAAGGGGCCGGGCGAAGTGCTGGCGCAGCAGACCGTCGCCGCCTGGCTGCGCCTGCCGGCCGGCCGCGCCGGCGACGACTGGCCGCAGCCGCTGCGCTCGGCGCACGACGCGCTGGCGCACTGGTTCGCCGATCTGGCGGCGCAGGGAGGGCCCAGCGCCCGCCCCGGCGCGGTCGCCTCGCTGGGCGACGCCTGCGGCGCCGCGCTGCTGCTGGCCTGCGCCAGCGCCGCCGACGAAGCCGCCCGCTGGGCCTGGCACCACTTCAGCCTGCGAGCGCGCTGCCATCCGCTGCGCATGCACCTGGCGCCCGACGCCGCCACCCATTCCTTCCACGCCCTGCGCCAGGCCCGTGCCCACGGCCGGCTGGGGCCCGATCTCGCGGGAGCGTTCGCATGGTCATGACCCGTGCCGGCCGGCTGGCGCCGGCCTTCCTCGCCGGCCTGCTCGGCCTGATCGCGCCGGGCGGCAACGCCGACGAGCGCCGCGCCCTGCCGCGCGCGCCCTATGTCAGCCACGGTAGCGTGGTGGTCGACGGCATCGCCACCCGCCCGGGGCGGATCGAGCTGCCGTACCGGCTGCACCGCAAGCCCGGTCCGGCGCGGCCGATGCTGTTCTTCCTCGGCGGCGGCCCCGGCGTGAGCAACCTGAAGAACGAGCCGCCGGCCGCCTGGCTGGACGACTTCGACGTCGCGGTGCTGGAGTACCGCGGCGTCGGCAAGTCGTCCATCGTGCTCGATTCGCCGTATTTCGCCCGTGGCCTGCGCACCCTGCGCGGCCGACTGGCGCTGGCCGACACCGCGCCGTTGCAGCAGGCATACCGCGACGGCTTCGACGACCTGCGCCGCCAGGGCGTGGCGTTCGAGGATTTCTCGGTCGATGCGCTGGCCGAGGATCTGGAGCGGCTGCGCCAGGCGCTGGGCGTGCCGCAGGTGTACCTGGTGGGGCACAGCTTCGGCACCCGCATCGCGCTGGCCTACCAGACCCGGCACCGCCAGCGCGTCGCCGGCAGCGTGCTGTTCGCCATGAACACGCCCGGCGGCTTCGTCTGGCAGCCGCAGCAGGTACAGCAGGTGCTGCAACGCTACGCCGACCACCTGGCGCGCCGGGGCGACGGCGCCGCCGCCGCCGCCGCGCTGCGCCAGGCGCTGGCCAAGCCGGCGGCGCGCCCCGAACGCTACCTCGGCGTGCTGCCGGTGAACGACGCCAAGGCGCTGTTCGTCGCCTACTTCATGAGCTTCAACAGCTGGACCCGCGACTGGTCGCTGCGCGCGGTGACCGGGGCCCAGCAGGGCGAGGGCGCCCGCTGGTTCCTGTTCTCGGCCGCCTACGACTGGTTCATCCGCTTCGGCTTCAACTGGGCCGACTTCTTCCTCAAGGCCTACGCCACCGATTGCGACGAAGCCGCGATCCGCGCGGTGGATCAGGCCGGGCAGGGCACGTTGTTCCAGAGCCCGTCGTCGGTGTTGTTCGCCGGCACCGCCGCCTACGTTGCCGCCGGCGGCCGCTGCGCCCCGAGCGGGCTGACGCCGGACTACCGCAACACCCTGGCGATCAATGGCGAATTCGACACCACCACCCCGATCGAGCGCCGCCCCGAGGGGCTGCCGGCCGACCGCTACGTGGTGATCCCCGGCGCCGGTCATGCCGACATCCTCTACCCCGACCTGGGCGCCGCCGCGCACTGGCTGCGCGGCTTCCTGCTGCACCCGGATCGCGCCTATCCGCCGTCGTCGTCGGCTGGCTGCGGCCCGGAGGTGAGCAAGCCCCCGGCAGAGCCGGGCGCCGAAGGACAGAGGAATGCCGGCAACGGCGCTTCTTGTTCCACTCCACTCCCCCCGCCCTCGCCGCCGCGAGGGGGCCTCGCCACGCTCGGGGGCACGCCGCATGAGCGCCGCTGAAATGACTTCCGCTTTTTCCGACCGATCCACCCAGACGGAGCCTTCCGTGTCCCTTGTCGAACACTTTGCCCGGGCGCTGGCCGACGGCGCGGCGCTGCCCGACGTGCTGGCCCGGCGTGCCGCCGACGGCCAGGCCATGCATTTCCTCGACCGCGACGGCGTATCGCGCACCCTGTCCTACGCCGCGCTGCGCCTGCACGCGCTGCAACTGGCCGCCACGCTGGCGCGGCGCGGGGTACGGCCAGGCGATCCGGTGCTGCTGTGCTGCGACGACGAATACCGCCTGGTGCAATGCCTGTGGGGCATCCTGCATGCCGGCGCGGTGGCGGTGCCGCTGGGCGCGCCGCGCAGCTACGCCGCCGGCGACGACGCCTGGCGCAAGCTGGGCGCGGTGGTCGCCCAGTGCGCCGCGCGGCCGGGCGTCGCGCCGCTGCTGATCAGCGACCTGGATCGCCACGCGGTGCGCGGCGACACCGCGCGCCACGTCGTCGCCGCCCACTGGCTGGACGCCGACGCACTGCTGGCCGAGGCCGCCGCCGACGACGCGCCGGCCGCGCCACCGGCCATCGACCCCGACGCGCTGGCGCTGCTGATGTACTCGTCCGGCAGCACCGGCGATGCCAAGGGCGTGCGGCTCAGCCATCGCCAGTTGCTGTGGAACGTGCGCCAGATCGCCGAGCGCTCCGCGCTGGGCCCGGCCGACCGCTCGCTGAGCTGGCTGCCGCTGACCCACGACATGGGGCTGGTGCTGTTCCACCTGTGCCACGCGCTGGCCGGCATCGCCCAGTACAAGACCACACCGCTGACCTTCGCCCGCGATCCGGCGGCGTTCCTGGCGCTGATCGAGCGCCACGGCATCACCGTCACCGGCATGCCCAACTTCGGCTTCGACCAGTGCCTGCGCGCTGCGCGGGCCGCGGGGGCGCGACCGGCGCGGCTGACGACGCTGCGCCTGATCTACAACGGCGCCGAACCGATCGACGCCGCGCTGTGCCGCGAATTCGCCGCGCACTTCGCCGGCTGGGGCCTGCCGGCCGGCACCATCAGCCCCGGCTGGGGCATCGCCGAGGCGTGCGTGGTGGCCAGCCAGTTCCCGCAGGCCGAGCTGGCCGCGCGCGGCACGCTGCCGACGCTGTGGCTGCGCGGCGACGTGGCGCTGTCGCCCGGCGCGCCGCTGCCGCTGTGTGCGCCCGACACCCCCGGCGCGCGCGAGATCGTCGCGCTGGGACCGCTGATGCGCGAGATGCGGGTGCGCGTGCTCGACGACGACGGCCAGCCGCTGCCGGCGGGCCGGCTGGGGCACTTGCAACTGGCCGGCCCCAACGTCAGCGCCGGCTATTTCGGCCAGCCCGACCAGCCGTGGTGCGTCACCGGCGACCTGGGTTTCGTGCACGACGATTGCCTGTACCTGAGCGGCCGCGCCAAGGACGTGGTGTTCGTCAACGGCCGCAACCACTTCGCCAACGACCTGGAAACCGCCCTGGCGCGCACGCTGGACTGGCCCGCCAACCAGATCGCCGTGGTCGGCGACACCGACCCCGCCACCCGCCGCGAGCGCGTGGTGGTGTTCTTCCGCCACGCCAGCAAGGCCGCCGCCGCCGCCGAGGGCGCTCCGTTGCGCGCCGCGCTGGAGCAACTGCTGGCCTATCCGGTGGCCGGCGCCATCGGCCTGGCCGCGCTGCCCAAGACCCCCAGCGGCAAGATCCGCCGCTTCGCGCTGCGCCAGGCGCTGGCCGCCGGCGAGTTCGACCCGCTGCTGCGCGAGGCAGTCGCCGACGCCGCGCGTCCGCTCGACGCCGCCGAGGCCGCGCTGCTGGACGAGGTGCGCGCGCTGCTGCCGACGCTGCCGGCCGGGATCGACCCGGAGCAATCGCTGGCGCGGCACGGGCTGGATTCGGTGGGCTTCATGCAACTGGCGTTCCGCCTGGGCCAGCGGCGCGGCACGGTGCTGCCGGTGGCGGCGCTGCTCCAGGCCGGCTCGCCGGCCGCCATCGTCCGCCTGCTCGCCGGACTGCCCGCCACGCCCGACGCCGCGCCGTTGCCCGAAGCGCCGCGCGCGCCGCTCACCGCGCGTCAGCGCATGCTGTGGACCGCGTGGCTGCTGCAACCCGACGCCGCCACCTATCACGAGAGCCACTGGCTGCGGCTGCGCGGCGCATTCGACGCCGACGCCTGGCTGGCCGCCGCGCGCCGTGTGATCGCCGGCCACGCCATGCTCAACGCCGTGGTCGACGACCGTGCCGAGCCGGCGCTGGTGCACACGCCGCTGCCGCTGGACGCGGCGGTGCTGACGCTGGACGACGCCGCGGCGCGGGCCGCGCTGGTCGAGCACGGCCGCGCGCCGTTCGACCTGCGGCGCGGCCCGCTGTTGCGGCTGCGGCTGATCCGCAGTGGCGGCGACTGGCTGGTGCTGGTGGCCGCCCACCACCTGGTGGTCGATGGCTGGAGCCTGCACCTGCTGCTGTCGCAGATCTTCGCCGTCTACGCCGGGGGCGACGCGCCGCCGGCCGACGGCGGCCTGTGGTGCGCGCCGGAAGGCGCCGCGACCGGCGACTGGCCGGCCCGGCTGGCGGCCGCCGAAGCGGTGCAACTGCCCGGCGACGCGCCGCACGCCGCGCCCGGCGCGGTCGGCACCTGCACCGACCTGTGGTCCGACGCCGATTCGCGGGCGCTGCGCGACGGCGCCTTGCGCCACGGCGGCAGCGAGTTCGCCGTGCTGGCCGCCGCGCTGGCCGCCTGGTGCGGCCGCATGGCGCAGGTGAGCACGCCGCTGCTGGCCACCGTGACCAGCGGCCGCCACCATCCGGCCACGGCGCAGCGGGTCGGCTATTTCGCCACCACGCTGCCGCTGCCGGTGACCCTGCGCGACGGCGACGACCTGCCCACGCTGGCGGGCGAACTGGCCGCCGCGCGCACCGCCTGGCTCGACGGCGCGGTGCCCGACCTGGCGACCCTGGCCGAATCCGGCCAGGCGCCGGCCGCCGACGCGGTGCGCGTGGTCTACGTGCACCAGAACCTGCCGGCGCTGGCGCTGCCCGCCGGACTGGCGCCGGTGGCGCACGGCCAGGTGCGCGGCGCGGCGCGGGTCGATCTCTACCTGAGCAGCCAATGGCGCGACGGCCGGCTGGCGCTGACCTGGGAATACGACAGCGCCCGCTTCGGCGCGGCGCAGGTCGAGGGCTGGAGCGAGCTGTTCCGCCATCTGCTGCAACAATGGCTGGCCGCGCCGCAACGGCCGCTGGCCGCGCTCGACCTGCTGTCGCCGGCGCAGCGCGCGCTGTGGCGGCCGTACCAGGACACCCGCCATCCGGTCGATGGCCAGCGCTCGACGATCGCGCGCTTCGAGGCCGCCGCCGCCGCCATGCCTGGGTCCGCCGCGCTGTCGGACGAACACGGCGCCTGCGACTACGGCACGCTGCGGCGGCGGGTGGACGCGCTGTGCTGGCGCCTGGATGCCCACGGCGTGGCGCCGGGCGAGCGGGTGGCGCTGCTCACCGCGCGCTCGGCCGACTACGTGATCGCCTTGCTGGCCGCGCTCAAGCTGGGGCTGGTGGCGGTGCCGCTCGACCCGGCACTGCCGGCCGAGCGCCTGCGCGCCATCGTCGACGACAGCGCCCCCGCCTTGCTGCTGGCCAGCGCCGGCGCCCGCCCGGATTGCCTGCCCGAGCTGCCGCTGCTGGCGTTCGACGGCGCCGCGCTGGACGACACCCGGCCGCATCCGGGCCGCGTGCTCGATCCGGCGGCCCCCGCCTACCTGATCTTCACTTCCGGCTCGACCGGGCGGCCCAAGGGCGTGCTCGGTACCCAGCGCTGTCTGACCAACCTGGTGGACTGGGTGGTGCGCGCCTTCGCCTACCGGCCGGGCGAGACCATCTGCCAGTTCGCACCGTTCTCCTTCGACGTGTCGCTGGCCGAGATCCTGCCCAGCCTATGCGCCGGCCTGCACTTGCACGTGCTGTCGGACGAGCGCCGCGCCTCGCCGCAGCGCTACCTCGACACCCTGCGCGAGCGGCAGGTGCGCATCGCCACCGTCACCCCCGCCTACCTGGCGGTGCTGAACGAAATGCCCGACGCCTGCCGCGACGGCCTGCGCAGCCTGCGGCTGCTGATCCTGGGCGGCGAAGCGCTGCGCAGCGACGAAGTGCGCCGCCTGCGCGGCCACAGCCCGCAGGTGGAGGTGGTGAATGTCTACGGCCCGACCGAGACCACGGTGCTGTCCACCGCCTACCCGGTGCCGGCCGAGCTGGACGCGCGACCGTGGCAGCCGCTGGGCCGGCCGATCGCCAACACCGAAGTGTGGGTGCTGGACGACGCCGGCCGGGTCTGCCCGGCCGGGGTGGCCGGCACGCTGCACATCGGCGGCGACGGGCTCTCCGCCGGCTACTGGCGCGATCCGGCCCGCAGCGCGGCGGCTTTCGTCGCCCGCGATCCGGATGGCCGTGGCGCGCGCCCGTTCTACGACACCGGCGACCTGGCGCGGCTGGCGCCGGACGGCCAGCTCGACTTCATCGGCCGCGCCGACAACCAGATCAAGCTGCGCGGCTTCCGCATCGAGCTGGGCGAGATCGAAACCGCGCTGGAGCGCGTGCCCGGCGTCGAGCGCGCCGTGGTGCAGGCGTGCGCGCCGGAAGGTGGCGAGCGGGTGCTGGTGGCCTGGTATACCGGCGCGCCGCAGGCGCGCGCCGAGCTGGATCGCGCGCTGGCGGCCCGCCTGCCGGCGTACATGGTGCCTGCGCTGTACCAGCACCTGACCGAGCTGCCGCTGACCGGCAACCGCAAGGTGGACCGCAAGCGGCTGCCGGCGCCGGATTGGTCCGGCGGCGCGGTCGCGGCCGACGGCGCAGCGCCGGGCGGCGCCACCGAAACCGCGCTGGCCGCGCTGTGGGGCGAGCTGCTGGGCGCGCCGCCGTCCGGGCGCGACGCGCACTTCTTCCTGCTCGGCGGCAATTCGCTGGCCGCCGCGCGGCTGGTGAACCGGGTGCGCGAGCGCCTGGGGCGCCGGCTGGCGCTGCCGCTGCTGATGCAGCATCCCACGCTGGCGGCGATGGCCGCGTGCATCGACGCCGCGCCGCAGGACGACGACACCGCGCCCCACGCCGGCATGGCGCCCGATCCGCTACGCGGCGCCGCGACCGAGGCCCAGGCGCGGATGTACTTCCTCGACCGCGCCCACCCCGGCAGCGCGCTCAACAACATGCCGCTGACGCTGGCGCTGGACGGCGCGCTTGATGTGGCCTGGCTGGCGGCCGCCTGGGACGCGCTGGCGGCGCGTCACCCGCTGCTGCGGGCGCGCTTCGCGCTGGGCGGCGACGGCCTGGCACTGGTGCTGGACGCCGCCGCGCCGCGGCTGGAGCGGCTGAGCGCCGATCCCGCCGACGCCGAGTCGGCGTTGCACGCCTTCCAGCGCCGGCCGTTCGCGCTCGACGACGGCCCGCTGTGGCGCTGCGGCCACCTGGAAGCGGCCGGCCGCCACTGGCTGGCGCTGGCCGCGCATCACGCGGTGGCCGACGGCGTCACCCTGGTGCGCCTGCTCGGCGAGCTGGACGCGCTGTATCGCGGCCAGCCGCTGCCGCCCGCCGTCGGCGAGGCGTCCTACCTCGACTACGCGGCCTGGCTGCGCCAGCGGCTGGACGGCGAATTCGGCGAGCGCGCCGCCGCCTTCTGGCGCCAGCCGGCGCAACTGGCACCGCCGCCGGCGTTGCCGTGTCGCGCCGATGCCGCCGGCGCCGGCCGGCAGCGTGTGGTCGGCTTCGACGCCGCGCGCAGCGCCCGGCTGGACGCGCTGTGCGCGCGCCACGGCGTCACGCCGTTCGTGCTCGGGCTGTCGCTGTTCGCCCTGGCGCTCGGCCAGCGCTGCGACAGCCAGCGCTTCAGCGTCGGCATCACCTGCGGCGGGCGCACCCATGCCGCGTTCGAGGCGACGCCGGGGCTGTTCGTCAACACGCTGCCGCTGGTGTTCGAGTGGACGCGCGACGAGCGCCTGCCGGCGCTGCTGGCGCGCAGCCGCGCCCGGCTGGCGGCGTTGCAGGAGGTCGAGGACTACCCGCTCAACCGCGTGCTGGCGGCGCAGTCGGCGCAGGGGCTGCCGTTCAACGTGCTGTTCAACGAGGAAGTGCTGCCCGCCGAGCTGTCGTTCGCCGGCCTGCCCGCCACGCTGGCGGCCATCGGCACCGGCACCGCCAAGTTCCCGCTGGTGGTGTCGTTCCTGTTCGGCGGCGCCGGCTGGCGCTGGCGGCTGGAAACGCCCGAGTCCGGCCTGCCGCCGGCCTGGGTGGACAGCCTGCTGGACGACCTGGACCGGCTGGCCGACGCGCTCGACGGCCTGGACGACGCCCCGCTGGGCGAACTGGTGACGGCCGACAGCGCGCTGCTGGCGCTGCTGGCCCCGAATTGAACGCGACGAGAAGACCATGGACCTCCAACAAATCGTGATCGACCTGTTCCAGGAAAAACGCATCGACAAGGGCGTCGCCTATCGCCTGCTGGCCGAATGCCGCAAGGGCGCGCCCGCCGCGCCGGCGCGGCGGTTGGTCGAGGCGAGCCTGCCCGACGGCGACCGGACCGCCGCGCTCGCCGCCTGGATGATGTTGCTGCAATGGATCGCCGGCCGCCCCGAGCTGGCGCTCGACCATGTCGGCCCGGCCGGGGTATGCGCGCTGCGGCTGCGCCTGGACGCGCCGTGGACGGCGGCGACGCTGCGCGCCGAGCTGGCGGCGCAACTGGCGCGCGCCGAGGCGCCGGCCGAGCCCGCGCCGTTCGCCTGGGTGGACGGCGACGCGCGCGACACCGCCGAGCGCCAGCTGCGGGTGACCGCGCGGCCGGCCGACGCCGGCTGGACGCTGACCATCGACGCCGCGCCGGAGCTGGACGCCGCCACCCGCCCCGCGGACTGGCCCGGCACCGTGGCGCATCTGCACCGCGCGATGACGCAGGCGCCGCACCTGCCGCTGGAGGCGCTGGACCGGCTGCCGGCGCGGCATCGCCGCCTGCTGGCCGACTACAACGCCACCACGATGTACCTGCCGCCGCAACGTACGCTGCCGACGCTGCTGGCGCCGGTGATCGAGCTGGAGCACGACGCGCTGGCGGTGCAGACCAGCGGCGGCCGGCTGAACTACGCCGACTACCGAGCCCACGCCTATCGCCTGGCGCACCGGCTGCGCCGGCTGGACGTGGCGCGCAACGAGCGGGTGGCGGTGGTGCTGCGGCGCGACCGGCTGATGCCGCCGTCGCTGTACGGCGTGGTCTGTTCCGGCGGCGCCTACGTGCCGCTGGAGCCCGATCTGCCGGCCGAGCGGCTGGCCGGCATCCTGGCCGACACCGGCGCCCGGGTGGTGGTGACCGACGCCGACACCCTGCATCGCGGCGCGCTGCCGCTGGCCGGCTCCGGCGTGAAGCACCTGGTCTGCGTCGACCGCTGGCCGCGCCGCCACTACCAGGGCGTGCCGGTGGCCGACGCCGACGCGCTGGCCACCGAACCGACCAGCGCGCCGCGCCCGGTCAACCGGCCGGACGACCTGTGCTACGTGATCTATACCTCCGGCTCCACCGGCAAGCCCAAGGGCGTGACGATCAGCCATCTGAACATCGTCAACACGCTGATCGGCGTGAACAACGTGTTCAACGTGGGCGGCGACGACCGCATCCTGTGCTTTTCGTCCTACGGCTTCGACCTGTCGGTGTGGGACCTCTTCGGCGCGGCGCTGGCCGGCGCCTGCGTGTTCGTGCCGACCAAGGCCGAGACGCGCGATCCGGCGGCGCTGCTCGACATCGTGCGCCGCCACGGCATCACCATCTGGGATTCGGTGCCCACCGGCATGAGCCAGCTGCTGCTGCCGCTGGCCGAGCGCACGGTCGAGCCGGTGCCGACGCTGCGGCTGGCGATGCTCAGCGGCGAGTTCATCCCGCTGGCGCTGCCGGCGCAGATCCGCCGCGTGTTCCCCGACTGCCGCGTGGTCAGCCTGGGCGGCGCCACCGAGGGCACGGTGTGGTCGATCTACCACCCGCTCGACCAGATCGACCCGCGCTGGCAACGCATCCCCTACGGCCGGCCGCTGCCCAACCAGCGTTTCCACGTGCTGGACGACGCGCTGCGCCCGTGCGCGGTGGGCGAGAAGGGCATGCTCTACATCGGCGGGCTGGGCGTGGGGCAGGGCTATTTCAACGACGCCGAGCGTAGCGGCCGCGCCTTCATCCCCGCACCCTGGCCCAACGAACCGGGCGGGCGCATCTATCGCACCGGCGACCTGGGCTGGATGCGCGCCGACGGCCTGATCGAGATCGCCGGCCGCGCCGACCAGCAGGTGAAGATCCGCGGCTTCCGTGTCGAGCTGGGCGAGGTGGAAAGCCAGCTCAACCAGCTGGCGGGCATCGACCAGGCGGCGGTGGTGGTGCGCGAGGAGGACGGCACGCCGCCGCGCCTGGTGGCGTTCTACGTCAGCCGCCAGGGCGAGCTGGCCGCCGACACGCTGCGGCGCGGGCTGGCCGAGCGCCTGCCCGATTACATGATCCCCGCCCAGTTCGTGCACCTGGCCGATCCGCCGGTGGGCGCCACCGGCAAGCTGGACCGCAAGGCGCTGGCCGCGCTGCGGCCGGAGCGCGAAGGCATGGGGCTGGCCTACGTGGCGCCCCAGGGCGAGACCGAACAGCGGCTGGCCGCCGAGCTGGCGCGCATCCTGCGGCTGGAGCGGGTGGGCGTGGACGACGATTTCTTCCTCAGCGGCGGCGATTCGCTGCTGGCGCTGCAATACCTGTCGGTGCTGGGCCAGCTCGGCTACGCCGCCAGCCCGCTCGACCTGCAACGCGGCCGCACCATCCGTGGCGTGCTGGCGCGGGTGCGCCGGCTGGACCGGATCGACGACGCGGCCGGCGACGCGCCGGTGGCGCCGGGGCCGATGGGCCGCAAGTTCTTCGAGCGCCTGCCGCTGTGCGACCGCCAGCACTGGAACCAGTCCATCGTGATCCGCTTCGATCACCTGCCGCCGCCGGAGCGGCTGCGCCACGCGCTGGCGCGGGTGCTGGATCACCACCCGCTGCTGCGCGCCCGCTGGACGGGCGACGGCCTGGTGGCCGGCCCGCGCGACGCGGCCGATCCGCTGCCGCTGGTCGATCTGTCGCGGCTGACGCCGTGGCGGCGTGGCGCCGCCTGGCGCGCCGAGGTCGAGGCGCTGCAACGCGCGGTGCGCTACGACGACGGCCGGCCGTGTCGCGCCGTGCTGGTCCGGCTGGGCGAGCGCGACGTGCGCCTGCTGTGGGTGGCGCATCACCTGGTGGTGGACGCGCACTGCTGGCGCGTGATGATCGAGGACCTGGTCGCCGCGTTCCGCGACCCGGATGCCGGCCTGCTGCGCGCCACGCCGTACGCGGCGCACGTCGCCCACGTGGCGGACGCCGTCGGCCCGGCCTGCGCCGCGCTGGCCGAGACGCGGCCGCTGACGCCGCTGGCGCTGCCGGGCGGCCACCGGCCGCCCGCGCCGGGCCGCGAGCGCGACGCCGCGCTGGCGACGCTGGCGCTGTCGCCGGCCGAGACCGCGCGGTTGAGCGCCAGCCTGCGCCGCGATGGCGCGCCGGCCCTGCACCTGGTGCTGCTGGCCGCGCTGTCGGCGGCGCTGAAGGACTGGACCGGCGAAGGTGAGGTGCGCTTCGACGTGGTGTCCAACGGCCGCGACGCCGATCCGGCGCTCGACCTGTCGCGCACCGTCGGCTGGTTCGCCACCCACAACCCCTACGCGGCCAGCGTGCCGGAAGGCGCCGACGCGCTGCTGGCCGCCACCGCCGACGCCTGGCAGGCGCACCGCGCGCAGGCGCGCCACTTCGTCGCCGCCTGCAACGCCGCGCACGGCCGGGCGGGGCATCCGTTCGCCGACTATCGCGATCAAACGCTGCTTTACAACTACCTCGGCGTGTTCGACAGCCTGGATCTGCCCGAAGGCTGGCAGGTGCTGGGCAGCGCCGGCCAGGACCGCGGCCCGGACAACCCGCGCACCCACGCGCTGGAACTGGACGCGCTGGTGGCCGGCGGCCAGTTGCGCCTGGGGCTGCGCCACGACCGCGCGCAACTCCCGCGCCGTCAGGCTCGCCGGCTGCTGGCGCGGTTCCGTGGCCGGCTGCTGGCGCTGACCTGGCACTTTGAAACGCTTGCTTCCACCTCCCCCGCGAGCGTGTCGGCCGCTTGACGGCCGCGCCTCGCCAACCGAAGGAAACCCAGATGAACCGAACCAACGAAACACGCCAGCCCCCGGTGGGCCAGGCGGAGCCGCGTGCGGGCAGTTCGCGCCCGGCGGTGATCGTGCACGGGGTGCACAAGGCTTACCGCAGCGGCACGCTGGATACGCCGGTGCTGCGCGGCGTCGACCTGTCGATCGAGACCGACCAGCTCTCGGTGCTGAGCGGGCCGTCCGGCAGCGGCAAGACCACGCTGCTCAACCTGATCGGCTGCATCGACCGTCCCGACCGGGGCGACCTGACGGTGCTCGGCCAGCAGGTGGGCCGGCTGAACGACGACCAGCTCAGCGATTTCCGCCGCGACCACATCGGCTTCGTGTTCCAGAACTTCAACCTGCTGCCGGTGCTGACCGCCTACGAGAACGTCGAGTACCCGCTGTTGCTGGCGCGCGTGCCGGCCGACGAGCGCAAGCGCCGGGTGAAGGCCGCGCTGGACCAGGTGGGGCTGGCGGCGCAGATGCGCCACTACCCGGCGCAGCTCAGCGGCGGCCAGCGCCAGCGCGTGGCCATCGCCCGCGCCTTCGTCAAGGCGCCGGCGCTGATCCTGGCCGACGAGCCCACCGCCAATCTCGATTCGGAAAACGGCGCCGCCATCGTGGCGCTGATGCGCGCGCTGCAACGCCAGCACAACGTGGCGTTCGTCATCTCGTCGCACGACCCACAGCTGAAGGCGCATGCCGACCGGGTCTATCCGATCCGCGACGGCCGGCTGCTGCCGCCCGAAACGGCCCCTGTCCGCGCTGAAACCGCGGCGCCCAGCCTCGTTTGACTGGCGCCACCAACAAAACCCTCCTGGCCGCGTCGCGCTCACTTGCCGTACGCGCCTTGTACTGTCTGCGTTTCGCGCTTCTTGCCAGGACCGCGTCGCTGGATTTTGTTGGTGGCTTGGCTTCAATTCCCTTGAAGGAATCCACCACCATGTTCTCCCTGAATTCGCTGGCGCTGCCGCTGCGCAATGTGATGCGCAACCGGCGCCGCACCCTCGTCACCCTGATCACGCTGATCGTCGGCGAGATCGCGCTGCTGATCTTCGGCGGCTACGCCAACGCCGTGGTCGACGGCATGCAGACCGGCATCGTGCAGCAGATCGGCCATCTGCAACTGCAGCGCAAGAACTACTTCCTGCTCGGCACCGGCTCGCCGGTGGACTACGGCATCGCCGACTACCGCCAGGTGATGACCGAGGTCGAGCGCGATCCGGTGCTCAAGCCGCTGGTCCAGGTGGTGACGCCGCTGCTGCAACTGCAAGGCATCGCCGGGGACTTCAACCGCGGGGTGTCGCGCACGGTGGCCGGCTACGGTTACGTGGCGGGCGACCAGAACCGCATGCGCGAGTGGAACGAATACCGCTTCCCGATCGAGCCGAAGAAGATCGCGCTGCCCGAAGGCCAGTCCGACGCAGTGTCGCTGGGCATCGGCGTGGCGCGCACGCTGCGGCTGTGCGACGCGCTGGCCGTGCCCAACTGTCCCAAGGGCGAGCCGACGGCCCGGTCGTCGGGCGGCGCGGCGATGCCGGACGACCTGGGCGCGCTGAGCGAGGCCGAGGCGGCCGGCGCGCGCCCGGCGGCCGACGGCAAGCCGCGCCTGGACGTGCTGGCGGCCACCGCCAACGGCGCGCCCAACGTGATCAATGCGCGGGTGGCGGCGGCGGAAAGCCTGGGGGTGAAGGAGATCGACGACAGCTACATGGCGATGCCGCTGGAGATGGCGCAGCAACTGGTCTACGGCCGCGACAGGCCGCAGGTGACTTCGGTGGTGCTGCAACTGCGCAGCACGGCCGACATCGATACGGCGCGCGCGCGGCTGGAGGCGCTGATCAAGGCCAGGGGCTGGGATCTGGAGGTGCTGGACTACCGCACGCTGTTCCCGGCCTACGACCAGACCCGCGCGCTGTTCGCGTCCATCTTCGGCTTCATCCTGCTGCTGATCGGCACCATCGTGCTGTTCAGCGTGGCCAACACCATGAGCACGGTGGTGATGGAACGCACGGTGGAGATCGGCACCCTGCGCTCGATGGGCGTGCGGCGCGGCGGCATCGCGCGGCAGTTCCTCGGCGAGGGCCTGATCATCGGCGCGCTGGGCACGGTGCTGGGCTGCGGCCTGGCGGTGCTGTGCGCGCTGGCGATCAACTCGGCCGGCTTCACCTGGACCCCGCCCAACTCGATCGAGAAGATCCCGCTGGTGGTGCACATGTTCAACACCCCGGACCTGATCGTCGGCTCGGTGGTGGCGCTGCTGCTGCTGGCGGCGATCTCCAGCCTGCTGCCGGCGTACCGCGCCGCTCGCATCCCCGTCGTGGAGGCTTTGCGTCATGTTTGAGGGCCTGATGAAGCGTTTCGGCACGGCGCGGCCGTGCCCGGCGGCGGGTTTCCTGCCGGATCGGGGGGCGCGCGGCCGCTGCCCGTCTCCTCATTCCCACGACCGCGTGGGCGCCTCACAGCGCCCGAAGGAGTTATCCGTGTCCATTGTTCGTTCGATGCGATCCATTGCCGTTGCGTTGCTGGCCGCCAACGCGTTGCCCGCCTTTGCCAACGTCAAGGTGGAGCAGATCCTGGCGGCGTCGGATGCGATCCGCAATCCGGCCGTGCCGTTCACCATCAACATCCAGCTCACCGAGTACCGCAACCGCCAGGTGGAGCAGGAGGGCTACCTTTCCACCTACGCCAAGATGAACCCGGATCGCGGCCAGTTCGACACGTTGGTGCGCATCGTCCAGCCGGCCCGCGACAACGGGAAGATGATGCTGAAGAACGGCAACGAGATCTGGTTCTACGACCCGGCGACCAAGGCCGGCATGCGCATCTCGCCGCAGCAGCGGCTGCTGGGCCAGGCATCCAACGGCGACGTGGCGACGGTGAACCTGGCGCGCGATTACGCGGCGACGCTGGCTGGCGAGGAGACCGTCAGCGACGGCGATCGCAAGCCGCGCAACTGCCTGCGGCTGCGGTTGACCGCCAACAACCCGTCGGTGTCATACCACGCCATCGACTACTGGGTGGAGCAGGGCAGCAACCGGCCGGTGAAGGCGGCGTTCTTCGCCGAATCGGGCCGCCTGCTCAAGACCGCGTACTACCGGCGCTATGAAAGCCAGCTCGGCCAGGAGCGCCCGACCGAGACGGTGATCATCGATGGCGTCGATCCGCAGCGCGTGACGGTGATGCGCTACCTGAACTACCGCGCCCGCGACATTCCCGATGCCTGGCTGGAGCGCAGCGGCCTGGCCCAGGTGAAGGACTGACCCGCCGCCGGCCTGGCCACCGCGCCGGCCCGGACCACGGCTTGACCACAACGAAACAATCGGCCTGCTGGCCGCCTGTACGGCGGCCCGCGCGGCCCCACCCTTGCCCAAAGGAACCCAACATGGACGCCAATTCCTTCATCGAATTCCTCAACAAGCCGTTCCGCGAACGCCTCGCCAGCCATTACGCCTTCTACCAGGCCGAGCTGGAGAAAGGCTTCATGACCGGCCGCATGGGCGACGCCCCGGTCGACCGCCGCATGGCCTACAAGGACCTGTTCAGCGACACCTTCCACGAGGTGCTGGTGTTCGGCTCCAACAGCTATCTCAACCTGTCCACCCACCCGCAGGTGCAGGACGCGGTGTGCGCCGCGGTGCGCCAGTACGGCACCGGCACCGGCGGCTCGCCCGCGTTTTCCGGCTACACCCGCCAGCACCGCGACCTGGAACAACGCCTGGCGCGGCTGGGCGGCCACGAGGACGCGCTGCTGCTGCCGTCCGGCTACATGGCCAACCTGTGCTGGGTGAACGGGCTGATGACGCGGCAGGACATCCTGCTCTACGACAAGCACAGTCACGCCAGCGTGATCAACGCCATCAAGATGACCGGCGTGCAGTTCTTCCCCTACGACCCCGACAACCTGCCGGCGCTGGAACGGCTGATCGACGAACTGCGCGCGCGGCCGGGCTGCCCGCAACTGTTCGCCACGGTGGAAGGCGTGCGTTCCACCGATGGCAGCGTGATCCAGCTGCGCACCCTGCTCGACCTGTGCAAGCGCAACGACATCTTCGTGATCCTGGACGACGCCCACGGCATGGGCGTGCTGGGCGAGCGCGGCTGGGGCACGCTGGAACACCTGGACCTGCTGGGCCAGGTGGACATGCGCATGTCCACGTGCAGCAAGGCGCTGGGCGCGCAGGGCGCCTGGGTGTCGGGCAGCCGCGAGGCCATCTTCTACCTGCGTTCCTACGCCAAGCCCTATGTGTTCACCACCGCGCTGGCGCAGACCACCGTCGCCACCATCGATGCCGCGCTCGATGTGCTGGAGGCCGAGCCGGAGCGCCGCCACGCGCTGCACGCCAACCGCCGCTACCTCACCGCGCAGCTGCGTGCCGCCGGCTTCGAGGTCGGCGATTCCGAGAGCGGCATCGTGCCGGTCTACCTGCCCGACGGCGTGGCGGGGCGCTTCAATCGCCGGCTGTACGAGCGCGGCCTGTTCGTCAACGTGATGGAGTACCCGATGGTGGCGCCGGGCGCCGAGCGCCTGCGCTTCTCGCTGATGGCGCGGCACACCCACGACGACATCGACCGCGCGGTGGCCATCGTGGTCGAGACCGCGCACGAGTTCGGGCTGCTGGCACGGCAGGTCGGCGCGCCGGTCCGGGCCGAAGCCGCGTTTGCCTGAGGAGACGCGCATGAACGTGATGCCCGAGCCGGGCGACGCCGCGCCGGCGTTGCTGGCGGAATTCCTCGGCCAGGTGCCGGACGGCCTGGACGACGGCGACGCGCTGGACACCCTGCGCCGGCTGGGCCTGGCCGCCGACGGCGCCGCGCCGCCGTGCTGGGCCGCGCTGGCGCACGGCGAATGGTGCGCGCTGCTGCGCGGCCTGGCCGCGCGCTCGCCCCGGCTGGCGTCGTTGCTGCTGGCGCTGCGCTGGCATACCCCGCACGCCGGCGCCGAGCCGGTCGCGCCGGGCCGGCAGGGCCCGCGTGCCGCCACCCGCCTGCTGCTGGCCCGCGCGCCGGCCGAGGCGCCGGCCTGGCGCTTTGCCGCGCACGGCTGGATCGGCGTGGCGCCGGCCGCCGCGCTGACGGTCGAGGCGCATCGCGGCGGCGGCTGGCTGGTGCGGGTGGCCGGCGACGCGGTGGACTGGCGACACCCGCAGGCGCCCGACGAAGCGCTGGCGCGCTGGCAGGAAGTGCTGGCGCTGGCCGGCGGCATCGCCTGGACCCTGCTCGACCGTACCGCCGGACACGCGGCGGAACGACCGCTGTTCGGGCGCTGGCTGGCCGATTTCCCGGCGGTCCAGTTGCGGCTGGTGCTGCTGCAATTGCGCGTACTGGTGGTGGAGGAAAGCGCGGCGCTGCTGGCGGGTACGCCATCGGCGGCGTTGCGCGCGCAATGGCGGCGCGAGCTGGACGCGGTGCGCATCGATGCGCAGCAGTTGTGCGGCGGCACCGGCTATATGCGCGAGACCGCCTTCGCCGACACGCTGCTGTGGCACGAATGGGCCGATACCGCGGCACGGCAATGCCTGTGCCCCGAACAGCCCGGGCCTGCCGGCGGCGTGATGCACGAAGCGCTGCGCGAACGGTTGCGCCGAAGACTGATGCAGGCCTGCCCCACCGAGGCGAACTGGGCGGCGCAATGGCTGCCGGCGTGAGTTGCTGGGCGGGGGAGGGCTGAAACCCCACATCTTGAAACACAGAGGACACAGAGAGCACGGAGATCCACAGAGAAAACCGAGAAGAGAAAAAAGCAGGAAGAGCAGAGCGGGATGAGTGGGCCAACGCGGCTTTGCATCGGGCCGTTTCTCGCTCTTTCTCTGTGAGCCTCCGTGCTCTCTGTGTCCTCTGTGTTTCAAGATTTAGGGTTTGCCGCCCCCACTATCTAGATTCCACTGGAGCAATCGCAATGGACGTTGTGGTAAATCCGACCGCGCCGATCATCCGGCTCGGCCGGATGGCGACGCTGGAAGGGCTGGTGCGGCGTGCGGCGGAGCAGGCGGTGCTGCCGCTATACGAACTGGCCACGGCCGCGCGCTATCGCACCGCGCAAAGCGCGCTGCAATTCCTCGCCGGACGCCTGCTGGCGCGGCAGGCGTTGAGCGCGGTGGCAGGCTGTCCGGCGGCGGCGCTGCGCTTCGAGGCCGATGCCCACGGCAAGCCCCGGGCCTGGCTGGACGATGCGCCGCTGCCGTGGCATTTCAACCTGACCCACAGTTTCGGACTGGTGGCCTGCGCGGTGGCGGCGCGGCCGGTGGGCATCGACCTGGAGCCGCATCGGCGCGCCGTGGCGCACCAGGCCATCGCCGCCTCGTATTTCTCCGGGGCCGAAGCGGCCTGGATCGCCGCCGCGCCGGAACGCGGGCTGCGCCGCTTCACCGCGCTGTGGACCTTGAAGGAAGCGTTTCTCAAGGCCACCGGCAGCGGTCTGGCCGCGCCGCTGCACCAGGTGGGGCTGGGCGGCTTCCGGCCGGGCGCGTGGACGGTGGACGGTCCGGGTGCGCGGCACTGGCATTGCCGCCTGCTCAACCTGAGACAGGGCTACTGGCTGGCGCTGTGCCAGCCGGAGGCGTTCGCCCGGCCGTTATTGCACTGGGTGGAGGGGTAGCGTCTGGCGCGCGCTCAGGCCAGCGCCGGCACGCCGGCGACATGCTGCGCCGCGCGGTGCAGCAGCGGCTTGAGGCCGAGGCCCTGCGGGAACCACACGGGGGGATACAGATCGGCGACGCAGTGTTCGGGCACCGGGATCGAGCAGGCGAAGATGGGCGAGCCATCGACCGCGATCGGCGGCCCCAGGCGGTGCGCGCGAAAGCCCGCCTTGCGCAGCAGGCGCTCCACGCCCAGCGGCGACACCGTCACCACGCGGCGCGCGCCGTGCTCGCCGGCGCAGGCCAGCGCGGCGTTGAGCAGTTCGACGGCGACCCGCGAGGACACCTGGCTCAAGGGGTTACAGTCGGCCTGGCTGAAATCCATCGCGGCGAAGCGCGACAGCTCCCACACCTCGGCCGATTCCGGCGCGGGCATGCCGTTGAGCAATTCGGGGAACACGTCCGCCAGCAGGTAGGGGCGGGTGGTGGGCAGCAGGCGGGCGGTGCCGACGATCTGGCCGTCGTCGTCGCGCGCCAGCACGTACAGCGTGTCCTCGCGGTCGAACTGGTCGTATTCCAGCGCGTGTTCGCAGGGCAGGTTCCAGCCCAGCTTCTCGATGAACACGCGATAGCGATAACGGGCCATCTCGGTCATCAGGACCGGTTGCAGTTCTGCGGGAGTTCCTACGATGAAGTTCACCTCGACCCCTTTGAGCATGAAGAAAGGATGAGGTGAATTAAACGGCGAGCCGCGAATCCTTGCGACTACCATATCTGGTAGTCATTGCCTGGATTAAGCTTCGAATCAGTTGTAGTGCTGCTTTATTACAGCGGGAACCATCTCTTTCCACGGTAGCGCGTCCACCACCATGGCCAGCGCTTCGAGGTTGCGCTCCCACGAGGCGGCGTTCCCGCCTTCGTTCACCAGGCACACATTGCTGCGCACCTCGCCCACCCGCGCCAGTGCCGAGCCGCGGAATACCGGGCGGATGCACCAGTCCCAGCCCAGCGACACCGCCGGCTGCGTCATGCTCACCCACTCGGTGTAGCCGCAGATGTAGCTCATGCCGCCACACACGTCGCGCTCGGTGGCGGCCTCGTGGTCCAGCCCCGACAGCAGATGCTGCAGGCGCAACGACAGCAGCTCGTCGATCGACAGGTGGATGAGGCCGTCCTCGGAAGTCTTCATGGGTGCGTGACACGGAAAGCCGGCGTAGCCGGACAGGGCAGGAAATCATATCCATTTCCCATCGCCAATTGAAAGATGGCTGCCGCTGCTCAGGCGAAAAAAGCATAAGCGCGCCGGCCGAAATCGCCGCCCGACATGCCCGCCGACCAGCGCGCAACGCAGGCAGGACAAGGCATGCGGCGGGCTATGCGCCGCCCAGTGCCGCCAAGCAGAAAAGATTGTTTGTCGCGCCCGGCCCGCCATCCGTAACCGCCGGATGGCGGGTATCCGGCGCCGCCCCACCGGCCGGCGGCCTGATCCGCCGTCAGCAGTCCACCGCATTCCGCTGCCGCGGCGACTGCGATAGATTGGCGGCGCTTTCCGACCCGGCCCCCCCCCCCGATGCACCTGAACTCGCCCGATCCCACCACTCTGCTGGTGCTGTCCATGCTGCTGCACGTCACATTGGCGGCGATGATGCTGCTCATCTGGCGCACCCGGCGGGTATTCCGCGGCTTCGGCGCGTGGGCGTTGTCGGACCTGCTGGTGGCGCTGGGGCTGACCTTCACCCTGTTCGCCCCGTTGGGCTGGTGGAAGGTGCAGTTGATGGTGGCCAACGGCCTGATCCTGGTGGCGCCGCTGTGCGTGGAATGGGGGCTGCGCTCGGCGCTGAACCGCAACCCGCGCCGCGCGCTGCCGGCGATGCTGGGCAGCTACGCGCTGGTCTACCTGGGTTGGCTGGTCACGCTGCTGGGCAACCTGGGCACCGGCTGGCGGGTGTTCGCGTTCAGCCTGGCGCTGGCGGTGCTGTGCCTGCGGGTGATCGCGCTGTTGCTGGTCGATGCCCAGGCGCGCCGCAACCTGGCGATGCGCATCGTCGCGTCGACGCACCTGGTGTTCGTGCTGTTGTACCTGGCGCGGGGCATCAACGCCCTGTTCACCCTGGCGCCGGGTGCCGATCCGATCCGCGACGACCCGATGTTCCCCATCATGATGTTGCTCACCGTGGTGGCGATGCTGGCGCGCGACATGAGCTTCCTGGTGTTCACCCACGAGCAGGTCGAGGCCGAGCTGCGCCGCTCGCAGGTGGAGCTGGAGCGGCTGGCCAACGAGGATGCGCTGACCGGCCTGCCCAACCGCCGTTATTTCGAGGCCACCTTCCCGCGCCTGCAGGCGCTGGCGCTGCGCGCCGCCCAGGCGCAGACGCTGATGGTGTTCGACGTGGACGACTTCAAGGCGGTGAACGACAGCCAGGGCCATACCGGCGGCGACCGCGTGCTGTGCGCGGTGGCGCAGGCGGTGCGCGACACGCTGCGCGAGGGCGATCTCGCCACCCGGCTGGGCGGCGACGAGTTCGCGCTGCTGCTCAACGACTGCTCGGAGCTGGGCGCCGAGAAGGTGGCGATGCGGCTGCAACAACGGGTGAGCGAGCGCACCCAGGCCCTGCACATGCCGGTGACCGTCAGCATCGGCCATACCCAGGTGGCGCCGGCCGAGACGCTGATCGTGGCGTATCAACGCGCCGACGAAGCCAGCTACGTCAGCAAACGCCTGCGTGCCTGAGCGGGCGGAGCGCGGGCTGCAAGACTTCTTTTGCTACGCACACTCAAAAACTTACATACGGCAGAATACTTACTCTTGTGTTATGTTCGTCTCTTTTTGAGGAGGATAGGCATATGCTGTTTAAAACATTGCTGCTAATGACTTTGCTACTTACCTTGACTGGTTGTGTTGCACCGCCGAGCAGCCAAAAGCAGTGGGTTATGGAGGGTGTTTCAGCTGACAATATGCGAAGGGATTTATTGACGTGTAAGCAGTACGGAATGCAGTCTGCAGAAGCCAATGGCTTGAGTGGCAATATGTTCGTCTCTGTATGGATAAAAGACGAAACAGCAAAATGCATGAAAGAACTAGGGTACGAATTGAAGTGAAGTAAAACTGGCCCGCAGTTATCGGGCCTTTTCTTTTGGTGCGGACGTTACAACCTAATCACCACTACGGTCTGCGCCAATTCGCTGGCGGCGTGGGCGGCGAGATCGACCAGGTGGCGGCGACCATCCGTCGCGCGGCCGAACGGATCGACGCCCTCGGCGGCGAGGCCGACCGGATCTCCAGCATCGTCGCGGTGATCCGCGAGATTGCCGACCAGACCAACCTGCTGGCGCTGAATGCCGCCATCGAGGCGGCGCGCGCCGGCGAATCCGGCCGCGGCTTCGCCGTGGTGGCGGACGAGGTGCGCAAGCTGGCCGAACGCACCGGGCAAGCCACCGGCGAGATCGGCACCATGATCGCCGGCACCCAGGCCAGCGCGCGCGAGGCGGTCGACACCATGCAGACGGCGGTGCGCCAGGTGGAGGCGGGCGTCGCCAACGCGCGCGCCGCCGGCCAGGCGATCGGCGAGATCCACAGCGCCAACCGCCAGCTGGAGCATGTCGCGGGCGAGATCTCGCTGGCGTTGCAGGAGCAGTCGCTGGCCAGCCAGGACATCGCGCGCAATGTGGAACGCATCGTGCAGATGGCGCATTCGTCGAACGAATCGGCCGGCCTCAGCGCCGGCGCCGCGCGGCGGGTGGAGGATGTGGCGCGGGGCCTGAAGCGCAATGTGGAGCGCTTCTCATTGTAAGGCTGAGTCAGCGATGGACTGAAAGGTTGGAGGCCGCGTCCCGCCCTGGGCGGGACCCCGGATGGGCCGGGGTGTAGACGGATCGCCGCAGCGCGGGGCATGCGCCTTGTCGGATCAAAAAGTACGTCGGTATGATCCGGCGAATATAGCGTGCCGGGAGTGTGCACGTTATGCTGTCGAAGCTCGCAGGGGCCGACATGGTTGACACAAACTAGAATGGCTCGACAAGGAGAGGGGAACATGTCGAATCTCGCCGGCGTGAAGGTGATGGTGATCGACGACAGCAACACGATCCGCCGCAGCGCCGAGATCTTCCTCGGCCAGGCCGGATGCGAGGTCATCCTCGCGGAGGACGGCTTCGACGCCCTCGCCAAGATCAGCGACCACCAGCCGGACCTGATCTTCGTCGACGTGATGATGCCGCGCCTCGACGGCTACCAGACCTGCTCCCTGATCAAGAAGAACCCGCGCTACAAGTCCACCCCCGTGATCATGCTGTCGTCCAAGGACGGCCTGTTCGACCGCGCCCGTGGTCGCATGGTCGGCTCGGACGAATACCTGACCAAACCGTTTACCAAGGACAGCCTGCTGGCTGCCGTCGGCGCGCACGTGCAGACGGCAGCCTAGGACTGTCCGCGAATATCCAAATCCAGGAAACCACATCATGACCG
This sequence comes from Chitiniphilus shinanonensis DSM 23277, assembly GCF_000374805.1. GTDB lineage: Bacteria > Pseudomonadota > Gammaproteobacteria > Burkholderiales > Chitinibacteraceae > Chitiniphilus > Chitiniphilus shinanonensis. The sequence goes on from NZ_KB895334.1 coordinate 296,875, forward strand.
TCAAGAAAGTGCTGATCGTCGACGATTCGCCCACCGAACGCCATTTCCTGGGCGAACTGCTCACCAAGAACGGCTTCCAGGTCGTCACCGCCGAATCGGGCGAGGAAGCGGTGGAGAAGGTGAAGGACATCATGCCCGACCTGATCCTGATGGATGTGGTGATGCCCGGCATGAACGGCTTCCAGGCCACCCGCACCATCAGCCGCGAAGAGGCCACCAAGCACATCCCCATCATCATGTGCACCTCCAAGAACCAGGAGACCGACAAGGTGTGGGGCAAGCGCCAGGGCGCGGCCGAATACGTGGTGAAGCCGGTCGATCCGCAGGAACTGCTGGCCAAGATCGCCGCGCTGTGAGCGCCGGCGACCTGACATAACAACGACGGGGGAGCAGCGATGGCCAAGCGCATCAGCCTGCGCGAATACCAGGAAGGCGTGGTCGCGCGCCTGAAGACGGCCGCCGCCACCGCGCAGGTGGACGCCCGGCTGGGTGTGCGCATCGACCAGCGCAACTGGCTGCTCGACCTGGGCGATGTGGCCGAGGTGATGCCGGTGCCCGCCATCTCCGGCGCGCCGCTGGCCAGGCCCTGGTTCCGCGGCACCGCCAACATCCGGGGCAACCTCGTCAGCGTCTCCGACCTGGGGATGTTCTTCGGCGGCGCCCCGCTCGCCACCAATCCGGCCAACCGCCTGATCCTGCTGCACCCGCGCCACCTGCCGCACGCCGCGGTGCTGGTGGAACGCATGCTGGGGCTCAAGCACCTGGCGGATCTGACCCCCGCCGGCGACGGCGGCGAAACCCCATGGAGCGGCGCCGTCTACGACGACGCGGCCGGCACGCGCTGGCAGGTGCTCGACATACCCAGACTGGCCGGCGAAGCGGGGTTCCTGCAGGCCGGGCTCGAATAACCCCAAATCCATCGACGACACAACGAGAGATTCAGGCAGCACCGGGAGAGAGGAACAATGGCATTCAATCTGAAATCGCTGTTCGGCAGGTCGGGCGGCGCCGCAGCCAAGAGCAAGTACGACCCCCTCAAGACCACCTGGATCCTCGAGCGCATCCGACTGCCGGACGCCGACGAGAACAAGCTGCTGCGGCCGGTGCCGCTGGTGGGGCACCTGCCGGCGCGCCAGCAGATGGCGCTGCTGCTGCTGACGATGATCGGCTCGGTGTTCCTGTTCGCCCTGGTGGCCTTCCTCTCCTTCCAGTCGAGCAGCGTCAACGCCGAGCGGCGTTCCACCGCCACCGAGATGCAGATGCTGTCGCAGCGGCTGGCACGGGCGTCCACCCAGGCGGTGCAGGGCTCCAAGGAAGGCTTCGCCGTGCTGGAGTCGGCCTACAAGCAGTTCGACGACAACCTCGGCAAGCTGCGCCAGCGCAGCCTGTTCAGCTGGCTGGCGCATAACCCCGGCGAGCTGCTCGGTTCGGTGGAACAGACCTGGAACACCAGCTACCGGCCCAATCCCAGCCGGCCGACGGTGGAAACCATCCTCAAGCAGAAGACCGCGCTGATCACCGTGGGCGACAGCGTGGCCGGTATCAACAACAACGACGCGCGCCTGCTGGAACTGACCCAGCAGTTCGCCACCATGCTGGGCGAGGGCGGCGGCAACATCCACGAACTCGACTACGCCAACCAACTGTCGATGCTGAGCCAGCGGATGGCCAAGAACGCCAACGCCATGCTGGCGGGCGAACTGATCAACCCCGAGGTGGTGTTCCTGCTGGGCAAGGACGTGTCCACCTTCAAGGAGATCGTCGACGGCTTCGTCGATGGCAGCGACACGCTGCAACTGCGGCCGGTGCCCAGCTCGGCCATGGTCGGCCAGCTGGAAGAGATCCGCACCCTGTTCAAGGACTTCGAAACCGTGGTGGCGTCGTTCTCCAAGAACATGCAGCCGCTGGTGAACACCCGCCTGGCCAACCAGGCCATCGTGCGCGATTCCGACAAGCTGCTGAAGGAGACCGAAGCGCTCGCCGGCGTGTACGAAGGCGCCGCCAGCAACGTGATCATCACCGTGATCGAACTGGTGCTGATCGTGCTGGCGCTGGTCTCGCTGTACTACCTGGTGCACGTGTTCAATCAGGAATCGCTGCGTCGCCGGCTGGCGCTGGAAAGCGAGAACAAGAAGAACCAGGAAGCCATTTTGCGGCTGCTGAACGAAATGTCCGATCTGGCCGACGGCGACCTGACCGTACGCGCCCAGGTGACCGAGGACCTGACCGGCGCCATCGCGGACTCGATCAACTACACCATTGAAGAGCTGCGTAGCCTGATTACCGGGATCAACAAGGCGACCGACCAGGTGAACCGTGCCTCCGGCGAGGCGCAGGCGGTGTCGGTGGAACTGCTGGCCGCCGCCGACCGCCAGTCGCAGGAGATCCTGGACACCAACAACACCGTCGAGCAGATGGTGCGCTCGATCCAGGGCGTATCGCAGAACGCCGTCCAGTCCGCCAACGTGGCCCAGGCGTCGCTGAGCGCCGCCATCAAGGGCTCGGATGCGGTGCAGAACCAGATCAAGGGCATGGACGAAATCCGCGAGCAGATCCAGGAGACCGCCAAGCGGATCAAGCGGCTGGGCGAAAGCTCGCAGGAGATCGGCGAAATCGTGGAACTGATCTCGGACATTACCGAGCAGACCAACGTGCTGGCGCTGAACGCCGCCATCCAGGCCGCCGCCGCCGGCGAAGCGGGCCGCGGCTTCTCGGTCGTGGCCGAGGAAGTGCAGCGGCTGGCCGAACGCTCGGCCGAGGCGACCAAGCAGATCGGCGCGATCGTGAAGACCATTCAGACCGACACCCACGACGCCGTGGCGGCCATGGAAATCTCCACCCAGGGCGTGGTGGAAGGGGCCAAGCTGTCCGACGCCGCCGGCACCGCGCTGACCGAAATCCGCCGAGTCACCGACGAACTGGCCCACCTGATCGAATCGATCGCCCGCGAGACCGAGGACCAGACCGCGCTGGCCGGCCGCGTGAACGGCTCGATGCGCGACATTCTCGCCATTACCGACCAGACCACGCGCGGCACCAAGCAGTCGGCCGCGGTGGTGGGGCAGCTGACCACGCTGGCGCAGGATCTGAAGGAATCGGTGTCCGGCTTCAAGCTGGACTGACCCGCAGCCACATCCAACGACGACGGGGCGGGCGCCTGCCCGCCGCAACGTGAAAATCCATCGGGGTGGGCGTGGCGTCCCACCCAACAGGGTCCAACATGAGCGTGCATATCGAATTCGATCAGGGCTCGCTGGTATGGCTGAAAGGGGAGCTTGAGCAGACCCTGGCCCGCGCCACCGAGTCGCTGCGCAAACAACAAACCGAACCCGACGCCGCGCATCTGAAGCATGCGCAGACCCACCTGCACCAGGCCGTCGGCGCGCTGGAGATGGTGGAACTGGCGGGTCTGGCCCGCTTCTGCGAGGAAATCGAGCAACTGATCGCCGCCATGACGCGCGGCGACGTGCCGATCGAAGCCGTGTCGCTGGCGATCGACGCCGTGGCCGACGCCGGCAACTTCCTCGACCGCATCGCCGCCGGCGCACCCAACGTGCCGCTGGTGCTGAGCAACCGCTTCGCCGAACTGGCGATGGCGCGCGGCGCCAACCCCAGCGGCGCCGAGCTGTTCTTCCCGCAATTGTCCGAGCTGTCGCAGCCCGGCGGCCTGCCGTCGCGCCCCATTTCGCCCGGCGAGTGGAGCGACTTCGTGCGCCAGCAGCGCCGCCGCTTCGAGGCCGGCCTGCTGCACTGGCTGCGCAATGGCGAAGCCGGGGCCGCCGCCAGCATGGCGCGCTCGCTGACCGAACTGGCCGCCTCGCAGAGCGGCGGCGTGGTGCGCACCTTCTGGTGGACCGCCGCCGGTGTGCTCGATGCCATGGCGCGCGGCCCGCTGGCCTGCGACATCGACACCAAGCAGCTGCTGATGCGGCTGAACCTGCAACTGCGCCGGCTGGCCGACGGCTCCGGCAAGGTGGCCGAGCGCCTGTTCCGCGACCTGCTGTACGTGCTGGCCCACGTCGACGATCCGCAGCACCTCGGCGGCCATCTCGGGCTGGTGTTCGGCCTGGAGGCGTTGCGCCCCGAGCAGTACGGCGATTCGCTCAGCCCCGAGGCCGAGGCGCGCCGCCGCGAGGCCCGCGCGCTGCGCGAGGAACTGTCCACCGCCAAGGAACTGTGGAGCCGTGTCGCCGCCGGCCAGAGCGAACGCCTGCCGACCCTGGTGAGCGAACTGAACCGCCTGGCCGAACGCTCGCGCGAACTGCATATCGACGGGCTGGACGGCCTGTGGCAGAGCGTCGCCCAGGCGTGCCAGCGCCTGAAGAACGGCCGCATCGGCGAGAACGAAGCGCTGGAAATGGCCACCGCGCTGCTGCTGGCCGACAACGCCCTCGCCATCTATCCCACCGTCGCCCCCGATTTCGCCGAGCAGGCCGAGGCCATGCAGCGCCGCCTGGCCGAGCCGGGCGCCGACGTGGCGCTGCCGCAGCTCGACGCTGTCAGCCGCGAAGCGCAGGAAAAGCTGCTGCTGGCGCAACTGGCGCAGGAAATGCGCAGCAACCTGCAAGTGATCGAGGAAGCGCTGGACGGCTACTTCCGCGATCCGACGCGCTACGCCGAGCTGGCCAAGCTCGACAACTGCCTGCGGCAGTTGCAGGGCGCGCTGATGATGCTGGATCGCGCCGAAGCGGTGCTGCTGCTGCAACTGTGCCAGCAGCGCATCCAGAGTTACGCCACCGGCGAAGAGACCCCGTCGTCCACCGAACTGGAAGAGCTGGCCGAAGGGCTGTCCAGCCTGGGCTTCTACGTCGATGCGCTGGAACAGAGCGCCGACGATGCCGAGAAGCTGATCGCGCCCGCGCTGGCGCGGCTGGCCGGCACCGTCGAAGTGGCTCCGGTCCAGGACGAACTGGCCGTCTCGCTGGAAGAAGAACCGCCGATCGGCGCCGCGCCGGCCGAGCCGGAGCCGCAGCCCGAGGCCCCGCCGCCCGCCCGCCCGCTGCCGCAGTCGGACGCCGCCATCGACGCCGAACTGCTCGAGGTCTACCTCGAAGAGGCGGTCGAGGTGCTGGCCACCATCGCCGAAAACCTGGAAATCTGTCGTCATACCCCGCATGACCGCGAAGCGCTCACCGTCATCCGCCGTGGCTTCCACACCCTGAAGGGCAGCGGCCGCATGGTCGGCCTGAACCACCTGGGCGAAGCCGCCTGGGCGGTCGAGCAGGTGCTGAACAAGTGGTTGCAGATGGAGCAGCCGGCCAGCGACGCACTGCTGGCGGTGATCGAGGAAGCGCACACCGGCTTCACCCGCTGGGTGGAGCAGTTGTCCGCCGAAGGCACCGCGCAGGTGGATGCCGACGAGCTGGTGGCCCGGGCCGAGGCGTTGCGCCAGAGCATGGATCAGCCCGCGCCGCCCCCGGCGCCCGAAGATCTGGAAGTGGAGGCCGGCGACGACAGCGTCGCCGCCAGCGACGAAGTACGCATCGGCGACGTCGCCGTCTCCAGCGCGCTGTTCACCATCTTCCGCGACGAAGCGGCGCACCACCGCGCGCGCCTGCTCGACGGCCGGCAACGGCTGGCCGCGGGCGAAGCGCTGTCGTCGGACGTCATCCTGTCCGCGCACACGCTGGGCGGCATCGCCTCCACCGCCGGCTTCCGCCCGCTGGGCGAACTGGCTTACGCCGTCGAGCACGCCTTGCAGGAACTGGGCGCCTCGGTGGGCGAGCACGCCCAGCCGGTGATCGCCGCCATCGACCGCATCGACGGCATGCTGGACGCGATCCTGGCGCTCACCCCGCCCGACAGCCCGCAGGTCGAGCTGGATGCGCTGCACGCGCTGCACGACAGTGTGTTGCCGCTGCCGGCGGTCTCGGTGACGGACGAGGAAAGCTTCGAATTCAACGACATCGACCTCAGCCTGGATGCGCCGCTCGCGCCGGCGGAGGAGCCCGCCCCGGCGCTGGACGCCGAGGCACTGACGTTCGACCTGGACGCCACCGCAGCGCCGGAAGCGGCGCCGCCTGCCGCCGAGGCGCAGGACGAGGCGCCGCTGGACTTCGGCCTGCACGAACTGTCGGCACCCGCCGATGAAGCCGTCGTCGAGCCGGAATTCACGCTGGAGCTGGACGACGTCCCGCTGGAACCCGTCGCCGCGGCGCCGGAACCGATCGAGGCCGAGCCGGCTCTCGACGCCCCGCTTGCCGCCGAAGCCGAACTCACCATCGAAGCGCCGGCCGCGCTCGAAGCCGCGCCTGCCGGCGAAACACCGGGCGAGGAACCGCTGGACTTCGGCCTGCACGAGCCGGTGCTCGAGGAAGAAGGCGCGGCGGACCTGGCCGGGCTGGCCGCGCTCGACGGCGCGGTGCAGGAAGACCTGACCATCGCCTTCGACCTGCCGGCACCGCCCGAAGCGGAGCCGTCGGCGCTCGACCTGATCGCCGTACCGACGCCGGGCACCGAGCCGGGCGACGACCTGGAAATCAGCTTCGAGCTGGACGAAGCGCTGCCCGAAGCCGAAGCCCCTGTCGCCGGCGAGCCCGCGGCGGCTGATCTGTTGCCCGAAAGCCTGCCCAGCGACGAACTGGCGGGATTCGACATCGACCTGGACCTGCCGGAAGACACCGCGCCCGCGCCGGCCGAGTCGGTGGTTGAAGCCGAGCCCGCGCCCGAACTGCTGCTCGACCTGCCCGAGGCGCCGCTGTCCGCGCCGACGCCGGCCGGCGACGACTTCGACCTGTCCGCCCTGCTGGACGCGGCCGCCAGCGCCTCGCCCGTCGAGGCCGAGGCGGTCGAACTGCCGGCGCTCGATGCCGAGTCGCCCGCCGACGTGGCGCCGCCGCCGCTTGATTTGCCGGTGGCCGAGGAAGCCGCCGAATTCGACCTCGACGACCTGACCGAACTGGAACTGGACGATCTGACCGAGCCGCTGGCGGACGAGCCGGTGGCAACCGTCGAAGCGCCGCAGCCCTTCTCGGCCGTGGCGCCGCCGCTGGAATTGCCGGACGACCTGCCGTCGCCGATCGATGCGCTGCTCGGTGTCGAGGAAACGGAACACCATGCCGACCGGCACGGCGAGCTCGATCCCGGCCTGATCGACGAAATCGACGACCAGTTGTTGCCGGTGTTCATCGAGGAAGCGGACGAACTGCTGCCGCGCATCGGCGAACAGCTGCGCGAACTGCACCTGGGCGACGCGGCGCAGGCCGATTCGCTCAAGCGCACCCTGCACACCCTGAAGGGCAGCGCGCGGATGTCGGGCGCGATGCGTATCGGCGAAGCCACGCACTTGATGGAATCGCGGCTGCTGGCGTCCGGCGAGAAGCTGTCGCAGGCGCTGCTGGACGAGCTGGAGATCGACTACGACCTGATCTCCTCGCTGTTCGACGAACTGACCGGCCGCGGCAAGTTCGCCGAGCCGGAAGCCCCGGCCCAGGCGGCCGAGGCCGCCGCGCCCGGTGCGGCGCCGGTGGTGGCGCAGCCGCTGCTGGCCGGTGCTGTCGAGAGCGACGGCAAGGCCACCATCCGCGTCAAATCCGAACTGGTGGACAACCTGGTCAACCAGGCCGGTGAAGTGTCGATCGCCCGTGCCCGCATCGAATCGGAAATGCTGGCGCTCAAGACCTCGCTGCTGGACCTGACCGAAAACGTCACCCGTCTGCGCGGCCAGTTGCGCGAACTGGAAATCCAGGCCGAATCGCAGATGCAGGCGCGCACCAAGGAGATCGAGGATCGCCATACCTCGTTCGACCCGCTGGAGTTCGACCGCTTCACCCGCTTGCAGGAAGTCACCCGCTTCATCGCCGAAAGCGTGAACGACGTCTCGACCATCCAGCACAACCTGCTGAAGAACCTGGACGAATCGTCGGCCGCGCTGACCGCGCAGGCGCGCATGACCAAGGAACTGCAACAGAGCCTGATGCGTGTGCGCATGGTGCCGTTCGCCAGCGTGTCCGACCGGCTCTACCGCCTGACGCGGCAGACCGGCAAGGAAACCGGCAAGAAGGTCAACCTGGAACTGCGCGGCGGCCGGGTCGAGATCGACCGCGGCGTGCTGGAAAAGATGATCTCGCCGTTCGAGCACATGCTGCGCAACGCCATCGACCACGGGCTGGAGAACACCGAGGAGCGGCTGGCGGCGGGCAAGAGCGAGTTCGGCGAAGTGCTGCTGGAAGTGCGCCAGGAAGGCAACGAACTGGTGCTGACCATCAAGGACGACGGCCGCGGCCTCAACCTGGAGCGCATCCGCGCCAAGGGCATCGAGCGCGGCCTGATCCAGCCGGACGAGCAGATCGCCGAGCGCGACCTGATGCAGCTGATCTTCGCCGCCGGCTTCACCACCGCCAGCAGCGTCACCCAGTTGTCCGGTCGCGGCATCGGCATGGATGTGGTGAAGAACGAAATCGGCAACCTGGGCGGCCGCGTGCAGGTGGACAGCGTTGTCGGCCAGGGCACCACCTTCACCATCAACCTGCCGCTGACGCTGGCGGTGACCCAGGTGCTGCTGGTCAAAGCCGGCCAGCGCGTCTACGCCATCCCCTCGGTGATGATCGAGCAGGTGCAGGAGCTGAAGCAGGAAGCGCTGGCGCACCTGTACGACAACCGCGCCCAGGAATGGCTGGGTTCCAGCTATCCGTTCGCCTACTTCCCGCGCCTGCTGGGCGATGCCGAGAGCGTGCCCGAGCAGAAGCGCTTCTCCACCGTGCTGCTGCTGCGCTCCGGCGCGGCCCGCATGGCGCTGCACGTGGACGAGCTGGTGAAGAACATGGAAGTGGTGGTCAAGGCCATCGGCCCGCAACTGGCGCGGATCCCCGGCGTGGCCGGCGCCACCGTGCTGGGGAATGGCGACATCGTGCTGATCCTGAACCCGCTGGCGTTGCTGGCGCGGGGCGAGGTCACCACCCAGGCCGCCGGCCCGCGCGTCGCCGCGCCGGAGCAGTTGCAGACCGCGCCGGTGGTGATGGTGGTGGACGATTCGCTGACGGTGCGCAAGATCACCGGCCGCCTGCTGGCGCGCGAAGGCTACCAGGTGGTGACCGCCAAGGACGGCGTCGACGGCCTGCAACAGTTGTCCGACGTGAAGCCGGCGGTGATGCTGGTGGACATCGAGATGCCGCGCATGGACGGCTTCGAGTTCACCCGCAACGTGCGGGCGAACGACGAGACGCGCGACATCCCGATCATCATGATCACCTCGCGCACCGCCGACAAACACAAGAACTACGCGTTCGAGCTGGGCGTGAACGTGTTCCTGGGCAAGCCGTACCAGGAAGACGAACTGCTCGGCCATATCCGCGACTTCATCGACGCCGGGCAGCACTGAGGCGAGGCTGGGCAACCAAGGCGGGGGCGACCCCGCCTTTTTTGTTGTGTGGTCGCGAGGCGGGGAAACCCCACGTCTCGAACCACAGAGGACAGTGAGAACACGGAGTCTCACGGAGGAAAACCAGATCCGGTTCGATGCGGCGACAGCGCATCCTGCCCGGTTTTCTCTGTGCATCTCAGTGTTCTCACTGTCCTCTGTGGTTCAAGGTGTAGGGTTCCGCCCCGTCAGCCCAAGCCACATCCCCCCGCCCCGGCCATATATCGTGATGAGCGATTTCTTTCTAACTCGATATTCTATCGGGGCATAAGAGCGCCGGGCATAATGGCCGCTGTCCAAACGATAAAGAGAACCGACATGACCCGCCGCGCCTCCCTGCTTGCCGTCGCCTTCGCCTTGCTCAGCGGTCACGCCCTGGCCGATACCACGCTGCTGAACGTGTCGTACGACGTGATGCGCGACTTCTACAAGGACTACAACCCGGTCTTCGCCAAGTACTACGAAGCCAAGTTCAAGGACAAGCTGACGGTGCAGCAATCGCACGGCGGCTCGTCCAAGCAGGCGCGCTCGGTGATCGACGGGCTGGAGGCGGACGTGGTGACGATGAACCAGTCCACCGACATCGACGCCATCGTCGAGAAGGGCAAGCAGATCAACTCGGGCTGGGAAAAGCGCCTGCCGGACAACGCCTCGCCGTTCTCGTCGCTGCAAGTGCTGATCGTGCGCAAGGGCAACCCCAAGGGCATCAAGGACTGGAACGATCTGGTGAAGCCGGGCGTGCAGGTGGTGGTGCCCAATCCCAAGACTTCCGGCAACGGCCGCTATACCTACCTGGCGGCGTGGGGCTACGCGCTGAAGCAGCCGGGCGGCAACGACGCCAAGGCCCGCAGCTTTGTCTCCGCGCTGTTCGCCAACGTGCCGGTGCTCGATTCCGGTGGCCGCGCCGCCACCACCACCTTCATGCAGCGCAATATCGGCGACGTGCTGGTCACCTTCGAGAACGAGGCCGAGATGATCGCCCGCGAGTTCGGCCGCGGCGGCTTCGAAGTGGTGTACCCGTCGGTGTCGATCGACGCCGACCTGCCGGTGGCGGTGGTGGACAAGGTGGTCGACAAGAAGGGCACCCGCAAGGCCGCCGAGGAATACCTCAAGTACCTGTGGAGCCCGGAAGGCCAGCAAGTGGCCGCGCAGAACTACCTGCGCCCCCGCGACAAGACCGTCGCCGCTAAATTCGCCAAGCAGTTCCCGGTGGTGAAGCTGTTCACCGTGGACGAGTTCGGCGGCTGGACCAAGGCGCAGAACCAGCACTTCGACGACGGCGGCATCTATGACCAGATCGCCGCGGCCAACGCCAAGAATTAAGGTCCCCCCTTCGTGGTGGAATTGACGGGGCAGCGAGTCTCTATGGATTGACAAGCCGGGCCGTTGGTTAGGTCCTCAGTCGGTGTACCATGCGATGCCACGGTAGGCGGGGCGCTTCTGGTCACTGGCGTTTCCGCCATTCCCCGCTCCCCTAGGAAAACAACAACATGGCAATCAAGCAACACAGCGTGTTGCCGGGCTTCGGGCTGTCGCTCGGCTACACGCTACTTTATCTCTCGCTGATCGTGCTGCTGCCGCTGTCGGCGCTGGTGATCAAGGTGACCCACATGGAGTGGGCGGCGTTCTGGCACGCGGTGACCGAGCCGCGCGTGCTGGCCAGCTACCGCGTCACCTTCGGCGCATCGCTGATCGCCGCCACGCTCAACCTGGTATTCGGCCTGCTGCTGGCCTGGGTGCTGGTGCGCTACCCGTTCCCCGGCAAGCGGCTGGTCGATGCCCTGGTCGATCTGCCGTTCGCGCTGCCGACCGCCGTGGCCGGCATCGCGCTGGCCACGCTGTACGCCCCCAACGGCAGCATCGGCCGCTGGCTGGACCCGCTCGGTATCAAGGTGGCGTTCACCCCGCTGGGCATCGTGTTCGCCCTCACCTTTATCACCCTGCCGTTCGTGGTGCGCACGGTGCAGCCGGTGCTGCAGGATCTGGAGACCGAGCTGGAGGAAGCCGCCGCCAGCCTGGGAGCCACCCGCTGGCAGGTGTTCCAGCGGGTGATCCTGCCGACGCTGCTGCCGGCGCTGCTCACCGGCTTCGCGCTGGCGTTCGCCCGCGCCATCGGCGAGTACGGCTCGGTGATCTTCATCGCCGGCAACATGCCGTTCGTGTCCGAGATCACCCCGCTGATGATCATCTCCAAGCTGGAGCAATACGATTACCTGGGCGCCACGGCCATCGCGCTGGTGATGCTGGCGGTGTCCTTCGTGATGCTGTTGGTCATCAACGGCCTGCAATGGTGGTCGGCCAAGCGCCTGGGACGGAGGAAATAACATGGCCGGCACTCAGAATGCCCCCCGCTCCATCGTCACCACCGAATCCCCGCTGGTGCGCTGGCTGCTGACCGCGATCGCGCTGCTGTTCGTCGCGCTGTTCCTGGTGATCCCGCTGGTATCGGTGTTCGCCGAAGCCTTCAAGCAAGGCTGGCAGCTCTACCTGGCGGCGCTGATCGAGCCGGACGCGCTGGCCGCGATCAAGCTCACCCTGCTCACCGCGCTGGTCGCCGTGCCGCTCAACCTGGTGTTCGGCGTGGCCGCCGCCTGGGCCATCGCCAAGTTCGACTTCAAGGGCAAGAGCTTCCTGATCACCCTGATCGACCTGCCGTTCTCGGTGTCGCCGGTGGTCGCCGGCCTGATCTACGTGCTGCTGTTCGGCGCGCAGGGCTGGTGGGGACCGTGGCTGGCCGAGCACGACATCAAGATCATCTTCGCCGTGCCGGGCATCGTGCTCGCCACCGTGTTCGTCACCTTTCCCTTCGTCGCCCGCGAGCTGATCCCGCTGATGGAAGCCCAGGGCAGCGAGGAGGAACAGGCCGCGCTGGTGCTGGGCGCGTCGGGCTGGCAGACCTTCTGGCGCGTCACGCTGCCCAACATCAAGTGGGGCCTCTTGTACGGCGTGATCCTGGCCAATGCCCGCGCCATGGGCGAATTCGGCGCGGTGTCGGTGGTGTCCGGGCATATCCGCGGCATGACCAACACCATCCCGCTGCACGTGGAGATTCTCTACAACGAGTACAACTTCGTCGCCGCCTTTGCCTGCGCCTCGATGCTGGCGCTGCTGGCCCTGGTGACGCTGGCGGCCAAGAGCTACGTCGAGTGGGCCGCCGCGCGGCAGGCCGCCGAAGACCGCCGCCAGGCCGTCGAGTGACGCGGTCCCCCTCCCATTGAAGACAGTGACGCCGGGGCACGCGCCCCGCCGGAGAAAGCGATGAGTATCGAAGTCAGACAGATCAACAAGCGGTTCGGCGATTTCGTGGCGCTGGACGACATTAACCTGGACATCCAGACCGGCGAACTGCTGGCGCTGCTCGGCCCGTCCGGCTGCGGCAAGACCACGCTGCTGCGCATCATCGCCGGGCTGGAGACGCCCGACCGCGGCAGCATCCTGTTCCACGGCGAGGACGCCACCGATACCCACGTGCGCGAGCGCCAGGTGGGCTTCGTGTTCCAGCACTACGCACTGTTCCGCCACATGACCGTGTTCGAGAACGTGGCGTTCGGCCTGCGGGTGCGCCCCAAGCACACCCGGCCCACCGACGCGGCGATCAAGCAGAAGGTGCACACCCTGCTGGAGCTGGTGCAGCTGGACTGGCTGGCCGACCGCTATCCGGCGCAATTGTCCGGCGGCCAGCGCCAGCGCATCGCCCTGGCCCGCGCGCTGGCGGTCGAGCCGCGCGTGCTGCTGCTGGACGAACCGTTCGGCGCGCTCGACACCAAGGTGCGCAAGGAACTGCGCCGCTGGCTGCGCCGGCTGCACGACGAAATGCACATCACCAGCGTGTTCGTCACCCACGACCAGGAGGAAGCGCTGGAAGTGGCCGACCGCGTGGTGGTGATGAACAAGGGCCGCATCGAGCAGACCGGCACTCCGGAGCAGGTGTACGACCAGCCGGCCACGCCGTTCGTGTACCAGTTCCTGGGCGACGTGAACCTGTTCCACAGCCGGGTGCACGAAGGCTGGGCCGAAGTGGGCGGCACCCGCTTCGCCGCGCCCGAGGCCGGCGACAAGGCGGTGATCTACGTGCGCCCGCACGAGATCGACATCCAGCGCATCGCCACCGACAAGGCCCTGGCCGGGGTGATCACCCACGTGCGTCTGCTGGGCGCCACGGTGCGGCTGGAGGTGAATGTCGCCGCTGGCGATCCGGTGGAAGTCGAACTGACCCGCGAGCGGTATACGGAAGGGCGCTGGAGCGTGGGCGAGGCGGTGTGGTTGAGTCCGCGGGAGGCTAGGGTTTACGCGGGGTGATTTGGGGGAAAAGGAGCCGGTTCAGGCTCCTTTTTTTGTTGGGGGCGGCAATTGCTGCTGCAACTTCAACTTCAACTTCAACTTCAACTTCAACTTCAACTTCAACTTCAAAGGCTTTTAACCGCCTAGCGCCTGCGGCGCGGTGGATTGACGCCCTCTACCGCCGTGCGGGCGGGTTCATTTCTTTTGCACGGCCAAAAGAAACGAACCAAAGAAAAGGCCGCCCCGCATACGCGCCCCTTCGGGGTACCCTCGCGCCGGACAATCGAGGCGGCGGCTGCGGAACTCGGGCGCTGCGCGCCCTCAGACAGTCCTCGCCGAATTCCCGCCCCGCTTGTCCTCTACTCGGCGCTGCTGAGGGGCCCCGGGCAGACCATCCACTCCCCCGGCCCCTCGCCTTGAAGGCGAGGGGTGACGTGTGCGACGGCCAGCAGACGCGCGCGCGCCTCTTGCTGACCCAAAAGTACAAGCGGGTGTTTGCTTTTTCCCGCTTCCCGCCGCACCCAACGGGGGTTCCTCCCGTTACGTGGCGCCGAGGAGGGAGCGAGACCCTAGGCTCGCGACCGACGCAGGGAACCCCGGAGGGGCGCAGACGCGGGGCTCCTTTTCTTTGGTTCGTTTCTTTTGGAGAAGCAAAAGAAATGAACCGGCCCGCCCGGTCGCGAAGGGCATCAATCAATCGCGCCGCAGGCGCTCGGCGGTTAAAGCCGTTGTGGTTGCTGTTGCAGTTGCAACCGCCGCCTGCCGCCCCGCAGCCAAACCCGCTTACCAGATCGCAAACACCACCCGATCCAGAATCAACGCCCCGAACACCCAAGCCAGATACTTGATCGAATACCGGAACAGATCGCGGGCGATGGCCTCGTCGCCGCTGCGGTACAGCTTCCAGCTCCGCCAGACGAAGCCGGCGTTGAACCACGCCGCCACCGCCAGATAGAGCCAGCCGCTCATGCCGATCACGAACGGCAGCACACACACCGCCGCCAGCATCACCGCATACAGCAGGATGGTCTGCCGGGTGAACGCCGCGCCGTGGGTGACCGGCAGCATCGGCAGGCCGGCCTTTTCGTAGTCCAGGTGGCGATACAGCGCCAGCGCCCAGAAATGCGGCGGGGTCCAGGTGTAGATCAGCAGGAACATCACCGCCGCCTCGGGCGATACCGTGCCGCTGACGGCGGCCCAGCCCAGCACCGGCGGCATGGCGCCGGCGGCGCCGCCGATCACGATGTTCTGCGGCGTGGCCGGCTTGAGCCAGCGGGTGTAGACCACGGCGTAGCCGAAGAACGTCGCCAGGGTCAGCGCACAGGCCAGCAGGTTGCCGAAGCTGGCCAGCAGCCACAGCCCGCTCAACGTCAGCAGCGCGGCGTAGAGCGCGGCGTCGGCGACGGTGACGCTGCCGCGCACCAGCGGGCGGCCCTGGGTGCGGCGCATCGCGGCGTCGCGGTTACGCTCGACCAGGCAGTTGACCGCGGCGGCGCCCATTGCCACCAGCGCCACGCCGAGCAGCGAGGCCAGCACGTCGGGCAAGGTCTCCAGCGACGGGCCGGCCATGGCCGCGCCCACTGCGGCGCAGAATACGATCAGCGACACCACCCTGGGCTTGCCCAGGGCCCACAGGTCAGCGAGCCGTGGAGAATACTGGGCGTACAGAGGCTTGAACATGAACGGTTTCTCCTTGTCGGGCACGGGCGAGCAACCCGACCAGTAACAGCAAAAGCAGCGCGGCGCCGCCGTTGTGCGCCACCGCCAGCGGCAGCGGCAGGCCCAGCAGCACGTTGGCGATGCCCAGGCCGATCTGCAACGCCAGCGCGCCCAGCAGCCAGGCGCCGGCGCGGCGGCCACGGCGCAGCAGCGTCAGCGCCAGCAGGCCGACGGCGATCACCACCGCCACCGCCCACAGCCGGTGGATCCAGTGGATGGCGGCGAGGTGGTCGATGTCGAGCGCCACGCCGTCGATGGTCAGCCCCAGTTCGCGCAGCGGGTGAAAGCCCACCTGCCAGTCGTCGGGCAGGTGGTAGTTGCCGCGGCAGGCGGGGAAGCCGTCGCAGGCCAGCGCGGCGTAGTTGGTGGATACCCAGCCACCCAGCGCGATCTGCAACGCCACTACCGCCAGTACGATCCAGGCGCTGATGCGCAGTGCGCCATCCAGCGGCAGCCGTCCGGGGCTGGCGCGCGCGGCCTGGGCGGCGACCAGCGCCAGCATGGTCATCCCGCCCAGCAGGTGCGAGGTGACCACGCCGGGCATCAGTTTCAACGTGACTGTCCACATGCCCAGCAGGGCCTGGAAGATCACCACGCAGATCGGCGCGACCACCAGCAGCGCCGGCATGCGCAACGCGGCGCGGCGGCGCCACAGCAGCGCGGTCTGGCCGAGCAGCAGCAGGCCCAGCCCGCCGGCGACATAGCGGTGGATCATTTCCTTCCAGCCCTTGGCCGGATCGACTTCGCCGCCGTAGTGCTGCTCGGCATGGGCGATCTCGTGGTGGCTGTCCGGCGCGGTGAGGCGGCCGTAGCAGCCGGGCCAGTCCGGACAGCCCAGGCCGGCGTCCTCCAGCCGCACGTAGGCGCCGAGCATCACCAGCACCAGAGTCCAGCCCACGGTGAACCACAGCAGGCGTTGCAGTGTACGTTGGCTCATCCCAGCCCCTTGTTGTTCTTGAGGAACTTGCCGATCTCGCTCATCACGCGGCGGCGGCCGTCGATGTCGTCCAGTTGCTGCGGCGCGTAGCGCACCACGGCGTTGCCGTGCGGGTCGATCAGGTACAGCCCGGCGCCGGGCAGCGGCTGGCGCGGCGTTTCCAGGCCGGCGTCGGCGACGCGCGGGTTGGGGCAGGCGCGGCTGGCGCCGTAACGCATGCGGTCGGCTTCGCGCCCCTGCCCGACGGTGAACTGGCGCGCGGCGAAGGTCAGGTCGCCTTGCAGCGCGGTGCAGCCGGCGGGGTCGTGCGCCAGCAGCCGCCATTGCGGCGCGCTGGCGAGGGTGTCGGGCGTCAGCAGCATCTGGCCGTAGCTGGCGCCGCCGGCCGGACGCCACCAGTGGTAGACCGCCTGCGCGGCGAGGATGGGCACCAGGGCGAGGCCGAACATCAGCAGCAGGGTATTGCGGCCCTTGCGGCGGGGGTCGGGCGTGGTCATGCGCGGACTCCGGAGGAACGGTAGAAGCGGACCCACAGCAGTACGCCGATCAGGCTCATGCCCCACCAGGTGGCGGCATAGGCGAGGTGGCGCTCGGGCGGCAGGCCCGGCGGGCCGGATTCGCGCACGAACGGCGGCTGCGCGCCGAGGGCGCGGGCGTAGGCCACCGGCTCGGCGCCGCCGCGCCAGGCGGCATAGCGCGCCGGGTCGATGTTCTGGAACAGGTTGCCCACCGGCGGCGTGGCGGCCAGTTCGAAGAAGCGCGGCCAGCGCGCCAGTTCGACGTCGCTGCCGGCCGGGGCGGGCACGGCGGCGTCGGCCGGCAGCCAGCCGCGGTTGACCAGCACCACCGCGCCGTCATTCAGGCGGAACGGGGTGACGATCTCGACGCCGACCCGGCCGTTGGCGATGCGCTGGTCCAGCCGCAGTTCGTCGGCCGGCAGCCACTGGCCGGCGAGGCGCACGCGATGGAATTCGTCGGGGGCCTGCCCGCCGCGCCACACCAGCGGCGGTTGCGCCAGCGCCTGGGCGTAGGCGGCGGCCAGCGCGCGCTTGCCCAGCGCGCGCGAGAACTGCCAGGCCCCCAGCGCCACCGTCAGCAGCACCAGCGCGGCCAGCCCGAGCAGGGCCAGGCGTCGCCGGTGATTACCCTGGGTTATGCTACGGTTCGATGAAAAAGGAGCCGACATGAAAGTTGTTGCCATCATCCTGCTGGTCGTGATCATCGCCATGCTGGGCCGCGCCATGCTGCAACTGGTGAAGGGCCCATCCGGCTCCCCGCAACTGGTGCGCTCGCTGACCTGGCGCGTGGCGTTGTCGATCGTGTTGTTCCTGTTGCTGCTGGTGGCGGTGAAAATGGGGTGGTTGGCACCGCACGGGATTTGAGGCACAGCTTTCGGTTCAGTGGACCAACCCGTTGATATGGAGCGGGGGTGACACCTCACCCCTCACTCCTCCCGCCTCACCCTTCACGTCTTCACACGCAATACACGAACACGAACAGGATCAGCCACACCACGTCCACGAAGTGCCAGTACCACGCCGCGGCCTCGAAGCCGAAGTGGTGGTGCTGGTCGAAGTGGCCGCGCAGCACGCGCACCAGCATGGTGGTCAGCATGATCGCGCCCACCAGCACGTGCATGCCGTGAAAGCCGGTCAGCATGTAGAAGGTGGCGCCATACGCGCCCGACGACAGCTTCAGGCCCAGTTCGCCCCAGGCGTGGTGATACTCGTAGGCTTGCAGGCACAGGAAGATCGCGCCCAGCAGCACGGTCGCCGCCAGGCCCAGCTTGAGCTTGCCGCGCTTGTTCTCGATCAGGCCCCAGTGCGCCCAGGTGAGCGTGGCGCCGGAGGTCAGCAGCAGCGCGGTGTTGATCGCCGGGATGCCCCAGGCGGACATCGCCTCGTAGGCGTCGACCTTGGGGCCGGAGGCCATCGGCCACGCTTCGTTGAACATCGGCCACAGCAGGCCGTGGGTCTCGGCGTGGTAGCCGACGCCGAAGCCCAGCTCGGGCACCGACAGCACCCGCATGTAGAACAACGCGCCGAAGAACGCGCTGAAGAACATCACCTCGGAGAAGATGAACCAGCTCATGCCCCAGCGGAACGAGTAGTCCACCTGCTTGCCGTAGTCGCCGTGTACCGATTCGCGGATCACGTCGCCGAACCAGCCGAACAGCATCCACAACAGGATGGCGAAGCCCAGCGCCAGGATGTAGGGGCCGGCGGCGACGCTGTTCATCCAGAACGCGGCACCCAGCGCCAGACAGAACAGGGAGATCGAACCCACCAGCGGCCATTTGCTGGGCGCGGGGACAAAATAATGCGCGTCGTGGACGCCGTTCTCGACATTCATGCTCTTCTCCAGGTATTCAAATTCAAAGTCTTGAACCACAGAGGACACGAAGAACACAGAGGATCACGGAGAAATTCGAGATAACCCCTGGAACGCTTTCGGGGTTCTCTGTGTGGCTCGGTGTTCTCTGCGCCTTCTGTGTTTCAAGATTTGTTTTGTTATGTATTCGGCTCAGCCCTGGCTGCTTACCAGCAGCCGCACCAGCGTGAAGATCCCCAGTGCGATCAACAGCGCCAGCACCAGGCCGGTGACGATCACCTGGGCCGGCTTGAGGTTGGCGCGTTCGGTTTCCTTGCTGCTGCGGATGCCGACGAAACCGGACAGCACCGCCTTGACCGTGGACAGCAGACTCATGCCTTGCCCTCCCCGTGTGGGTTTTCCTCGAGCGGATACAGCATGTACGACAGCGTCACCGCGCCCAGCTCGGGCGGCATGTCCGCCTCCACCAGCAGCACCACCGTCACCTCGCGGGTTTCGCGCGGCGCCAGCGTCAGCGCGTTGAAGCAGAAGCACTCCAGCTTCTGCAGGAAGCGCCCGGCGCGTTCCGGCGCGTAGCTGGGCACCGCGCGGATGCCCAGCGGCGCGTCGCTGAGGTTTTCCAGGCGGAACTTCGCCTTGATCAGCCCCCCGGCGCGCCCCGCCGTCACCGGCTCCAGCGCGGTCAGCCGCGCCGGCAGGCCGGCGGCGACGTTGCTGTCGAACTCCACCCGCATTGCCGCGGCATGGGTGTCGGCCAGCTCCGGCCGGGCCCGATCCACACCCAGCGCTTCGCAGAACACGTTGTAGAACGGCACCATCCCATAGGCGAAACCCACCATCAGGGCTGCCACCACCGCCAGCTTGATCGCAAGCCGGCGGTTGGCGCGCTGTTGGGTGAGGGCGAGCGTCGCGGCGGTCATTGGCTGAGCAGGTACTGCTTGACGATGATGCCGAGGAAGAACGCCAGCGCGATGCTGCCGATCACCAGCGCGGTGCGCAGGTTGCTGCGACGGGGCGGTTGTCCGGTCATGGCTGCGTCACTCCAGTGCCTGGGCGGCCAGGCCCTTCTTCACCAGCGCCTCGTCCGGCGGGGTTTCCCAGGTATGGTGCGGCGCCGGCGACGGCACTTCCCATTCCAGCGTCGGCGAATCCCACGGGTTGGCGGGCGCCTTGCCGACGCCGCCGCGGATGGTGTGGATCACGTTGTAGAGGAAGAACAACTGACCCAGGCCGAAGCAGAATGCGCCGACCGACGCGATGGCGTTGAAGTCGGTGAACTGCAAGGGGTAATCCGGAATGCGGCGCGGCATGCCGGCCAGGCCCAGGAAGTGCATCGGGAAGAAGGTGACGTTGAACCACACCATCGACCACCAGAAGTGGAACTTGCCGGCACGCTCGCTGTACATGTTGCCGGTCCACTTGGGCAGCCAGTAGTACACCGCGCCAAACAGGCTGAACAGCGCGCCCGCCACCAGCACGTAGTGGAAGTGCGCCACCACGTAGTAGGTGTCGTGCATCTGGGTATCCACCGGGGCGATCGACAGCACCAGACCCGAGAAGCCGCCGACGGTGAACAGGCAGACGAAGCCCACCGCGAACAGCATCGGCGTCTCGAAGCTCATCGAGCCCTGCCACATGGTGGCGATCCAGTTGAATACCTTCACCCCGGTCGGCACCGCGATCAGCATGGTCATGAACATGAAGAACAGCTGCGCGGTGGCGGGCATGCCCACCGAGAACATATGGTGCGCCCACACCATGAACGACAGGATGGCGATCGACGCGGTGGCGTAGACCATCGAGTGGTAGCCGAACAGCGGCTTGCGGGCAAAGGTGGGGATGATCTGGCTGACCACGCCGAACGCCGGCAGCGCCATGATGTACACCTCGGGGTGGCCGAAGAACCAGAAGATGTGCTGGAACAGCACCGGGTCGCCGCCGCCCACCGCCTTGAAGAAGTGGGTGCCGAAGTGGCGGTCGGTCAGCAGCATGGTCACCGCGCCGGCCAGCACCGGGGCCACCGCCACCAGCAGGTAGTTGGTGATCAGCGCGGTCCAGGCGAACATCGGCATCTTCATCAGCGTCATGCCCGGCGCGCGCATGTTGAGGATGGTGGTGATGATGTTGATCGAGCCCATGATCGACGAGATGCCGAGCAGGTGGATGGCGAAGATCGCCAGATCCATGCCCATGCCGAACTGCAGCGACAGCGGCGGATAGAGCGTCCAGCCGCCGGCCGCCGCGCCGCCCGGCACGAACAGCGAGATGATCAGCAGCAGCGCCGCCGGCGGCAGCAGCCAGAAGCTCCAGTTGTTCATCCGCGCGAACGCCATGTCGGGCGCGCCCAGCATCAGCGGCAGCATCCAGTTCGCCAGTCCGGTGAATGCCGGCATGATGGCGCCGAACACCATGATCACGCCGTGCAGCGTGGTCAGCTGGTTGAAGAACTCCGGTTGCCAGAATTGCAGCCCCGGCGTGAACAGCTCGGCGCGGATGCCCAGCGCCATCAGGCCGCCGGTGATGAACATGGCGAACGAGAACCACAGGTACAGCGTGCCGATGTCCTTGTGGTTGGTGGCGTAGACCCAGCGCCGCCAGCCGGTCAGCGTGTGATGGTCGTGATCGTGGTCATGCGCGTGGTCGTGGTGGCCGGCGCCGAGGTCGATGGTCGGATTGGCAGTTGTGCTCATGATCGGTCCTTACTTCCGTGCGGCCTTCACATCCTTCGGTTGCAACATGTCGGTCATCTTGTTGCCGAAGGAGTGACGTTCATAGGTGATCACCGCGGCGATCTCGGTATCGGACAAGCCCTGCCAGGACGGCATCGCGCCCTTGCCGTGCAGCACGATGTCGAGGTGGCCGGCGATGGGCCCGTTGGCGATCTTCGAGCCCGCCAGTGCCGGGAACGGACCGCCGCCAGCACCATCCGCCTTGTGGCAGGCCGCGCAGTTGGCGTCGTACACCGTCTTGCCGCGCGCGATCATCTCGTCCAGCTTCCAGACCTTGTTCGGATCGTCCGCAGCGGCCTTGGCGTCCTTCTGCTTCTTGTCGACCCAGGTCTTGAAGTCGTCCTTGGACACCACGCTGATCACGATCGGCATGAAGCCGTGATCGCGCCCGCACAACTCCACGCACTGCCCGCGGAAGGTGCCGACGCGGTCGGCCTTGAACCAGGTATCGCGGATGAAGCCGGGAATCGCATCCTGCTTCACGCCGAACGCCGGCATGCCCCAGGAGTGGATCACGTCGTTGGAAGTGGTCAGCACGCGCACCTTGGTGCCCACCGGCACCACCAGCGGCTCGGTCACTTCCAATAGATAGTGCTCGCCCTTGGCCTGGCCCTTGTCCTTGTAGTTCTCGATCTGGTCGCGCGGCGTGGCCAGCTTGCTCTTGTAGCCGAAGCCGTAATCCAGATAGTCGTAACCCCAGAACCACTGGTAGCCGGTGGCCTTGATCGTCACCTCGGCATCGCGCGTGTCCTTCTGCGCCAGCACCACCTTGGCGGCGGGCCAGGCCATCACCACCAGGATCAGCGCCGGGATCAGCGTCCACAGGATTTCCACCGTGGTGTTCTCGTGGAAGTGGCGCGCCGAGTGCCCGGAGGATTTTCGGTGCTTGAAGATCGAATAGAACATCACGCCGAACACGGCGACGAAGATCACCGCGATCACGCCCATGATCCAGGCGTGCAGGTTGTTGATGTCGTGAGCGATCAGGGTTTGGGGAGTCTGGAAGTTATATCTTCCATCGATGGTGGCGAAACTACAGGCAGGCAAAAACGCTGCGAGTGCGCACGCGCGCGAAAACCGCATTCTGAACCTCCACTGGTCTAGGTATACCGATGCGCCATTGCAGCGCACGGCTGTTCTTCTGCTTTTTTTGTCCAACCATATTTAGGAAAAAACCCGCATCAGGCAAGGACAACGGGATAAATGTACGTCCGTCTGTCGGTTTTTTGCACATATTTGGAGCATGTTTGACTAAACCGAACGCTACAAGCGGGCAGTTATGCCTGCGCATAAGAGGAGGACAAACATGGACTTGCACATCGATAGCCTGGATCACCATTTCACCTTGCCGCAGACCCGCAAGGTGGCATTTGGCAGACCTTTTGCGTGGATTCGCCTCGGTTGGCAGGAATTCACAGCACATCCCGCACCCAGTCTGGCGTGGGGGCTGGTGGTGGCCGTTGCCGGCTGGATCTCGTTGCTGCTGGCCTACAACTACCCGTTGTTCTTCACCACCTGTGTCACCGGCTTCCTGCTGCTGTCGCCCATCGTGGCGGCAGGCATCTATGAACTGACCAGCGCGCGCGAGCAGGGCAAGCCCGTGTCGTTCCTGCAATCGGTACGCGACTACATGCGCAACCTCAGCCAGATCGCCTTCTTCGGCGTGATCCTGGGCATGATCGCCATCGGCTGGGAGCGCGTCTCCGCCATCATGTTCGCCCTGTTCTATGGCGGCGAAGTGGGCACGCTGCACGACTTCCTGCGCTCGCTGGCGGGCGAGTACCTCGGTTTCTCCATCGCCTGGGTGCTGACCGGCGCCGTGCTGGCGCTGGTGGTGTTCGCCGTCACCGCCGTATCGATCCCGATGCTGGCCGACCGCGAAGTGGATGCCGTCACCGCGATGATGACCAGCCTGCGCGCCGTGGCCGAGAACATTGCGCCGATGCTGTTGTGGGCCGCCTTGATCGTCGCCCTGACCGCCGTCGGCTTCGCCACCGGCCTGCTGGGCCTGATCGTGATCTTCCCGGTGCTGGGCCACGCCACCTGGATCGCCTACAAGGAACTGGTGGCCTGAAGGTGGGCGAAAACGTGTAAGCCAGCCGGCCGGACGAGCACTCGTCCGCGCCGGATGGGCGCCGCTGTTGTCAGGTAAATAGAGATAAGTCTTGACCGCGCCAGAGAAGGCCGTTACTATCCTTCTTCTCTGTCGCGGGATGGAGCAGTTGGCAGCTCGTCGGGCTCATAACCCGAAGGTCGCAGGTTCGAGTCCTGCTCCCGCAACCAAATACCAAACCCCCGATCCGGTTTCCGTCGATCGGGGGTTTTGCTTTGGGCCGCCATCCTGGCCCGCTTCCTGCCGCTAGGCAGCCTCACCGTATCGACCTGTTGGCAGCGGTCGTGATACCCCTTCCGTTCCTGAATTTATTACAAAGCATGAAGCTTGACTTCGGTCATTGAATTTTGCTTTGTCCTTTTTGAATTCCTACTTATCTTGTATGTATTCCATATACATCCAGTCCGGTATGCCTGGGCTGAAGACAAAAAGTGGGTCAGGGGGAGGGGGTGGCGCTTTCATTTTCTGTTCTCGCAGGTGCGATCCGCAGGATCTGGGCCAAGAGTGGCGAGGGTTTTGGCCACGGACTGCTGGCGCACATGCTCGACGTGGCTGCTGTGGTCGAGACCATTCTGGCGCGCGAGCCGGAAAGCTCCCGTTGCTGGATCGCCCGTGAATTGGGCCTGCCGCCAGCGCAAGTCGTGCGCTGGATTGCGTTCCTGATCGGCTTGCACGATTTCGGCAAGAGCATTCCCGGGTTTCAGCTCAAGTGGCTTGAAGGCTGGCAATGCCTGCAACTGCTGGGGTTGGTTGCCGACAAGTTTTCGGCTGCGATGACTCAGCATGCTCCCGCCAGTGCGGCGTTGCTCAATCCATTGTTGGGCCGACGTGAAGTAGCCGATGCCGCTTGGCTCCGGCACGTTCTCCAGGCCATCAGCGCCCATCACGGGTACAACTTCACCCAATCCCAGATCAACGAAGCCCGGCCGGTCAACGAAGGTCGCGGGTGGAGTGAAGCGCGGCAAGGGCTATTCGACGCGTATTTCGCATTCTTGGCCCCGCAAGGCGTGCCTAACGTCGAGGAACTATCGTTACCGGCAGTACAGTGGCTGGCCGGGCTGACCAGCGTGTCTGACTGGATCGGTTCCAATCCCGATTGGTTTCCCCTCGGCGAGCGTTGCGACGATCTGGGCGACTACTATGCCGACGCGCTACGCCGCGCTGCCACGGCGTTGGATGCCGTCGAGTGGCCGCGTTACCGCACCTTGCTGCCCGAACCATTGCCGCTCGATACGCTGATCGGTCGCATCATCGGCCGGCAGGGCGTTGCCGCGCGTCCGTTGCAGCAACGGGCTGAACAGTTGCTGGCCGGGGGACGGGGGCCTTCGCTGCTGCTGGTCGAAGCCCCCATGGGCGAGGGCAAGACCGAGCTGGCGTTCCTGGCGCATCTGTATCTGCAGGCGGCCAATCAGCATCGGGGTCTGTACGTCGCAATGCCGACCCAGGCTACCGGCAATGCCTTGTTTCAGCGGGCGGTTACGTTTTTGCGCAGCTTTGCCGCCGACGCGCCGCTGGATGTGCAGCTGGTCCACGGCGGGGCGGCACTGAACGAGCAGATAGCGCATCTGCGCGGCATCGCCGGCACACCCGGCGAAGATGTCACATCGTCGAGCTGGTTTTCCCAGCGCCGACGCCCGTTGCTGTCGCCGTATGGTGTTGGCACGGTCGATCAGGCATTGTTTGCCGCGCTGAACGTCAAGCATCACTTCGTCCGGCTCTGGGGGTTGGGCAACCGGGTCGTCATCCTCGACGAAGTGCATGCTTACGATCTCTACACCGGCACCTTGATCGAGCAACTGCTGCGCTGGCTCAAGGCGATGGGTAGTTCGGTGGTGTTGATGAGTGCCACGCTGCCGGCGGCGCGGCGCAATGCGCTGCTGCGGGCTTGGGGTATAGGCGAATCCGCCATTCCGGCGCAGCCGTATCCCCGGCTGATGCTGGCCGACGACCGCGGTATTTCCGGTGCAAGCTGCGAATCGCGCCCTTTGGCCCCGATCGAGTTGCGTGCCGTGGGCGAGGACCTCGCCAGTCTGGCGGCCTGTGCGCTGACCAATCTGGAATCGGAGGGCTGTGGCGCCATCATCGTCAACACCGTGGACCGCGCCCAGGCGCTTTATCGGATGTTGCAATCGTCCGTGGACGATTCAACCGTCCTCATGCTGTTCCACGCCCGCTTTCCCGCCGACCAGCGCGGCGAGATCGAAACGGCCGTGCTGAAAGCCTTCGGCCCACAAGGAACAAGGCCCCAGCGTGCCTTGCTGATCGCGACCCAGGTCGCGGAGCAATCACTCGATTTTGATGCCGATGTCATGTTGACCGACCTGGCCCCGGTCGACCTGCTCCTGCAACGGGCAGGCCGCCTGCATCGCCATCAACGGGCACGGCCTAAGGACCATTGCGTTGCTCGGTTGTATGTCGCCGGCCTGGGGGCGGCGCAGTTACCCGACTTGCGGACCACGGCCTGGGAGTTCGTCTACAGCCCCTACATCCTTGGCCGGACGTGGGCATTTCTTCGCGGCGAAGCCGAGCTGCATTTCCCACGGGACATCGATCGTCTGGTGCAGACCGTCTATGGTGATGTACCGCTACCGGATGAGGTGCCGGAAGCCGCGCGTCGGTATATCGACGGCAAGGCCAGCGAAGACCATCAAGGCAAACAGCAGGCAATGCGACAACTGGCGACGCATGTGGCCATCGACCCTGCCGACGAACCCCAGAGTGCCTATCTGAACAAGCATTTCGGCTTCGAAGAGGGCGAAGAAGGCATCGGCCTGCCCAATCGCACCCGCCTGGGTGGCGACTCGGTCACCCTGGTGCCGGTTCACGACACGCCCGAAGGCTGGCGCGTCATCATGGATGGCGAGGTCTTCGATCCTCGACAACCCGTCACCGATGCCCTGGCCAAAGCGCTCTACGCGCGCCAGATCAAGACCTCCCGGCCCGACCTGGTCCGGCACTTCCAGGCCGCCGACAACCCGGAGGCCTTTGCCGGACACCCGTTGCTGCGCCATCTCAAACCACTGCGACTGGTGGATGGAAACGTGCAGATCGGCAAGCTGACAGTCTGTCTGGACGATGAACTCGGCCTGATCTACCAACGGAACGCACCCGCATCCGAGGATGAGAAATGAACATAGCTTTCAACTTGCTCGATGAGCCCTGGCTGCCGGTCCGGTTGAGCGACGGGCAGGTTCGTGACCTCGGCCTACTGGAGGTCTTCCAGCGTGCCGGTGACATCACCGCGCTGGCGGAAACCGCGCCGCCCAGCCTGATCGCGCAGCATCGACTGTTGCTGGCGATCGTCCACCGCGCGCTGACCGCCTCGCAGGGCCGCTGGAAGGATAGCGACCGCAAGCGCTGGTTCCTCGAAGGGCTGCCGGTTGCCACGATCACCGATTACCTGGAACGCTGGCGTGACCGCTTCTGGCTGTTTCACCCGCAACAGCCGTTCATGCAGGTCGCCGCGCTGGCGCAGGCCGACGAAACCCGCGACAAGCTCAAGCCCTGGACCCAGATTTCGCTGGCCAGCGCCAATGGCAATACCCCTGTCGTGTTCGACCACCATTGCGACGCCGAGCCGTCGGCGCTCGACGCGGCACAGGCCATCCGCGCGCTGCTGGGTTTTCTGCAATTTACCCCAGGCGGCCTGGTCAAGATCTTTCGCGATTCCGACA
Organism: Chitiniphilus shinanonensis DSM 23277; assembly: GCF_000374805.1. Taxonomy (GTDB): domain Bacteria; phylum Pseudomonadota; class Gammaproteobacteria; order Burkholderiales; family Chitinibacteraceae; genus Chitiniphilus; species Chitiniphilus shinanonensis. The sequence continues at coordinate 324,017 of NZ_KB895334.1, forward strand.
AGGCTGGTCCGCTGGCCAACACCGCCGCCGTGCTGCCGCTGGGCGAAACGTTGATGCAGACCTTGTGCCTTGGCCTGCACCCGCCCGCCGGCGCAGACGTCGACGACGCGCCCACCTGGGAACGCCCTCCACTTACCGTCGCGCGATTGCGCGGCGACCCCACTCATGCCACCGGCCCGAACGATCGCTATACCCGGCTCACGCGTGCCGTGCTGCTACAGCCCGACGACGACGGCAAGGTGCGATGGATACGTTTTGCCGCGGGTGAGGCGCTGGCCGATGACGCCCAGGTCCCGGACCCGATGGCCAGTTATCGCATGGGGACCAACGGTCCGGTACGGCTCAGCTTCACCGAAGGGCGCGTTTTCTGGCGCGATTTGCCGGCCCTGCTGCCGGACGCGGCGGGCCAGGCGGCGAAGCCGGCCGCGGTGCTGGGGACTGCCACCAATCTGAACGAACTGCTGGGTCGGGCCGGGCAACCGTTGCTGGTGGCGGGCCTTGCCAGTGATCAAGCCAAGTTGTTGCGTTGGCGTGCCGAGCGCTTGTTCCTGCCGAGCACGCTGTTGACCTCGCCCGACTGCGCCCAGTTGCTGCGCATGCAAGTCCGGCTGGCCGAAGATCTGTTCACCGACCTGCGCAAGATCGCGACCGGCATGTACGCCGATTTGCAGCCGGACTCCGGCAACAAGGACACCTGGGCCAGGGCGCGCGCCATGTTCGACGCCGGTCCGGCAACTGCCGTCTACTTTGCCAGCGCCGAACGAACGCTGGAGCGACTGATGACGCTGCTGAGCCAGGGCGAGATCGAGCAGGCGGATGCTTGCTGGAGCCAGGCCCTGCTGAATGCCGCGCAGGCGGCATGGCGGGCTGCGTGCGCCGGGCTGGGTCGGTCGTCCCGCGCCCTGCTGGCGGAAGTGCGCGCTCATCCCCGCCTGCTGCGCCGGCTCAAACCGCTGCGCGGCGACCAGGAAAGACTTTTCGCCCTTGAGGAGGCCCAGCAATGAGTGACTACGCGCAGAAGTTCGTGGCGCAACTGGAGCGGCTGAACCGGCCGGAGCAACGCGATGCCCGTGCCTTGGCGATCCTGCGCCGCAGCCTGGGGTTTCCCCCGGGCAGCTATCCCGCCGCCTATCCCTATGTCGAGTACTTCATCGCAGCCGACGCTCACGCCCAGGACGCGCAACGCCTAGCGCTGTATCTGACGGCCGGGTTGTATGCCCTGCACCCCCACCAGGGCGCGCAGACGTTGGCCACCGCACTGGGTGGCCTGATGCGGCAGCGCGACAGCAGCAGCATCGAGCGGCGTTTCATCGCACTGCTGAGTGCGGACGCGGAGAACGTGGCGATCTACCTGCGGCAGGCGATCAGCCTGCTGGCAGCCGATGACGTATCGCTGGATTACGCCGTCCTGCTCCAAGACCTGTGCACCTGGCTGAACCCCCGTGCCGATGCCGATCGGCTCGACACCGTGCGCCGCCGCTGGGCGAGGGATTTCTATCGTGCGCTGACCGTCGAGACCGACGTCCCGGCCCCCGTATCCAATACCGAAAACGCTTGAGAGGAACACCATGAGTCTGTTCGTCGAATTCCACCTGATCCAGAATTTCGCGCCTTCCAACCTCAACCGCGACGACACTGGCGCCCCCAAGGACGCCATGTTCGGCGGTTATCGCCGGGCGCGGGTGAGCAGCCAGTGCTTCAAACGCGCCATCCGGCTGGCGGCACGCGACCACGATCTGGTGGCCGAGGCGTTTCGTGGCGTCCGCACCAAGAAGCTCAAATCGCTGTTGCTGGAGCGTCTGGCCGGACGCGACGCACAGCAGGCCGAAGGCAAGATCGAAACGGCCCTGGCCGCCGCGGGCCTCAAGCTCAAGGACGACGGCAAGACCGAATACCTGCTGTTTCTGGGCAATGCTGAAATCGACGGCTTTGCCGCGTTGATCGAACAACACTGGGATGTCCTGGCCGGTGCTCCTGTCGAGGGGGAGAAAAAGGGCAAGAAGGAAGCCAAGGCCAGCGCGCCGCCGGAAGTCGTCAAACAAGCCAAGGCCCTGCTTGACGGCGGCAAGGCGGTGGACGTTGCCTTGTTCGGCCGTATGCTGGCCGATCTGCCGGAGGTCAACCAGGAAGCCGCCTGCCAGGTGGCCCATGCCATCAGCACCCATCGCGTCGAGCGCGAATTCGACTACTTCACCGCCGTGGACGACCAGGGCGGCCCGGAAGAAACCGGTGCCGGCATGATCGGCCAGATCGAGTTCAACTCCGCCACCTTGTATCGCTACGCCGTGGTCGATGCGCACAAGCTGCTGGGCAATCTCCAGCAGGACAAGGACCTGGCGCTGGCCGCGCTGGAGGCATTCACCCAGGGCATGGTGCGCGCCATTCCCAGCGGCAAGCAGAACACCTTTGCCGCGCACAACCTGCCCAGTTTCGTCGGCGTCTGCCTGCGCCACGCCGGTCCGCTCAACCTGGCGAATGCCTTCGAAAAACCGCTGCATGCCAAGGCAGACCAGTCGCTGACCGAACAATCGGTACAGGCGCTGGCCCGGCACGAATGCGCCTATGCCACGGTTTACGCCGACAGCAGGGATCAATGGTCCTACCTCGATCTGACTGGCGCCTGGCCTGCCGACCGTGGCTCGCGCGCGGCCCGGTTGGAAGACCTTGCCGCCTGGGTCCGGCAACAGGTGGCAGCGCGGCTGGAGCACTGAGATGCCCACCCTGTTGCTGCGCCTGCAAGGGCCTTTCCAGTCCTGGGGGGTGACCAGCCGTTTCGACGAACGCGATACCCAGCTCGAACCTTCCAAGTCGGGCGTCCTGGGATTGATCTGCGCCGCCCTGGGCCGCGACCGGAGCGAGCCGTTGGACGACCTCGCCGCATTGCGCATGGGTGTGCGGGTCGATCGCGAAGGCGTGCCGATGCGCGACTACCAGACCGCCACCGGCGTGATGATCGCCTCGGGCAAGCCCGATCTGCGCCGCACCGTCATCAGTCCGCGTTTCTATCTGGCGGACGCCGCATTCCTGGTCGGCCTGGAAGGTACTGATCAAATGCTGCTGGCTCGTGTCCACGACGCATTGCGTGCCCCCCACTGGCCATTGGCGCTGGGCCGCAAGAGCTTCGCCCCAGGGGAACCGGTGTGGCTGCCGGATGGCTTGTCCCCGCTGGGGCTGGAGGCCGCGCTCGCCGCCTATCCGCGTTTGCGGGCGCCGCAGCGCGGCGGCACGGGCACCGTGGTCCGTACCCTGCTGGAAGACGTCCGGGAGGGATCGATCCGGCTGGACCAACCCGTGGCGCCGTTTGCCGAGCGGCAATTCGGCCCACGCTACGTGAAATCGGGAGTAATGGATGTTCCTGAGCAGACTGACGCTCGACCCGCGTAATGCCCAGGCGCGACGCGATCTGGGCGACCCTTATGAGATGCACCGCACCCTGGCGCGCGCCTTTGTCCCGGATGCGGACACCCCGCCGCCGCGTTTCCTCTGGTGCCTGGAACCCACCGGCAATCCCTGGGCAAGCCCGACGCTGTTGGTGCAGTCGGCCAACCGAGAAGCGGACTGGTCATTCCTGCAGGCCACCCCCGGCTACCTGCAACAGCCCGTGGCGTCCAAGCGGGTGGCGCTGGATAAACTGCTGGTGCCGGGCAGCCGCTACCGCTTTCGCCTGTTGGCCAACCCCACCGTGATGCGCCAGGGCAAGCGCTACGGTCTGACCGGCGAAACGGCGCAGTTGGAGTGGCTGCAACGGCAGGGCGAGCGCCATGGCTTCACATTGGAGGCCGCCTTGGTGACAGCCAGCGACATGCTGCGTGGGCGTAAGGAATCGAGCGTGATCAGCGTGCAGCGGGTGGCCTACGAAGGCGTGTTGCAGGCATTGCAACCGGACGCGCTGGCCCAGGCGCTGCTGGCGGGCGTCGGCCGCGCCAAGGCGTTCGGCTGCGGCTTGCTCAGCCTCGCGCGTTGTTGATGCTCCCACCCCTCAAACCCCTCCCCATGAAGGACCGGGTATCGATGGTGTTCATCCAGTACGGGCAGATCGACGTGCTGGATGGCGCCTTCGTGGTGATCGACCAGAGCGGGGTGCGCACGCATATCCCTGTCGGGTCGGTGGCTTGCATCATGCTGGAGCCGGGTACGCGGGTGTCGCATGCGGCGGTGCATCTGGCGTCCACCGTCGGCACCTTGCTGGTGTGGGTCGGCGAGGCCGGGGTGCGGCTGTATGCCAGCGGCCAGCCGGGCGGGGCGCGGGCGGATCGGCTGCTGTACCAGGCGCAACTGGCGCTGGATGACGCGCTGCGGCTGAAAGTGGTGCGCAGGATGTACGCGTTGCGCTTCCAGGAGCCGCCGCCGGAACGGCGCAGCGTGGAGCAACTGCGCGGCATCGAGGGCGCACGGGTGCGCGAGACCTACAAGCTGCTGGCGCAGCAGTACGGCGTGTCCTGGCGTGCGCGTAATTACGACCGCCAGCAATGGGATGCCGCCGACATCCCCAACCGCTGCCTGTCCGCGGCCACTGCCTGTCTTTACGGCATCACCGAAGCGGCGGTGCTCGCGGCCGGCTATGCCCCGGCGGTGGGTTTCATCCACACCGGCAAGCCGCTGTCGTTCGTCTACGATATCGCCGACCTGTTCAAGTTCGAGACCGTGGTGCCGTTGGCCTTCCGCATCGCCGCGCGCGGCCCGGCCCAGCCGGAGCGCGAAGTGCGCCTGGGCTGCCGCGACCTGTTCCGCAGCAGCAAGCTGTTGGGCCGCATCATTCCCACCATCGAGGACGTGCTTGCCGCTGGCGGCATCGCCCCGCCCGAAGCGCCGCCAGAGGCCGTGCCGCCCGCCATTCCCAACGCCGAGGGCATCGGCGATGCCGGCCACCGGAGCCCGGGTTGAGCTTCGTCGTCGTAGTCACCGAGAACGTCCCGCCGCGCCTGCGCGGGCGCATGGCGATCTGGCTGCTGGAGGTGCGCGCCGGGGTGTACATCGGCGACGTCTCCCGCCGCACCCGCGAAATGATCTGGGAACACCTGGCCGCCGGCTACGAAGAGGGCAACGTGGTGATGGCCTGGGCCAGCCGCCACGAATCCGGCTACGAATTCCAGACCCTGGGCGCCAGCCGCCGGCTGGCGGTGGAGTTCGATGGGTTGAACCTAGTGGCGTTCCAGCCGTTGCCTGTGGAGGAATAGTGTCTGGTGGATTGAAGGGGTGGAATATTTGTAAACTTTTTCAATGAGTTGTGATTGGTTTGTTCCCCACGTGCGTGGGGATGAACCGTCCTTGCTGGTCTCTTCGGCGTTGAGCTTGGCGTGTTCCCCACGTGCGTGGGGATGGACCGTCGCGGCGCAAGGGCACACCTTCCGGCAGACCGTGTTCCCCACGTGCGTGGGGATGAACCGCCACACAAACGGCAAAGGAACTAGCTCTCTCATCTGAACCGCCCGGCCAGTCGAGCGAGGTCACGCTCGCAGTCGGCCTGATTGCCTTCACCTCCCTGTCAATTCCCCATCGGAATTCCCGATGGTGCTATCGCGTTTTTCCGTTTCGCTTCTTCCGCCAAGCCAGCGATGCTGGATCACGGCAATCCAACCAACGGAACGGAAAACATGGCGAAGACGCAAGCGGGAAAATCAACGGTGCTGATCGTGGGCGGCAGTTCCGGGATGGGGCTGGCGCTGGCGCGGCGATGTCTGGATGCGGGTGCACGGGTCGTCATTGCGGGGCGCAACGCCGACAAGCTCGCCGCCGCGCAGGATCGACTGCAAAGGCCCACGCAGCTTCAGGCCATCGCGGTCGATATTTCATGGGAAGACCAGGTGGCCCGATTGTTTGAACAGGTAGGTCCGGTGGACCACGTCGTCAGCACGGCGGCCGATATTGCCGGTGCTTATCAACTGCTGCCGTCGCTGGATCTGCAAGCGGCGCAACGCGTGGTGGAAAGCAAGCTCTATGGCCCCCTGCTGCTGGCCAAGTACGGCGCGCCGAAATTGTCGGCAACCGGCTCGATCACCTTTATCTCCGGCATCGCCGCCTACCGACCGGCCGCCCGCGGCTCGGTGGTCGCCGCCGTCAATGCGGCGCTGGAGGGGCTGGTGCGCGCGCTGGCGGTCGAACTCGCGCCCATCCGTGTCAACGCGGTCTCGCCCGGCTGGGTCGATACGCCCATCTGGCGTTTCGTTGCGGGCGACAGGAAAGACGACACCTTGAGCGCGATGGCCGAGCGGTTGCCCGTTGGGCGTACCGGACAGCCCGACGACATCGCTCACGCGATCGGTTTTCTCATGGACAACACGTTCACGACAGGGACGATATTGCACGTGGAAGGCGGGCATCGCCTGATCTGAGCGGCATCGCCGCGGCCTCCGCCACGGCAACGAACTGCCGCAGCGCGGGGGGCTGGGTGCGGCGTCGACGCCAGATCGCAACCAGCGATGCGGTCCGGTTGGGAGCGGGCCAGGGTATTTCGACGAGCTTTCCGCTGTCGAGCATGTCGGCAATGGCAAGACGCGGCACCAGTGCCAGCCCCGCGCCTGCGGCAACCAGCCGGACGATCGTGGCCATGCTGTCCACTTCGGCCGCAAGCTGCGGGGCGACCAAGCCGGCTTCGGCAAAGGCCTGGTCGAACAGGTGCCGGTAGATGCAGCCCACTTCAGTCGCCACGAAACGCTGTGCCGCCAGTGCAGCCAGATCGTGCCCGGACAGCGGCCTGTCGGGCGCCGCGATCAGCACCAGCGGTTCCAATGACAGTGATCGTTTGAAGAAGAAGTTCATCCAGTGCCCCCCTTTCAAAGCAGCAGGCAATGTCGATCCCGCCGCTCGCCAGCAGCTGCATCAGCGTGCCCGACCCGGCGATCTTCATCTGCACGGAGACGTCCGGATGCGCCCCCTGGAAGGCCGCCAGCCATCCGGGCATCGTGGTGGAGGCGATCGTTTCCAGGGTGCCGATGGTCAGCCGCCTGGCCGGCTGGTCCGCCGCGGTCTGAACGGCGGCCCGCGCTTCATCCAGCAGCGCCAGGATCTCTTCGGCATATCGCTGCATCACAGCACCCGCCGCAGTCAATTCCAGGCTCGTTCTGGAGCGGGTGAACAGCCGGGTGCCAAGGTCGTTTTCCAGCAGTTGGAGCTGGTCGCTCACGCTGGACTGCGCAAGGTGGATCTCCGCGGCCGCGCGAGTGATGTTGCGGCAGCGGGCGACCGCGAGAAAGGTCTTCAGTAAACCGGGACGGATATTCATACGCCTCCACCAAAACGCGGGCCGGGCCGTGATCGGGCTGGCTTCAACCCAGTGGTTCCAGGCCGCAACGTTGCGCCCGGCGCTGGACCAACCGAAGCCTACACCCGCCCGAACACCAACGAAGTATTGATCCCCCCGAACGCGAAGTTGTTGCTCATCACGAACTCGCAATCGATGTCGCGGCCGTCGCCGGTCAGGTAGTCCAGCGGGGCGCAGCGGGGGTCGGGGCGGTGCAGGTTGAGGGTGGGGGCGAAGTGGCGCGCGCGTTGCATTTCGATGGTGAGCCATGCCTCCAGCGCGCCGCAGGCGCCCAGGGTGTGGCCGAGGTAGCTTTTCAGCGAGCTGATCGGCATGCCGCCGCCGAACACGGCGTGGGTGGCCTGGGTTTCGGCGATGTCGCCCTGCTCGGTGGCGGTGCCGTGGCCGTTCACATAGCCGATGGCGCCGGGGGGCAGGTTGGCGTCGCGCAGCGCCAGGCGCATCGCTTCGGCCATGGTGGCGGCCTGCGGCTGGGTCACGTGGGCGCCGTCGCTGTTGGTGCCGTAGCCCAGCACTTCGGCATGGATCTGCGCGCCGCGCGCGCGGGCGTGCTCGTAGTCTTCCAGGATCAGCGTGCCAGCGCCTTCGCCCACCACCAGCCCGTCGCGGTCGATGTCGTAGGGGCGGGGGGTGGTGTGCGGCGCGTCGTTGCGGGTGCTGGTGGCGAACAGGGTGTCGAACACCACCGCGTCCACCGCGCACAGTTCCTCGGCGCCGCCGGCGATCATCGCCACCGCGTGGCCGTGGCGGATCGCCTCGTAGGCGTAGCCGATGCCCTGGCTGCCGGAGGTACAGGCGCTGGAGGTGGTGTACACCCGGCCGGTCAGGCCGAAGAACACGCCGATGTTCACCGCGGTGGTGTGCGCCATCATCTTCAGGTAGCTGGTGGCGTTGATCGACGCGGTGGATTTGTCCAGCAGCATGCGGCCGAAATCGCCGATGGCCGACGGCGTGCCGGACGACGAGCCATAGGCTACGCCGACCGCACCGCGGGTCAGGATCGGGTCGTCCAGCAGGCCGGCGTCCAGCAGCGCCAGCTCGCTGGCGCGGCACGCCATCAACGCCACGCGGCCCATGCTGCGGGTGCGCTTGCGGTTGTAGTGCGCCGGCAGCTCGAACGGCGCGGCGGGCGCGCCCAGCTGGGTGTTCAGGCCGTCGTATTCGGCCCAGTCGCTCATGCGTACCACGCCGCTGTGGCCGGCGCGCAGGCGGGCGTCGATGGTCGGCCAGTCGCAGCCCAGCGGGCTGATGCCGGCCATGCCGGTGACGACGACACGGCGCGGCTTCATGCCAGCCCCCCGTTCACCGAGATCACCTGCCGGGTGATGTAGCCGGCGTCCTCGCGCATCAGGAAGGCCACGGCGGCGGCCACCTCGTCGGGCGTGCCCAGGCGGCGCGCGGGCACCTGCTTCAGCGCTTCGTCGCGCACTTCCTGCGGCAGCATTTCGGTATCGATCAGCCCCGGCGCCACGCAATTCACCGTGATCCGGCGCTTGGCCAGCTCCAGCGCCAGCGCCTTAGTGGCGCCGATGATGCCGGCTTTGGCGGCGCTGTAGTTCACCTGGCCGCGATTGCCGATCAGGCCGGACACCGACGCCACGGTGACGATGCGGCCCGGCTGGCGCCGCTGCACCATCGGCATCACCAGCGGGTGCAGCACGTTGTAGAAACCGTCCAGGTTGGTGCGCAGCACGCCGTCCCATTCCGCGTCGGTCATCGCCGGGAACGCGGCGTCGGCGGCGATGCCGGCGTTGCAGACCACGCCGTAGCAGGCCCCGTGCGCGGCCACGTCCGCTTCCAGCGCGGCGCGACAGGCGGCGCGGTCCGCCACGTCGAATTGCAGCACGCGCACCTGTCGGCCCAGCCGGGCGATCTGCTGCGCCAGCTGCTCGATATCGTCGCGCCGCTGACGGCAATGCAGCGCCAGGTCGAAGCCGTCGCGGGCCAGCCGCAGGGCGATGGCATGGCCGATGCCGCGATTGGCGCCGGTGACGAGGATGGTTTGGCTCATGGACGATCCGGGGCGGCCACGCTCGGGTGGTCGCTGTTTCTTACTGAATTCGTTGGTTTACGGGCCGCGACCGATGGCGGCGGCACGGTGCGCAGTGTAGCGCCAAGGCGCCGTTTCCGGCGTGATCCGGACACGAATGGCGGCTGGTGCCTGGTGGTGCACGGCTTGCTGGGCGCGCTCCACCCGGATGGGCGCCGCGCCGGCCGAAAGAGGGTCGCGACGCTCGACCGTGCTCGTGCCGCGCCGGCTTGGAGCGCGACAAGTGGGCAGTACAAGGTGCACGGCAAGTGAGGCTCGGCGCCGCCGCGGGACGCGGCCAGAAGGGCGTTGTTGGCCGCTCTTACGCCTCGGGATGCAGAAAGCGCGTCACGTCGTCGGGCTGAAACACTGACAGCAGGCAGGCGGCCAGCGGCGTGCCGTCGGGCCGGGCGATGCGGCAGCGCATCGCCGCCATGCCGTTGTCGGCCTGGAACTCGCGCTCGGCGAACACCCGCAGCACCTCGCCGCGGTGGAACCACGGCGTGTCGGCGCGATAGTCGCGGGTGCCGACCAGGAACCCCACCCGCACCGGCTGCCCGGCGCGCAACGCGTCGGCGCCCACCAGCGCGGCGGCGCTCTGCGCCATGTATTCGATGCCTACCCAGGCGCCCACCCGGCCGTGTTCGCAGAACGGCGAGGCGTCGCGGATGACCAGCTCGGTCTCGATGGCGTCGGGCCTTAGCGCCACCACCCGGTCGAGCAGGATCATCGGCGCGGCGTGGGGCAGCAGGTCGGCAATCGGCGGCAGGAATTCGGGCTTACAGGACATGAGCGGCGGGGAGGGCCAGGGCGAGGTGCAGGCGAGGGATTTTCCCACGAATGCGCCGCACCGCGGTGGTGCGGCGTGGCGGGTGGCGCTGCCGCAATCGCTGGACCAAGGTGTGCGCCATTGCATGCGCCAATTCCGGTTGGCGCCGAATTACGGCTGTGGCGTTTTCCTGCCCACGTCAAATCGATGACATCGCTTGCCGGTCCGAATAAGTAATCGATCGGAATAAAGATGAATCGCGCCGCACGGCTATCGCATCGCGAATCCGAAACGGCTGCTTTGTCGTGTCGGCGGGAATGTCGTCCCTATCGGCGGATTAATCGAGTGGGGCGCATGCATCTTTTGATGACAGCATTGTGAAATAACTCGTTCGCTCGGCATCGGCAAATAAGGCGATATCGCCATTCGTCGAAAAAATGGAAATCGGCATGCCGCCGGTGACCACGGCGCATTATTCCGTTCTCCCCTCCCGCATTCGATCAATGGGCATGGCCGCGCATGCAAATGCCGCACCCGGCTATCGGGCACCTCGATTTGAGCGGATTGCCGGGCGCTTTAATATGTGGCGCAAACCGCATGCAATCTTTCCACTCTTTCCGGCATTGCCGCATCCGCTTTCCCGCACTCGCGGAATTCGATGGGGGAACGTGTTTCGATCCGATTGCCCGAACCCCATCCGGCCATCCGTCGCCGATCATGCCGCGATCGGGGGCCGGCGCTCGATGCAAACACCCGCCTGGCGCGGCCCGGGAGCCGCGCCGTACCGTGCTTACACCTTGGTGCCGACGATGATGCTGTTCTCGATGGCCGGCAGGTAGCCGGTGTAGTCGTCCGGCGACGCCAGGCGGATGACCAGATGTGCATCCACGGGCAGCGATTTCAACTGGTCCGGCGTATTGACGGTAAAGCCGACGGTCAATTGCATGGTGAAGTTGGGCTGGTTGACCATGGCCTCCGCCACGGCGAAGGCCGTATCCGGGATTGCCTCGTCCAGCGTTCTGACGAATACGCTGTTTCTGACCGGATGGCCGAATGTGCCGAAATTGATATTGACGACCAGGGTATCGACCGCGACGGCATCGGGCCCCTCGTTCGTGATGCTGATTTCGTAGGGAAAGCCAACGTTATTGGTCAGAGCGATGCCGTAAGGAGAAACCTGGACAAAGGTGGCGCTGAAAGTGCTCATGGGAAATCCTCATCGGAATGGATTTGGATGGCGCCGCCTTGTAGGCGGCGCCATGATCGGCAATGGGCAGGTTTTGCCTGGATTGCCGCCCCGTCATGCTGGATTGGCGTGATGGAGATTCCAAAGAATAATTGCGATTCAATTGCATTCAAGGGCAATTTAGGAGAAATTTTTGCGCCACAGCATGAATTCGCCGCATGCCGCGATATCGCGTGCCTGGACGGGTCATTGCCATGCGGACGAGGTAGGACGAAGGCCCGGCGCATGGCTGCCTTGTCCCCCGCGGCACTCGGCACGCCTTGCTCGGCATCCTGGCCTTCGCTCTTCGCATCCGCGTTCGAAGGTCGATTCGCCCGGGCGTTGTGGGCAGTCCGGCGCGCGGCTCAGCGCTGCAACGCCAGCACGATATTGTTGCCGCCGAAGGCGAACGACTGGCTCAACGCCACGCGCGATGGCGTCGCCAGGCGTTGGCCGGGGGCGACCAGCGCCAGCGGCGGCAGCGTTGGGTCGATCCGTTCGGTGCCGTACTGCGGCGGCAGGCGGCCGTCGCCGGTCAGCGTCAGCCAGGCGATGCCGGCCTCGATGGCACCGGCGGCCCCCAGCGCGTGGCCGGTCAGCGGCTTGGTCGAGCTGCACGGCACGCCGGGCAGCAACTCGGCGGTGACGGCGGCTTCCATCGCGTCGTTGAGCGGCGTGGCGGTGCCGTGCAGGTTGAGGTAGCCGACGTCGGCGGCGGCCAGCCCGGCGCGTTGCAACGCCTGGCGCAACGCGCGGCGCGCGCCGTCGCCGGCCGGATCGGGGGCCGAGATATGGTGCGCGTCCGAGCTTTCGCCCCAGCCGGCCAGCCGCACCGCGCCAGGGCCGCGCCGCATCAGGAACAGCGCGGCGCCCTCGCCGATGTTGATGCCGGCGCGGTCGGCGTCGAACGGGCGGCAGGGATCGGGCGACAGCGCCTCCAGCGCGCCGAAACCCGCCACCGTGAAGCGGCACAGGCTGTCGGCGCCGCCGGCCAGCACCAGGTCGGCCAGCCCGGCGTCCAGCAGCCGCGCCCCGGCCGCCAGCGCCTTGGCGCCCGAGGTGCAGGCGGTGGAGATCGCATACGCCGGCCCGGCGATGCCCAGCGCGGCGGCGAGGAATTCGGCGGGCGAACCCAGTTCCTGCTGCGCGTAATGGAAGCTGTCCGGCAGCGCGCCGTGGGCGGCGTGGTGCGCCACCGCCGCCTCGCCCTCGGCGATGCCGGCGGTGCTGGTGCCGATTACCACCGCGATGCGCGTCGGATCGACCGCCGCGCGCAACGCGTCGAACTCGGCGCGGATCTGCGCGAACGCGGCCCACAGCAGCGCGTTGTTGCGGCTGCGCCAGCGCGGCGCGTGTTCGGACAGGTCGGGCAGCGGCGCCGTCACCTGCCCCAGATGCAGCGAGCGCCCCGGGCTGTAGCGCTCGGTGGCGCCCATGCCCGGCGCGCGGCCGGCGAACAGGTTGGCGCGGATGGTGTCCAGGTCCGCGCCCAGCGCGCAGACCATGCCCAGCGCGTGCAAGGTGCTCATGGCGCCTCCGTCGAATCGATGGTCAGCCGGTAGCCGTGCGCCGACACCAGTTCGCTGCGGCCCTGCCACGGCGCGCCGTCGCCGTAGGTGATGGTCTGCATCGTGCGGCCATGCGCATCGCGCACCGTGCGCACCCCGCCGGCCTCGTCGGTCTGCCAGCCGGCGGGCAGCGCCGCGCGCAACGCCGGCAACGGCGCATGCACCGCCAGCAGGTCGTTGACGATCAGCGCCGGCGGCAGCCCGGCCGGCAGACCCAGGCCCGGCCCCTCGACCACCCGCGCGCCGTCGTAGTCCAGCGTGAACAGCCGCACCGCCAGCGCATCGCCGATCAGCCGCACCGCCGTGGCGTCGCTTTGCAGCACCACCTCCAGCGCCTGCACCTGCCCGGCCCGCTCGATCACCAGCCGCTGCTGCGCCAGATGCTCGCCCAGCGCGGCGGGCGGCATCCGCCACAACGCGGGCGCGAAGGCGGCGCAGGCTGTCAGGAGGAGGGCGGCCAGCAGCACGACTACCCCGCCGAGGGTGCCGGCACGAATAGAAAAGAGGCCGGTGGCAGGATGACGGGTCACGGTGAGCCTTTGAATGTTGGTGGATTCCGAGCGGGCGGGATTGAACCCCACACCTTGAACCACAGAGAACACGGAGAACACAGAGCGGTCACGGAGAAAGGCATGACCGGCATCTTATGAAGCGGAAGGCTTCCTCTGTGTAACTTCGTGCGCTCACTGTCCTCTGTGGTTCAAGGTGTGGGGGTTCCAACTCAAGGTGCGGAGGACTCCGGCCGGAACAGCGGTGCGATCAGCCATGCCAGCAGCACGCCGGACAGGGTCGCCAGGCCGAAGGCGTGCAGGGCCGGGGTGGCGCTGAAGGCCAGCAGGCCGAACGACAGGATGGTGCTGATCGCCGACAGCGTGGTCGCCACCTGCATGCGGCGGTCGCCCGGATGCTCGGCGTGGAAGATGCCGTAGTCCACGCCGACGCCCAGCACCAGCAGCAGCGCCAGCAGGCCGAGCAACTGCAACGGCGTGCCCAGCCAGCCCAGCAGCCCCAGCGTCAGCAGCGTCGCCAGCGCCGGCGGCAGCAGCATGCGCCAGGTGTCGCGGCGGTAGCGCCATACCAGCGCCAGCGCGCACGCGGCGTAGGACGCCGCCAGCACCCAGGTCAGCAGCACGCGGTAGCGCGCCATCAGGTCCGACACCTGCGCCGGCTTGTCCACCCAGTCCACGCCGGGGCCGGCCAGCGCCGCGACGCGTTGCAACGGCGCGCCGCCGCCCAGGCCCTTGAGCAGCACGGTGGTGGCGTAGCGGCCGTCGGCGCCGCGCCCCAGCCACAGGTGCGCCAGCGCCTGCCCGGCCGGCTGCTTCAGCCACTGGCCGATGCTCAGCGGCGGCGCGAGCGGCGGGCGCGGATCGATGCCGAATGCCTCGCGCAGCGCCGGTGCCGCCTCGGCCAGCCGCCGCGCCTGCAATGCCTGATCGGCGCGCTGCTGCGCCGGCGACGGCAGCCATTGCGTCAGCGCGTCGTAGCCGGCGAGGTCACCGGCGCGCACCCGCTGGTCCAGGCGCGCCGCCAGCGCGGCGGTGCGTTCCAGCGTTTCGCCGGGGGTGTCGCCGCTGACCACGAACATCTGCGCCGGGCTGGGCAGGCCGAGCAGGCGCGCCGCCGTCTGGTGCTCACGGCCCAGTTGCGGGTCGGGCGTGACCAGTGCGCGCACGTCGTCGTTCACCCGCAGTTGCGCCAGCCCGGCCAGCGTCGCCAGCGCCAGCAGCGCGGCGAGCAGCCAGTGGCGACGGTCGTTGCGCCAGTGCGGCCAGCGCAGGCGGGCGATCCAGCGCGCGCCGGGAGTGGCGCGCAGGGTGCGCGGTGCCAGCAGCGGAAACCAGAAGATCACCGTCAGCCAGGCGGCGACAATGCCGCCGCCGGCGAACACCGCCATCTGCGCCAGCCCGGGGAACGGCGTCAGCATCAGGCCGAAATACGCCGCCACCGTGGTGATCATGGCCAGGAACATGCCCATCGCCAGCCGCCGGTAGCGCTCCGCCACCGGCGTGGTGTCGTCGATGCTGGCGGCCAGCGCGTGCAGGCCGTAGTCCACCGCCACCCCGACCAGGCTGGCGCCGAACACCAGCGTCAGCGCGTGCACCCGGGGGTAGATCGCCCAGGTGAGCGCGGTGGCGTACAGCGTGGCCACGCCCAGCGTCAGCAGCATCAACCCCAGCGGCCGTACTCCGCCGAACACCAGCAACACCATGGCTAGCGCGCCCAGCGTCGAGCCCAGGCCGATGGTGGAAATCTCGCGCTGCGCCTGCTGCGCCGCCGCCGCCGCGTGCAGCACCACCCCGGCGCGCAGGATGTGCAGCGCCGGATCGGCGGCCCGCAGGCGCGTTACCGCCGCCGCCAGCCCGTCGGCGACGCGGCGCTGCGCCGACAGCGAGAACGCCGAGTCGTCCAGCGTGTAGTTCAGCAGCGCGTAGTGCAGCGCGCCGTCGTCCACGCCCAGTTGCGCGCCATGCGGCCGCACCGGCGTGGTCGCGGCCAGGCTCGACAGCCAGCGCCCGAACAACCCGAGCGGATCGTCGCGCCATGCCAGCCCGGAATGCGACAGCGGGGCATAGGCTTCGGCCTGCGCGCGCGCCAGCACGGCGGCGCTGTCGGCCTGGGCCAGCCACGCGCGGTCGGCCGTCGACAACAGCCCGGCGCGGTATGGCAGGTAACCGTCGCGCAACGCCGCCAGCCCCGCGCCCGGCGGCTCGGTGTGCAGCGGCAGCGCCGCCAGTGCCTGCGCCAGCCGCGTCGCGGCCTGATCGGCGCGCGCCGGATCGCGGTGGCCCACCAGCACCACCAGCCGTCGCTCGCCGTGCTTGGCCAACGCCGCCAGCGCCGCCTCGGCCCGCGCGTCGCGCTCGCTGTGCGGCAACAGCGCGAACAGGTCCACGTCGATGCGCGAACGCCAGTCGTGCCGCTCCACCCACGCCCAGCCGGCGATGGCCAGCGTGAGCAATAGCCACAACAGCGCTCGCGCTGCTGTGGCTATTGGGAAGGGGGAAGAGGGAAGGGGGAAGGGTAAAAGCCAACCCAAGGCAGCGCGCGCTTTTGACTTTACCCTTCCCCCTTCTCCCTTCCCTCTTCCCAGCTTACTCATCCCGCCACTCCGCTTCGTCCACCTTGTCGCCGACGGTGACGCCGCTGAATTCGATGCGGGTGCTGTCGCCGCCAGCGCTGTCGAGGGCGATGTGCTGCACGGTGGCGGCGCCGTCCAGCGTCAGCCCGGCCACCAGCTTGCCCAGCGCCGCGTCGCGTGGCTTGAGCTTCACCTGCCAGCGCGGGCCGTTGACGCTGGCGTCGACCTCGAAATGGCGCGCCAGCGCGTCGAAATCGCCGGCGAACAGCGCGAACAGCACGCCGCCGATGGTGCCGACCACCGGCTCGCGGCGCGCGTCGAGCCGCAGCGTTTCCTGGCCGCCGCTGCGCTGCACGATCTGGTCGCGGGTGATGCGCAGGCTCTGGGCGAACGGCTGCTCGGTGCGCCACAGCACGCCGCGCTCGCGATCGACCAGGAAGCGGCCGCTGGCGCGCAGCGGTTTCTTCACCCCGACCAACTGGCGCAACTGGGTGAACTCGCCGCGCACCACGCGCGCGCGGTCCAGTCGTTGTTCGACCTGCGACAGCGGCACCCCGGCCAGGGTGGAGGCGCTGGCGAGCAGCATCAGGACGGCGATCAGTCGGCGCATGGCAAACCCAGTTTGTGGAAGAGGATGGCGGGCGAGACATAACACATCTCGCCGCTGGCGCGCTCCACCGCGACCTGCACGGTATGCCCGCGCGTCAGCCGCGCGCCGCTGTCGGCGTCGCGGATTTCGTAGCGCACCTTGAGCCGGTTGCGCCATTCGACCAGGGTGGCGCTGACGCGGATGCGTTGCTGGTAGCGCAGCGGCCGGCTGTAGCGCACGTTGAGTTCGATCACCGGCCAGACGTAGCCGGACTGGCGCATCTGGGGGATGTCGAAGTCGATGCTCTGGAGCAGGGCGGTGCGGGCGAGTTCGAAGTAGCGGGCGTAGTGGCCGTGCCAGACGATGTCCATCGGGTCGAGGTCGTGGAAGGGGATGGTGAGGTCGATGGTGGTGGTTGGGATCATCGGTGTTCCTGGGGCCTGGTTGGCGACTGCTGTTTCGACTGCGACTTCGATGGTGACTTCGACTGCAACTGCAACTGCAACTGCTTTGAACCCCTGTTAGCGCCTGCGGCGCGGTTGTTTGACGCCCTCTACCGCCGGGCGGGCCGGTTCATTTCTTTTGCACGGCCAAAAGAAACGAACCAAAGAAAAGGCCGCCCCGCATACGCGCCCCTGCGGGGTTCCCTCGCGCCGGACAATCGGGTCGGCGGCTGCGAAACTCGGTCGCTGCGCGCCCTCAGACAGTCCTCGCCGAATTCCCGCCCCGCTTGTCCTCTGCTCGGCGCTGCTGAGGGGCCCCGGGCAGACCATCCTCACCCCCGGCCCCTCCCCTTGAAGGCGAGGGGTGACGTGTGCGACGGCCAGCAGGCGAGCGCGCGCCTTTTGCTGCCCCAAAAGTACAAGCCGGCGTTTGTTTTTTCCCACTTCCCGTCGCACCCAACGGGGGTTCCTCCCGTTACGTGGCGCCGAGGAGTGGAGCGAGACCTTAGGCTCGCGACCGACGCAGGGAACCCCGGAGGGGCGCAGACGCGGGGCTCCTTTTCTTTGGTTCGTTTCTTTTGGAGAAGCAAAAGAAATGAACCGGCCCGCCCGGTCGCGAAGGGCATCAAACAACCCGCGCCGCAGGCGCTAGGCGGTTAAAAGCCTTTGCAGTTGCAGTTGCAACGCTCGTGACCACAACCACCCCAATCAAAACCCTCCCTCCCGAATCCGTTCCACCAACCCCCTCAACACCGGCTCCAACCCCACATCCTCCCCGATCGGCGCGATGGCCTCGTCCAGCTTCGCCCGGAACGCCGCGCCCGCGGCCGTCAGCGGCAACGGCGACAACGCCTCGCGCAGGGCGCAGCCCTGGCGGACGGCGATCAACGACGCGGCGGCGACCTGCTCGGTCAGCGTCAGCACCCGCAACGCATCGCGGGCGGCGATGGTGCCCATGCTCACCTTGTCCTGGTTGTGGCACTCGGTGGAACGCGAGAACGCCGACGCCGGCATGGTCAGCTTCAGCGCTTCGGCGGTCCAGGCGGAGGCGCCGATCTGCAACGCCTTCAGGCCGTGGTTGATCGCGGCGCGCTCGCCGGATGCGCCGGAGAGGTTCGCCGGCAGGCCGTGGTTGTAGCGCGGGTCGACCAGCAGCGCCAGCTGGCGGTCGAGCAGGTCGGCGATGCTGGCGACCAGGGTCTTCAGGCTGTCCATGGCGAAGGCGATGTGGCCGCCGTAGAAGTGGCCGCCGTGCAGCACGCGGCCGCTGTCCACGTCCACCAGCGGGTTGTCGTTGGCGCTGTTCAGCTCGCGCTCGATGGTGTCGCGCAGGAACGGTAGCGCGTCGGCCAGCACGCCGATCACGTGCGGGGCGCAGCGCAGCGAGTAGCGGTCCTGCAGACGGTGCTCGTTGCGGCCGGATTCGGTGTCGCGCAGCAGCGCGCGCAGGTGCGCGGCGACCCGTTGCTGGCCGGGGTGCGGCTTGGCGGCGAACAGGGTGGCGTCGAAGTGCTGCGGGTTGCCGCCGCTGGCGGCGACGGCCAGCGCGCTGATGCCGGTGGCCAGCTCGACGAGGGCGGCGGCGCGGCCCCAGGCCAGGCAGGCCAGCGCGGTCATCACCGCGGTGCCGTTCATGATGGCCAGCGCTTCCTTGGGGCGCAGCGCGTGCGGTGTCAGGCCGTGTTCGGCCAGCGCGGCGGCGGCGGGGCGGGTGGTGTCGCCGGCCAGCACCTCGCGCTCGCCGCACAGCACGGCGGCGACGTAGGACAGCGGGGTCAGGTCGCCGCTGGCGCCGACCGAGCCTTCGGCGGGAATGCGCGGCAGCAGGTCGCGCGCCAGCAGTTGTTGCAGTTGCCGCAGCAGGGCGAAGCTGACGCCGGATTGGCCGCGCGCCAGCGAGGCCAGCCGCGCGGCGAGGATGGCGCGGGTTTCGGTGGGGTCGAACACGCGGCCCAGGCCGCAGCCGTGGTAGGTGTAAAGCTGGCGCGGCAGCTCCCACGCCAGGTCGGCCGGGACCGCGGTGGTGCACGAATCGCCGTAGCCGGTGGTCACGCCGTAGACCACGCCGTCGCTGGCGAGCAGGCGGTCGATCAGCGCGGCGCCGGCGTCGATGCGCGCGGCGAAGGCCGGGTCGGCGGGCAGTTCGGCGCGGGCGTCGCGGCGCGCCAGCGCCAGCACGTCCTCGATGCGCAGGTCGGCGGCGCCGAACACGATGTCGCGGGTCATGCGCTGCGCTCCCAGAACGGATAGAAGTTGAACCATTGCAACGGCGCGGCGCGGCATTCGGCTTCCAGCAGCGCGGCGAAGGCGGCGACGATGGGGCGCACCGCCGCCAGCCGGTCGTGGCGCGGCAGCGGCACCCGCTCGGCCAACGGGCGGATGGTCAGGTGCCAGCCGTCGGCACGCTCGGTCAGCAGCAGCGCCAGCAATGGGCATTGCAGCAATCCGGCCAGCAGTGCCGGGCCGGCGGGGAAGTCGGCGGGGGCGCCGAGGAAGTCGACGGCGACGCGCTGGCCGCCCGCCAGCGGCACCCGGTCGCCGGCGATCACCACGAACTCGCCGCGCTCCACCCGCTCGGCCAGCAGCATGGCGGTGGCGGGCGTCAGCTCGGAGACCTGGATCAGGTCCAGCTCGCAGTCAGGGTTGGCGTCGCGCAGCAGGCGGTTGAAGCGCGGGGCGTGGCGCGTATGGACCAGCACGTTGAGGCGGGCGCCGCGCTGCTGCCGCGCCAGCGCGCGCGACAGTTCGACGTTGCCCAGGTGGGCGGTGACGATCACCGCGCCGCGTCCGCTGGCCTGCTGGGCGACGAAGTGCCCGGCGCCGTCCAGCACGCGCGGCGCCGGCACGGCGCGGCCGCTCCACGCCGCCACCTTGTCGAGCAGGGTTTCGCCGAAGCTGGCGAAGTGGCGGAACACGTTGCGCAGCGTCGGGCGCGGGGTGGTGCCGCCGCTGTGGGCATGCAGCCGCGCCAGGTAATCGCGCGAGGCGCGGCGCGCGGTGGCGCGGACTAGCACGTACCACGCCAGCAGCGGGTACAGCACCAGCCGCAGCGGCCAGCGTCCCAGGCGGCGGTCGATCCACAGCAGCAGGTGCATGCCGCCGAGAAAGCCGGCTTCGCCGATGCGTGCCCAGTGCATCAGGGCCTGCCCCGGAACAGGCGCCGCAGCAGCTGCGGCGCGCGCGGCAGCATGCCGAGGAACAGCCGCAGGTGCATCAGCGTCAGCAGCAGGTTGTCGCGCCCCATGCGGTAATGCGACACGCCGTCCTGCGGATAGCGCACCCGCACCGGCAGGTTGACCACCGGCACGCCGGCCCAGTCCAGCCGCACCAGGATCTCGGTGTCGAAATCCATGCGCCGGCCGACGTGGGCATGCGCCAGCAGCGCCAGCGTCGGCCGCAGCGGGTAGATGCGGAAGCCGCACATCGAGTCGCGGATGCGCAGGCTGAGCGTGTGGATCCACACCCAGATGTGCGTCAGGTAGCGGCCGTAGAGGCGGATCGCCGGCACGCTGTCGTCGTAGACGGGGTAGCCGGCGATCACCGCGCCGGGGTTGGCGTGGGCGGCGGCGAGCAGCGTCGGCAGCGCCGCGGTGTCGTGCTGGCCGTCGGCGTCCAGTTGCAGTACGTGGGTGTAGCCGCGTTGCGCGGCGCGGCGGAAGCCGCTGGCCACCGCCGCGCCCTTGCCCCGGTTGCGGTCGTGGCTCAGCACCTCGACGCCGTCGCCGGCCAGCCGGTCCAGCACCGCCGCGCAGTCGGCGTCGCTGCCGTCGTCCACCAGGATGCACGGCAGGCCGGCGGCGCGCAGCGCGGCCACCACGCCGCCGATGGCGCGCGGATGGTTGTACACCGGCACCACCGCCACTAGGGCGAATCGACCTTCAAACGTGGGTGCGAAGGACGAAGACCGGGATGCAGGGCAAGGCGTGCCGAGTGCCGCGGGGTCATCCCCGCAAGCGAGGCACAACGCAGCCATGCGCCCGGCCTTCGTCCTTCCCTGCGGGTTGGTCCGTGGGCCGGCGTCTGCTTTGTCGCACGGCTTGCAGATAGGAAGGCTATCTGCTGCGCCGCGCTTCGCGCAGCCATCCGGCCCATGGACCAACGCATCCCACGTTTGAAGGTCGATTCGCCCTAGGCGCAACGTGGGCGCGGTGGGCAGGGCGTCGGGCGGGGAGGGGGTCGGAGGCGTGGTCATCGGACGATCATGGTCTGGCGGGCGGCGCGGCATGGCCTGCGGCGGCGGTCACAGCGGCCTCGCCGAAGCGCAGCCGGCCGCTGGCGTGGCGGATGTCGCCGGGGCCGCGATAGTCGAACCGCAGGCGACCGTCGCCGGCCTGCCATTCGAGTCGCAGCGTGAGGGTGGTGCCGGGCTGCACGGCGTGCTGGAACTTGATCTGCTGCATGCCCAGGCAATCGGGCGGCAGCGCGAAGTGGCGGCGCGCGTAATGCACCACCCAATCGAGCAACGCCACGCCGGGCAGGACCGGCGCGCCGGGAAAGTGCCCGTCGAAATGGCGCAGCGCGGCGTCGATGTAACAGGTGAGCGTGACGCCGGCGTCGTCGCGCACGCTGCCGAGCAGGTCGGGATAGGCCGGCGCGGCGGCGAACAGCGCGCGGAGCGCGTCCTCGGTGGTCTTGCCCATGGCGTTGTCGGGCAGCGCCTCGACCAGCCGCCAGCGACGCGGCACGGCCAGCGGCTCCAGCTGTGGCGCCAGCCGGGCGCGCAGCGCGCGCGCCAGCGCCGCCTTGCCGTCGGCGGCCAGCGCCGCCAGCCCGGCGGGCGACAGTACCAGCGCCGCGCCCAGCTCGGCACGGCGGCCGTGCAGCGCCACCACGCGGGCGGCGGCGATCTCGGGCTGCGCCAGCAGGTGTTGCTCGACCTGGGTCAGCGACACGCGCTTTTCCTCCAGCTTGACGATGCGGTCGGCGCGCCCCAGCAGGCGGAAGCCGGCACCGTCGCGCGCGATGCGGTCGCTGCCGGTCCACCAGCCGTCGTCGGCCAGCAGCGGCGAGCGCAGTCGTAGCAGTTCGCCGTCCTGGGCGATCTCGATGCCGGGCAAGGGCGTCCACGGCGCGTCGGGGTCGGCGCGCCAGGCGATGCCGCCGGTCTCGGTGCTGCCGAACACTTCGCGCACCGGCACGCCCAGGCGCGCGGCGGCGTCGCGCGCCGCGTCGGCCGGCAGCGGCCCGCCGGACGAGAACACCGCGGCGATGCGCCCGGCCAGCGCCGGCCAGTCCAGGTGCAGCGGCAGGCGCTTGAGGAAGGCGGGGCTGGCGATGAGGACGAAGCGGCCGGCGTCGGGCAGCGCCCACAGCGCCTCGGGATACGGCTGGGTGGCGGCGACCACGGGGCGGCGCGCCGCCAGCGGCCACAGCACGCGGAACAGCAGGCCGTAGAAATGCTGCGGCGGCACGGTGGCGACCACGCCGGCGTCGTCGGGCAGGGCGAAGGCGCGCGCCAGCAGCGCCACTTCGGCGTCGAGCTGGCGCAGCGTCTTGGCGACGCCGACCGGCGCGCCGGTGGAGCCGGAGGTGTAGACCACCGCGCGCGCGTCGTGCAGCGGGGCCAGTGGGGCAGGGGCGTGCGCGCGCCAGTCGGTGTCGCCGATGTCGGGCGCATCGCCGAGCGCGGCGCGCAGCGCGTTGCCGTCATCGCCGGGCAGCAGCACGGTCTTGCCGGCGTGCCATGCGGCGAACAGCCAGACCGCGAAGCGGTAGCCGCACGCCTGGCGCAGCACCACGGCCGGCGCCGGCTGGTGCGCCAGCGCGGCGGCGGCGCGCGCCACGTCGTCGCGCCACTGCGCCGCGCCGACCGGGCGGCCGTCCACCCAGGCCAGCGGCCAGTCGCCGGACTGGCAGGCCAGCGCGCCCAGCGGCAACGGCTCAGCCATGGTGGGCGCTCCGCACGCGGCGGCGGATCAGCCATTCGCCGCCGAACATCAGGCCCATCAGCACATAGGCGATGCCGCCGTTGTACAGCGCCCAGGTGTGGCTGTCGGCCCACAGCCCGGTGGCGAGCGCGGCGAGGCCGTTGCCGACGAAAAATGCGCACCACGCCTGGGTGACGCGCCGGGTGTAGGCGACGCCGGCCGGCGGCAGGTCGGGCTCGCTCAGGCGCGCAAAGCGTTCGATCACGGTGGGCGGGTGGCGCAGGCTCCAGGCGAACAGTGCCAGCCACGCCACGTTGTTGAGCACCGGGTACACGCGCAACGGCCACTCGGCGCGGGTCAGCAGGGTGAGCGCGCCGAGCAGCGCGGCCGGCAGGCCGATCCAGCGCGCCAGCGCGCGGGTGTCGCGGCGCAGCAGCGCCAGCGGCAGCAGTACGATCCCGGCCCACCACAGCGGCAGGCCGAAGGCGGCACAGGCCAGGAAGGCCAGCGGCGCCAGCACGCCCAGCAGCAGCATGGTCGGCCGCATCAGGCGCGCATCAGGTCGTCGAGCGCCGTCACCACGTCGCCGACGGTGCGCACCGCCTTGAAGGCATCGGGCGACAGCCGCCGGCCGACCAGCGCCTGCAACTGCACCACCAGGTCGACCGCGTCGATGCTGTCGATGTCCAGGTCGTCGTACAACCGCGCCTCGGGCGTCACCCGCGCCGGGTCGATCTCGAATTGGTCGGCCAGCACCTGCTGGATGCGGCCCAGGAGTTGTTGCTTGTCCATCGTGTGGTTGGCTTTCTCAAAGTCAAATTCAAATCTTGAACCACAGAGGACAGTGAGAACACAGAGTTGCACAGAGAACCCCAACCCCAGGACATTCCGGGTTTTCCGAAGCCTGGTTTTCTCTGTGACCCCTCTGTGTTCTCACTGCCCTCAGTGGTTCAAGGTGTAGGGTTCCGCCAGCGCTCCACGTCACTTCGTCCGATTCGCCTCGACGAAATCCGCCAATGCCGCGACGGAGGCGAAGTGTTTGCGGGTTTCCTCGGATTCGGCCGACAGGGTCAGGCCGTAGCGTTTTTGCAGGGCGACGCCCAGTTCCAGTGCGTCGATGGAATCCAGGCCCAGGCCGTCGCCGAACAGCGCGGCATGGCTGTCGATGTCGGCCGGGGCGATGTCCTCCAGGTTCAGGCTGTGGATGATGAGTTGCTTGATTTCATCGTGCAGCGGATTCATGACGGGCGATCTCCTCGGTAAAGCGTTGTTGCAGGCGTTCGGTGTAGCGGCGCACGCCCAGCGCGGTGGGCAGCGGTTCGGGCAGCAGGGCCGGCGGCGGCAGGTCGTCCAGCACGCGCACGGTGAAGTGCGGCCGCCGCCGTGGCACGCGATACCACGGCCGGCCCTTGGGCAGCATCGGCTCGCTGCTGACGATCAGCACCGGCGTCACCGTCAGGTCGCCGCGTACCGCGATATTGCCGGCGCCGCGCAAAAAGCGCAGCCCGGCGCCGGGCACGCTGCGCGTGCCCTCGGGAAACACGATCAGGTTGTTGCCGCCGCGCACTGAGCGGATGGCGGCGGCGACCACGGCCGGGCCGTCGTCGTTGCGCAGGTAGCCGGCGGCGATCACCGGCCAGCGCAGGAACGGGTTGCGCCACAGCGCGGCCTTGACCACGCAGTCGGCGTGCGGGATGAGCGCCATCAGCAAGACCACGTCCAGCAGCGAGGGGTGGTTGGCCAGGATGAACTGGCCGCGCCGCCGCAGCTTTTCGGCGCCGTGCACCTCCAGCGAGATCACGCCGCAGGCCCGCATCAGGCGCACGAAGCCGGCCATGCCGAGGCGGATCAGCCGGCGGGTCAGCGCGTGGCGGCGCGGCCGGTGCGGGATCAGCGCCAGCAGCGGCCCCAGCAGCAGAAAGCCCAGCCCGCCGACGCCGAACACGATGAAGCAGCAGGCGGTGGCGAGCACGCGCCAGGCGCGTTCCGGCGTCATGCGGTGGGCTCCAGCCGCCAGCGGCGGCCCTGGTCGCGCCAGCGACAGCCCTGGCCGGTGAGCAGTGCGCGCAGCACGGTGGCGGCGGCGGTTTCGGCGCTGGCGGCTGCGGCGTCGGCCTGCCAGTCCAGCCGCCATTGCGTGCCGGGCGCCAGCGTCAGCGCGCAGGCGAACGGCGCCTGCGGCTCGTCGGCGAAGGGCTGGTACAGCGGCGGCAGCGGCTCGTCGGCCACTACCAGCAGCACGCGCGATGCGCCGTCGGCCAGTTGCGCCAGCGCTTCCACCAGTCCGGCCCACGCGGTGGCGCGGCCGGCGGCGATGGCGCTGACCGGCAGCGGCTGGCGGCGGGCGATGGTGAACAGGCCGGGGATGGCGTTGTGCACCGCCATGCCGAACTGTTGCGGCGACACCGTGCCCTCGGCCGCCAGCGCCTGGAGCAGCCCCAGGCAGCGCTCGACCTCGCCATGGCGCGAGGCGTGGACGATGGCGCAATCGTCGCCGGGTGCGGCGTCGTACATCGCCTGCAAGGCCATCCGCCCGGAGCGGTGGGCGCGGCGGCGCAGCAGCGGCGGCATCTGGGCCAGCGGCGGTGCGCCATCGCCCGCTGGCAGCGGCCCGCCGCGCGCGGCCCAATCCAGCCAGGCGTCGGCGTCGGGCAAGGCGGGATGCCAGGCGGACCAGCCGGTCAGGGTGAACGAGGGCGATGCGGTGGACATGGCGGCGGCACGCGGTTCGGTCAGCGCGTGCGCGGGCGGGGCGCGGAGGTCGGACAGAGGAAAGCGTACTGCATGGCGAATCCGGGCTGGAGGCAGGCCCGGTCGAACAGGGCGGGAAAACGGCGTTTCAAGCGCGTTTTCGCGGCGAAACGGCCGGGAACGGCCGCAATTGTACACAAGCGCCCGCGCGCTGCCGCAGGCGGGACGGCGGACGGTGGCGCGGTCGCAACGGGTGGTGGGTGGCGGCGGTGGGTGGCGCGGCTAGTGGCTCAATGTCCTGAGGTGGTGAGCGGGGAACCACAGGCCCCCGGCGGAGCCGGGGGCGGTTCGCGAGTGGTGTGCGGGGAGCGGCGCTTCCTGATTCGTTCCTACCCCGCCCTCGCCGCTGCGAGGGGGCCTCGCGTTGCTCGATGTGTTTGCGCCGTGGTCTTGGCGTCTACACCCGGAACGCCGCCACCGCCTCGCGCAGTACCGCCGCCATCCCGGCCAGCCGGCGCGAGGCGTCGTCCAGTTCGGCGACGCCGGCGGCGGTCTGTTCGGCCAGGGTGGAGATCTGCACCAGGTGCGCGCTGGCGGCGTGGCCGGCGCTGCGTTGTTCGGCGAGCGCGTCGGCGATCTGGCCGATGTGCTGCGCCACCACGTTGCTACAGGCGTCGATGCGCGCCACCGAGGCGTCGGCTTCGCCGGCCAGTGTCGCGCCCAGGCGGGCCTGTTCGGCGGCGCCGTGGATATGCGCCACCGCCGCGGTGGTGCCGCGCTGGATGTCCTCGATCATGGCGGCGATCTCGCCGGTGGATTGGCTGGTGCGCTCGGCCAGCTTGCGCACTTCGTCCGCCACCACGGCGAAGCCACGTCCTTCCTCGCCGGCGCGCGCCGCTTCGATGGCGGCGTTCAGTGCCAGCAGGTTGGTCTGGTCGGCGATCTCGCGGATGGTGGCGACGATGGTCGAGATGCGGCCCGACGCTTCGCCCAACGCGATCACCGAGGCGGTCGAGACTTCCACCGATTGCTGGATGGCCGTCATCTCCGCCAGCGCGCGTTGCACCACGTCGTGGCCGGCGCCGGCCAGTTGCCGCACTTCCTCGGCGCGCTCCACCGCCTGCGCCACGCCGTGTCCCACCTGATCCAGGCTGCCGCTGATCTGCTCCACCGCCTGGGCGCTGCCCTGCGCCGATGCCTGCTGGGTGGCGGCGTGCTGGCCGATGTGCCCCACGTGATCCGCCATGTGGGCGCTGGCGCCGGCCACTTCGGCGGCGTCGGCCGACACCGTGCGCAGGATCTGCCGCAGGCGCGCCAGCAGCGAGGCGAAGGCGCCGGCCATCTCGCCGATCTCGCCCCGATCTGCGATGGCCACCGGCTGGGTCAGATCGCCGCTGTCGGCGATGCGCGTCATCTGGTCGCGCAGGGCTTCGATGGGTTGCGCCACGCTGCGCGCGATCAGCACCGATGCGCCGCCCAGCAACAGCAGGCCCAGCCCCAGCGTGATCGCCAGCGCCAGCGCGCGCTGCCGGAACTGGGCATCCAGGTCGTCCGCGTACAGGCCGGCGGCCAGCACCCAGCCCCACGGCGCGTAGAGCTTGCTGGTCGACAGCTTGAGCACCTGCGGCCCGTCCTTGCCGCCCTTGGGCCAGTAGTAATCGACGAACTCGCCGTTGCCGCGCCGCGCCGCCTCGACCAGCTCCACCACGATGCGCACGCCTTGGGAATCCTTCAGTTCGGTCAGGTCCTGGCCATTGAGGGCCGGGTTCACCGGGTGCTTCACCATCCGGTACTGGAGGTCGTAGGTGGAGAAGTAGTTGTCGCCTTCGAAGCGCAGCGCGCCCAGCGCGTCCTTGGCGGCGGCCTGGGCGTCCTCGGTGCTCAGCTTGCCCGAGGCGGCGAGCTGGCCGTAGTGATCGACCAGCGTATAGGCCAGCTCGATGCTGCTGTAGATCTGCTGGCGGCGGGCGCCTTTCAGCGCGGTGTCTTCCGCCCACAACGTGTAGAACGCCTGGAGCACCAGCATCGCCAGCGCGGCGCCGATCAACAGCCAGAGTTTGTGACGGATCTTGAAGTGATGGATATGCATCGGTAGCCCTCCTGGAAGCGGCGGGCCGTCGATACCTGAACAGTGGGGGCGAGCGCGGCCCCCGCGACAGGCGGTCCACCATGGTCGAATGGGGACGATGCCATCGGCGCGAAGCGCTGCGACTTGTCCAGGCGCAACAAATGCAAAATGGATATGTCAGCCTTTGGTGGGGCCATTCCAAGGGTGATCGATCGGTTAACTTACGTATTTACTGATCGATGGTCAGAAATCATGACCTCTGGGACAGTCACGCTTGTGACGGGCGTTGGCCGGGGCCGGGGAGCGTGGTGCCGCCGCGATCCCGCTTATGCGGGGTCTGTGCGACCGCGCCGGGCCGGCTCCGCGTGGAACCGGCCCTGACAGGAAGAGGAATTTACTTACAGGCCGCTGTAGTCGATATAGCCGGCGTTGATCTCGCTCACCTTGCGCGTCAGGCGGTAGACCCCGCCGCCCTCGCGGGTGCGGCTGGCGTCGGTGTTGCCCTCGATGGTGGTCAGCAGGCCGCCGTTCACGCTCTCGACGAAGCCGGTGTGCCCCTTGCCGCCGCCGTGATCCATGATGAACACCATGCCCGCCTTCACCAGGCTGGGATCGGCGATGGCGTCCTTGGCGCGGATGCGCCTGGCGCCCTTGCCGGTGGCGCGTTGCCAGTGATCCAGGCAGCCGGCGGTCCGGACCATCGGGTTGCCGCGATTCAGCGCCTTGGCGGCTTCGTCGAAGCACCAGTAGACGAAGGCACAGCACCACGACAGGCCCGGCGACACGCCGGCGCGCTTCAGGTATTCGTCCACTTCGGGGCCGCGATTGCTGTTGCGCGGTACTTCGCGCACCTTCTTCTTTTCCTCGCCCGCGGCGATCTTCAGCGCGCGCGCCAGCAGCTTGTCGTCGGCTTTGGCACTGCTGTCCACCGTGGCGTCGCCGAACAGCGCCGCCCAGGTGAGCGAACCGATCTCGCCATCCTGCTTCAGCGGCCGTCCCTGGTCGTCGACGTTGCGCGCCTGGAACAGCTTCACCAGTTGCTTCATGCGCGGGCCGAATTCCGGGTTGTCCGGGTCCAGCCTTTCCTGCGGGTCGTTGTCCAGCACCAGCTTCTGGTTCAGTTGCAGCTTGACGGCGCGGACGATGGCGGCGTCCTGTTCGCCGGCCTTGATGACGCGTTTCGGGTAATCCATGCGAGGGCTCCGACACTGATGTTGTTGGCATATCCAGCGGCCACGGCGTTGCGTTGTTCCCGGGGTGGGCGCGAGGCGGCGTGGGGGCTCCAGCCCGGAAGCGGGCGGCGTTCTGGATTTATACCTTTCCAGATTGGATAAGCAAGTGTCAGCAGGGGGAAATAACGTGCCGGATGTCGGCTGGAGGCCGGGCCGGCGCGCATCGCCCTGACAAGGCGACGGCCGGCGGGGCGCGATGCGCGGGCAGCAACGGCGCGGGGGGCTGGCGCGCTCGCCGGCAGCCTGTCACCGGGCGCCGTGGCGTGCCCGGTCCGCGGGCCGGGTCAGACGTCCAGCGCCAGCACCTTGCACACCACATCGGACTGGTGGCGCAGGTCGTAGGCGTGGAACAGCTCGCAGCTCACCTTGGTGTGGCGGCCCTGCAAGGCGAGGAAGCGGGCGGGCAAGGTGTTGCGCAGGTCGAGCTGCACCATGCGCACCCGCCGCTCGGCGACGTTGTAAGGGTGGCCGGGCTCGGCGGCGACGCTCAAGGTCTCGGTCAGGCGCAGCGCGGGATAGGGCACCCGGCCGTCCTCGACGGTGTAGCCCTCGGCCTCCTGGATCAGGCCTTCCAGCACCACCGGCGTGCCGTAATAGGCCTCGGATTGCGGTGCGGCCACGCCGGTGAGCGGGCAGGGGGCGAGCGAGATCACCAGCAACAGCGAACGGGCGAAACGCATGGTTCAGCCCTCGGCGCGATGACGATTTGCTGGCGTAGGAAACACCCTGTCCCCAGGGGGAAGGAGATGGATTCCAACAATTTTGCTTACATTGCGAATCGATGAAAGGTCAGCGGGTATCGTGGCCGTCATGGTAGGGCAATACCAGGCCAAGCGGCTGTTTTGATTGGATTTCATGACCGACGTCGGGGGCGAGGGACGATGAAGGCATCATACGACCGTCCGCTGAACGGCGCCAGTATTCTGACCCAATCAGAAAGAAATATTAGTAAATTAGAATGGACTGCTGGGCAGCAGCATCACCGCGTCCAGCCCCGGCTGGGCAGGCAGCAGCTGCAATTCGCCGCCATGGGCCTCGACGATGGCCTTCACCAGGGCCAGCCCCAATCCCGAGCCGGGCGAGTGACGGCTGGTCTCCAACCTGACGAACGGTTCGATCACGCGCGGCACCGCGGCGCTGGGAATGCCGGGGCCGTGATCGCGCACGCCGAGCAACACGTGGTCGTCGTACTGCACCACCCGCACCATGATGTCGCCCTGGCCGTAGCGCAGCGCGTTCTCCATCAGGTTGGCCAGCGCCTGCCCCAGTAGTTCGCGGTCCACCTGGGCGGTGCACGGCGCGGCGCGCACCACCACGCTGCGGCCAGCCTCTTCGGCCAGCGGCGCGTACAGCGACACCACGTCGGCGGCGAAGGTGTCGAGCGCCAGCGGCCGGCGCGTCAGCACCTGGGTGCCCGATTCCAGGCGCCCCAGCCGCAGCAGCGCGCCGAACACCGACAGGATGCGGTTCACGTCCTCGATCAGCCGGTCCACCCGCTCGCCCTGCGGCGTGGCGCGCAGTTCGTCGGCCACCTCGGACAACTCGTTGCGCAGGTGGGACAACGGATGGCGCAGATCATGGGCGATGGCGAACGACGATTGGCGTGCGTACAGC
The DNA here is from genome assembly GCF_000374805.1 of Chitiniphilus shinanonensis DSM 23277. Taxonomy (GTDB): domain Bacteria; phylum Pseudomonadota; class Gammaproteobacteria; order Burkholderiales; family Chitinibacteraceae; genus Chitiniphilus; species Chitiniphilus shinanonensis. The sequence continues at coordinate 354,455 of NZ_KB895334.1, forward strand.
AGCAGCTTGTCCTGCTTGTCGAGCATGGCGTTCAGCTCGACGATCAGCGCGTCGATCTCGTCGCCGCTGTTGCCGACCGGGATGCGGGCGTGGGTGGCCTCGTTGCGGATGGCGCGCGCGGTGCCGGCGATGGCGCCCAGGCGGCGGCGGATCAGCCGGGTGAAGGCCCAGCCGCAGGCCAGCGCCGCCAGGATCACCGCGCTGGACAGCCACAGGTAGTTGCGCAACAGGTGCTCGCCCACCTGCTCGTAGATGGCGCGTCGCCCCACCAGCAGCCGGTAGTTGCCATAAAGCAGGAATACTTCGGCGGCCACGGTGTTGCCGCTGATGGGGTCGGCGAAGGTGACCGAGTGCTCGTCCTGCACCGGCACGCCGGCCGGCCAGTGCCACAGGTTGCCGGCCAGCCGTTGGCCGCCGGGCTCGGTCAGCAGGTAGATGGTGTGATCGGCCTCGCCCAGCGAGGTGCGGCGGTCGATCGATTCGCGCAGCGCTTCCAGGCCCTCTTCCCGGTAGACCATCTCCAGGTTGGTGATCTCTTCGCGCAGCGCCACGCGGAACTCGTCGAGCAGCGCGCCCTGCGCCTCGCGGTAGGTGAGGAACACGAACACGCCCATCGCCAGCAGCATGAACAGCGGCAGGATCAGGATGAAGCGATGGAACGGGCTGGCCAGCATGTAGGCGCGGCCGGCCGACCACGCGCGCGTGGCGCGCAGCGGTTTCACGCCGGGTCGCCCAGGCGGTAGCCGGCGCCGCGCACGGTATGCAGCAATGGCGGCGCGCCGCCGGCATCCACCTTGGCGCGCAGCTTGCTGATATGGACGTCGATGACGTTGGTGCCGGGGTCGAAGTGGTAGTCCCACACGCCTTCCAGCAGCATGGTGCGGGTGACCACCTGGCCGGCGTGGCGCATCAGGTATTCCAGCAGCTGGTATTCGCGCGGTTGCAGGTCGAGCACGCTGCCGCCGCGGCGCACCCGACGCGACAGGCGATCCAGCTCCAGGTCGGCCACGCGCAGCACCTGCACCTGGGCCGCCTGCTGCGGCGTCACCCGGCGGGTGATCGCCTCCAGCCGCGCCAGCAGTTCGGCGGTATGGAACGGCTTGGTCAGGTAATCGTCGCTGCCGGCGCGCAGGCCCTCGACCCGGTCATCCGATTCGGCCAGTGCCGACAGCAGCAGCACCGGGGTGGCGATGCCGGAGGCGCGCAGGGTGCGCAGCAGCGTGAGGCCGTCCACTTTGGGCAGCATGCGGTCGAGCACGATGGCGTCGTAGTGTTCGGTGGTCGCCAGGTACAGACCTTCCTTGCCATCGCTGGCCAGGTCCACGGCGTGGCCGCCTTCGCGCAACGCCTTCTGGGTGTATTCCGCCTGGGCGGTCTGGTCTTCCACGATAAGAATGCGCACGGGCTTGTTCCTCTGACGGCAAGGGGATGGCCGCCGGTCCGGCCGGCCGCCCGGCCCCGGTGGGCCGCCGTCGCTTCATCGATTGCGGGGAATGATCAGGATCGGCGACGTTGCGAAAGGGTGCAACTTTTGTGTGGCGGGCGTCAGCGCCCGCTGCCGCCGTTCGAGCGTCGGACCACTTCGATGCGGGTGGCGGGCCAGGTGGGCGCTTGCGGCGTGCCGGTGCGCGGCGCGGGGGGGGCGGCGACGATGGCGTCGATCGGACAGCTGCCGCCGTCGCTGCGGATCTCGTCGCGGCCGGCGACCAGGTGGCCGTGGTGCGCGGTGAAGCCCAGGCGGCCGGTGCGCGGCAATGCGCGGCAGCCGCTCCCCAGGCTCAGGCGCCAGACTTCCTCGCGGCCGGTCCATAGCAGCACGTCGCCCTGGTCGATGGCGCGCCAGCGCATGGTGGTGGGCACGCGCAAGTGGCGCCGCGCGGCGGGATTGGACGCGGTGGGGCTCGATGCGGTCGGTGCGGCGGCTGGCGCGGCACTCGCCCCTTGGGCCAGTGGGGTCAGGGTCACGCCGAGGGCGACCAGCAGGGCGGCGAGGATGGGCATGGGGTCTCCGGCGAAACGCATGGCGCCGGGGCGCCAAATGAAAACGCTCACCGGGTGCAGGGGAACGCCCGGTGAGCGGTGGCCGGCCCGGGAGGATACCGGCCACGAACTGCGAACTGCTTACGAAGCCTTCTTGGCTTCTTCCTTGGCGGGCTTGGCGGCCGGCTTGCTGCTGTGCTTGGCCTTGTGCTTGGTGGCGGCGGCGGAAGCGTCCTTGGCGGCCGGGGCCTTGGCATCGGCGGCGAAGGCGGAAACGCCCAGGGTGGCGATCATGGCGGCAACGGCGATCTTGTTCAGGGTGTTCATGTGTTTCGTTCCTTTGTGGGGTTGTCCGGCTCGGTCACTCGCCGATCGGTGAGACGGATTCTGCCCCTGGCCTCCTTGGCGCCTGCTCAACGGCTGATTAAGGAAAATTTAAGCGGGCGCCTTCCCGAGGCTTTCCCTCGCCGTGCGTTGCGGTAAGGCGTGGGGAGTGGCGAGTGCGCGGGCGATGGGCAAAAAAAACCCCTCCGCGAACGGAGGGGGACAAGGATTTGGACCTGCCGGGCCAGCCCTCGCCGACCGTTCCGGTGGTCCTGGAGTCGCGCAAACAAAGCGCGGTATGCCCATGTCGCCGAGGGACGACACTGACAAACGTTGATCCGCGCCGACAGGCACGGATCGAAACCAGGTGGGAAAGGGCGGACCACGACTGCCGGCGCGCGCAGCGCACGGCATGGGGCGGGCACGGGGCGCGCCCGTACCGGATCGAATGTCCACACTCTCCGACTTCGCGCCGCCGGCTGGACGGTGGCGCGCTCCGCGGCTCGTCGGCCGCGCGTTTTGTATTTTTTGACGGCGCTTTCATAAAGTCGCCGTTGAAAGCCGCCGATGTGGCATTCCGTCCATCCGGTCAGCGGATCGAGGAACAGCCTGTTTCGACGGCTTTGCAGGAACGGTCCATTCCATGGGACAAAGTGCCGAAAATTACTGACTGAATCATTCAGAATTCAGTCATCAAGCACTTCGACAACCTGCCACACCGGGAACAGCCGATCGTTGCCGCAATTGTTTCCATCGGTCCGGCCGGCAACAAGTGCAGTGTACCCGAGCGGCCTGTTTTCTCCTACAAACGGCGGGCCACCCAACCGGATGGGGCAATACGGCCGCCGATTCGCGCCAGCCCGCGCCGATGCTGGTCTGGCGCCAGACCTATGTGTGCGCCCTGCTGCATCGGGAGCCGGCTTGCCGGCGTGTGTCGCGTCAATGGATCGGCCCTGGATGGCGGGTCGGGCGACGGACCGATTGCGCCTGTCCGCTCGTGTCGGCCGTTGGCGGCGAACGGTTGGGTGGGGCCGGACGGGTGGTGCATGCACTTGCGCGGATGGCATGCTTCCTTACACAATCGCGGCTCGCCGCCCGGCGTATTCCAACGAGGTTGCCGTCCCCATGCCCACCGCTCACCAACTGCTGGCTCACTGCGGTCTGGATCTGGTCGATGCCCGCGTGTTGCTGCAACACGCGGCGGGGGTATCGCGCGCCTGGCTGATCGCGCACGGTGGCGACCCGCTGCCGGATGCCGCCGCCAGGCTGTTCGAGACGCTGGCGGCGCGGCGCCGCGCCGGCGAGCCGGTGGCCTACCTGGTGGGAGCGCGCGAATTCTACGGCCGCGATTTCGCGGTCTCGCCGGCGGTGCTGATCCCGCGCCCCGATACCGAACTGCTGGTGGAGCTGGCGCTGGCCCGCGCGCCGCGCGCCGGCCGCGTGCTGGACCTGGGCACCGGCTCCGGCTGTATTCCCGTCACCCTCAAGCTGGAGCGGCCCGACCTGACGGTCAGCGCGGTGGACCTCAGCGTCGAAGCGCTGGCGGTGGCGCGCAACAACGCGCTGCGGCTGGATGCGCGGGTGCGGCTGGTGGAGTCGGACTGGTTTGGCGCGCTGGCCGGCGAGTGCTTCGACCTGATCGTGTCCAACCCGCCGTACATTCATGCCGACGACGCCCACCTGGCGCAGGGCGACCTGCGCTTCGAGCCGCGCGGCGCGCTGACCGATGGCGGCGACGGCCTGGCGCACCTGCGCCGTATCGTCGCCGACGCGCCGGCCCATCTGGCGCCAGGCGGCTGGTTGCTGTTCGAACACGGCTACGACCAGGGCGCCGCCGCCCGCGCGCTGCTGGCGGCGGGCGACTGGCAGGAAATCCAGACCTGGAGCGATCTGGGCGACAACGAACGCGTCACCGGCGGGCGGCTGCCCGGCTGAGCGTGGCGCCCGTGGCACGCGATCGGCGCCGGTTGTCGCTCCTGGCGTTAGCCGCTACAATTCCCGACTAATTTGATCGACTACTTTTTTCGAGAGCCGCCATGAGCGAACGCAACGTCCAGCAGGAAATCCACGACACCGTCACCCAGAACCCGGTGGTGCTGTTCATGAAGGGTTCCGCCTCCTTCCCGATGTGCGGTTTTTCCGCGGCCGCGGTGCAACTGCTGAAGAACTGCGACGCCCAGTTCGTGACCGTGAACGTGCTGGAAGACCAGGACATCCGCCAGGGCATCAAGGATTACGCCAACTGGCCGACCATCCCGCAGCTCTACATCAAGGGCGAATTCATCGGCGGCTCGGACATCATGAAAGAGCTGTACGCCACCGGCGAACTGCAACAGCAACTGGCCGCGCTGAAGTGATGAGAGGCGGGTAAGACCGCTTCGAAATTCAAACCCCAAATCTTGAAACACAGAGAACACGAAGAGCACAGAGCTTCACAGAGAAAGACAAAAAGATAGAAAGGCGAGTGGGCGTGGCCCGCAACGGGCTGGCCAGCGAAAGACGCGCGGAACACCACTCACCCCTTTCCCTCAGCCTCTCTCTTTCTCGGTTTTCTCCGTGGAACTCTGTGTCCTCCGTGTTCTCTGTGTTTCAAGATTTGGGGTTCAGTTTTTGGGGTGGCCTTTACCCTTCCCCCTTCCCTCTTCTCCCTTCCCCGCGGGACATCCGTCCCGCTCCCCTTCCCAACGGGACACAAGTCCCGTCACCCCCCCAGCAGCGCCTGCCGCAACTCCTCCGGGATCTCGGTCAGCACCAGTGCGCCGCGTTCGCGGTCGTAGATGACCTGGCCGGCGCGCAGGCTGCTGCGGTCGAATTCGATCTTCCAATGCTCGCCGGCGGCCTTGAAGCGCTTCAGCGGCTTGAGGGCGCGGCGGTCGGGGACGAAGCCGCCGGATAGCGCCAGCTCGTCCTCGGCCAGCGCGGTTTGCAGGCGTTCCGGCGCCTCGGGCCAGGCGCGGCGCACCAGCACGTCCAGCGCCAGCGGCTCGCCCTCGTCGCCGGCTTCGTCCAGGTAGCCGTGGGCGCGCTCGAACAGCGCGTCGCGGCTGGCCGGCGGCAGTTGCTGGCGCTCGGCGAACTGGTTCAGGCCCTGCACCAGCTTCTGCGTCTCCTTGAGCGGCAGCACCACGTCGTTGCAGCTGAGGAACAGCTTGAAGTAGTGCGCCACGTCGGCGCGGCCCTTGAGAAAGCCGATATAGCGCTCGGCGCCCGCCTGCCAGGCGGAAAGGTCGATGCGCCCGGCCACGCGCAGGTTGGACAGGTCGAGCTGCGGGCTGTCGACGATCTCGAAATCGCCGGTGATCGCCATGCCGACCACTTCGGTGACCAGCGCCACCAGCAGGCAGTCGGCGCCGGCGTCGTCCACCCGCGCGATCAGCACGTAGCCGCCGCTGGCCAGCGGCTCTTCGGTGGCGCGCGCCTCCAGGTGGCGCATCATCGCCTGCGACAGCGCCAGGAAATCCTGCTCGCCCGCCAGGTACTGGCGCACGAAGCGCGGCATCGGATAGTTGTCCTCGTCCTCTTCGAAGCGGCCGTAGCCTTTGCCGCGCCGTTCGGCGTAGCGCTGGGCGATATGGTCGATCAGGCGCTGCGCGGCGGCGGTGGGCGTCATCTCGGCGTGGCGCAGGGCGATGCTGGCGGGGCCGTGCGGCTCCTTGAGCAGTTTGTGGACCACCAGGTGGCGGATCAGGGCTTGCGGTGCGGTCATGCGGGCGGGCGGTGGAACGGGGAAGGGCGCCATTGTCCCACTATCGCGCGCGGCGCGGCATGCCGGGCGGCGTGACAACCATTCGTCATGGCTCTCCTATAGTGGATGGCAGCCGCTCACCACCCCCGGGAACGCCATGGCCGATGCCGCCCATTCGCTCAACCTGCGCGTCGCCGCCGGCCGCGCGCTGCGCCGGGATTGCCCGCGCCGCACCCATGCGCTGTGGCGGCCGTCGCCACAGCGCGATCCCATCGCCATGCTCCAGCGATCGAGCGAGGACCGGGTACAGCACCTGGTGCCGATCCGCTACGGCCGCATGCTGCAATCGCCGTTCGCCTTCTACCGCGCCACCGCGCTGCTGCACGCCTTCGACCTGGCCGATACGCCGCACAGCGGCATCCGTACCCAGTTGTGCGGCGACTGCCACCTGATGAACTTCGGCGGCTTCGCCACGCCCGAGCGCAACCTGCTGTTCGGCATCAACGACTTCGACGAAACCCTGCCCGGCTTCTGGGAATGGGATCTGAAGCGCCTGACCACCAGCTTCGTGCTGGCGGCGCGCTACCGCAGCCTGTCCGACGCCAAGGCGCGCGAGATCGTGCAGCGGCTGGTGGCCAGCTATCGCCACCACATCGACCAGTACGCGGCGATGAAGACGCTGGACCTGTGGCACGCCAGCATCAGTTTCGACGACGTGCGCCGCGCGCTGCCGGCCGGCGCGATGCGCGACTACGTCGGCACCCTGGCCGAACGCGCGCGCAAGCGCACCTCGCGCCACGCCTTCGACAAGATGACCGCCACCCGCGACGGGGTGCGGCGCATCCTGGACAACCCGCCGTACATCTTCCACCCCGACGCCTCGCCCGATTTCGCGCGCTACCAGGTGAACTACCGCGACGTGGCGTTCGAGATGTTCGGCGCCTATACCCGCACCCTGCACCAATACCGCCGCCACCTGATCGAGCGTTTCGAACTGGTGGACGTGGTGTTCAAGGTGGTGGGCGTCGGCAGCGTCGGCACCCGCTGCTTCGTGCTGCTGATGCTGGCGGACGACGACGATCCGCTGTTCCTCCAGGCCAAGGAGGCCAAGCCGTCGGTGCTGGCGCCGTACATGGGGCGCAGCCAGTTCCGTCACCAGGGCGAGCGGGTGGTGGCCGGGCAGCGGCTGATGCAGGCGGCCAGCGACCAGTTCCTGGGCTGGACCACCGGCCCGGAAGGGCGCCACTACTACATCCGGCAATTGCGCGACATGAAGGTGGCGGTGGAAGTGGAACTGATGGACGCCGAGATGCTGGCGCACTACGCCGAGCTGTGCGCCTGGAACCTGGCGCGCGCCCACGCCAAGGGCGGCGGCACCGGCCCCGAGATCGCCGGCTACGTCGGCGACCGCCCCAACCTGGACCTGGCACTGGCCGACTACGCCGTGCTGTACGCCGACCAGACCGAGCGCGACTACGACACCTTCGTCAAGGCCGTGCGAGCCGGCACCTTGCCGGCCGACACCGGCGACGATCGGGCGCTGGCGCAGACGCCTTGATGGCTGGGAAGAGGGAAGGGTGACGAGGCTGCGCCTCGTGGGAAGGGAGAAGAGGGAAGGGGGAAGGGTAACGGCAGAAGCAAAGGCAAGCACCAAGGCTGGCCGGCGCGCTGGTTTTCGGGGTGGCTTTTACCCTTCCCCCTTCTCCCTTCTCTCTTCCCCCAACGCATTGATCACCCCCGCCAGCACCTGCCCCGTGGGGCCGACGCGGGCGCCGGAGAGGCAGTGGCCGGTCTGGTCGTCGAAGAAGAAATCGGGCTCGAATTCGGCCAGGAACGGGCCTTTTTCCAGGCCGCCGAGGAACAGCGCCTCGTCCACCTGGATGTTCCAGCTCATCAGGGTGCGGATGGCGCGTTCGTGGGCCGGGGCGCTGCGGGCGGTGACCAGCGCGGTGCGGATGCGCATCGGCGCGTCGGCCTGTTGCAGCCGGTGCAGCGCTTCGAGGAACGACTTGAACGGCCCGGCGCTGAGCGGCTCGCGCGAGTGGCTGGCCTCGTGGGCGTGGAAGGTTTCCAGCCCGTCGCGCTGGAACACCCGCTCCGCCTCGTCGGAGAACAGCACCGCGTCGCCGTCGAAGGCGATGCGCACCTCGTCCGGATGCTCGGTGGCGGCGTGCATCGAGTCGGGATAGACGTGCGCGGCGGGAAAGCCGTTGTCCAGCGCGGTGCGCACGTCGGCGTCGTTGGCGGACAGGAACAGGTTGGCGTGCAGCGGCCGCAGGTAGCGATACGGCTCGCGGCCCTGGGTGAACACCCCGCGCTCCAGCTTCAGGCCGTTGGCCCGCGCCGAGTTGAACACCCGCAAGCCGCTGACCGGATCGTTGCGCGACACGATCACCACTTCCACCCGGTGCGCGTCTTCGGTGTTGAATGCCAGCAGCTTGCGGATCAGCGGCAACGCCACGCCCGGCTGGGCGATCTGCTCCAGCCGTTCCAGCTGCACCGTCATGTAGCGCTGCGCGTCGCCGGTCTCGAAGATGCGGTTCTCCTCTTCGAAGTCGAACAGCGCGCGCGAAGAGATCGCCACCACCAGCTTGTTATCGAGCGAGAACGGCATCATCTGATCCCGGTTGCAAAGTGTTCGCAGTGTACGACAAAGCCCACGCCCACCCTGGAGCAGCCATGATCGACCTTTACTACTGGACCACCCCGAACGGCCACAAGATCACCTTGTTTCTCGAAGAGACCGGCCTCGACTATCGCATCCACCCGGTGAACATCGGCAAGGGCGAGCAGTTCCAGCCCGAGTTCCTGAAGATCTCCCCCAACAACCGCATTCCCGCCATCGTCGACCAGGCGCCGGCCGACGGCGGCGCGCCGATCCCGATCTTCGAATCGGGCGCCATCCTGCTGTACCTGGCCGAGAAGAGCGGCCAGCTGATCCCGTCGGACCCGCGTGGCCGCAACGAGGTGTTGCAATGGCTGTTCTGGCAGGTGGGCGGGCTGGGGCCGATGGCCGGGCAGAACCATCACTTCAGCCAATACGCGCCGGAAAAGCTGCCGTACGCCATCGAGCGCTATGTGAAGGAGACGTCGCGCCTGTACGCGGTGATGGACAAGCGCCTGGCCGATCGCGAGTTCCTGGCCGGCGACTATTCCATCGCCGACATCGCCAGCTACCCGTGGGTGGTGCCGTACCAGAACCAGGGCCAGCGGCTGGAGGACTACCCCAACCTGAAGCGCTGGTTCGACGCCATCGCCGCGCGCCCGGCCACCCAGCGCGCCTACGCCCGCGCCCAGGAGATCAACCCGCCCAAGCCGATGGGCGAGGCGGAGAAGAAGGTGTTGTTCGGCCAGGACGCCAGCACGGTCAAGCGCTGAGCGCCGGCAAAAAAAAGGCGGTGCGCGAAAGGACTGCGGCCCGGGCTGCTCGCGGCCGGGTCGCGCTTCGCGCACCGCTAGGACGAATCGGTTACTGCCGGTGTGATAGGGCGTGGCTTCCCGCACGCCCCTGCCGGCAGGCCGGCCATCCTCAAGACGCACTGAGATGCTGCGGCTCAGCGCGGGGGGACCTGGCCCGGCGCCGGGCCGCGTTGCACCGGCGTGGTGCGCATCGCCGGCGACGAGCTGCTGGTGCGCAGGTAGAGCCAGTCGACCCCGGGCCGCACGTCCTCGCAGCGCACCAGCCCGTCGGTGGCGCGCTCGATGGCGATGCACAACGTGACATCCGGACACTTCTTGCGGCCGCTGGCCAGATGCCACAGGTATTCGGGCGAGGTGCCCACTGCGTCGGCCAGCGCCTTGGCCGCGCCGCGCGTTTGCTTCATGTACTCGCTGAGAGTCATGGTCGGAACCCTCCTCCGCACGACAAGCCGCTACCCGTAGGCAGACTTACCCTGCGGTAATGGATTGGTGTGTAATTCGCGGATGAACCTTTACGACACCCGCCGGCAACGGCTACAGGAATTGCTCGATACCGACCCGCGTTTCGGCGGGAAATCCGCCCGGCTGGCCGCGGCATTGGGGCGTCAATCGAGTTATCTGTACCGGTTGCTGAAAGCCAAGGGCAAGGAGCGCAAAAATCTCGGGGAAGGGCTGGCGAGGGAATTCGAAGCCAAGCTCAACCTGCCCTATGGCTGGTTCGACCAGGGTGGCCCCGGTTATACCCACGAGACGCTGGCCGAGTACCGCGTCGGCAACACCGGCGAGCTGGCCCAGCGCTGGGTGCCGCTGGTGGATTGGGAACAGGCCGCGGCGATGTCGGAGGGTGAAGCACCGCCGGACACCACGGAACGGCTGGCCTGTCCGACCGAATGCAGCGCCCGCGCCTTCGCGCTGCGCAATGTCGGCGACGCGATGATGCCGGACTACCGCGACGCCGAGTTGCTGTTCGTCGATCCCGCCGTCACGGCCCAGCATGGCGACGATGTGGTGGTGACCCTCGGCGAGGTCACGATGTTCAAGCGTTTGCATATCACTCCCGAGGGCAATTTCCTGCTGACTCTGAATCCGGCCTTTCCCGACCGGGTGTTGCGCATGCCGGAGCATGCGGTGCTGCGTGGCACCGTGATCGGCAGCTGGACCGCCCGCCACCCGCGCTAGGCATCGCGGATATCTTTCTGCCGGCGATGCCGCACGGCTGATCGCCTCGCGCTCCCCTGTTCCACGCGGCGTCGCCATGCCCAGGCCGCGCCGTGGCATGCGGGCCCGAGCGCCGCGCCTTTCCGCGTTTTCCCATTGCTTCACGACTCCGCCGACCGACTTGCCGTCGCGGCATCAGTCGGCGATTGGCGCGGGATACTGTCCTCGATATGACAGTTACCTAACATTTCTGCTGTCCACCCCTGCCTGTTTCCTCGCGAACCTTTCCGGCTGCCTTTTTCCTGGCCCATGCCAACGGGTTGCCGCCTTTGCCGGGGCCGCCGCCGGGGTACTGATCCTGCTACCGCCAGGTAATACAATGTCGTATCGGTGTGAAATATACCCATAGGTAAAACATTACGCAACGCTGTCGTGGTATGTTTATGCCTGCGGGGGTTGGCTATCAAGGCCGGACTGCCCGGTTACGGCCGGCCAATTTACGGGGAATCCAGCGTGGATAGGCGTTGAAGCAACGGTATGGGCGCATGCACCGCCTTGGCCAAGGCAGTGCCTCGCGCACGGGAGAGGTAGTGTGATCGGGTTTGAATTTTGTCCTGGAGGTGGAAAGATCGGTGGCACGGATGCGCGGAACAATGACTGCCTGTAGGCAGGGTGGCGGAGTCGTCGGGTGCGCTGGCGGGCACTGAGCCATGTCGGGGCGCCGTGGCTGCGCGCGGCGGTGTTCGTGGCGCTGGTGTCGCAAGTGGCGTGCTGCGCGATGGGGGCGGGCCTGCTGGCGTGGCACGGGGTGCCGTTGTCCTGGCGCTGGGGTGCGCTGTTGGTGGCGCTGGAGTTGGGCGGGCTGGCACTGGCCTGCGTCATCGGCTGGTTCTTTCCTCGCCCCGCGTCGCGGCCGACCATCGTCGGTCCGCAGGGCCCGCCACTGCGTCAGTACTGGCTATGCCAGGAGCGGCTGGCGCGCGGCAATGCGCCGGAGCTGGGCGAGCCGTGGCTGATGGTCTGCCTGCAATGCCGGGCGGCGCGCTGCGCCGCGGCCAGCCCGGCGTCCGCGTCGGGACGCGGCGAGCGCGAACCCAGAGCCTGTTCAACCACTTTTCGCGACAGCGTTCGGGGCAGTGCCGGTGTGCGGCAAGACGCAGGACGCGCTGCGGTCTGAATACCGTGAGCGGCGTGCAACATCGCCGCGTGCCGGCAGTGCCCCGAACCCCAAGGGCCGGGCCGGGCCGCGCTAGGCCGCGCCAGGCCGGCAAAAGGCCATCCGCCGCGTTGTGCGCCTTGGGAATGACCGGCTATTGCCTGCGTCGCACGTCTAGTGCCTGACCTTTTGCCGGCCCGGCGCTGTCGTGAAAAGAGGTCGAGCAGGCTCTCAGGCCGGGCGGGTCTTGTGGAAGGTGATGGGTTGGGCCGGGATGATCGATGGCGGCGCCGCGTGGAAGATATGCGGCTTGATCTTGCCGATCACGTGCATCTCGCATGGCTTGCAGTCGAACTTGAGGGTGTAGCTGTCGTTGCCGCTCTTGAGCGTCATCGGCTCGGCGCGCACCTGGCCCTTCACGCCGATCACGCCCTTGGCCTGCTTGGGGCACAGGTTGTACGAGAAGCGCAGGCAGTGCTTGGTGATCATCAGGCTGACCTCGCCCGGCTCCTGGTGCGCTTCGTAGGCGGCGGCGATCAGCTGCACGCCGTGGCGGGTGTAGAAGGCGCGCGCGGCGTCGTTGTAGACGTTGGCGAGGAACGACAGCGAGGTCTCGGGGTAGGGCACCGGCGGCTGCGCTTCGGGCTTGCGCGGCGGCCGCACCCAGGCGGCGACGCGGGCGGCATCCAGCCGTTCGGCACAGTCGCGCCGGAGTGCGTTGAGCGCGCCGGCCGGCACGAACCACGGTTGCGCCAGCGCCAGCCGGATCTCGTGGGCGACGAAGGGGGTGTTGCCCAGCTTGGCCAGTTGTTCGCGCAGCGTCGCCTCGGCACGCTGCGGGTCGTTGGCCGGTGCCAGTGTCAGCGCGGCCTGGGCGGTGGCGCTGATGCCGTCCTCGTCGGTCATGGTCAGCGCCAGCCCGTCGGCGTGATCGCTCAGGGTGAGCCAGACGCCGATACGGCGCTCCGACGATTTCTGGGTCAGGGCCTTTTCCCAGGCGTGGTCGCGGTTGCGGTTGATGGCGAGGCCGACCTTGAGCCCTTCCAGCTGCGCCATCGGTTCGTTGGGGAACACCCGCCACACGCTGCCGGCTTCGCCGGGGCCGACGCGCTCGACCACGTTGGCCTGCAACCCGACCACTTCGCGCTTCTTCATGTAGTTGAGGCCGTCGCCGTTGGCCAGCGGCTCGGCGCTGTCCAGCTCGAACCACTTGGGGCCGAGCCGGGTGACGTGGCCGAGGGTGACGCCGACGTACTTGGGCGAATCGAAGGCGCCGATGTCCTCCTTGCGCCCGGTGACGAAGTAGTCGGTGTGGCCGCGGTGGAAGTTCTTGTCGACGTCGGGGGTGAACAGGATGTCGGTGCGGCCGCTGGAAGCGCGCGCCAGCTCGGGGCGGCGTTCCAGGATCTGGTCCAGCAGCAGCCGGTAGTGGCCGGTGATGTTCTTGACGTAGCCCAGGTCCTTGTAGCGGCCCTCGATCTTGAACGAGCGCACGCCGGCGTCGATCAGCGCTTCGAGGTTGGCGCTCTGGTCGTTGTCCTTCATCGACAGCAGGTGCTTGTCGTAGGCCACCACCCGGCCCTGGCCGTCGGTGAGGGTGTACGGCAGACGACAGGCCTGCGAGCAGTCGCCGCGATTGGCGCTGCGCCCGGTGTCGGCGTGGCTGATGTTGCACTGGCCGGAAAACGCGACGCACAGCGCGCCGTGGATGAAGAACTCGATGGTGGTGTCGTCCGGCAGCGCGTCGCGCACCGCGCGGATCTGGTTCAGCGTCAGCTCGCGCGCCAGCACCACCTGCGAAAAGCCGGATTCGGCCAGGAAGCGCGCCTTGTCCACGCTGCGGATGTCGCACTGGGTGGAGGCGTGCAGCTGGATCGGCGGGATGTCGAGTTCGAGCAGGCCCATGTCCTGCACGATCAGCGCATCGACCCCGGCGTCGTACAACTGGTGCACCAGCCGGCGCGCCGGCTCCAGCTCGCTGTCGTGCAGGATGGTGTTGAGGGTGACGAAGATGCGGGCGTGATAGCGGTGGGCGAAGCGCACCAGCTCGGCGATCTCGCCCACTTCGTTACAGGCATTGTGCCGCGCGCCGAAGCTGGGCCCGCCGATATACACCGCGTCGGCCCCGTGAAGAATGGCCTCGCGGCCGATCTCGACGGTCTTGGCGGGGGACAGCAGTTCCAGGTGATGGGCGGGCAGACTCATGCGACTTCCGGGCAATAGAAACGAAGGCGCGGAAGTATAGCGGAATCAATGGATTAGCGGACGCTCTGCCCGATGGGTTGAAGCAAGGAAACACCGTCGGGGTATTTCGTCGCACCTTTGCATCCGACTTGGCCCTGCGCCGCGTACCGGGTCGTTGCAGCGTTCGGTTGCCGGAGCCGCCCGAGCGCAGCGAGGTTCCCTCGCGGCGGCGAGGGCGGAGGGAGTGGAATGGAATAAGGGAGCGCCGTTACTGGCATTCCATCACCACTTCGCGCCCGGCTTTGCCGGGGGCATTGCTCCCTTCGATTGTTCGCGGTTGTGTCCTCGCACCCCAAGGCGCGGCGGCGAGGGCGGAGGGAGTGGAATGGAATAAGGGAGCGCCGTTACTGGCATTCCATCACCACTTCGCGCCCGGCTTTGCCGGGGGCCTGGTGCGGTGTCGTGTGCAGCGCTTGGCTACAAAACCCCCAGGCGCTCAGCGACGAGCCGCAATGCAGGCGGTGGCGAGGTAACGGGCCTGGCTCAACCCGAGCGGGGAGCGGAACGTGACTTCGACTTGCCGCCCGTGCGGCGCGATGGCGACGATGTCCAGTCGCAGGGTCTGGCCATTGACCTGTTCGGTGACGTAATGGCCGGGTTGGAGTTGATGTACAGCGATCAAATGGTTTCCTGAATATCGAATGCCGGGCCGCTCAGCGGCGGCGCATCGGCGGGGGTGAAAATCCGGTCGGCGCGGTGGCGTAACGGAAAGTGATGCGGCCCTTGGTCAGATCGTAGGGCGACATCTCGACGGTGACGCGATCGCCTTCCAGCACGCGGATATGGTTCTTCTTCATCTTGCCGGAACCGTAGGCGAGCACGACCACGCCGTTTTCCAGCGTGACGCGAAAGCGCGACTCGGGCAGCACTTCGGTGACGGTGCCGTCGAACTGGATGGTGCCTTCTTTTGCCATGCGTTTCTCCGTGTCCGGCGGCGCGGCGCCGGGACGATCAATGGATTGCGGATCAAGCCGTGCCCAACACGATGGGCGCGGCGCGTAGCCTTGGCGGGCAGACCCTGCCGGGGGCGGGGTTGCGACAAGCGCAGCGAGGACAACTGGGGAAGCGGCCCGGAGGATTGGGCGGCTGGCCGGTGCGGCGGAAGGGCTTGCGGATGCGGGTCAAGGCTGGTTTGGCCGCCTGGGCGGCCAGATGCCAACCGCGCATCATACCCGAAGTTGCCGGGTGGGCGCCAGTCCTGGCGATCCGGCCCGCTGCGGGGCCGGGCGGCCCGGCTGAGGGATAGATGGACGCGGGCGGCGCGTTTTCAAGCCGCGCCGCCCGCCGCAGGTCGTCCGGGGCGGCGGTGCCGCCGCGTTCGGTCGACTACTCCTTGTGGTAGACCTGCGCGCCCTTGCGCACGAACTCGATGGATTTGCTCTGCATGCCCTGCTCCAGCGCCTCGGTTTCGCTGATGCCCTGCTTCTCGGCGTAGTCGCGCACGTCCTGGGTGATCTTCATCGAGCAGAAGTGCGGGCCGCACATCGAGCAGAAGTGCGCCACCTTGGCGCCTTGCTGCGGCAGCGTCTCGTCGTGGAATTCGCGGGCGCGGTCCGGGTCCAGGCCGAGGTTGAACTGGTCTTCCCAACGGAACTCGAAACGCGCCTTGGACAAGGCGTTGTCGCGGATCTGCGCGCCCGGATGGCCCTTGGCCAGGTCGGCGGCATGCGCGGCCAGCTTGTAGGTGATGATGCCTTCCTTGACGTCGTCCTTGTTGGGCAGGCCCAGGTGCTCCTTCGGCGTGACGTAGCAGAGCATGGCGCAGCCGTACCAGCCGATCTGCGCGGCGCCGATGGCGCTGGTGATGTGGTCGTAGCCGGGGGCGATGTCGGTGGTCAGCGGGCCCAGGGTGTAGAACGGGGCCTCGTCGCACCAGTCGAGCTGCAGATCCATGTTCTCCTTGATCAGCTGCATCGGCACGTGGCCGGGGCCTTCGATCATGGTCTGCACGTCGTGCTTCCAGGCGATCTGGGTGAGTTCGCCCAGGGTCTTCAGCTCGCCCAGTTGCGCGTCGTCGTTGGCGTCCCAGATGCTGCCGGGGCGCAGGCCATCGCCGAGGCTGAAGCTGACGTCGTAGGCCTTCATGATTTCGCAGATTTCCTCGAAGTGCGTGTAGAGGAAACTTTCCTTGTGGTGGGCCAGGCACCACTTGGCCATGATCGAGCCCCCGCGCGACACGATGCCGGTCATGCGGTTGGCGGTGAGCGGCACGTAGCGCAGCAACACCCCGGCGTGGATGGTGAAGTAGTCCACGCCCTGCTCGGCCTGTTCGATCAGGGTGTCGCGGAACAGCTCCCAGGTCAGTTCCTCGGCCTTGCCGTCCACCTTTTCCAGCGCCTGGTAGATCGGCACGGTGCCGATCGGCACGGGAGAGTTGCGCAGGATCCACTCGCGGGTCTCGTGGATGTTCTTGCCGGTGGACAGATCCATGATGGTGTCGGCACCCCAGCGGATGCCCCAGGTCATCTTGTCCACTTCCTCGTTGATCGACGAGGTGACGGCGCTGTTGCCGATGTTGCCGTTGATCTTCACCAGGAAGTTGCGGCCGATGATCATCGGTTCGCATTCGGGGTGGTTGATGTTGGCCGGGATGATGGCGCGGCCACGCGCCACTTCGTCGCGCACGAACTCGGGCGTGATGATCTTGGGGATGTTGGCGCCGAAGTCGTGGCCCGGATGCTGGCGCAGCATCATCGCCGCCATCTTTTCGCCCTTGGCGCCCAGCGCCTTCAGGCTTTCCATGTACCGCTCGCGTTGCAGGTTCTCGCGGATGGCGATGTATTCCATCTCGGGCGTGATGATGCCGCGGCGGGCGTAGTGCATCTGGCTGACGTTGGCACCGGCCTTGGCGCGGCGCGGCTTGCGGGTCAGTTCGAAGCGCAGCGGGTCGAGCGAGGCGTCGGCCTCGCGCATGCGGCCGTAGTCGCTGGTCAGGCCGCTCAGCAGTTCGGTGTCGCCGCGTTCCTCGATCCAGGCGGCGCGGATCGGCGCCAGGCCCTTGCGCACGTCGATGCGCGCCTGCGGATCGGTGTACGGCCCCGAACAGTCGTAGACGTAGATCGGCGGGTTCTGCTCGCCGCCAAACGCCGTGGGGGTGTCGGTCTGGCTGATCTCGCGCATCGGCACGCGGATGTCGGGGCGGCTGCCGGTGACGTACACCTTGCGGGAGTTGGGCAGGGGCTGGATCGCGGCCTCGTCCACATGGGCGGTGTCGGCGCGGAATTCGGCGGGCTTGTTCATGGCGTCTCCAAAGGCGGCACAGGGTGCGAGGAAACGCCCGAAAGATGAGGAGGGCGATTTCGCTTCCCTACGCCGGTGTGAACCGGATCAGGTGCTGAGGGACTCTCTCATCCACGCTGGCCCGCGTCGCTGGACGCAAGGCGGGGCGCGGAACCCCTAGCGAAATAGGAGCGGTCAACAAACCCCGGCGTAGCGGTTCTGGCAAGAAGCGCGAAACGCAGACAGTGCAAAGCGTACGGCAAGTAAGCGCGACGCGGACAGAAGGGTTTTGTTAGCCGTTCTAACAGTGCTGCCAACGGTATAGAACATATGGGATAATCACAAGTTAATTTCGATCCGCACCAGGCGGAAGTCAGCACGTTTTGAGGTGAAGCAAACATGGATTGGGAACACGCCCGGTATCTTCTCGTTGAACAGCAGATCCGCCCCTGGGAGGTGCTGGACCAGCAGGTCCTGCAACGCGTGCTGGCGGTGAAGCGCGAGGACTTCGTGCCGCAGGACAAGCGCAACCTGGCCTTCGTCGACACCGAACTGCCGCTGGGCCACGGCGCCAGCATGCTGTCGCCCAAGGTGGAAGCGCGGCTGTTGCAGGATGTGGAGCTGAAGTCGGGCGACAAGGTGCTGGTGGTCGGTGCCGGCACCGGCTACCTGGTGGCGCTGGCCGCCGGCCTGTGCGCCCAGGTGTACGGCGTCGAGATCGAGCCGGAGCTGAAGCGCGCCGCCGAGGAAAACCTGGCGCGTGCCGGTATCCGCAACGCCCGGATCGAACTGGGCGACGGCGTGCAGGGCCTGGCGGCCCAGGCGCCGTTCGATGCCATCATCGTCACCGGCTCGGTCGCCGAGGTGCCGCAGGCGCTGAAGGACCAGCTGGCGGTGGGCGGTCGGCTGATCGCGGTGGTCGGCGAACTGCCGATCATGAGCGCCACGCTGTTGCAGCGCGTCGAGCAGAACGCCTGGCGCAGCGAAAAGCGCTTCGAGTACAACCTGCCGCGTCTGAAGAACACACCCGTTGCCGAGGCGTTCTCGTTCTGAGCGGTGGATTGCGTGGCAAAAGAACGCGCCGGCCGGCGCGTTTTTTTGTATGGTGTGCTGATTCGCAATGCCCATGTTTGTCGCGACTGGCGGACGTGATCTGAAGGAATCCGGAATGAGAGCAATCGAGGACGTCACGCTCGGCGTGATCGGGCTGGGCTACGTTGGTCTGCCGCTGGCGGTCGAGTTCGGCAAGCAGCACGACACCATCGGTTTCGATATCAACGCCGCGCGCGTGGCGGAACTGGCCAGCGGGCGGGACCACACGCTCGAAGTGGACGAGGCGGAGCTGAAAAGCGCCACCCGACTGACCTATACCGACGATCTCGAACAACTGCGTCGCGCCAACGTCTTCATCGTGACCGTGCCGACGCCGATCGACCAGTACAAGCGCCCCGACCTCACCCCGCTGATCCGCGCCAGCGAGAGCATCGGCAAGGTGCTCAAGCGTGGCGACGTGGTGATCTACGAATCCACCGTCTACCCCGGCGCCACCGAGGAGGACTGCGTGCCGGTGCTGGAGCGGGTGTCGGGGCTGAAGTTCAACGTCGATTTCTTCGCCGGCTACAGCCCGGAGCGCATCAACCCGGGCGACAAGGAACACCGCCTCAGTACCATTCGCAAGGTGACGTCCGGCTCGACGCCGGAAGTGGCGGCATTCGTCGATGCGCTGTATCGCCGCATCATCACCGCCGGCACCCACATGGCGCCGAGCATCCGCGTGGCCGAGGCGGCCAAGGTGATCGAGAACACCCAGCGCGACGTCAACATCGCGTTGATCAACGAACTGGCGCTGATCTTCAACCGCATGGGCATCGACACCGAGGCGGTCTTGCAGGCGGCCGGCACCAAGTGGAACTTCCTGCCGTTCCGCCCCGGTCTCGTCGGCGGGCACTGCATCGGCGTCGATCCGTACTACCTGACCCACAAGGCGCAGTCGATCGGCTATCACCCCGAGGTGATCCTGGCCGGCCGTCGCATCAACGATGGCATGGGGGCGCACGTCGCCTCGCAACTGGTGCGCGGCATGGTCCAGCGCGGCATCCCGGCCGTCGGCGCGCGCATCCTGGTGATGGGGCTGACCTTCAAGGAAAACTGCCCCGACATCCGCAATACCCGCGTGGTCGACATCGTGCAGGAGCTGCGCGACTACCACATCGACGTCGACGTGTACGACCCCTGGGTCGATGGCGACGAGGCGCGGCACGAGTACGGCATCGTTCCGGTGGCGGCGCCGCTGGCCGACGGCTACGACGCCATCGTGGTCGCGGTGGCGCACCGCCAGTTCAGGGAGCTCGGCGTCGCCGGCATCCGTGCCTTCGGCAAGCCGCTGCATGTGCTGTACGACCTGAAGTACATCCTGCCCGCGGGCGACAGCGATCTACGGCTGTAACGAGGCGTGACCATGACCCGATTCGAACAACTGCAAGGCGCCCTGCCCGAGCAGCCGGCGACCTGGCTGATCACCGGCGTGGCCGGCTTCATCGGCTCCAATCTGCTGGAAGCGCTGCTGCGGCTGGACCAGCGCGTGGTCGGGCTGGACAACTTCGCCACCGGGCATCGCCGCAACCTGGAGCAGGTGCGGGCCGCCGTCACGCCCGAGCAATGGGCGCGCTTCCGCTTCGACGAGGGCGACATCCGCGACGCCGCGGCGTGCCGTGCCGCGGTGGCGGGCGTCGACTACGTGCTGCATCAGGCGGCGCTGGGCTCGGTGCCGCGCTCGCTGGCCGATCCGCTGACCTCGCACGAGGTCAACGTCACCGGCTTCCTCAACATGCTGATCGCCGCGCGCGATGCCCAGGTGCGGCGCTTCGTCTACGCCGCCAGCAGCTCCACCTACGGCGACCACCCCGGGCTGCCCAAGGTGGAGGAACGCATCGGCCGGCCGTTGTCGCCGTACGCGGTGACCAAGTACGCCAACGAGCTGTACGCCGACGTGTTCGCCGGCAGCTATGGCGTGCAGGCGGTCGGCCTGCGCTATTTCAACGTGTTCGGCCCGCGCCAGGATCCGGACGGCGCCTACGCGGCGGTGATCCCGCGCTGGGTGGCGTCGATGCTGGCGCGCGAGCCGGTGTTCATCAACGGCGACGGCGACACCAGCCGCGACTTCACCTTCGTCGCCAACGTGATCCAGGCCAACCTGCTGGCCGCGACCACCGAAGGGCTGCCCGCGGCGCACCGCGTCTACAACGTGGCGGTGGGCGAGCGCACCACCCTCAACCAGCTGTTCCAGGCGCTGCGCGAGGCGTTGTTGCCGCAGGCGCCCTGGCTGGCCGATGCGATGCCCAGCTATCGCGACTTCCGCGCCGGCGACGTGCGACATTCGCTGGCGGATGTCTCCAAGGCGGCCGGCGACCTGGGCTATGCGCCCACGCATCGCCTGCACCAGGGGCTGGCATTGGCGATGCCGTGGTATCTGGCCCACGTCGCGGCAACCTGACCGGCCCGGCCGACGCGCACCGAGTGTTACGCGAAGCGCGCGACGGCCACGGCAAAATACGCGGTTGGCCGCTGTCCGGGCGGCCCCGTCTTTACAGCAAGGACCATCATGCTCAGCAACAGCACCATTCTGGTCACCGGCGGCACCGGCTCGTTCGGCAACACCTTCGTGCCGATGACCCTGGCGCGCTACAACCCGCGCAAGATCATCATCTACTCGCGCGACGAGATGAAGCAGTGGGAGATGGCCAAGCTGTTCCAGGGCGACGAGCGCGTGCGCTTCTTCATCGGTGACGTGCGCGACAAGGATCGCCTCTATCGCGCGCTCGACGGCGTGGACTACGTGGTGCACGCCGCTGCGACCAAGATCGTCCCCACCGCGGAATACAACCCGTTCGAGTGCATCAAGACCAACATCGACGGCGCGATGAACCTGATCGACGCCTGTATCGACAAGGGCGTGAAGCGCGTGGTGGCGCTGTCCACCGACAAGGCCAGCAGCCCGGTCAACCTGTATGGCGCCACCAAGCTGGCGTCGGACAAGCTGTTCGTCGCCGGCAACTCCTACGCCGGCGGGCGCGACAGTCGCTTCGCCGTGGTGCGCTACGGCAACGTGATGGGCTCGCGCGGCTCGGTGATCCCGTTCTTCCTTTCCATCGCCGAGCAGGGCGTGCTGCCGATCACCGATCCGCGCATGACCCGCTTCATGATCACCCTGGAGCAGGGCGTGGAGCTGGTGTGGCACGCCTTCGAGGACATGGAAGGCGGCGAGATCTACGTGAAGAAGATTCCGTCGATGAACATCACCGACATCGCCGCCGCCGTCGCGCCGCAGGCGCGGCAGGACGTGGTCGGCATCCGTCCCGGCGAGAAGCTGCACGAGCAGATGATCGGCGCCGAGGATGCGTTCTACACCTACGAATACCCCGAGCACTTCAAGATCCTGCCGGCCATCCACAACTGGCATACCGACTACAAGCGCATCAAGGACGGCCGGCGCGTGCCCGAAGGCTTCGTCTACGCCAGCGACAACAACGGCGAGTGGATGGACGTCGACACCCTGCGGGCCTGGATCGACGCCAACCGCGCCAAGGTGGGGAAGATCTGAGATGGCGATTCCCTACGGCAGGCAGTGGCTGGACCAGGACGACGAACGCGCGGTGCTCGACACCCTGCGTTCCGATTACCTGACCCAGGGCCCCAGGATCGCCGAGTTCGAGCAGGCGCTGTGCGATTACACCGGCGCGCGTTATTGCGTGGTGGTCGCCAGCGGCACCGCCGCGCTGCACCTGGCGGTGGCCGCGCTGGAACTGCCGGCCGGCAGCGAGGGCATCACCAGTACCAATACCTTCACTGCCACGGCCAACAGCATGGCCTATTGCGGCGTCAAGCCAGTGTTCGCCGACATCGACCCGGTCAGCTACAACATCGACCCGGCGTCGATCGCCGCGCGCATCACGCCGGCTACCCGCCTGCTGAGTCCCGTGCACTTTGCCGGCCAGCCGGCCGAGATGGAAGCCATCGCCGCGCTGGCGCGGGAACACGGCCTGAAGGTGATCGAGGATGCCGCGCACGCCATCGGCTCGCGCTATCGCGACGGCAGTCCGGTGGGCAATTGCCGCCATTCGGACGCCACCATCTTTTCCTTCCATCCGGTGAAGACATTGACCACCGGCGAAGGCGGCGCGGTGATGACCAACGACGAGACGCTGTACCGCCGCATGCTGCTGCTGCGCACCCACGGCATCACCAAGGAGCCGGCGCTGCTTACCCAGCAGCCGGGGCCGTGGTACTACGAAATGCACGCGCTGGGCTGGCACTATCGCATGACCGACATGCAGGCGGCGCTGGGCGTGAGCCAGTTGAAGAAGCTCGACCGCTTCGCCGCGCGCCGCCGCGAGATCGTTGCCCGCTACAACACGCTGCTGGCCGGTCTGCCGTGGTTGGGCACGCCGGTGGAGGCCGACGGCGTGTCGTCCTGTTTCCACCTCTACGTGCCGCGCATCGATTTCGCCGCGCTGGGCCTCACCCGCGCGCAGGCGATGCAGCGGCTGCTGGACCTGGGCGTCGGCAGTCAGGTGCACTACATCCCCGTGCATACCCAGCCGTGGTACCGCGAGACCTACGGCTACGGCCCCGGCGATTGCCCGGTGGCCGAGGCGTACTACGAGCAGTGCCTGTCGCTGCCGCTCTACCCGGCGCTGACCGACGACGAGGTCGCGACCGTGGCGGCGGCGGTGAGGAGCCTGGCATGACCCCGGTGCCGATGCCGGAACGGCTGGCGCTGATCCCCGCGCGCGGCGGCAGCAAGCGCATTCCGCACAAGAACATCCGAGACTTCTGCGGCAAGCCGATCCTGGCGTATTCCGTCGCGGCGGCGTTCGAAAGCGGCCTGTTCACCGAAGTGATGGTGTCCACCGACGACGAGCGCATCGCCCAGCTCGCGCGCGAGCACGGCGCGCTGGTGCCGTTCCTGCGCAGCCCGGAGAACGCCAACGATTACGCCGGCCTGATGGATGTGCTGCGCGAAGTCCTGAGCGGCTACGCCGAACAAGGGCGCAGCTTCCAGCAGGTGTGCCTGCTGCTGCCCACCGCGCCGCTGGTGACGCCGGCGCGCCTGCGCGAAGCGCACCAGATGCTGGAGCGCGAGGATTTCGACACCGTGTTCCCCACGGTGCGCTTCGGCTACCCGATCCAGCGTGCGCTGCAACGCGGCGGCGACGGCCGCGTGCACATGATCCAGCCGGAACATTACGCCAGCCGCTCGCAGGATCTGCCGCCCGCGTCGCACGATGCCGGCCAGTTCTACTGGCTGCGCCCCGAGCGCTGCCTCGCCGCGGGACGGCTGTTCACCGACAACAGCGGTGCCATCGAGATCCCGGAGACGGAAGCCCAGGACATCGATACCGAAACCGACTGGGCGCTGGCCGAACTCAAATATCGCCTGCGGCACGGCGGCTGAGATGAAGCTGTGGCTGTACAGCGAGGGCGACGCCGGCCGCGGCATGGGCCATCTGGCGCGCTGTCTGGCGTATGCCCAGGCGTGGCGCGGCCAGGGCGGCGCCGTGCGCTGGGTGGTCGACGGCGACGCGGCGGCGCGCGCGCTGCTATCGGAAGAGGACGTAACCTGGCAGGCGTGGCAGGCCGCGCCGCCGCTGCCCGCTGACAGCGATGTCGCCATCGTCGATTCCTACAGCGCCAGTGCCGATGCCCTGCGTACCATCGCGGTGCGCGCGCGCCGCGTGATCTACCTGGACGACACCGAGCGGCTGGCCTACCCGCCGGGGCTGGTGGTCCACGCCTCGCCGGGAACCGGCCGCGAATCGGGCGAAGCGCGCTGGGTGCGCGGCCCGGCGTGGCAGCCGTTGCGCCCCCCCTTCGTTGACGTGCCGGCGCAACCGGCGGTGGCGGAGCGGGTCGGGCGCATCCTGGTGCTGATGGGGGGCACCGACCTGCGGGGGCTGACGCCGCGCATGGTCGCGCTGGCGCAACGCGCCTATCCCCAGGCCGCTATCCACGTGGTGCTCGGTGGCGCCGCCGCGCCCGCGCCGGCCGGCTGCACGGTGCACCGCCAGCTGGACGCCGCGGCGATGCGCGAACAGATGCTGGCCGCCGACCTCGCTCTTTCGGCTGCCGGGCAGACCGTGTGCGAACTGGCGCGCTGCGGCACGCCCGCCGTGCTGGTCGGCGTGGCCGACAATCAGGACGAGCAACTGCGCGAATGGCCGTTGCTGGGTACAGCCAGCGCCGCCGGTTGGTGGCACGATGCGCAACTGGACCGACAGGTCCTGGCCGCGCTGGCGGCATTGGCCGCGCCGCAGGCCCGGCAGGCGATGCGCGACGCGGGGCAGCGGGCCGTGGACGGCCGGGGCGTCGTCCGCGCGCTGGATTGGCTGAAAGGAGCAATGGCATGACCGTGGATCTGCACCAGGCGTTTACCTTCGGCACGACCGAACTGCTGCCGTTTTCCGGACTGGACGACGAACAGCGCCAGGAAGTGTGGCGCATGCGTACCCATCCCGACATCGCGCAATGGATGGGCAGCGGCGGCGACATCCCATGGGCCGCGCACCTGGCATACATGGCGCGGCAGCGCGAGCAGACGCACGACTTCAATTTCGTCGGCCGCGACGCCGGCGGCACGCTGGGCGTGGTGTCGCTGCATCGGCTGGATCTGCGCAACGGCGTGGCCTGGTTGGGCATCTACCGCAACCCGTTCCGCGAGGAACTCGGCCTGGGCCGCCGGCTGTTGCAGGCGATCTCGCAATTGGCGTTCGGCCAGTTGGCGCTGCATACGCTGAAGCTGGAAGTGGTGGTCGACAATCTGGTGGCCATCGCCGCCTACCGGCGCTTCGGCTTTCGCGAAGAGGGGCGCTGGCGTGAAGCCATCCTGCGCGGCGACCGCCGCCACGACCTGTTGCTGATGGGCCTGCTGGCCCGCGAATGGAACCAACGATGAGCCGTTTCAGTTATCCCGATCACACCTTCGTGATCGCCGAATTGTCCGCCAACCACGGCCACGACATCGAAAACGCGCTGGCCACCGTGCGCGCGGCCAAGGCGTGCGGCGCCGACGCGATCAAGATCCAGACCTACACCGCCGACACCATCACCCTCGATTGCGACAACGAGTACTTCCAGATCAAGTCCGGCACCATCTGGGACGGCACCACGCTGCACAAGCTGTATCAGCAGGCCTACACGCCGTGGGAATGGCATGCCGCCATCCAGGCCGAGGCCGCGCACCAAGGGCTGGTGTTCTTCTCGTCGCCGTTCGACTTCACCGCGGTGGATTTCCTCGAATCGCTCGACGTGCCGCTGTACAAGATCGCCTCGTTCGAGATCAACGACATCCCGCTGATCGAATACGCCGCGGCCAAGGGCAAGCCGATGATCATCTCCACCGGCATCGCCCGGCTGGCCGACATCGAGGAAGCGGTGGCCGCCTGCCGCCGCGTCGGCAACGACGACATCACCCTGCTCAAGTGCACCTCGGCCTATCCGGCCCAGCCCGGCGAGGCCAACCTGCTGACCATCCCGCACTTGCGCGACACCTTCAAGGTGCGGGTCGGCCTGTCCGACCACACCATGGGCCACGCGGTGCCGATCGCCGCGGTGGCGCTGGGCGCGCGGGTCATCGAAAAACACTTCATCCTCGACCGCGCCATCGGCGGCCCGGACGCCTCGTTCTCGATGACGCCGGACGAATTCAAACTGATGGTCGATGGCGTGCGCGTCGCGGAACAGGCGCTGGGCGCGGTCAGCTACGAGCTGACCCCCAAGGTGGCCGCCAGCCGCAAGTTCGCCCGCTCGCTGTTCGTCGCCGAGCCGATCCGCGCCGGCGAGCCGTTCACCGCGGCCAACGTGCGTTCGGTGCGCCCGTCCGACGGCCTGCATCCGCGCCACTACGGCGAAGTGCTCGGCCGGCTCGCCCGCACCGATCTGGCACCCGGCACGCCGCTGGCGTGGGACCTGATCGTTTGACCGCGCCGTGGCGTCGCTCGATCTTGCCCGCCCTGACGGCTTCGCGGCGGGCGCCGTGATCCGCCGCGTCTGGCGCAGCGGCGCGCTCGGCGGCTTCGTGCTGCGCGGCGCCGGGCTGGTCAGCAAGTTCGTGCTGATGGTCTACCTGGCGCGGGTACTGCCGCCGGCGGAACTGGGCTTCTACGGTCTGTTCACCGCGGCGGTGGCCTACGCCGTGTTCGCGGTCGGGCTGGACTTCTACACCTACGCCAACCGCGACCTGATCGGCCGGCCCGAGCACGAATGGCCCGCCCGCCTGCGCGACCAGGGCCTGCTGCATGGCGCGGGCTACCTGGTGTTGGGCCTCGGCGCCGGCCTGGTGGGCGCGTGGCGCGAGATCCCGGCGACGCTGGTGCTGCTGTTCTGCGCCATCCTGGTGTGCGAGCACCTGGCGATCGAGGTCTACCGCCTGCTGGTGATCCAGCGCCGCAACGTGCGTGCCAACGTGGTGTTCTTCTGCCGCATCGGCCTGCCCGCCTACGTGGCGATTGCGGTGATGCTGCTTCATCCGCCGGCGCGTTCCGTTTCCACCGTGCTGGGTTGCTGGCTGGTCGGTTCGGCGCTCGGTGTGGCGCTGGGCACGGCGCCGCTGGCGCGCCTGCCTTGGCGCAGCCTGCGCGGGGTGCCGGTGGACATGGCGCGGCTGCTGGGCGGCCTGCGCATCGCGGCGGTGTTCCTGGCCGGCACCTTGTTGATGCGGGTGCCGCTGATTGCCGACCGTTACCTGCTGGATTTCTTCGCCGACCGCGCCACGGTCGGGGTCTACACCTTCTTCTTCGGCATCGCCGCCGCCATCCCGCAATTGCTGGAAGCGTCGGTGGTGGCCCAGCGCTATCCCCGGCTGGTCGAGGCGCACAAGGCCGGCCGGCTGGACGAATTGGCGCGGCTGCGGCGCGGCATGTTGCGCGAGGTGGGCCTGGTGACGCTGTCGCTGTCGATCGCCTGTCTGGTGCTGATCCATCCGCTGCTGCTGTACATTGGCCGCGTCGAGTACGAGGCGCACTGGCCGGTGCTGCTGCTGCTGGTGCTGGCCAATGGGCTGTCGGTGGTATCGCTGGCGTGGCATTACCACCTGTATGCCGGCGGGCGCGATCGGGCCATCTTCGCCGCCAACGCGCTCAGCGTGGCGGCCTTCCTGATCGCGGCGCTGCTGCTGACGCCGCGCTGGGGCATCGTCGGCATGGGTGTGGCGCTGAGCGTGGCCGCGCTGGCGCAGGCGTGGTATCGCTGGGCCGCCAGCCGCAAGCTGACCGGAGCAGCCGCATGAGCGCCGTGCGCATCTTCCTCTCCGGCGTGGCCAGCGCGTCCCACCTGATCTACGTCGGCGCCTATCTCGACGCGCGGCTGTGCGCCGGCGATCAGGTGACGCTGGTCTGCCTGGGCTTCAGCCGCTTTCTCGGCCAGCAACACGTCGATCTCGATCTGGTCCGCCGCGAACTGCCTGCGCATCCGGCGCTGCGCGTGCTCGGCGCCGAGGCCGGCTGGGCTGCGCAGCCGGGCGAAGCACTGGTCTACCTGGCGGTCGGCGCGCCGGGCATCAAGCCGTGGCTGCGCCTGAAGCGCGCCAACCCATGGCGGCGCCTGCGCTGCGTGGTGGTGGACGAAGGGCTGGGCAGTTATGGCGACTGGCGGGCGCGGCTGGCGGCGATCCGGCGCGAAGGCGGCCACGGCTGGCGGGCCACGTTGCGCGCGCTGGTGGTCAGCACCGCGCAGCGCCTGCTGGCGGATCAACGCTGGGCACTTTATCGGCCGCAGGGCTCGGGCTGGATCGTCGAGCCGCAGATCGCGGACTGGTTCCGCCAGCGCCTGAGCGGCACGGCCGACGGCGCGGCGCGGCTTTATTTCATTTCGCAGCCTTGGGTGGAGCTGGGGCAGGTGGAGGTCGGGCGCTACCAGGTGGTGCTGGCGCAACTGGCCGCCCATGCCGAAACGGCGGGGCTGAAGTTGATGGTCCGGCCGCACCCGGCGGAGGATCGGGCCAAGTACGGCGACCTGCCGCTGGACCTGACGCCGGGGCCGATCGAGTTGAGCCGGATGGCGGCCGAGGCCGTGGCGGTGGCCGGCTTCAACAGTACCGCGTTGGTCAATCTGGCGGCGATCCACCACCGCGCGGTGTTCCGCATCGAACTCCCTGAGCTGGCTGCGGTCGAGTCCGGGCTGGCGCCGCGCCAGCGCAGCCTGCTGGCGGCCTTCCTGCCGCCACCGCGCCCATTGGCGGCGCTGCCGGAATGGCTGGAACAACGATCGGGGGCGAAGCGATGAAGGTGGAAATGCTGATCGCCACCATGCGCTCCAAGGCGGCGCAGAACCACGAGCTGTTCACCACGCCGGACGTGGATTTCCTGGTGATCGACCAGTTGCCGGAGGCGGCCGCTGTCTATCCGGCGGCAGCCAGGGTGGTGGGCGTGCAGGAAACCGGGCTGTCGCGCAGCCGCAATCGGGCGCTGGCGCAGGCACAGGGCGACATTGCGGTGCTGGCCGACGACGATGTCCACCACGCCCCACAACTGGCCGCAGCGCTGGGCGAGGCGTATGCCCGCACCGGCGCCGACTTCATCACTTTCAACAACGGTTCGCAGCGCCCGCAAGGCAGCGGCGGGCTCAAACCGCATACCCGGCGCAGCGTGCTGCAAGTGTCGTCGTGCCTGATCTCGCTGCGCCCGGAACCATTCCGCCGCGCCGGACTGCGTTTCGACGAGCGCTTCGGCCTTGGTGCCGCCTTCGCTTCCGGCGAGGAGAACATCCTGCTGTACGAAGCGCTGGGGCGTGGCCTCAAGGGTTGGCATCTCGATCTGCCGCTGGTGTTCCACGATGCGGTGAGCACTGGCTACCGCTTCACGCCCGAGCTGGCCGAATCCAAGGGCGCCTTGCAGTTGCGACTGTTCGGCGCGGCCGGCTACCTGAGCATGCTGGCCTTCGCCTGGAAAAAGCGCGCACTCTACCGCGAGCGCATGGGATTCATGGACTTCGTGGCCGCGCAATGGCGCGGCGCGCGACGTTACCGACAGGAGCCGATTGCATGAGCGATCTGGTCAGCATCGTCATGCCGGCGTACAACGCCGGGCCGTATATCGATCAGGCCATCGAATCGGTGCGCGCACAGACCTGGCAGGACTGGGAGCTGCTGGTGGTGGACGACGGTTCCACCGACGACACCATCGCCCAGGTGCAGCGCCACGCCGCAGCCGACGCCCGGGTGCGCCTGCTGCATAGCGGCGGCCAGCGCAGCCCGGCGCGCGCGCGCAACGTGGCCATCGCCGCCAGCTGTGGGCGCTACATCGCGTTTCTCGACAGTGACGATGCCTGGTTGCCCAACAAACTGGAACGGCAGGTCGCCGCCATGCGCCAGCACGGCGCGTTGCTGTGCTACAGCAGCTACTACAAGATGGATCGCGATGGCCGGCGCGGCGATACGCCGATCCTGGCCCGGCCGTGGGTGGATCACGGCCTGCTGTTGAAATCCAATTTCATCGGCTGCCTGACCGCGATCTACGACGCCGCGGCGCTGGGCCGGGTGCCGATGCCCGATATCCGCAAGCGGCAGGATCTGGCGCTGTGGCTGGTGCTGACCCAGCGCATCGCCGCCGAATTCGGCCCGTGCCGCGACAAGGTGCTGGGCCTGCCCGAACCGCTGGCGCTGTACCGCGAGCACAGCGGCACGGTGTCGTCGGACAAGAAGAACGCCGCAGCGTGGCAATGGAAGCTCTACCGCGAAGTGGTGGGGCTGGGACGGTTGGCGGCGGCGTATTACTTCGTCCATTACGCCGTGCGCGGCTTCGCCAAGTATCTGAAGTGACGAGGGCGCGACAGCGCGCCCCGAGGTAGACCCCATGCAGGTTCTGTTCATCAGTTTCTTGATCTCGTTGCTGGCCACGCTGGCGATTCTCCGCACCCGGCGCTGGCATGGCCGCCTGTCTGCCGACCACGATCTGGGAGGGGTGCAGAAATTCCACGCCCGCGCCGTGCCGCGCATCGGCGGCGTCGGCGTGTTCCTGGGCCTGGTGGCGGTGGCGACGTGGTATTCGTTGAAAGGCATCGTCGAGGAACGCGCCTTCTGGTTGCTGATCCTGGTCAGCCTGCCCGCCTTCCTCGGCGGTCTGGTCGAAGACCTGACCAAGACCGTCTCGCCGCTGGCCCGGCTGGTACTGACCATGGTGGCCGCCGTGGCCGGCTTCTGGCTGCTGGATGCCGGCATCAACCGGCTGGACGTACCGCTGCTCGACCCAATGGTGCAATTCTGGCCGGTGGCGCTACTGTTTACCGCAGTGGCGGTCGCCGGCGTGGCCAATGCCGTGAACATCATCGACGGCTACAACGGCCTGGCGGCAATGGTGGCCATCATGATCTTCGCCGCCTTCGGCTACGTGGGCTGGATGCTGCAGGATCCCCTGATCTGGCGCACGGCGTTCGCCATGATCGGCGCTATCCTGGGCTTCTTTGTATGGAACTACCCCCGGGGTAATATCTTCCTCGGCGATGGTGGTGCGTACCTGATCGGCTTCATGGTCGGCGAACTGGCGGTGTTGCTGGTGGCACGCCACGAACAGGTCAGCCCATGGTTCCCGCTGCTGGTGGTGATCTACCCGGTGTTCGAAACGCTGTTCTCGATCTGGCGAAAGAAGTTCGTGCGCGGCATGTCGCCGGGCATGCCCGACGGCGTGCACCTGCACATGCTGGTCTACAAACGCCTGGTGCGCTGGGCGGTAGGCAGTAGCGACGTGCGCCATCGCACCACGCGCAACGCTTTGACTTCGCCGTACCTGTGGCTGTTGTGCTCGACCAGCGTGGTGCCGGCGGTGCTGTTCTGGAAGAATCCGGTCGCGTTGCAGTGCTTCATCGTGGGGTTCATGGCGCTGTATCTGCTGCTGTATCGGCAGTTGGTGCGGTTCAGGAGCCCGGGGTGGTTGGTGATACGGCGGCATCGTGGACGAAAGCACAAGTCAAGGAAAATGAAGTCGTCCTCTGCTTAACCGCTCTTTTTTGGGAGTATAGGGGTGCCCCCATAAGGCACACCGTCTTTTAGTTCGGCAACACTTTCGATGAGAAATAAATGAATAGTATTCCCCAAAATATAGTAAAAACACAGGGCGCTGTGTTTCGGGAAGATCGTGAACGATTGTTAAATCAAACCGCTTCTACGATCTGGATTACTGGCTTGAGTGCATCAGGCAAAAGCACGATCGCTTACGCACTGGAACGTGCACTTTTCGATAAAGGGCGACTTTGTTATGTACTGGATGGAGACAACGTACGTCATGGATTGAATTGCAACCTAGGCTTCAGTGCGGAGGATCGAACCGAGAACATTCGCCGTGTGGCTGAAGTTGCCAAATTGATGAATGATGCAGGCGTTATTGTCATTACCGCATTTATCTCGCCATTTGCCAAGGATCGCGAATTGGCCCGAGATGCAATCGGTACGGAAACCTTCAAGGAAATTTATCTCAACACGCCTATCGAAACCTGCGAGGGTCGTGATCCAAAAGGCTTATATCGGAAGGCCAGGGCTGGAGAAATAAAAGACTTCACCGGCGTCCAGTCTCCATACGAAGCGCCGGAGTTCCCCTCGCTTGTGATTGACACCAGTCGGTGTCATATCGACGAAGCTGTACAGCGCATTTTGCTACAGCTGTAGGCAGCTTAAGCAATCCGGCTCCCGTGTCCAATTAGTACTTGGCTCAGGTTGGCACCAAAGCCAAGCTGAGCTAGGCGATCACGCTGAATACAAGCTAAGCAGCAGGCTTGTCATGCATCAGCGAGGGGCAATGAGTCTCCCTGGTCAATAGAACGTACTTATCATCTTCCATAGAAACACAATATATATTCCTGGAAGAGGCAAGGACAGAATATACAGTACTAAATGCGCTTGCCGCGACCACGATATGATCAGGTCGATAGCGCAATACTATTTTTTTGAAATCTACTGCGTGTGTTTTATCTGCACTCCACAAAAAGTGGGCAGCCCAGAATCGATTCCATGCCTCATCCGGGGCCCCTGCATTACTGAACAATACCTGCTCTACCCCGAGTCGTATAACAATGTTAACGGCCTCGGGGGCTTTGAGCGCGATGAGTCCGGATACAGGATCTGGTGCTAGCACTACGCCGGAAAGCCCTTGAGAGAATATATGCTCCAAAACCACTGATTGTGGATGAGGAATTTTTTCCCTTATCGGCCAGTTGAGTAAATTACGCCATGTGGGAACAAAAAAAAGTAAAAGGCCAGCAAGGAAAGCACTCGTAGCACCGAGTGAAATCACGCGCGACCGTGTGGGCAGCGTTAAAAGAATTTTTTCGACAAAATTGCTAACGGTGATGGCGATAACTAGTGGGAACGGCAGAATAAAGAATAGTCGCCAGTAAATATTCTCAAGATATAGCTTCTTGATGAAAAAGTCGCCAAGCCATGGGTTCAAAAAGATGAACCATGGAACAATCCCCCAAAGTAGTATTACCCTTCTACCCCATCCGGCAAGTGCATATATAGCGAAAAGCCAGCAGGAAAAATAAATTGCCCCACTCCACGAAAAGCCGTTGTTAAAGTAAAAGAGCGCATGCCCAACCATCGTTGTCGGCCAGTCTGCGTTCGCCAAACTATTGGCTTCCAGTCCTTTTCCGAAAAAGAACTTGTATGTAATCCCATACAGAAACACCGGAATCAAGGGTAATTGCAATAGACAGATTGGGCGTAGAAGACGGAGATTTTCAGTCATCCAGCATTCGACCAAAAGGACAATGGCAACAGTCAAAGACGCGAAGACGAGAATAAAAAGTGAGGACGCAGTCATCCCAATTGAAGCAAGCGCAATGATGCCTAAAAGCCATAATAGCTTTTTTGAAAGGCCGCCAAAGTAAAGAAAGCTTACGTAAAAATACACTGGCAAGGCAACAGCCAGAAAGGCCACTTTGCCTTGGAATATTCTCGTAACGTAGAGATTCCCGACTGCGCGAATAGTGTCATCAATGAAGGATACAACCACTATTGCTCCTAGTGCGCCAAGGAGGTTTGCATGGGTCCTTTTTAAAAAAAGTGATGTGCAGAGGAAGAGACTGAAGTAGCTGCCAATTCCCATTAAAATTGGGTTTAAATAGTAATAAATTTGAAGGATGGAAAATCCAGTTACATAGGCAATTGCTGCTTGGGCGTATTCAAAAGGTGTTGAAGTTCCCCACGTAAAAGAAGTTAACTTCAGATCGGGAGAATAAATGAAATTTATTTCCAACCCCATGCGGGATTGAGGATGTGCTACGAAATATGTTGCATTTGCGAGGTAGTAGAAATCATCGGCATCTACCCTGTTAAAAAGAAGCGCCCCTCCTCCGGAAATCATGGAAATACATATGGCGTAAATCACGGTTTTGGGCGGTAGGCTGATTTTGAATGTTAGTTTTCCATCCATAAGCCAAAGTACTAGGAAAAGGAGTACAAACAGGCCCGTACAGAATATCCATGCGTAGTGCGCAAAGCGCATTTCCATTGCTTGCGCGAGCCATGTTAGAGGTGCTGCCCACGCAAATGGCAAGAGCAAAATGAGCAATATGCCCAAACTCCATTTCTGAACAACGCTATTCTCGGCCAATCAAAAGACTCCCTTCTCACGCCATGCAGCAGCTTTGCGTAATCCACTAATTCTCAAGATGGATTTGCTAACGTGATAAATATTTTTAGCTCTAGACGCACAATTTAACCACGTCATTGAGGCCGCTCCGCAATTGGCTATCGCTATCTGTATGCTCCCCAGCAATAACCTCAGCGAGAAGAAGAATGCGTCAAGTACCTCGGCAATTCAATTTTTTGCAAAAAAGAAATCACCCAAAGAAACTTACTAAGTAAATCCCCGTCTGTTACCTGCTGTTGCTATCCGCAACGAGGGAGCTATGGCCCAAGAAACATGAGATCTTGGGCCATCCAGCAAACTTATTGAACACGAAGTGGTGTTGTCGACTCTTCTCGCAACTGTATCTCTTTCAAAGCGACCCCTAGGACTCGCGTATCGCCAGACAGAGTTAGTTGCTCCGGTGATGCTGCCGTAGGAATGCTTAGTTGCACAACAGAGCTACTCGTTTTGGGATCCAGAGGTACCTCGACTTCCTGGAGCTGATCGGAGGTGGCCGTAATCGATTTCTGCCAAGCCTTCTCTTCTGTCCTTCCGTTCAACTTGACCGTAACATTGCGCTGGCTACTTGCACCAAACACCGCAAACCTCAAAATCGCGGAGCAGGTGTTTGCATGGCATTGCTCGGGTACAGGTAGTCGTAAGGCGGCTTCCTGAGTCGACCAGGCATGGCTCGGCTCTACGGGATACCAGCCTTTGATTAAGATTTGGCTCGCATTGGTCATGTCAGAATCGACTTTTATTGGATAGCTATACATCGATTCAATGTTGATGCCCACTGCCCCAGAGCCGATTTTTTCTAAATACGCCGTTAATGATGGGTGCAAAATATAATTCCCATAGGCCGATAAATGATCCCCATCAAAAAAAAGAGGCTTGTCATTAATTTTTGCTGAGCAAGTCGACTTCGGGCATAAAACAGGAAAAGGATCCCAGATTGAAATGTGTGCGTCAAAATTACTTATCCGGCGCATCGTTTCAATAATTGGAGCGCGCAATAGTTCCAATTCCTTTCTTTCTTGTGTCAAGCCCCCAGAGCATGCAGGATTACCCTTATTGAACCAATCGGAACATCTAAACGCAGGCGCCCTAAATACCGGAGTTGGCGCAACCAAGACAACATTAAGATCTTTTTTAACAAAAGGCATTATCCAGGTTCTGGCGTCTGCTATAACCGAATTCCGCTGCGTATCCGTATAGGCGCCAAATAAATGGGCTCTCATATCCTTTATCCCGAGATCTCCCCATTGATTCGCCCATCGGTCTAGGCGAAAGCTGGACAACAAGACAACATCGCCGGGCTTTGCTGAAGTTACGATAGCTTCTGTTGCAGCTTTATAATATCCAAGGCAGTCTGCTCTAGCCCCGGCCATGGGATTCCGCATATTCAAAAAAGGGCAAGATGGCGGCGAAAAGTAAATGACCGAGTCAATGCCGAGTGTCGCAGTAACAAGTTCAATCAAACCTGTTAGGTGAGTCGCGTGGGAGTCCCCGAGCACATATATTTTTTGAGTGCTGCTGCTTGTCGCACATCCCTTTGCTGAAAATCGCAATGTCCAACCATTTGCAAGTGGCTCTCTCGTACTATCGGTTTCGCACTGACGAGTCTCAGGGTTTACAAAAGGCAATTTCCCACTGGGAACATACCACTCGCTCGAATTTCGTGTTACTTGGCTAAAACTATATCGCCCTTGATGTTCAAAGACATGGCTAGCTATCCAAAATCCAAGCAGCGGCATCAAAGAAAAAAGCAATATTCGGGCGACTGGGGACCGTTGTTCCAGCCACCGATGGTGCCGTAATGGTGTCTCGACCAATCGATAAGAAGAAAAGGCCAACGTCGCCGTAATGCCAATTGCTATGCACTGTTGCAGCGTGGTTTCCAGCCCGACTGTCCAACGCATTAAGACAAACACAGGCCAGTGCCATAGATAAAGCGAATATGAGCGCTTGCCAATCCACACGGGGGCTCGGGATGCGAATAGGCGTCGCACCGGATCGAGAGGCTGAATATGCGCACCGCCAATCAACAAAAGCGTGCCTAGTGCAGGTACCCATGCCCAAGGAAAGGGGAAGCGATGAGGGTCTGCATATATCAAGCCAGTCGCGACGAGGGTCAGTCCAGCGCAAGCAGTCGCGTTATGTCGAATTCTATGGCTTGAAGTTGAGATATGAAAGCGTTGAGTTAGCATGAAGGCGATGACGCCGAGCCCCAATTCCCAAAAGCGAAATCCGATAAAATAAAATGCAACAGTAGGCCAATTTTCGGTAGCCCAGGCGGCACCCAATGCCGATGCTAGAACCAATAATGATATTAGTGTGGCTACTGCAAAGGCACGTAATCCCCTCCCTGAGTGGGTAAGGCGTACCCATAAGAAAACGAGTATTGGAACTAGTAGGTAAAATTGCTCTTCGATACCCAAAGACCATGTGTGCGTATAGGGGTTAAACTCAGCTCTCGGCGCAAAATAAGTATCTGTATTGCTTTGCATTACCCAATTGCTCAATCCCCAAAATGCATACCTGGCTGTGTCGTTGCTTAATTCGCTTAGCCACGCCGATGGTATAAATAATGTTGCAACGATTACGCTAACCACCAAAACTAACGTTAATGCTGGCAAAATCCGCGCCATGCGTCTGGCGTAGAATTCGCCGAAGAATTGCCCCAAAGGCAGCGGCCCCATTTTTGCTAATGAGGCCGTTACCACAAAGCCGGAGATTACGAAGAATATATCTACCCCGACAAACCCCCCAGGCAGCCATGTTGGGCTTAGGTGAAACAGAATAACGGCAATTACTGCCAATGCACGTAAGCCGTCGATGTCCGGGCGGTACGTGGCTTGGCGAAGCCTGGCGACCTGCACGGCTGCAATTTCTGAGTTGTTCATTGAAATATTGGAATAGGTAAATCTGCCATATGCTACTCAACCAGAACGCGACCTTGGATGGTGGATGGAGTAGCTTCGCGGGCAGTTGGAATTCGTTAGCTAGAAACGTTGGCTGAAAGATACGCGTGAACTTCAGTCAACGAGTGAATGTTTATCCCAACGGACGTCGGTTGTTGCCCGAGATAGAGCAACGTACCAACTCCCGCAGCTAGGCCAGCTTGCATGTCGGTGATGTTATCTCCCACCATGATGGAATGGGACAGATCGATGCCGAAATCGTCAGCTGCACACATAATCATTCCCGGCCCAGGTTTGCGCAGATCGCTGGTCCGTCTGTACTCACCGACGCCATACTCGGGATGAAAAGGGCAAAAATAGATACCATCAATTTCGGCTTCATGCTCCTTGAATCGGGCTTTCATCCATGTCATCAATTTATGAAAGTCCTTTTCAGTGTAGTACCCACGTCCAATGCCGGATTGATTGGTTACCACAATAACCAAATAATTCAATTTGTTTGCGAATTGAACTAGTTCAAAAATTCCGGGTAAAAAAGAAAAGTTCTCTGCTTGGTAGACATAGCCATGATCAACATTAATGACTCCATCTCGATCAAGAAACAGTGCAGGCCTTTTCACTTAAGAAACTCACTTAGCTCAATCTGAGCGCGGTGGAAGTCTTCTGGAATTCCAATATCGATAAACTTGCCATGGGTAATAAAGACCCCGAACTGACGTTGTTTTACAGCTGGAGCCAAAAAATCCAATTCAAATGAGAAATTGCTACCAACTAGGAATTCATCCAGTTGATGCGCTTGCAGCACATAGCACCCTCCGTTGATCAATCCCGGTCCTTCTACACCTTTTTCAGTAAATCCCGTCGCAACGCTTCCTTCTGTGAGCAGACGACCGTACCGACTCGTATCATTCACTTCACGACCTACAATCAGCGGTTTACGCTCCTTTATCCACAGTGCCTCGATCTCGCTAATTTCGAGATCCAGAAAGGTATCTCCGTTGAAAATAAAGACGTGATCAGATCGGATCTTTTCCAACGCAAGACGGACTGCCCCCCCTGTTCCTAAGGGCTGCGGCTCAACGACGTAATCGATCTCTAGACCCGCGTAGGTTTCTCCAAAGTAATCCTGGATGACCTGCGCCATATATCCAATCGACAAAACTACGCGGCTGATACCTTTCTCAGCTAAATGGTTCAGCAGAAGCGCAAGGAAAGGCTGGCCGCTAATAGGCGCCATCGGTTTGGGCACATCGCTGACAACCTCGCGGAGCCGAGTGCCTTTTCCCCCCGCCAAAACGATCGCTTCCATTAATCAGGAGCCTTGAACAAAGCGCGCTCTACCAACCCGCAGATGATATGTCCTAGAACAGCGTGCCCTTCCTGGATTTTGGGTGTGTCGGCACTGGGAACTGCCAAGTAATGATCGCAGAGTGCTTGCATTGGGCCGCCGCGATTGCCGCTCATGCCGACACATATAATACCCAACTGCTTAGCTTGTTCTAGTGCAGCAATGATATTGGGTGATTTCCCGGAAGTCGAATAAGCAATTAAAATATCCCCAGCTACACCATGCGCTTGTACTTGTCGCGAGAATAATTTCTCATAGCCATAGTCGTTGCCAATTGCTGTCATGATAGATGTATCGGTCGTCAGCGCAATTGCTGGTAGCCCAGGGCGATCAAAAGCAAAGCGACTTACAAATTCGCCTGCAATATGCTGTGCATCAGCTGCACTTCCTCCATTGCCGGCCAAAAGAACGCGACGCCCGCTTCTATATGCGGCGATGCAAGATTGAGCCGCCGCTTGCACCGCATTCAGAAGTTGGTCGTCCGCCAGCATGGCAGACATCACCTTACTCGACTCGTTAATCTGTTCAATAATAATTTGCTTCATTGAGCTCTCCAGGCTTGTGAACCGTTTTTTGTGAAATGACAATTGCTAACCTGTCCTCCGAACTGGGACAAAGTTCTGATGACGTTCATGCGCTTCTCCGTTGGGACGAAAAACCACATGAAGCCGCCACCGCCAGCGCCTGATACTTTACCGGCCAACGAACCGGCTTTAGAGGCTGCTTCGTATATCTCATCGATTTGTGGATTTGAGACCGATTTAGCTGAACGCTTTTTATTTTCCCAACCTGCCTTCATGGATTCAACTAATGCTCCGAAGTCACCACGTAGTAAAGCTTCTTTCATGACGAGGGCCTCGTGCTTGATACCATGCATGGCATCCATGGCCTCAATCGCGCCCGCGGTAACATTGCTGCTCTGATCTGCGATAATCCTGGCTGACTCGCGCGATACTCCCGTGAAATACAAGACCAATGAGGCTTCCAGTTCGCAAATTATCCAATTCTTGATACGTAAAGGATTTATTACAGCACGTTCGTTGGCATAAAATTCCATGAAATTGAAGCCACCAAATGTCGCGGAATACTGGTCTTGCCTTCCTCCTTGCAAATTGCAATCAACCCGTTCAATCCAGAATGCGAGATGAGCAATTTCATAATCGTCGAGTGGCAGATTTAGCAACTCTACAAAAGCCTTTATGATTGCCACGACTAACGTCGATGATGAGCCCAAGCCAGAGCCTGCAGGTGCGTCGCAAAATGTGCTGAGCTCGAGTGGAATTGAACGTCCACCATTATAGTTTTGCATCATGTATCGATAAACGGCGCGATGCAGATTTAGCCGGCCGTCCAACTCGATGGATGCTTCTAGGTCGTGAATTTCTTCTTCAACTCTTTGATCGGTTGCTATAAACCGCAAGATAGGCATGTCCAGTGTCTTGATCACGGCATACGCATATCGATCAATTGCTGCGTTCAAAACATACCCACCGTAGGTATCGCAATAGGGGGAAACGTCCGTTCCCCCTCCCGCCAATCCAAGCCGCAAGGGCGCTCTAGATCTGATAAGCACAAGAATTCTCCCTAAAGGGCCTTTACTAGTTCAGCGATTCAGTGGAATTTTTCCTTTGGAAATCTCGTCACGCCAATGATCTAGAAGATCTTTGAACATCTTGCGTGCGGGAATTTCCGGCTTCCATTGGATGGCTTGCTTGATTTTCGCATTGTCGAACATTTGATAGTCCGCATCAATTGGTCGCATCCGATCCTGATCAGTAACTACTTGAATGCCGCTGACAGTGCTCATTTCCAACATGATGTTGATAACATCCGGTAGCTGAAATACTTCCTCTCCAGCAATATTAAAATATTCGCCGCAAGGAATCTTCCCTTTTTCGCTTTCGAGGAGCAGCAGGAAATAAGCTCGCACAGCATCGCGCGCATCTTGGAATGTACGAGTGCTGGAAAGATTGCCCACACGGATGAAGGGCTCTTGGAGACCAGCTTCAATCAAAGCTATTTGTTTCGCTACTGTACTTTCAAAAAAAACATCACTCCGCCGTGGTCCGGAATGAGTCCCCATGCGCGTAACAAAAGTTCGGATGCCATAAGCCTCACCATAGAAACGTCCTAAATAATCGGTCCCGATTTTGCTGATGCTGTACGGGCTTGCGCCATGAAATGCTGTCTCTTCGGACAATGGTGTACCGGGCTTGGCTCGCCCATATACTTCGCTGGAAGAGCAGATATGAACGACGGGATTATAGTCATTCAATTCCTTCAATTGGCGGATCGCCTCAAGCAGATTCGCGGTGCCAATGATGTTTGTTTGGAGCGTTTCTATTGGAATGTTGAATGATGTTTTGGGGTAAGATTGCGCGGCAAGATGGGAGATAAAATTAGGGCGGATTTCAGTTAACATCCTCGCCATGGCCGAGAAATCATTTAAATCCGCGTAGTAAATAGAAATCCGATCTTTACGGTTTATTCTGTCGGAAAGATGATAAAGGTTGTCCATGGGCTCTTGCCACCGCATCATACCCACAACATCCAAATCCGTATTTTCAAGAATGTAGTCAGCCAACTGGGAACCAACCTGTCCGGTAACCCCAGTGATAAGTACCTTTTTATTCATGGCTACCGCCTGCTCCTAACGTTGATTCAAAATTCCAGCTTTGCTGCTTTTGCAAGAGTACTACTGGCACGTCCTAGCAGCCTTGGCAGAATGCTCGATGCCATGGAGATGTACTTCGGCCTGTTCTTGAAGAAATCAGCAGAAGGCTCCTGTACTATATATTTGAGATGAGGAAGTGCCGTGCTACGTAGAATATCTGCAAACTCTATACGGGAAATGACCTCTGGCCCACCAAAATTAATTATGCGCTCTGGGAAAGAGTCCCAGTTCTCACCTAAAGAAATTGCGCCTTCAACAATGTCATCGCGATGCACTACGGCCCTCATAAAAGGATGAAATAGCTCCGCTGGTTCGCTACGATCCGAACAGGTTACGAGATATTTTGTAAATTTGTCATCTCGAGAAAAAACATATGAAAGCCTGATGGTCTTGAATGAAGATTCTTCTTTAAATCGCTGCTCGACTTCTCTTTTCATGAGCGCATACTCACCCACGGGATTGCATTTCGAGCTTTCGTTACACATGGAGCTCTGCTCGCCGTACACCGTATCGCTGGAAAAGAAAATCACGCGCCCTCCGCGTTCAATGCAGCGGGAAATAAAGGCCGAGCTTCCAATAACATTGGTTTTCCAAGCTAATTCATGATGATCGCGGCAGAAGTCTGGGGAGGAATTTGCTGCCAGCATCAAAATAACGTCGCCGCGGGAAATCAACGAATAGTTAAAAATCTCTGGCGTCTCCAAATTGAGAGCATGTTCTTCCTCTCGTGGAGTTCGAGATACGGCAACAAACCCCATTTTTTTTTGTTTAAGACGAGAAAGCATTTGTGT
This sequence comes from Chitiniphilus shinanonensis DSM 23277, assembly GCF_000374805.1. Taxonomy (GTDB): domain Bacteria; phylum Pseudomonadota; class Gammaproteobacteria; order Burkholderiales; family Chitinibacteraceae; genus Chitiniphilus; species Chitiniphilus shinanonensis. The sequence continues at coordinate 395,991 of NZ_KB895334.1, forward strand.
TGCCACGTAACCGTGGCTACCAATTACGAAAAACTTCATTTCATTCTCAGCCTATTTCCAACAAAGACATAAGCAGACTCAGGTCAGAATCTTAGTCAGTTGAACTCCGCTTTTTACTGGAATCCGAGGTAAGCAAAGCCGGTTCGCCTAACACGCGCGTAACGCAAGCACGCGCATGCCAATTTCCACCTCTCCATATATGCTCGCTTGTGCCCCCTCATGTTCATCAAAATATCCTGCTAAAACAATTGGACATTTTCCACTCACACGGCTTTCTTTGCCCTAAAGGGCTTGGATCGTCATGAGTCCGGCTCGCTGTTTGGAGGCAGCGAGCCGTAGGTTGGCTGACTGCTTGGGTCAGTCTGTGATATGAAGTGAATTCTCCCCATCGAGAGCATTCATGAGTTGAGTTTGGTGATTTTCCATTGCAGCGGCCATGACGCTTAGTAAGCGACTTCTTCCCATTTCTAGAGAGTATTCACGATCCATAAAATCCAGTCCATTTCTGGAAAGCGCTTCCCATAGCGGGCGATCATTATAGGCACGAACCAACTCGGAGGCAAATTGCTCTGGTCCCTCAGCCTCTAGGACATTTATTTCGTGCTCTAGCCCCATCCCCTCTACGCCGATCTTCGTAGCTACGCATGGCACACCATAGGAGAGGGATGTTGCGATTTTGCCTTTTACCCCAGATCCGTACCGCAGTGGAGCAACCATGACCCGGACGTGATCAAAGTAATCTTCCAGGTTTTCAACAAACCCGACGAGCCTCACATTAGCATCATTTGCAAGTGCACTATACCCAGGTTCTCCTTTCAATGCTCCGCGCAACTCTTCCCCAATAACGATGAGATTTATATCTGGAAGCTTTGCTTTGATAAGAGGAAATATTTCTTGATGAAAATATAAGACGCCATCCACATTGGGCAGGTGGGCGCTACCGATAAACACGATATCCTTGCGATCTTCATATGGCCGCTTGCTCCCATATATTTCTCGAATGAGAGGGATATGATGGATGCGGGTTTGACCGTACTCGCTTTCTAGCAATACCTTTTCCTCGGCGCTGATGACGATTGTTGCATTGGCTTTTTCCATGAACCCAAGTTCAGCCTTTTTTGTATGTTCTGCCTGTTTCCGTAGCATTGCAGAACCTTCAATTTCAGCTTGTCGGCCTTCCCTCAAGAAGTGGATATCGACGGTATTAAATACGTACGCTGCATTTGTGCAGAATTTCTCAATTAATTTTTGAAATGCTGCTGCTTGGTAAACTCGCGCCATCAATACAAAGGAAAAGCTAGCACCGTGCTGTTCGAGATATTTGTCAATCCCAATGTGTGGGCGATAAAGGCATTCTACTCCCAGGCGCTGAATCATAGGCGTATACTTTTCAACAAAATCAGGAGTATGTTCGCCGTAGAAAACTACATCATAGCCTGCCTCAACCAAGAATTTCATAAAGTAATATGCATCCACACTGCCAGCCCCACGATCCGGAACTGGAACTAACGCATCTATGTATAAGACTCTCTGGCGAGGGTATCGTCGGTTTTCGTGATAGTTGGCAACATCCGGATAAAGCAAGCTCGGAAATATAGATTGCCACTTGGAAAAAAAGGTATTTCGATTTTTGCTGGTTAGATCTCCGTATGCCTTCTCGCCATAGGATACATTTTCAAAATGAGTTACCTTGGATAAAGGCTGAACAAATGTTTTCTTTTCAATGGCTCTCAGCTTGAACGCCAGATCTGGATCTTCATAGTATGCAGGGGCGTAGACCTCATCGAAGCCCCCGACGATGTCAAATTCCTCTTTTCTCACCAATATGCTGGCGCCTGAGCAAAAATCTACTTCCCTGAAATAGCTAAATTCTGGAGCGAGGGGAGATTGTAGCCGGCCCAGAGGAAGAGATGAGCCATCCTGACAGATGAGGCAACCACTTTCTTGAAGCAGACCATTTGCATAGATCAACTGCGAGCCGACTAGCCCAATGTCCGGGCGACTTTCCAGAACCGCAACTAGTTCATCCAGCCAGCCGGGATGAACGAGTGTGTCATTGTTCAAGAAAAGTAGATATTTCCCTTGGGCTGCTTTGGCCCCACGATTCGCGGTGCGCAGGAATCCCAAGTTGGTATCATTACTTATCACGGTAAGGCCACCAATAGTTTTCAGCATCTCCAAGGTATCATCCTTTGAGCAGTCATTGACGACCACTATTTCAAAGGACAAATTGGGCCTGTTTTCGTAAATAGAAAGCAAGCAATTGTAGGTAAAATCTGATTTCCCATATACAGGGATAACGATGCTGACAGTTGGATTTTCGGATAGCGGGAAGTCAAATGGCGCTTTCTTCCCCGCACCTTTGAGAAGAGGAGGAAGTAGTAGCAATTGTGATTGGTTGGCACCATTTTCCCCATTTGTGCCGGCCCAATTGTGATAGATCGACTCTCGCCCGAGTAACCACGAAAAATGGCGGAACGCAAAATTTTTCATTTTGCATTTCAAATAAACATCGCCGGGAATTCTATGAAAGCCAGCACGTGCAAACCGCCAAATCAAGGGGCGGATGCTGGAGCGCCTTAACTTGTTTAGACCGATTATCTCGGATACTTTTCTGACCGGCGCCATCAATCGCCATGAACGAGAGTCATATAAGGCGGCCAGCTCTGCACGTAGTTGTCGTAGCTCCCAATCTTTGTCGTTAATAATGCTGGCGATTTTTTCTTCCAGTTCTGCTTGCTTATCTTCATACCCTCTAGCTTTCTCTGCGGCTGCCGCTTCCACCAGGGCGCAGGCTTGCTTGCTTGCAGTCAATAATGCTTGGCTCTTTTTTACTTCTTCGGAAACTCGGTGGAGTTCCTCTTGGAGGTTATGTGTAGTGGTTTCCAGTGTGGCGCGCGCTTGCTGGCTTGCAGCTAAAAGCTCTTGGTTTCTATTAACTTCTTCGGAAACTTGGCGGAGCTCTTCCTGAAGACTGTGTGCCTTGGCTGTGGCAGTGTCTAACTCTTTCGTGGCACGATCAAGCTCTAGGCCAAGCAAATTTTCTTTTTCTTCCATGTTGGAAAGTCGCGCTTCCATATTTTTGTAATCCTCTAATGACAATGCTGGTTCTGAATTGCTGTCGACCATATTTCTTTGAAAATGCGACGATGCAATTGAACTGGCAATTACTACTTTAAGTAATTCTTCCGACGATTCGAGATGGGCAAGTTCATATATTTCCTTGCGAGGTACTTCGAGCCTCTCTATTTCCTGGAAGTTGCTTTCGTCGAGAGCAATGACCATGGAGTTTGCCATCTCCGTATCGGGGGCATTTCGGGAGCAACTCAATCCTACGTAAATAACGCCATTTGAATAGCAAATTCCGCGGGGATACCCATCAAACGTACGCTCGCGCAGAAACTTGCCGTCCGAGTTATATTCAACTATGCGTTTTTTCTCTGAGTCTGCTAATAGAAGGTTATTTTCAATAATGGTTAAGCTGTGAGGTTGCGACAATCCTTCAACCAGCCGCTCACCGGTTTCCAGGTCCTGGACGAAGCCACTGTTTAGGGTCGCTCCCTTATATTCTCGATGGGTAAAGAACTCCCCAAACGCAGAAAAAACTAATCTCCCTTTCCATATGCCGAGACAGTTTATATGCCAAGAATCGCGTTCTCCCGGGAATTTCCAGTTTCGAAGAAGCTCTCCTTTTTTGTTGAGCTCGAGAATTTGGTTGGCGCCAGTCGAAACAACATAAATATTGTCGTTTGCGTTCAAAACGTCATGTATGTCATCGAACGCTTCTGATTTGGAAAAGAATTGAACACTGTCCTTTTGGGATATACTCAAAAAATCTGGTTGATAACCTCGTACCAAAGTACCGTTAGAAATCCCAAACCCAGTTGTATCTAGTCCATCTAGCTGGACTAGCTCTCCTGCCTGTGCCAGATATAGGCCGCCGCCGTTGGGTGAAGAAATTAGCAAATTGTTAAATAGGCTAGTCATTGTTTTTTATCGCAAACTTGAAATCGCAAGCAACTGTTTCTGTTTCGATATTGTTGGGGATGGATAATATTCTGAACGCGACAATATCTGCGCGTCGATGCAAAACAATTTCTTCCCCATCCTTTATTCCAAAAACACCGGCATTCATAAAGTATATACCTGGATTGAAGTTTGCTTCGAACGTGAACTCGACATTTAAAACGGTACCGGCATTTACGAATGAAATTGCGTGGGAGAGAGTGGGCGCTGACAGTGCACCGGCCAGCGTGAACCCTGTCGTTGTCTTAATCGCCATCCCAAAACGTACATTTTCCGCGCTATTATGAAAGGTGACATCATATTGATATCGATATCGTCTTCCCCGAATCAGGCCATTTACTTTTCTACCATCTCTCGTCAGAATTTCTGGAGTTCCAATGATTGGCCCATGCGAATCAAAATCCAGCGAACTCATGGGTTTTAGATCTGGCTCGAATGTTTCTGTTACTACTTCGCTTTCGCTTGAAGAAGTTTCTAGCTGATAAGCTTGCTGCTGGAGACTGCTTACACTAGATGTCTGACTTGCTTGCAGAAATTGCGCCCGTATTTCAGCCCTTTTGACTTTTGGGGCATATAACATTTTTTGATATAAACCGACTACCTGCTTTGGACTCCCGGTAATTAGCTGTTCCCCCTCATCCAACAATATTGCTCGGTTGCAGAGTTCAATTATTTGAGCCCCAGAATGGGAAACAAACAAGATGGTTGCGCCCTCGGCCCGGAGCGCTTCTATCTTGGAAAAGCACTTCCTTTGAAAGAGTTCGTCTCCAACAGCAAGCGCTTCATCAACAATTAGGATCTCAGGTGTTGCATTTATCGCAACGCTGAAAGCCAGTCTTACCATCATGCCGCTGGAGTATGTCTTTACTGGCCTATCAATAAATTCTCCAATTTCGGAAAATGCCAGTATTTCCTCGAACTTTGCATCCACTTCATATTTGGTTAGTCCGAGCACTGCCCCATTCATATAGACGTTTTCACGACCAGTGAATTCGGGGTTAAACCCGGAGCCTAATTCGAGGAGTGCTGCAATTCTACCTTGTGTTTGTATTGAACCAGCGCTTGGGTTTAGAGTTCCGCATATCATCTGTAGAAGAGTTGATTTTCCACTTCCATTTCGGCCTATGATCCCCACGGTTTCGCCGTGCTGGACGGTGAACGAAACGTTTTTAAGTGCCCAGAATTCCTTTGAGTACTGCTTTGCCTCTAATCCCAAAAAGGTGCGAAGCCGAGGAAGTAAAAATTGCTTTAGCCTGTCTCTGGGTTGAGCATATATCTGGTAGCATTTGCTCAACGTCTCAACTTTAATAGCGACGTCACATGACATCAGCAAACCCCTTCCGCGTCTTTTGAAACCAAATAAAGCCTATCCAAGCAACAACACCGCTGATGGCCGATGAAATTAGCCATGCTTGTAGATCGGGCATTTTTCCCCAATAGAGCACATCTCTGGTCATTTCAATAATTGGGGTGAGTGGATTTATATATATCAAGTGACGGAATTTTTCTGGGATTGCAGATACCGGATAAAAAATTGGGGAGAGAAACATGACGACAGTTGTGATAACTCCGATAAATTGTCCGACATCCCGCAAGAAAACCCCTAAAGAGGCCAAAGCCCAACTTAGCCCAATAACCATTAAAATGAGAGGGGCCAGTACGAAAAGAAGATATACGGAAGTCAGGTGGGGAATTCCAAAGAAAATTGAGTATCCAAATAACCATACCAAAATGCTAATAGCGGTATGAAACAACGCTGCCCCAATGGAAATCCAGGGCAGAATTTCAAGTGGATAGACTACTTTCTTTACATAGTTGGGATTGCTTAAGATTAAGCTGGGGGCACGATTTATACATTCGGAAAAAAAATTAAATATAATCTGCCCTGCAAACAATACTAACGCAAATTCTGTTTTTGAGTCGTTTTGTGAATTCCATCTGGATTTAAAAATCACGCTAAATACAAATGTATAAACTATCAACATGAATAGAGGGTTAAAGAAAGACCACAATATCCCCATGAGGGAGCCGCGATATCTCCCCAAAACTTCGCGCCGGATAGAGGCTTTCAATAGGGCCCGATTTCGCCAGGCGCTTGCGACGAGCTCTCTGGGATGGTAGGAGTGGCTTTGCATTAGTCGAATACCTCCGCGTCTTGCAGAAGGCTGGCCGACGAGTCTTTTTTAGACAACAGGGGGGGGGCAGAAATCGGCCACGAGATATTGATATGCGGGTCATCCCATCGGATGGCACGCTCAAGTTCTGGCCTATAAAACTGAGTTGTTTTGTAGAGAAATTCTGCAAATTCGCTAAGAACGACGAAGCCATGAGCAAATCCTTGTGGAATCCACAGCTGCTTTTTATTCGAAGCTGAAAGTAAAACGCCTACGTATTGGGCATATGTAGGAGATGATTTTCGGATATCAACCGCCACGTCAAAAACCTCGCCGAATGTGCATCTGACCAGTTTGCCTTGTGGAGCTGGAGATATCTGGTAATGCAGACCCCGCAACACACTCTTGCTGGAGCGTGAGTGGTTGTCTTGGACGAAGGTCACTTGGTGCCCAATTGCTTGGTTGAATTGGTCCTGATTAAAACTCTCAAAGAAAAAACCGCGCTCATCACCAAAGACGCGCGGTTCGATGATCTTAACATCGGGGATCGCTGTGTCAATTACATTCATTTAACATCAAAGCGGGGTGTGAACCGCCCTCCAATTAATTCTATCGAGACACTTCTTTCAAAATTCCGAGTAAATAACAACCATACCCGGTCTTTTTCAACGGCTGGGCCAAAGCTTCTAGCTGTTTGGCGTCGATCCAATTTTGGCGATAAGCTACTTCTTCGGGGCTAGCAACCTTCAATCCCTGACGTTGCTCGATGGTCTGAATGAAAAGGCTAGCTTCCAGCATGGATTCATGCGTGCCTGTATCCAGCCACGCATAGCCTCGGCCCATCGTTTTTACGTCAAGAGTTCCACGGTTTAAATATTCGCCGTTTATGTCGGTTATTTCCAATTCCCCGCGTGGAGACGGCCTGATGCCTTTTGCAATCTTTACGACGTCGTTGTCATAGAAATAAAGCCCAGTTACTGCGTAATTGGATTTGGGATGAAGGGGCTTTTCTTCAATTGATTGTGCTTTGCCATTTTTGTCGAATTCTACTACTCCATAGCGATCAGGGTCATGCACGTGATATGCAAAAACGCTGGCACCGCTGGGCTTGCTGGCTGCTTCCTTTAGTAGCTCAGCCAAATCATTTCCATAAAAAATATTGTCGCCAAGTATTAATGAAACGTTATCTTTGCCGATAAAATCTTCACCAATAATGAATGCCTGCGCAAGCCCATCCGGACTGGGTTGGACTGCGTATTTTAAGTCAATTCCCCATTGATTTCCGTTCCCAAGCAGCTGCTCGAAGCGTGGGGTATCTTGAGGAGTGGAGATGATCAATATCTCGCGGATGCCAGACAGCATCAGCGTGGTAAGTGGATAATAGATCATTGGCTTATCGTAGATCGGAAGCAACTGCTTGCTTACCGCGATAGTTGCTGGATAAAGCCTGGTCCCTGAGCCCCCGGCTAGGATTATACCTTTTCTTTTCTTCACTCTTGCACTCCTGCGCGCAGCAAAGTCAATACCTGTGCAACACCTTGCTGCCATGTTGGCAACGCTATGTTGAACGTAGTTTGTAGTTTGTTCGTATCGAGCCGTGAGTTCAATGGGCGGGGGGCTTGTGCTGGGAAGGCGCTGGCCGGGATGGGCCTGATTTTATCGGATGTAGCTTTGAGTGACCAACCCATCTGGCTTGCTAACTGATTGATGGTTTTCGCATATTCATACCAGGTGGTTTCGCCTGTGGCCACGGCGTGATATGTGCCAAAGGCAAAGGCTGAACGGTCATCGCTTTGCCAATATTGAGCAACCAACTGTGCTGTTATATCAGCCAGTAGCTCCGCATTCGTGGGACATCCTATTTGATCGGCGACCACGGATAAAACTTCACGTTCTTTCATCAACCGAAGCATGGTCTTCAGGAAATTACTGCCGTGCGCTCCGTACACCCAGCTTGTACGTAAGATCAAGTGTTGGCAGCCGCTCGCACGTATAGCGTTCTCCCCTGCTAATTTTGTCTTGCCATATATCGACTGTGGATTGGGAGGGCTTTCTTCGCTATACCAACCATCCTTCTTTCCATCAAACACGTAATCGGTCGAATAGTGAATAAGTAGCGCTTTGTTAACTGTTGCCCAATGCGCCATTGTTGTCGGCGCGTGAACATTGATTTGCGTTGCCAGCTCAATTTCACTTTCGGCCCTGTCTACTGCTGTATGCGCTGCCGGATTGATGATGACATCGGGCCCGACATACTTGAGAAGTTGCGCGATCGCCGCTTGATCGGTAAGGTCGCAGTCGTCGCGGTCCACTGCCACCACTCGTCCGACGACCGACAGACTACGTTGCAATTCAAAGCCAACCTGGCCGTGCTTGCCTGTCAGCAAGATCGTCGGAAGCCGCATCATTATGCCCCATATTGTTGTTGGACCCAGTCGCGGTAGGCTCCAGAGGTGACATTCTGAATCCAGGCGGAATTTTCCAGATACCAATTTACTGTCTTGCTAATACCGGTTTCGAACGTTTCTTTTGGTCTCCATCCTAAATCGCGCTCGAGCTTGTGCGCATTGATTGCATAACGGCGATCATGGCCCGGTCGATCGGTAATAAAGACTATCTGCTCGCAATATGATTTGCCATCAACGCGAGGCTTGATTTCATCAAGCAATGCACAAATAGAGCGCACCACATCAAGATTGGTTTTTTCGTTCCAGCCGCCTACGTTATAGGTTTCACCAACGACACCCTCTTCCAGTACGCAACGTATCGCATCGCAATGGTCGTTTACAAATAGCCAGTCCCTGATTTGCTTACCATCTCCATAGATAGGTAGTTTTTTTCCGGCGATCGCATTGAGAATGACCAATGGTATTAGCTTCTCCGGAAATTGATAAGGCCCATAATTGTTGGAGCAATTGGTTGTTAGGACGGGCAGGCCATAGGTGTGGTGCCAAGCGCGAACGAGATGATCGCTTGCAGCCTTGGAAGCGGAATATGGGCTATTTGGCTCATAGGCGTTCGTTTCTGTGAAGGGAGGGGTGGCTGCCTCGAGTGTACCGTACACCTCATCGGTAGAGATATGCAGAAGGCGGAATTGCTCTTTTTCATTGGCGGGTAATTCATTCCAGTAAAACCGTACGGCTTCAAGCAAATTGAATGTGCCAACTACATTGGTTTGGATGAACTCGCCAGGGCCTTGTATAGAGCGATCGACGTGTGATTCGGCTGCAAAGTTGATCAACGCCCTTGGTTGGTACTCGGTCAGCAAGCGGCCCAAGAGTGCGCGATCACCAATATCGCCTTGCACAAATCTGTAGCGCAAATCTCCCTCGAGGGCCTTTAGTGTATCGAGGTTTCCTGCGTACGTGAGTTTGTCTAGATTGATGATGGATTCGTTGCTATGGCTAAGCCAATCAAGGATAAAATTTCCACCAATAAATCCGGCGCCGCCGGTTACTAGAATCATTTAGTGCACATCCTTCTCATCAATATTATGCTTTCTATAAATCAACCACTTCGGGGTTCTGAACTTAGTAATGCTGCGATATAGCCAAAGGTAACCCAGCACAAACAAAACCGCCGTTGTTTGCAATGCAAGCTGATTATTCCACCAGATGCTTGCGGGAATGACTGATAGTGAGGAGATCAGCCATAGATAAGGGGAGGTCATGGAGTTACGCATCTTGCGATCAACACTTTTACCGCTTCCGACTGCCCAACGCATCATCCGCTTATATACGAGCTGGTGCAGGTGAGCGGCATCAGGCAAGCCGGGAGAGGCTTGTCGGTGAAGGCGGCGATTGATGGTAAAAATTGTTTCGACGATAGGGTAGAGCAACAGAACAACAGCATACCAGGCGGAAACATTTGGGTTGCGCATGACTAATCCTACCGAGAGGCTGGCAATTCCGAAACCGATGACGTACGCACCACCATCTCCAAGGAAAATCAATCCGCGCGGCCAATTCCAAAACATGAAGCCCGCGCATGCGCCCAGCAGTGTCACGGCCAAAGTGGTGATCTGGCGATCGCCGACCTTCAGGCCAATGTAGGCAAGCGAGGCAAGGATGATCATTCCAACCGCACTTGCGAGCCCGTTATAACCATCAATCAGGTTCATGGCATTGATCACACCCACGATGGCAATCAGTGTCAGCGCTATCGAAATTGGTTCCAGTGCCAGCCAGTTGGACACCCAAGGGAAGTCCACGCGCACGACGCGCCAGTCCAGTAGATAGATCAGCAGCAGCACGCCGGCGGCCATGGCGGCCAAGCGTGTCTTGACAAGGCCGACTTTCAGAATGTCTTCCAGCAAGCCTCCTAGGAAGACCGGAAGACACGAGAAAAAAACGAGTGCCGAAACTCTGGCCAGTGCTTCACCTTCCAGCAGCAGCACAAATGGCTGAACCGCGAGAAAGGCTGCGACAAGTGCCAGCCCACCCACACGAGGAACGGGGCTGTCATGGAATTTCTGCGTCTCGGAGAACTTGTTGTCACCAGTGAAATGACTGTGTTTGTGTGCGAAACGCACCAACAACAGGCATATGGCAAAGCTGACTACGAGTGCGACGAACAGGTAGAGCAATGACACGTGCGACGCTCAAGTAACGGTTAACTGCGCATTCTGTCACAATCTCGCAGGTCGAGTTGTAAGAGTGAATGCCGCTCAGCTTCTATGAGGTTGGCATAAAAAATAGCGCAATGCCGATCTGATGTGCCACCAGAGCGGACGGCCCCAGGAATAGGAAGAACGGCGATGTCCATGCAGTATGGCTGCACGCGGTTCAATGGCCACTTCATAGCCCTTCATTTGTAGGCGCCGGCATAGGTCGTAGTCTTCCAGGTACAGGAAATAGCGCTCATCGAAGCCGCTCACCGCATATAAAGCAGCGGTCTTCAAGAGCATGAAGCAACCGGAGATGATCGGTACGACCATAGGCTGATCGAATGCCAGGTTGCGTAGCTCATACTGATCGATTTGCGTTGCCAGCCAGTGCCGAGGCAGAAAGCGGCGACCAAACAGGATCAATGGGGTGGGCGTGTTCTTGGCGAGATACTGCCTGCTGCCATCAGGGCTGAACACGTCCGGCATCACTGCGCAGACCCGGTCGTTGGTGTCCAGATAGTCGATCAATTTCGGCAATGGGTTTTCTTCCCAGCCGATGTCCGGATTGCACAGCAAATGCAAGTCTGCTTCTGGATAGTCGCCCAGCAGGGCGATCAAGCGATTGTGCCCGCTTCCGAAGCCAAGGTTGCGCCCTTCTGTGCGATATACCCAGCCGCGGCGTACCACTTCGGCTCGCAGTGCAGCACTGACACCATTGTCGAACACCAATACCTGCACTACTTCAGGTGTGTGTTGCAGTTGATCGAACAGTGCACTCAACTCGCAGATAGGAGTCTTGTAAACCACTACGCCGACGGTGACGCGTCGATTCATGTCTGCGCTCCCATCATGAAGAGACCGCGCGCGGAAGATGCATCAGGGGCGTTTGGCCCGCCTTGACCATGGGCAATTTCCGCTGCCGGGGGCTTGGGTTTTCCGACTGTGCTTTTCTAAACCAGCACCACATCAAACTGCTCCTGCGTATACGCCGTTTCCACCTGCAAATAGATCGGTTTGCCGATGAAATCCGCCAGCATCGCCAGGCTGGCGGATTCTTCGTCCAGGAACATGTCGATCACGCTTTGCGCGGCCAGGATGCGATATTCGCGGGCGTTGAACTGGCGAGCCTCGCGCACGATCTCGCGCAGGATGTCGTAGCAGATCGTTTCCGCGGTCTTGATCTCGCCGCGCCCCTGGCAGGTGGGGCAGGTCTGGCATAGCACGTGGGCCAGGCTTTCGCGGGTGCGTTTGCGGGTGATCTCGATCAGGCCCAGGCTGGTGAAGTGGCTGACGGTGACTTTGGTGCGGTCGCGCGACAGTGCCTTCTTCAGTTCGTCCAGCACCGCGGTCTTGTGTTCCTCGTTATCCATGTCGATGAAGTCGACGATGATGATTCCGCCCAGGTTGCGCAGGCGCAGTTGGCGGGCGATCACCTGGGTGGCTTCGAGGTTGGTCTTGAAGATGGTGTCGTCGAAGTTGCGGGTGCCGACGAAGCCGCCAGTGTTGACGTCGATGGTGGTCATCGCCTCGGTCTGGTCGATGATCAGGTAGCCGCCAAACTTCAGGTTCACGCGCCGCGCCAGGGCGCGTTCGATCTCGGCTTCGACGCCGTACAGTTCGAACAGCGGCCGGTCGCCGCCGTAGTGCTGGATGCGGGGCAGCACGTCGGAGACGAACGAGGCGGCGAATTCGCCCATCTTCTGGAAGTTCTCGCGCGAGTCGACCAGCACTTCGTCGGTATCGGCGTTCACCATGTCGCGCAGCACGCGCAGTTGCAGCGACAGATCCTGGAACAGCAGCGATTTGGCGGGCTGCGTCTGCGACTTTTGCAGGATGTCGGCCCAGATCCGGTCCAGGTAGTCGATGTCGGCCCGCAGTTCGTCGTCGGTGGCGTGATCGGCGGAGGTGCGGATGATGTAGCCGTGATGGTCGCTGGGCAGCAGCTTTTCCAGGCGGTTGCGCAGGTGCTCGCGGTCCTCGCCGTTCTCGATGCGCTGGGAGATGCCGATGTGGTGTTCCTGCGGCAGGAACACCAGGAAGCGACCGGCGATGCTGATCTGGGTGGACAGCCGCGCGCCCTTGGTGCCGATCGGGTCCTTGATCACCTGCACCACCACCGGCTGACCTTCGTGCACCAGGCGCTCGATACGCTGCGGGTCGTTCGGATGCTGGCGCTGCTCGATCACGTCGGCGATGTGCAGGAAGGCGGCGCGCTCCAGCCCGATCTCGATGAAGGCGCTCTGCATGCCGGGCAGGACGCGCTTGACCACGCCGAGGTAGATGTTACCGACCAGGCCACGCTGGCTGGCGCGTTCGATATGGATGTCCTGGACGACGCCCTCTTCGATGGTGGCAACCCGGGTTTCCTGCGGGGTGATGTTGACCAGGATCTGTTCTTTCATCGTGTGGTGCTGCCGGTGGGGTGGTCGGGTGCGGGAGCGCGGGTGGAGGTCAGGCGGTGGCGGCCAGTGGCCGGCCCATCAGCGACAGGCCCAGGCGCAGCAGTTCGTCCCACACTTCGCCCTGGCCGATCCCTTTGTTCAGTTGGTCGATGCGTGCGGCCTGCTTCTGCGCGGCGCGCAGGATGGCGCCGTTGACGCGCATCAGCGCCGGTTCGATGAGGCGCTGCTTTTCGCCCCAGACCCGGTTTTCCTTCAGCAGCTGCGCCAGCGGCACACCACGGGCGCGGCCCTGGCCGATGCGCAGCAGCGCGCGGATTTCCTCGGCGAGTGCCCACAACACCAGGTGCGGCGCCTCGCCTTCGGCGCGCAGCCCTTCGAGCATGCGGGCGAAGCGGGTGGTGTCGCCGGCCAGCAGTGTGGCGCCGAGCTGGAACACATCGAAGCGCGCCACGTTGGCGACGGCGGCGGTGACCTGCTCCAGGCCCAGTTCGCCGGGCGGGTGCAGCAGGCCCAGCTTCAGCACCTCCTGGTGGGCGGCGAACAGGTTGCCTTCCACCCGGTCGGCCAGGAAGGCCAGCGCGTCGGCGGTCATCTGCTGGCCCTGGGCGGCGAGGCGCCCGCTGATCCAGGCCGGCAAGGCGGCGCGATCCACCGGGCGGGCTTCGATCACTTCGCCGGCCTGGCTCAGCGCCTGGAACCACTTGCCGTTCTGCGCGGTGCGATCCAGCTTGGGCAGTTGCACCAGGGTCAGCGTATCCGGCGGCAGGTTGGTGCAGTAGGCCTCGATGGCCTTGGCGCCTTCCACGCCGGGCTTGCCGGTGGGGATGCGTAATTCCACCAGCTTCTGGCTGGCGAACAGCGAGAACGAGTTGCCGATCATGCCCAGCTGCGACCAGGAAAAGCCGGCTTCGACCGTGAGCACTTCGCGTTCGGTGTAGCCGGCCGCGCGCGCGGTGTCGCGGACCACCTGCGCCGCTTCCAGGGCGAGGAAGGGCTCGTCGCCATGGATGGTGTACAGCGGACCGAGGCCACGCGCGAGCTGGCGCGGCAGATCCTCAGTACGCATCCAGGCGCGGTCCCATCGATGCCGGTGCCTTGGCCGGCGCGTCTTCGGTCACGGCCGTGTTCTTCTTCGCCTGGGCGCTGACCCGCCGCAGGATCTGCCGCGCGGCATCCTGGCGCAGGTCGTTGATCAGCATCTGCGCTTCCGCTTCCTTGCCCAGTTCGTTGTTCTCGTCGTAGGTGTAGTCGCGGAACAGCCGCATCGAGCTGCTGGGGATCAGTGCCGCGTTGCCGGGTTTGTTCACGCGGTAGCTGACGGTGTAGTAGATGCGGTATTCGCTGACCTTGCCGTTGCCGTTCAGGCTGAGGATCTTGCGCTCGCTGCTTTCCGAGTCGACCGCGATCAACGCGGCGTCGCTGCTGGCGGCCGGCAGCAGATGCACCGTGGAGATCTGTTGCAGCTCGTTGCGCAGCTGCGCCGCGACCGGCCCGTCGCCGGCGACGAACACCGACGGGTAGGGGAACAACCCGACCCCGGGGCCCATGCCGCGCAGGTGGAAGCCGCAGGCGGCCAGCAACAGGCACAACGCCAGCGTGGTGAAGAAGCGCAAGCTCATGGCAGCCTCGTTAAGCGACGATGTTGACCAGCCGGCCGGGCACCACGATCACCTTCTTCGGCGCGCCCTCGACGAACTTCCGCACGTTCTCGTCGGCCAGGGCGGCGGCTTCGATGGCTTCGCGGCTGGCATCCTTGGCCACCTTGATCTGCGCGCGCAGCTTGCCGTTCACCTGCACCACCAGTTCGATCTCGTCCTGGACCAGCGCCGCGGCGTCGGCCTTGGGCCAGGGCTGGTCGAGCAATTCGGTGCCCGGGCGCAGGGCGGACCACAGCGCCTCGGCGGCGTGCGGCACGATGGGCGACAACAGCAGCACGGCGGCTTCCAGCACTTCCTGCGCCACGACGCGGCCGGCCTCGGAGGCGGTGTCGGTCTTGCCGTAGGTGTTCAGCAGCTCCATCACCGCGGCGATGGCGGTGTTGAACTGCTTGCGGCGGCCGTAGTCGTCGCTGATCTTGGCGATGGCGCTGTGCAGCGCGAAGCGCAGCGCCTTCAGCGCGGCGGACAGCTCGCCGCCGGCATACGGGGCGACCACGCCGGCCGCCACGTGCTCGTGCACGGTGCGCCACAGCTTGTTCAGGAAGCGGAAAGCGCCTTGCACGCCGGCATCCGACCATTCCAGCCCCTGCTCGGGCGGTGCGGCGAACATCATGAACAGGCGCGCGGTGTCGGCGCCGTATTGTTCGATCAGCGATTGCGGATCGACGCCGTTGTTCTTCGACTTGGACATCTTCTCGGTGCCGCCGACCACCACCGGCTGCCCGTCGGCCTTGAGCACGGCGCCGACGGTGCGGCCCTTGTCGTCGCGCTGGACTTCGACGTCGGCCGGGTTGATCCAGTCCTTCTTGCCGGCGGGCAGGTCGCGGTAGAAGGTCTCGGCCACTACCATGCCCTGCGTCAGCAGGTTCTTGAACGGCTCGTCGCCGGACAGCAGGCCCTCGTCGCGCATCAGCTTGTGGAAGAAGCGGGCGTACAGCAGGTGCAGGATGGCGTGCTCGATGCCGCCGATGTACTGGTCGACGCCGCCGTGGCCCAGCCAGTAGTCGGCGGCCTGTTTGTCCACCATGCCACCGTCGAACTGCGGCGAGGCGTAGCGGGCGTAGTACCAGCTCGATTCGACGAAGGTATCCATGGTGTCGGTTTCGCGCTTGGCCGGCGCGCCGCACTTGGGGCAACTGGTTTCGTAGAACTCGGGCATCCGGGCCAGCGGGTTGCCGCGGCCGTCGGGCACCACGTTTTCCGGCAGTTTCACCGGCAGCTGGTCGGCCGGCACCGGCACGTCGCCACAGCTGGCGCAATGCACGATGGGCACCGGGCAGCCCCAGTAGCGCTGGCGCGAGATGCCCCAGTCGCGCAGGCGGTATTGGGTGCGCTTGGTGCCGTGGGCCTTGGCGTCGAGGTCGGCGACGATGGCATCGAACGCGGCCTCGAAGCCCAGGCCGTCGTACTTGCCGGAGTTCACGGTGGTCAGGCCATCCTTGGCACCGTACCAGTCCTGCCAAGTGGTGGCGTCGAACGACTCGTCGGCGCTGCTGCGGTAGACCTGCGTGATCGGCAGGCCGTACTTGTTGGCGAATTCGAAATCGCGCTCGTCGTGCGCCGGCACCGCCATCACGGCGCCTTCGCCGTAGCCCCACAACACGTAGTTGGCGACCCAGACCGGCAGTTTGTCGCCGGTGAGCGGGTGGATGACGAACTCGCCGGTCGCCATGCCTTTCTTTTCCATGGTGGCCACGTCGGCCTCGGCCACCGAGCCGGCCTTGCATTCGGCGATGAAGGCGGCCAGTGCCGGATTGTCGGCGGCGGCGCGGGTGGCCAGCGGGTGCTCGGCGGCCACGGCCACGTAGGTGGCGCCCATCAGCGTGTCGGGGCGAGTGGTATACACCTTGAGCTGGCCAGCTTCGCCGGTCGAGGCGACGTCGTAGTCGAACACGATCTCGGCACCGAAGCTCTTGCCGATCCAGTTGCGCTGCATGGTGCGCACCTGGTCGGGCCAGCCGTCGAGCTGGTCCAGGTCGGCCAGCAGTTCGTCGGCGTACTGGGTGATGCCGAAGTAGTACATCGGGATCTCGCGCTTTTCCACCAGCGCGCCGGAGCGCCAGCCGCGCCCGTCGATCACCTGTTCGTTGGCCAGCACGGTCTGGTCCACCGGATCCCAGTTCACGATGCCGGATTTCTTGTAGATCACGCCCTTTTCGAACAGCCGGGTGAACAGCCATTGTTCCCAGCGGTAGTAGTCGGGCTTGCAGGTGGTGACTTCGCGTTGCCAGTCGATGGCCAGGCCCAGGCTCTTCAGCTGGGTCTTCATGTAGTCGATGTTGGCGTAGGTCCACTCGGCGGGCGCGCGGCCGCTCTTGAGCGCGGCGTTCTCGGCGGGCATGCCGAAGGCGTCCCAGCCCATCGGTTGCAGCACGTTGTAGCCGTTCATGCGCATGAAGCGCGACAGCACGTCGCCGATGGTGTAGTTGCGCACATGCCCCATGTGCAGCTTGCCGCTGGGGTAGGGGAACATCGACAGGCAGTAGTACTTCGGCTTGCCGGCGTCCTCGACGGCCCGGAATGCCTGGGTCCGTTCCCACTTGGTCTGAGCAGCGACTTCGATGTCGCGCGGTTGGTATTGATCGTGCATGGAAGAACCCGGAAACCGTTCGCAAAACACAGGATTATATGTCAAGGAACGGACAGCGTGCCGTGCGAAGCCGGCGCCGGGCCGAACGCCTCGTGCCCGCGCGTGGAGGCCGATACGGCCTACAGGTCCGGCAGACGGTGGATTTCGTCGTAGAGCAGGCCGACCAGGAAGCCGGGCGAGGTCGATTCCGGCACTTCGCGCAGGTCGATGGATAGCGTGTAGGTCGCCGGGTTGTAGAACAGATGCGCCGACATTTCGCTGCTGGAGATATGAAAGCCGGTGGCGGTCGGCGCCACGTCGAAGCCGGATTGATCCAGACGCTGTTGCAGTCCGCGCAGCTTGCGGCCGGATACGCCGAGGATCTGGAAGGTGGGCAGCCCCATGGGCGTCATGCTCCGGGCGTCGCAGAGATTGAACAGAATGTGGTCATGTTAAGGAAGCAGTCTTTCAAGACTGCGTATCATTTGGGGATCAGTTGATCCGACTGCGGCCCCCTGATCCCCTCGCGAACGATATCGGCTTTCATGAATTCAACCGAACCCCAATCCGGTTCCAACCGCTCGGTGACGCTGCCGGGCGGCCGCATCGCCGCATTGCGGCGCGGACGGTTGCTGACCCAGGCGCAACTGGTGGAAGCCTGCGTGCAGCAGCGCCTGTACGTATCGATCGCCACGCTCAAGCGCGCCGAAGGCGGGCGCAGCGTCAGCCTGCGCACCGCCAGCGACCTGGCGCGCTTCTTCGAGATGAGCCTGCCCGAGCTGCTGGCACCGGCGGTGCCGGTCGCCTCGCCGCCGCCCGGCTGGTCGGAAACGCGCACCGTTCCGCTGCTGTGGGTTGCCGCGCCGGCGCAGGAATGGATCGAAACACTGGAGAGCCTGATCGGTGGATTGCGGGGCAGGCGTGTCGCCGAAAACGCCGACACCCTGCTGTGCTATGCCTTCGGCCTGGACGACGAAGCCGGCGACGCACCGTTCTACGCCGCGCACGCCGCGCTGCGCATCGGCGATTTCGATTGGCCGGGTCGCCGGCCTGGAGCGTGGATCGACTTCGGCGAAGTCACCTTGGATCTGGATGGCGACGCGTCGGAGCGCAGTCTTGTGCCGCGTCATCCGCCGGAGCCGGGCCGGGTGCGGGTGTCGGCGTCGGTCAGGCAGGCTTTGGGCGGCGCCTTCGTGGTCGAGCCCGAGAACGACGGCGTATGGTGCGTGAAGGCACGCGCCCCGGCGCAGTTGCCGGACGCCCCGGCGCTGGCCGGTCGGCAACTCGAATTGCAGCGCCTGCTCGGCGGATTGGAGGAATGTCGGCGCGGCGGCGTGGCGTCGATGGCCCTGCTGCGGGGCGGCATCGGCATCGGTAAATCGCGCCTGGCCGGCGAATGTGTGCGGCGCGCCGCTGCCGAAGGTTTCGAGCATCACGTATTGCACGCGCGGCAGCACCTGGCGGAGCAGGGCGCCTCGTCGTTGGGACGATTGGTGGCGTTGCTGGCGGGGGATGGGCGGATTCCGGCGCATGCGTCGCTGCCCGGCCTGGGGCTGGAGCACTCGGCAGTGCTGCGGCGTTTGCTGGGCCAGTCGCTGAGCCCGATGTTGCAGGGCATCCTGGCCGCCACCGATCCGGCGCGCGCCGAGCGCCTGCAGGCCGAACTGTTGCGCGAATTGCTGCGTCGCCGTGCGGCGCGCATGCCGCAGTTGCTGGTGATCGACGACGCCCACGAAGCCGACGAAACCTTCTGGCGCGGCTTGATCGACGCGCTGGCGCAACTGCCGGCCTATCCCATCCTGGTCCTGGCGACGCTGCGCACCGGCAGCCTGCTGGCGCGCGAACTGGCGCCGCGCATCGCCGCCGCCTGCGTGCCGTGCCTGACGCTCGACCTGTCGCCGTTGTCCGCCACCGATGCACGCCAACTGGCGCTGGCGGTCGGCCATGCCGATGGCGCCCACCTGGATGCCTGCCTGCGGCGCGCCGCCGGCAATCCCATGTTCCTGGCCTGTTTGCTGGCGGGCAGCGACGACCCGGCGGCATTGCCCGATTCGCTACGCGCCGCGGTGCATGCCGAGGTGGCGCGGCTGGCGCCGGCCGAACGCTACGCGCTGGGCGTGGCCGCCGTCGCGGGCGACGGTTGTGGCGCGGCCTTGCTGGAAGAGGTGTCGGGCATCGCGCTGCTTCCCGAGCGCGTCGGGCTGTCGTTGCTGATGGTGCGGCTGGGTGAGGAGTGGCGCTTCACCAGCACGCTGGTGCGCGAGGTGGTCTACCAGCAGTTGCAGCCGTCGATCCGCCGCGCGCTGCACCAGCGTCAGGCCGAGTGGTATCGCGAGCGCGACGCCGCCGCCTATGCGCGCCACCTCGCGTTGAGTGGTTCGCCCCAGGCCATCGACGAATTGCTGGCCATCGCCGGCCAGGAAATCGCCCAATGCCGCGACGCCAGCGCGCTGGCGTTACTGGACATGGCGCAGTCCCTGCCGCAGACCGCGCACCACACCAGCCAGTTGCATCAGGCCCTCGGCGAGCTGCACCTCAAGCGCGGCAAGCCCGCGCAGGCGGCGATCCAGTTCCGGCGTTCGATCGAGGCCGGTGGCGACGGCGCGGTCGATGCGCGGCTGTCGGGCATCGAGGCGCTGCTGCAACTCGACCGGATCGGCGAAGCGCTCGACGCGCTGCAAACCCTGGCGGATGACGGCAAAGCCAGCACGCCGGCGCTGCGCGCGCGGCTGCACTACCTGCGTGGCCGGGCCTGCTTCCCACTCAACCGCGTGGCGGACGGCGCCGCCGCGCAACATATCGCGCTGGAGCAGGCGCGGGCCTGTGGCGATCCCGCATTACAGGCCCGCGCGCATTCCGGCCTGGGCGATGCGGCCTACGCGCTGGGCGCCTTCGCCGAAGCGCGCGATCATTTCCGCGCCTGTCTCGCCTTGTGCGGTGACCACGGCCTGCTCGCGGTCCAGGCCGGCAACCGCGCCGCGCTGGGTTCGGTGCTTTACTACCTGGGCGAAGTCACCGCCAGCCTGGAGGAAACGCTGTATTCGCTCGACATCGCCCGTCGCATCGGCCACGCGCGTGCCGAGGCGTTTTCCTGTCTGGTGGCCGGCTGGGTGTTGCTGGAGATGGACGAAGCCGATTCCGCCGCCGAATACCTGGAGCAGGGTGCGCGCGTGGCGGAGGCCGCCGGATTGCTGCGCTTCCAGGTGCTCTGCGGCGAGGGGCTCGCCCGTGCCGCGCTGGCGGCAAAGCGTCCGGCCCAGGCGCTCGTCCTGGCCGAAGCGGCCTGGCAGCTGACCGAGCAATGTGCGTTGCACGCCTACGCCGGGCCGTGGGTGCTGACCACGCTGGCGGCCTGCGCCACGCCGGATCGCCGCGAGGGCCTGCTGGCGCGGGCCTTGGCCGACCTGCCGCAGGCGATGCATCACAACACACTGCAACTGCACGCCGGACTGGTGAGGCTGGCGCTGGACGAGCGCGACTGGGCAGGCGCCGCGCGCTGGGCCGGCGCCCTGGCGGCGGTGCCGCGTGCCCAGGGCCTGCCGTGGGCCGAGCCTTATCTGATGTTGGCGGGGGCCGCCATGCCGGAGATCGCCGAGCGCTGCCGCGACGGCGCCCGGCGGGCGGAAACCGCCGGCTACCTGTACGCGGCGCGTCGGCTGGACGAGGCGGCGGCGCTCAGCGCAGGGTGCGGCTGAACAGGTCGAAGGCCAGCTGATACCCCAACAGCGCCAGTTGGGGGTCGTAGCGTTCGCCCTCGTCGCGCATGAAGGCGTGCTGGCCGTTGAACTCGTGCCAGGTGAAGTTCAGTTCCGCCGCCGCCAGCGCCTGGTAGACCTTGGCGCGCCCGGCGGCCGGGATATGCGGATCCTGCTTGCCCCAGATCATCAGCAGCTCGCCCTGGATGTCCGCCAGGCGTTCCATGCTGTGCTGGCCCGGCCCGTTGGGAATCACCTGGCTGTGCAGATCGGTGGCATAGAAGCAGGCGGTGCCGCGTACTTCGGGCTGGAGCGCGGCGCGGAACGCCAGGTGCCCACCAATGCAGAAGCCCATCGCGCCCAGCGCGCCGCTGTACCACGGCTGCTGCCCCAGCCAGTCGATCATGGTGCGGTTGTCGCTGTCGTAGTGCTCGACCGTCTTGGCGGCCTTGTCGGCGTTGCCCTTGTCGCGCCCGGCATTGTCGTAGGCCAGCACGGTGCCGATCGGGTTCAGCTCGTGGAACACCTCCGGCACCAAGACCGCATAGCCCTGCCCGGCCAGCAGGCGGGCCGCGCGTTCGATCGGGCCGGTCTGCTGGAAGATCTCGGAATAGAACAGCACGGCGGGGCGGGGCGCGTCGCCCAGCGGACGGTGCACATAGGTGCGCATGGTGCCGGTGGGCGTGGCGAGGTCGACGTGATGGCTCTGGACGATCATGGGGTGGCTCCGGGTGAAAGTGGGGAGTATGGCGTCACTACGCGCCGAGCGCGCGGCGATACAGGGCGATCAGATTGGGCGGATCGTCGTAGGCGATGCGCTGGCCGGCGATCATGTCCTGCCGCATCAGCGCGCGCATCCGGTCCAGCACGGTCTGGCTGACCGGCTCGGTCACGCCGCATTCGGCCAGCCGGCCGGCGATGACCGGCGTGTCGCTGGCCACCGGCGCCACGCGCCAGCCGGCGGGGGCGCCGATGCGCTGCGGCGGCAGATCCATCCAGGCGGCGCCGGCCTGCTCGAAGAAGGTGAGCATGGTGCGATAGGCGTTGGCGCCGATCACCGGGAAGTCGTCCGGCTCGGCCGCCAGCGTGTTGATGCGGGTCATGGCCTGGGCGATGGGATACAGCCGCTCCAGCCGATAGCGTTCGACGGCCCGGTTGCCGATGCGCGCCAGGTTGGCCAGCAATTCTGAGCTGGGCGCGTGGCCAATGGTGGCGGCCTCGCGCGCGAAGCCGGCCCATACCCCGTCGGCGCCATTGAACAGCGCTTCGATCAGGTTGGCGTTCTCCATGCCGCAACCCACGTGCATGTGCACCAGCAGGTGCTGGTCCGGCCGCAGTTGGGCGCGCACCACCGCCGTCATCGCGCCGATCTGGAACGGGAAACTGGTGCCGCGTCCGTCCTCGAAGGTGGCGGCGGCCACCGGCTGCTGCGCCAGCACCGCGGCGATGGTCGCCACCCATTCCCAGTCCTCGTAGAAGGCGTCGGGCATGTCCTGGTAGTTGATATAGATACGCGGCGGCCCGCCCCGGTCGCCGCGCAGGTTGGCGTGCAGCCACTGGATGCTGGCGACCAGGCGGTCGATGAACGATTGCCGCGCCTCGGGCGTGGGCGCCACGAAGGCGCGCGAGACATCGACATCGAGAATGGTGTTCGGAATGCCGTAGGCCACCAGCTTGGTCATGCTGAGATCGGGCTGGAACTCGCCGTCCGGCTTGAAGGTGCCGATGGTGGCAAAGGCGAAGCAGCCGGTCAGATCCGCGCCCGACGCTTTGAGCTGCTGGGCAAACACATCGTCCACCTGCGGTACTTCCGGCAACGACACGTCGAAGGTGCCGAGCAGGATGTCGTTGAAGCCCATCTCCCGCGCCAGTTGCAGCAACTGGTACTTGTTCTCCACCGTGTGCCCCATCGGAATGCCCACCGCCGGCTCGCGCAGCGACAGATCGAGCAGCACCGGATCGATGCCTTGCAGAAAGGCGGTCTTGTCCTGCATCTCGGCCATGCGCGCGGTACAGATGGCACGGGCCTCGGCGGAAAGGGGCGGGATGGGGTAGGGCGTCATGGGGATCCTGAGCGGTGTGAAAGACCGCTACAGGATAGACGTGCCGGGCTGGAAAAAGTGGATGGCGATACCCGGATGTATGCAGCTGAACCTGGCGGGGGATCGGGCCATCGGTGTACCGGGCGGCGACCGAAATGGAAAAGGCCGGATCACCATTTAGGTTGATCCGGCCTTGAATTCCTGGTCGGGGTGAGAGGATTCGAACCTCCGGCCTCTACGTCCCGAACGTAGCGCTCTACCAGGCTAAGCTACACCCCGACTGCGAAGAGGCGCAATTATTACAGCGCCCCTCTGAAGCTGTCAACTACTGCGATTGACGGCCAGGTCGGCCAGTTCCAGCAACGCGGTCACGGCCGGGTTGGGGGCCAGGTCGGCCAGCATGGCACGAGCCTGCTCCGCTTCGTTGCGGGCCACCTCCAGCGCGTAGTTCAGCGCGCCGCAATCGCGCACCGCGGCCAGTACGGCGGGGAAGTGCTCGCGCCGTGCATGGGTCAGTGCGTTGCGTACCGCGTCGGCCTGTTCCGGGCTGCCATGCCGCATGGTGTAGATCAGCGGCAGCGTCGGTTTGCCTTCGGCCAGGTCGTCGCCCAGGTTCTTGCCGATCTCGTCCGGGTTGCCGGTGTAGTCCAGCACGTCGTCGACGATCTGGAACGCGGTGCCCAGGTGCATGCCGTAGCACGCCATGCGCGATTCGACCTCGGGCGCGGCCTCGACCAGGATGGCGCCCAGGCGGGAGGCGGCTTCGAACAGCTTGGCGGTCTTGTACTGGATGACTTGCAGGTAGCCGGCCTCGTCGATGTCGACGTTGCCGATGTTCATCAACTGCAACACCTCGCCCTCGGCGATGATGTTGGTGGCGTCGGCCAGTACTTCCATCACCCGCAGCGATCCGCAGCTGACCATCAGCTGGAAGGCGCGGGTGTAGAGGAAATCGCCGACCAGCACGCTGGCGGCGTTGCCGAACAGGGCGTTGGCGGTGGCGCGGCCACGGCGCAGGCCGGATTCGTCGACCACGTCGTCGTGCAGCAGGGTGGAGGTATGGATGAATTCGATCACCGCGGCCAGGCGGCGGTGATGGTCGCCCTGATAGCCCAGGGCCTGCGCGGCCAGCAGCACGATCATGGGGCGCAGGCGCTTGCCGCCCGAGGTGACGATGTATTCGGCCACCTGGCGCACCAGGATCACGTCCGAATAGAGGCGGTCCCGGATCAGTGCATCGACTGCCGCCATTTCCGAGCCGACCACCGACTTGACGAATTCCGTCGCCACGCATTGCTCCTGCTGTTGGGCCTTCCGATCAAGCCGGCGATGTTAGCACGAGAAGCGCCCCGCCCGCGTGGCCGCGAGCAGGTGAGAAGCATGGGTGTTCGCCTGCGGGAAGACGGGCGTCCGGGGGAGGGGGCCGGGGCGCGCGGTCGCGGCAGTTCCGGCTAAGTGTTTGACGCACAAGCGAGTTGCGCGTATATTCGCGCGTTCCCCTTTTTACCGAGGGGCCGCGCGCATGGGGCGCGCATCCGACTTATTGGAGCTCGTTATGTATGCAGTCGTAAAAACCGGTGGCAAGCAGTACAAAGTTGCCGTCGGCGAAAAACTCAAAGTAGAACAGATTGCTGCAGACATCGACAGCCAGATCGTACTGAATGAAGTATTGATGGTGGCGAACGGTGATGCAGTGACGATTGGCAGCCCGCTGGTGGCTGGCGCGGCGGTGAAGGCCACGGTGGTTTCGCAGGGCCGTCACGACAAGGTCCGCATCTTCAAGATGCGTCGTCGCAAGCACTATCAGAAGCGTCAGGGCCATCGTCAGAACTACACCGAAATCCGCATCGACGCGATCGACGCGTAATCAGCTAGGAGCTTACAACCATGGCACACAAAAAAGCTGGCGGTAGTTCCCGTAACGGCCGCGACTCCCAGGCCAAGCGACTTGGCATCAAGGTTTACGGCGGCGAGCTGATTCCGGCCGGTTCGATCATCGTGCGTCAGCGCGGTACCGAATTCCACCCGGGCGAAAACGTCGGCATGGGCAAGGACCACACCCTGTTCGCCCTGGTCGACGGCTATGTGAAGTACGCGATCAAGGGCGCCGCGCGTCGCCGCACCGTGATCGTGCAGCCGTACACCGGCGAAGAAGCCTGATCGGTTTCTTCTGCATCTGAAAGAAGCCCTATCCTCCGATAGGGCTTTTTTCTTTGGAGAGGCAGCGAACGACTGCCTCCCGCATTCATTCAGTACGAGCGCCAGATGAAATTCATTGACGAAGCAAGAATCGAAGTGATCGCCGGCAAGGGCGGCAAAGGCTCGGCCAGCATGCGCCGCGAGAAGTTCGTGCCGCGCGGCGGCCCCGATGGCGGCGACGGTGGCAAGGGCGGCACGGTCTGGGCCGTGGCCGATCAGAACATCAATACCCTGGTCGATTACCGCTTCGTCAAGAAATACAAGGCGCGCGATGGCGAATCCGGCCGCGGCGCCGATTGCTACGGCGCCGCCGGCGACGACATCGAACTGCGTTTTCCGGTGGGCACCCTGATCACCGATGCCGAAACCGGCGAAATCGTGGCCGA
Organism: Chitiniphilus shinanonensis DSM 23277; assembly: GCF_000374805.1. Taxonomy (GTDB): domain Bacteria; phylum Pseudomonadota; class Gammaproteobacteria; order Burkholderiales; family Chitinibacteraceae; genus Chitiniphilus; species Chitiniphilus shinanonensis. The sequence continues at coordinate 421,688 of NZ_KB895334.1, forward strand.
CCTGACCACGGACGGCCAGCGCACGACGCTGGCCAAGGGCGGCAAGGGCGGCTGGGGCAATATCCACTTCAAGTCGTCGGTCAACCGCGCGCCGCGCCAGACCACCCCGGGCGAGGAAGGCGAGCGCCGCGACCTGCGCCTGGAGCTGAAGGTGCTGGCCGACGTCGGCCTGCTCGGCATGCCCAACGCCGGCAAATCCACCTTCATCGCCGCGGTGTCGGCGGCGCGGCCCAAAGTGGCGGATTATCCTTTCACCACGCTGCATCCCAACCTGGGCGTGGTGCGCATCGACGAGAACCGCAGCTTCGTGGTCGCCGATATCCCCGGTCTGATCGAGGGCGCCGCCGAGGGCGCTGGCCTGGGGCATCGCTTTCTCAAGCACCTGCAACGCACCGGCTTGCTGCTGCATATCGTCGACCTGGCTCCGTTCGATGCCGAGGTCGATCCGGTGGCCGAGGCCCGCGCCATCGTCGAGGAACTGCGCAAGTACGACGACGCGCTGCATCGCAAGCCGCGCTGGCTGGTGCTCAACAAGCTGGACATGATCCCGGCCGAGGAGCGCGAACAGCGTATCGACGATTTCCTCGCCGCCTTCGGCATCACGCAGCGTCAGCCCGATCCGCTGGCGCCGTTCGACTCGGCCTTCCAGCGCGTGTTCACCATGTCCGGCCTGACCGGTGAAGGCTGCCGCGAGCTGACCTACGCCATCATGGATTACCTCGAAGCGGCGCGTGCCGAAGCGCGGGAAGCGGCCGCCCAGGAAGCGCCGGCGCCGCAACTCGAGGAGGAGGAAGCGGACGCGCTCGACCAGTTCGACGGCGACGAGAACTGAGCCCCAAGGTTTTTTGCTTTGCCACCTGAGCGCACCGGGTTATCGTCCTCCCCCATGCAGACCGAGCACCCACTGACCGATTTCTTCCAGGCCGGGTTCGACGCGCGCGATCTGGGTCCGCTGGACGCGCTGCTGCGTGCCAAGCCCTACCTCGATGCGCTGATCACCTTGTTCCGCGGTGGCGAGGACGAAGTGCTGATGCGGCTACTGGTGCTGCGCGAGATCGGCGCCCGTGCCGACGCGCCGCGCTGGAGTCCGCAGGATCTCCAGGCGCATTTCGTCTACCTCAACCCGGTCAAGCTGGAAACCGTGCTGCTGCGCCTGCGGCAGAACGGCCTGCTGGTGTGGGACAGCGATGCCGCGCTGTACTCGCTGTCCGAGCCGGGCCGCGTCGCGCTGGCCGCCGTCGCCACCCTGACCCAGTTCGCCGACCAGGATGCCGAACTCGGCTACCTGACCGCCCAGGTCGCGGCCGGGCAGGCGGTGGGCAATATCTCGCGTGAAACGCTGCAACACCTGCTGGCGCGGCTGAACGAACTGCATGCCGATTTCGAGACCGCGCTGGAATCGCAATCCGAATTCCAGATCCGCGAGGCGCGGCGCAAGCTGGAAAGCGTATGGAAATGGGTCGAGCGCGGCACCCAGGTGATCCAACAGGTGCTGGCCAACGAAGATGCCGATCGTCAGGTACAGCAGGTGGCGCAATCGATCGCGCTGGCGCAGGGGCGCATGCTGCGCATGACGGGGGTGTTCCAGCGCCGGCTGGCCGAACTGGCGGCGCAGCGCGTGCATCTCGGCCAGTCCGGCCTGACCTCGACCAATGTGGCCGACTGGTTGCGCGGGCAAAGTCAGGAGGCGCTGGCCACGCTGGGGCGCGACCTGCTCAGCTTCACCCCGCAGCCCGATTTCGTGGTGTCCGACATCCTGCTCGACGTGGCCGAGTTCGAACTGCTGGAGCGCGAGCGCGCCAGCGACACCGTGTCGGCCTTGCCGACCTCGGAACTGGCGGCGTCGGTCTCGGCGGTCGAAGCCGAACGGCTGGTGCTGGCCGAGGAACTCTACGCCCTGCTCAAGGACGTGCGCGGCGACGCGCCGCTGGCCGATGCGGTGCTGGCCGACACCTACCCGGAAACCGCCTACCGGCTGTCGTTGCTGTCGCTGCTCGGCGATGCCGAGGCCGCGCTGGAGCAGAGCGTGGTCGCCCAATTGGTCCGACTGCCGCTGTTGCTGGAGACCGACGCCGAGGTGGAGGTGCTGGATCACCCCGAGGTCGCCACCCTCACCCGTGGCCGCTTGCGGCCGCTCTCATGAATCGCGCTTTGCGCACCTGCCCCAAGCCCTGCCGATGGACCAAGCACTGAATATCCTGCTGGCGCGCCTGCTGGCGCATCGCTTCATTCCGCGGCGCGATCCGCTGGCGCGGCGCGCGTTGATCGACGAAGGATTCCGCGAAAGCCTGGAGCACCGGCTGAACGAATGCGGCCTGCAATTGCTAGAGAATCCCTACGCCGAGTACATCGCCGTCGGCCTCAAGCCCGAGATGGAAGACTGGGTGTTCGGCGAGGGCGAAAACTGGCTGTCCAACAACATGGGCCTGCCACGCGACGCCATCGCGCTGCTGGTGGTGCTGTGGGCGCTGATCGTCCTGCCCAAGCGCGAGCGCCAGATCGCCCGGGCCGAGGGCGCCGGCGACACCCAGTCGGATATGTTCGGCGAGCAGAAGCCCATCACCCATGGCGAGGAGATCGCACCCGGTGTGCCGGAGGACGCGGTCTATGCCGACTTCGGCAAGAAGCTGGGCGGCAAGGCGCGCTTCTCGATGAACCTGGGGCAACTGGCCAAGCTCGGTTTCGTGGTCCGCCGCAACAAGATGATCCAGGAAGGCCCGCTGCTCGACCTGATGATCGACTACGCCAAGCTCGCGCCGCGCATCATCGAGGGCGCGCTGGGCGAAGTGCTGAAGCTGTCGGGCACGCGCATCGCGATGGAGGCCGAGCCCGGCGACGACGAAGCGCTGGACGACAGCGCAGAACTGGAAGCGTGAGCGCCGGCGCGCGCCACCTCGTTTGACGACGGTCCGCTCCGCTTGAGCGGGCCGCCAGCCAAGGAAGTCCGATGTTCCAGATTCGCGAACTCGAAATGATCCACTGGGATTTCTGGCGCGCCATCCGCGTGCCGCTCGATGCCCAGATCGTCACCATCGTCGGCCCCAACGGTTCCGGCAAGACCACCCTGCTCGACGCGCTGCGCACCCTGCTGGCGCTCAAGTGTTCCGGTCGACGCGACTACAAGCGCTACGTGCGCAACAACCGCGAGAACTACGCGTGGCTGCGCGGGGTGGTCAACAATCCGCGCCGCAGCGGCGGTGGGCTGTTTCCCTATCTGTTTTTCCCCGCCACCAGCGAAGTGGTCACGCTGTTCTGCCGCATCCGCAAGCAGGGGGGCGACTGGGTACGCCAGTACGCCATCGGCGAGGGCGACATCACGCTGAACGCCGAGACCGAAGGGCAGTTGCAGTGGCTGGGGGTGAACGAATACAAGCGCCGGCTGGAGCAGGCCGGGCTGACGCCGGCCATCGCCGAGGTGCTGGCGCTGGAGCAGGGCGATACCGACAAGCTGTGCGAGTACAGCCCCAAGGCGCTGCTCGATCTGGTGTTCCAGGTGTTTGGCGACAAGCAGGTGCTCGATCACTACGCCGAGGCCAAGGTCCGGCTGAAGGAAGCCGAAGGCGAGCTGGGCAAGATGGAGCAGCAAATGGCGCAGCTCGGCCTGGATGTGGAGCGGTTGCGCCTGCGCGCCAACAACCACCTGGAGTGGCGCGGCTTGCAGGGCGACGTGGAACGGCTGGAGCAGCGCGTGATCCCGGCGTTGCGCTATGTCGAGCAATGGGAAGCGCTGCGCGGCTACATCGGTCAGTTCAAGGGCGCGCGTCGCGGCTTGCGCCAGCGGCAGGATGAGCTGGACGCTGCCGATGCCGAATTCCGCCTGGTGGACGAGCGCCAGGTGGCCGCGTTGGCACAGGAGCAGGCGGCGCGTGCCGAATACGATGCGGCGTTCGCGGCTTTCCAGGTGGCGCGGGACGCTGCGCGCGACAGCGAAAAGACCATGAAGGAAGCCGAACGCCTGCGGCAGCTGGCCGAGCTGGAACATGGTGCCGACGCGGTGGCGCTGAACGACCGGCTGGGGCAGCGCAAGGACGCCGCCGCCCAGTTGCGCCAGTCGCTCAAGCAGATAAAGGACGAGCGCCAGCAATTGGCCGAGAGCCAGTTCGCCCTGCAACAAGGGCGGCAGCCGCATCCCGAATTCGTGCGCGCCATGCGCGCGGCGCTGGACGAGGCCGGCATCGGTCATCAATTGCTGACCGAGATCGTCGAAGTGCGCGACAACAGCTGGCAGGATGCGGTCGAAGCGCTGCTGGCGCCGTATCGCCACATCATCCTGCTCAACCGCGCCACCGACCGGCAACGCGCCTGGGAGATTGGCCAGCAATTGCGTTACCGCCATTTCGTCGTGCCGGAACGCGAGGCGGTGGCCGGCGTGGTGCGCAACAGCATTCTGGAAATCGTCGACTTCAAGGCCGACGCGCCGGGATGGCTGCTGGGCCTGCTCAACCGTACCCAGCGCGCGAAATCGGTGGCCGAGGGGCAGAAGCTGGAAGGCGACTGGATCACCCGCGATGGCTATCACAAGGAACGGCGCGGCGCGCGCGACATCTCGGCCAAGGCCAGCGACTACGCCTTCGGCGAGGCCGCGCGCCATGCGCGTCTGAGCGAAGTGAGCCGGCGCTTGCGCGATCTGAACGAACGCATCCTGGAAGACGAAAGCCGCTTGATCGAATTGGAGCGCGATGCCTCGGCGTTGCAGCAATCGCTGATGGGCATGCAGGCCGTGGTGCAACTGGCGGCGCGCCAGGACGAATTCGCCGCGGTGGCCGCCCGCTGGCCCGAAGAGGAAAGCCGCGCCCAGCAGGCCGGCGCCGCCCTGGCCGCCGCGCAGGCCACCTGGGAAGAAGCCCGCAACGCACGCGAAGAAGGCCGGGTGCAGTTCGAGCGCGCCAAGGATCTGCGGGTGCGGCTGGAAGCGCAGGTCAACGCCCTGCTGGAACAGCTGACCCGGCAACGCGACGAACAGAGCCGTCAGGTGCGCGCGCTACGCCAGAGCAAGGCGGCATTGCCAGCCGAGCAGAAGATACCCAGCGCCCTCAAAGCGTTGCGCGAGGAATACGGCAGCGTGCGCGAAGTGCAGCACCTGATCGAACGCGAGCGTGCGCGTCTGGCGCAAAGCGAATGGGAAACCGATCCGACCATCGTCGCGCGTCGCGACAAGCTGGCCGAGGATTACGCCGCGCTCGGGCGCGATACCCAGTTGCATCGCAGCGAGGTGGAGCGCACCGCGCAACTGACCGACGAAGCGCGCGCGGCCTACATCAACAAGTTGAAGGCCACCGTGCGTGCCTATGGTCGCAACGTGAAGCGACTGGGGGAACTGGCGGGCATCGACGTCGAACTCGATCTGCCGCAACTGGACAACGATGACATCACCTTGGCGCAGGCCGGTCTGTCGGCGAGGTTCAACTTCGACCAGAAGGGCATGATGGGCCTGAACGACGGCGAAGCATCGGGCGGCCAGCAGGTGATGAAGTCGCTGATCCTGCTGATCGGCCTGATGATGGATGACGCCAATCCCAGCGGTTTCGTCTTCATCGATGAGCCGTTCGCCCACCTGGACATCTTCAACATCGATCGGGTCGGCGGCTTCCTCAAGGCCACGCAGGCGCAATACCTGATCACTACGCCGCTGACGCACAACACCAATGTCTACGGCCCCAGCGAGCTGACCCTGACTACCCGCAAGAAGCAGGCGGGCGAGACCTGGGCGCCGGTGATCGCGCAAACCCGCCGGCGGGTGCACGCTTGAGTGGCGGCAGGCGAAGCGATGAGTTCGGTTGATGTGTTTCGTCGCTGATGCGCTGACATACGTTTGGGCTGATTCGGCGCATCAACGCACAATACATATAAGAAAGAACAAGAAAGACCCCCGTTGCCGGGGGTCTTTTCGTTAGTTGAGGTAAAGCGCGGGGAGCGCCCGATCAGTTGCAGCTTCCGAGGTCCTGCCACACGCCCCACTCGCCCGATTGCATGGGATTGTCGCCGCGGCTCCACCATTTGTTCTGGTAGTTACGACCATCGAGGCTCACCTTGGCATTGGGAGTTGCGTAGACAGTAGCGCTGTTCCAGGCATCCGCGCAGGTGCTCGCCAGCGGTGCAACATCCGGCGCGGGCGTGACCGGGGTGGGGCTGGGCGTAGGCGTTGGCGTGGGAACCGGAGTCGGCGGAACCGGCGTTGGCGTCGGAATCGGTGTAGGCGCTGGGGTCGGGGTCGGGGTCGGGGTCGGCGTAGGCGTAGGCGTAGGCGTAGGCGTAGGCGTCGGTACCGGGGTCGGAGTGGGGGGAGTCGGTGTCACCGGAGCGGTATCGCCACCGCACTTGGTGGTGACAGTCCACGGACCGTACTCTTCCGCGCCCGGTTCCTTGCCTTGATTCCAGTAACCGGCTTCCCAGTTCTTCCCATTGAACGACACCACCATCCCCGGTGTGTCGTAAATGAGCTTGGCGTTCCACTCGCCCTGGCAGGTCTCGCCCGGCTTGATGCCGGCGCCGGTGGTTTCCGTATCCGGATCGTTGACGCCTTGGGCGAAGGTCTTGACCGGCACCGTGGTCAGCACCATCTCGACGATGCGACCGAAGTCTTCGCGGTAGCTGATCGTGCCGTCCTTCGCGACCTGGTTGAATGCGGTTTGCGCATTCGGGCGGATCTTGGCCATTGCGTCGGTGGAGTAATAACCGTAGTTCTCCAGCAGTTCCAGGTAGGCGGAGATGTCGGACCAGCTCAATCGCTCTTCGTACTTGATCGCCGCGTTGCCCAGTTGGCGGGTCACATCCGGAATCTGCCGTACATAGCGCGTGCCGAAATCGTTCTGCTTGGTGAAGCAGCCCCAATCGTTGACGAGCTCCGCGGTGGCCATGCAGCGCTGGAAGGTCTCCTCGTTCTTCATCGGCTGATCTTTCGCCGCGTACGGGCCGCGGTTGTACATGAAGCTCAGCATGATGGCCAAAGCGTCCGGATCCTTCGCGCCCTGGATGAATTGATGGATGCGGTTGCCGGGCTGCTTCAGACCTTCGGCCGTCTGGCTCCACGACAGCGAGCCGGTATTGATCCCGGTCGCCGACGCGTTGTAATAGGCCGATGCGGCTGCCGAACCCAGGATGTTGCGCGCCGGGCCGTTGTTCGAGCTCAGCACGGCTTCTGGATTCATGGGGGCGAAAATCGCCGGGAAGCCGCCGAAGCCGGCGCCTTGCAGTTCTGCGAAACCGCTGCCCGGATATTCGATTTGCAACACGCCGTCGTCGTCGCCATTACCCATGCCGTTCTGGGGAAGATCGTTACCGAGCGAAGATTCCTGCAGCCCTTTCGACAGGTAGTAGTTCGGCCCCATGTTGCGCATGAAGTAGTCGCCGAAACGCTCGCCGGTACCGAAAGGCTTGGACAGATCGAAGGTGCCGCCTACCTTGTTCAGCCCATACTGCATGAGTACCATGCTGTTGAACGCCGCATGGGCGAAGGCCATGGCCCAGAGCTTGTGTTCGGTGATGCTGGAAGTGGACGCCTTGCCCAGGATGCTCAGATTGACGACACCGGCGTAGGTGCGTTTGAAGTCGATGCTGCGTTGATCGCAACTGGCCTGATCGAGGACGAACTTGTCGCCGTCGGCCTTGATATCGCAGTGATAGTTGACCATGACCTGGTCGCCCAGATCGATGCGATAACCCGTTGCTGGCAATAGCTGGCGGAATTCCTCGACGCTCAGCTGCTTGGCCGCCATAGCTGAACCGGCCATTCCGGTTAAAAGCAAACTGGCGGTAATCACTTTCAATTTGATACCCATTACATCCTCCTGAAGTTTATTGATCTTCTCCAGTGGGCTGCGCCTTAAAGACAATTTTGTATGTATATGGCGTGGTCGGTATTTGAAATCAAATCCCTGTGCCCGGCAATGCCCCTTCGGCAGCTCTCCGGCCTTTGCATGCCGGATGGATCGCGCCGGCTCAAGGAAGGCATCAATGTTGCTTCGAGTGAGGGAACGTCGGTCGGCCCCGGCTTTGTTGAGGGGGCGATCTGTTGGGCATCTGTGGGTAGCATGTTGCTTTCGTTTCAGCTGGCGCTGTCCCTGACCATTGGTCTGCGCTGTACGTCATTCGTAGAGAAGGATTCATGAATAAAAAAACGTTGGGCCTGCCGAAACGCACGCCGGGTCAGGTCCAGTCGGATACGCCTCCCAAGGCGCGGGCTCGACCGGGGGCGCGAGGCCACGTCAAGCCCGGTCAACCCCGTGGTGAAAGCCCCAGGTCGACCCCTGCCGCATCGCCGCGTGTGGTCGGGGTCAGTGGCATCCAGCAATTCTTCGCACCGTGTCCCAGAGGTCTGGAGCAATTGCTGGCCGATGAGCTGGCTGCGGTCGGGGCCGGCGAGGTGCGGGTGGTCGAGGGCGGCGTCGCGTTCAGCGGCGAATGGCCGCTGGTGTATCGGGCCAATCTGCATTCCCGAATTGCCAGCCGCATCCTTTGGCGGCTGGAAGAGCGGGCTTACCGCAGTGAGGCCGATCTCTTCCGCATGGCTGGCCGCATCGACTGGCCGGCGTTGTTTGCGGTCAATCGGACCATCAAGGTAGGTGTTACCGCGCAGCGCAGCCCTTTGCGCAGCGTCGATTTCGCAGCCCTCAAGGTCAAGGATGCGATCTGCGACGTGTTCCGCGCGGCGACCGGCGAGCGCCCCAGTGTCGATACCGCCTCGCCGGAAGTGCGGATCCAGCTGTTCCTCACCGATCGCACGGCCACACTCTATCTGGATACCTCGGGCGAGCCATTGTTCAAGCGCGGTTATCGTCAGGAGAACGTCGAGGCGCCGTTGAGGGAGAACCTGGCGGCTGGCCTGCTGCAATTGGCCAATTGGCACGGCGATTGCGCGCTGCTCGATCCCATGTGCGGCAGCGGCACTTTCTTGATCGAAGCCGCGTTGCTGGCGATGAAGCGTGCCCCAGGGAGGGATCGCCATTTCGCGTTCGAGCGGTTGGCGCCATTCGATGCCGAAGCTTGGCAGTCGATCCGGCAGGAAGCGCGCGCGTTGGAATTGCCCGTGCCGCCTCACCCCATCGTGGGAAGTGACCGGGATGCGCTATCTGTGGCTGCGGCACGGGAGAACCTGCAAGCGGCAGGTTTGACGGAGCATGTAGCGCTCACCGTCGGTGACATATTGGATATCCCGGCACCGACGACCGCTGGGGTGCTTATCGCCAATCCCCCTTACGGCGTGCGGCTCGAGGACCAGGAGGCGTTGGCGGAGTTCTATCCGCTGCTTGGCGATGCGCTCAAGCGGAAGTTCTCTGGCTGGCGCGCCTATCTCTTTACTGCCGATCTGCGCCTGCCCAAGCTGATCAGGTTGTCCCCAAGCCGCCGTTTGCCGCTCTACAACGGCGCGCTGGATTGTCGTCTGTATGAGTTCAAGCTGGTGGAAGGCTCGAATCGCTGAGCCAGCAACGCAAAACAGGCCGCCCTTAGGGCGGCCTGTTTTGCGTTGCAGTGGGGTTTTGCGTGCGATGCCAACGTAATGTGTGCTTGCCGATCAGCAGGTTAAGGTGCGGATGACAATTTTGTTGAAGCGGGGAGTTGACGGTGTGAGGGGGTGTCCGTATAGTTCGGTTTCTCCGCAGCAGACGCAGCGCAGAACGAAGCGAAACGAAGAGTTTAGCAGGTTTCAAAAGCGCGGTGTCCGGTGGACTGATCTTTAACAAATTACAGCCGATGCGTGTGAGTGCTTGATGACGAATCAGCGCTCATACGTAAAAGAACCAGAGATGGTTTCTTTGAGTACGAGCCAAAGTACGAAATAAGCTAAGCGATTGAACGAAAGAGTTTGATCCTGGCTCAGATTGAACGCTGG
>NZ_KB895335.1:0-191414 GCF_000374805.1 Chitiniphilus shinanonensis DSM 23277
AAGGGGGAAGGGGGAAGGGGGAAGGGGGAAGGGGGAAGGGTAACGTCAAAACCAAAAACCGCTTCCGTTGGCGCTTCGGCTTTTACCCTTCCCTCTTCCCCCTTCCCCCTTCCCCGCCTCAATTCATTTCAACGCCCGACTGATCGCCGCCAGGCGGCGCTGCACTTCGGGGGCGGGGATCTGGTCTTCGCTGAAGTAGCGGTAGACCTGGGCGATGATCGCATCCTTCATCGCTTCGTCGGTGGCCATGCGATGAACGATGCTGGGCGCCTGCACCGCGTCGCCGCGGCCGAAGGTCTGCCAGCTCTGGCGCGAACAGGGGTCGAGCTGGGCGGGGTCGATGTCGCGGCGGACCGGCACCGAGCCCTTGATGCGGTTGTATGCCAGTTGCACCGGCACGCTGGCGGCCAGCCGGGCGAAGGCTTCCTGCTGGCGCAGCTTGACGTAGCCGCCGGACAGCATGGCAAAGGTATCGACGCTGTAGAGATGCATGCCGGCGGTGCCGGGCACGGTGGTGCAGCCGAAGTGGCGGTCCACTTCCAGGCCCAGGCTGTTCAGCTCGCCGCGCGCCCAGTCGCCCATCACCCACATGGCGGCGTCGCCACGGGCGAAGCCGCGCGCCATTTCGTCCCAGCTGCGCTGCGCCACCGGCTGCGGCATCCAGCGCTTGAGGCTGCGCAGCCGCTCCAGCGCGCGGCGCACGCGGATGTCCTGCCAGTCGGCCGGATCGCGCAGGCGGAACAACCGGCGGTAAAACGCGGGGCCGGTTTCGGACAACAACAGCGTCTCGAACAGTGTGGCCACCTGCCACGGTTCGCCGCTCTGCGCCAGCGGGGTGATGCCGGCGCGCTGCAACTGCGCGGCGACGCGCTCGAACTCGGCCCAGTTGCGCGGCGGCAGCAGGCCGAATTCGGCGAACACTTCAGGGCGGTAGTACAGGTTGTTGATGCGATGGATGCCGACCGGCACCGCCACCACGTGCTGGCTGTAGCGCGATAGCTTCCAGATGGTGGGGAAGAAGCGATCCTGCCAATCCTGGTCGTCGGCCACGTCGTCCAGTTCCAGCAGCAGGCCCAGTTGCGCCCAGTCGCCGATGGTGGGGCCGATCAACTGCGCCACATCCGGCGCATGGCCGGACAGCACGCGGCTCTTCAGCACCTTGAATGCGCCCACGCCGGCGCCGCCGGGGATGGCGGCGTCGCGCCAGGCAAGCTGCTCGGTCGCCAGGGCGCCGGCCAGGCTGTTGGCGGCCTGGCGCTCGCTCAGCGAGGTCCACCAGTGCAGCACGTCCAGCGTCTGTGTGGCGTGCGCACCCGCCGCCGCCAGCCATAGCAGCGTCCCCGCCACCATGCGGCGCACGCCCGTGCCGCCTCGACCCCAAATCATTCTCATCTGCGCCCCCGCGAATCGGGGCGAGCATAGCGTAACCGCCCTCCCACTTTTGTAACAAAGCCTTGCATTTTCTTGCCGTCTCTAGCCGTGCCGACCGGCGCACCGTTGCGGTGCGATGCCGGCTGGGCGCGGGCTGGCACGCCGTCCACCGACCGGCTTTGTAAAGAACTGCAAGCGGCCCCAGCGGCATGCAAAGCAAATATTCCTTTTTTATCAATCGATTAGCAAATAGGACATCGCCAATGGCCGCGTCGTGGTGTCACGAAAAGCCCGATGGTACGGTGCGAGCGTCCCGAACAAGACGGCGTCTGGAGCGCTGTCCGGGGTGGCCGGGGTCGGGGGCTGTCACGTATCCCGGCAATCATCAGGATCTGAGGAGATCGATACATGAAGAACATCCGCTTGACCCAAGGCGCGCTGATCGCCGCCATGCTGGCCGCCGGTGCCGCCCAGGCCGGTACCCTGACCATCGAATCCTGGCGCGTGGACGACAAGGCGCTGTGGGAAGACGTGCTGATCCCGGCATTCCAGAAATCCAACCCGGGCGTGCAGATCAAGTTCTCCCCGACCGCGCCGACCGAATACGACTCCGCGCTGCAGGCGCGCCTCACCGGCGGCACCGCCGGCGACCTGATCACCTGCCGCCCGTTCGACAAGTCGCTCGACCTGTTCAAGAAGGGCTACCTGGAGAAGCTGGACGGCAAGGGCGGGATGCAGAACTTCCCGGCCTCGGCCAAGGTGGCGTGGCAGAGCGACGACGGCAAGGATACGTTCTGCATGCCGATGGCGTCGGTGATCCACGGCTTCTTCTACAACAAGAAGATTTTCAAGGACCTGAACCTGCAACCGCCGAAGACCGTGGCCGACTTCTATAAGGTGGCCGAGGCGGTGAAGAAGGCCGGCAAGACCCCGATCGCGCTGGGCACCGCCGACCAGTGGGAATCGAGCCAGATCGTGTTCACCGGCATCGGCCCCAACTACTGGAAGGGCGAGGAAGGCCGCAAGGCGCTGATCGCCGGCAAGGCCAGGTTCACCGATCCGCAATACGTGGCCGCGTGGGAAGAGATGGCCAAGTGGGGCCCGTATCTGGCCAAGGGCTACAGCTCGCAGACCTACGGCGACACCCAGAACCTGTTCGCCAGCGGCCGCGCCGCGATGGTGCCGGCCGGCTCGTGGGACATCGGCTACTACAACCAGCAGGGCGTCGATTTCGGCGCCTTCCCGCCGCCGGTGCAGAAGGCCGGCGACAAGTGCTACATCTCCGACCACACCGACCTGGGCATCGGCGTGAACCCGAAGTCCAAGAACAAGGGCGACGCCTACAAGTTCCTGCAATGGGTGGGCAGCCAGGAGTTCGCCGACCTGTACACCAACAAGGTCACCGGCTTCTTCTCGCTGTCGAACCACCTGATCGCGGTGAAGGATCCGGTCGCCAAGTCGATGATCGACTGGCGTAAGAGCTGCGGTTCCACCATCCGCCTCAACGCGCAGATCCTGAACCGTGGCGAGCCGAACATGGAAACCGAACTGTGGACGGTGAACAGCGCGGTCCTGAACGGCAAGATGACCCCCAAGGCCGCCGCCGAGCGCATCCAGGGCGGTCTGACCAAGTGGTACAAGCCGGGCAAGTGATCGACACCGCGCCGGCCTGACCGGCGCACCGATCACCCCGGCTGGCGTGGGGCCGCTTCATCGAGCGGCAGCGGGCATCCGGAATGAACCACCACCGAGCAACGCGAGGCTCCCTCGCGGCGGCGAGGGCGGGGGGAGTGGGAATCCAGCAGGGGAGCGCCGTTACCGGCACGTCGCTGCGGGTAAGCGCCCGGCTTTGCCGGGGGCCTCGATTCCGGTTCCCCACCGCCGATGGTGGCGCGTTCATCCCGGCGCCCGGCCCACGCCGCCCCAGCACCTGCGGGTCGGCCATCCTCGGCCCGTCGTCATCGCGCGCTGGAGCGCGGTGCAAGGCGCAACGAATGGATCTTCCTCTCCATTCTTTCTAGTTGGAGGCCGGCGGTTCGCCGCCGGCCCTTTTTTTGCCCGGCGCCCCGGCGCCACGGATTCCTGGAGTACCCGCCATGAAGAAGCCGTTTCCCTGGCACATCGTGGTCTTCCTCGCCCCGGCCTTCCTCGTCTACGCGATCTTCAGCGCCTTTCCGCTGATCGATACCCTGCGGCTCGGCTTCTACACCACCACCGACACCAACCAGCAGTTGTTCTCCGGCCTGGCCAACTACTACACGCTGATGGTCGATCCGCACTGGTCCGAAGGCTTCTGGAACGCGATGCGCAACAACGTGAAGTTCTTCCTGGTGCACATGCTGATCCAGAACCCGATCGGCCTGCTGCTGGCGGCGCTGCTGAGCATGCGCGGCGTGCGCGGCGCCAAGGCCTACCAGACGCTGATCTTCCTGCCGACGCTGCTGTCGGTGGTGATCATCGGCTTCGTCTGGCAACTGATCCTGTCGCCGCTGTGGGGCGTAGCCGAGACGCTGCTGGGCTACGTCGGCCTGGCGGAGCACTTCCAGCCGTGGCTGGGCGACGAATCCACCGCGCTGTTCACGCTGTCGCTGATGTCGGTGTGGCAGTTCGTCGGCATCCCGATGATGCTGATCTACGCGGCGCTGATCGCCATTCCCGACGAGATCATCGAGGCCGCCGTGGTCGAGGGCGCGTCCGCCTGGCGCATCTTCTGGACCATCCGCGTGCCGCTGATCCTGCCCACGCTGGGGCTGACCACCATCCTGACCTTCGTCGGCAACTTCAACGCCTTCGACCTGATTTACTCGGTGAAGGGCGCGCTGGCCGGCCCCGGCTACAGCACCGACATCCTCGGCACCTATTTCTACCGCGCCTTCTTCGGCTACCAGAGCCAGCTGGGCAGCCCGACGCTGGGCGCCGCGGTGGCAACGATGATGTTCCTGGTGATCCTGGTGGGCGTCGGACTCTACTTCTTCTTCGTGCAACGTAAGTTGCAGCGCTTCTCGTTCTAAGGGGTTGCCCACCATGCAACACAAGGTCACCCGTTTCGCCGGTTCCACCTTCACCCAGGTGATCCTGGCCGGCTATACCGTGCTCGCACTGTTCCCGATCGTGCTGATCGTGATCAACGCCTTCAAGAGCCGCGCCGCGATCTTCGATTCGCCGCTGGCGCTGCCCAACTCGGAAAGCTGGTCGCTGATCGGCTTCGAGAAGGCGATGAAGAACGCGCACTTCTTCAACTTCTTCGGCAACAGCGCCATCGTCACCGTGACCTCGCTGGTGCTGATTTTGTTCTTCGGCGCGATGGCCGCCTGGGCGCTGTCGGAATACAAGTTCCGCGGCAACCGCTGGCTGATGGCGTTCTTCGCCTTCGGCATCATGGTGCCGATCCGCCTGGGCACCGTGTCCATCCTCAAGATCATGGTGTCGCTGGAACTGGTGAACACGCTGACCGCGCTGATCCTGGTCTACGTGGCGCAGGGCCTGCCGCTGGCGATCATGATCCTGTCCGAATTCATGCAGCAGATCCCCAAGGAGCTGAAGGAGGCGGCGCGCTGCGACGGCGTGGGCGAATTCAAGATCTTCTTCCAGGTGATCCTGCCGCTGATCCGCCCGGCCGTGGCCACGGTGGCGGTGTTCACCATGGTGCCGATCTGGAACGACCTGTGGTTCCCGCTGATCCTGGCGCCGGGCGAAGAAACGCAGACCATCACCCTGGGGGTGCAGCAGTTCATCGGCCAGTACGCCACCGACTGGAACGCCGTGCTTGCCTCGCTCTCGCTGGCCGTGCTGCCGGTGCTGGTGCTGTACATGTTCTTCTCGCGCCAGTTGATCCGCGGCATCACCGCGGGCGCTGTGAAGTAACGCTGGGAAGGGGGAAGGGAGAAGAGGGAAGGGTAACGTCAAAACCACGAGCCACCCCCTCTGGCGCTGCGGCTTTTTCCCTTCCCCCTTCCCCCTTCCCCCTTCCCTCTTCCCCCTTCCCTCTTCCCCCTTCCCACCCAGCCCCCCGAATTCGAGCCGCTGCCGTCGACGCGCAGCACTCACCTGATGATGGAGCAAACACCATGTCCCACGTATCGCTGAAGAACCTGAAGAAGAGCTACGACGGCAAGACCGACGTGCTGGCCGGCATCAACCTGGAGATCGAGGACGGCGAATTCGTCGTGCTGGTGGGGCCGTCCGGCTGCGGCAAATCCACGCTGCTGCGCATGCTGTCCGGCCTGGAGGAGATCAGCGGCGGCGATCTGGAGATCGACCATGCCCGCGTCAACGACCTGGCGCCGGCGCAGCGCGGCATCGCCATGGTGTTCCAGAGCTACGCGCTGTACCCGCACATGAACGTGTACAAGAACATGGCGTTCGGGCTGAAGATCCAGGGCGCGGGCAAGGACGAGATCGACCGCCGCATCCGCCACGCCGCCAGCATCCTCAAGATCGACCACCTGCTGACCCGCCTGCCGCGCGAGCTGTCGGGCGGCCAGCGCCAGCGCGTGGCCATCGGCCGCGCCATCGTGCGCGAACCCAAGCTGTTCCTGTTCGACGAGCCGCTGTCCAACCTGGACGCCGCGCTGCGGGTGCAGACCCGGCTGGAGATCGCCAAACTGCACCGCGACCTGAACGCCACCATCGTCTACGTGACCCACGATCAGGTGGAAGCGATGACGCTGGGCGACAAGATCGTGGTGATGCACGACGGCCACATCCAGCAGGCCGGCACCCCGCTGGAGCTGTACCAGCGCCCGGCCAACCTGTTCGTCGCCACCTTCATCGGCTCGCCCAGGATGAACCTGCTCGAAGGCGTGGTCAGCGATACCGGCGCCCAGGGCATGACCGTGACCCTGGCCGGCGGCCAGACGCTGCACAGCGAGGTGGACGGCACCCGCGCCGCGGTGGGCGACCGCGTGACCGTCGGCATCCGCGCCGAGCACCTGTGGGAGAACCACGACGGCAGCGAACGCTTCGCGGGTACCGTCAATCTGGTCGAGCACCTGGGCGAGGCCAACTACCTGTACGTCACGCTGTCCAGCGGCCAGGACATCGTGGTGCGCGGCAACGGCGAGCGCGAAGTGGCACTGGGCCAGGCGATCAAGGTATCGGCGCCGGCTGCGTCGTTCCACGTGTTCGACCGCGACGGGCTGGCGTTCACCCGCCTCAAGCCGGGCAACCTGCGCTCTTCCAAGGGCTGAAAGATGGCGGGGCAGCAACACCGGCTGTGACATAGTCGCTAGAATCGTCGTGTTTATTGCCCCACTCGCCTTGCACCATGTCACGCCTGCTGCCCCTGCTCTGCCTGCTCGTCAGCATGTTCGCCCGGGGCGAATTGCTGATCGCCGTTCCCCAGGACGTCCTGACGGACTACCAGCGCCTGGTGGCCGGGCGCGATGTCCAGGCCATCACCGACTACAGCGGCCCCGGCGCGCGGCGCGACACGGTGGAGATGATCCTGCTGCAACAGGCGCTGCGCCTGGGCGGCTCCACCGAAGCGGTGCGCTTCAGCCCGCTGAACAGCTACGCCCGCATCTTCCACGAAGTGGAAAACGGCCGTGTCGCGGGCAGCGGCACCTCGGTGTGGGCTGCCGACGCGGTGGACCGCAAGGTGCAGTTGTCCAGCGCGGTGATCGAGGAAGGCGAATACGTGGTCGGGCTGTATACCGTGGCCGACAATGCCGAAGTGCTGACGATGCCCATCGCCAAGGTGCTCAAGCAGACCGCCGTCACCAACCGCGCCTGGGTCAACGACTACAAGGTGTTGCAGCAGCTGGGCTTCGCCCATATCGAAAGCGCCCCCACCTTCCCGATGATCGCGCGCATGCTCAACGCCGGCCGCGCCCAGGTGACGCTGATGTCGTTCAAGCCCACGCCCGACCTGTCGTCCACGCTGGAAGGCATCAAGCTGGTGCCGCTGCCGGGCGTGAAGGTGGCGATGAGCGGCAGCCGCCATTTCATCTTCGCCTCGACCCCCGCCGGCGACCGCGCCACGCGCGCCTTGAACGCCGGACTGGCCCGCCTGCGCACCGAAGGCCGCATCCGCCGCGCCTACGAGGCCGGCGGCTTCTTCAACGCCCGGGTCAACGACTGGACGCTGCTCAACCCGCCCAGGCACTGAGGGTGGCTAGCAAAACCCTTCAGGCGGCGTCGCGCGGGGCGTCGGGCTGAAACTTGCCCTACGTCTTGTACTGTGTGCGACCGGAGGAAGTCCGGTTTACCGCCGTTCAGGACGTTTCGCGCTTCTTGCCAGAACCGCTACGCTGGGTTTTGTCAGCCGCTCCACGCGCCTGTTCAAGGTCTTTTCACGACAGCGTCCGGCACATTGCCGCGCAAGCACCGGAGTGCGCGGCCGCTGCCGGCGCGCCATCATGGGCCTGAAGCGACTGACAGGAGCGCATGATGAACCGAGCGACCCCCTTCCCCACCGACGACGCCGCCCGCTGGCGCGCGGTGGAAACCCGCGATGCCGCCGCCGACGGCAGTTTCTGGTACGGCGTGCACAGCACCGGTATCTACTGCCGGCCCTCGTGCCCCTCGCGGCCGACCAGACCCGCCAACGTGAGCTTCTTCGACAGCCCCGCCGCGGCCGAGGCCGCCGGGTTCCGGCCCTGCAAGCGCTGCCGCCCCGACCAGCCCGACGCCTCGCCGCATGCCGCCGCCATCGAGCGCGCCTGCCGCGCCATCGCGGTGGCCGCCACGCCGCCGACGCTGGACGAACTGGCCGCCATCGCCGGGCTCAGCCGCTACCACTTCCACCGCGTGTTCAAGCAACTGACCGGCGTGACGCCGCGCGACTACGCCGCCGCCCACCGCGCAGCGCGGGTGCGCGACAGCCTGCAACAGGGCGACAGCGTCACCGATGCCTATTACGACGCCGGCTTCGGCTCGTCCGGACGCTTCTACGAGCAGGCCGGCGCGCTGCTGGGCATGAAGCCGGGCGACTACCGCGCCGGCGGCGCGGGCGAGACCATCCGCTTCGGCGTCGGCCAGTGCTCGCTGGGCGCGATCCTGGTGGCCGCCACCGGGCGCGGCGTGTGCAGCATCGAGCTGGGCGACGAGCCCGAGCCGCTGGTGCGCGCGTTGCAGGATCGCTTTCCCCGCGCCGAGCTGGTCGGCGGCGACGCCACCTTCGAGCAATGGATGGCCACGGTGATCGGGCTGATCGAAGCACCGGCCACGCCGGTAGCGCTGCCGCTGGACGTGCGCGGCACCGCGTTCCAGCAGCGGGTGTGGCAGGCGTTGCGCCAGATTCCGCCCGGCAGCACCGCCAGCTACGCCGAGATCGCCGAGCGCATCGGCGCGCCCAGCGCCGCCCGCGCGGTGGCGCGCGCCTGCGCCGGCAACACGCTGGCGGTGGCGATCCCCTGCCATCGCGTGGTGCGCCAGGACGGCGCGCTGTCCGGCTACCGCTGGGGCGTGGCGCGCAAGCGGACCCTGCTGGAGCGCGAGGCCGCCGCCGCGTAGCGGGGTGGCGGGCCTGGATCGGCCGCCGATCCCGAGCTGGACAAGCAAAGACCAACGACGTGGCCGGTTTCGCGCTACGCTCCACGACCCACCCTTCGTGACGTTTTCATGAACCCGCTTCCGCCCGCCTTCCGCCGCCTGGCGGCGTCCAACCTCGCCTCGCAATGCGCGCAGCAGCTCGGGCTGGCGGCCGCGCCGCTGGTGGCGGTGCTGGCATTGGGCAGCGACGTGACCGGCACCGGCCTGCTGCAAGTGGCGCAGACGCTGCCGTTCCTGTTGCTGGCGGTGCCGCTGGGCGTGATCGCCGACCGCAGTTCGCGGCGCGGGATGATGGCGCTGGGCGAGCTGACGCGTGCCGCCTGCTTCGTCGCCATCGTGCTGCTGGCGTGGCTGGGCGGGCTGAACCTGTGGCTGCTGGCGCTGCTGTCGTTCGTCGCCACCGTCGGCGCGGTGGCCTACAGCGTGGCGACGCCGGCGCTGATTCCGGCGGTGGTGCCGCGCGAGCAACTGGTGCAGGCCAACGGCCGCATCGAGCTGGTACGCAGCCTGGCGTTGACCGGCGGACCGGCGCTGGGCGGGGTGCTGGTCGGCTGGACCGGCGGCGGGCCGGCGTTCGCCGTGGCGGCGACGCTGTCGCTGGGCGCGGCGTTCGCGTTGCGCGGCCTGCCGACCGGCGCGCCGCCGCCCGACCAGCCGCGCCGCGACTTCTCGCACGAACTGCGCGAAGGCGCGGATTTCGCCATCCGCCAGCCGCTGCTGAGGGCGATGCTGCTGACCTCGTCGGTATTCAACGTGGCGTATTTCGTGCTCCAGACGGTGTACGTGCCCTACGCGGTGCGCCACCTGGGGTTGTCGGGCAGCGGCGTCGGCATGACGCTGGCGGCCTACGGCGGCGGCATGGTGCTGTCGGCGCTGCTGCTGTCGCGGGTCGGTCGCCACCTGTCGCCCGGCGCGCAGATGCGCGTGGCACCGCTGGGCGCGGTGGTCGCCGCACTGGCGATGCTGGCCACGCTGTGGTGGCCGACGCCGTGGCTGGCGGGGCTGTGCTTCTTCCTGATCGGCGCCGGCTCGGTGATCTGGACCGTGGCCACCACCACCCTGCGTCAGGCGGTGACGCCGCACGCGTTGCTGGGGCGGGTGTCGTCGATCAACACCCTGGCGACTTACGGCGCCCGTCCGCTGGGCGCGGCACTGGCGGCAGGCGTCGGCGCGTTGGGCGGAGAGGTCGCCTGTCTGGTCGCCGCGGTGGCCTGCTTCACGCTGCAGGCCGCCATCGTGCTGGCTTCGCCGCTGTCGCGGCTGCGCGCCATGCCGGCCTGACCCGGTCCGACGAACGGCCCATCTTCCCTGTTCTTGACCCTGGGCAAACCGCTTCTGGTGCATCGCAGCGAACGTAGTGGGTCGCATCGATCATCAGAACAGGGAGGACATGCCCATGGCTATCGCAGGCTTCATCGTATTGGGCGACCGGACCTCGCACGGCGGCGTGGTCATCAGCGGCGATCCGCAATGCACCATCGACGGCCGCCCGGTGGCGCGGGTGGGCGACCTGGCCACCTGTCCGCGCTGCGGCAGGCTGACCCACATCGTGTCGACGCGCTATCCCACCCTGGGCCCCGGCAAGGCGCTGGCCTATCACCTGGACACGCTGGAATGCGGCGCGGTGCTGTACTCGCGCTACAACGACCAGCTCGGCTGGGGCCACGCATCGGAGGCCGACCTGCTGCCGCCGCCCGCCCAGATCGCCCCCGCGCCGCAACCGTTGTTCCACTCGCACTTCGTGCTGCGCGACAACCAGACCGGCAGCCCCGCACCCGGCGTGCCCTACCGCATCGTCAGCGCCGACAGCGACCCCGTCAGCGGCATCACCGACCCGCTGGGCCGCACCCAGCCCGTCACCACCGCCTCGCCGCTACCGGTGGACATCCACCTGCTGGAACAGCCCGCCGAACTCGCCGCCCCCCACCCCGACGCCCCGCCCGAGCAACCGGAAAGCTAACCCCCGGCCGCATCGAGCGGATCGGAACCCAACAGCGCAATCGCCCGCTCGCCCCTCCCCCACCCCACAATCGCACCACGAACGAGCGTAGCGAGGCCCCCTCGTGGCGGCGAGGGCGGGGGGAGTGGAATCAATCAGGAAGCGCGGTTGCCCACGCACCACCATTGCGACGCGCCCGGCTCTGCCGGGGGCCAGATGCACTTTCAACAGGGCAACCCGTCAGCAGGATCAACAGAGCGCGAGCGTAGCGAGACCCCCTCGCGGCGGCGAGGGCGGGGGAGTGGATTCAAGCAGGAAGCGCGAAAACACCGGCACACCACCGCCGAAGAGCACCCGGCCCGCCCACCCCCCAAAGCCACAACAGCCCTCCCCCAATCCATCCCAATCGCACCACGAACGAGCGCAGCGAGGCTCCCTCGCAGCGGCGAGGGCGGGGGGAGTGGAATCAATTCAGGAAGCGCGACAACGCCGGCACACCACCGCCGAAGAGCGCCCAGCGCCCATCACCCAAAGCCACAAAGGGCCACCCCAACCCACCCCATTCGCGCCACGAACGAGCACAGCGAGGCCCCCTCGCGGCGGCGAGGGCGGGGGGAGTGGAATCAATTCAGGAAGCGCAAGGAGTGAGCCGTTGCCGGCATGCCCCATCCGTTACGCGCCCGGCTCGGCCGGGGGCTTGCCGCAACCGGCACGCCGCTGGGGGCGCCCACACCGCAGGCTCACTCCTTGCGCTTCGCGCGCGGGTGAAACTCGTCATACGCCTTCGCCAGCGCCTGATAGTCGAGGTGGGTATAGACCTGGGTGGTCGCCAGGTGGGCGTGGCCCAGCAGCTCCTGCACCGCGCGCAGGTCGTGCGAGCTTTGCAGCAGGTGGGTGGCGCAGCTGTGGCGCAGCTTGTGCGGATACAGCGGTTCGGCGATGCCCAGTCGCAGGCGCCATTGCGCCAGGCGGGCGTGGATCGCGCGGGTGGTCAGCGGCTTGCCGCCACGGCCGACGAATACCGTGACGCTGGCGTCGCGGGCGTATTGCGGGCGCAGCAGCAGCCAGCGCCGCAACGCTTCGATGGCGGCGGCGCCCACCGGCACCACGCGGGTCTTGCCGCCCTTGCCGGTGACGCGCGCCAGGGCGTGCTCCAGATCGAGTTCGGGCAGGCGCAGGCTGGCCAGTTCGGAGACGCGCAGGCCGGACGAATACGCCAGTTCGAAGATCGCCTTGTCGCGGCAGGCGAGGTCCTCGTCGTCCGGCAGCGCGTTGAGCAGGCCCTCGGCGCCGTCGACGGTCATCGCCGCCGGCAGGCGCGGCGGGCGCTTGGGGGGCTTGACGCCGCCGACCGGGCTGGCGCCCCAGCCCAGGTCGCGCTTCATGATCTTGTAGAAGGCGCGCCAGGCGGACAGGATGCGGCCGATGCTGGACGGCGACAGGCCCTTGGTGGCCATGCGCCGCACGAAGCCGCGGATGTCGGTGGGGGTGAGGGTGGCCAGATCGCGGCCGCCGGCCAGCGTGGCCAGCCGCGCCAGATCCTCGCCGTAAGCACGGCGGGTGTGTTCGCTGGCCTGCCGTTCGCCCGCCAGATAACGGTCGAAATGGGCGAACGGCTGATCCACGGTCAGTCTTCCTGGCGGGCGCCGTCGATGGCGTCCTCGTGCGGCAGTTCTTCGACCTCGACCTGGGCGGTAGTCGGCACCAGCCGGCGCACCGTGGCCGAGACCAGCTCGGACAGGCGTTGCAGGTAGAGCGTGCCCATGTCGGGATAGAAGCGGTCCTCGTCGCCGCTGGCCAGCACCAGGATGCCGAACGGCTCTTCGCCGGTGCGCAGCGCGAACTGGGCGAACGAGCGCAGCTCGGTGGCGTCCTGGTCGAACCAGGCCAGCACTTCGTCGGTGACGTAGGGGCCGCAGTACGGCGACACCAGGTTCTGCGCCAGCCGCTGCACCGCTTCGCCCACCGGCTGGAATTCGCGCAGGGTGGAATCGGTGGGCAGCCACAGCCGGATCGCCACGTACGGCACGTGGAAGCGCTCGCGCAAATGGTATTCCAGGGTGCCCACCACGCCGGACAGATCCTCGGCCTGGATCAGGTCGACCGTCAGCTTGTGCAGCTTGTCGGAGATCACGTCGTTGTCCTCGCCGAACTGCAACAGCTCGGACAGCCGCGCCTCCAGCGCGCGCGCCTTTTCGCGCAGGGTGATCAGCTGCCGTTCGGCCAGCGAGACGGCCTGGCCGCGATGGCTGTGCGGCACGTAGATTTCGGCGACGTCGTCGGCGTATTCATCGAAGAAAGCCGGATTGCTCTTCAGCCACGCCAGGATGTCCTGCGACTGCATGCTGCCTACTCCTCGGGGGATGTATGTGCGGTGGGCGACGCGCGAGGCGTCACAGATCGATGGTGCCTTCGAATACGGTGGCGGCCGGGCCAGTCATCAGCACCGGCTGGCCTTCGCCCTGCCAGCGGATGGTGAGGTCGCCGCCGTGGGTATGCACCAGCACTTCGCCATCGAGCAGGCCGCGGCGGATGCCGACCACCACGGCGGCGCAGGCGCCGGTGCCGCAGGCCAGCGTCTCGCCAGCGCCGCGCTCGAACACGCGCAGGCGGATCTCGCCCCGGCCGACGATCTGCATGAAGCCGGCATTGACCCGCTCGGGAAAGCGCGGGTGATGCTCGATAAGCGGGCCGAGCCGGCCGACCGGGAAGCTTTCCACGTCGCCCACCACCTGCACCGCGTGCGGGTTGCCCATCGACACCACGCTGATGTCGTACAGGTGGCCGGCCACGTCGAGCGGGTAGTTCAGGTGTTCCTCGTCGGCCAGGAACGGGATCTCGGCCGGCGACAGGCGCGGCACGCCCATGTCCACGGTGACGTTGCCGTCCTGCTCCAGGCGCGGGTAGATCACGCCGCGCGCGGTCTGCACGGCGATCTCGGTCTGATCGGTGAGGCCCTGGTCGTGGACGAAACGGGCGAAGCAGCGCGCGCCGTTGCCGCATTGCTCGACCTCGCCGCCGTCCGAATTGAAGATGCGGTAGCGGAAGTCGATGCCGGCCGAGTCGCTGGGCTCGACCAGCAGCAACTGGTCGAAGCCGATGCCGAAATTGCGGTGACCCAGCCGACGCAGCAGTTCGGCGTCGAGGCGGACTTGCTGGCGCACGCCGTCGAGCACGACGAAGTCGTTGCCCAGGCCATGCATCTTGGTAAAGCGCAGCTTCATGGGAGCGGGATCGCGAAGAACGGAAAAGATAACGCTAGGCTAATCGGCGGCACGGGCTGTGGCAAATCCCCCGCGCCGCGCGCCGCCTACACGCACAGCCGGGCGTACTCGATCTTGATGCAGCGATCCATCACCACGGTCAGGCCGGCGGCGCGGGCGCGCTCGGCGGCCGGCTCGTTGACGATGCCGAGCTGGATCCAGATCGCCGGCAGCTTGAGGCGGATGGCGTCGTCCACCACGGCGTCGATCTCCTCGGCGCGGCGGAACACGTCCACCAGATCGATCTGGCCGGGCACGTCGTCCAGGGTGGCAAAGGCGGGCTCGCCCAGCACCTCGGTCACTTTGGGCCGCACCGGGACGATCCGGTAGCCGACGCGTTGCAAAAAGGCCGAGACGCCATAGCTGGGGCGCTCGGGGTTGGGCGAAAGCCCGACGACGGCAATGCGTTTCACCCGCTTGAGCAGGGCGCGGATCTCGTCGTCGCTGGGGTTCTGGAACATGTCAGTTCTCCATGATGCCGGGATGCTGGCGTTGCGGTTTGTCCAGGTAGTAGCCCTGGACCAGGTCCACGCCGAACTCCACCAGCATGTTGTAGATGGTCTCGTTCTCGACGAATTCGGCGATGGTGGTCTTGTCCATGGCGTGGGCCATGTCGACCATGCCGCGCACGAACACCTGGCTGTCGCGGTCGTTCGGCAGATCGCGCACGAAGAAGCCGTCGATCTTGAGGATGTCGGCCTTCAACTGCTTCAGATAGGCGAACGAGGCGAAGCCGTTGCCGAAATCGTCCAGGCATACGGTGCAGCCGGTATCGCGCAGGGCGTCGATGAAGCGTTGGGCGTCGCGCAGGTCGGACACGGCGGCGGTCTCGGTCAGCTCGACCAGCAGCCGGCGCGGGTCGACGCGGTGCACCCGCAGCAGGTTGCCGATGAATTCGGGCAATTCGGGCTCGTCGAACGAGCGGCCGGAGATGTTGATCGCCACCGACGGCATGTTGGGCCGGGTGGCGAGCAGTTCGATGGTGCGCTTGATCACCCAGCGGTCGATGTCGACGATCTTGCCGGTCTTCTCAGCGTGCGGGATGAAATGGCCGGGCAGGATCAGCGCGCCGGGGTTCTGGGTGTCGCGCATGCGCACCAGCGCCTCCAGGTGCGCCAGGTTGCGTTCCTTGGCGCCGTAGATGCCCTGGTAGTGCAGTTCCAGGCCGTCGTTCTCCAGCGCCTCGACGATCCGGTCCTTCCACGACAGCCGGGTGAAGGCGTTGCGCGACTGGTCGGCCTCCTGGCGATACATGCGCCAGGTGGATTTGCCGGCGGATTTGGCCTGGTACATCGCCGAATCGGCGTGCGCCACCAGTTCGCCGGGGCTGGCGGCGTGCTGCGGGAAAAGCGCGACGCCCACCGACGACGACGGCCGCAACACGTGGCCGTCCACCTTGAACTGGATCTGGTTGACGCTGTTGACGATGCGTTCGGCCAGCTTGCTGACTTCGAACTCGGTGCAGTCGGGCACCAGGATGGCGAATTCGTCGCCGCCCAGCCGCGACAGCACTTCGTGGCGCCGCACCTGGGCGCCGATCTCGCGGGCGATGGCCTTGAGCAGCTCGTCGCCGATGCCGTGGCCGAAGGTGTCGTTGACGTACTTGAATTCGTCCAGGTCGAAGAACAACAGCGCCATCGACGCCTGGCGCCGGTCGGCCTCGGACACCATGCGCTCCAGCTCCTGCTGGAAGCGGTGGCGGTTGTACAGCCCGGTGAGCGCGTCGCGCTCGGCCAGGTTGATCATGCGCTCGGCCAGCTGGCGATCCTGGGTGACGTCTTCGTAGATCCACATCCGGCCGCTGTCGTGCTGGCCGCTGCCGACGCGGTAGCACTGCTGGGTCAGCACCCGGCCGTCGTTCATGGTCAGTTCGCCGTAGTCGATGCGGTCGTCGACCTGGGCCGATTCCTTGAGGTAGTGGGCGACGATGTCGCCGATCGCCGGGCGGTTCTCGGCCTGTTGCAACACCTGGCCGATCGGCTTCTCGATGATGGACACCTGCGGCGGCAGGCCCCACAGGTCGCAGAACGCCGGGTTGTGGAACACCACGCGGTTGTCCTGGTCGACGAACAGCACGCCGAAGCGCATCGCCGACAGCAGCGCGGTCAGGCGCGCGCGCTCGGCCTCGGCGCGTTGCAGGTAGCTCTGGCCCAATGCCTGGATCTGCCGCAGCTCGATCACCGCCTTGCGCAGCGCCAGCCGGTCGTCCTTCAGCTCGGAGTTGTCGCGGATGCTGGCGCGCAGGCCGAGATAGTCGCCCCGGCTGTCGTAAAGCGGCTGCCACGACGCGGCGGCCCAGAACAGGCTGCCGTCGCGCCGCACCGCGCGGAACTCGAAATCCTGCACCGACGAGCGCTCGGCCAGCGCGTCGTCGAGCGCCTCGGTCAGACGCACCCGCTCGTCCGGGCTGGCCAGCGACAGCGGGAAGTCGCCCAACCGCATGCATTCGCTGACCGAGTAGCCCGCCAGCCGCGACACCGAGCCGTTCACCCACACCAGCCGCCCTTCCGGGTCCAGCCACAGTTCGGTGGAATAGGTGTAGTCGGCGATGGCGTGGAATTTCTCCTCGTTGTGGCGCAGGGCGACGATGCGCTCGCGGATGGCGCGCGACATCTCGTTGAAGCGGCGCGTCAGCTGCGCCACCTCGTCCTGGCCCGAGGGCTCGGGCAGATCGACGTTGCCGCCGGAGGCGGCCACTTCGGCGGCGCCGATCAGCTTGTACAGCCGGTGCGTCAGCCACAGCCCCAGCAACGCCATCAGCACGGCGGAGGCGACGATGCCGGCGATCATGGTGATGGCGTTCTGCAAGGTGAGGCGCTCGATGGCCTCGCGCATGATGCCGGTGGTGATGCCGAAGCGCAGTTCGCCCAGCGTTTCGCCGCCGTACTCGATGGTGGTGCGGGCGTGGATCAGCACCGGGATCTCGCCGCCGGCAAGCTGGGTCGGTGCCGGCAGCGGCTGCGCGATGTCCCAGCCGCGCGCGCCGATCACGTGTTTCTGGGCGTCGAGCAACACCAGATAGTCGATGCCCTCAGGGGCGCGGATCGAATCGATCAGGTCGGTGGCGCGGGCGAAGTCGTTGTTGGACAGCGGGCCGGCGAACGCGGCGTTGAGCAGCCGGGCCAGCTCCTGCACCCGCACGGCCGTGGTTTCGCTGGTGGCTTCGGACCAGATGCGGGAGGTATTGAACAGCAGGAACGCCAGGATGGTGCATTGCACCAGCACGCTGGCGATGATCAGCCGGGCGCGGAGCGAGCCTAGGGCGGTAAGGGAGCGCATCGGTCGGGGAATCCAGCGTGGCCTGTTGTTATGGGGTATGCGACGAACGTCCCTGCTTGGCGTCCGCCCCGCCACGCCGATGCTCGGCGCCGGGCGTCATCCGGCGATCCTAGCGCTTCAGCGTCTTGATGAACACCTTGGACCGCCTCTGGTAATTGTATAGGCGCTTTTTTTCCATCGGCAGTTCGTCCACCGACGCCTGCGCGAAGCCGCGTTCGACGAACCAGTGACTGGTGCGGGTTGTCAGCGCGAACAACTGGTTCATGCCCAGGCTGCGCGCCTGCTGTTCCACATGCCGCAGCAGTTCGGCGCCGCGATCCTCGTCGCGATAATCCGGGTCGATCACCAGGCACGCCAGTTCGGCCATGCGGGCTTCGGTAAACGGATGGATGGCCACACATCCGATGATTTTGCCGTCATGTTCCAGTACCGAGTAGCGCCCGATCTCGCGCTCGATCAGCTCGCGCCCGCGCTTGACCAGCACGCCCTGGTCCTCCAGCGGCTCGATCAGCGCCAGCATGCCGCCGACGTCGTCGATGTCGGCCTGGCGCAGGGTTTCCAGCGGCTCGCGCGAGATCATGGTGCCGATGCCGTCGTGGGTGAACAGCTCCATCAGCAGGCCGCCGTCGACGTGGTGGCTGATCAGGTGGGCGCGGTTGACGCCGCGCCGCACCGCGCGGATGGCGCACGGCAGGTAGAGCCGGATGTCCTCGTTGGTTTCGGGGTGGCCGGCCAGCAGTTGCTCGGCCGCCAGCGCGGTCAGCTCGGTCTGCAGTTCGCCCTGCGCGTCCAGCACGCCATCGTGGCCGAACAGGAACAACAGCTTGTCGGCCTTGAGCGCGATGGCGGCGCTGGTGGCGACATCCTCCAGCGGCAGGTTGAACACCTCGCCGGTGGGCGAGTAACCGAGCGTGGACAGCAGCACCAGCTCGTTGTCCTCCAGCCGGTGGTTGATGGCGACGGTGTCCACCTTGCGCACCTCGCCGGTGTAGAGCAGGTCGATGCCGTCGCGCACGCCCATCGGCTGCGCGGTGATGAAGTTGCCGGCCGAGACGCGGATGTCGGCGTTGGCCATCGGCGAGTTGGCCAGACCGATGGACAGCAGCGATTCGATCTCCACCCGCACCTGGCCGGATGCCTGGATCACGCATTCCAGCGTGTCGCCGTCGGTGACGCGCAGGCCGTGGTGGTAACGCACCTCCAGCCCGCGTTCGGCCATGCGCGCCTCGATCTGCGGCCGCGCGCCGTGCACCACTACCAGCCGCACCCCCAGGCTGGTCAGCAGGTTGATGTCATGGGTCAGGGTGACGAAGCGGCCATCGCGCACCACTTCGCCGCCCAGCGCGATGACGAAGGTGCGCCCCCGGAAGGCGTGGATGTACGGGGCGGCCTGACGGAACCATTGGACAAAATCGGCGGCGTGCATGTGTTCTCCTTGGCCGCAAAGCATAACGGCCCAGAAGCCGCTTGCAAACGCGCCGGCTTACCCACGATGCGGACGACGCCGGCCGGGGCGGGCCCCACGGCCGGCGTGGGGCGCTCAGACGTGCTCAGGCGCGGTCGGGATAGCCGTCGGGGTTGCCGGACTGCCAGCGCCAGGCGTCGCGGCACATGTCGTCCAGCGTCCGCTCCGCGCGCCAGCCCAGCACCTGCTCGGCCTGGGCCGGATCGGCGTAGCAGCTGGCGATGTCGCCGGCGCGGCGCGCCACGATGCGGTACGGCACCGGGCGGCCGCTGGCGGCCTCGAACGCGCGCACCATGTCCAGCACCGAGTAGCCCTGGCCGGTGCCCAGGTTGACCACGAAGCAGCCGGGAGCGGTATCCAGCTTCTGCAATGCCTTGACGTGCCCGCGCGCCAGGTCGACCACGTGGATGTAGTCGCGCACGCCGGTGCCGTCGGGGGTGGCGTAATCGCCACCGAACACCGACAACTGCTCGCGCTTGCCGACCGCCACCTGGGCCACGAAGGGCAGCAGGTTATTGGGGATGCCGCGTGGGTCTTCGCCGATCAGGCCGGACGCGTGCGCGCCCACCGGGTTGAAGTAGCGCAGGATGGCCAGGTCCCAGCCGGCATCCGAGCGGTACAGATCGCGCAGCATGTCCTCGATCATCAGCTTGGAGCGGCCGTAGGGGTTGGTCGCCGACAGCGGGAATTCCTCGCGGATCGGCACGGTATGCGGGTCGCCGTACACCGTGGCGGAGGACGAGAACACCAGCTTGCGCACGCCGGCGGCCTTCATCGCCTCCAGCAGGCGCACGGTGCCGACGAAGTTGTTGTCGTAATACGCCAGCGGCTGCTCGACCGATTCGCCCACCGCTTTGAGGCCGGCGAAATGCACCACCGCATGGATCGGATAGCGCGCGAAGGCGGCGTCGAGCGCGGCGCGGTCGCGGATGTCGCCCTCGACGAACGGCACGCTGCGCCCGGTGATGCGCTCCAGGCGCGCCACCACCTCGGGCTTGGCGTTGGAGAAATTGTCGAAGATCACCGGCGTGAAGCCGGCTTCGATCAGCTCGACGTAGGTGTGCGAGCCGATGTAGCCCGCGCCGCCGGTCAACAGGATATGCATGGAGAGTCCTCGATATTTCGGCGAGCGGGCGGCGGGATCGTCCCGACACCCGGCCCGCGCCGGATTTCAGCGCTTCTCTTGCCGCCAGAGCAGCAACAGTGCAATCGCCATGAAGAGCAGCGTCGGGATCGAGACGACGATCGGCGGCGGCCAGGCGTTGAGCTGGCCCAGGTAGACCACCACCCGGTTCAGGAAGTGGAACACCAGCCCGGCCAGGATGCCGACGAACAGGTGCGTCCCGACATTGGCGGAACGACGTTGCGATTGGGCGAACGGCAGCGCGATCACCATCATCGACAGACAGGCGAGCGGGTAGAACAGCTTGCCCCACAGCGCCAGTTCGTAGCGGCTGGTCTGCTGCCGGTTGCGCTTGAGGTGGTCGATATAGCGGTACAGCGACTGCGCCGACATCTGCGACGGCTCGACCAGCAGCACGGCCAGCATCTCCGGCGTGATCGAGGTCTTCCATTCCAGCTTGGTCGGCGTCACCACCTGCACGCCTTGCAGATCCTTGGCGAAGCGCGTTTCGCGCGGGCCGGACAGGCTCCAGCGGCCATTGCCGATGTAGTGGCCTTCCAGGCCCTCGACGATGCGGCTGAGCGACATGCCCTCGCCCAGCTCGTAGATGCGCACGCCCAGGACCGTCAGGTCGGGCAGCATCTCGCCGATATTGACGATCTGCCGGTCGTCCTTCACCCACACGCCGGAGCGGAATTCACCCACCAGCATCTTCTTGGTGGCGGACAGCCGGTGCTGGTTGGCCATGCGCTCGGCCTGCGGCACGATGAACTCGCCCAGCGCCACTGTGGCGGCCGCGTAGGTCACGCCAGCCACGATCAGCCAGCCCAGCAGGCGCGCCACCGACACGCCCGAGGCCCGCATCACCGTCAGTTCGGAATTGCCGGCCAGATTGGCCAGGGCGAAGATGGCGCCGATCAGCACCGCGATCGGCATCAGCTCGTAGGCGTTGCCCGGCGTGCGCAGCAGCACGAAGATCACCGCGTCGACCACCCGGTAGCCGCCGTCGCCCAGGTCGGATAGTTCAGCGATGAAGTCGAAGAAGGTGTACAGCCCGAGCAGCCCCAGCAACGTGAACACCACGAAGATGGTCAGCTCCTTGAACAGGTAGCGCGCCAGCAGGCTCATTTGGCGGACCTCAGCCGGCTGCGCCAGCGGAACATCCAGATCGTGATGGCCAGCGCCAGGCCGTGCAGCGGCCACATGTTGAGCCACACCGGGATCTTGCCGGTGGCGATCCAGACCTGCATCAGGTTGATGCAGTTGTAATAGAAGAAGTACAGGAAGGCGGCGAACAGCAGGTTGAAGGCGCGCCCGCCCCGCGGATTGAAGAACGCCAGCGGCACCGCGGCCAGCGACAGGATCAGCGCCGAGATCGGCAACGCGGCGCGCCACGCCAGCTCGGCCTGGTGCTCCAGCGACGAACTGGCCCACAGCTCATGGCTCTGGGTGGCGCGGGTGGAACTGCTGGTGGCGCTGCGCGAATCCTGCTCGATCAGCAGGGTGGCCTTCTTGAAGTTGAGGATCTCGTATTCCTCGGTGCCCGGCTCGCCCGAATAGGCCCGGCCATCGCCCAGCCACAGCCAGCGCTCGCCGTCCGCCCCCAGCGTCAGGCCGCCGCGTTGCGCCAGGATGATCGAGGTCTTGTTTTCGCGGCGCACCTGCACGAACACGTTGCTGCCGGTGGCGCCCGCGCCGAAGTTCTCCACGAAGTATACGCGATCCGAGCCGGCCGCCTCGCGGAACACCCCCGGCGCCACCTGCGTCACCTCCTGGCGGGCCAGCGAATCGCGACGGAACTCGTCGCCCTTCTTCATCGCCCACGGCGAGACGAACAGCGACAGCAGCGCGATCAGCAGCACGATGGGCACCGAGAACTCCAGCACCGGACCGATGAAGCTGCGCACCGATCGACCGCTGGCAAACCAGATCACCATCTCGTTGTCGCGCCACAGCCGCATCATCACCGACAGCACCGCCGCGAACAGCATCAGCGACAGCAGCGTGGGCAGGTAGCGGATCGACGTGAACCCCATCATCGCCCACACCGCGCCCGAGGCGAGCGAACCCACGGCCGCCTGGCCCAGGAAGCGGACGATCTGGGTCGTCATGACCAGCAACAGCACGACGATGAACACGGCGAGCGCCACCCATGACATCTCATGGATCAGGCTTTTTCGAAACAGCATGCGTTTTTGACTTATGCAGGGGGCTGGGAAATAATCGGGCGAACCCTGTAAGAACCTGTCCAAGCCGCATCGCGACAGCCTTTGCGTGGCGGGAACCCGGCGTTACACCGGCCTCGGCACATGGCATCCGGCCCTGGCTTGGACGACATCCAAAATCGATCGCAGGCGCACCTTAAAACCACATCGGCGCAGCCCTTTGCGCGCAACCTGCCCAGGCGTTGGCGGACAGCGCTGCGACACCCGGAACAAGCCCCAGGAGATTCGCCGTGGAATTTAGCATAAATCCAGTCAGCCCCGAAAAAGCCGCCGCCTCCCACCTGTTGCTGCCGGTCGCCGGCGACAAGCTGCCCTCGGGCCTGCAAAAGCTGGATCAGGCCACGGCCGGCGCGCTGGGTGCGCTGCTGGCGGGCGGCGAGCTGACCGCCAAGGCGGGCAGCGTACTGGCGTCGCACGTGACGCTGGGCGGTAAGCTGGTGCGCGTGGTGTTGCTGCAACTGGGCGAAGCCCCGCAGGCCGCGGATCTGCGTAGCGCCGCCGCGGCCGGCGCGCGGGCCCTGCTGGCCGGCAAAACGGCCGACGCCGACGTGGTGCTGGCATTGCCCAAGGGCATCGATGCGAGCGAAACCGTGGCCGCGCTGGCGCAGGCGCTGGTGGTCGAGGAATACCGCTTCGACGACTTCAAGTCGAACCCAGAGCCGCGCCCGGTGCTCACCCAGGTGAATTTTGCCGTCGCGCCCAAGGCGGACGTGGCCGGGCTGGAAGCCGCCGTCGCGCGCGGCGCGGCGGTCGGCCGCGGCATGAACCTGACCCGCCAGCTGGGCAACCTGCCGGCCAACGTCTGCACCCCCACCTATCTGGCCGACGAAGCCGTGCGCCTGGGCAAGCAACAGGGCCTGAAGGTGCAGGTGCTGGACCAGCCCGAGCTGGAAAAGCTGGGCATGAATTCCTTCCTGGCCGTGGCCAAGGGCTCGGTGCAGCCGCCCAAGCTGATCGTGCTGGAATACCGCAACGGCAAGAAGGGCGCCAAACCCGTGGTGCTGGTCGGCAAGGGCATCACCTTCGATTCCGGCGGCATCTCGCTCAAGCCGGGCGAAGGCATGGACGAGATGAAGTACGACATGTGCGGCGCCGCCACCGTGCTCGGCACCATGCAGGCCGCCGCGCAACTGGCGCTGCCGATCAACCTGGTCGGCGTGATCGCCACCTGCGAGAACATGCCGGCGGGCAACGCCAACAAGCCGGGCGACATCGTCAAGAGCATGGCCGGTCTGAGCATCGAAGTGCTGAACACCGATGCCGAGGGCCGGCTGATCCTGTGCGACGCGCTGACCTACGCCGCCCGCTTCGAACCCGAGACCGTGGTCGACATCGCCACGCTGACCGGCGCGTGCATCATCGCGCTGGGCCACGTGGCCACCGGCCTGTACGCCAACGACGAGCCGCTCGCCGCCGAGCTGCTGCAAGCCGCCGAGCACACCGGCGACAAGGCATGGCGCCTGCCGCTGTGGGACGATTACCAGGAACAACTGAAGTCGAATTTCGCCGACCTCGCCAACATCGGCGGCCGGCCGGCCGGCTCGGTCACCGCCGCGTGCTTCCTGGCGCGCTTCACCAAGGACTACCGCTGGGCCCACCTGGACATCGCCGGCACCGCGTGGAAATCCGGCGCCGCCAAGGGCGCCACCGGCCGCCCGGTGCCGCTGCTGGTGGAATTCCTGGCCGAGCGCGCGCGGCACGCCGCCAAGAAAGCAAAATAACGGGCATGGACGTCACCTTCTACTTCAACGTCAAGCAACGTGAACAGGCGTTGTGCCAGCTGGTCGGCAAGGCCCTGGCGCAGCGACTGAGCGTCAACGTGCTCGCCGCCAGCGAACGCGACGCGCACGCGCTGGACCGCCTGTTGTGGGAGGTGCCGCAGACCGGATTCCTGCCGCATTGCGCGGCGGACGACCCGCTGGCATCGGTCACCCCCGTGGTGGTGGACCATCGGGCCGACCTGCTGCCCGAACGGGCCGCGCTGTT
This sequence comes from Chitiniphilus shinanonensis DSM 23277, assembly GCF_000374805.1. Classification (GTDB taxonomy): domain Bacteria; phylum Pseudomonadota; class Gammaproteobacteria; order Burkholderiales; family Chitinibacteraceae; genus Chitiniphilus; species Chitiniphilus shinanonensis. Next base: position 24,146 of record NZ_KB895335.1, read on the forward strand.
CAACTGGACCGACGGCGTGCCGGAAGGCCACGAGCGCCACGCACGCATCCTGGAGATCGTCGACCGCAGCGAAGAGGCCCGCGAACGCGCGCGCCAGCGCTGGCGGGCCTACGTGGCGCTGGGCATCACGCCCACCGCGGTGGACATGCTCGAACTCGCCGCCCAACGACAGCAGGCCCAGGCATGACGGAACAGGACGATAGCGTCAGCCCGCTGTTCAACAAGATGGATGCGCTGATGGCGCGCCATCGCGGCAGCGGCGCCGGCACGGCGGTGGAAGAGGACATCCCGGTGCTGACCGAGATGCTGGACGACGACATCCCGGTCCTGACCGAAGTGATCGCCGCCAAGCCGGCGGAGCCGCCCGCCGACGAAGGGCTGATGTTCCATCCGGACGACTTCCTGCCGCCGCCGCGCCAGCCGCAATCGCCGCCGCCGGCCTCGCCGGTCGCCCAGCCGGCCGCCGCGTCGCCGTCCGTGTTCCTCGACCTGCCCCTGCTCGACCTCGATGCGCTGCTGGCCGACCCGGCACCATTCGGCCCGGTGGAGGACACGGCGATGCCACAAGGCGAGCCGCCGCCGGCCGAAGCGCCGCTCGCCGAAGCCGCCGCCGAGGAGATCGACTACCCCACCCTGGAATGGGAAGACGATGAGGCGGTCGGCCCGGCACCGACGCCCACCGAGGCGCCGGAAGCACTGGACGAGATCGCCGCCACGCCGTCGGTCGCCGGATTCGAAGTGATCGAGCACGGCGACGACGCGCTGCCCATCGAGTTCGTCGACCCGATGCCCGAGCATCAGGTGACGGTACTGGAGCTGATCGACGAGATCGTCGAGGAGACGGCCGAAGCACCGGCGCCGATCATCGCCGACACGCCGACAGCGCCGGCTTTCGTCGCTGCGCCGGAACCGCCGATCCGCCAGCCGGAGGCCGCGCCGTACCAGGAAGCGGAGGCCGTTCCACCGCCGCCGCACCCCCTGCCACCAACCAGTTGGAACGCACCGGCGCCGATCGAAGCGCCCGCCGAGGATCACTGGGCCTCGGCCGCGGACCTGCGCATCGAGTTGGCCGAAGAACCGGCCATCGAACTGGATCTCGACCCGCATCTGGCCGAGCCCCCTGCCGTACCGGCGATCCCCGCCCCGGCCTGGATGGCGTCGGCGCTGGCCGAGCCCGCGGCAACGGCGCAACCCGTCGTCACGCCCGCAGCCGAAGCGCCGCGCCCCACCCTTCCACCGCCCGCGCCCAAGCTCGACGAATCCGCTATCGCCGAGCTGACCGCCGGCGTCGCCGCCACCCTGGCCGTCGATATCGCAATGGAAGTGGACAGGCTGTCGCGCCAGCACTTCAAGACCTTGATGAGCACCCTTTACGCCGAAGCCGCGCAGACCCTGGCGACCCAGATCGGCCATGAACTGGAAGCACGCCTGGCGCCGCGCGTGGCCGAACTGGTCCGCGACGAACTGCGTCGGCGCAATCTACTGGATTGAGCGGCACGGACCAGCAAAAAGCCGGCGCAATGCCGGCTTTTTGCTGGGTCGGTAAATCGCGTCATCCCCGGGCAGCACGCGCCGCGCGACGACGCGCCAGGAACTGCCGGATCACCGTCGCCGCCTTCCAGGCCCCCATGCCGATGGGGATCAGGCGCGAGATCAGGTTGAGCTTGTTGCCCGCCACCAGTCCGGCCGCCAGCGTCAGCAGCTTGGCGGGCTGGAACAGCCCGCCGAGGAAGCCACCCCGGCCGGGACCGCGAAACGGCGCGCGGATGTCGTAAAGGCTGGCGGACAGCTCGACCCGATGCAGTTCCGCCTCCAGTTGCAGCAGGCGCTTGCGCGCCTCGCGGGTGCTTCGCATGGTTTGGCTCATGACAGCAGGCGCTCCCTGTCGCGACGCAGTTCCTCCATCGTCACCGCAAACGGCGTCGGCCCGCGCGCGAAGCCATTCCAGGCGGCCCAGACCAGCCCGATGCCCAGCAGCAGGAACACCACGCCCGCGCCGGCCAACACGCCGACGCGCCACTCGGGCGGCAACGCCAGCACCAGCGCGCTGGCCAGCGCCACCAGGCACATCACCAGCAGGCCCGCCCCGACGAAACCCAGCACCAGCGTGCGCAGCACCCGCTCGCGCGCTTCTTCCAGCTCGATGGCGAAGATGCCGAGGTGCGCGTGCAGCAGCCCGATCAGGCTGGCGGCCAAGCGATGGAACGGCCGGAAAGTATCTTGTTGTTCAGTCATGGAATCCGCTCGCGGTCCGGTGGATCGACCGGCTTCGCTTTCCCGCGCCCGCCGGAAGGCAAGGCGCCGGAAATGGACAATGAAACAGGCGGCAGGAGCCGCCCGTCATCCGTTGCAGGGCCGGCCTCAGCGTCGCGACACCAGCAGCCCGAGCAGGAAACCCACGCCGGCGGCGATGCCCACCGAGGTCCACGGGTTCTCGTGCACGTAGGCGTCGGTGGCCTTGGCCGCGACGCGCGCCTTGTCGGCCACCAGCCGCTCGGCTTCGATCAGCCGGGTCTTGGCGGCGGAAAGATTGGCGATGATCTTCTCGCGCAATGCCTGCGCCTCGGCGCCGCCGGCCTGGGCCACGTCCTTGAGCATGCTCTCGGTGTCGGAAATCACCGTGCGCAAATCGTCCAGCAGTACATCCTGATCGTCCTTCAGCTTGTCGCTCATGGTCTTTCTCCTTGTCGATGCCGTTGATTCGAAATGAATTCCATCGGGCCGCGCCTGTCGGCGCACCCTTTAATCTTCGGAAAAAAAACGCGCGAAGCCCAGGCAAAGTGAATAGTGCGCGCCTGCGCACCATCGCTTCGCCAGGAGGCTTCGAAGCTACCACCCCGGCAACCGCCGCTTGCCGGTATAATTTGCTGTTTTTCACCGAATTTCCGACCACTTCCCCCATGACCACCGCCCTGGAACAACTCGCCAAGAGTTTCGAACCCGCCGCCATCGAGGCCACCTGGTATCCGCGCTGGGAATCCGCGCACTACTTCAGCCCCAGCATGGATTCGAGCGCGCCCTCGTTCGCCATCCAGTTGCCGCCACCCAATGTGACCGGCACGCTGCATATGGGCCATGCGTTCAACCAGACCATCATGGACGGTTTGACGCGCTACCACCGCATGCGCGGCGACAACACACTGTGGTTGCCGGGCACCGACCACGCCGGCATCGCCACCCAGATCGTGGTGGAACGCCAATTGGCCGCCCAGGGCGTCTCCCGCCACGACATGGGGCGGCCCGCCTTCATCGAGAAAGTATGGGAGTGGAAGCAGCAGTCGGGCGACACCATCACCGGCCAGATGCGCCGCATGGGCGCGTCGGTGGACTGGGGCCGCGAGTACTTCACCATGGACGACAGGATGTCGGGCACGGTGACCGAGGTGTTCGTGCGGCTGTACGAGCAGGGGCTGATCTACCGCGGCAAGCGGCTGGTCAACTGGGATCCGCTGCTGGGCACCGCGGTGTCCGACCTGGAAGTGAACAGCGAGGAAGAGGACGGCCACCTGTGGCATATCCATTACCCGCTGGCCGAGGGCGAAGGCCATCTGACCGTGGCGACCACCCGTCCCGAAACCATGCTGGGCGACGTGGCGGTGATGGTGCACCCGGAAGACGAGCGCTATGCGCACCTGATCGGCCAGTCGGTGAAGCTGCCGCTGTGCGACCGCGAGATTCCCATCATCGCCGACGACTACGTGGATCGCGAGTTCGGTACCGGCGTGGTCAAGGTCACCCCGGCGCACGATTTCAACGACTATGCGGTCGGCCAGCGCCACGGCCTGCCGCAGATCTCCATCCTGACCCTGGATGCCAAGATCAACGACAACGCGCCGGCCGCCTACCGCGGCATGGACCGCTTCGCCGCGCGCAAGCAGATCGTGGCCGACCTGGAGGCCGGCGGCTTCCTGGCCGAGATCAAGAAGCACAAGCTGATGGTGCCGCGCTGCGAGCGTACCGGCCAGGTGATCGAGCCGATGCTGACCGACCAATGGTTCGTGGCGATGAGCAAGGCCGACGAAAACGGCAAGAGCATCACCCAGAAGGCGCTGGAGGTGGTCGAGAACGGTGAGGTGCAGTTCGTGCCCGGCGACTGGGTCAACACCTACTACGCCTGGCTGAAGAATATCCAGGACTGGTGCATCAGCCGCCAGCTGTGGTGGGGCCATCAGATCCCGGCGTGGTACGACGACGAAGGCAATGTCTACGTGGCGCGCGACGAGGCCGAAGCAGTGGCTCGCGCCGGCGGCCGCGCCCTCAAGCGCGACGAGGACGTGCTCGACACCTGGTTCTCGTCGGCGCTGGTGCCGTTCTCCTCGCTGGGCTGGCCGCAGGAAACCCCGGAACTGAAGGCATTCCTGCCGTCGTCGGTGCTGGTCACCGGCTACGACATCATCTTCTTCTGGGTGGCCCGGATGATCATGATGACCACGCACTTCACCGGCAAGGTGCCGTTCAAGCACGTCTACGTGCACGGGCTGGTGCGTGACGGCGAGGGCAAGAAGATGTCCAAGTCCGAGGGCAACGTGCTCGACCCGGTGGACCTGATCGACGGCATCGCGCTGGAACCGCTGCTGGAGAAGCGCACCACCGGCCTGCGCCGCCCCGAGAAGGCGCCGCAGGTGGCCGCCAAGACCCAGAAGGAATTCCCCGAAGGCATTCCCGCCTATGGCGTGGACGCGCTGCGCTTCACCTTCGCCTCGCTGGCTTCGCTGGGCCGTTCGATCAACTTCGACCAGAAGCGCTGCGAAGGCTATCGCAACTTCTGCAACAAGCTGTGGAACGCCACGCGCTTCGTGCTGATGAACGTGGAAGGCCGCGATTGCGGGCTGGAGCCCGGCGCCGAGCTGGACTACGGCTTCGCCGACCGCTGGATCATCGGCCGCCTGCAGGAAGCCGAGAAGGCCGTGACGCTGGCGCTCGACACCTTCCGCTTCGACCTCGCCGCGCAGGCCATTTACGAGTTCGTCTGGAACGAGTACTGCGACTGGTACATCGAGCTGGCCAAGGTATCCACCCAGCAGGGCAGCGAGGCGCAGCAACGCGCCACCCGCCGCACCCTGATCCGGGTGCTGGAGACCATCCTGCGCCTGATCCATCCGATCATGCCCTTCATCACCGAGGAACTGTGGCAGGTGGTCGCGCCGCTGGCCGGTCGCAAGGACAGCGAGTCGCTGGTGGTGGCCCGCTGGCCGCAGGCCGACGACAGCAAGATCGACCCGGCGGCCACCGCGACGGTGGACGAATTGAAGGCGCTGGCATTCGCCGCCCGCAACCTCCGGGGCGAGATGGGCCTGTCGCCAGCGCAGAAGGTGCCGCTGTACCTGGAAGGCCCGGCATCGCTGACGCAATTCGCCGCCTACCTGCTGCCGCTCGCCAAGCTGTCCGAGGTGCACGTGGTGGAGCGCCTGCCCGAGGACGACGCCCCGGTAGCCATGGCCGGCACCATCCGCCTGATGCTCAAGGTGGAAGTGGACAAGGCGGCCGAGACCGCGCGCCTGACCAAGGAAATCGCCAAGACCGAGGATGGTCTGTCCAAGATCCGCGCCAAGCTGGAGAAGCCGGGTTACACCGACAAGGCGCCGGCGCATCTGGTCGAGAAGGATCGCGCCCAGGTGGCGGAGCTGGCCGAGCGCCTCGACAAGTTGCAGGAGCAGCTGCGCAAGCTGGCCTGATCCGGCGCGCACCATGCAAAACGGGCTGCCCAGGCAGCCCGTTTTGTTTTGGCGATCGCCCCGACGATCAGGGCAGCGACACCCGCAACCAGACCTCGGGGGCGGCGTGTGGCTTCCAGTTGAGCGACACACCCGAGTTCACGTCGCGCTGCGCGCGGTAGGCATTGCCCTCGTACCACACCCATTCGCCCTTGCGATAGTGATGGCCGCGTTCCCAGACCACCGGGCGCCAATCAGGCTTGCGCAGCCAGGGGCGATCGTCGTCGCGGTCCCAGCGGTCGTCATCATCCCAATCGTCGTCATCGTGATCGCGATCGCGCCCGTAACGGCGGCCATCGTCGCGCCAGCGGCCCTTGCCGACCGGCTCCCACAGCGACGGCGCCGCCTGCGGCGTCCAACCGGCACCGCGCCACGCGGTATGGCTTTGCAGCACCCGGTACGGCTTGCCGTGGTACACCACGATCTCGCCGGTGCGGTATTCGCGTCCTTCGCGCCACTGCGGCGCCGCGCTGGCCTGCCCCACCAGCAATACCGCGGCCAGACCCAGGGCCGTCAACAGATAGGTTCTTTTCATCGGTCACTCCTTTCGATCGGCGCACACGTCGCGCCCGTCCTTCAATGGTCTGCCCCTGCCGCGGGTTGACCGCTGGAAGACGGCGACGGGTCCCGACGTGGTCTGTGTCACATCGAGTCCACGGCCGCCGGGGCACTGTGGTGGCGCCAGTCTGCCCACGGCGCGGCCGCCATGGCAGTGAGCATCCGCACACGCGGAGCGGCGTCACACCCGGGCCGTGAATCCGTCACATCCATGCCGCGCGGCGCCCGGCCAAAGAAAAACGGGCAAGCCCGAAGGCTTGCCCGTTCAGTGGTTACAGCTCGGTGTTACTGGAGCTTGGCAACCGGCAGGTTCGGATACTCCTGCTGAGTCGCGTACTCCTTGCCGTTGACCGTCACAACGTAGTTGGACGGGCCGCTGATCGGCAGGTAGTAGTTCAGGGTCACGTCGATGGTGGCACCCGGGGCGATGGCTTGCCAGCTCGGCAGCACGAAGCTTGCCGTGTGGAAGTCACCCTTGAAGCCGCCCACGTTGGCACCGGTGTGCTCGGACGCGGTCACCTTCAGGCCGGTACCCGATTGGTCGCTCATGTTGTTCGGCGCAGCGACCGGGTAGTTGAACTCGACCTTGGAGCCGCCCGGAATCGCAACGGTACCCTTGTTGGTGACCTTCAGCTTGGGATTGATCGGGTAGTTCTGATCACCCAGCTTGAAGTCGGTCACGTCGAACTGCAGTTGGACCACTTCGGCCGGCATCGCACGCTTGGCGCGCTTGTTGCCGTACGGGGTGGCGGCGCGGAAGTTCTGCGCCAGCAGTCGGGTCATCGTCGCACCCGGCACGTATTGGCCCTTGGTGCCGTTCAGGTTGGTCTTGTTGGCATCCCAGTCATAGTCGCCAGCCATTTCCCAGAACATCGCGCCGCCGATGCCGTTGGTGTTGATCCACTCGGCCTTGCGTTGGATGGACTGTTCGTCTTCGGTGGAGATGAAGACCTTCTTGCTGGCGTTCCACAGCCACGGAGCCACCAGGGTCGCGTCGTAGTTGCGGGCATAGCTGCCGACCAGATCGGAAGCCTTCAGGCCGAACAGCGGCAGGTAGTCGCCGGCGATACCCTTTTCCAGGTTCTTGGCGTGCCACATCGGGTTGGAACCTGCGCCCAGTTCGCTGCCGGCGTCGTTCAGGTCATGCCAGATGTTGTCGATGCCGCTGGCACCGTTGCCGCACGGCGGGGTCAGGCCCACGTCGCAGTTCTGCGACGGTGCGGTACCCCACAGACCGTTGTTGCCACCGGTCACGTCCTTCCAGCCACGGGTGTAGAACGGCAGACCCGCGTTGATGCGGCCGGCAGGCAGGGAGCCACGGAAGTAGCGGTATGCCCAGTCGGTGTTCAGGTAACCGATGCCACCGTATTGCGAGGTGGTGTACACCGACCACTTGGCCAGCTCGGCATCCTTGCCGTCGTCGAACAGTGCTGCGTTCGGACCGACGAACTCGTTCCAGGCGCCGTGCAGGTCATACGTCATCATGTTGACGTAATCCAGGTACTTCACCGACTGGTAGGTTTCCATGCCGCGCAGCAGGTAGCCCGACGACGGCGATGCGATGGTCAGCATGTAGTAGCGGCCGTCCTGAGCGGAAGCGGCATCCAGCTTGGCACGCAGCACCTTCATCAGTTCGCGGTAGGAGGCTTGCAGGCCAGCCAGACGCGGACCGGAAACCGCCCAATCCTTCGGGTTGCCGGCGTTGGCCATGGTGGTCGGATATTCGTAATCGATATCCACGCCATCGAAGCCGTACTTGCGGATGAACGCCACCGACGAATCGGCGAAGGCGTTGATGCCGGCTGTGTTGATCGAGCCGTTGGCGTTGGTGGTCATGCTGTAGAAGCCACCCGAAGCCACGCGGTTGCCGTCGGCGCCGAAGTAGCCGCCGGTTTCGGCCCAGCCGCCCACCGACACCAGCGTCTTCACGCCGGGGTGCAGCTTCTTGTACTTGTTCAGCAGGTTGAAGTGGCCCTTGTACGGCAGGGTCGGATCCATCTCGGCACCAGCGACGCCCGGCCATTCCATGTCGGTCGATTCGTTGCCCGGCACGGTTTCGTTCACCGAGATCTTGTTGCTGCTGTCGATGTGGGCGAACGCGTAGTTGATATGGGTGATGTCATTCCAGGGAATGTCATTCGCCAGGTAGGACGGCAGGCCGTTCTTGCCGGTACGCCAGTTGGTGAAGTAGCCGATGATGCGGCGCTTCAGGCCATTGGCCAGCTTTTCGCGGCCATCCTGATCGTAGGCCTGGCAGTACGGCACGTTGGCCACGCCGGACGGCTCCAGGCCATCGGGGCGGCAGTCGTTACCGGTGACCGGCGTCGGGGTCGGGGTCACGACCGGCGTCGGGGTGGGAGTCACCACCGGCGTCGGAGTCGGGGTCACGACAGGCGTCGGGGTCGGGGTCACGACCGGAGTCGGGGTGGGAGTCACCACCGGCGTCGGGGTCGGTGTCACGACCGGCGTCGGAGTCGGCGTCACGACCGGGGTCGGGGTGGGGGTAACCACCGGGGTCGGGGTCGGCGTCACGACCGGCGTCGGGGTGGCACCACAGTTGCCGATGTTCTTCCAGACGCCCCAATCACCGGATTGCGCCGGGTTGTCGCCTTGCGTCCACCACTTGGCTTCGTAGTTCACGCCATTGAGGGTCACGCGGGCACCGCCGGTATAGACGCCGCTCGCATTCCAGGCCTGATAGCAGGTACCGGCCGGGGTCGGGGTCACGACTTGCGTCGGAGTCGGAGTCACGACCGGTGTCGGGGTCGGCGTCACGACCGGTGTCGGGGTCGGCGTCACGACGGGCGTCGGCGTCGGGGTCACGACCGGGGTCGGGGTCGGCGTGGTGCTGCCGGCACCCAGATCCTTCCACAGGGTCGGCGTGGAGGCGGGGTTCCAGTTGGCGCCCACGTAGGCGGTGTGGGTCACCAGGGCCTGGTATTCGTGGCCGTTGTAGCTGACGGTGGTACCGGCCGCGTAGGTGGTGCCTTCCTGCCAGGCCGGCGAGGCCGCTGTGGCATACGCAGCGACCAGCGCAGCCGGAAGCAGCGCGAGTGACAATCGAGTCGACGACATAAGGGAGTTCTCCATCCTCGTTAAGTAACTTGTATTCGCGCGCTTTTTCTTAGGTACTGGGCCGCGCGAGGGCGTTATTTTCAAGTAAGCAACCACCTGAAACGCCCTGGATCGCATTGAGTTCGCATGACGGACCTCGGCGATGCCTCCGATTACCGATGACAGGTTCAACCTTGTCAACACCCCTCCGGCGGCATGACAGGTGGTCTGGTTGCCTATGTAGTAGCCATACCATCGGTGCACTACAAAAAGCGCTCACCCCCCTTTTTTCGCACCGCAGCAATGCATCCCAAGCAAATTGAAAACAAAAGAAAAATCTGGAGAAAAAGCTGGAATCCCGCGCAAATCAGCCACTTCTGATGTACCAAAACGGGGCGATAGGAAGTAGTTGGAGGGTGAAGTTCCACCACTCGTCTGCGATGACCGGGTTCAAGTTTTTGGAGTCGCGCCAAGGCCACTACCAATAGCCGCTGCAATTTTATTTCTTAATTCTTTCAATTAAATTCTTTATTAGTAATTAAATAGATACAGATTTGCAGCCAGGCGCCAGCATGGAACCGGGGTCGTGGGGCATGCCCCAACTTGCCCCACCGGGGCCGATCTGATAAAACCCGAGCGTTCTACTCGGAAATTCCCATGCTGATCCGCAAGTTGTTCAAGTTCGAGAGCGCGCACATCGTGCGCAACTGTTCCAGCGACCGTTGCCGCCGTTCGATCCACGGCCACAGCTACAAGGTGGAGGTCCTGCTGGAGGCTCACGCGCTCGATCAGGGGCAGATGGTGTACGACTTCGGCTTGATGAAAGGCACCATCCGCGACGTGATCGATGCGTTCGATCATGCGGTGTGCTTCTGGGACAAGGATGACCCGGAGTACATACGACTGTGTCGCCAGTTCTCCGCACGCTGGATCGCGCTGCCGGTCTCGCCGTCGGCCGAACAGTTCGCCCGCCTGTTCTTCGTGGCGATCGATGCCCTGCTCGGCCAGACGCAGATGCGCAATGGCGAAAGCGACGACGTCCGCCTGCACTCGGTCATCGCCCACGAGACCGATACCGGCTACGCCCAGGCCTTCCGGGAAGATGCCTACAACCCGCGCATGGGCGAGATCCGCCTGACGGACATCGTGTTCTCGGAACAGGTGAAGGCCGAGTGGCAGGATCCGGCCATGATGGACAAGCTGTTGGCGGGCGAGCGCTTCGTCAATCCCACCGTGCCGTTGCAGGTGCCGCTGGACTGATCCGGCGGCTCGCCGAGGCCGAGCCAACGACCGGCAGCCGCCCGGCTCCCCGGCCTGCCCACCCTTTCCCGCCCCGCCGACTATTCCTCGCCCAACCTCAACACGGTCGCCAGCATCATGGCGATGGCGCCATACGGCCAGACATCGCCGACCAGCGTCGCCATGCCGCTGAAATGCTGCAAGTGGCCGTAGCTCCAGCGGAACAGCGCCAGCGTGGCCGCCAGTTGCGGCGCCAGCGGCCACAACCAGCTCACCCCCAGCGCGGCACCCAGTGACAACGCCCCCACCAGCGCGCGCAGGCGCTGGTTCAGCCGGGCGCAGGCCGCCACCAGCAACAGCCCCGCCAGCGCGCCGACCACCACGTTCAGGTTGATCCAGGCGAAGAACTCGGTGCGCTTGAGCATCATCCCGGCGAACAGCAGCTTCAGCAGCAGCCCGGCGATCAGCGTGCCCAGCATCGCCGGCACCACGTGCCGCTGGTGGCGCAGCAAGGTCGAGACCAACATCGCCACCCCCAGCAGGTGCAGCGCCACGCCGGCGCTTTCCAGCAGATCGAGGAACAGCCGGGCGTCGGCCATCGGCGAGATGAAGGGCTGCGGCAGCGTCACCGCCTCCACCACCACACCAAGGAACGGCACCGACGGATCGCACTGGGTGACATACCACAGGCCCATCCAGACGATGCCCCAGTCGGCGATCACACTGGGCACCAGGTAACTGTGGCGGAACACCAGCCAGCGCCGCTGCCAGCGGCGGCTGCCGACGAACAGCGCCAGGGTGGCGCCGATGACCGCGCCGGTGCCGTTGGCCAGGATGTCGAGGTTGGACGCCACCCGGTCCGGCAGGAACTGCTGCACGAACTCCACCCCGGCCGACAGGGCCACGCCGCCGGCCACCGCCAGCGGCCAGGCATACCAGCGCCGCCGCAGCCATTGCACCAGCCCCAGGCCCAGCGGCACGTAGGCCAGCACGTTGGCGAAATTGTCGAAGAAGGTGAAGTAGTACGGCAGCGGGTAACGATAGAAGGCGAAGATCGGTTCGCCGTTGTAGCGCCAGCCGGAGAACGGATAGAAGCTGAGCAGCAGGATGATCAGCAGGTAGCAGGCGAGGAAGTAGCGGGAAACCCGCGACTGGGGGGTATGGCCGGCGAGATAGCTGACGGGAGGAAAGGAGCGCATGGCCCGGGCAATGAAACCGGCCGCGAGCGGCCGGGCTTCGGCGCCGGGTGCCACCCCGGCGGAGCGTGGGCCGCGCCGCCCGAGGGCAGCGCGGCGCCGCGCTTACTTGGCGGTCTTCACCTCGGTCCAGAGGCGGTTCAGGTCACGCAGCTGCTTGCCTTCCAGCGCGTTGAGCTGTTGCAGCTTCTTCATGGCCTGGGCATCCGGGAACACGGCGCTGATCTTCTTGATGTCCGGCTGCACGAACTGCGCGGCGGCGCTGTTCGGGTTGCCCGAGCCGATCATGTTGGTGAGCTCGGAGGAATTCTTGCCGTCCAGCATGAAGTTGATGAAGCGGTGGGCCAGATCGGGACGCGGCGCGCCCTTGAGCACCATCATGTTGTCCAGCGACAGGGTGTTGCCTTCCTTCTGCAAACCATAGGCGATGCCGAACGGGCGCTTGGCGGCCTTGGCGTCCTGGTTGGCCTGGAACATGTCGTTGGAATAGCCGTGCGCCACCCAGATGTTGCCCACGGTCAGTTCCTTGATGTAGCTCTGGGTGTTGAAGGCGGCCCAGTACGGCTTGGCCTGCTTGATGGTCTCGGCGGCCTTCTTCCACTCGGCCGGGTTGGTCGAATTGGCGGAGTAGCCGTTGTACATCAGCGCGGCGGCGAACAGCTCGCGGCTATCGTCCAGCACGGTGACCTTGCCCTTGATCTTGGTGAGGATCTTCGGGTCGAAGATGATGGCCCAGGAGCTGGTGTCCAGGCCCAGCTCCTTGATCTTCTTGTCGTTGTAGCCGACCAGGGTGGTGGTGAAGGCGTAGGGGACGGAGTACTGGTTGCCCTTGTCGAACTGGGTGTTCAGGAACGACGGGTTGACGTTCTTGAAGTTGGGCAGCTTGGATTTGTCCAACGGGCTGACCATGCCCTGCTTCACCAGCGGCGGGATCGCGAAGCCGGTCGGCACCACGATGTCGTAGCCCTTGGCGCCGGCCGACATCTTGGCCAGCATTTCCTCCATCGCGCCGTAGTAGTCCTGCACCACGCGGCACTTGCACTCCTTCTCGAAGCGCTTCACCGTTTCCGGCGCGATATAGTTGTTCCAGTTGTAGACGTGCAGTACATCCTCGGCCTGGGCCAGGCCGGCGAACAACGACAGCGCCAGAAGCAGCTTCTTCATCTCTGTGATATCCCCGGAAAGCGATCGATAAGTGCGGCGAGCGCCGCGAGTCCCGCGCGATTATGCCACGGATTCCCGGGGCGTCAGCCCGACGCCCACCCGCATTGTGGCGGTCGCGCAAAACCGTTGGCGCCGCGCCCCGCCACGGTGCACGACGCACGACGCAAAACGGCTCAGCGCCCCATTTTGATCTCGGTCCAGGCACGGTTCCAGGCGCGGCGGCTGGCGGCGTCCAGGTCCGACAACTGCTCCAGCCGCGCGGCGGTGGCGGCGTTGGGGTTGACCGCCGGCACGGCCAGCAGCGCCTTGTCGATGAACGGGCGCGCCGCGGCGTTGGGGTTGCCGGCGCCGACGTTGTTGGTGATCTCGGCCGCGTTCCGGCCTTCCAGCATGAAGTCGATGAAGCGATGCGCCAGGTCGGGACGCGGCGCGCGCTTGTGGATGACGAAGCTGTCGGCGGTCATGCCGTTACCCTCGCGCTGCAGTTCGTAGCCGATGGTGAACGGGCGCCTGGCCGCCTTGGCGTCCATCCTGGCCTGGTAGAAATCGTTGGAGTAGCCCAGCGCCACCCAGATGTTGCCCAGCGTCAGTTCCTTGATGTAGCTCTGGCTGTTGAACGCGGCCCAATAAGGGCGCGCGGCGCGGATGGTGGCGGCCGCCTGCTTCAGGTGCGCCGGATCGGTGGAGTTGGCCGAGTGGCCGTGATAGCGCAGCGCAGCGGCGATCACCTCGCGCGGATCGTCCAGCACCGTGACCTTGCCCTTGAGCTTGGCCAGCACCTTGGGGTCGAACACCACGGCCCAGCTGTCGGCCTTGATGCCCAGCGCCTTCAGCCGCTCGACGTTGTAGCCGACCAGCGTGACGGTGAAGTCGTAGGGCACCGAGTAGGTGTTGCCCTTGTCGAGCGCGGTGTTGAGGAAGGCCGGATCCAGGTTCTTGAAGTTGGGCAGCTTCTTCTTGTCCAGCGGCTGCAACAGGTGCTGCTTGGCCAGCGGCGGGATGCCGTAGTTGGACGGCCCGATCACGTCGAAGCCCTGCGCGCCGCCGGTGAGCTTGGCCAGCGCTTCCTCCATCGAGCCGAAATAGCTTTCCTTCACCGTGCACTTGCAGCGCGCCTCGAAGCGCTCGATGGTCTCGGCCGAGACGGCGTTGTTCCAGTTGAACAGGTGCAACACATCGTCGGCGACAGCGGGGCCCGCGAGCAATGCGAGCAGCAACAGCAGTTTCTTCATGGCGGGGGATCTCCATCAAAAGCAACGGCCGGCGCAGGCGCCGGCCGGGTGGATCGGGGGTCAACTGGCTGGGCGTTGGCCTTCTCCCGATCTATTGGCATGAGCGCTCGTCCGGGGCTTCCTGGCTAGGCCCGCGACCGCAGACAGTACTTGGGTACGGCAAGGTCGCGGAACAACGCCAGGGAGCCCCGGACGAGCGCTCATTCTGAGCGGAGGGCGGAGGGGGCTACTTTGCTCACGATCAGGATCAAGCTCAGCGTCAGCAACATCAGCAAGCTGGAGATGGCATTGACCTCGGGGTTGAGCTTCATCGGCACCTTCACCCGCGAGTAGATCTCCAGCGGCAAGGTGTTGGAGCCGACACCGGCGGTGAAGAACGAGATCACGAAGTCGTCGATCGACAGCGTGAACGCCATCAGCGCGCCAGCGATGATGCCGGGCATGATCAGCGGCAGCGTGACGGCGCGGAACGCGGTCACCGGGCTGGCGCCCAGGTCGCGCGCGGCCTCGACCAGCGATTCGTCCATGCCTTGCAGCCGCGAGCGCACCACGATGGCGACGAAGCCGATGCAGAAGGCGATGTGCGACAGCGTGATCGACACCAGCCCCAGCGTCATGTTCAGCATCACGAAGAAGATCAGCAGCGACACGCCCATCAGGATCTCGGGGATGGCGATCGGCGTGAGCACCAGCGCCGGCAGCAGCCGCAGCCGCCACTTGTACATGGCGAAGCCCGCCAGCGTGCCCAGCACGGTGGACACCACGCAGGTGACCAGGCCGATCAGCAGCGTGTGCAGCGCCGCCTCCAGCATCACATCGTCGTGCAACAGCATCTGGTACCACTTGAAGGTGAAGCCCACCCATTCCGCGTTCAGCGCGGAATCGTTGAACGAGAACACCACCACGATGGCCAGCGGCAGGTAGAGGAAGGCGTAGACCAGGATGGCCGCCGCCCAGACCCAGGAAGACACTTTTTTCATCGCTTGTCCTTGCCGCGGCTGCCCGCCCAGGCCGCCAGCGCGGCCAGCAGCAAGACGGTGAAGGTCAGCATGATCGACAGCACCGAACCGAACGGCCAGTCACGGCTGTCCAGGTACTGCTGCTTGATCAGGTTGCCGATCATCATGCTGTTGGTGCCCCCCAGCAGATCGGGGATGGCGAACATGCCCAGCGCCGGAATGAACACCAGCGCGGTGCCGGCCCAGACCCCGGGCAGCGACAGCGGCCAGGTCACCTTCCAGAAGCGCTGCCACGCGTTGGCGCCCAGATCCTGCGCGGCATCGAGCAGCGCCATGTCGTGCTTTTCCAGGTTGGCGTACAGCGGCAGCACCATGAACGGCAGGTGCACGTACACCAGGCCGACGATCACCGCGAACTGCGAGAACAGCAGCGACACCGGCTCGACGCCGAACACGGCCAGCACCGAGTTCAGCGCGCGGCTGAAGTAGCTCTGCGGCCCCAGGATGATCATCCAGGCGTAGACGCGGATCAGGAAGTTGCTCCAGAACGGCAGGATCACCAGCAGCACCAGCAGGTCGCGGGTCTTGCGCGGGCTGCGCGCGATCAGCCATGCCAGCGGATAGGCCAGCACGATGCAGATCACCGTGGTCAGGCCGGCGTACCAGAACGATTTGACGAACAGCTCGAAGTAGATCGGCTCGTCGAAGAAGCGCTGGAAGTTCTCCAGCGTCAGAAAATCGCGCCAGTTGCCGAAGTTGATCAGCAGTTCGGTGGCGCCGGTGTCCGGGTTGGCCGTCGTCAGCGGCATCAGCCCGCCGTAGTCGCCCGGAAAGCGGAACGCCGCGAACGCCATGATCAGCGACGGGATGGCGAAGAACAGCAGCAGGTAGAGCAGCGGTGGCCCGGAGATCAGCCACTTGGCCAGGCTTTTCGATTTCATGCGCAAAGGCCCTCAGGCGAGGACGAAATGGCCGGCGTCGAAGCGCCACGCCAGCTCGACCAGATCGTTGTCATCGAAGAACTTCGCCTTGCCCGAGCCGGAGTTCGGCAGCATGGTCTCGACCAGCGTGCCGTTGTCCAGCTCGACGATGTAGATGGTCACGTCGCCCAGGTACAGGCAATCGTGCACCCGGCCCTTGAAGTGCACCTCGTCGGCGTTGCCCTGCGGCAGCGTGGCGCCGAGCTTGATCTTCTCCGGGCGCAGCGTCAGCGTGCCCTTGCCCCCCACCTGCGCGCCGGCCACCGGCAGCGCCTCGGCGGTGCCGACCCCCTCGATCTCCACCTTCATCCGGCCCGGCTGCACCTCGGTGATGGTGGCGTCCAACAGGTTGCACTGGCCGATGAAGTCGGCGACGAAGCGGCTCTTGGGATAGCTGTAGATGGTCTCGGGCGCGTCCAGCTGTTCCACCTGGCCCTGGCTCATCACCGCGATGCGGTGCGACAGCGCCAGCGCCTCGCCCTGATCGTGGGTCACATAGACGAAGGTGATGCCCACTTCCTTTTGCAGGTTGATCAGCTCGATCTGCATCTGCTCGCGCAGCTTGGCGTCGAGCGCCGACAACGGCTCGTCCAGCAGCAGCAGACGCGGGCGGTTCACCAGCGCCCGGGCGATCGCCACGCGCTGGCGCTGGCCGCCGGACAACTCGTGCGGATAGCGGCGCGCGAACTGTTGCAGGCGCACGTCCTCCAGCACTTCGTCCACGCGCTTGGGAATCTCGGCGGACGCCACCCCGGCCATCTTCAGCGGGAAGGCGATGTTCTGCGCCACCGTCATGTGCGGGAACAGCGCGTAACTCTGGAACACGGTATGCACCGGGCGCTTTTCCGGCGGCACGCCGGCCATGTTCTTGCCGTCGAGCAGGATCTCGCCCGAATCGGGCTGCTCGAAGCCGGCCAGCATGCGCAGCAAGGTGGTCTTGCCGCAGCCGGACGGGCCCAGCAGGGTGAAGAACTCGCCCGCCTCGACCGCCAGGCTCACGTGGTTCACGGCGGTGAAATCGCCAAAGGTTTTGACGACGTCGCGGATCTCGAGCAGCGCCATAGTGTCCCCCGGGGGTGGCCGCTCAGGCGGCACACCTGGAAATAGTCCAAAAAATGGGCGCCATTCTAGCCAAAAAACACCCCCAGGGACAGGCGTTTCCCTCAATGGTGCCAAGGGCTTGCGCCCGATGCGGCCCCGGCCCCGGAGCGTGCCGCGCACACCGGCCGGAGGGGCCTGCCAGGGCCGGGCCGGCGCCTTCTACAGGCGCTGCAAACCGGCCGCGATTTCGTCGATATCGCGCCGCAACGACGGGCGGATCTGCGCCCAGGCGCGGCCGTACAGTTCCTCGCGGGATGCCCAGTCGCCCTCGGTGCGGCGGCGGTATTTGGGCGGCACCTCACCGGTATAGAACTCCTCGGCCCAGCGCGACCCCACCCGTTCGGTATGGCTGTTGCGATAGCGGTACTGCCCGCTGGCGTCGACGTCGAGGCGTAGCTCCAGCCAGTTTTCCGAGGCTTCGCGCACCTTGTTGAAACGGTACAGCGTGTAGGCGTCGTACCACTCGGTGCCGCCGTCCGGCTTGGTGCGCTGCGCGCGCGACTTCACGTTCTCGCTCATCGCGGTCACGGTGCGGTCGTTGCGGCGTTCGTCGTAGCGATCCTGCCAGCGCAGGCTCAGCCGCACGTCGGAGCCCGCGCCGCTCCAGCGCAGGTACGGCAGGTTCAGCCAGTCGCGCACCTCGCGCTCCAGCGCCGGATCGTCGATCTCCAGCGCCACGCTGACCATGCCGCGAGCGCGGTACTGTTCGGCCTGGCTGCGGGCGTCGTTCAGTTCGCCGTACTTGGCATGGATGTCGTAGGCCTGCTGGAAGTCGGCCGCCACCGCGCGGTATTCGTAGCGCAGCCGCGCGGTCTGGGCCGCGGTGCTGGCCTGACGATACAGGCGCCGCGATTCGTCGCCGCGGTAGATCCGGTCATACTTGTCGTAGAGCGCCTGGCTGTCCTTGTACGGGCCGTAGCTGGCGAAGTCGGAGATCGCCTGTTCCAGCTCCTCGCTCGCCATGCGGTAATCCTTGTTGGCGATGGCCGACTTGCCACGCAGGTAGTGCTCCTCGGCATTGGCCTGCCAGTACTCGCGCGTATTGCGTTCCTGCAACGCTGCGGCGTCCTTGTACGGATAGTATTTCAGCGCGTTGCCGTAAGCCTGGGCCCGCGCCAGATAGTCGTCCTTGCCGCGGATGGGGATCTCCTGCGCGCTCAGGTAGTACTGCTCGGCCACCTGCTGCGCCAGCCCGGAGATGGTGTACTTGCCGGTGAAGAACGCCACCTGCTGGTCGTAGTACTTGCCATCGAGCAGCGTACGCAACTGCCACAGCGCGTCCAGGTTGGCGATGCGCACGCCGCGATAGCCCGGCGGCGTCTGCGCCAGCTCGGTTTCGTAGTGGGCCACCACGTCGCGAACGATGCCGAACAGCTTGGCGCTGTCCTCGGCATCCGGCAGCGCGTTGCGGCCGTCCAGGTAGCTCACCACCTTGCGCACACTGTCGAGGTAGCGGCCCTCGGCAAAAGCCGTGGTCGCCTGCTGGATGGCGCAGCCCGCCAACAGGAATGCGCACAGGGACAACCACCACAGGTGGAACCGGAAACGTCGGATCATTGTTATTCGCCTTATTGAAAACCGCCTGCCGGGAGCGGCGCCGGGTATCGGGCGCGCCGTATAATCGGGGGCCATGCACGCCGGTGTCCACCGGCGCGGTCAAAATCTCTTCGGAAATCCCCCATGATGGATTGGAACCGGCTGCTGGCAGCCGACCGCCTGGGCGCCCCCCGCGCCCCCGATGCCTCCCCCGAATCCGGCCGCAGTCATTTCCACAAGGATCACGACCGCATCGTGTTCTGCTCGCCGTTCCGGCGCATGGGCCGCAAGACCCAGGTGCATCCGATGACGGAAAACGATCATGTGCACACGCGGTTGACACATTCCATCGAGGTGGCCTGCGTCGGGCGCAGCCTGGGCGTGCTGATCGGCGAGCGCCTGCGCGACCGGCTGCCGCCGCACATCGAACCCTACGACCTGGGCGCCATCGTCCAGGCCGCGTGCCTGGCGCACGACATCGGCAACCCGCCGTTCGGCCACGCCGGCGAATACGCGATCCGCGACTGGTTCCGCCGCCCCGAGCACGCCTACCTGATGCAGAACCTGCACGCCGAGGAACGGCGCGACCTGATGACCTACGAGGGCAATGCCCAGGGGTTCCGCATCATCACCCAGCTGGAAAACCATCGCTTCGAGGGTGGCCTGCGGCTGACCTACGCCACGCTGGGCTCCACCCTCAAGTATCCGTGGACCAGCGCGCACGCCGCCGCCAAGGGCAAGTTCAGCTGTTACCAGTCCGAACAAAAATTGCTGGAGGAAGTGGCCACCGAACTGGGCCTGCCGCAACTGGAGGCGGGGCGCTGGGCGCGCCATCCGCTGTCGTATCTGATGGAGGCGGCCGACGACATCTGCTACGCCATCCTCGACCTGGAGGACGGCATCGAGATCGGCATGCTGCCGTTCGAGGTGGTCGAACCGGTGCTGTTGAAGATCTGCGGCGGCGAACACGAGCTGCTGAAGCTGGAAGTGGCCGCCGCGCCGTCGGTGCGGCGCAAGATCTCGGTACTGCGCGGCAAGGCCATCGATCGCTGCGTGCGCGACGTGGTCCACACCTTCATCCGGCAATACCCGCGGCTGATGGAAGGCAGCTACCAGGGCGACCTGCTCAACGACTGCCCGGAAAGCATGCGTCACGGCATCGCCGAGGCCAAGCAACTGGCGCGAGAGCGCATCTTCAACGAGCGCCGCAAGATCGAGATCGAAGTGGGCTCGTTCACTTGCCTGGACATCCTGCTCGACGCCTTCTGCAACGCGGCGTACCAATTGAAGGTCAGTCCGCAGATGCCGTTCCGCATGCAGCGCGTGCTGGACCTGATGGAATACAACGCGCCGCGCCGCGAATGGCCGCTGTACGAAACCTACCGCCGCGTGCTCGACTTCATCGGCGGCATGACCGACAACTACGCCACCTATCTGGCGCAGCAGGTCGGCGGCATGGGCCGCTGAGCGCCTGCTGTCCCAGGGCGAATCGACCAACCGGAGTTCATCCTTGAAGTATCTGATCCCGTTCGGCCTGATCCTCCTGCTCGCCGGCTGCGGCACGGTGGGAACCGTGGTCAGCGTCGGCGCCGCCACCGTCGGGGCCGCCAGTGCGGCGGTCAACGTGGCCGCCACCACCGCCGGCGTCGCCTGGGACGTGGGCAAGGCCACGGTGCAGGGCGGCACCGCCGTCGCCGGCTGGGCGGTCGATGCCGCCAAGTCCGCCCCGCCTGCGGCGCCACCGACCGGACCGGCCGCCGCGCAGGCCGCCGTGCCGCCCACGGCAGCCGCGCCGCCGGCCGGCGAAGCCATCGCCACGCCTCCGGCCAGCGAGGTCAGCGTCGCGCCACTGGCTGGCGAATAGCGCCTAAAACCGCTCGTTTGGCCCCAGGTAGCGCCAGCCGCCTTCGGGCAGATCGCCCAGCGCCAGCCGGCCGACGCGGATGCGCCGGTAGCTGGCGACCCCCAGGCCCACGCTGGCGCACAGCGCGGGGATCAGGCCCGGCCGATGTTCGCGCAGCAGGAAGCGCAACTGCCGCTCGCTCTGCCGCGTCACCTTGAACGGCTTGATGGTCGCCTCGCCCACGGCGCGCGTCCGCGCCAGCGTGGCGACCTGCTCCGTCGTCACCGGCCCGGTCGGCCACACCAGGAATTCCTGCTCGAAGTCCTGCGCCTGGGCCAGCCGTTGCGCCAGCCGCGCATCCTGGGTCAGCACCAGCAGGCCGCTGGCGTTGGGGTCGAGCGGCACCGCCACCTGGTGGCGTTGCACGTGCTTCTTCAGGAAGCGGATATCGGGCCCGCCATGGCGCAGCTCCGGCCGCAGCAAGGCGGTCACGCCCAGCAGGTCGGCGTCGCTCCAGGCGCGCAGGGCGGCCGGCTTGTTCAGCAGCAGCGTCACCCGCTCCGGCGTGGCGACGCCGGTGGCCGGCAGGATGGCGATGTGCTGCGCCGGCGTGACGCGGCTGCCCAGGGTATCGACGGCGCGGCCATCGACCAGCACCCGACCCTGTTCGATCAGTTCGTCCGCCTCGCGGCGCGAACACAATCCCAACTCGACCATGCGCTTGGACAGTCTCAGGGTTTCTTGGCTCATGGCTTCCTCGCCGGGTGATTTCAAAAAAAGAATACGCCGGCCGGATGGCCGGATTGCGCTCAGAAGTGGAACAGGCCGGCGCCGTGCGCCTTCAGCCAGTCGCGGCAGTGGCGCCAGTCGGGACACACCTGTTCCACCCGAGCCCAGAAGCGCGGCGAATGGTTCAGCTCCGCCAGGTGTGCCAGCTCGTGGATCACCACGTAGTCGATCACCTCGGCCGGCGCCTGCATCAACCGCCAGTTGAGCCGCACGTCGCCGGCCGCCGAGCAACTGCCCCAGCGCCCGCGCGCCGAGGTCAGCAAGACCCGGCGCGGCGTCAGCCCCATCCGGGCGCTCCAGACGGCGACACGCTCGGCGAAATAGCCGCGCGCGCTGCGTTGCAGGAACTGGCTCAGCGCGGCGGGCAGGCGGGTGGCATCCGGCGCGGACAGCCACAACGCATCGTCGGCCAGGCGGGAGCGCGCCGCGCCCAGGCGCAGGGTGCGCGGCGTGCCCAGCCAGTGGATGATGGCGCCGTCGCCCAGCGCCACGGCGGCCGGCGCGGCGGCCCGCGCCGCCAGATGGCGCAGCACCCAGTCCAGCTTCAGTCGCAGCACGCGCTCGGCCTCGGCCAGCGGCGCCCTGGCCGGCAATTGCACCACCAGACCGCGCGCATCGATGCGCAGACCGATGGAGCGGCGCCGGCTGGAGCGGGTGACGGTGTATTCCAGCGTGTGTTCGGCCAGCGCCAGGCGATGCGTGGCCGCGCTCATGCAGTGATCGCCGACCGTTATCGCTGATTGGCCGGGTGGCACGGCCCCTGGCCCGAGATCTTTTCCATCTCGTTCTCGATCCACGTCTCGACCTTGTCGCCCAGCTCGCTCGGCGTGCCTTCGGGCGGGATCACCGGCCCGATGCGCACGGTGATGGTGCCCGGATACTTGAGGAAGGAATTGCGCGGCCAGAATTCGCCCGCGTTCAGCGCCACCGGCACCACCGGGATGCCCAGCGCGATCGCCAGCCGCGCGCCGCCGTGCTTGTACTTGATGCGCTTGCCGGCGGCGACGCGCGTGCCTTCGGGGAAGATGCAGATCCAGAAGCCCTTGGCCAGCCGGTCGCGGCCCTGGCTCATCACCAGCCGCTGCGATTCGGAACGGTTGCTGCGGTCGATGCCGATCGGCGACGACGCCTTCAGCCCCCAACCGAAGAACGGGATCTTGAACAGCTCGCGCTTGAGCACGTAGACGAAGGGCGGAAAGATGATCGGCAGCGCCATCGTCTCCCAGGCGGACTGGTGCTTGGAGAGAATCATCGCCGGACCGGCCGGGATATGCTCGCGCCCTTCCACGCGATACTTGACGCCGCAGGTGATGCGCACCCACTGCACCTGGCTCCAGCACCAGCCGCTGATGATGCGGAAACGCAGCACCGGCGGCAGCGGCAGGATCAACAGGCACAGGATGGCGTAGGGCAGCGTGATCGCGATCAGGCCCAGCCAGTACAACGCAGAACGAATCCAGATCATGGGGGAAGAAACCTATCTAAACGGTGGGGCCTGAGAGCCTGTCCAGGATCTTTGCACGACAGCGAAAAGATCCTGGACAGGCTCTAAACGTCGCGCGCGGGCGCGTCGGGATGGGTGCGGGGCTTCAGCAGCCATTGGGCGACGGCCGCCAGATTGTCGAACACCTGCGTGCCGGCGGGCAGGTCGCCCTTGGCCTCGGTCCTGGCGCCATTGCCGGTGCGCACCAGCAGCGGCTTGCCACCGGCGGCGGCCACCGCCTGCAGATCGCGCAGGCTGTCGCCGACCATCAGGCAATCGGCCGGCGGCACATGGAAGCGCTTGGCGATGTCGAGCACCATGCCCGGCGCCGGCTTGCGACAGGCGCAGCCGGCATCGGGCGCGTGCGGACAGAAGAAGATGGCGTCGATATGTCCGCCCAGCTCGGCCACCGCGCGATGCAGCTTGGCGTGGATGGCATTGAGCACGGCCATGTCGATGATGCCGCGCCCGATGGCCGACTGATTGGTGGCCAGCACCAGCAAATAGCCGGCGCGCGACAGCTCGCTCACCGCCTCCAGGCTGCCGGGGATCGGCACCCATTCCTCGGGCGACTTCACGAAATCGGGCCGATCCTCGTTGATCACGCCGTCGCGGTCGAGGATCAGCAGCTTGGGGGCGGCCTCTTTCATGATGCCTTCAGTTCCTCGCGGATGGCCTGATCACAGCCCTTGATCAACACCTCGACATCAGCATCGGAGAGCACACCGGATTCCCGCAATATCGAGCGCAGCCGTGTCAGCCCACCTTCCTGCAACCAAGTGGTGTAAGAGCGCTGATCGCTCCAGCTGGCGATCATGTCCCGCTTGAGGCGCTCCGACCAGGTACGTATCTCCTCTTTGCAGTCCGCCCGGAGCATCGCATCCAAATCAGCCAGGGTGATAGGCGACGGCGTTTCCAACTCGGGGGGCATGCTTTCAGTCTGCGCAGGCGCAGCCTGATCGCAGAGCAGGTATGCATCCACCGCCTTGCCATACGCGTGGTCGTCGCCTTTGAAGGACTCGTACTCCGGCTTGAGGCACTCAGCCGCGGACAACGGCCCCGCGATAAGAAAGATCGCCCAACAGAACGACTGCAACAACCTGGACATCACATTCACTCCGCCAACAGCGACAGTTCCGCCACCCGGTTCATCGCGCCGGCCAGCGCGTTCAGCAGGGCGAGGCGGTTGCCGCGTACCGCGGCGTCGTCGGCCATCACCATCACGCCGTCGAAGAACGCATCGACCGGCGCCTTGAGCGCGGCCAGGGTCTTGAGGGCGCGGGTGTAGTCGTGCGCGGCCAGGGCATCGGCCACCGGGCCGGTTACCGCTTGCAGGGCGTCGTGCAGCGATTTCTCGGCCGGCTCGGCGAACAGCGCCGGGTTCAGCGCGGGCAGGCCGCCTTCCACCTTCTTCAGGATGTTGCGGATGCGCTTGTTGGCGGCGGCCAGCGCGGCGGCCTCGGGCAGCGCCTTGAACTCGGCCACGGCCACCAGCCGGCGTTCGACGTCGTCCAGGCGGGTGGGGTGCAGCGCCAGCACCGCGTCGATGTCGGCGCCGGGGTAGTCGGCGGCCAGATAGTTTTTCAGACGCTCCAGCATGAAGCCGTACACGCCATCGACCGTGCCGTCGGCGATCACGCCGGACGGGAACGGCGCCACCGCGGCGGTGAGCAGCGCGCGCAGGTCCAGCGGCCGGTTCAGCAGCATGCGCAGCACGCCGAGCGCGGCGCGGCGCAGGCCGAACGGATCCTTGTCGCCGGTGGGGATCATGCCGATGCCCCAGATGCCGACGATGGCTTCCAGCTTGTCGGCCAGCGCCACGGCGGTGGCGACGGGGGTCTGCGGCAGGCTGTCGCCGGCGAAACGCGGGTGGTAGTGGCCTTCGATGGCGTCGGCCACCTCGGCCGGCTCGCCGTCCAGGCGGGCATAGTAGGTGCCCATCACGCCTTGCAGCTCGGGGAACTCGCCGACCATGTCGGACAGCAGGTCGGCCTTGGCCAGGTAGGCGGCGCGCTCGGCGTGGGCGCGGCTGGCGCCCAGCGCCGGGCCGATCTCGCCGGCGATCTTCACCAGCCGCTCAACGCGTTCGAGCTGGCTGCCGATCTTGTTGTGGTACACCACGTTGTACAGGCCGGGCACGCGCGCCTCCAGGCGGCGCTTCTGGTCCTGCTCGTAGAAGAACTTGGCGTCGGACAGGCGCGCGCGCAGCACGCGGGCGTTGCCTTCGACGATGTGCACCGGATCGGCGGTCTCCAGGTTGGAGACCAGCAGGAAGCGGTTGGTCAGCTTGCCGGCGGCATCCAGCAGCGGGAAGTACTTCTGGTTCTGCTGCATGGTGAGGATCAGGCATTCCTGCGGCACCTTGAGGAAGTCCGCCTCGAACTCGCCCACCAGCACCACCGGCCATTCCACCAGCGCGGTCACTTCGTCGAACAGTGCGTCGTCGGCGGCGATGGTGGCGCCCAGGCGGGCGGCCTCGTCCTTCAGCTTCTGGCCGATCAGCGCGCGGCGCGCGTCGAAGCTGGCGACCACCTTGCCGGCCTCGAACAGGGTGCGGGCGTAGCTGTCGGCGTCGGGCAGCGTGATCTCGCCCTGCGACAGGAAGCGATGCCCGCGGGTGACGCGGCCGGATTGCAGGTGCAGCACGCCGCCGGGCACCACGTCGGCGCCGTGCAGCAGCACCAGGCCGTGCACCGGGCGGATGAACTGCCCGTCGCGGTCGCCCCAGCGCATCATCTTGGGGGCCGGCAGTTTGCGCAGCGCGGCATCCACCACGCCGGACAGCACGGCGGACAACGCTTCGCCCGGCTTCACCGAGCGGAACACGAACACGTCCTGCTTGCCGTCGGAGCCCTGCTCCAGCGCGGCCACCTCCACCCCGCAGCTGCGGGCGAAGCCGGCCAGCGCCGGGGTCGGCGCGCCGTCCTTGAAGCCGGCGGACACCGCCGGGCCGCGGCGCTCGACACGCTGGTCGGGCTGCACCGCCAGCACGCCAGGAATGGTCACCGCCAGCCGGCGCGGGCTGGCGAAGGCGTGGTATTGCGCATCCTTGGGGGCGAAGCCCAGGCGGGCCAGTTCGTCGAAGATGCTCTGGGCGAACACGGCGCCCAGCTTGGGCAGCGCCTTGGGCGGCAGCTCCTCGGTCAACAGTTCGATCAGCAGGGTCTGGGACATGGGTTTACTCGTCGTCCTTGTCTTTTTGTGCATCCTTGGCGGCCATGATCTGGCAGACCTGGCGGACGAAGTCCGAGCCAAAGGTGTTGGGTTCGGGGGTCTGGAATTCCCACTGGTAGCCGGGCACGTCGTAACGGGCGATGTCGCCGTCGTTCTCGTCGCGCAATTCGGCCGCGACCTCGGCCATGCGGCCGCTCTTGCATTCGATGGCCAGGCGCGCGTACTTGCGGTTGAACACGCCCTTGGAGACGCCGTCCACCTGCGGCTCGCGGAACTCCTGGCGCATCCACACGTAGGTGTACAGGTCGCTGCCGGCGCGGTCGTTGTGCGAGATCGATTTCACGTCGACGAACACTTCGAAGTCCGGCATCTCGCCGTAGCTGCGCCACTCGCCCTTGAACGGCACCGGCTCGGGGCCGCGCGTGCCTTCCTCGTACTTCTTGCAGGCGCCCAGCGACAGGGCGAGGGCCAGGACGAGGACGGTCTTCATGGGGCGACTCCGGTCAGGCTTGCGCCGGCTGGCACATCGGGAAGCCCAGGCGTTCGCGGCTGTCGAAGTAGGCTTGCGCCACGCCACGCGCCAGGGTGCGGATACGGCCGATATAGGCGGCGCGCTCGGTCACCGAGATCGCTCCGCGTGCGTCGAGCAGGTTGAAGGTGTGCGCCGCCTTCAGGATCATCTCGTAGCCCGGCAGCGACAGGCCCGCCTCCAGCAGCTTCTGCGCCTCGGCCTCGAAGCTGTTGAACAGGCTGAGCAGCAGCTCGACGTTGGAATGCTCGAAGTTGTAGGTGGATTGCTCCACCTCGTTCTGGTGGTAGATGTCGCCGTAGGTCACCTTCTGACCATTGGGGAACTGCGTCCACACCAGGTCGTAGACGTTTTCCACGCCTTGCAGGTACATCGCCAGGCGCTCGGTGCCGTAGGTGATCTCGCCCAGCACCGGCTTGCAGTCCAGGCCGCCCACCTGCTGGAAGTACGTGAACTGGGTGACTTCCATGCCGTTCAGCCACACTTCCCAGCCCAGGCCCC
The DNA here is from genome assembly GCF_000374805.1 of Chitiniphilus shinanonensis DSM 23277. GTDB lineage: Bacteria > Pseudomonadota > Gammaproteobacteria > Burkholderiales > Chitinibacteraceae > Chitiniphilus > Chitiniphilus shinanonensis. The sequence continues at coordinate 51,198 of NZ_KB895335.1, forward strand.
ACGCGCCCAGCGTCGGGTTCTCCCAGTCGTCCTCGACGAAGCGGATGTCGTGCACCGTCGGATCGATGCCCAGTTCGCGCAGACTGCCCAGGTACAGGTCCTGGATGTCGTCCGGGCTGGGCTTGAGCACCACCTGGAACTGGTAGTAGTGCTGGAGTCGGTTCGGGTTCTCGCCGTAGCGGCCATCCTTGGGACGGCGGCTGGGCTGTACGTAGGCGGCGTTCCACGGCTCGGGGCCGATGGCGCGCAGGAAGGTGGCGGTATGGCTGGTGCCGGCGCCCATCTCCATGTCGTAGGGCTGCAACAGTGCACACCCCTGGCGGCCCCAGTAATTCTGGAGCGTGAGCAAGATTTCCTGGAAAGTCAGCATCGTCTTCTTGTTTCCAACCCCTGATTTCCCCGAGGTGCGGGTGGGATGCGCCGGCGGCGGCGCGCAAGGCGGGCCGGCTGGTTAACCGATGGATTCTACTTGCTTTTGCCCGTGGCCGGCCATTGCCGAGCGCCCGCGGCGCGCCGGAACCCGGCCCTTCCGCGCCCGCGTGGCGGCAGCTGCCGTGGCGGGGATCATGCGTCAGCGACGGCCATCCGTCCTTGATGACGTGCAACGTCAGCAGGCTTTAGGTTTCGAGTAGAATGGAACAGCCCGCCGGAACCAACGCGGGCACCACCGCTCCATCCTCTCTTCGCCTTGCGCCCCCGCTCCCATGAAATCGTTCCTCGCCCTCGCCGCCCTTTCGTTCAGCCTTTCCGCCCAGGCCGCGCTCGACCTGGATGCCCTGCGCGAGGCCGTGCGCAACCGCAGCCTGGCGCAATTGTCGACGCTGGCCAGCAATGCCGTGGGCGATCCGCTGGAGATGTATCCGCGCTATCACCTGTTGTCCGCGCAACTGGCGACGGTGCCGCCGGACGACGAGATCCGCGCCTTCCTGGCGCGCTACGACGGCACGCCGCTGGCCGACAAGCTGGGCGGCGAGTGGATCGCCACCTTGGGCAAGCGCGGCCTGTGGGACCAGGTGCTGGCGGAATACCCCAAGCTGGATTCGCCGGCGGTCGACGCCGAGTGCTACGCGGCGCAGGCCGGGCTGGCCCGCGGACGCAACGCCGGCGCCATGCAGGTCAAGCGCCTGTGGGCCATCGGCCGCGCCCAGCCGGACGCCTGCGGCCCGGTGTTCGACTGGCTGTTCGCCAACGGCCAGCTCGGCACCGACGACGTGTGGGTGCGCATCCGCGATGCGCTCTCGCGCAACAACACCGATTTCGCCCGCCAGATCGCCGCGCGCGTCGGCAACCCGCCCGAATTGCAGAACCGCTCGCTGGCGCAGGCGGCCGCCAATCCGGTCAAGGCGCTGCTGGGCTACGGCAACGCCGACCGCCGCGCCACGCGCGAAGCGGCGCTGTACGCACTGTCGCGGCTGGCGCGCACCAACCCGGACGCCGCCGCCGCGTGGCTGGAAAACCGCGCCGCAGGCTGGCCGGCGGAGGATCGCCGCTACGGCTGGCTGCAAGTGGCCGAAGTGGCCGCCAAATCGCGCCATCCGCAGGCCAACGCCTGGTTCGCCAACGGCTTCCCGGCGCTGACCGCCTCGGGCCGCGCCTGGTCGATCCGCGCCGCGCTGCGCGCCCGCGACATCAACGCCGTACTGGCGCGGGTGGAGGCCATGCCCGACGACGAGGCCAACGAACCGGCCTGGCGCTACTGGAAGGCCCAGGCGCTCAAGGCCAGGCAGCGCGACGCCGAGGCCGAGGCGCTGCTCGCCGGCGTCGCCAGCAACGACGACTTCTACGGTCTGCTGGCGCTGTCCGAACTGAAGACCCCGGTGGCGGCGCCGTCGTCGCTGCCGTACCGCCCCACCGAGCAGGAAATCGCCGCGATGCGCGAGCGCCCCGGCCTGACGCGCGCACTGGCGCTGCTCAACGGTGGCTGGCGCACCGAGGGCGTGCGCGAATGGAACTGGGGCCTGCGCGGCGCCAGCGAGCCCGAGCTGGTGGCCGCCGCCATGCTGGCGCAGCGCGAGGGCTACTACGACCGTTCGATCTACGCCGCCGAGCGCGCCAAGACCTTCTCCGACCTGTCGCTGCGCTACCCGTTGCCGTTCCGCGCCGACATCGAGCGCGAAGCGCGCAGCAACGGCCTCGACCCGGCCTGGGTCTACGGCCTGATCCGCCAGGAGAGCCGATTCGTCACCGAGGCGCGGTCGTCGGTCGGCGCCGGCGGCCTGATGCAGCTGATGCCGGCCACCGCCAAGTGGGTGGCGGCCAAGATGGGCGACCGGAACTTCGATCCCAAGGCGGTGCACCACGCCGAATCCAACCTGCAACTGGGCACCTTCTATCTACGCTATATCCTGGATCGGCTGGAATCGCACCCGGTGCTGGCCACCGCCGGCTACAACGCCGGGCCGGGCCGGGCGCGCGGCTGGCAGGAGGACGGTTCGCTGGACGCCGCCATCTATATCGAATCGATCCCGTTCGACGAAACGCGCGATTACGTCAAGAAAGTGCTGGCGAACGCCCAGGTCTACCGCTATGCCTTCCCCAAGGCGCCCACCATGCAGGAACGGTTGACGCCGATCCCGCCGCGCGGCGGCGTGGTGGACGCCCCCTGACCTAACGCAAGCCACCGGCCGGACCGCGAGATTAAGCTGCAAGGCTCCTTGCGTAACCGGCCCCGCGCGACCAGCCATGGGCGCCATCGCCGCCGCCGGACGCCCAACCCGCCGGAGGTCGCCATGCCCGCACGCCTTGCCCCACGCGAACGCGCCATTCTGCTGATCGGAGGCAGCGGCTTCATCGGCAGCCGCCTCGCGGCGCGGCTGGCCGGCGCCGGCCACCGCGTCACCGTCCCCACCCGCCGCGAGACCAATGCCCGCGACCTGCTGCTGCTGCCGCAGCTCGACGTGGTGGTGGCCGACGTGCACCAGCCGGCGCAATTGCGCGCGCTGATGCGCGACCAGGACGTGGTGATCAACCTGGTCGGCATTCTCAATGGCCGGCCCGCCGCGTTCCAGCGCGCCCACCTGGCGCTGACCGAAAGCATCCTCGACGCCTGTCACGACACCGGCGTGATGCGCTACCTGCACATGAGCGCGCTCGGCGCCGACCTGTTCGGCCCGTCGCACTATCTGCGCAGCAAGGGCGAGGCCGAGGCGCGGGTGCGCGCCAGCGAGCTGGACTGGACCATCTACCGCCCCTCGGTGGTGTTCGGCGAGGGCGACCATTTCCTCAACCTGTTCGCCGCCATGCAGCGCACCCTGCCGCTGGTTCCGCTGGCCGGCGCCAACGTGCGCTTCCAGCCGGTCTGGGTGGGCGACGTGGCACAGGCATTCGAGCAGGGCGTGCTGCGCGCCGACCTGATCGGACAATCGCTGAACCTGGTCGGCCCGCAGGTGTACACGCTGGCCGAGCTGGTGCGCCTGGCCGGGCGCCTGAGCGGCCATTCGCGCCCCATCGTGTCGCTGCCCGACGGCGTCGCGCGGCTCCAGGCCATGCTGATGGCGCTGCTGCCGAACCCGCCGCTGACCCGCGACAACCTCGATTCGCTGCGCCAGGACAGCATCGACCCCGCCGGCTTCCCGCCGCAACTGGGCTTCGCGCCCGCCGCGCTCGAAGTCGTCGCCCCCACCTATCTGCGGCGCGATCCGCGCCTCGACCGCTGGCGCCACGAAGCCCATCACCCGGCGCAACGCTGACGCACCGGCGCGCCCTGCGCGCCGGGCTGCTTCCCGACGTCTCCCCGCTCGCCCCCGGCACCTGTTCACAGTCGTGAAACGACCGTGAACAGGCCCTAGAATGGTTCATACTCAGCCAGGCGATTCCCCCTACCCTTCAGTTGGAGTTCCATCGCAATGCAAATGATGCTCGGCAACCTGCCCCCCGACACCACCACCGACGACATCCGCGAACTGCTCGAAACGCTGGGCGTGCCCGGCGTGGGCGAGATCACCGTTTCGGCCGGCCTGGGCGAGCGCTTCAATGCGCTGGTCAAGCTGGACGAGGAAAGCAGCGTCGTCGTCGGCGCCATCTGCAGCCAGCTCAACGGCCACCACTGGAAAGGCAACGACATCACCGCCAGCCATACCAATCTGGGCTGGGGCTGAGCCGGAACCACGGGCCGGCGCGACAGTCTTCCGGATCGCCCCAGGCTGCGCGGCCGTGACATGCAACGCCCGCGCCGACACGTGAGCGTCTTGCGTCGATCGGCGAGCCGGCAGGCCGGCGCATCGCCCGTCTCACCGTCTCGCGCCACCGCGACTTTCATCCATCCCAACGAGGATTCACGATGCGCATTGCCGTATTCGACAGCAAACGATACGACCGTATCGCGCTGAACGACGCCAATCACGCCGGCCACGAGCTGGAGTTCTTCGACGACCGCCTCAACAAGAGCACCGTTCCCCTTGCCGCGGGCTTCGACGTGGTCTGCCCCTTCGTCAACGACCGGGTCGACGAAGCCACGCTCACCGAATTGAAACGCCTGGGCGTCGGCCACGTGGCGCTGCGCAGCGCCGGCTACAACGGCGTGGACATCGCCGCCGCCGCACGGCTGGGCATCGTGGTCACCCGCGTGCCCGCGTATTCGCCCGAAGCCGTGGCCGAGCACGTATTCGCGCTGCTGCTCACGCTGGTGCGCAAGACCCATCGCGCCTTCAACCGCGTGCGCGACGCCAACTTCTCGCTCGACGGGCTGGTCGGCTTCAACCTGCACGGCCGCACCTTCGGCGTGGTCGGCGCAGGCAAGATCGGCCGCGCCGCGCTCGACATCGCCAACGGCTTCGGCATGAAGCTGCTGGCCTATGACCGCACCCCCGATCCCGCACTGGAACAGGCCGTCGGCTGCCGCTTCGTGCCACTGCCCGAATTGCTGGCACAGGCCGACATCGTCAGCCTGCACGCCCCGCTGTTCCCCGAAACCCGCCACATGATCAGCGCCGAATCGCTGGCGACCATGAAACGTGGCGCCGTCATCATCAACACCAGCCGCGGCGGCCTGATCGACTCCAGCGCCCTGCTCGATGCGCTCAAGAGCGGCCAGGTCGGCGGCGTGGGGCTGGATGTCTACGAATACGAGGAAGGCGTGTTTTTCGAGGATCTCTCGGGCTCGGCGGTGCAGGACGACGTGCTGGCGCGGCTGACCACCTTCCCCAACGTGGTCATCACCTCACACCAGGGCTTCCTGACCGACGAGGCGCTGGCGGCGATTGCCGAGACGGTGATGCAGAACGTGGCCGACTTCGCCGCCGGCAAACCGCTGGTCAACGCGGTACTGCCTTAGCGACCGGACCCGGCACGTTGCCGGCGTACCAGGCTTTACCGAGGCGGGCCCAGCCCGCCTTTTGTTTGGCCCGGCACAGGGAAATCGCCATCTCCACCCCCACCACGAATCGCTTATAGTCGCGAGCATCGTCCTTCATCCCCGCGTCATGACTTCATCCCGCGTCCATCGCTGGCTGCCGCTCGTTCCCGGCCTGCTTGCCGCGCTGTTCACCCTGGCGTTCTCCGGCTACCTGCTGCTGGCGCGGGGCGAGGCGGCGGAACAGCGGGCGGCGACGCTGGAGCAGGATCTGCTGTGGCAGAAGCAGGCGATCGAGCAGCAGATGAATGTCGACCGCGACGCGGTACAGGGGCTGGCGGCCACGCTGCTGGGCGCGGATTACGGCTCGCCGGTGTTCCAGGCGCGGGTGCTGTCGTTGTTGCAGACCAGCCCGGAGATCGTCGGCCTGTCGGTGCAGGACGGTCGCGGCCAGGTGGAATGGCATTCCACCCAGACGTCGCAATGGGCGCTGCCGTACCGGGGCGAGCCGGGCTGGGGCGAGTTGTGGATGTCGCACGGCCAGCCGCGCCTGCAATACGCCGCGGCCACGCCGGACCGGCGCCGCATGGTGGTGGTGGTGCTGGCGCTGGATCGCCTGCTGCAACAACAGGTGCCGTGGTGGATCGCCCAGCGCTACCAGATGACGCTGTACGGCCCCGACCTGCTGCCGCTGGCGTCCAAGTACCAGCGCCAGCTCGACCTGGGCGGTGAAATCGGCCGCATCGCGCTGACCGAGCCGCCGCTGGGGCTGTCGCTGAAGGCCGAGGTCTACCAGACCCGTGCCCGCCCGGTGACGCTGGCGCTGCCGTGGGTGCTGTTCGCGCTGGCGCTGGCGATGCTGGCATCCACCTGGGCGCTGGGCCGCGTGATGCGGGTGCGCGAGGTGGCCGAGATCCGCCTGCGTGCCGAGACCGCGCTGCGCAAGGCGATGGAGGATTCGCTGGTCACCGGCCTGCGCGCCATGGACAAGCAGGGCCGCATCCTCTACGTGAACCGCGCGTTCTGCGAGATGGTGGGCTATCGCGCCGAGGAGCTGATCGGCCACCATCCGCCGATGCCGTACTGGCCGCCCGAAGAGCTGGAGCGCTGCGAAGCGGTGTTCGAATCCATCCTCGGCGGGCGGCTCGACCCCAACGGCTTCGCGGTGCGCTTCATGCGGCGCAACGGCGAGCGCTTCGACGTGCGGGTCTACGCCTCGCGCCTGATCGACGGCGAGGGCGAGCACATCGGCTGGATGGGCTCGATGTACGACATCACCGAGCTGCGCCGCGAACGCGAGGCGTTGCAGGCGTCGCACGAGCGCTTCGTCACCGTGATGAACGGGCTGGATGCGGCGGTGGCGGTGAGCGATGCGCAGACCGGCGAGCTGCTGATGAGCAACCAGCAGTTCGACCGCGCGTTCGGTCTGCCCGACTGGCGCGGCCGCTGCTGCGTACTGCCGTTCGTGCCGCGCCGCAGCGAGCCGCCGGTGGATACCGAGTGGTACGACGGCTACCGCCAGCACTGGTACCAGGTGAAAAGCCGGCAGAGCGTGTGGGTGGACGGCAGCGCGGTGTGGCTGGAGATCGCCACCGACATCACCGCGCTCAAGACCGCATCCGAGCGCGAACGCCGGCAGAACGAGACGCTGCAACAGACCGCGCGCCTGATCAGCATGGGCGAGATGGCGTCCAGCCTGGCGCACGAACTGAACCAGCCGCTGGGCGCCATCGCCAGCTACGCCAGCGGCTGCCGCAACATCCTGGCCGCGCCGGCGCCCAATCTCACCCAGCTGGACCAGGCCATCGACAAGATGGCGGAGCAGGCCAAGCGCGCCGGGCACATCATCCGCGGCATCCGCGAGTTCGTGCAGCGCCGCGCGCCGCACCGCAAGCGCTGCGACATCGGTACTCTGCTCGACACCGTGCTCGGCCTGCTGGGGCACGAAATCGTCCGCCGCGGGGTCGATGTGTCCATCGCCCAGTCCGAGGCATTGCCGCCGCTGTACGCCGACGCGGTGATGCTGGAGCAGGTGCTGTTCAACCTGATCAAGAACGCGCTGGAGGCGATGGACAGCGCCCCGCCCGAGCGACGCCAGCTGGCGATCTCGCTGTCGCGCCACAACGGCGCGCTCAAGGTGGTGATCGCCGACCGCGGCACTGGCATCGCGCCGGAACAACTGGAACAATTGTTCAAGCCCTTCTTCACCACCAAGGACAGCGGCATGGGCATGGGGCTGAACATCTGCCGCTCCATCATCGAACACCACCACGGCCGGCTGTGGGCCGAGGCCAACCCCGGCGGCGGCTGCCGCTTCGTCTTTACCGTACCGTTCAGCGAGGAGACCGACGCACATGAACCCTAACCGAAGGATTGCCATCGTCGACGACGACGACGCCCTGCGCGACGCGCTGGTGTGGCTGTTCTCCACGCGCAATCACGAGGCCCAGGCCTTTGCCAGCGCCGAGGCGCTGCTGGCCGACTACAGCCCCGATCGCTTCGGTTGCCTGCTGCTGGACGTGCGCATGCCCGGCATGGGCGGCATCGAGCTGTTCGCCCGGCTCAAGGAATTCACCTACGTGCCGCCGGTGATCTTCCTCACCGGCCACGGCGACGTGCCGATGGCCGTCTCGGCGCTCAAGGGCGGCGCGGCCGATTTCGTCGAGAAGCCGTTCAACGACAACGACATCGTCGATCTGGTCGAGAAGGCGCTGGCCGACGACGCCACGCACCGCGACGCCTGGCACGCCCGCAGCCAGGTCGAGGGCCGGCTGGCGGCGCTGACCCCGCGCGAGCGCGAGGTGATGAAGCTGATCCTCACCGGTCGCCTGAACAAGCAGATCGCCGACGACCTGTCGATCTCGATGAAGACGGTGGAAGTGCACCGCGCGCGCATCCTGGAAAAGATGCACGTGAAGACCGCCATGGAGCTGGCGGCGCTGCTGCGCGATGCCGGCGTGGAGGCTCAGTAGCCGCCAACACGCCGGTGAACCAGTCCGCGCCGCCGCCATCGAACCACGCATGTCGTCACCGGAGCACCGCATGGCAATGAACTGGCTGGCCGCCATTCCCTGGGCGGTCCTGATCGAGAACGCGCCGCGCATCCTGGACGCGAGCAAGAAGCTGTTCAAGCGCACCCAGGCCATGCCCCCGCCACCGCCGGCCGAGATCGTGATCAACCCGGCGGGCGGCACCGAAGCGCGCCTGGCCACGCTGGAAGCGGTGGTCGAGGAAAACCGCCGCGAACTGCGCGAGCTGCACACGCGCCAGCAGGAAAGCGTGCGGCTGATCGAGGAGCTGGCGCAGCAGAACGCCCAGCTCACCCTGCGGCTGCGTCGCCAATACCGCCAGTTGCTGGTGGTCGGCGTGGTGCTGCTGGGCACGCTGCTCTACCTGGCGCTGCGCTGACCCCATCCGGGCCCAGGCCCATCAACCCGCGCCTTCGGGCGCCTTTTTCGTTCCGATTGCAATGCTGATGTTGATCTCTCCGGCCAAGACGCTGGATTACACCTCTCCCCTGCCCACCGACCGCCACACCCAGCCCGCCTACCTGAAACAGGCCACCACCCTGGTGGGCCTGCTGCGCCGTCGCAGCCCGGCGCAACTGGCCGAGCTGATGTCGATCTCCGACCCACTGGCGGTGCTCAATGTCGGTCGCTTCCAGGCGTGGAAGAAGCCGTTCACGCCCGACAACGCCCGCGCCGCCGTGTTCGCCTTCAAGGGCGACGTCTACGAGGGGCTGGACGCCTACGCGCTCAACGACGCGCAACAGGGCTATCTGGCGCAGCACCTGCGCATCCTGTCCGGGCTGTATGGCCTGCTGTCGCCGTTCGACCTGATCCAGCCGTACCGGCTGGAAATGGGCACCCGCCTGGAAAACCCGGCCGGCAAGGATCTCTATGCCTGGTGGGGCGACACGCTGGCGCGCGCGGTGAACAAGTTGAAACCCGGCGTGGTGGTCAACCTGGCCAGCGAGGAATACTTCAAATCGGTGGGCGCCGCCCGCCTCAAGGCACGGCTGGTCACCCCGGTGTTCGAGGATTTCAAGAACGGCCAGTACAAGATCATCAGCTTCCACGCCAAGCGTGCGCGGGGCCTGATGGTGCGCTATGCCGCGCAGCACGCCATCACCGATCCGGAACAACTCAAGGAATTCGACCTGGAAGGCTACGCCTACCAAGCCGCGGCCAGCGGGCCGGATCGCTGGGTATTCCGCCGCGCCGCCTGAGACACCCGCGCCACCAGCCCATCCTCCCGGCGCGAAGCACCGCGCCGTCATCGCCCTGAGCTATAACCAAGGGCGTTCCGCTTCGCGGGCGGTGGTGTGCTTCGGCCCGAACCGGAGTTCAACACGGCCCGAGCAGCATCCACGGTTGTTCACAAGGAGATCGAGATGGCAACGAAGGTGCAAGTGGTGTTCTACAGCATGTACGGCCACATCTACCGCATGGCCGAGGCCGTGGCCGAAGGCGCGCGCGAAGCCGGCGCCGAAGTGACGTTGTTGCAGGTGCCGGAACTGGTGCCGCCGGAGGTGCTGGAAAAGAGCGGCGCCACCGCCGCGCGCGCCAGCTTCGCCCATGTGCCGGTCGCCACGGTGGACCAGTTGGCCGAGGCGGACGCCATCATCTTCGGGGCGCCCACCCGCTTCGGCAACATGTGTGCGCAGATGCGCAACTTCCTCGACCAGACCGGCGGCCTGTGGGCCAAGGGCGCGCTGATCGGCAAGGTGGGCAGCGTGTTCACCAGCACCGCCACCCAGCACGGCGGCCAGGAAACCACGCTCACCAGCTTTCATACCACGCTGCTGCACCACGGGCTGGTCGTGGTTGGCGTGCCGTATTCCGAGGCCCGGCAGATGACGCTGGCCGAGATCAGCGGCGGCAGCCCCTACGGCGCCAGCACCATCACCGGCGGCGACGGCAGCCGCCAGCCGTCGGACAACGAACTGGCCATCGCCCGTTTCCAGGGCAAGCACGTGGCCGGGATCGCCGCCAGGCTGGCACAGCGCTGAGCGGGTGTCGGAGTCAAGAAAAAGGGGCCGCTCGGCCCCTTTTTCCATGGTGCGCCCGCATCATCCCACCGCCTGCCTGCCCACGTCGGTGGACCACTGCATCGCTTCCACCTGGATACGATTGATCGTCGGCAACTCCAGCATCGGCTCGGTGGCCATCCATTGGCGCACCGCCAGCACGTCGCCGTTCTCCGCCGCCACCGTCAGCGCCAGCCAGGCGCCCATGCGGCTGGCGTGCGGCGAACCCAGCAGCGCCGTCTGCACCTCGACGTTGAGGTTCAGCTCGGGCAGCAGTTCCACCAGCGGCCGGCCGAACAAGGCGTCGAGCAGCGACAGCAGCCCCGCCAGGAACGCCTTGTCCGCCAGCTTCTGATCGCGCGGCACCAGCGTCTGCGCCAGCCGCTCCATGAAGCGGGCGCGACAGACGACGGTATGCAGCAGCGCGTCGCCGCCTTCGGGATTGCCGCCCTGGGCAAACATCAGGATCTGCAACCAGCGGAACAACTGGCGCAGGCCGAGCAGGGTGATGGCATGGCGCACGCTGGAGATGCGCACCGGCAGGCCGCAGGCCACCGAGTTCACCAGCTTGAGCAGGCCCAGCGCCAGATTGGGCGCGCGCTTGAACGCCAGTTCCAGCTCCTCGATATCGGCGTCATCCTGCAACAGCCCCAGCAGCGACAGCAACTGCGTCTGCGCCGGGTTGAGGCGCCGCCCCGACAGGATGGTCGGCCGCGCGAAGTAGTAGCCCTGGAACAGGTCGAAGCCCAGATCGCTGCAATGCCGCTGCATCTCCGGGCTGGCCACCTTTTCCGCCAGCAGCTGGATCGGCCGCTGGCGCATCTGCTCGGCCACATGGCGCAACTTGGCCACCAGCGGCGCCAGCTCGTCGAACGGCACCAGCATCACATCCACCTTGATCACATCGATCAGCGACAGCAGCGGCAGGTGGCCGGGCTCCAGCGCGACCAGATCGTCGAGCGCCAGGCGATAACCCAAAGCATGCAGTTCGGCGCAACGGTGATAAAGCTCGTCGTTCAGCGCGATGGTTTCCAGCAGTTCCAGCACCACGCGGTCGGCGGGCAGCAGCTCGATCAGGTCGGAGAACAGCAGTTCGTCGTTGACGTTGATGAAGGCGGAACGTCCCTCCAGCGCGCCGGCGAGGCCGAGGTCGGTGAAGGTGTGGTTGATGACCGCCGCGCTGGCCGCCAGGTCGTCGGTGACCTGCGCATGATCGAGGCCACCGTCGCGGAACAGCAGTTCGTAGGCCACCAGTTGGCGCTGCCGGTTGATGATGGGCTGCCGCCCCAGGAAGAACAGTTCTTCCATATCTGATGCCCCGCTCGGAGAGTGTGCTGAGAGCCTGTTCAAAATCTTTTCACGGCAGCGCCGGGATCGATTCACCGTAGAGCGTGTTCGCCCGTCCGGTGCCACAGATGTATGCATTCGCAGGCCGGATGGAGAAAACACAGCTTCCCGGACCGGCAGGCCCGCCCGGCGCCGCCGCTGGCGTCCTGAAAACTGTCAGTTTCCACTCCTTGGTGCCAGACAAGCCCGCGCACCCGGCAACGGCCCGCCAAGGGGATGGGACTCGCTCAGCCGAGATCGCAGTGCGGGCAGCGGTAATAGCGGACGTAGCAGTTGGTCGGGCAGAACTCGGTGGCGCCGCCGCAGCGGGCACAACGGCCGTCGTGGCTGCGCAACGCGCGGCGCCAGACATGCAGCCCCAGCCCGAACCGCCAGCCACCGGCGATGAGCGCCACCACGCCCAGCGCCGCCGCCACATCGGCGACCGCGCCATGCAGCGACACCGCAACCCCGGCCGCCACGCCGCCGACCAGCCAGGCCGCGGCACCTTCGCTGAAACGATGGAGCACCTGCTGCCTGGACACACGCCACCTCAGCGATAGACGGGATAGAAACTGGTCAGGCGCGGATAGCAGCGCGGCTCCTCCTGCGGGCGGGCGTACTTTTCCACCGGCAGCGGGCGCATCTGCGGCAGCGATTGCAGCCGCGACAGGTCGTCCACCGCCCAGGCGTCGCGGCGCGCCTCGAACTCGGCCTTCAGACCATCGCACAGCGCGTTGCGCAGCCAGATGTGCGCCGGGTCGTGATGGCGCCGGGCATGCCAGTACAGCGACAGCGTGACCTGCGGCAGATCGAACGGCAGCGGCACCACCTTCAGGCCACGCCGGCCGGCGGCGCGCAGGACCAATTCGGGCGCGGTGAGCAGCAGGTCGCTCTCGCTCACCAGGTCGAACGCCGCCGCGTATTGCGACAGTTGCAGCTTCACCCGACGCTCGCGCCCCAGCGTCGCCAGTCGGTTGTCGACCATCTGGCCCAGTTCCTGGCCCAGGCGCAGTTGCAGCTGCGACGTCGCGCAATACGCATCCAGCGACAACTCGCCGTCACGCAGTGCGGGGTGGTTGGCGCGCAGCGCGCACATCACCCGGTCGCGGCATACCACGCGCTGGTAGACATCGGCCGGAGCGTCGAACGCCAGCCCCAGCGCCAGGTCGGGGCCGTCGTCCGACATGGCTTCCAGGATGTGCGCCTCCCACGGCACGATCTCCAGCTCGAACTGGGGCGCCTCGTACAGCAGCGTGCCCAGCACCGCGGGCAGCAGGGCGTGCTCGGCGCTGCCGGAACAGGCGATGCGGTAACGCGCGCGCGCGGTGGCCGGGCAGAAATCCTCGGGCACCACCAGTTGGTCGATCTGCCGCAGGATGGTGGTCAGCGGCTCGCGCAGCGCCTCGGCCCGCGGCGTCGGCGCCAGCTTGTTGGCCGCGCGCACGAACAGCGGGTCGTCGAAGGCTTCGCGCAGCCGGCCCAGTGAACGGCTCATCGCCGACTGGGTCACCCCCAGTGTCTCGGCGGCGCGGGTCACGCTGCCATGGGTGAGCAGCGCGTGCAGGCTCAACAGCAGGTTGAGATCCAATTGGTGCGTGACGAGCATCTTTCTTCCCTCCGGTCTGCCTTCCCCCTTCCCCGACACGGAGCGCTGGCGGGGCGGATACGCGGCTATCTTTGTAGTCGTGCTTTTTTCAATACATTAAACGCTTTATGACAACCAGGCATAGGAGCGCGTCATGCATGCCATGCATGATCGCCATGTGCGCGACGCGCCATGCCGCACCGATGCTGGATCGACCGCTCCGCACGCTGGCATGCCCCGCGATAAAAAAGCAATTTGAGTCAAAAGAGCGCCCGCTAAACAAGCCGCCGCCGGCCCGACGTGCCCGGCCGGTCGTCCCCATCTCACGCGTAGCGCACGTCGCCGCACTACACCCGCACCGCCCATGCCTGCTGCGCATCCCCGCCATGCGCCGCCAAGGCTGTGGCCCGACCCGTCGACGCGTTTAAATGGCTCTGCCCGCCAACGGGCACATCCATCTTCTTGGTTGCCCCGCCCCGCGCGGGGCTTTTTTTTTGCGCCGCGTCATGCGGGACGCGCATGCCGGACATGCGCCACCGACGGTTCCGCCGCGCCGGGAGCCGCCCGTAGATTGAAAAACAGGCCGCACCGTACCGGGCAACGCGGCCACCACGCCGGCCGCGCCGCGACCGGACACTCAACAGGAGAGAGGAACGATGAAGCACACCCTGATCGCCACCCTGGTCGGCGCCCTGCTGGTCAGCGGCGGCGCCCACGCCGAGAAGGTCAAGATCGAGTTCTGGACCATGAGCATGAAGCCGCGCTTCGAGAACTACTTCCAGGATCTGGTGAAGCGCTACGAAGCGCAGAACCCGGACGTGGACGTGGTCTGGACCGACCTGCCCTGGGACGTGATCCGCTCCAAGTTCACCGCCGCGGTGGCCGCGGGCCAGCCGCCGGCGCTGGCCAACATGAACGTGCAATGGGCCTACGACTACGCGCAGACCGGCGCCATCCAGCCGATCGACGCGCTGCTGGGCAAGGACCGCGCGGTGTACATGCCGGGAGCGCTGGCCGACGTGACCTGGAAGGGCAAGACCTACGCCTTCCCCTGGTACAACTCGGCCGACGTGATGGCGGTGAACGCCAACATCTTCAAGAAGGCCGGGCTCGACCCCAACAAGCCCATCGCCAACCTGTCCGAGCAGTTGAAGGTGGCGGCACAGATCCGGCAGAAGGCCGGCGTCGCCGGGCTGGCGCCGCGCCTGGGCCGGGTGGAGAGCGTGTTCCTCGGCGAGGGGCTGCCGGTGCTGGAGAACGGCAAGGCGGTGTTCAACTCGCCCAAGCACGTGGCGCTGTTGCGCGAATTCGCCGTCGCCTACAAGGCCGGCGCGCTGCTGAAGGACAACCTGTTCGCCGAGGACAACTTCCAGGTGTCGATCGCGGCCTACAACGGCGGCCGCCTGGGCATCCTGGAAACCACGCCGCCGGCGCTGACCCGCGTGCGCGACGACGCCAAGGACATCTACGCCGCCACCATCGCGCATCCGGTGCCGCCGGGCGCCACCGGCGTGGTCAAGGGCGGCTGGCTGATGGATTTCGTGGTGCCCAAGGGCGTCGATCCGAAGCTGCTGCCGCAGGTGGGCAAGTTCGCCAAGTTCCTGACCAACGACGCCAACCAGCTGGCGTTCTCCAAGGACACCGGCGGCACCTATCCGTCGGTGAAGCAGGCCGCGCTCGATCCGTTCTTCCAGGACGTACCGGCCGATGCCGGCGCGGTGGAGAACGCCCGCGCCATCGGCGCGCGCAACCTGGCCAACGTGCGCACGCTGGCGATCCTGGGCATCGACGATCCGGCACCGCTGCTGCGCCGCCTGCGCGAAGAGACCGAGGCCGCCGTCACCGGCCGCAAGGATCCGAAGGCTGCGCTCGACGCCGCCGTGGCCTTCTGGAACGCGCAACTGAAGAAGAAGTGACACCCGGCGATGGTCTGCCGGACCGGCGATCGGTCCGGGGCGGCGCCGGCCCGGCAAGGCCGGTTGCCGCCGCGCCAGACCATCGACCGGCGCCCTGCCCACGGGTCGTCCCGGCGCATCGCACCGGGCGGCCCCGCCGGGGCCCCAGGCCCCAGCCATAGCGAGATTCCCATGGATAAAAACGCCCTGCTGCGCGATGCCCGCGCCTATCTGTTCCTGGCACCGGCGCTGATCGTGCTGTTCCTGTTTTCCTTCTGGCCGGTGGGGCTGGGCGCGCTGCTCGCCTTCACCAAGGTGGACATCTTCAACCTGACCGCGTCGCAGTGGGTGGGATTGGAGAACTTCCGCAACCTGTTCGACGACCCGGTGTTCATCGGCAGTATCCGCAACACCCTGCTCTACCTGCTGGTGGTGCCGCTGATCCAGGTGGCGGCGCTGGCGCTGGCGGTGCTGGTCAACAGCCAGTTGCCGGCGATCCGGCTGTTCCGTACCGCGTTCTTCGTGCCGGTGGTCACCTCGGTGTCGGTGGTCGGGATCATGTGGGGCTGGATGTACAACGAGGACGGCATGCTCAACCAGGCGCTGGCCTGGCTGCGGCTGATCGACGCCCCGGTGGGCTGGCTGTCGGACGAGCGCTTCGCACTGTTCTCGGTCATGTTCGTCACCTTCTGGCGCGGCCTGGGCTACTACATGGTGCTGTACCTGGCGGGGCTTCAGGCGATGCCGCAGGAGGTCGAGGAGGCCGCGCTGCTCGACGGCGCCAACCGCTGGCAGCGCTTCTGGCGCATCACCGTGCCGATGCTGCGCCCCACCATCCTGCTGTGCACGCTGCTCTCCACCCTGGCCGCGATGAAGGCGTTCGAGGAAGTGGTGGTGATGACTGGCGGCGGCCCCATCGGCAGCACCTACACCCTGGCGTTCTACGCCTACGACATGGGTTTCCGCGCCTTCGACTTCAGCCGCGCGCTGGCCGCCAGCCTGGTGGTGTCGCTGATCGGCTTCGTGCTGGCCTGGTTCAACTTCCGCTTCTTCCGCCCCGATGCGCGCTGACCCCGCCGCCCTAACCGCCCCTGGAGGCAAGCCATGTTCAAACGCATCCTGCTGAGCTGGACGCCGCGCTACACCCTGCTGGCGCTGGTCGGCCTGTTCACCACCTTTCCGTTCCTGTGGACACTCTCCACCGCGCTGGGCGACAGCGGCAACATCTACGCCTTCCCGCCGCAGCTGCTGCCGTCCGATCCCACGCTGGCGCACCTGGACGAGGCGCGCCGCGCCATCCCGCTCGACCGCTTCTTCTGGAACTCGGTGTGGATCGCCGGCTGGACGGTGATCGGCACGCTGCTGATCTCCAGCCTGGCCGGCTACGCGCTGGCGGTGATGAAGTTCCGCGGCAGCAAGTGGGTGTTCCTGGCGGTGCTGACCACGCTGATCCTGCCGTCCGAACTCAACTTCATCGTCAACTTCATCACCGTCACCCAGATGAAGCTGACCAACACCCACGCCGGCGTGGTGCTGCCGCTGCTGGCCAACGCCTTCGGCATCTTCCTGCTCAAGCAGGCGTTCGAGGAGATCCCGGCGGAGATCCTGGACGCGGCGCGCATCGACGGCGCCAGCGAGTGGCAGTTGTTCCTGCGCGTGGCGCTGCCGCTGGCGACGCCATCGCTGGCCGCGCTGGGCATCTTCACCCTGGTCGCCACCTGGAACGCCTACATCTGGCCGGCGGTGGTGTTGCAGAGCCCGGACGAATTCCCGTTGGCGGTCGGCGTGCTCTACCTGTCGGGCACCTTCGCCGCCAAGACCCGCGTCGTCGCCGCCGGCACGGTGCTGACCATCCTGCCGGTGCTGCTGCTGTTCCTGCTGGCACAGCGCTATTTCATGCGCGGCCTGGACGGCGCGGTGAAGTAATCCCGCAAACAGGAGCGGCTGACAAAGCCCAGCGCAGCGGTCCTGGCAAGAAGCGCGAAACGCAGACAGTACGTGTAGTACGGCAAGTAAGCGCGACGCCGCCAGGAGGGTTTCGTCGGCCGCTCATAAACCCAAGGAGCCGAACATGGCCGCAGTACAACTCCGCAACATCCGCAAGGCCTACACCCGCGACCACTATGTGATCCCCGGGCTGGACCTCGACATCGAACCCGGCGAATTCATGGTGTTCGTCGGCCCCTCCGGCTGCGGCAAATCCACGCTGCTGCGCATGATCGCCGGGCTGGAGGACATCACAGAAGGCGACCTGCACATCGCCGGCACCCTGGCCAACGACGTGCACGCGTCGCGCCGCGGCATCGCCATGGTGTTCCAGAGCTACGCGCTCTACCCGCACATGAGCGTGTACGACAACATGGCGTTCGCGTTGAAGCTGGCCAAGACCTCGCCCGAGGAGATCGACACCCGCGTCATGCGCGCCGCGCAGATCCTGCAGATCACCCACCTGTTGCAACGCAAGCCCAAGGCGCTGTCGGGCGGCCAGCGCCAGCGCGTGGCCATCGGCCGCGCCATCGTGCGCGAGCCCAAGGTGTTCCTGTTCGACGAGCCGCTGTCCAACCTGGACGCCGCGCTGCGGCTGCAGATGCGCGTCGAGCTGGCCAAGCTGCACCAGGAACTGGGCACCACCATGATCTACGTGACCCACGACCAGGTGGAGGCGATGACGCTGGGCGACCGCATCGCCGTGTTCAACGCCGGGCGCATCGAGCAGATCGGCACTCCACTGGCGCTGTACCACGCGCCGCGCAACCTGTTCGTCGCCGGCTTCCTCGGCTCGCCGCGCATGAACCTGCTGCCCTGCACGCTGGATCAGTCGTCGCCGCAAGGCGCTCGCGTGAACCTCGTCGGCCACCACGTCGCCACCCGCCGCGACGCCGCCGGCCAGGCGCCCGGCGCGGCACTGACGCTGGGCATCCGCCCCGAGCACCTCAGCGTGGTCGCCGGCCCGCAGCCCGGCGCCATCGCCGCGCGCGTCGATCTGGTGGAGCACCTGGGCGACGTGCTGCTGGGCTACGTGGAAATCGACGGCATCGACCAGATCGTCACGGTGAAGCTCCAGCACGAGCTGCCACTGGGCGCCACCGTTTACCTGCTGTGCGATGCCAACGCCTGTCATCTGTTCGATGCCGACGGTCATGCATTGCCGCTGCTGGAGTCCTGAAACATGAGCCGGACGGCCCTCCGCTGGAATGGCGCAATGCAGCGATGGCGGCAACCTGGGATAAATCCTATTTCCATAAAATCTTACGAATCATCAAGTTAGCCGCTCAAAGCGCTGGCCGGAAGGCCGGTTGCATGGCACAATCCACGCCGCTTTTCGCCAGGCCGCCCCCACGAAGCGGCCAGCGACCGGGGCCTCGCCATGCCCCGCCCAGCCCTGCACCCCTATAAGGAGTTGTCCATGAAACCGGCCCTCGCGGCGTTGCTCACCGGCGCCCTGCTCGCCAGCGCCACCGCCCACGCAGAAAAAATCCGCATCGAATTCTGGACAATGAGCCTCAAGCCCAAGTTCGACGACTATTTCCAGAAGCTGGAAAAGGATTACGAGCGCGCCAACCCCAACGTGGACATCGTCTGGGTGGACCATCCCTGGGACAAGATCCTGCCGCGGCTGCACGGCGCCATCGCCGCCGCGCAACCGCCCGCACTCGCCAACCTGAACGTGGAATGGGCCTACGATCTGGCGCAGCGGCGCTCCATCATCCCGGTGGACAAGCTGATGGGCGCCGACCGCTCCGTCTACATGCCCGGCGCGCTGGCCGACGTCACCTGGGACGGCCGGACCTGGGCCTACCCCTGGTACAACGGCGTGAGCGTGCTGGCCGTCAACGCCGACCTGTTCCGCCGCGCCGGGCTGGATCCGGCTAAGCCGATCCGCACCCTGGACGAACAACTGGCCGCCGCCAAGCAGATCGCCGAGCGCACCGGCGTGGCCGGCCTCGCACCCGAGCTGGGCCTGCCGATGCGCATCTTCATGGCCGAGGGCCTGCCGCTGGTGCAGAACAACCGCGCCGTGTTCAATTCGCCGGCCCACGTCGCGCTGCTGGAAAAATACGTGCTGGCATACAAGAGCAAGGCACTGATCCAGGACCGCGCCGCGCTGTTCGGCGAGGACAACTTCCAGACCGCCATCGCCGCCTACAACGCCGGCAAGCTGGCCATGCTGGAAACCGCGCCCACCGGCCTGACCCGCGTGCGCGACGACGCCAAGGCGATCTACGCCAAGACCCGCGTGCTGCCGGCGCCGCAAGGCCCCACCGGCGTGGTCAAGGGCGGCTGGCTGTTCGACTTCGTGGTGCCCAAGGGCGTGGACCCGAAAATCCTGCCGGAGGTGGGCAAGTTCGCCAAATACCTGACCAACGATGCCAACCAGCTGGCGTTCTCCAAGGCCACTGGCGGCACCTATCCGTCGGTGACCAAGGCCGCGTTCGACCCCTACTTCCAGCAGTTGCCGGCCAACGCCGGCGCGGTGGAGCAGGCCCGCGCCATCGGCGCGCGCAACCTGGCCAACGTGCGCACGCTGACGCTGCTGGGCGTGGACGACACCGAACCTCTGAACCGCAAGCTGCGCGAAGAAGTGGAATCGGCGGTCACCGGCCGCAAGAGCGCCAAGGCCGCGCTGGATGCCGCGGCGGCGTTCTGGAACGACAAGCTGAGCAACCGCCGCTGAAGCGGCGTCGCCGGGGCCCGCAGCGCACCTCCGTTCGTGCGATTGGCCGGCCCCCGGCGACGGCAAACAGGTACAATCCAGGCAACGGCCGCAGTTCAACGCGGCCTTTTCTATTCCGTGAGAAGGAGCTGGCATGGCCATCACCGTCAACGGCGTCGCAATCAACGAAGCCGAGATCAACGAAGCAGTCGAACAAGCCAACGACGCGCCCGGCGCGCGTGACGCGATCACCCAGGAACTGATCCTGCGCGAAGTGCTGACCCAGCAGGCGCGCAAGGAAGGCATCACCAACCCGGACGCCGATGCCGCCATCGGCGAACTGCTGGACAGCCATATCAAGGTCGAGGCCCCCAGCGAGGAAGAGTGCCGCCGCTTCTACGACGAGAACCCGCAGAGCTTCATGCGTGGTGAGCAGGTCGAGGCCGCCCACATCCTGTTCGCGGTGGAAGACGCCACCTCCGCCGGCCTGGTGCGCGCCCGCGCCGAAGGCGTGCTGGCGGAGGTGAAGGCCGAGCCGTACAAGTTCGCCGCCGTGGCGCGCGAACAATCCGCCTGCCCGTCGGGCAAGCAGGGCGGCGAGCTGGGCCGCTTCGGCCGCGGCCAGATGGTGCCGGAATTCGAAGCCGCCGCCTTCTCGCTGAAGGAAGGCGAAATCAGCCCGGAGCTGGTGGAAACCCAGTTCGGCTTCCACATCATCAAGGCCGGCGCCAAGCACGGCGGCGAGAAGGTCAGCTTCGACGAAGCCCGCGAGCGCCTGACCGGCTTCCTGGCCGAGATGGCCAACCGCCGCGCGCTGAGCGGCTACCTCAACCAGCTGGTGAGCGAAGCCAAGGTGGAAGGCTACACGCTGCCGACCGCCTGAGGCCCCATGGGGTGGGGCGGCGCACCGGCCAAGTCCGGCCGCCGCCGCCCGCGCCACCGGGAATCCCGCCGCAGCGATGCGGCGGGATTTTTCTTTGTGGCACGGGCAGCCCAATCGCTCCGGCCATTGAAAATCGCGCTATCGCCCACATTTGTTATTCCTGAAATTCACATCTCCGGGATACCCGATGCCCTCTTCGCCCGCCGATCCCCTGCCCGCGCCCGCTGCCCGCGATGCCCTGTCCGCGCTGACCGACCCCATCCTGGCCGACCGGGTCGCCAGCGCGCGCCTGCCGACCAAACACGGCGAATTCGTCTCGCACGTCTATCGCTCGCGACTGGACGGCGTGGAACACGTGGCGCTGACGCTGGGCGAACTGGACAGCCAGGACGGCGTATTGGTGCGGCTGCATTCGGAATGTCTGACCGGCGACATCTTCGGCTCGCTGCGCTGCGACTGCGGCGAGCAACTGGAGCTGGCGTTGCAGCGCATCCAGCGCGAGGGGCGCGGCGTGCTGCTCTACCTGCGCGGCCAGGAAGGGCGCGGCATCGGCATCACCCACAAGATCCGCGCCTACGCCTTGCAGGACGAGGGCCTGGACACGGTGCAGGCCAACGAAGCGCTGGGCCTGCCGGTGGACGCGCGCAGCTACGAGGCCGCCGCCTTCATCCTGCGCGATCTCGGGCTGCGCTCGGTACGGCTGATGAGCAACAACCCGCGCAAGCTCGCCGCGCTGGAAGCCGCCGGCCTGCCGGTGCTGCGTCGCGAAGCGCACGAGATCGCCGCCAACGCCGAGAACAGCCGCTACCTCGCCACCAAGCGGCAGAAGCTGGGCCACCTGCTGGAACTGCGGCGCCGCGGCGGCGACTGAGCACACCCCGCCGCCGGCGGATCGCCGGATCGCCGGATCGCCGGTTCCCGCGTCCCGGCCCGGGCAGAAACCGCCGCACAGGCCGCGAACCGCCGCCCGACCCGTCGTGGCAGTTATAGTAAGGGGGTTCGACGCGCTGCATCCGGCCCCGCCGTCCAGCGCGATGCCGTATCGGTCGCCCGCTTCGCGGGCCGCCGCGGAGCCTTATCCATGCCCGACACCGCCGCCCCCGCTTCCGCCTTGATCGACCGCTTCGGCCGCCGCGTCAGCTACCTGCGCGTGTCGGTCACCGACCGCTGCGACCTGCGCTGCGCCTACTGCCTGCCCAAGGATTTCCACGATTACCGCGAGCCGGCCGACTGGCTCGACTTCGACGAACTGACGCGCCTGATCGGCGCTTTCGCGCAGCTGGGCGTCGGCAGGGTGCGGCTCACCGGCGGCGAGCCGCTGCTGCGGCGCGACCTGCCCATGCTGGCACGTCGCCTCAAGGCGCTGCCCGGCCTGCACGACCTGTCGCTGTCCACCAATGGCACCCAGCTCGAACGCCACGCCGAGGCGCTCGCCCGCGCCGGCATCGACCGCGTCAACATCAGCCTCGATTCGCTGGATCGCGCCTGTATCGCCGAACTGACCGGTCGCGACACGCTGGGCGCGGTGATGGCCGGCCTGCGCGCCGCCCGTGCCGCGGGGCTGGCGCCGATCAAGCTCAACATGGTGGCATTGCGCGGGGTGAACGATCACGAGATCGAGCCGATGGCCGAGTTCTGTTTCGAGCACGGCTTCATCCTGCGCCTGATCGAAACCATGCCGATGGGCCGCACCGGACGCGATGCCCGCCACCTCGACCTGGGCCCCGTGCGCGAACGACTGGTGACACGCTTCGGCCTCGTGCCCGAGGCGCAGGAGCTGGGCGGCGGCCCGGCGCGCTACTGGCGCAGCGCCGACGGTCGCGCCCGCATCGGCTTCATCACGCCGATCTCGCAGCACTTCTGCGCCAGTTGCAACCGGGTACGGCTGGCGGTGGACGGCACGCTCTACCCCTGCCTGGGCGAGGAGGAACGCTTCGAGTTCCGCCCCCTGCTGCGCGGCGGCGCCAGCGACGCCGAGCTGGCCGACGCCATCCGCCTGGCCATCGAACGCAAGCCCGAACGCCATCATTTCCGCGAAGCGCCGGAGCGCATCGTGCGCTTCATGTCGCAGACCGGGGGCTGAACCCGTGTCCGACAGCGCTCGCCACCCTTTTTCGAAACCCGCCCTGGATCGCCCATGTTGACCGTAGACCTGGCCCTGGAACAACTGCTGGCCGCGGCGCGCCCGCTGACCGACAGCCTGACCGTGCCGCTGACCGCCGCGCGCGGTCAGGTGCTGGCCCACGCGGTGACCTCGTCCATCGACGTGCCCGCCTTCGACAACAGCGCCATGGACGGCTACGCGCTGCACGTGACCGACTTCGCCGCCGCGCCGCTGGCCGAGTTCGCGCTGACCCAGCGCATCGCCGCCGGCGACGTCGGCGCGCCGCTGGCCCCCGGCGAGGCCGCGCGCATCTTCACCGGCGCACCGCTACCCCCTGGCGCCAACGCCATCGCCATGCAGGAGGACTGCACGGTCGAGGCCGGCGCGGTGCGCGTCAGCGGGCCGTTGCGCGAAGGCCAGCACATCCGCCGCAGCGGCGAGGACGTGGCGCAAGGCACGGTGGTGCTGCCGGCCGGCACCCGCCTGCGCGCCACCGAACTGGGCCTTGCCGCCGCCATCGGCGTGGCCGAGCTGGCGGTGCTGCGCCCGTTGCGCGTGGCCCTGCTCAGCACCGGCAACGAACTGGTCGAACCGGGCGACGCACTGACGCCCGGCAAGATCTACAACAGCAACCGCTACATGCTGCGCGCGCTGCTGGAGGACCTGGGCTGCGTCGTCACCGACTACGGCATCGTCGCCGACGAGCTGGAACTGACCACCCGCCTGCTGGGCGAGGCCGCCGCCGGCAACGACGTGGTCATCTCCACCGGCGGCGTGTCGGTGGGCGAGGAGGACCACGTGCGCGCGGCCTTGCAGACCCACGAGTGGCTGGCGCTGTGGAAGATCGCCATGAAGCCCGGCAAGCCGTTCGCCTTCGGCCGCATCGGCGACGCCGACTTCATCGGCCTGCCCGGCAATCCGGTCTCCAGCTTCGCCACCTTCACCCTGCTGGTGCGGCCCTTCCTGCTGGCGCGGCTGGGCGTGAGCGAATCGCTGCCGCACCTGTGGCTGCCGGCCGGCTTCTCGCGCCCCAAGCCGATCCCGCGCCGCGAGTTCCTGCGCGTGCGCATCGAGCACGGCCACGCCGTGCCCTATGCCAACCAGAGTTCCGGCGTGCTCACCTCGGTGGTCTGGGCCGACGCCTTCGCCGTGGTGCCCGAACACAGCACGCTGGAGGAAGGCGACCCGGTGCGCATCATTCAGCTGGCGTTGCTCGAACGCTGAGCGTCGCTGGCGCGCCACGCACCTCGGTGCAGGCGCCCAGCACCGACTTTGCGACAGCGCCCGCGCCAGTCGCGCACGATGTATTTGGAGCGGCTAACAAAACCCAGCGCAGCGGTCCTGGCAAGAAGCGCGCAACGCAGACAGGACAAGGCGTACGGCAAGTGAGGCTCGGCGCCCCCCGCGCGATGCAGCCAGGAAGGTTTTGTTAGCCGCATTTAATGCATTTATCATGGCGCCCGCGACAAGGCGGGCATCACGCCGCCAACCGATATGGGGGTGCAGATGAAGATCGATGCGGTCATCCTGGCAGGCGGAAAAGGTCTGCGTATGGGCGGCGAGGACAAGGGCATGCTGCGGCTGGCCGAGCGCCCGCTGGTGCTGTGGGCCATCGACGCGTTGCAGCGGCAGACATTGCCGCTCGATCACATCCTGCTCTCGGCCAACCGCAATCTCGCCGAATACGCCCGCTTCGGCCAGCCGGTGCTGCACGACATCTACGAAAACTATCCCGGCCCGCTCGCCGGCATCCATACCGCGCTGCTGGCCTCGCCGGCCGAATACCTGCTGGTGGTGCCGTGCGACGTGCCCTTCCTGCCGCCCGACTTCGCCGAGCGCCTGTACCGCGGCCTGACCGAGGCCAACGCCGCGGCGGCGGTGGCGCAGAGCGAGAACGGCCGGGTGCATCCCACGCTGTGCCTGCTGCGGCGCGGCGTGCTGCTGTCGCTGATCGAGCGCATGGGCGGCTGCAACGATCACCAGCGCGGCCTGGGCGACTGGCTGTCGGCGCTGTCGCCCGCCTATGTCGAGTTCCCCGACACCGCCTTCGCCAACCTCAACACTCCCGAGGACCTCGACCAGGCCGAACGGGCCCTGGGCGACCGCGAACCACGCCTCACCCATTTCGACAGCGCCGGGCAGGCGCACATGGTCGATGTCGGCGGCAAGGACGAGACGCAACGCCTGGCCCGCGCCGAGGGCTGGCTGAGCGCCGCGCCGCAGACGCTGGCGCTGATCCGCGCCGGCGGCCACAAGAAGGGCGACGTGCTGGGCGTGGCGCGGGTGGCGGCGATCATGGGGGCGAAGAAGACCGCCGAACTGATCCCGCTGTGCCACCCGCTGCCGCTGACGCGGCTGGAAGTGGCCTTCGACGTGACCGACGACGGGGTGCGCTGCGAAGTCACGGCCGAGACGCGCGGCCGCACCGGCGTCGAGATGGAGGCACTGACCGCGGTCGGCGTGGCGCTGCTCACCGTCTACGACATGTGCAAGGCGGTGGATCGCGACATGACGCTGCACGGCGTGCGCCTGCTGGAAAAACAGGGCGGCCGCTCCGGCCACTGGCAGGCGCGGCAGCGCTGACCGACGGGGTCGCGGCCCGCTTTCCGGCCGCCGGGTTTGGTCGGGCCGGCGTTCGCCGGTAGACTTCCACGCCTGAACAATCCCTATCCCGCTCATGGAACCCGTCCGACTCTCCAAACGCATGGCCGAACTGGGCCTGTGCTCGCGCCGCGAAGCCGATGAATACATTGCTAAGGGCTGGGTGCGCGTCGACGGCGTGGTGGTGGACGTGCTCGGCAGCAAGGTGCTGCCCACCCAGCGCATCGAACTGCAACGCCAGGCCCAGGCCGCCCAGGCGCAGCGCGTCACCATCCTGATCAACAAGCCGGTCGGCTTCGTCTCCGGCCAGGCCGAAAAGGGCTACCAGCCCGCCGTGGCGCTGATCAAGCCGGACAACCACTGGACCGGCGACAAGAGCGGCACCCGCTTCTCGCGCGATCACCTGCAAGGGCTGGCGCCCGCCGGGCGGCTGGACATCGATTCGGTGGGCCTGCTGGTGCTGACCCAGGACGGCCGCGTCGCCAAGGCGCTGATCGGCGAGGATTCCGAGATCGAGAAGGAATACCTGGTGCGGGTCGCCGGCCGCCTCACCCCCGAGGGGCTGGCGCTGCTGAACCACGGCCTGTCGCTGGACGGCGAGCCGCTCAAGCCGGCCAAGGTGGGCTGGCAGAACGAGGACCAGCTGCGCTTCGTGCTCCAGGAAGGCAAGAAGCGCCAGATCCGCCGCATGTGCGAGCTGGTGGGCCTGCGCGTGGTCGGCCTCAAGCGCATCCGCATCGGTCGCATCACCCTGGGCGATCTGCCGCAGGGCAAATGGCGCTACTTGCGGTCGGACGAAAGATTCTAGGGCGCCCGGCATGACCACGGCCATGCTGCACCGATGACGAACAAACCCTTCCCCCTTCTCCCTTCCCTCTTCCCGCCCCCAAGCGGGGGCCGACGCTGATGCGTGCCGACGTCCTGCTGGTCGAACTGGGCCTGGCCGCCTCGCGCACGGCGGCGCAGGCGATGATCGCCGCGGGGCGCGTCAGCGCCGAAGGCCGCCCGGTGGGCAAGCCCAGCCAGCAGCTCGACGCGGGCATGCGCATCGAGGTGGCGCCGGACGAGGCCGACCGCTTCGTCTCGCGCGGCGGCCTGAAGCTGGCCGGCGCGCTGGCGCATTGCGGGCTGGATGCGAGCGGCTGGCTGACGCTGGACATCGGTCAATCCACTGGCGGCTTCACCGATTGCCTGCTGCAAGCCGGCGCGCGACGCGTGCTGGGGCTGGAAGTGGGTCATGGTCAGCTGCACCCGCGGCTGGCGGACGACGCCCGGGTGGCGACGCTCGAAGGCGTAAACGTGCGCCACGTGCAGCCGCAGGACCTGGCGCCGCACCTGGACGGCCCGGTCGATGCCATCGTCGGCGACGTGTCGTTCATCTCGCTGACCCTGGTGCTGCCGGCGTTGGCCGCGCTGCTGCCGGCCGGCGGCACGCTGCTGTTCCTGGTCAAGCCGCAGTTCGAAGTCGGCCCGCACGCCCTGGGCAAGGGCGGCATCGTGCGCGACGCCGCGCTGTAT
The DNA here is from genome assembly GCF_000374805.1 of Chitiniphilus shinanonensis DSM 23277. Classification (GTDB taxonomy): domain Bacteria; phylum Pseudomonadota; class Gammaproteobacteria; order Burkholderiales; family Chitinibacteraceae; genus Chitiniphilus; species Chitiniphilus shinanonensis. The sequence goes on from NZ_KB895335.1 coordinate 78,086, forward strand.
CCCCAGGTGGAAACCCGCATCCGCGCCGCCGCCGAAGCGGCGGGCTTCGCCGTGCTGGACTACTTCGACAGCCCGATCGCCGGCGGCGACGGCAACCGCGAGTTCTTCATCCATGGGCGGCGTGGGTAGATTGCCGAACCCCAAATCTTGAAACACAGAGGACACAGAGAACACGGAGTTCCACGGAGAAAAGCAAAAGAGCGAAGAGAGAGTGCCCGTTGAATGCACGCATCCATCCAGATGCCCGCCACCGCGAATACGCCGGTTTTGCTGCTCTCTTTTTGCCTCTGGTTTTCTCTGTGAAGCTCTGTGTTCTCCGTGTCCTCTGTGTTTCAAGATTTAGGGTCTAAACTCAACGCGGCTTGGTCTTCAGCCCCGCGAAGAACGCCCTCGCCTGCGCCACTTCGTCCAGCATGCCGGGCACCGCCGGGTACTGGAAATACGGCAGCGGCATCTGGGCGAACCAGTCCAGGTTGGCCGGATAGGCATACACCGCCTCGCGCATCAGGCGGCGCGCTTCGGCCTCTTCGCCGCGCAGGGCGTGCAGCAGCGCCGCCTTGCCCAGTTGCGCGGGATACGGGCGCACGCGGTTCAGCGGGTCGAGCACCGACAGCTTCCAGTCGATCTCCGCTTCGTTGGCGACCACGTAGTTCGACAACGCGAAGTCGGCGTAGAAATCCACCAGTGGGTGCCGCCGCAGGCCCTCCAGCTGCACGATCTGCTGCACGCTCTCGGTCGGGCTCTTGGACGGCGTCATCAGCGGCCAGATCAGCATGTAGGTCTGCATCCCGACCACGGTCAGCGCCACGCCCAGCGCGCCGACCAGTATCGCCAGCGCGCGCGCGGCGAGGTCGGGCAGGCGCCACGCCGGCGCCGTGTCGTGGAACACCAGGCAGAACAGCAGGAACGGGCCCAGGAAGTGGAAGTACCACAGCGGGTATTCCACCAGACTGTGCAGCAGCGAGACCGACAGCAGCGCCGCGCCCAGCCAGGCCACCGGCGAGTCGGGACGACGCCACAGGCCGACCACGCCCGCCACCAGCCCGGCCAGCACGCAGGCGGTGCCGACGATGCCGGTCTCGGCCAGCAGGTTGAGCAGCGAATTGTGGCTATGGGTGAACAGTTTGCTTTCCATCGCCCGCGCCAGCTCCGGCGCGCTGTGCAGCGACACGCTGTACGCCGGATAGCCTGACCAGCCCACGCCCAGCAGCGGATGCATCAGGAAGGTCATCCACGCCTTGCGCCATTCCACCAGTCGTCGCGCGCCGTTGGCGCTGATGCGCTCCAGCGCGGTCGGCACGTCGTGCCCCTTGCCGAGCACCAGCGCGACCAGCTCGTTGAGGAACGGGGTCAGCAGTTGCGCGGCCACCATCGCCAGCGCCGCGCCGAGCAGGAAGCGCCCGAGGCGGCGAGTGTCCTCGTCGCGCACCCGCCATCCGGCCAGGCCGCCCAGCACCAGCCACGCGGCGGCGTAGAGCAGCACCGAGCGCGAGCCGCACCAGGCCAGCGACACGGTCAGCCACGCGGCCGCCGCCCAGAACAGCCAGCGCGGCACCTCGCGCCGTGCCGCCAGCCAGGCCACGCCGGCCAGGCCCCACGCCAGGTAGTGGCCATACATGTTGGCCTGGCCGATGTTGCCGTACACCCGGCCGCTGCCGTACAGCAGCTTGTCCGCCACCTGCGGCAACGCGAAGCCGGAGTTGGCCAGCGCGCCCATCACCAGGCCCCAGGCCAGCGCGCTCAGCAGCGGCGCCCAGCCGTAGGCGTCGCGGGCGCGCGCCAGCGCCAGGATCGACAGCGCGCCGACCACCAGATAGGCGATGGGGATCAGCCGCAGCGACCAGTACGGCGTATCGAGCACCAGGCACTGCACACCGATCACCGCCGCCAGCCCCAGCCACGGCCAGATCATCCACGGCAGCGGCGCGCGGCGTCCGCGCGGCAGCGCCAGCGCGGCCAGCACCAGCAGCGCGCTGAGGCCGAAGGCGGCGGCCTCGGAACGGAACACCGCGTTGGGGGAGTACAGGACAGGGATCGCGAAAGGCACCGAGACCAGCAGGAACAGCAGGGCCTGGAAGAGACGCAGCGGCATGGGCGGATCGCCGTGGAGGGAAAGCGGGCAGTGTAGCGGCGCGCGTCCGGCTTGCCTGTAACCGCTTGCAGTGCGGCGGGGCGGCCCGGTCGGACGGTCGGGTCAGGCCGCGTCAGGCCGGGTTGTCCAGCGGCTGGCGCCGTCCCACCCACTTGGCGACGAAGCAGCCCACCTCGAACAGCAGGCACAGCGGGATCGCCAGCATGCACTGCGACAGCACGTCGGGCGGGGTGACCACGGCGGCGACCACGAAGGCGCCGACGATCACGTAGGGGCGCCATTCGCGCAGCTTTTCCACCGTGACCACGCCCAGGTGCACCAGCACCACCACCGCCACCGGCACCTCGAAGGTGAAGCCGAAGGCGACGAACATGCCGAGCACGAAATCCAGGTATTCGCCCGAATCGGGCAGCCATTGCATCGACGCCGGCACCACGCCGGCGATGAAGTGGAACACCGTGCCGAACACGAAGAAGTAGGCGAACGCCATGCCGAGCAGGAACAGCAGCGTGCTCGATACCACCAGCGGCAGCACCAGCCGCTTCTCGTGCGCATACAGGCCGGGCGCGACGAAGGCCCAGATCTGGTACAGCGTGTGCGGCAGCGTCAGCACGAAGGCGGCCATCGCCGCGATCTTCACCTGGAGCAGGAACGGCGAGGCGATGCCGATCGACACCAGCTTCTGGTTGGGCAGCACGCTCGCCAGCGGCGACACCAGCAGGTCGTAGAGCTGGCCGGAAAAATAGAAGCAGACGAAGAAGGCGGCCAGGAACGCCAGCGCGGTGCGCACCAGCCGGGTGCGCAGCTCCAGCAGGTGCACCAGCAGCGGTTGCAGGTCGGCGCTCATCGGCGATCCCTTTCCGGCCCGCGCGGCGGGGCCGGGTCGGCGAACAGGTCGAGCTGGCGCTCGTCGCGCTCGGGCGGCAGGACCGGGTCGGCGGCAGGCTGCGCGACAGCGGGCAGGGCGGTCGGCGCGGGCGGCGATACCTCGCCTATCCCGGTCGACGGCACGGCCACAGCGGGCGCCGGGGATGGCGGTGCCTGCTCCAGCGCGGCCAGCTCGCGGTTCAGGCCGGTCACCTCGTCGCGGGCATCGGCCAGCGGCTGGTGGATGGTCTGGCGCAGCGCATCGCCTTCCTCGCGCAGTTCGGCCTCGATGCGCGCCAGCTCGGTCTGGCCGAGCTCGCGGTCCAGGTCGGCCTTGACGCTGGCGGCAAAGCGCTGGGCGCGCCCCAGCAGCGCGCCGAGAGTGCGCGCCACCTTGGGCAGCCGTTCGGGCCCCAGTACCACCAGGCCCACGGCGCCGATCACGATCAGTTCGCCGAAACCGACGTCGAACACGAAATCAATCCTGCAAAAGAAATGGAAAGCCCGCGGCAGGCATGGCTGCGGCGGGCGGAACGGGGCCGATGCGGCCGGCCCGGGCGGCGATCAGCGCTTGTCGCGCTCCACCGCGTCGATCACGCGGCCCTTGTCGTCGACCTCTTTGGGCTGCTCCTCGTCGCCACGCACGCCTTCCTTGAAGCCGCGCACGGCCGAGCCGAGGTCCTTGCCGATGTTGCCGAGCTTCTTGGTGCCGAACACCAGCACGATGATGAGCAGGACGATCAGCCAATGCCAGATGCTGAGGGAACCCATGAAAACGTACTCCGCGAAGAATCAGTGAGTGGAAAGTTCGACGATGTTGGGCGACAGCGGCGCGCCGCCGATCACGTGCAGATGCAGGTGGAAGAAGGTCTGCCCGCCGCCGTGCCCGGTGTTGATGATGGTGCGGAAGCCTTGTTCCAGGCCCAGTTGCGCCGCCAGCCGGGGCGCCAGCAGCAGCATGCGGCCCAGCAGCGCCTGATGGCTGTCGTCGGTATGCGCCAGCGAATCGACGTGCCGCTTGGGGATGATCAGGAAGTGCACCGGGGCCACCGGGTGGATGTCGTGGAAGGCGAACACTTCGTCGTCCTCGTACACCTTGTTGGTCGGCAGTTCGCCGGCCGCCAGCTTGCAGAAGATGCAGTCGGTCATGCCTTATCGCTCCTTGCGCGATGCTTTTTCGTCGATGCCGGAGATCCCTTCGCGGCGCGCCAGCTCGGCCAGCACGTCCTCGTGGCTGAGGCCCTCGTGCGCCAGCAGCACCAGGGTGTGGAACCACAGGTCCGCCACTTCGCGCACGATGTGCAGCTTGTCGCCGTCCTTGGCGGCCATCACCACTTCCAGCGATTCTTCGCCCACCTTCTTCAGGATGGCTTCCTGGCCCTTGTGGAACAGTTTGGCAACGTAGGAAACGCTGGGATCGGCGTCGCGCCGGCTGGCCAGCGTGGCGGAAAGACGTTCGAGAATGTCGGCGGAAACCATGGGAAGTGCCTCCAGGCGCGCAATCAAAACGCGATTATATTGCCGTTTCGTTGCAAGTACGTGGCAAAGGCCGCGATCGCGGCTTCGCCTTGGAGCGGGCCGGCGCGGCCGGGTTCAATGCTTGTAGATGTCGTGCGGATCCTTGAGCACCGGGTCCACGGTGACCCAGCCATCCGCCTGCAACACGCGGAAGAAGCAGCTCTGGCGGCCGGTGTGGCAGGCGATGCCGCCCTGCTGGTCGATCAGGTAGATCAGCACGTCGCCGTCGCAGTCGAGCCGGATCTCGTGCACGTCCTGGAAATGGCCGCTTTCCTCGCCCTTGTGCCACAGGCGGCCACGGCTGCGGGTGTAGTAGTGGGCGGTGCGCTTTTCTGCGGTGAGCGCCACCGCTTCGCGGTTGGCGTAGGCGAACATCAGGACCCGGCCGGTGGCGCGATCCTGCGCGATCACCGGCACCAGGCCCTTGTCGTCCCATTTGATTTCGTCGAGCCAGGCGCTCATCGGTACTCCACTGGGTTCGGCTGCATGGGCGCGCACCGCCCGGCGGACGGCGCGCTGGAAACCGTGGATTTTACCCGCAGCCGCCGCGGATTCCGAGCCTGGGCGACGCGTTACTTCAGGTCGAGCAGCGTGGCGGTGTAGTCGGGGCTGGGCAGGTAGTAGCTGACCACCTGCACGCTGGCGCCCGGCGCCAGCTCGGCGACCGCGCCTTCCACCTTGGCGGGCGCCACGCGCCGGCCCTGCTCGTCGAGCACGTCGAAGCCCTGCGCCAGCTTGACCGGCTGCTTGCCTTCGTTCTTCAGGGTGAGGAACAGGGTGAGTTCGTTCTTGATGCCGTGGCGCATGTTGTCCACGGAAACACTCAGGTCCTTGGCGGGCTTGCTCACTTCCAGTTCGCAGGCCAGGGCCTGGGCGGCGAACAGCACCGCGACGAGGGCGAGGATGGGGCGCATGGTTGTCTGACTCGTTGATCGGCGAGGGAAGGCACCACGATAACGCGAACGCATCACATTGCCGTGCGGCGCGGACGATCGTCGGCCCGGGGCGATGCGGACCGGCCCTCGGCCACGGCAGCGAAGCACGCAGGCCGGAGCACGCGTCGGCGTGCCGAGCGCGGCGGTGTTACAGCCGGACTTCGATCCCGGCGTCGCGCATGGCTTCCTTGGCCTGGCGCACCGTGTATTCGCCGAAGTGGAAGATCGACGCGGCCAGCACCGCGTCGGCGTGGCCTTGCAGCACGCCGTCCACCAGGTGGCTGAGGTTGCCGACGCCACCGGAGGCGATCACCGGGATATCCACCGCGTCGCTCACCGCGCGGGTCAGCGGCAGGTTGAAGCCGATCCTGGTGCCGTCGCGGTCCATGCTGGTCAGCAGGATCTCGCCGGCGCCGTATTCCTGCATCTTGCGCGCCCACTCCACCGCGTCCAGCCCGGTGGGCTTGCGCCCGCCGTGGGTGAAGACCTCCCAGCGGGTGTTGTCGGCGTCGACCGCCTTGGCGTCGATGGCGACCACGATGGCCTGGCTGCCGAAGCGGTCGGCCGCGCCCTGCACCACCTCGGGGTTGGTCACCGCCGTGGTGTTGATGCTGACCTTGTCGGCCCCGGCATTGAGCAGCCGCCGCACGTCGGCCACCTGGCGCACGCCGCCGCCGACGGTCAGCGGGATGAACACCTGGCTCGCCACCGCGTCGATCACGTGCAGGATGATGTCGCGCGCATCGGAGCTGGCGGTGATGTCGAGGAAGGTGATCTCGTCCGCGCCCTGCGCGTCGTACTTGCGGGCGATCTCCACCGGGTCGCCGGCGTCGCGCAAGCCGACGAAGTTGACCCCCTTCACCACGCGACCGGCGGTGACGTCGAGGCAGGGAATGATGCGTTTGGCGAGCGGCATGGCGGGAAACCGGGTGGAGTTCAAAATCAGCGGGCATGGCCGGCGGCCATGCCCTGGTCGGATACGGGCGCGGCCGGCGGGCCGCGCGCGGGTCAGGCGGCGATCAGCTCGTCGGCCAGCGCCTGGGCGGCCTTGAAGTCGATGGTGCCTTCGTAGATGGCGCGGCCGGTGATGACGCCTTCGATGCCCTCGGCGGCCACTTCCACCAGCTTGCGCACGTCGTTCAGGTCGGTCAGGCCGCCGGAGGCGATCACCGGGATGGTCAGCGCCTGCGCCAGCCGCACCGTGGCCTCGATGTTCACGCCGGACAACATGCCGTCGCGGCCGATGTCGGTGTAGATCACGCTTTCCACGCCGTAGCCCTGGAAGCGTTGCGCCAGGTCGATCACGTCGTGGTCGGTGATCTTGCTCCAGCCGTCGGTGGCGACCTTGCCGTCCTTGGCGTCCAGCCCGACGATGATGTGGCCGGGGAAGGCATCGCACGCTTCGTGCAGGAAGCCGGGCTGCTTGACCGCGGCGGTGCCGATGATGACGTAGTCGATGCCGGCGTCGAGGTACATCTCGATGGTGTCCAGGCTGCGGATGCCGCCGCCCAGCTGCACCGGCACCTCGCCGCCGATGGCGGCGATGATGCGTTTCACCGCATCCAGGTTGCGCGGCTTGCCGGCGAAGGCGCCGTTCAGGTCGACCAGGTGCATGCGGCGCGCGCCCTGGCCCAGCCAATGGCCGACGAAGCTGGCCGGGTCGTCGGAGAACACCGTGGCGTCGTCCATTTCGCCCTGGCGCAGGCGCACGCACTGGCCGTCCTTGAGGTCGATAGCGGGAATGATCAGCATGATTGAGACGTTTGCTTGGAAGTTGAACGGGATGAACCGGAACGCGGCGCGCCGCCCGATGTCCGCCAGCCACGGGCGGGCGATCGGAGGCAGAGGGCGGCAGGCGACAACGGTTGAACGGACATGGCTCGATGGGACGCGTTCAGGCGCGACCGTCCCAGTCTACGAAATTTTTCAATAACTTGAGACCCGCCTGCGCACTCTTTTCCGGGTGGCACTGGATGGCGAAGATGTTGTCGCGCGCCACCGCCGCCGCGAAGCGGTACGGGTAGGCCGATTCGATCACCGCGATATCCTCGTCCGGGGCGAAGTGGTAGCTGTGCACGAAGTAGAAGCGCTCGCCGTCGGCGATGCCGGACCACAGCGGGTGGTCGTGGACGATGAACATCTCGTTCCAGCCCATGTGCGGCACCTTGAGCTTCTGGCCGTGGCCATCGACCATCAGCTGCGGCGGAAAGCGCCGCACCTGGCCCTTGAACACGCCCAGGCTGTCGGTCGGGCCTTCCTCGCTGCGCTCGAACAGCAACTGCGCGCCGACGCAGATGCCGAAGAACGGGCGATCCTGCGCGGCCTGGAGCACGGCGGCCTTGAGGCCGGATTCGTCCAGGTGGCGCATGCAGTCGGGCATGGCGCCCTGGCCGGGGAACACCACCTTGTCGGCGGCGGCGACCACGGCCGGATCCTGGGTGAGGTCGATCCGGGCCCGGCCGTCGGCGACCAGCTCGAAAGCCTTGGTCACCGAGTGCAGGTTGCCCATTCCGTAATCGACGATGGCGATCTTCTGCATGTCAGCCTACCAGCGTGCCCTTGGTGGACGGCGTGATGCCGGCCATCCGTTCATCGAACTCGCAGGCCATGCGCAGCGCGCGGCCCAGCGCCTTGAAGATGGTCTCGGCCTGGTGGTGGGCGTTCTTGCCGCGCAGGTTGTCGATATGCAGGGTGACGGCGGCGTGATTGACGAAGCCGCGGAAGAATTCGCCGAACAGGTCCACGTCGAACTGGCCGATCACCGCGCGGGTGTAGTCGCAGTGGTATTCCAGGCCCGGGCGGCCGGAAAGGTCGATCACCACGCGCGACAGCGCTTCGTCCAGCGGCACGTAGCTGTGGCCGTAGCGGCGGATGCCCTTCTTGTCGCCGATCGCCTTGGCGAACGCCTGGCCCAGCGCGATGCCGACGTCCTCGACCGTGTGGTGGGCATCGATATGCAGGTCGCCCTTGGCGACGATGTCCAGATCGAACAGGCCGTGGCGCGCCACCTGGTCCAGCATGTGCTCGAAGAACGGCACGCCGGTATCGAAACGGGATTGCCCGCTGCCATCCAGATTGAGCGTGACGGTGATCTGGGTTTCGAGCGTGTTGCGGGTGACGGTGACTTGACGCATGGGGTTTGTGCAGAGGCGGGAACAGGGAGCAATTGTCGCCCAGAACCCGCTTGGCGGAAAGCGGGCCGCGCTGGGAAGGGAGAAGGGGGAAGGGGGAAGGGTGAAAAGCCAATCCGAAGCGCCGGCCGGAGCGGCTTTTGACTTGCCGTTACCCTTCCCTCTTCCCCCTTCCCTCTTCCCACCCCAAAAACCCTACAACGCCCCGCTCTCCTTCAGATCCAGGTAGCGGTTGACCAGCGCCACCGGCAGTTGCTGCGGGGTCACGTCCATCAGTTCGCGGGCGTGGCCGTGCAGGCGCTGCATCGCAAGGCGGCGCGCCTCCAGGTAATCCAGGGTGCCGCAATGCAGCAGGGCGCTGTCCAGGTCGGCCACCGGGCGGGTCAGTACCTGGTCGAGCGCCACTTCGCGCAGGCTGACGCACATCACCCGGTGGTGGCGGGTCAGCAGCCGCAATGCGTCGGGCAGGGTGTCGCCGTCCTCGTCGCGGATATTGGTCAGCAGCACCACCAGACTGCGCTTGTGCACATGCTCGCCCAGCGCCTGCGCCGCCTGTACGTAGTCGGGATGGATCTCGCCCGGCTCCAGGTCGTAGAGGCCCGCCAGCAGGCGGTCGAACGCGGCGCGGCCCTTGGTCGGCGCCAGCCAGCGTTGCGGCCCGGCGAAGGTGAACAGGCCGACGGCGTCGCCCTGCTTCTGCGCCAGCCACGCCAGCACCAGCATGGCGTTCAGCGCGTGGTCGAAGTGCGAGGTCTCGCCGTCCAGCGCGTGCATGCGCCGGCCGCAGTCGAGCATGAACACGATCTGCTGGTCGCGCTCTTCCTGGTATTCGCGGCTGATCGGGCGCTGGTGGCGGGCGGTGGCTTTCCAGTCGATGGCGCGCAGGCTGTCGCCGCGCCGGTATTCGCGCAACTGGTGGAAGTCGGTGCCTTCGCCGCGACGACGGCGGCGCAGCACCCCGGCCTGCGGCACGTGCCGGTCGGCGGCGGCCAGCGAACGCTTGAGCACGGTGGTGAAGTCGGGGAACACCCGCACCGCCTCGCCCTCCCCCAGCCAGACGCGGCGGGTCCACAGCCGCAGCGGCGATTCCACCCGCAGCTCCAGCCGGCCGAAGCGGTGGTCGCCACGCAGCGGCGGGCACAGCCGGTAGGTCAGTTGCACGAACTGCCCGGCGGTCAGGCGGCTGGCATGCGGCAGGCCGCTCATCTCCCAGCCCTGCGGATAGTGGTCGAACAGCGCCAGTCGCAGCGGGCGCCCACCGGTGTGGTGCACGGTGAGCGCGACCTCGCCCCAGCGTCCGCGCGCCCACACCTTGGCGACGCGGCGTTCCATCGCCAGCGCCGGCAGGCGCCAGCCGAGGAGCGCATCGCCCAGCGCCAGCAGGACCAGCGCCAGCGGCACCAGCCACCACGGCCCCGGCGGCAGCCAGGGCTGGACGCAGGCGGCGAGCGCCAGCGCCAGCAGCAACAGGGGCAGGCGGCGCCCCGGTACGTAGCCGAGCATGGTCAGGCGCGCGGCGCGGGCAGTTGTTCCAGCAGCCCGACCAGCAGGCGGTCGGCGCTCAGGCCTTCCAGCTCGGATTCGGGCGCGAGCATCACGCGGTGGCGCAGCACCGGCAGCGCGGCGCGCTTGATCTCGTCCGGGGTGACGAAATCGCGTTCGCCCAGCAGCGCCAGCGCCCGCGCCACCCGCACCAGACCGATGGCGCCGCGCGGACTGGCGCCCATCGACAGGCCTGGCCAGTCGCGCGTGGCGCGCACGATGCGCACCGCGTAGTCGAGTACCTGGTCGTCCACGGTGATTTCGGCGGTGATCTGCTGCAGGGCGTTGATGGTTTCGGGGCGCAGCAGCGTGCCGACGGTGGACAGGTCGAGCGCGTCGCCCACCTGGCCGCTGGTCACCTGCCGCACCAGCGCCACCTCGTCGGCGGCCGCCGGGTAGTCGATCAGCACCTTGACCAGGAAGCGGTCGAGCTGCGCCTCGGGCAGCGGATAGGTGCCCTCCTGGTCGATCGGGTTCTGCGTGGCCAGCACCATGAACGGCGCCGGCAGCGCGTGGGTTTCGCCCTCGATGGTGACCTGGCGTTCCTGCATCGCCTCCAGCAGCGCGGCCTGGGTCTTGGCCGGGGCGCGGTTGATTTCGTCGGCCAGCACCAGGTTGGCGAAGATCGGGCCGTGGCGGACGATGAAATCCTGGTTCTTCAGGTCGAACAGCGCGTGGCCGGTGACGTCGGCGGGCATCAGGTCGGGGGTGAACTGCACCCGCGAGAACTGGCCGGAGAAGGTCTTGGCCAGTGCGCGCACCAGCAGGGTCTTGCCCAGGCCGGGCACGCCCTCCAGCAGCACGTGGCCGCCGGCCAGCAGCGCGGCGAGCACGGTGTCGACGGTGTCGTCCTGGCCGACCACGGCGTGCAGCACCTGCTCGCGGACCCGGCGCAGGGCTTCGATGGCCTGGGCGAAACGTTCGGGGTTCATAGCATCTTCCTCAAGGTTTGCAGGGTCGCCACGCAGGCATTGAAGGCGTGGGGCTGCCGGGGCGCTGCGCGCTCCAGCGCCTGTTCGATGTCCTGAAGCGGCAGGCCGCTCAACGCGGCCAGCCGGGTGGAGAGTTCGGCGACGGGCAGCTTGGCCCATTCGGGATGGCGCGCCGCCACCCGTTGCAGCGTTTCGCGCCGGGCCGCGTGCAGCAGGCGGGCCTGGCCGGCCTGCTTCCAGGTCCAGAACGCGGTGGCGCGGATGTGTTCGAGCAGCGCGCGACGGCCGCCGGGCGCGTCGGCCAGGCGCGGGCCGAAGCGTGCGCCTTCGCGCCACAGCCACAGCAGCAGCGCGCCGGCGAGCAGCCCCAGCGTCAGCGGCCAGCGTTCGGCCAGTTGTTCGTACCACGGTTGCGGGGCGCCGGCGCGCACCAGCCATACCTGCCCCGGGTTGAGCCGCGCCAGCCGCCACAGCAGTTCGGCATGGTCGAGCCGGCCCAGGTTGTTGTTGTGGAACAGGACCTCGCTGCCGCCGACCACGATCCAGCCCTGGCCGACGCGATAGGCCAGCAGTCGCCGATGCTGGTTGTCCTGCCACGCGGGCGGCACCGTCGGCGATGCCTGCAACGCGGTGTAGCCGGCGGAAATCTGCAAGTCGTAGGGCGAGCCCGGCGGGCGCACGCTCAACGGCGGCGGTGTGGACACCCCCGGCGTGGCCGCTTCGGTGCTGACGCCCTCCTCTTCCTCGTCGTCGCAGCCGCAATCCTCTTCGTTCACGGTGATGCCGAGCGGGCCGAGCAGGATGCCTTCGCGTACCCCTGCGGTTTCCTCGTTGTCCCAGCCGGCGACGGCGGTCACCAGCACGCCGCCGCGTCGCACCCAGTCGCGCAGCGCGCGCTGTTCGGCCGGCGCCAGGTTTTCGTCCAGGCTGGGCGCGATCAGCACGTCGCGCGCGCCCAGTTCGCCGGCCACGCCGTGCAGCGCCGGGCGCGCCACCACCCGGTGGCCGCGCAGCGCCAGGAAGCGCTCCGCCGCCAGCAAGGGGTTGTGCAGCGCCTCGGCGCCCGGCGGCGATTCCTGGGCGAACACGCGTTTCTTGAAGTGCGTATAGCCGTACCACGCGGCGTAGCCCACGCCCCACAGCAGCACCAGGGTGATGATCCAGCGCGCGGCCTTGCTCATGCGCGGGCTCCGTCGAAGGCGACGCGCCATTGCGCCAGCAGCGGCGCCAGTTGCGCCTCGGCCGGCCAGCGTTGCGCATAGGCGGCGTTGCGCCAGACTTCGGTCACGCCGGTGCAGCCGCGTTCGGCGGCCTCGGGCAGGCTGCCGGCCAGACGGCTGCGGCGGCAGGCGGCAAGCACGTCGCCCTCGGTGGCGCCGGCCACCAGCTCGATGCCGTGGTCGTGCGCCAGCCGCGACACGGTGGCACGGTAAAGCAGGGCCAGCGCTTCGCGTTGCCGCCCCTCGCGCCAGGTACGCATCACGGTGTCCGGCACATCCTCGGGCAGGGTTTCCGGGCGGATGTCCAGGCCGCAGACCTCGGTGGGCGGTGCGGCGGTGCGGCGGGTCTGCAACTGGAGCGCGCTGACCAGCGGGCCGCGATAGCGCCACAGCAGCCACGCCAGGATCACCACCAGCAGCACGATCAGGGCGATCTTCAGCACATTGGCGCTGATGCCGTCGCCACGGCCGCCCTTCAGGTGCTTGCGCAGCCAGTCGGCCAGCCAGTTGTTGTCGTCGTTCTTCCTGGCTTCGGGCACCCAGGTTTCGATGCAGGTCCAGTTGCGCAGCGGCTCGCGCGCCAGCACGTCGTCCAGTTGCCGACGCAGTTCGGCCTGCCGGGCGTCGATGGCCGGACCGCGCCCCTGGCGCATGGCAACCACCTCGTCGGGCGGCGGGCACTCCAGCGCGTAGGCCGGCGCCGGCGCGCCCCACCACAGCGCCACGCCGAGCAGCAGTGCCGCCAGCATGCCGGCACCGCGCGGCGCCACGCCGTTGCGCCGCGCCGCCAGTCGCCGCAGCGACAGTTCGATATCCCATCCTTCCAGTTCGGCGCGGCGGCACAGGTACAGGCCGAAGCAGCCGGCGGTATACACCGGCCCGATCACGCCTGCGGTGAGCACGTAGCAAAGGAAGCCGGCCGATTCGAGCAACGCCGAATCCTGGTAATGCCCGGCGAGGAAGGCGAAGGGGTTGGCCGATTCCGGCTGGGCCAGCACCAGCCCCAGCGCGCCGTAGACGGCGAACTGCAATGCCATTTCGAAGTGGGCGCAGGCAACGCCGAACCACGCGGCGACGCCGTAGGCGCCGCGCGCGCCCAACACCTTGCGCCGTTGCGCGGCGAAAGTGCCGCGGGCGTTCTCCAGTTGCCAGATCGGCGCGTACAGGCCGCGGCCCACCATCACCGGACGCCACCAGGTGAGCGAGCGGAACCAGCCGCCCAGCTGACGCGGCCAGGCGCGCCAAGCCTGCCGCACCGTGACGCGCTCGCCGAACACCGCGCGCGACAGGATGAACAACGGCAGCCGCTCGAAGATCGGCCGCAGCCACCACAGCACCAGCGACGCGACCCACATCCAGCCCTGCGGCATACATAGCCACAGCAGGATCGAGGCCAGCAGCCACGGTCCCCACCATGCCAGGTAGGTGGTGCGCCAGTGACGGCGCAGCAAGGCGTGGCCGAGATCGACCGCCATCCAGTGCGGACGCGGGCGGGCGTCGATTTCCAGGTGTTCAAGCCGCACGGCGCCGCCCCATCAGGCAGAAATACGCGATCAGCGCCAGCCAGGTCAGGCCGCCGACGATGTACTTCACCAGCGCCGGCACGTCGGTGCGCGCCGACCAGAAGGCTTCGACGAAGGCGGCCAGCAAGGTCAGCAGCACCGCGCCGCCCAGCATCGGCAGGATGCGCTGCCCGGCCTGCCGCAGCGCGGCCATCCGCGTCAGCCGGCCGGGCAACAGCAGCGCGCCGCCCAGCTTGAGGCCGGCGGCGCAGGCCAGCAGCAGGCCGACGACCTCGAACGAGCTATGGGTGACCACGAAGGAAAGAAACGCCTCGCGCGTGGCCGGCTCGCGGGTGAGCCAGGTGCCGATCACGCCCATGTGCATGCCGTTGTAGGCGGTGGACACCAGCGCGCCCAGTCCGGCGACCAGACCACCGGCGAAGGTGCGCAGGTCGATGGAGATGTTGTTCCACACGTACACGCCGAACATCAGCACGTCGTCCTCGGGGCCCTTGCGCCCCAGGCGCTGCGCGGCCATGCGGTACATCGATTCGTATTCGGCGAGCTGGCCCGGATCGATCACGGTGTAGGCCAGCTCGGGCCGCCAGTTGATCAGGCCGACGCACAGCAGCAGCGGCAGCAGGAAGGCGAGCAGCGCCAGCAACACCACTCGCCATTCGGCGCGGACCAGCAGGGGGAAATCCAGGCGCAGCCAGCGCACGAACACCATTTCCTGGTTGGCGCTACTGCGGTAGAGGCGGCGGTGCGCCGCGATGGCCAGACTGTCCAGCCGCGCCACCAGCGACGGCGAATAGCCGCGCTGGCGCGCCACCGCCAGGGTGTGGCACAGCGCGCGGTAGCGCGCCGGCAGGTCGAGCGAAGGCAGTTTGCTTTTCAGATCCTGCGCGATGTCGTCCCACAGTGCGGCGTGGCGCGCTTCGAATTGGCGTTGTTTCACGCGGCATCCTTGCCGGTCAGGCCGGCGACGTAGCCGTACAGCCGGTCCAGCGATGCCTGGCCGCGCAGGCCGGTGAGCGGCTGCGCCAGGTCGCCCAATTCCAGCTGGCGCTGCGGCGGCACGGCGTGCACCCGTTCCACCAGATCGACCAGCGTGCGCTGTTCGTCCGGCGTCAGCGGGAACGGCAGGGCCACCGGGGCGACGTCGAGCGCCTTGGGCAACGGCGTCGGCTGCTCGCGGTAGACCACGATGGTGCCGGCCACCAGATCGCCGATGCGGCGAAAGCGCGCGTCGAGCAGCATCGCACCCAGGCCGATGCCGTAGCACAACGGCATGAAGTCGATGGCGCGCAGCACGTTACGCAGCACCGATTCGCGCCAGCCCACCGGCAGGCCGTCCTCGCGCAGCACCTGCAACCCGAGCATGCGCTTGCCCGGGGTGCGGCCGTCGCCCAGCACCTCGAACAGCACGCCGTAGGCCCATTGCAGCAGGAAGAACGCCACCAGCCCCAGACCCATGCCGGCGCGACCCAGCGTCACCAAGAGGGGGATATACAGCACCAGCCCGATCAGCGCGCGCAGCAGCCAGTCGATCAGCCAGGCATAGCCGCGACGGGCCGGGCCGGCCGGCGTGAACACCAGCGAGACGCCTTCGGGAGTGGAAAGGTGCAGCTTGCCGTCGAGCATGGAAGGGAATCGGGACCCGGCCTCGTTCTGCGCGAGGAGCAGGCGGTTGGAAAAAAAACGCAGTTTACAGGCGGCGCCTTATCGCTGCATGACGGGATGCTGGGCAAAGCATGAATCGCCCCGGCAGCGGACCGGGGCGATTGCCGGCGTCAGGCTTTGACGACCCTGGTACCGGCCCAGTCGTCGTGCAGGCAGCGGCGACTTTCGCGGAAGATCATCGAGGCATCGAGCAGACTGCCCAACGGTACGAAGGACAGCAGGATCGCCGGGAAGAAGCGAGCCACGACGTAATGCCATGCGCCGCAATACGTACCGTCCCGCCGCACCACCCTGATGCCGAGCAGCCTCTTCGCCACGGTCTGACCGCTTTGCTCCAGCAACAGGCAGTTGTAGTAGACGAAGCCGAGCGGCACGCCGAACGCGACCAGCAGATACAGCGCATTGGCCAACGCGCCGTCGCCCACCAATTGCGACCCCAGCAACCAGGGCATGGCACTCAGCAGTACCAGCACCCCATTGACGACCACGGCCGCCAGCCGGGACCAGCGGCTGGCCAGCTCCAGCTGTTGCGGCGCGGTTTCCTGCGCCAGCTCGACCGTGGTCGCCGCATAGGGATTGGCCTCGAACGGCGTGACCCCCGCTTCCTCGGACCGTGCTCCGCTCATACCCGGATCACGATGGTGCCGGCGATGTCGTCATGCAGGCAGCGGCGCGACTGGCGGAAGATCAGCAGTGGATCGAGCAGGCTGACGATGACGCCCACGAACGGGATCATGGACAGCAGCGCAACCGGCAGGTAGCGGATGAAGACATAGCGACGCAGGCCGCAACGGCTGCCGTCCTGGCGGATGATCTTGATGCCCAGCACCTTCTTGCCGAGGGTCTGGCCATTGCGATGGACCAGCACGAAGTTGTAGATGACGAACGCCAGCAGCAGCAGGCCACCGATCACGATGCCCGCCAGCAAGCCCGCCCCCGGTGAAATGCCCCCCTGGAGCAAGGCGGGCGCGGCGATCGCGACGGCGATCATCGGAATACCCGCGATCAGGCCGAACACCCCGTCCAGCAGCACCGCGCCGAGGCGGGTGCCGCGCTCGGCCAGTACGAACTGGTCGTCGGCGCTCTGTTGCAGATCGACGGTGGTGGCGGCATACGGATTCGTTTCGACGGCAACGACAGTTTCTGCGTTCATGTGGAAATCCCCTGTTTTTGGAAGCTCATCTCGACCATCTTTTTTACTGCCTTAGAAAGACAGCGTTAACGATTCTAACGCCAAGCAATACAAATTGGTTATTTGTGAATTCTTTTTGGCTTTTCAGCAACGGCGGCACATCAGGACTGCCCGCGGAAGGTCCGGCGGTAGGCCGATGGCGAAACGCCCAGGGTGGCGGCGAAATGCTGCCGTAGCGAAATCGCACTGCCGAATCCCGCCGCCTCGGCCACCTGCTCGATCGGGGCGTCGCTCTGCTCCAGCAGGCGCTGCGCCTGACCCAGCCGCTGGTGCAGCAGCCACGCGCCGACGGTGGAGCCGGTCAACGCGCGAAACCGCCGGGTGAAGGTGCGGCGGCTCATCGCGGCGTGGGCCGCCAGGTCGTCGAGCCTGAGCGGCTGATCCAGCCGGGCCAGTGCCCATTGCAGCGTCTCGCCCAGGCGATCGCCCGCGCGCGACGCCGGCAGCGGCCACTCGATGTATTGCGCCTGCCCGCCCTGGCGGTACGGCGGCACCACCAGGAAGCGCGCCACCTGGTTGGTCCTTTCGGCGCCGACCAGGCCGCGCAGCAGATGCAGGCAGCAATCGATGCCGGCGGCGGTGCCCGCCGAGGTGACGACGGAGCCATCGTCCACATACAGCACCGCCGGCTGCATGCGCACCTGCGGAAAGGCGGCGGCGAATTCGTTCGAGCATCCCCAATGGGTGGTCGCCGGGCGGCCGTCCAGCAATCCGGCGTGGGCCAGCACGAATGCACCCAGGCACAGCCCGACCAGCCTGGCGCCACGCGCGTGGGCGCGTCGCAAGGCGTCGAGCAGCACCGGCGACGGCACTTCGTCGACACCGCGCCAGCTGGGCACCACGATCAGGTCGGCCTCGTCCAGCGCGGCCAGGCCGTCGTCGACGGCGATGCCAAAACCCGCGCTGGCGGCAAGCACGCCCGGCTGCTCGGCACAGACGCGCACGCTGCATCCTGCCGCTTGGAACACAATGCAGGGCACCGACAAATGGAACGGGCTGACGTGGTCGAACGCGACGACGGCGATGCGGATCATGGCGGCCTCCGGCTGGTTGGCACGATGCAGAATGGCCCGATTCCATCGATGAATGGCATTCGGGTCAATCGTCGGCGGACGATCGGCCGCGCATCATGACCTCACCCCGCGACTTTCGCGGCCCACTTACCGGAGAACGTCATGCAACGCGCGCTGATCGTCATCGATGTGCAGAACGAATACGAAACGGGCGGCCTGAAGATCGAGTACCCGCCTTTCGCCCAGACCCTGGCCCGTGTCGGCGAAGCGATGGACGCCGCGCACGCGGCCGGCATCCCGGTGGTGGTGATCCAGCACTCGGAGCCGGCGGATGCGCCGGTGTTCGCCGTGGGCAGCCATGGCTGGCAGTTGCATGAAGCCGTGGCCCGGCGGCCACGCGACCACCACGTAGAGAAGCACCAGGCCAGCGTGCTCGCCGGCACCGGCCTGGCCGACTGGCTACGCCAGCATGGCATCGACACGCTGACCATCGTCGGCTACATGACGCAGAACTGCGACGATTCGACGGTGAAGCAGGCGGCGCACGAAGGCTTCGCGGTGGAGTTCCTGTCGGACGCCAGCGGCGCGCTGGCCCTGGCCAACCGCGCCGGCCATGCCAGCGCCGAGGAAGTCCATCGGGTGACCATGGTGGTGATGCAGTCAAACTTCGCCGCGGTGCTGACCACCGGGGAATGGATCGCCGCGGTGAACAGCGGCGTGGCGCCGGAGCGCGACAACATCCTGGTTTCGTACCGTCGCGCGCACGGACTCGCCTGAACGAAAAAGACCGGCCAAGGCCGGTCTTTTTGTTTTGGCAAGGGCGAAGCCCTTACTTCAAGCGCAACTCCGCCGCGCGCGCATGCGCGGTCAGGCCCTCGCCGTGCGCCAGTTCGCTGGCGATGCGGCCCAGCTTCTGCGCGCCGTCCTCCGATACGTTGATCAGGCTGGTGCGCTTCTGGAAGTCGTAGACGCCGAGCGGGCTGGCGAAGCGCGCGGTGCGCGCGGTGGGCAGCACGTGGTTGGGGCCGGCGCAATAGTCGCCTAGCGATTCGCTGGTGAAGCGGCCCATGAAGATGGCGCCGGCGTGGCGCAGGCTGGGTAGCCAAGCGTCCGGGTCGGCCACCGACAGCTCCAGGTGCTCCGGCGCGATGTAGTTGGCGATCTCGCAGGCTTCGGCCAGGTCGGCCACCTTGATCAGCGCGCCGCGGTTGCCCAGCGACGCTTCGATGATCTCGCGGCGCGGCATGGTCGGCAGCAGCCTGGCGATGCTGGCCTCGACGCGCTCGATGAAGGCGGCGTCCGGACACAGCAGGATGGCCTGGGCGATCTCGTCGTGCTCGGCCTGGCTGAACAGGTCCATCGCCACCCAATCCGGGTCGGTGCCGCCGTCGCAGATCACCAGGATCTCCGACGGGCCGGCCACCATGTCGATGCCGACCACGCCGAATACCGCGCGTTTGGCGGCGGCGACATAAGCGTTGCCGGGGCCGGTGATCTTGTCCACCTGCGGGATGGTGGCGGTGCCGTAGGCCAGTGCGCCCACGGCCTGCGCGCCACCGATGGTGAAGGCACGGCTGACGCCGGCCACGTAGGCGGCGGCCAGCACCAGATCGTTGCGCTCGCCGCGCGGGGTGGGCACCACCATGATGATCTCGGGCACGCCGGCCACGTGCGCCGGCAGCGCGTTCATCAGCACCGACGACGGATACGCGGCCTTGCCGCCCGGCACGTAGATGCCGACGCGATCGAGCGCGGTGACCTGCTGGCCCAGCAGGGTGCCGTCTTCGTCGCGGTAGCTCCACGAGGTCATTTTCTGGCGTTCGTGGTAGCTGCGCACGCGGGCGGCGGCGGCGGTGAGCGCATCGCGACGCGCGGCGGGCAGGCGCTCGAAGGCGGCCTTCAGTTCGTCCTGGGTCAGTTCCAGGTCGGCCATGCCGGCGGCGCTGGTACCGTCGAAGCGGTTGGTGTATTCGACCACCGCCGCGTCGCCTTCGGTCTTCACCCGATGCAGGATATCGGCCACGCGCGCGTCGACCTGCGGGTCTTGCGAGGTTTCGAAAGCGAGCAGGGCCTTGAGCTGGTCCTGGAACTGGGGCGAGGCGGAATCGAAGCGGCGGATCATGAGGCGAACCGGGGTGACGAAGCAGGACCGTCGATTATACCCAAGCGTGCAGCGGCTGACCCCGCCGGCTTGGCAACGATGCGTATTGGATCAAATCCCGCCGGGCCGTCGATTCGCCCTAGGACAACGCGACCTTCACCCCCAGCGCCACCAGCACGCCGCCGAGCACCTTGTCGATCAGGCGCTGCGCCCGCGCCAGCGTGACCCGCACCGCGCGGCTCTGCACGATGAACACCAGCAGCGGCCACCAGATCACGCCCAGGATCCAGATGATGAAGGCGTACCAGACCTTGGCCACCAGCGAGGTATCGACGCTGAGAATCTGGGTGAACACCGACAGGAAGAACAGCGTGGCCTTGGGGTTGAGCAGGTTGCACAGCAGCCCCTGTATAAAGGCCGCGCGCAGGCTGATGCGCTCGTGGCCGGCGTCCGGGTCCATCGCGGCCCCGCCCCGGGCGCGCAGCGCCTGGATGCCGATCCACACCAGATAGGCCGCGCCGGCGTACTTCAACACGTTGAACAGCCAGGGCGTGGTGGCGATGATGACCGCCAGCCCGGCCACGCAATAGCTCATGTGGACGGCGATGCCCAGGTTGATCCCGGCGGCAGTGGCCAGCGCGGCGCCGCGCGAATAGCGTGCCGCGTTCTTCATCATCAGGAAGAAATCCGGCCCCGGCGACAGCATGGCCAGCAGGGCGATGGTGGTGACGAGCAAGGTGGTGTCGAACATGGGCAGCTCCGCAGCAAGACTTCAGACAGATTCTTCGGTCTCTTCCAGCACAAAATAGCCTTCCGGGTTCACCCAGGTGTCCCACGGCAGCAAGCGAGGCAATCCGAGCAGGACCATCGCCAGGCAAACGGCGGCGGCGACGTTGATCGGCGTGGTGGACGGCTCGGCCGGTGGCCCGAATTCGTTGTCGTTCTCGGGGCCGGGCACCGCCGCCAACCCCAGCAGTGTCAGCGCAAGCAGCATGATGGCGAAGGTGCCGACGCGAACATCGATCAGCAGCAGTGCCGCCGGACCGACGGCAGCCCAGGCCATCCACCAGGAGGACATGCCCAGATCGTGCAGGCGGAACACGGTCAGCCGACCGTACAACGCAGCCCAGGCTACCAGGAACGGCACGCCGACACTTTGTACCAGCATCAGCGAGTGCGAAGCGAGCATGACCCCTGGTAGCAGCGCCACCAGCATGGCGAGCGCATACGCGAGATAGCGCATCCGTCCCAGCCGGCCATCCAGACGCAGGCCGACCGCCTGCGGCGTTTCGTAATAATCCGCCGACAGCACCCCTTCGACGACGGGCCGGGGCGTGTCATGCCGAGAGGCTAGCGCTTCGGCCCGTGCCTCGCGCTCGGCCTGTGCCTTGGCGGCGGCCAGACGCGGCATGTCCACGCCGCAAGCGACGCACAAGGTGCGTCGGGGCTGGCCATGGCCACACGCCGGGCAATTCATGGTTTCCACCGCAGGTGCGGGGCGGGCTTCGGGCTGGGCGGCTGGTTCGTCTGATCGAGCCGGAACGGCAAGTGATTCGGCCGGACGTGGCGCTGCCTGGACCTGGGTCGCGGGCATGGCCGATTCGGGCGCATCGTCCAGCAGCAATGTCGGAAACGCATCCGGCGCCGCCACGCGGCGCGGCTGGTAGGGCCGGCCGTCCAGGTGCTCCACCCGCACCACCGCGCCGGTGCGCGCCAGCAACGGCAGGTAGGCGTCGAGATGCTCGACCGGCAGTTGCTGCTTGATGATGGTCGGCGCGTTGTCGATCAGTTCGGCGACGCGCTCGCGCTCCAGCTTGAGCAGGCCGCCAAGCTGATGCAGCAGGGATTCTCGGGTATGGCCCGGCAGGATGGCGCCGGTCAGCAGCAGGCGGACGGTATTGCTCATTCTTGTGTCATGGACGAGGGATGCCTGCCGAAAACTAGTGCAAGCCATTCCATCCGGCAAGCCGGGAAAGGGGCTCGAAAGCGCTTCCAGACGCCATCAAATTCGCCCGTCTTGCCCTGTATCAGACCGCGACGGCGGATCGCCCCGCAAAACACCGGGGCGAAGGGCGGATATGCCCCGCCCGCCCCAGCGTCGACGATCAGTGGCCGATGGCGCCGGCGAAGGCGTCGATCATCGGCTGGATCTGCTCTTCCTTGAGCTTGAGCGCGGCCTGGTTGACGATCAGCCGGCTGGAGATGTCGCGGATGTGCTCGACCGCAACCAGATCGTTGGCCTTGAGCGTGCCGCCGGTGGACACCAGGTCGACGATGGCGTCGGCGAGACCGACCAGCGGCGCCAGTTCCATCGAGCCGTAGAGCTTGATCAGGTCGACGTGCACGCCCTTGGCGGCGAAGTGCTCGCGCGCCTGATCGGTGTACTTGGTGGCCACGCGCAGCCGCGCGCCCTGCTGCACCGCGCCTTGGTAATCGAAGCCGTTCTGCACCGCCACCATCAGCCGGCACTTGGCGATCTCCAGGTCCAGCGGCTGGTAGAGGCCGGCGCCGCCGTGCTCGATCAATACGTCGCGCCCCGCCACGCCCAGGTCGGCGGCGCCGTACTGCACGTAGGTGGGCACGTCCGAGGCGCGCACGATGATCAGGCGCACGTCGTCGCGGTTGGTGCCGATGATGAGCTTGCGGGAGGATTCCGGCGCCTCGGCCGGCACCACGCCGGCGGCGGCCAGCAGCGGCAGGGTTTCCTCGAAGATGCGTCCCTTGGACAGCGCGATCGTGATCATGGCGTTACTTGAATAGTTTCAGGGACACGGGGTACTTCGACGGCCAGCCGTTGATGGCCTTGGCGCCTTCCCACAGGCCGAACATGGTCGAACCCAGCACCACCCACCAGATCGGGAAGGCCGAGTGCATCACGCCGGCCAGGACCAGCGCCGCCACGTAGAAGCAGCCCATCAGCAACTGGAAGTTGCACGCCTGGACGGCGTGCTGCTCGACGAACTCCGACTGCACCCGCGCGAATTGCAGCACCAGGAACGGCACCACCAGCGCCATGCCGGGGATCGGCACGTAAGGAATCCACAGGATGCCGGCCAGGTGCGCCAGCGCGGCGAAGCCCTTCTCCAGTTGGGTGGGCGGGCGTGGCTTGCCGTCGTTGTCTTCGCCGGCGGGCTTGGGGTTGAACGTCAGCACGGCGGCTTCCTCAGGAAATACGTTCGATGTTGGCGCCGATGCCCGACAGCTTGCGCTCGATGTGCTCGTAGCCGCGGTCGAGGTGGTAGATGCGGTCGATCACCGTCTCGCCCTCGGCCACCAGGCCGGCGATCACCAGCGAGGCCGACGCACGCAGGTCGGTGGCCATCACGGTGGCGCCGGACAGCTTCTCCACGCCGCGCACCACCGCGGTATTGCCCTCGGTGGCGATGTCGGCGCCCATGCGCGCCAGTTCCGGCGCGTGCATGAAGCGGTTCTCGAAGATGGTTTCGGTGATGACGCCGGTGCCCTCGGCCACGGTGTTCAGCGTCATGAACTGCGCCTGCATGTCGGTGGGGAACGCCGGGTACGGCAGGGTGCGGAGGTTCACCGCCTTGGGGCGGCGTTTCATGTCCAGCGAGATCCAGTCGTCGCCGGCCTCGATGTAGGCGCCGGCCTCGCGCAGCTTGTCCAGCACCGCTTCCATGATGCCGGCGCGGGTGTTGCGCAACACCACGCGGCCCTGCGCGGCCGCGGCGGCGCACAGGAAGGTGCCGGTCTCGATGCGGTCGGGGACGATGGCATGGGTGGCGCCGTGCAGGCTCTTCACGCCCTCGATGGTGATGGTGTCGGTGCCGTGGCCGCTGATGCGGGCGCCCATTTTGTTCAGGCATTCGGCCAGATCGAATACTTCAGGCTCGCGCGCGGCGTTCTCGATGGTGGTGACGCCGTCGGCCAGCACCGCCGCCATCATCAGGTTCTCGGTGCCGGTCACCGTCACCATGTCGGTGACGATGCGCGCGCCGCGCAGCTTGCCGCGCGCCTTCACGTAGCCGTGCTCGATGACGATCTCGGCGCCCATCGCCTGCAGGCCCTTGATGTGCTGGTCCACCGGCCGGGCGCCGATGGCGCAGCCGCCCGGCAGCGACACCTGGGCCTCGCCGAAGCGCGCCAGCGTCGGGCCCAGCACCAGGATGGACGCGCGCATGGTCTTCACCAGCTCGTAGGGCGCCACCAGGCTGCTGACCTGGTTGGCGGTCAGTTCGAACTCGTGCACGTTGTCGGTCATCACCCGCACGCCCATGCCCTGCAACAGCTTCTGCGTGGTGAGCACGTCGCGCAGTTGCGGCACGTTGGTCAGGCGCAGCGTGTCCGCCGTCAGCAGGCCGGCACAGAGGATGGGCAGCGCCGCGTTCTTGGCGCCGGAAATGGTGATCTCACCGTCGAGCGGCGCACCGCCGTTGATCTTGAGCTTGTCCATCGGGGTTCTTTCTTGAAAACGAAAAGGCCCGCGTCGGGGATCGGCGCGGGCGGGGTGCCTGGGGCGCAATTATGGCGCTTGTTGGGTGTTTCGTGTTGCGGGATGTCACGGCGCTTGAAACCAGTGAAGGGGGAAGAGGGAAGGGCGAAGGGTGCGGCACGCATTGCGCGCCTCAAGTCAAAAACCTGGCACCACGCCGCAGTTGCCTTTGACGTTACCCTTCCCTCTTCCCCCTTCTCCCTTCCCTGCATTTCACAAGTACTTGGCAACCAGCCAGATCACCAGCGCGATCACCCACGGCAGGTTGGCGAGCGCAGTCAGGCGCGCGACGCTGCGGCGGTTCTCGGGGCTGCGCGCGGCGGCCTTGGCCGCTTCGATCCGGGCGCGCTCGCCGGTGACGCCGTCCAGGCCGAAGCGCGACGGCTCGCTCATGGCGCGGCTTCCGCCGGGGTGCGGGTGGCGCGCAGCGACAGCGCGTGCAATTCGCCCGAATCGAGCTTGGCCTTGAGCCGATCCTTCACCAGCCGGTGACGGTCGAGCAACTTGAGGCCCTCGAACGCGGGGGAGACGATGGTGGCGTAGAAGTGGTGGCCGTCGCCCTCCACCTCGACCGCGGTACAGGGCAGCGCTGCTTCGATCAGCGCCTTGACTTCGTTGGGATGCATGAAAAATCAGTGCCTTATCTTGAAGCCGGATCTTATCAGCCAGTAGGCCCAGCCGGCGAGTAACAGAAAGAATCCCGACACCACCGCCAGCGAGAACCACGGCGACACGTCGGCCATGCCGAAGAAGCCGTAGCGGAAACCGTCGATCATGTAGAACACCGGGTTCCAGTGCGAGACCGATTGCCAGAACGGCGGCAGGCTGTGGATGGAATAGAACACGCCGGACAAAAAGGTCAGCGGCATGATCAGGAAGTTCTGGAACGCCGCCAGCTGGTCGAACTTCTCGGCCCAGATGCCGGCCACCAGCCCCAGCACCGCCATCACGCCGCAGCCCAGCAACGCGAACGCCAGGATCCACAACGGGTGGGTGATCGCCGGCATGGCGAACCACACGGTGACCGCCAGCACGCCCGCGCCGACCACCAGCCCGCGCACCACCGCGGCCAGCACGTAGGCGGCGAAGAATTCGAAGTGCGACAGCGGCGGCAGCAGGATGAACACCAGGTTGCCGGTGATCTTGGACTGGATCAGGCTGGAGCTGGTGTTGGAGAACGCGTTCTGCAACATGCTCATCATCGCCAGCCCCGGAATCAGGAACGCGGTGTAGCGCACGCCCGGATACGGCTGCACGTGCGCGTCGAGCACATGGGCGAAGATCAGCAGGTAGAGCAGCCCGGTAAGCACCGGCGCGGCGACGGTCTGGAACGCCACTTTCCAGAAGCGCAGCAGTTCCTTGTAGAAGAGCGTGTAGAAGCCGGTCATGGGATGCCTGTGAGGGTCGTTGCGGCGCGCGGGGGCGTCGCCTAGGAATGACTTGCCGGGGTATCGGTGGCCGGGTCGAGCGGCTTGACGAAACGCAGCCCGGTGCTGCGATAGCCGTGATGGCGGTAGAACGCGTGCGCCTCGCCGCGATGGTCGCCGCTGTTGAGCAGTACCGAGCCGGCGTCGTTGTCGCGCGCCCAGCACTCGGCCTGGGCCAGCAATGCCCGCCCCAATCCCTGCCCCCGTGCGGCTTCGTCCACCACCAGCGCGACGATGCGCACGTAGGCGCCGTCCTTCTCGATATACCAATCGCGCGCCAGGGCGATCAGGCCGGCGACGCGCCCCTGCCAGTCGGCGACGAAACAGGCGTAGCCGCCGGCGCGCTCCAGGTTGGCCAGCCGCACCTGCACCGCTTCCGGCGTGCTCGGGTAGCCCAGCTGCACCAGCAGCTCGGCGATCTGCGCGGCGTCGGCGACGACGGCGGGGCGGATGGCCGGCATGTCAGCCTTCCCGGGCGGGGTCGCGCATCATGCCGACGAAGATGTCTTCCAGGTCGGGCTTGTCCACTTCGATGTCGCGCACGCTGATCTGCTCGGCCTGCAACGCGGCGAGCACGCCGGCCAGTGCCGAGGCGTCGGGCAGCTTGAGCGCGAAGCCGTCGTCGCGCTCGGCGGTCAGCAGCGGCCGCAGCGCATCGGGCAGGCGCGAGGGCGTCAGCCGCAGGAACAGGCTGCGCGCCTTGTCGCGCTTCATCAGCGTGTGCTTGTCCTCCAGCGCGATCAGCCGCCCCTGCTTGAGCATGGCGATGCGGTTGCACAGCTCCTCGGCTTCTTCGAGGTAGTGCGTGGTCAGCACGATGGTGTGGCCGTCGGCGTTGAGGCGGCGGATGAACGACCACAGCGTCTGCCGCAGCTCGACATCGACCCCGGCGGTGGGTTCGTCCAGCACGATCACCTGCGGCCGGTGCACCAGCGCCTGCGCCACCATCACCCGGCGCTTCATGCCGCCGGACAGCGCGCGCATGTTGCTGTGCGCCTTGTTGGTCAGGCCCAGGCTGGCGAGGATTTCGTCGATCCAGTCGTCGTTGCGCTTCAGGCCGAAATAGCCGGACTGGAAAGCAAGGGTCTCGCGCACGGTGAAGAACGGGTCGAACACCAGTTCCTGCGGCACGATGCCGACGGCGCGGCGCGCGGCGCGATAGTCGCGCTCGACGTCGTGCCCCATCACGGCGACCCGGCCGGCGGTGGCACGGGCCAGCCCGCCCAGGATCGAGATCAGCGTGGTCTTGCCTGCGCCGTTGGGGCCGAGCAGCGCGAAGAAATCGCCCTGCTCCACCGTGAAGCTCACCCCGTCCAGCGCGGCGAAGTCGCCGTAGCGCTTGACGACGCCGTCGAAGGCGATGGCGCTCACGGTGCGCTGCCGCTGGCCGCCTCGGCGGCCGGTTCGCTGGCGGAGCCCGTATCCGGGACGGCGGTGTCCGCCGGCTCGACCGCGGAGGCGTCGTGCGCGATGGGCCCGTCGGTGGGGCCGGGATCGAAATCGTCCAGCTGGTCGTCGTCGTCGAGTTCGCCCAGCGGCAGCGGGTGCGGCGGATGCCCGTCGTGCACCGCCGCCCAGCGGCGTTGCAGATAGGCGTCGCGGATATACGCGTACTCGTCGGGCTGGCTTTCCAGCAGCGTGTCGAGCGGCAACAACCTGACGCGGCTATCGACCAGATACATCGCGTAGTAGCCGACGCTCCAGGCATCGCTTTCGATGAAATCGAGCGGCCCTGCGAAGTAGCGACCGATCGGCTCGACCGAATCGCGCAGGGTCAGCGGGCCGTATAGCGGCAGCATCAGGTAGGGGCCGGTCGGCACGCCGTAGAAGCCCAGCACCTGGCCGAAATCCTCTTCGCCCTTGCGCATGCCCAGGCCAGTGCCCCAGTCGATCAGGCCGCCGATGCCGACGGTGGTGTTGACCAGCACCCGGCTGCCGCTGTGCGCCGCGGCGGTGCCCTTGAACTGCAACAGCGCGGCCAGCGTGGAGAAGAGATCGTCGATGTTGCCGAAGAAATTACTCACGCCCTTCTGCACCGGCTGCGGCACGTGCTTGGCATAGGCGGTCGCCGTCGGCTTGAGCACGGCGCGATCGAGCGCGCGGTTGAGCGCGTAGGTCTCGCGGTTGATGGGTTCGAGCGGGTCGTAGTTGTTTCGCGGCGTGGCACAGCCGGTCAGCAACGCGCCGGCCAGCAGCGCAGGCAACAGACGCTTCATGCCGCCGCTCCGGCAAACGGCAGCAGTTGGTCCACGCCGTAGACCCGCGCCAGTTGCAGCAAGCCTTCGGGCGCGCCGACGATGCTCAGCCGGGTGCCCGCGGCCTGGGCGCGGCGCTGCCAGGCCAGCAGCAGGCCGAGCGCCGCCGAGTCGGCGCGACCGACGCCGGACAGATCCAGCGTCACCGCCTCGCCGGCGATGGCGGGCTCGTCGAGCCGGCGGGCGGCTGTTTCCAGCGTCAGCTCGCCGCTGAGCGCACACACGGTCACTTGGCGGACGCTCCGTTGGCCTGCACGCCGTTCCGCAGGGCATTGTTGCGGTCGGACAGTTGCTTGATCAGGCCATCCAGGCCGTCCTTGCGGATCACCGCGGCGAACTGGTTGCGGTTGTTGACGATGAAGCTGATGCCGTCGACCGAGATGTCGAACACCTTCCAGCCCTGGCGCGCGCGCTCGAAGCTGAAATCGACCGGGATCGGCTTCTGGCCGGGCAGCGACACCTCGGTACGCACGGTCTGTTCGTCGTCCCCGGCGCCGGGGCGGGCGCCCTTCACCTCGACCTCGGCATTCTTGTAGACGGTCAGCGCCGACAGGTAGGTGCGGACCAGCATGGTGCGGAACTCGCGGGTCAGCGCCTGCTGCTGCTCGGGCGTGGCGGTGCGCCAGTAGCGGCCCACGGCGAGCGCGGTCATGCGGGTGTAGTCGGCCAGCGGCGCCACGCGGGCGTCCACCAGATCACGGACCTTGATCGGGTCCTTCTCGTTGGACTTGATGATGGCGAGCACGTCGTCGCTCACCTTGCGGGTGAGCTGCTCGGGGGTTTCGTTCGCGGCCAGCGCGAACAACGGCATCAGTCCGATCACCAGACCGGCAATCCATCGCTTCATTGAGCATGCTCCGTAGGTGTTTGTTCTCCAGCCGTCTCTGCCTTGGAAAACAGGAAGCGGCTGATCAGTTGTTCGAGTACGACCGCCGACGAGGTGATGGCGATCCGCCCGCCCGGCTCCAGGTTCTTGTCGTCGGCGCCCGGCTCCAGGCCGATGTACTGCTCGCCCAGCAGGCCGGAAGTCAGGATCTGCGCGCTGCTGTCGCGGCTGAAGTGATAGCGCGAATCCAGCGCCAGGGTGACCTTGGCCACGTACAGGTTCGGGTCCAGCTCGATGCCGGTCACGCGGCCGACCACCACGCCGGCGCTCTTCACCGGCGCGCGCACCTTCAGGCCGCCGATATTCTCGAAGTTGGCGCTGACGCTGTAGGTGCTAGCCGCCGGCAGCGTGCTCTGGCTGCTCACCTTGATCGCCAGGAACAGCAGCGCGACGGCCCCGGCCACCGCAAACAGGCCGACCCAGAAGTCGATCATTCCACGTTTCATTCTCATTATCCTAAGTAAGCGCCGATCCCGACAGCCCCACGGTGCCGCGTTGCCTTCGCCGCGAACCGCGCAGGCCCGCAACGTGGCCCGCTCACATTCCCGTGAACATGAAGGCGGTCAGGACAAAATCCAATGCCAGTACGACCAGCGCGCTGGTCACCACGGTACGGGTGGTGGCACGCGACACACCTTCCGCCGTCGGTGGCGCGTCGTAACCCTCGAACACCGCGATCAGGCTGATCGCCACGCCGAAGAACACGCTCTTGATCACACCGTTGAGCACGTCGCCGCGAAAATCCACCGACGACTGCATCTGCGACCAGAAGCTGCCGGGGTCCAGCCCCAGCAACTGCACGCCGATCAGGTAGCCGCCGAAGATGCCCATCGCGCTGAACATCGCCGCCAGCAGCGGCATCGACAGCACGCCGCCCCAGAACTTGGGCGCGACCACCCGCGCAATCGGGTTGACCGCCATCATCTCCATCGCCGCCAGCTGCTCGGTGGCCTTCATCAACCCGATCTCGGCGGTGATGGCACTGCCGGCGCGACTGGCGAACAGCAACGCGCCGACCACCGGCCCCAGCTCGCGCACCAGCGACAGCGACACCAGGATGCCCAGCGCGCTGGACGAACCGAAACGCACCAGCGTTTCGTAGCCCTGCAACGCCAGCACCATGCCGACGAACAAGCCGGATACGGCAATGATCAGCACCGACAGCACGCCGGCGAACCAGATCTCGCGCATCGTCAGCTGAAAGCGCAGCAGCGAGGTGGGCGAATGCCGCAGGATGGAGACGAAAAAGCGGCAGGCGAACCCGAGCTTGATCAGGCGATCGGTCAGCGGCGCGCCGAGGCGGGCAAAGAGCTTGACCAGTCCGTTGTTATTCACGCCCCACCTCCAGGCCCAGGTCGGCGGCGTAGGCGCCGGCCGGCTTGTGGAACGGCAACGGGCCATCCTTCTGCCCGGCGATGAACTGGCGCACGAACGGGTGCGACGATTCGCGCACCGCCTCGGGTGTTCCCTCTGCGATCACCCCGCCTTCGGCCACGAAGTAGACGTAATCGACGATGGCCAGCGATTCGGCCACATCGTGGGTCACCACGATGGACGCAGCGCCCAGTGCGTCGTTCAACTCGCGGATCAGCGAACCGATGGTGGTCAGCGAGATCGGGTCCAGCCCGGTGAACGGCTCGTCGTACAACATCACCCGCGGGTCGAGGGCGATGGCCCGCGCCAGAGCCACCCGCCGCGCCATGCCGCCCGACAGCTCGGCCGGCATCAGTTGCGCCGCGCCGCGCAGGCCCACCGCCTGGAGCTTCATCAGCACCAGGTCGCGGATCATCGATTCGGGAAGTTGAGTGCGCTCGCGCAGCGGAAAGGCCACGTTGTCGAACACCGACAGATCGGTGAACAGCGCGCCGAACTGGAACAGCATGCCCAGCTTCTTGCGCCGCTCGTACAAGGCCGATTCGGACAGCGCGCCGATGTCCTCGCCATCGACCTCCACCCGTCCGGCGTTGGCCTTGAGCTGACCGCCTATCAGGCGCAGCAGCGTGGTCTTGCCGGAGCCGGAGCCCCCCATGATGGCGACCACCTGCCCCGCCGCCACACTGAGCGTCACGTCGCGCAGGATGTCGTTTTCGCCGTAGGCGAAGCGGACTCCTTCAAAGCGGACCAAGGGGATAGCCATGTTTAGACTGGTCAGTACAAACCGGCATTTTAGAGTCTTGGCGACCTCGCGGCTAGTGCGGCGCAGCACGCCGTGCACTCGCGACAACACCTGCCAGCCCCGACCGTTCGTCGCCTCGCCGTTCCTTTGCCGCCAAGTTCCGACCTATACCCAAGCCACCCTAAAACTTACCAACCAAAAAATTTTATCCTTATATGTGCGCAAGAACGCACTCATTGAAAATGACCCTACCCACTCATAAAGCCCCTGGGCAGATCGCAGCGCGGCTGATCCTGACCCTGGCTCTCGGCTTGTCCGGCTGCGCTGCCGACCCGGTGGCGTCGCCGCTGGCGGATCGCCATATCACCCGCGACGCGCTGCCGGCCGAGCCGCCCCAGGCCATGACCAGACCTGCCGCAAAGCCAGCACCGACAAGCCCTCGACCCCCATTGCCACGCTACAGCCTGGTGGCGGAGCGCCAGCCGGTGGCCACGCTGCTGTTCGCCCTGGCGCACGATGCGGGGGTGCAGCTCGACCTGCATCCCGGTGTGGAAGGCGAGGTCACGCTCAACGCCATCGACCAGACGCTGGTGCAATTGCTTGAAAGGATTTCCGCCCAGACACCGTTGCGCTGGGCATTTCGCCACGGCGTGTTGCGCATCCAACCTGACACGCCGTTCGTCCACAGCTATCAGCTCGACTACCCCAATCTCAGCCGCGATCTCAAGGCCAACGTCATGCTCGCCAACTCGGTATCGAGCACCGGCAGCGGCCAGACGCCCACAAAGGGCAACAGCGGCAATAGTTCGGCCACGCGTATCGACAGCGTGTCGGAGAACCGCTTCTGGCAACGCATCCAGAGCAACCTGGAACGGCTGCTGGACGCTCCGGCAAGCGGCGGCTCGCCGGGCGGTAATCTGGTACTGATCCAGCCCGAGTCGGGCACGGTCAGCGTACGCGCCCCGCAACGCCTGCAACGCAACGTCGCCGGCTACCTGGCACAGGTGCAGGCCGGAGCGCGCCGCCAGGTGATGATCGAGGCCACCATCGTCGAAGTGGCGCTGTCCGACCGCTACCAGGGCGGCGTGGACTGGAGCCGGCTGGCCGCCGGCGTCGATGGTCTGAGCCTGGGCAGCGTCGTGCTGCCCGCCACCTTGGCGCAACCGCCGTACAGCGTGCTCAGCTACCACGACGAGGGCGGCCTGCTCGGCGGCACCTTCGACCTGACGCTGCGCCTGCTGGAACAGTTCGGCCGCACCCGGGTGCTGTCCAGCCCGCGCATCGTCGCGCTCAACAACCAGGCGGCGCTGATGAAGGTGGTGGAGGAGCAGGTCTACTTCACCCTGGACATCGACGAGGACAAGAACACCGACGGCGAGATCGTCGGCCGCTCCTACGCCAGCACCCTGCATACCGTGCCGGTGGGACTGGTGCTCCAGGTGATCCCCCAGATCTCCGCCCCCGGCGAGATCCTGCTCAACATCCGTCCCACGGTCACCCGCATCAGCGGCTATGTCGAAGACCCTGCCGTCGGCCTGATCGCCGCCACCGAGAAGCTGCCGGTGAAAAGCCTGGTGCCGGTGCTCCAGGTGCGCGAATTCGATTCCACCCTGCGCAGTGGCGACGGCCAGGTCACCGTGCTGGGAGGCCTGATCCAGGACACCCAGGACACCCGCCGCGACGGCCTGCCCGGCACGCGTTCGCTGGGCTGGCTGGGCGAGCTGTTCGGCTACCGCGACAACCGCGTCGGCAAGAACGAGCTGGTGGTGTTCCTGCGCCCGCGGGTACTCGGCACCGGCGACGTCGCCGCCGATCTGGCGGCATCCCGCCCGTTGTTGCCGGACGAGGATTTCTTCCGGCACGCCGACGACGACACGCTGTCGGCCTGGCAGGCCGGCCGGACCGCGCGGGTGGCGCCATGAAGTGGCACTGGCCTTGGCTGCGGCATGCCGCAACCGGCCCCCACCCCACTGCCACACCATCGTGGCCCATAGCGCGGCGCTGGCCGGCGGCGCTGGGTGGCTGTGGCATCGGACTCGTCATCGGGCTGGCCAGCGCGCCCTGGCTGGCGCCCGAACCCCATGCCGTGGCCGCCACCGCGCCGTTACCGACCTGGCCGGCTCCGGCCTGCCCCACCCTCGCCAGCGCCCCCGCGAGCCGCGCCGTTGCGGCACCGACTGCCTGCCCGCCGCAACGCGACGACACCGCCGTGTTCGCCGTCATGCCCGGCCGGCCCCCCGACCCGGCCTACCTCGGCTTCGAGGCGGCCGACGACGCCGACTTCCCGCTTTCCCCGGCGCCGTTCGCGGCCTCGGCCCATCCCGCTCTGGAACAAGGATCTCGACCATGAACGGCCTTTCCCCATTACCGCTGGGCGAAGCGTTGATCGCGCGCGGCTGCCTGAGCGACGACCAATTGCACATCGCCCTGCGCGAGCAGCGCCGCAACGGCGGCCGCCTGGAGCAGCACCTGCTGGGCCTGGGCTTCGTGAGCGACGCGGTGCTGCGCGAAGCCATGGCCGAGCGCCTGGGCATCCAGGCCGTCGCACTGCCCGAGCTGATCGCCGACGCCACCGCCCTGGCACGGGTGCCGCGCTGGCTGGCGCAACGCCACACCCTGTTGCCACTGGCCTGGGACGCCGAACGCCAGACGCTGACGGTGGCGATGGCCAACCCCGCCGACCTGGTCGCATTGGACGCGCTACGCCAGCAAGTGCCGGGCGGCGAACTGGCGACGCGGCTGGCGTCCGCCGCCGACATCCTCGACGCCATCGAACGCTGCTACGGCTTCGCACTGGCCATCGACGACATCCTGGACGAGATCGAGACCGGCGCCGCGCCCGAAGGCCAGGGCGACCATGCGCAGCCGGTGGTCCGGCTGGTCGACGCCGTGCTGGCCGATGCCGTGGCGCACCGTGCATCCGACATCCATTTCGAGCCCGAGGCCGGCTTCGTGCGCATCCGCTACCGCGTCGACGGCGTGCTGCGGCAGATCCGCGCGCTGCACCACAGCTACTGGCCGGCGATGACGGTGCGGCTGAAGCTGATGGCCGGGATGAACATCGCCGAAAACCGCGCGCCGCAGGACGGCCGCCTGAGCCGGCACGTGGCCGGCCGCCGCATCGACTTCCGCGCCGCCACCCATCCCACCACCTGGGGCGAAAACCTGGTGCTGCGCATCCTCGACCGGCGCAGCGGCCTGGTGCCGCTGCCGCGCCTGGGCTACTCGGCCGACAACCTGGCACGGCTGGGGCAACTCGCGGCACGGCCGGAGGGGCTGATCCTGGTGGTCGGCCCCACCGGCTCGGGCAAGACCACCACGCTGTACGCGCTGCTGGACGGGCTCAACAGCGAGCAGGTCAACCTGATGACGCTGGAAGACCCGGTGGAATACGCCATGCCGCTGATGCGCCAGACCTCGCTCAACGAGGCGGCGAAACTGGATTTCGCCGGCGGCGTGCGTTCGCTGCTGCGCCAGGACCCGGACATCCTGCTGGTCGGCGAAATCCGCGACGCCGACACCGCCGCCATGGCGCTGCGCGCCGCGATGACCGGACACCGGGTCTACGCCACCCTGCATGCCAACTCGGCACTGGCCGCGCTGCCCCGGCTGCGCGAGCTCGGCGCGCCGCCCGCCCTGCTGGCCGACTGCCTGAGCGGCATCGTCGCCCAGCGCCTGCTGCGCACGCTATGCCCGCACTGCGCCGAACCGTATCCGGCGGATCGGCCCGAACGCGCGCTGCTCGGCCTGCCCGACGACGCGCCCGCCCCGGTGCTGCATCGCGCGGTCGGCTGCCCGGCGTGCCACCACCAGGGCTATCGTGGGCGGACCTGCGTCGCCGAAGTATTGCGCTGCGACACCGCACTGGCCGACCTGATCGCCGAGGGCGCCGGCCGCGAGGCGCTGGCCACCGCGGCTCGCGCGCAAGGCTTCGTACCGCTGCTCGACGACGCCTGCCGCCTGGTGCTCGACGGCAAGACCACGCTGGCGGAAGCGCTGCGCGTGGTCGATTTCGGTGAGCGGCGGTGATGCCCGGCTATCGTTACCGCGCCCTCGAACGCGACGGCACGCTGCGGCTGGGCCGGCTGCCCGCGACCGATCTCGCCGACCTGGAGCGGCAATTGGCGCGGCGCGCGTTGACGCTGTTGCGCGCCCGACGCGATCTGCTGCCTGCCGCCCGGGTCGGCAACCGCCGCGAGCGCCTGGCCTTCACCTTCCACCTGGAACAGATGCTGGCGGCCGGACTGCCGCTGCTCGAAGCCCTGGCCGACCTGCGCGAGCAGGCCGAGTCCCCGCACCTGGCCGCGCTGGCCGGCCAGTTGCACGACCGCATCGAGGGCGGCAGCACGCTATCCGCCGCGCTGGCGGAACAGGGATCGTCCTTCGACGCGACCTACGTGGCGCTGATCCGCGCCGGCGAACACAGCGGCAATCTGCCCGAGATGCTGGCGCGACTGGGCGCCATGTTGCGCTGGCAGGACGAAGTCGCCGCGCATACCCGCACCCTGCTGCTCTACCCCGCCATCGTCGCCGTGGCCGTCGGCGGCGCCAGCGCGTTCCTGGTCGGCTACCTGGTGCCGCAGATGGCGGATTTCCTGCGCGACCTGGGCGGACGCCTGCCCTGGTCCACCCGCGCGCTGATCGCGCTATCGGACTGGCTGGGCGCGCACGGCCTCGCCCTGCTCGGCGCGCTGGCGGCCGCCGTGCTGTCGCTGCCGCTGGCGAGCCGCCACGCCGGCCTGCGGCAAATCTGGGAGGCGCTGCGGCTGCGCCTGCCCTGGTACGGCCCGCTGCTGCACGGGCTGGCCATGGCGCGCTTCGCCCAGTGTCTCGCCACGCTGTACCGGGCCGGCGTGCCCATCCTGTCCGCGCTCGACCTGGCCGGCGCCGCCGCCGGCAACCCGACCCTGGGCGCGGCATTGCAGCGCGGTGGCGAACGGCTGGCCGCCGGGCAGGGTCTGGCCGACAGTCTCGGCGGCGAGCGTCTGTTCCCGCCGTGGGTGGTGCGCCTGCTGCGCCTCGGCGAACAGACCGGGCAACTCGATCAGGCGCTGTCGCACGTCGCCGAGTGGTATCGCCGCCGCGTCGGCGCCACCATCGAGCGCGCCCAGGCGCTGATCGCCCCGGCGCTGACCGTCCTGCTCGGCGGGCTGCTGTGCTGGGTGATGCTGGCGGTACTGGGGCCGATCTTCGACGCGGTGGGGTCCATGCGATGACGCGAACCCTCACCCTGCTGCTGAGCGACGGCGGCCTGGCCCATGTCGATCAGCCGTGGCGTCGCATCGATCCGGCCGACCCGCACGCGCTGGCGCAGTTCGCCCGCGTCACGGCGCGCGCCGGACTACCGCTGCGCCTGCTGATCGACGTCCGCGACGAAACCCTGATCGCCGAGCCCTTGCCCCGCCTGGGCCGGCGCGACCGGCAGGCGCTGCTGCAACGCCGGCTGGCGCAGCACGACCCGGCCGCCGCGCATCGCCACGCCGGCCTGTTCCAGGGCGCGGCGCTCTACAGCGCCCTGCCCGCCACGACACCGCTCGACGCCGTACTCGATGCGCTGGCAGACGCCGGGGCGGTGATGCTCGGCGCCTGGTCCCTGCCCCGGCTCGCGCTGTCGCTGGCCGACGTGAGCGATGCCCATCGCCTGCTGCTGTGGCCCGGCCCGGACGGCGCACTGCGTCAGGCGCTGTTCGTCGCCGGTCAATTGCAGTTGTGCCGGCTGGATGACTCGCACCCGTCAAGCCCCGCGGCCGAGCGACTGGCCGATGCCATCGCACACCAGGCGCAACTGGCGCTGCGTCATCTGGCGGGACACGGCCACCGCGCGGACAGCCTGGCCGTGCAGATCCTGGCGCCGCACGGGTCGGCCTCACGGATCGCCGACGACGTGCGCGCACGCGCCATCGATGAACTGTGCATCACCGCGCTGCCGCTGCCGGCGGGCCATACGCTGGCCAGCTACTGGGCGCGCCGGCTCGAAGCCGATGCGCCGCCCCATCACTACGGCACGCGCCGCCAGCTGAAGCGCGGTTGCTGGCTGCGTCGCCTGCACCTCGCCAGACGACTGGGTCTCGGGCTGCTGCTCGGCGCCACGGTCTACGCCAGCCACGCGCTGGCCACGGCGCAATCGCTGGACTCGGACACCGCGCTGCACCGGGCCCGAGGCGTTGCCGTCGAACAATGGCTGGCCGCGCAGCAACCGTCCGCCGAAGTCCGCGCCGCGCTGGCGGAACCGCAACTGGCCCGTCTCCGCCAACTCGATCGGGCCCATCTCGCCGACCGGCCCGACCCGCTGGAACTGACCCAACGCCTCAGCCTGGCGTGGCCGCTGGCGGCGTCGGCAATCCTGTCTCGCCACGCCTGGCAGATCACGGCCGACGGCCGCAGCGTGGCGCTGGAACTGGCCGGCACGGCGGTCGCGGCGCCAACGCCGGCCGACGTGGCGAGCCTGACCCGGGCGCTCGATGCCAGCGCGACCGTCTCCGGCGATGATCGGTCGTTCCAGCTGCGCCTGACCATCCCGAGGCCCCGGCCATGATGCCCGCGCCGTTGCGACGACAGCTCGTCCAGGCGCTGGGGTGGTGGCTCGCCGCGCTGGGGCTGGCCTGGTCCGCCCACACCGCCCTCGCCACCGCCCGGCACGCGCATGAACTGGCCGAGCAGGACAGTCTGCGACTGCGAAAGCAGGCCGAACGCCTGGCCGAGGCCACGCATTACGCGCCGCGCCTGGCAACGCTGCGCGCCGCCGGCCTGCTGACAACGGCCGACGCCCCGGGCCTGGCCGTGGCGCTGAGCCGGCTGGCCGAAGCCATACCCGAAGCCGGCCTGCGCTACCGCGTCGAGCCCGCCGGGCCCGTGGCCGGTTTCGACGGACTGGCGCAGGCGCTGCCGGTCGACATCGAATTCAGCGCGCGCCACGAGCCCGCCTTGGCGGCGATGCTGCACGCCATCGAGCAACTGCCGGGTCGCCCCACCGCGCAGCACTGCGAAGTGACGCGCGCCAGCGTCGGCCTGCTGGCGCGCTGCCGTCTGGTGCGCCTTGGCCTGACGGAGCAAACGCCATGAAACGCGCACCCTGGTTGTGGCTGCTGCTGTTGCCCAGCCCGCTGCCGGCGCAGGACGACTGGGGCACGCTGTTCACCACCCCGGCGGAACGCACGCGCCTCGACGCGCAACGTTCCGACCCCATGCCGACGCTACGGATCCGCGCCGTACTCTGGCGCGATGGGCCGCGCACGGTGTGGCGGGAAGAACACCCCGTCACGCCGGCCCCGCCAGCGGTGCCGCAATGAGCCGGCTGCGCGGCGCGGCCTTGCTGCTATTGCTGATGGCCCTGCTGCTGGCAACGACCACGCTGTGGTTGCATGGCCCGTTGCGCAGCCATGCGGCACAGCGGGCCATCGAACACGACAGCGCCGTGCTGGCGCAGGCCAAGTCCGCACTGCTGGCCTGGGCCGCACTGCATTGCGCGGCGATCGACGATGCGGCCGAAGCGGCGCGCGTGCGCAGTGGCGAACTGCCGGTACCGGATCGTCACGGGCCGGGGCATCCGGGTTTCGGGGTGCAGGACGCCAACGGCGCGTCGCTGGGGCGGCTGCCGTGGCGCACCCTCGGCCTGCCGCCGCTCCGCGACGCCAGCGGCGAACCGCTGTGGTACGCGGTGGCGGATCGGTATCGCGACAACGGCACCGGCTCGCTGGCGGAGCCCTGTACCGACGGCCTCGTGGTCAGCCCCGCGCCGCCGGTTGCCGGCGATTGCGTGATCGCCGTGGTGCTGGCGCCCGGCGCGCCGCGGCCGGGACAGCAACGCGACGAAGCCGCCGACGCGAGTGCCTATCTGGAAAGCGCCGTGGTCGACGGACGACGCTTCGACAACGCCGCGCGCCAGGGGCCGTTCCTCGCCGGGCCGTGGCCTGCCGGTGACGCCATCCAGGTCAACGACCGGCTGGTCGCACTCAGCTGGCGCGAACTGGCGCAATCCGGACTGGCCCAGCCATGCAGCGCGCCCTGATGCGGCAACGCGGCTTCTCCCTGCTGGAACTGGCCGTCGCGCTGGTGGTGATGGGGCTGCTGCTGGGCAGCGCGCTGACACCGCTTCAGGCACAGTGGCGCGCCCGCCAATGGCGCGAGACCGACGCGCTGCTGGCCACGGCGCGTGCCGCCCTGCTGGGCCACGCGCTCCAGCACGGTCGCCTGCCGTGTCCGGCACGCCTCGACGCGACCGGCGCCGCGGCCGGGATCGAGGCCCGCATCGGTGGCGCCTGCCAGCGCGACGACGGCGCGCTGCCGTGGGCCACGCTGGGCCTGCCAGCCGACGACGCCTGGGGCCGCGTGCTGCGCTACGCGGTCAGTCCCGGCTTCGCCGACGACGATCCGGCCACGCCTCGCGCCATCGCCGGCTGCGTCGCACCGCCGGCCAGCGGCAACGCCAGCTTCAACTGGTGCGCCCGTGGCGCGCTGGAGATCGACGACGCGGCCGACGGCACGCCGCTGGCGCGCCACGTGGTGGCGGTGGTGCTGTCGCATGGCCTGAACGGCGCCGGCGGCCACGACCGGCACGGTCGCCCGGGCGTGCCGGCCCAGGGCGCGGAAGCCGCCAACACCGATGGTGACCAGCGCTTCGTCGCCGGCCGGGCGCTCGGCGATGGCTTCGACGACCAGTTGGTCTGGCTGTCGCCCTTTCCATTGCACGAAGCGCTGCTGCGCGCACGGCGCCTGCCGTGACCCCATTCCCTTCCCGACGGAGCAATCATGAGACAAACCGTTTCGCAACGCGGCTTCACCCTGGTCGAGCTGGCCACGGTGATGGTCATCGTCGGCCTGATCCTGGGCCTGGCGTTCAAGGGGCGCGACCTGATCGATGGCGCGCGGGTCAAGAGCGCCCAGGCCAGCGCCAGCAAGGTGCTGGCGGCGATGCATATCTATTTCGAACGCTACGGCCGCTATCCCGGCGACGGCTGCAGCGGCAACGTGCCGCCGGAGCAGGTGACGCCCGCCGATTGCGGCGGCATCGCCGACAACCGCTACACCCCGGCCGAAGCCGCGGCCTTCGTGCCATTGCTGATCCGCACCGGCATGCTGTCCGCCGCCGACGCGCGCACGCCGTTCGGTGGCGACTGGAGCGCCGCGCCCGGCAGCGGCGCCGACAACACCGAGGCCCACGCGCTGTACCTGACGGTGGGCGGGGTGGACAGCCACAGTGTGGACCTGCGCTATATCTGCGCGCTGGATGCGCAGTACGACGACGGCGACCCCGCCGGCGGCCAGTTGCGTAGCAACGTATCGCCCGGCGGCGATGCCGGACGTTACCAGCGCGGCGACGATTGCTGGAGCGCCAAGCAGGGGATGCAGGCGCTGAATGTGAGGTTGCTGCCGTGAGGGATGGGGCGCATGGCGCCCCAGGGAAGGGTGACGAGGCTACGGCTCGGGGGAAGGGGGAAGGGGGAAGGGGGAAGGGCAAAAGCTAAAACCACCAAGCCGTTGTAGTTGCAGTTGCCGTTGCAGTTACCCTTCCCTCTTCCCCCTTCCCTCTTCCCGACCAGCCTTTCCCTCTTCCCGCCCCACCCCAAGCACCTCCCGCAGCAACGGCACCGTCACCGGGCGGCGCAGCGACAAAGCGTGCACGTTGGCGCGTTCCAGGACGGCGTTGAGCGCGGGCAGGTCGCGGGTGGCGTGGCGCAGCAGGTATTCCGCCGCGTCGTCGGACAAATCGAAGCCCAAAGCCACGGCACGCTGTTTCAGCGCGGCCACCTTGTCGGCGTCGGACAGCGCCTTCAGCTGGTAGACCAGGCCCCAGCCCAGGCGGGTGGTCAGGTCGTCGCGCAGCGGCAGCAGCATCGGCGGCAGGCGGCCGCTCGCCAGCAGGCGACCGCGGCCTTCGCGCAGGGTGTTGTAGTGGTCGAACAGGCGGATCTGCTGCTCGGCGCCGAGGGTATCGACGCCATCGACGATCAGCGCCTCGTCGCCCGAGAGCGTGTCCGGCAACGCGGCGGGCGGCTGGATCACCGTGCCGCCGCAACGCGCCGCCGCCGCGGCCAGCAGGTACGACTTGCCGACGCCGGCCTCGCCCCACAGGTAGAGGAAGCGCACGTCCTCGGCGCCAGCCAGCCACTCGCCCAGCATGAACAGCGGCTCGGCGTTGTCGCCGCGCACGAAGCCCTCGAAGCTGGGCGGCGCGGGCAGTTGCAGGTCGAGGACCAGTTGCTGCATCAGCGGGGGCATCGGTGCGGCGCCGGGGTGCTGGCCGCTCGGGCAGGACGGCGCACGCGCGCGCGACGGGCGATCAGGCGTTTCATGGAGGGATCGGGTAAACTACTGCGCTTTCAGTGAATTCCGGCCGGCCATTCTAGCGGCAAAGCAGTTGCCCACGCCACGCAGCGGCGGCCACGCCGGGCCACGCATCACTCCACGAGGCCTTCATGACCCCCACCAGCCTGAGCTACCGCGATGCCGGCGTCGACATCGACGCGGGCGATCAACTCGTCGAAAACATCAAGCCGTTCGCCAAGCGCACCATGCGTCCGGAAGTGCTGTCCGGCATCGGGGGTTTTGGCGGTCTGATCGAGATCTCGAAGAAGTTCAAGGAGCCGGTCCTGGTCTCCGGCACCGACGGCGTCGGCACCAAGCTCAAGCTGGCGTTCGAGCTGAACCGCCACGACACGGTAGGCCAGGATCTGGTGGCGATGAGCGTGAACGACATTCTGGTGCAGGGCGCCGAGCCGCTGTTCTTCCTCGACTACTTCGCCTGCGGCAAGCTCGACGTGGACACCGCCACCGAAGTGATCCGCGGCATCGCCCACGGCTGTGAGCTGGCGGGCTGCGCGCTGATCGGCGGCGAAACCGCCGAGATGCCGGGCATGTACCCGCAGGGCGAATACGATCTGGCCGGCTTCGCCGTCGGCGTGGTGGAAAAGAGCCAGGTGATCACCGGCGCCGACATCCGCCCGGGCGACGCGGTGCTGGGCCTGGCCTCGAACGGCGCGCACTCCAACGGCTACAGCCTGGTGCGCAAGATCCTGCATCTGACCGATGCCGATTACTCCGCCGAATTCGACGGCGGCCGCTCGCTGGCCGACGTGGTGATGGCGCCCACCCGCATCTACGTGAAGCCGCTGCTGAAGCTGATGGCCGAACTGCCGGTCAAGGGCATGGCCCACATCACCGGCGGCGGCATCACCGAGAACGTGCCGCGCGTGCTGCCGGACAACGTGGTGGCGCAGATCGACGCCAACAGCTGGACCTTCCCCAAGCTGTTCCAGTGGCTGCAAAGGGAAGGCAACGTCGCCACCGCCGAGATGCACCGCACCTTCAACTGTGGCGTGGGCATGGTGCTGATCGTCGCCGCCGAGCACGCCGAGCGCGCCACCGCGCTGCTCGCCGCCGAGGGCGAGACCGTCTACCGCCTGGGCGCGGTGCGCGAACGCAACGGCGACGAACACCAGACGCAGATCGCGTAAAGCTCCTGGGGAAGGGAGAAGGGAGAAGAGGGAAGAGTGTAAAGCATCGCTCCCGACACAACGACCGGCGCTTCGGTCGTCACTCTTCCCCCTTCCCTCTTCTCCCTTCCCGGTTTTCCCATGAAAAATATCGTCATCCTGATCTCCGGCCGCGGCAGCAACATGCAGGCCATCGTCGAAGCGGCGATTCCCGAGGCGCGCATCGCGGCGGTGATCGCCAATCGCGCCGACGCCGGCGGGCTCGCCTGGGCGGCGGAGCGCGGCATCGCCACCGCCGTGCTCGACCACAAGGCATTCGACGGCCGCGAGGCGTTCGACGCCGCGCTGGCGCAGCTGATCGACGGTTACGCACCCGATCTGGTGGTGCTGGCCGGCTTCATGCGCATCCTCACCCCCGGCTTCGTCAACCACTACGCCGGGCGGCTGGTGAACATCCATCCGTCGCTGCTGCCGGCCTTCACCGGCCTGCACACCCACGAGCGCGCACTGGCCGAAGGCGTGAAGTTCGCCGGCTGCACCGTGCATTTCGTCACCGCCGAGCTGGACCACGGTCCGATCATCGCCCAGGCGGTGGTGCCGGTGCTGGAGGACGACAGCGCCGACACGCTGGCGGCACGGGTGCTCAAGGAAGAACACCGGCTGTACCCTGAAGCGGTGCGGCTGTTCGCGCAGGGCCGCCTCAGCATCGACCAGGGCCGCGTCCGCGTGGCGCAGGGCTGACCCGCCCGATGACCGACTGGCGTGCTCGCCTCGCGGTTCGCCGTTGGCTCTGGGTGGCGCTGCTGCTGTCGGTGCTGGTGCATCTGTTCGGCATCCTCGGCGACACCCTCTACCTGCTGGCCAGCAATAGCACCACGCGCGGCGAAAGCACGCCGCTGCGCAAGGCGACGCAGCACCTGGCCGAAACCTCGTTCGACGATCTGTTGCTGCCGCCCGAGCTGGAAGGCGTGAAGCCCGCCGAGCAGCTGGTGGTATCGCTGGGCCTGCCGCCGCCGCCCAAGCGTAACGTCGCGCAGGCGCCCACGCCGACTGCGCAGCCGACACCGGCGCCAACACCCATGACCACGCCGGCACCGAGCGCCACGCCACGGCCTACGCCGATCCCGACGCCAATGCCGACTCCTGCGACCCCGGC
Organism: Chitiniphilus shinanonensis DSM 23277; assembly: GCF_000374805.1. Lineage (GTDB taxonomy): Bacteria > Pseudomonadota > Gammaproteobacteria > Burkholderiales > Chitinibacteraceae > Chitiniphilus > Chitiniphilus shinanonensis. Next base: position 121,539 of record NZ_KB895335.1, read on the forward strand.
CGCCTCCGCACCGGCGACGCAGCTGGCGTCGGCACCGGCCGCGCTGGCCGCATCGCAGGCCATCGCGCAAGCAACCGCCCCGTCGCCCACACCGACCGCACGCCCCGCGTCCGCCCCGCAGGACGGCGCCAAGCTGGCCAAGGGCTTCCCGCGCAACGCGGAAATCGTCTACATGTACGGCCCGGTGCCGGCCACGCTGACCTGGCACGTGGAGCATGGCCGCTACGAGGTCAGCCTGAAGGGCTCGCTGCTGGGCCGCACCCGCGAGCTGCGCAGCGTCGGCCATGTCACCCGCGACGGACTGCGCCCGGATCGCTATACCGAATTGCGCGACGGCAAGATGCGCAGCGAGGCCACCTTCGATTGGGATAAGCCGGTCGCCACGCTCAACGACAAGGGCGAGCAGAAGGAAGTGCCGCTCCGGCCGGGCGACCAGGATTTGTTCTCCGCCGCGTTCCAGTTGGCGATGCAGGGTTCGCGGTTGCAGAATCCGACCTTCACCCTGTTCAGCGGCCGCAAGTCCTACCCGGACGTGCAGTTCTCGATCCGCGGCGAGAGCACGCTGCGGGTGGGCGACCAGCAGGTGGACGTGCTGCTGCTGCGCGGCACCTTCCAGGATCGGGAGTTCGACTTCTGGCTGGCGCCCAAGTGGCACAACATGCCGGTGCGGATGCAGGCCCGCCTGGGCAACGACGGCACCAGCTACGATATCTGGGCCAGCAGCATGCGGCTGGAGGACACGGTCGTGCTGCGGCCGGCGTTGTCCGGCCAGCAGGACCGCGGGCCCCATTGAGTTCCCCGCCGGGCGCCGCCCGGCACAGTCATTGAACGGTTAATCATGATCACACCCACCCAGTACCACGGCATCCTCGATGCGCTCGAACAGATCCTTCCCTTCACCGCGCCGGCCGACGTCTGCCTGTCGCGGCTGTTCCGCGAGGAACGCAAGCTGGGCGCGCGCGACCGCGCGGTGATCGCCGAGACGGTGTTCGGCCTGCTGCGCCACCTGCCGCGCCTGGAATGGGTCGCCGGCCCCTACGCCGGCGCACGGCTGTGGCTGATCTGCTACCTGGCCGCGATCGAGAAGCGCAACCTGAAGGAACTGGCCAGCCTGTTCAACGAGGAACAGCTGGAACTGGCACGCAAGTGGAAGGCCACCGACTGGTCGGAAGCGCCGCTGCACGTGCGCGCCGGCCTGCCGGAATGGGTGGCGACCGCGCTGACGGCCGAAGGCCGCAGCGACGACGAGATCCTGGCGCTGGGCACGGCCATGCTGCAGGCGGCGCCGCTCGACCTGCGCGCCAACACCCTCAAGACCCGCCGCGACGCGCTGCTGGAAGCACTGAGCGGCGGCGAGTTCGCGGTGACGCCGACGCCGTACTCGCCGTGGGGCGTGCGCGTGGCCGGCAAGCCGGCGCTCAATCGTCATCCGCTGTTCCTGTCCGGCGGTTTCGAGGTGCAGGACGAGGGCAGCCAGTTGCTGGCGCTGCTGACCGGGGCGCGCCGCGGCCAGATGATCGCGGACTTCTGCGCCGGCGCGGGCGGCAAGACGCTGGCGCTGGGCGCGATGATGAATTCCACCGGGCGCCTGTACGCCTTCGACATCTCGGAAAAGCGCCTGGCCAACCTCAAGCCGCGCCTGGCGCGCTCGGGGCTGTCCAACGTGCAGCCGCAGCTGATCGCCAGCGAGCACGACCAGAAGATCAAGCGCCTGGCGGGCAAGATGGATGCGGTGCTGGTCGATGCGCCGTGTTCCGGCCTGGGCACGCTGCGGCGCAATCCGGATCTTAAATACCGCCAGAGCGCCGCCAGCGTGGCCGAGTTGAACGCCAAGCAGGCCAGCATCCTGGCGTCGGCGGCACGGCTGACCAAGGCGAACGGCCGGCTGGTCTACGCCACGTGCAGCGTGCTGGCGAGCGAGAACCAGCAGATCGTCGAGGCGTTCCTCGCCGCGCATCCCGACTTCGAACTGCTCGACGCGCGCGAGGTGCTGGCGGCGGAAAAGATCGAACTGCCGCTCGACGGCCCCTATCTGCAGCTGGACCCGGCGCGCCACAACACCGACGGGTTCTTCGCGGCGGTGATGAAGCGCCGCGCCTGATCCCGGCCAGCGACAACAAAAAACCCGCGACCTGTCGCGGGTTTTTTGTCGGGGCCGCGCGGGCTACTTCACCACGCGCAGTTGCGGTCGCCCGCTGGGACGCGGCGGCTCGTCGTCCGGCCCCTTGTCGGAGGCCGCGGCGCTGGGTTCGTCCGCCGCCACCGGCGCGTTGTCCACCAGCTCGTCGGGCACGCCTTCGTATTCGAAGCCCATGCCCTCGCCGTTCTCGCGGGAGAAGATCGACACCACCGCGCCGACGGGGATGGCGATCTCGCGCGACACGCCGTTGAAGCGCGCCGAGAAGGTGATGTAGTCGTTGCCCAGTGTCAGGCTGCGGGTGGCGTTGTAGCTGATGTTGAGAACGATCTCGCCGTTCTTCACGTATTCCATCGGCACTTGCATCTTGCCGCGCACGGCCACCACCAGATAAGGCGTGAAGCCGTGATCGGAGCACCACTCGTGGATGGCCCGGATCAGATAAGGCTTGGTCGAGACGGACTGCATGGGTTTCCTCCGAGAAGACTGAGGAAAGAAACGGGCGGCGCCGGGCGCGCCCGCGATCTTTCCGGCCGCAGGAAGTCGCCGGCAAGACCCAGTGAAGCACGCCGGCCACGCCCGCGAAACGCGGACGGCGCGTTCGGCCCGGCAAATGGGCCGGACGCGGGCCGGATGGGTCTTGCCGCGGCGCTTACTTGCGCATGGCCTTTTCGTTCGGGGTCAGCGAATCGATGAAGGCCTGGCGGCTGAACAGGCGCTCGCCGTACTTCATCACCGGCGCCAGCGCCTTGGTCACTTCGATGCCGTAGTGGTCGAAGCGCCACAGCAACGGGGCGATGGCGACGTCCAGCATCGAGAACTCCTCGCCCAGCATGTACTTCTGCTTGGCGAACAGCGGGGCGAGCTGGGTCAGGTTGTCGCGGATGGTGGTGCGCGCGGCTTCCAGCGCCTTCTTGTTGGCGCTGCTGTCCTCCAGCGTGCGCATGTGCACGAACAGCTCGCGCTCGAAGTTGAACAGCATCAGGCGCGCGCGGGCCCGCATCACCGGGTCGGCCGGCATCAGTTGCGGGTGCGGGAAGCGCTCGTCGATGTACTCGTTGATGATGTTCGACTCGTACAGTTGCAGATCGCGCTCCACCAGTACCGGCACTTCGTTGTACGGGTTCATCACCGCCAGGTCTTCGGGCTTGCTGTGCACGTCGACATCGATGATCTCGAAATCCATGCCCTTTTCGAACAGTACGATGCGGCAGCGATGGCTGAACGGGCAGGAAGTGCCGGAATACAGTTTCATCATGGGTGACGGTCTCCGTTGTCAAACTCGGGAATTGCGATGGCCGCGATTCTACCAGCCGCGGGGTGCCTCAGGCCAGAAAAAGCACCACAAGTCAATGATTTTAAAAAGAAAAACAACCATCAAGCCGACAAGCAAAAAGGGCGCTGTCGCGCCCTTTTTGCCTTGCCCTCGCGTGCTCAGTGCACGTCGCGCCAGTATTCCTTCTTCAGGAAGTAGCTGATCGGCACCAGGATGAACAGCAGGAACAACAGCACGGCGTAGCCGATCTGTTCGCGCTTCACCTTGGCCGGTTCGCCCATGTAGACCAGGTAGTTGACCAGCTCGGCGACGCGGGTGTTGTACTCGGTCTGGTCGAAACCGCCATCGTCGGCGACGCGGGTCAGCAGGCCGGGCTTTTCCAGCTTGAGCGACGTCAGATGCTGCTCTTCCTTGCCAGTCTCGTGGTTCTTCACCGTCTCGTAGACCGGCACCTGCTGGCCTTGCAGCTCCCACAGCACGTGCGGCATGCCCACCTTGTCGAACACCAGGTTGTTCCAGCCGGTGGGGCGGGAATCATCGCGGTAGAAGGTGCGCAGGTAGGTGTAGAGCCAGTCCGCGCCACGGGCGCGGGCGATCACCGACAGGTCGGGCGGCGTGGCGCCGAACCAGGCCTTGCCGTCGGCGGCGGCCATCGACACGCGCATGGGCTCGCCGATCTTGTCGGCGGCGAACATCAGGTTGGCCTTGATCTGCGCTTCGCTCAGGCCCAGGTCCTGCAGGCGGTTGTAGCGCATCGACAGCGCACCGTGACAGGACAGGCAGTAGTTGGCGAAGGTCTGGGCGCCGCGTTGCAGCGACACCGGGTCGCGCAGCAGGTTGGGTGCGCGGTCCAGGTGCACGCCGCCTTCGGAGGCCAGGGCTGCCAGCGGTGCGAGGGCGAGCGAGGCGGCCGCCAGCCATTTCTTGATATTGGATTTCATGCCATTCCCTCTCAGATCACCCAGGCGAACACGGCGGACAACACCAGCGTCAGCGCGAACAGGGCGAGGAAGCGCATCTGGCGCCCCAGCGTGGAATCGGTCACGCGCTCGGGCACCGGCAGCGTCTTGTCCATCTTGCTGTACCAGGGCATGCCGAAGAAGAACGCGAAGTACACCACCGACAGGATCTGCGACACGATAGTGCGCAGGTTGGTCGGCGGCAGCGCGCCCAGGATGCCCAGGCCGATGAAGGCGATGATGAACAGCACCAGCGCGGTCTTGTAGATCGGACCGCGATAGCGGATCGACTTGACCGGGCTGCGATCCAGCCACGGCAGGAAGGCGATCACCACCACGGCGGCGCCCATCGCCAACACCCCCCACACCTGGGTGCCGAGGAACGACGGCACGGCGCGCAGGATGGCGTAGAACGGCGTGAAGTACCACACCGGCGCAATGTGCGGCGGGGTCTTCAGCGGATCGGCCGGGATGAAGTTGTTGTCTTCGAGGAAGTAGCCGAACACATTGGGGAAGAAGAACACCACCAGCGAGAACACCACCAGGAAGACGGCCACGCCCAGGATGTCCTTCACCGTGTAGTACGGGTGGAACGGGATGCCGTCGAGCGGGATGCCGGTCTTCGGATCTTTAAGCTTCTTGATCTCGACGCCGTCCGGGTTGTTGGAACCCACTTCGTGCAGCGCCACCAGGTGGGCGACCACCAGGGCCAGCAGCACCAGCGGCACGGCGATCACGTGCAGCGCGAAGAAGCGGTTCAGCGTGGCGTCGGATACGACGAAGTCGCCGCGGATGAACACCGACAGATCCGGGCCGATCACCGGGATCGACGCGAACAGGTTCACGATCACCTGGGCGCCCCAGAACGACATCTGGCCCCACGGCAGCAGGTAGCCCAGGAAGGCTTCGGCCATCAGGATCAGGAACACCAGCGTGCCGAACACCCACACCAGCTCGCGCGGCTTCTGGTACGAGCCGTAGATCAGGCCGCGGAACATGTGCAGGTAGACCACGACGAAGAACATCGAGGCGCCGGTGGAGTGCATGTAGCGGATGATCCAGCCGCCCGCCACGTCGCGCATGATGTACTCGACCGAGGCGAACGCGACCGAGACATTGGTGCCCGGGATCAGCGAGCCGTCCGGCTTGTAGTTCATCGTCAGGAAGATGCCGGTGACGATCTGGATCACCAGCACCAGCAAGGCCAGCGAACCGAAGAAGTACCAGAAGTTGAAGTTCTTCGGTGCGTAGTATTCGGAGACGTGTGCCTTCCAGGTGGCGGTCAGCGGGAAACGGTCATCGACCCAGTCGAGAACCTGTTGGCCGACATTTTGTAGTTTGCTCATGGTTCAGCCTCTTACTGGTCTTCGCCGATCAGCAGCATGGAATCGCCATCGCCGAAGAACTTGTGCGGCGGGATGACGAGGTTGGTCGGCGCGGGCACGCCGGAGAACACGCGACCAGCCAGATCGAACTTCGAGCCATGACAGGGGCAATAGAAGCCGCCCAGCCATTCCGGGCCCAGGTCGGCCGGGGCCAGTTCGGGACGGAAGGTCGGCGAACAGCCCAAGTGGGTACAGACGCCGACGGCAACCCAGATGTCCGGCTTGCGGGAGCGGCCTTCGTTCTGGCAGTAGGCGGGCTGGTCGCTGGACTTCGATTGCGGATCGACCAGCTTGGGGTCGTTCTTCGGCAGGTTGGCGACCATCTCGGGGGTGCGTTTGACCACCCATACCGGTTTGCCGCGCCACTCGACGTCGATTTTCTGGCCGGGCTCGAGCTTACTGATGTTCACTTCGGCCGGGGCACCGGCGGCCTTGGCGCGCTCGGAAGGGAAGAAGCTTGCAATGAACGGCGTCGCCACGCCGGCCACGGCCACGGCACCCGCGCCGCTCGCCGCAACGAGCAAGAAGCGCCGTTTGCTGTTATCAACCTGCTGGTCACTCATTGATCCAATCCCTGAAGATGGAAGTTCTGGCTAAAACTGGCGAATTCTAACCGAGCATGCGGGGAACTGAAAGCCGGACGCTATGTCTCGCGCTACGGCCCCCTAACACGAGCACTTCGGGCTGGAGTAGCCGTTTCGTCAAGGTTGCATCAGGCCGCACGCTACCCAGCAAAAGGGCCGCATCGCGGCCCCCGAAGGAAACAGTCAGCGCCAGGCGCCGCCGGACTGGGTATAACGCGTCAGCTCAGTGCCCAGGCGGTCGGCCACTTCGGCGGTGATGTCGGCCACCTTCTCGCGCCCGGTGCCCGGATAACTCACCTGGAACACCCGCGCCGACAGGTTGAAGCCGTTCTTGACCGGCACCAACACATAGCGGATGCGCGCCTGCGTGGGGCGCTTGGCCTTGACGATGCCGGCGACGAACTCGATGCGGGTCTTGCTGCGCGCCGCGACGGTCATCCCGCGCGAGGTGCGGTATTGCTCGATGTCGTCGAGGATGGCCTCGGCGGTGCGCCCCTCGATCAATACCGTCGGCACGGTCTTGAGCTGCTGGATCTCGGTTTCCGCCAGTGGCGGTTCGGTGGTGTCGCCGGGCGTGGCCGGCGCGCTGCCGGTGGGGCCGGCCGGCGCCGGCTTGCCGGACGAAGGCGGCACCGTGCCGCAGGCGGATAGCAGGATGCCGGCCAGCGCGACCGTCATGAGCTTGTAGGCTGTCGTCATACGGGGTTGTCGATGTCCAGGTGAACGAGATCGAGCGCGAAACGCTCGGCAAGATGCGCGCCCAGCGCCCGCACGCCGTAGCGTTCGGTGGCATGGTGGCCGGCGGCGACGAAGGCCACGCCGGATTCGCGCGCCAGATGGGTGACGAATTCCGATGCCTCGCCGGTGACGAAGCAATCGATGTCGTGGGTCGCCAACTCGTGGAAATAGCCCTGCGCGCCGCCCGTGCACCATGCCACACGGCGCAGCGTCCGCCCAGTGTCACCGATCACCAATGGTTGTCGTTCGAGCGCCTCGGCGGCATGGGCGGCGAATTCGCCCAGCGTCAGCGGCGCGGCCGGCGCGCCGAGCCAGACCAGATCCTGGTCGCCGCAACGGCCGTCGGCCACCAGATCCAGGCGCTGCGCCAACTGGGCGTTGTTGCCCAGCGTTTCGTGCGCATCGAGCGGCAGGTGGTAGGCCAGCAGGTTGATGTCATGGGCCAGCAAAGTGCCGATGCGCGCCTTCTTGGTGCCGACCACCGGCGCGCTTTCGTTCTTCCAGAAGTAACCATGGTGAACCAGCAGCGCATCGGCGCCGGCGGCCACCGCGCCTTCCACCGCCGCCAGGCTGGCGGTCACGGCGGTTGCCAGGCGGGTGATCTCGCGCCGGCCCTCGACTTGCAGGCCGTTGGGGCAGTAGTCCTTGAAGCGGTCTATCTGTAGAAGTTGTCCGATATAATCGGTTAGTTGCTCTCTGGCTACGGCCATTGCTTTCGACCACATGAAAAAACTCTGGTTGATTTTCGCACAAACCACCACGGTCGGGCTTGCCGTATGGTTTCTGGTGGCTTTACTCCATCCCGACTGGCTGCCCGGCCGCACCGCGCCGCCGCAGGAAGTGGTCACCGTCAAGAGCAGCGAACCCCAGAGCGCGTCCGCCAGCGGCATGGCGTCGTACCGCGGCGCGGCGCACCGCGCGATGCCGGCGGTGGTAAACATCTATACCGCCAAGGAAACCAAGCTCAGCCACCCGTTGCTGAACGATCCGGCGTTCCGCCGCTTCTTCGACGACCGCCTGGACGGCGACGAGGCGCAACGCACCTCCAGCCTGGGTTCGGGCGTGATCGTGTCGCACGACGGTTATATCGTCACCAACAACCACGTGGTCGAATCGGCCGACGAGATCCAAGTGGCGCTGGCCGATGGCCGCACCGCCGAGGCCAGGCTGATCGGCACCGATCCCGAAACCGATCTGGCGGTGATCCGTATCGAACTGCCCAACCTGCCGACGGTGGCGTTCGCCGACGACAGCCGCGCCGAGATCGGCGACGTGGTGCTGGCGATCGGCAACCCGTTCGGCGTCGGCCAGACGGTGACCATGGGCATCATCTCGGCCACCAAGCGCACCCAGCTCGGCATCAACACCTTCGAGAACTTCATCCAGACCGATGCAGCGATCAACCCCGGCAACTCCGGCGGCGCGCTGATCGACGCCCACGGCGACCTGCTGGGCATCAACACCGCCATCTACTCGCGTACCGGCGGCTCGCTGGGCATCGGCTTCGCCATTCCGGCCAGCTCGGTGAAGCAGGTGATGGAAGCGCTGATCAAGGAAGGCAGCGTGGTGCGCGGCTGGCTGGGCGTCGAGCCGCAGGACGTCACCGAGGAACTGGCCAGCTCGTTCAAGCTGAAGCAGGCGCGCGGCGCCCTGGTGGCGGGCGTGGTACGCGGCAGCCCGGCCGACACCGCCGGCCTCAAGCCGGGCGACATCGTCCTGGCCATCGGCGGCCAGGAGGTCGGCGACACACTGGCGATGCTCAACCTGATCGCCGCGCTCAAGCCGGACCAGCAGGTGGATATCCGCCTGTTCCGCGATGGCCGCGAACTGACCCTGCCGGTGAAGATCGGCAAGCGACCGACCTTCCGCCAGCCCTGAGCCGCGCAGCAGCCATTGAAAAAGCCCCGTCGCGACGGGGCTTTTTCATGTGTGAGGCGACGGTGCCTCAGTTGCCCTGGAGCAGCAGCATCTCGGCGGCGGCCAGCCCTTCCGGCTCGCCCAGCAATACCAGCACGTCGCCCTCGTTCAGCACGAAATCGGCGGCGGGCTGCATCGGCCGCATGTTCTTGCGGCGCAGGCTCTTCACTTCGACATGCAGCCCGGCCAGATCCAGCGCCTCGATCGGCTTGTCGATGGCTGCCGAGCCGCTCACCAGCAGCACGGTATGCAGCCGCGGCAGCGGGCGGTCGCTGTCGTCCTGATCCTCCACCGTACCGCGGAAGAAGCCGCGGAACATCTGGTAGCGCGCCTCGCGCACGCTGCGGATGCGCTTGAGCACGCGATTGAGCGGCACGCCCAGCATCATCAGCGTGTGCGACGCCAGCATCAGGCTGCCTTCCAGGATTTCCGCCACCACCTCGGCCGCACCGGCGGCCTTGAGGGTGTCGATGTCGGTGTCGTCGTGGGTGCGCACGATCACCGGCAGTTCGGGGCGCAGCTTGTGCACCAGATCCAGGATCTTCAACGCGGAATGGGTATCGGCGTAGGTCACCACCAGCGCCCGGGCCCGCATCAGGCCGGCGGCCATCAGCACCTCGCGCTTGGCGGCATCGCCGAACACCACCGATTCACCCGCCGCGCCGGCCTCGCGCACCTTCTCCGGATCCAGGTCCAGCGCGAAGAACGGGATGTCCTCCTGATTGAGCAGGCGCGCCAGGCTCTGGCCGCTGCGGCCGTAGCCGCACAGCACCACGTGCCCCTGGCTTTCCATGGTGCGCACGGCGATCTGGTGCAGGCTGGCCGCCATGCTCATCCACTCCGACGCGACGAAGCGCAGCACCAGCTTGTCGGAGTACTGCAACACGAACGGCGTCGCCAGCATCGACAGCACCACGCTGGCGATCATCACCTGGTTGAGCCCGGCCGGCATCAGGCCGGCGCCGGACACCAGCGCCAGCAGCACGAAGGCGAACTCGCCGCCCTGCCCCAGCGCGAAGCCGGTGCGCAGCGCCGGGCCGGGCTGGTTGCCGAACAGGCGCGCCAGCAGGGCGATCAGCAGCACCTTGCCCGGCAGCAGGAACAGCAACGTCAGCAGCACCAGCCACCATTGGCTGGCCAGCGTGGAAAAGTCGAGGTTCATGCCGACGGTGACGAAGAACAGCCCCAGCAGCAGATCGCGGAACGGGCGGATGTCGTCCTCCACCTGATAGCGGTACTCCGTCTCGGCGATCAGCATGCCGGCCAGGAACGCCCCCAGCGCCAGCGACAGCCCGGCCAGCTCGGTCAGCCAGGCGATGCCCAGCGTCACCAGCAGCACGTTCAGCATGAACAGCTCGCTGGAGCGCTGCTTGGCCACCAGGTTGAACCAGGGGCGCATCAGCCGCTGCCCCAGATTGAGCAGCAGCACCAGCACACAGATGATCTTGACCGCCGCCAGCCCCAGCGCCCACAGCATCTCTTCGCCGGGCCGGCCCAGCACCGGCAGCATGATCAGCAGCGGCACCACCGCCAGATCCTGGAACAACAGGATGCCGATGGCGTTCTGGCCATGCGGCGCGTTCAGCTCGGCGCGCTCGGTCAGCAGCTTGGACACCATGGCGGTGGACGACATCGCCAACGCGCCGCCCAGCGCCAGCCCCACCTTCCAGTCGTAGCCCCCGAGCAGCGCGCCGGCGCAAACCAGCAAGGCAGTGGTGACCACCTGGCTGGCACCCAGCCCGAACACGATGCGGCGCATCGCGTTGAGCTTGGCGAGATTGAATTCCAGCCCCAGGGTGAACATCAGGAACACCACGCCGAACTCCGCGAGGTGGGTGGCCTCGTCCGACGAGGCGATCAGCGCCAGCGCGTGCGGCCCGATCAGCATGCCGACCAGCAGATAGCCGAACATCGCCGGCAGCTTGGCGCTACGACAGATCACCACCATCAGGACCGCCGCGGTGAGCAGCAGCAACAGCGAGGAAAGAGGATCGGACATGGAAGGGCCGTGGCGTGGGAGCGCTTCGATTATAAGGGAACGCCCCCGGCCCCGGCTGACCGGCCTCAAGCACCGCGACACCGCATTGCCGGCGTGGCGAAGCGGGCGGGTTTACTACCGCAGGATCGGTTCTTGCTAGCGGCCGCGCGCGCCGCTCTCTTATACTTGCCGGCTATGGCAAATCCAGATCACTCCAAGGCCGTGGCGCGCGCCCGCCACGTGCTCGATATCGAATCGAAGGCGATCGCGCGGCTGGCCGGGCAACTGGACCAGCGTTTCGATCGCGCCTGCGCCCTGATCCTGGCCGCCAGCGGCCGCGTCGCCGTGTCGGGTATGGGCAAGTCGGGCCACGTCGCCCGCAAGATCGCCGCCACCTTCGCCTCGACCGGCACCCCCGCCCTGTTCGTCCACCCTGCCGAAGCCGCGCACGGCGACCTGGGCATGATCACCGGCAACGACGTGGTGCTGGCGCTGTCGTATTCGGGCGAAAGCGACGAGCTGGTGGCGCTGCTGCCCAGCCTGAAGCGCCTGGGCGTGCCGCTGATCGCCATCACCGGCAACGGCAACTCCACCCTGGCCCGCGAGGCCGACGTCTGGCTCGACGGCAGCGTCGAGCAGGAAGCCTGCCCCTTGAACCTGGCCCCCACCGCCAGCACCACCGCCGCGTTGGCGCTGGGCGACGCGCTGGCCGTGGCGCTGCTGGACGCGCGCGGCTTCAAGGCCGAGGATTTCGCGCTGTCGCATCCGGGCGGCAGCCTGGGGCGCCGCCTGCTGGTGCGGGTGAGCGACCTGATGCATGCCGACGACCAGGTGCCGGCGGTGGATGCCGACGTGTCGCTGCGCGACGCGCTGCTGGAGATCAGTCGCAAGGGCCTGGGCATGACCGCCGTGCTCGACCAGGACGGCGCGCTGGCCGGCATCTTCACCGACGGCGACCTGCGCCGCGCGCTCGACCGCGGCATCGATGTCCACGCCACCCGCGTGGGCGATGTCATGACCCATTCCCCGGCCACGATCGACGCCGACCAACTGGCGGTGGAAGCCGTCGCACTGATGGAGAAGCGCCGCTGCAACGGCCTGCTGGTCACCCGGCAAGGCCGGCTGGTCGGCGCAGTGAACATGCACGACCTGCTGCGCGCCCGCGTGGTGTAAAAGGTTGCACCGATCGGATCATCCCTTCGACCCCAACTACAACAGACCGACCACTGAGCGAAGCAAGGCGATGAATCCACCCCACACCAAGGAATCCCGATGATTGACCACGCGCGCGCCGTGCGCCTGATGATTTTCGACGTGGACGGCGTCATGACCGACGGCGGCCTCTACTACACCGACAGCGGCGAGGAACTGAAAGCCTTCCATTCGCTGGACGGACACGGCCTGAAGATGTTGCAGGGCACCGGCGTGAAGCTGGCCATCATCACCGGCCGCACCTCGCGCCTGCTGGAACATCGCGCCGCCAACCTCGGCATCGACTACCTGTACCAGGGCGCGCACGACAAGCTGGCCACCTTCGAAGCGCTGCTCACCGCCGCCGGCGTCACCGCCGCCGATTGCGGCTACATGGGCGACGACGTGGTGGACCTGCCGGTGATGCGCCGCGTGGCCTTCGCCGCCAGCGTGCCCGAGGCGCCGCAGATCGTGCTGGACCACTCGCACTACGTGCCGACCCGCGCCGGCGGCCACGGCGCGGTGCGCGAAGTGTGCGAAGCCATCATGCGGGTCCAGGGCACCTGGGACGCCGCAATGGCCCCCTACCTGCGCTGAGGAACCGGGATGCGCTGGTCTTCCAAATTCCTGCCGTTCGCCCTGCTGATCGTGCTCGGCATGCTGGTGTGGCTGCTGAACGAAGCCGCCCGCCTGCCCGACCTGCCGCCGCACCTGCGCTCGGGCGAGCCGGATCTGGTGCTGGAAGACATCGACGCGATGCGCTTCAGCGAAACCGGCCAGCCGCTGCTCAAGGTGGAAGCCGAGCGCAGCCGCCACTATCCCAACGACAACAGCACCTGGTTCGACAACCCGCACCTCACCTACACCGAGGCGGATCAACCGACCATGCGCGCCGTGACCACCCTGGCGCAGGGTTTGCAGAACACCAAGCGCGTCTGGTTCCCCCGCGAAGTCACCGTCACCCGCGACCCGGTGGGCGATCAATCCGAACTCGTGGTGCACGGCAAGGAAGTCTGGATGACCACCGACACCCGTCGCGCCTGGTCCGACGCGCCCGTCACCGCCACCATGGGGCCCTACCGCGGCAGCGGCGTGGGCTTCGAAGCCGACATGAACGCCGGCACTCTCCTGTTGAAATCCAAAGTGAGCACGACCTATGTACCGCCTCGCCCTTAGCCTCACCGTCCTCGGCCTGATCGCCGGCACCGCTCAGGCCGAGACGGCCGACCGGGAAAAGCCGATGAACATCGAGGCGGACCGTGCCACCTACGACCAGAAGCAATCGCTCGGCACCTATACCGGCAACGTGATCGTCACCCAGGGCACCATGACCCTGAAATCCGCCTACCTGACCGTGCGCCAGGACCCGGAAGGCAACCAGTTCGCCACCGGCAACGGCAACCCGGTCGACTTCAAGCAGCGCATGGACGCCGGCGAATGGGTGATGGCCAAGTCGCAGCGCTTCGACTACGACGGCAAGGCGGGCATCCTCAAGCTGATGGACAAGGCGTGGGTGCGCCGCGATACCGGCGACGAAGTGATCGGCGACGTGATCATCTACAACCTCAACACCGAAACCTACGAGGCGCAGGGCGGCACCAGCGGCGGCAAGCCCGGCCGCGTCAACATCACCATCCAGCCGAAGAAGAAGGAAGCCCAATGAGCCAGACCAGCCGGCTTTCCGCCACCGGACTGATGAAGCGATACAAGAAGCGCACCGTGGTGCGCGACGTATCGCTGGAAGTCGAAGCCGGCGAAGTGGTCGGCCTGCTCGGCCCCAATGGCGCAGGCAAGACCACCAGCTTCTACATGATCGTCGGCCTGGTCGCCAAGGACGGCGGCGCCATCTCGCTGGACGAGCGCGACATCGGCCAGATGCCGATGCACCAGCGCGCGCAACTGGGCCTGGGCTACCTGCCGCAGGAAGCGTCGATCTTCCGCAAGATGACCGTGGCCCAGAACATCATGGCCGTGCTGGAACTGCACGAGCGCAACGAGGAAAAACGCAACGCGCGGCTGGAGGAACTGCTGCACGAGCTGCACATCGCCCACCTGCGCGACAGCGGCGCGATGTCGCTGTCCGGCGGCGAGCGGCGTCGCGCCGAGATCGCCCGGGCGCTGGCCGCCGACCCGCGCTTCATCCTGCTCGACGAACCGTTCGCCGGGGTCGATCCGATCGCGGTGATGGACATCCAGCGCATCATCGCCTTCCTCAAGGAGCGCGGCATCGGCGTGTTGATCACCGATCACAACGTGCGGGAGACCCTGGGCATCTGCGACCGCGCGTACATCATCTCCGACGGCGCGGTGATGGCGTCCGGCCACCCCTCCGAGATCATCAGCAACGAACAGGTCCGCAAGGTCTACCTGGGCGAACACTTCCGCATGTGACCTGATGCGCTCCCGACCCCTCCTCCCCTTCCGCGCGCGATGAAGCAGTCTCTTCAGCTCAAGCTGTCGCAGCAGCTCAACCTCACCCCGCAATTGCAGCAGTCGATCAAGCTGCTGCAACTCTCCACACTCGAATTCCGCCAGGAGATCGAACGCTACCTGATCGAAAACCCCTTGCTGGAACCCGGCGAGGATCGCGGCGAAGGCCCAGGCGACGGCGAGGGTGACGCCCCAGCCGAATCGACCGGCGACGACAGCGGCAGCGAATACGGCGCCGAAGGCGACGACTGGAACTGGGGCAACGGTTCCGGCGGTGGCAGTGGCGGGCAAGGCGACGACGACGATTTCGACCCGGCCTCCAATACCGCCCGCGAGCTGACGCTGCGCGAACACCTGCTGGAACAGGCCGGACTGCTGCCGCTGCCCGCGCTGGACCGCGCGGTGCTGGGCCTGCTGATCGACGCCCTCGACGACGACGGCTTCCTCACCCAACCGCTGGAAGAGATCTTCGCGCAGCTGCCCGAGGAACTCATCGCCGAGACCGGCCTCGAACTGGAGGACCTGTCGGTGGCGCTGGCCCGGATCAAGCAGTTCGAACCGATAGGTGTCGGAGCGCGAGATATGGCCGAGGCACTGGCAATGCAACTGCGCCAGCTGCCGGCGGATGACATCCGTCAACTGGCGCTGCAATTGGTCGAGGGGCATCTCGATTTACTCGCGGCGCGTGACTACACTAGGCTCAAGAAAGCACTCAAGTGCGACGACGCGCAGCTCAAGGCGGCCAACACGCTGATCGTGGGATTGAACCCCCGGCCGGCGGCCAGATGGGCGGCGCTGACACCCCGCTACGTGATCCCCGATGTGATCGTCTACAAGGCGCGGGGCAAGTGGCGGGCAAGGTTGAACGAAGCGGCACGACCGCGTTTCAGGGTGAACCGGATGTACGCCGATATCCTGCAACGTAGCGAAGGTGGGGTGCTGGCGCGGGAACTACAGGAGGCCCGCTGGCTGGTGAAGAGCGTGCAACAGCGTTTCGACACCATCCTGCGAGTCGCCGAGGCGATCGTGGCGCGGCAACATGCGTTCTTTGAACACGGCGAGGTGGCGATGCGGCCGATGGTGCTGCGCGACATCGCCGAAGAGCTCGAACTGCACGAATCGACGATTTCGCGGGTAACGAGCCAAAAGTATCTGCATAGTCCAAGGGGACTCTTCGAATTCAAGTACTTCTTCGGCAGCCACGTCGAAACCGAAGCCGGCGGTGAATGCTCGGCGACGGCGATCAAGGCCATCATCAAACAGCTGATCCAGAACGAGGACAAGAACAAGCCGCTTTCAGACAGCGCGCTCGCCGAGACGCTGTCGAGGCAAGGGATCGTGGTTGCGCGGCGAACCGTTGCCAAGTACCGGGAAGCGATGCAGATCGCCCCCGTCAATCAGCGCAAAACCCTGTAGGGTGGGCGTCGCTTCCTCGGCGGCACCACGTCACGCGGGGATCAACGCAGAAGGAGCAGACTTATGAACCTCAAACTCAGCGGACATCACCTGGAAATAACCCCGGCAATTCGCGAATACGTCACCAACAAGGTGGAACGTATTACACGCCACTTCGATTCCGTGATCGACGTAGGCGTGATCCTCTCGGTGGAGAAGCTGCAGCATAAAATTGAGGCTACCGTGCATGTACGCGGTCGTGACATCCATGTCGAAGCCATCGACGAGGATATGTACGCCGCCATCGACCTGCTCAGCGACAAGCTGGATCGCCAGATCGTCAAGCACAAGGAAAAGCTGATGGATCATCGTGGCGAAAGCATCAAGCACCAGGCTGTCGCGGAATAACCCGCTCGCTGTGCACAGAAACGGGAACCGGAGGGTTCCCGTTTTTCGTTTGCCCGCCCACAGGGCTACAATAGCCGCGTCATTTCGAGGGCCTCCACCAGAATGAGCCTGATATCCAAGATCTTGCCCAGTTCGAACGTTTTCCTGGAGATGGACGTCGGCAGCAAGAAGCGCGTTTTCGAGCAGGTGGGCATCCTGTTCGAGAACAGCCACGGCATCGCGCGCAGCGTGATCTTCGACAGCCTGTTCGCCCGCGAAAAGCTCGGTTCCACCGGTCTGGGCCAGGGCGTGGCGATCCCGCACGGCCGGATCAAGGGCCTGAAGGAAGCCACCGGCGCCTTCGTGCGGCTGAAAACCCCCATTCCGTTCGACGCGCCCGACGGCAAGCCGGTCTCGTTGATCTTCGTGCTGCTGGTGCCCGCCAACGCCACCGACCTGCATTTGCAGATCCTGTCCGAACTGGCCCAACTGTTCTCGGACAAAACCATACGCGACCAACTCGCCGCCAGCGAAGACACGGCGGCCACCTGGAAGCTCATCACCAGCTGGGAGCCGTACTCGGCGCTGTGAGCGAGCCCGGCCCGCGCCCAGGCCAGGGGCGCAGGCGCCGCGGGCTGTCCCGGCAAGTGTGGTACCGTTCAGCACACGCCACCCGGCGATGACGCCGGCCCTCGAACAGGTTCCGACTACACGCGATGCCGCAGATCACCGTACGCCAGCTCTTCATCGACAACGCCGAGAAACTCCGGCTCACCTGGGTCGCCGGGCAATCGGGCGCCAACAGCCTGCTCACCAACGACGCCAGCGAGCAGAAGCCCAAGCTCGCGCTGGTCGGTCACCTGAACTTCATCCACCCCAACCGGGTGCAGGTCCTGGGCATCGCCGAGGTCAATTACTTCCAGGGCCTGTCGGCCGACGCGCAGAAGGAGTCGGTCGAGCGCCTGTTCGCCAACGAGATGGCGGCGATGATCGTCGCCAACAGCCAGCCGGTGCCCGACGCGCTCAAGGAAGCCGCCGAGCGCTACCACGTTCCGCTGCTCACCTCGCCGGAGCAGTCGCCGTACCTGATGGACGTGCTGCGCTACTACCTGTCGAAAGCGCTGGCGGTCTCCACCCACCTGCACGGGGTATTCCTCGACGTGCTGGAAGTGGGCGTGCTGCTGACCGGCGAGTCATCAATGGGCAAGAGCGAACTGGCGCTGGAACTGATCTCGCGCGGCCACGGCCTGGTAGCCGACGACGTGGTCGAGGTCTACCGCACCAACCCCGAAACCCTGGAAGGCCGCTGCCCACCGATGCTGCGCGACTTCCTCGAAGTGCGCGGGATCGGCGTGCTGAACATCCGCACCATCTTCGGCGAAACGGCGGTGCGGCCGAAGAAAACCCTCAAGCTGATCATCCACCTGGCCAAGGCCAGCGGCGAAACCCTGGCGCCGATCGACCGCCTGCAGATGCAGGCCGCCACCCAGGAAATCCTCGGCGTGCCGATCCGCAAGCTGGTGATCCCCGTGGCCGCCGGCCGCAACCTCGCCGTGCTGGTCGAGGCCGCCGTGCGCAACTACATCCTGCAACTGCGCGGCATCGACTCCACCCGCGAGTTCATCGAACGCCACCAACGTTTCATGGAAATGGGCGAATGACGCACAAACGCCAACAGGTCGTCCTGCTTTCCGGTCTGTCCGGCGCCGGCAAGAGCGTGGCGCTCAAGGCGCTGGAGGACCTGGGCTACTTCTGCATCGACAACCTGCCCTCGCCGCTGCTGCCGCAAAGCGTGGCGCTGCTCGACGAGGACGGCTATCCGCGCGTCGCCATCGGTATCGACGTGCGCAGCGCCCACAGTTTCGTCTCGTTCCCCGAGCATCTGGACGCGCTGTTCGAGCTGAACCTGGACGTGCGGCTGCTGTTCCTGGAAGCCAAGACCGAAACGCTGGTGAAGCGCTTCTCGGAAACCCGCCGCAGCCATCCGCTGGCCTCGGGCGAGTTGACCGTGTTCGAAGCCATCGCGCTGGAACGCGAGATGCTCGAATACTTCTCGTCGCTGGCGCACCGCATCGACACCACCGACCTGTCCGCCTCGCAGTTGCGCTCGTGGCTGCGCGACTTCGTCGCGCTCGACCGCTCGCGGCTGACGCTGATCTTCGAATCGTTCGGCTTCAAGCAGGGCATCCCGCTCGACGCCGACTTCGTGTTCGACGCGCGCTGCCTGCCCAACCCGCACTACGACCCCGAACTGCGCCCGCTCACCGGCCGCGACCAGCCCGTGATCACCTTCCTGGAGCGCGAGGAGATGGTCGGCAAATACCTGACCCACGTGCTGGGCTTCCTGGAACGCTGGCTGCCCGAATTCGAGCGCGACCACCGCAGCTACGTCACCGTGGCCATCGGCTGCACCGGCGGCCAGCATCGCTCGGTCTACCTGGCGGAGCAGCTGGCGCGCCATTTCGCCGTCAACCGCCAGGTGCTGGTCCGCCACCGCGAGCGGCCCGAACTGGCCACACCGCCGCATCGATGATCGAGGCGGTACGGCCCGGCGACTGGCTGATCCTGGGCCTGGGCGCGCTGCTGGCCGGATGGCTGTTCTGGTGGAACTGGCAGCAGCCCGCCGCGACGCGGGTACGCGTCTACAGCAATGGCCGGATCTACGCCGAGATCGACCTCGCGGCCCACCGTCGGCTCGACGTGCCCGGCCCGCTCGGCATCACCCGCGTCGAGATCGACCGCGGCCGCGCCAGGGTCGCCGCCGACCCCGGCCCGCGCCAGTACTGCGTGCAAAGCGGCTGGCTGGCCCGCGCCGGCGAGAGCGCCATCTGCCTGCCCAACCACACCGCCATCGCCCTGGTCGGGCGCACCGACGCCTACGATGCACTCGGCTACTGAACCGCCGCCGATCGACGCCGCCGACCGGCGCATCGCCGGCTACGCCGCCATCGCCATCGCACTGTCGGTGATGGAGGCCGCGATCCCGACGCCGGTACCCGGCATCAAGCCCGGCCTGGCCAACATCGTGGTACTGCTGGTGCTGTGGCGCCACGGCTGGGCGGAGGCCGCCTGGGTCGCCCTGCTGCGCATCTTCGGCGCCTCGCTGGCGCTGGGCGGACTGTTCTCGCCGGGCTTCGCCCTCAGCGTAGCTGGCGGCCTTGCCAGCCTCGGCATGCTGGTGCTGGCCCGACACCTGCCGCGACGCTGGTTCGGCCCGGTCGGCATCTCGGTGCTGGCCGCCTTTGCCCATATCGCCGGCCAGCTGCTGCTGGCCCGCTGGTGGCTGATCCCGCACGAAGGACTATGGCGGCTGGCGCCGTTGTTCGCCGTCGCCGCGTTGCTGTTCGGGCTGGTCAACGGCCTGATCGTGGCGCGGTTGTTGAAAAAGGAATCCCCATGAAAACCATCACCGTCGCCTTTACCGGCGCCTCCGGTCTGGTCTACGGACTGCGTACCCTGGAATGCCTGCTGGCCGCCGGCTGCACCGTGCACGTGCTGTACACCCAGGCTGCGCAGATCGTCGCGCGCGAGGAATTGGGCGTCACCTGGCCCGGCCGCGCCGAAGCGCTGGGCGAGCTGCTGCGCGAGCAGTTCCAGGTGGACGCCGCCCGCCTCAAGGTGTGGGGACAACAGGAATGGTTCGCACCGATGGCGTCCGGCTCCAACCCGGGTGACGGCATGGTGGTGGTGCCGTGCACCATGGGCGCGCTGGCCGCCATCGCGCACGGCAACTCGGACAACCTGCTGGAGCGCGCCGCCGACGTGATGATCAAGGAACGCAAGACGCTGATCGTGGTGCCGCGCGAAGCGCCGTTCTCGGCATTGCACCTGGAGAACATGCTCAAGCTGGCGCGCCTGGGCGTGGTGGTACTGCCGCCCAACCCCGGCTTCTACCACCAGCCGCAAAGCATCGCCGACCTGGTCGACTTCGTGGTGGCGCGCATCCTCGACCAGCTTGGCGTGCCGCACCAGTTGCAACGGCGCTGGGGCGAGTAAGCGCGGCTAGCAAAACCCTCCTGGCTGTGTCGCGCGGGGACGCCGAGCCTCACTTGCCGTACGCCTTGCACTGTCTGCGTTTCGCGCTTCGTGCCAGGACCGCTACGCTGGGTTTTGTCAGCCGCTCCGGAGTCCGGCGCGGCGGCGCCGATAGATTTTTATCAGTGCTTTATGCCGCTCGGCTCGGCGCCAGCCGCAACCGGGACACCCGGCGGAACAGCAGCACCAGCGCGATCGCCGCGAACGACAGCGCCACCACCAGCGCCAGCCAGTAGCCACGGGCGCCCCAACCCGCCCAGCCGAAGCCGCCGAACGCCAGCAGATAGCCCAGCGGCAGCCCGATCGCCCAGAACGCGGTCACGTGCACCACCATCGGCTGGCGCGTCACCTTGTAACCGCGCAGCACCCCGGCCGCGACCACCTGGGTGGCGTCGGCCAATTGGAACACCCCGGCGAAGATCAGCAGGCTGCCCGCCAGCGCCAGCACCGCCGCGTCGCGCGTATACCAGCTGGCGACAACGTGGTTGCCGACGATCATCAGCAGCGCCGTACAGCTGGCCACCGCCAGGCCGATGCGGATCCCGGTCCAGCCGACGAAGCGCGCATAGGCCGGATCGCCCGCGCCCAGCGCCTGTCCCACCCGCACCGTCATCGCCGTGCCCAGCGCCGACGGGATCATGAAGGTAAGCGATGCCATGTTCAGCGCCACCTGGTGCGCCGCCACCGACACCGTGCCCAGCCGCGCCATCAGCAGCGCCACACCCGAGAACGCGCTGACCTCGACGAAGAACATCGCCCCCACCGGCAGCCCCAGCTTGAGCAACTGCCATTGCAGACCCCAGTCGATGCCGCGCCAGTGCTTCAGCGGATCGGTATCGCGGTACACCGGCGAGATCTTGATCCAGACGACCATCAGCACCAGCGTGAACCAGGTGCACATCGCCGTGGCCCAGCCGCAACCCACCGCGCCCAGCGCCGGCATGCCGAAGTGGCCGTAGATCAGCACCCAGTTCAGCGGCACGTTCAACGCCAGCCCCGACAGCGCGATCACCATCATCGGCTTGGTCGCGTTCAGGCTGGCGCTGTAGCCGTACAACACGCGGAACAACGCGAAGCCCGGCAGCGCCCAGGTCACCGCGCGCACGAAACCGCGCGCCTTGGCCTCCACCAGTGGCTCCAGCCCCAGGTGTCCCAGCAGCGGCTGCGCCAGCCAGGCCACGCCCCAGGCGATCAGGCCCCACACCAGCCCCTGGTACAGCGCCTGCTGCGCCACGCCGGGAATCTCGGCGCGGCGCTGGCCGCCCACCGCGTGCGCGATCAACGGGCTGGCGGCCAGGGTCAGGCCGATCAGGGTCACGATCATCATCACCCAGATCGACGCGCCCACCGACACCGCCGCCAGGTCGCCCGCCGACACGTGCCCCGCCATCACCGCATCGACGAAGGCCGTGCCGGTGCTGGCCAGCTGGCCGACCATGATGGGCCAGCTCAGTGTCCAGAGGCTGGCGAGTTCGTCCTTGAAATGATGTTGGGGTGACTGCGGCATAGCGGGGGAATCTCGAATTGCCCGATCAGCTCGGGCCAGCGTTGTTGCAACGAAAGCGCGGTATGCACCGACAGGTCGAACACCAGCAGACTGCCGTCCTGGCGGCGTTCGACGGCAAAGCCCAGTGCGCGCAAGGCGCTTTCGGCACGAGGCACCTGGGATTCGGCACCGCGGCACGCGCTCAGGCGCAGGCAGCGGCGATGGAGGGACGGCACCGGTTGGCGCGCGGGAACGTCATCGGGGTAGAAGCAATCGTACATGGCGACCTCCTGAAGCGACAGCAACAGTCGGCCGCCCTGCGCGGCCGACGCTTTAGCGGATTCGCCCGTCCGGGCCGCGCTCCGCAAGTTGTCGATTAACTCGGCGCGTACAACACACATCGATTCCGGCCATCGCCATCGCGGCGATGACGGCAAGCCGCGCAAAACGCACGGCGTACCGGCAAAACAAAAAACCCGCGTGGCCGCGGGTTGGTCGGCACGCTTTAGCTGTATTTGTTGAAGCGCCCGCAAGCTGGCAGTCAAATCGGCGCTGTGTCGTTGGTTTTTACGCCCGCCGGCCCGCAGGCGTCAAGCGCGATGTTGCGCCCGGCGCGCGAGTGCGCGCTATTCGGGATTGCGCGAATCGAGCAGCAGCGTCACCGGCCCGTCGTTGACCAGCGCCACCTGCATGTCGGCGCCAAATACCCCCGTCGGCACCGATCGTCCCAGCGCCTGCGACAACTGCGCCACGAAGCGCTCGAACATCGGCCCGGACACCTCGCCGGGCGCCGCGCGACTCCACGACGGCCGGTTGCCCTTGCGGCAACTGGCGAACAGGGTGAACTGCGACACCGCCAGCACGTCGCCGCCCGCGTCCAGCACGCTGCGGTTCATCACCCCCGCCTCGTCGGCGAAGATGCGCAACCGCGCCAGCTTGCCGACCATCCACGCCAGATCGTCGTCGCTGTCGCTGCCCTCCATCCCCACCAGCAGCAACAGCCCCGGCCCGATCTGCGCCACCGTGGCCTCGCCCACCCGCACCGCCGCCTGGCTTACCCGCTGCACCAGCACCCGCATCGCCGTTCCTCCGATCCAAAGCCCGCAGTCTACGAGGCGGCACCGCGCCAGTGGAATCGCGAAGCGGGCGGGACGCGCGCCCGGTCGCCATGCGGGGCGGCGCATCGGCACACGGATATCCGCGCCGAGCGGATGCCGGAAGCATGAATCCCGTCGGTCCGCTGCGCCCGATTCGGCCGTCGATTCAAATACTTGCCCACCACCGGCCATCGCCCCATTCCGCCGTCCGGCCCCTTGCTGCACTGCGCCACCGGCTGGCGCGGCACGGCGTTTTTCACTAACATCAGGGGCTTACGTTCAACGCTCTATCCAAAGGAAATGATGATGAAGAAAGTTGGCCTCGTCGGCTGGCGCGGCATGGTCGGCTCGGTGCTGATGCAGCGCATGCAGGAAGAAAAGGACTTCGACCTGATCGAGCCGGTGTTCTTCACCACCTCGCAGGCCGGCCAGCCCGCCCCGGCCATCGGTGGCGCGACCGGCACGCTGAAGGACGCCAAATCCATCGACGACCTCAAGGCGATGGACATCATCATTTCCTGCCAGGGCGGCGACTACACCACCGAGATCTTCGGCAAGCTGCGCGCCGCCGGCTGGAACGGCTACTGGATCGACGCTGCCTCCACCCTGCGCATGGAAGACGACGCCGTCATCATCCTGGATCCGGTGAACCGCGGCGTGATCGACGCGGCGCTGGCTCGTGGCGTGAAGAACTACATCGGCGGCAACTGTACCAACTCGATCCTGCTGATGGGCGTGGGCGCGCTGTTCCGCGAAGGGCTGGTCGACTGGGTCAGCTCCATGACCTATCAGGCCGCATCCGGCGGCGGCGCCAACCACATGCGCGAACTGCTCAAGGGCATGGGCGTGGTCTATGGCTCGGTGGCCGACGAACTGGCGACGCCGGCTTCCGCCATCCTCGACATCGACCGCAAGGTGGCCCAGACCATCCGCAGCGACGTGCCGACCGAATACTTCGGCGCCCCGCTCGCCGGCGGCCTGATCCCCTGGATCGACAAGCAGCTGGAAAACGGCCAGTCCAAGGAGGAATGGAAGGGCCAGGCCGAGGTGAACAAGATCCTCGGCAACGCCACCCCGATCCCGGTCGATGGCCTGTGCGTGCGCATCGGCGCCATGCGCTGCCACAGCCTGGCGCTGACGCTGAAGCTGAACAAGAACCTGCCGCTGGCCGAGATCGAATCGATCATCAAGTCGGGCAACCAGTGGGTGAAGTGGGTGCCGAACGACCGCGAAGTCACGGTCAAGGAACTCACCCCCGCCAGCATCACCGGCGGTCTGGAAGTGGGCGTGGGCCGCGTGCGCAAGCTGAACATGGGCCCGGACTACGTGTCTGCCTTCGTCATCGGCGACCAGTTGCTGTGGGGTGCCGCCGAGCCGCTGCGCCGCATGCTGCGCATCCTGCTGGAAGACTGATCCGCCCCAGGCGGCCCCAGCCGGGGCCGCGCCGCGCAGTAAGAGCCTGTTCCAAGGCCACCAAAAAGGACGGGACGCCTCGCGTCCCGTTTCTTTTGCCTGGAGACCGAACGACATGTTGTGGACCATGCTGAAACGCCTGGGGCGCGCACCGACGCGCGAACAGGAGGAAAGCCCGCTGCTGGCGCCGACTCAGTTGCTGCCGGCCACCCGCGAGCGGCAGGAGGCCAAGGCCAGCCACCCGCTCAATCATTCGCTGCTGTACCGCATCAAGCGCGACGCGCTGGCCATCGTCGCCGACATGAACCGCGGCGTCGCCATGCCCGACTGCGCGCTGCTGGCACGCCAGCTCGCCTTCGTGCAGAAAGAGCTGATCCAGGCCGCCTATCACGACGAATCGCTGCCGCGCGAGCAGCGGCAGACCCTGGCGCGTTATCACGCGCTGAACATCCGCCAGGGCATCGGCGAGCGACGCGACCGGCCGCTGCGCGGCGTCGGCGCCGACAGCTGAAGCGGCCTCAGCCCTCGCCCGGCCGGCGACGCGCCGCCATCCGCTCACCCATGCGGGCCAGTTCCTCCGGCCGCAGCAAGGTCTCCGCCCACGGGTAGACGTAGGTTTCCTCCCGGTCGGCGTGCGCGATGTATTGCGCGGCGAAGCGTTCGGCCCGCGCCTCGTCCAGCGCCACCGCCACGCCTTGTACCACCTGCGCCAACTGCTCGCGCCACACCCGCCATTGCGCACCGAGCACGTCGTGCTCGGCCTGCAACGCGCGCAGGGTCTGCAACGGCTCGCCGCTGAGCCGGCCGCCCAACAGCGCGAACAGATCGTCGTCCTCGTCGGCATGGTGCAACGGCGCCGCCACGTCGAAGTAGCGCAGGATGGCGCGCGCCGCCTCCGCCGCCTGGGCATCGGCGCCGTGCTGCGCGAGGTGCGCGGCCAGCCTGGGCAGCAGCGCCGCGTAATGGCGCACCCGTTCGTGGCAGGCGTGCAGCATGGCCAGCGGATCGTCGAAGCCCACGGCTTCGGTTTCGAAAGGGTTGCGCATGAAAAAGGCCCGTCGGATCGTCGAAACTCAATGATAACCCCGCCGTATCGCCCGCTCCTGCGCAGGATCAGACCCGACACCCGGCCTCCGCCGTGGTCGCGGCATCACCCAGGTTGTGGCACCTTCTTGATTCTGGATCGGCCAGCCTCATATTAGGGCGAATCGATCTTCAAACGCGGGTGGGCCCCGAGCCGCCAGCGCCTGCACTGAAGACCAACCATGACAACGCCCGCCCCGACCGCTCCGGTTCGCGTGGCCGGTTTTCGACGGCTTGTTTCCGGCCGTGGCAAAAAAGGACCTCCTCCATGAGCGTACCGCATCTCGTCACCGCCCTTTCGGGCCCGATCCTCGACCTGGAACGCAAGATCCTCGCCGCCCAGCCGGAGATCGAACACTGGTTCCGCAATCAATGGCAGGAACTGACGCCGCCGTTCTACGGCTCGGTCGATCTGCGCAATGCCGGCTACAAGCTGGCGCCGGTGGACATGAACCTGTTCCCCGGCGGCTTCAACAACCTGAATCCCGATTTCCACCCGCTGGCGGTGCAGGCCGCGATGGGCGCGCTGGAAAATCTCTGTCCCAGCGCGCGCCGCCTGCTGCTGGTGCCCGAGAACCACACCCGCAACACCTTCTACCTGCAGAACGTCGCCGCGCTGGTGCGCATCCTGCGCCAGGCCGGGCTGGCGGTGCGGCTGGGCAGCCTCAACCCCGACATCATCGAGCCGACCACGCTCGACCTGCCCGATGGCCAGAAGCTGGTGCTCGAACCGCTGGAACGCCACGGCGACCGCCTGACCCTGCCCGGCTTCGATCCCTGCGTGGTGCTGCTGAACAACGACCTGTCCGGCGGCATTCCGTCCATCCTGCAGAACCTGGAACAACAGGTGCTGCCGCCGCTGCGCGCCGGCTGGTCCACCCGCCGCAAGACCAACCACTTCGCCGCCTACGATCATGTCGCCGGCGACTTCGCCCGCCTGATCGGCATCGATCCGTGGGTGATCAACCCGTACTTCGACCACGTGGACGGCCTGGACTTCCACCAGCGCGACGGCGAGGACCGGCTGGCCGCGTCGGTGGACGCCATGCTGGCGCGCATCCGCCGCAAGTACGCCGAGCACGGCATCGACCACGAGCCCTTCGTCATCGTCAAAGCCAACGCCGGCACCTACGGCATGGGCGTGATGAGTGTGAAGTCGGCGGACGAGGTGCGCGGCCTCAACCGCAAGCAGCGCAACAAGATGTCGGTGGTCAAGGAGGGCCTGGAAGTGCACGACGTGATCGTGCAGGAAGGCGTGCCCACCTTCGAGCACATCGACGACGCCGTCGCCGAGCCGGTGGTCTACATGCTGGACCGCTTCGTGATCGGCGGCTTCTACCGCGTGCACACCGGCCGCGGCCCGGAAGAGAACCTCAACGCGCCGGGCATGCACTTCGCGCCGCTGGCCTTCGCCACACCGTGTACCACGCCCGACTGCGACGGCGCGCCCGACAGCGAGCCGAACCGCTTCTACGCCTATGGCGTGGTCGCCCGCCTGGCCCTGCTGGCCGCCGCCCACGAACTGGAGCCGGCGACGCAGGAAGTCGCCCTGGCGGTCTGACATGACGACACGACTGCTGGTCGTCGCCGACGCCCCCCGCGGCTTCAAGATCCACAAGGATTCCACCTACGTCATGCTGCGCGAGGCCGCGCGGCGCGGCTGGGCGCTGTGGATCTGCGAAACCGCCGACCTGCGCGTGCGCGAAGGCGTGGTCGAGGCCCGCGCGCGGCCGCTGGCCTTCACCGACACCCAGGAATACCAGCGCTGGTTCGAATTGGGCGGCGCCGAGACCCAGGCGCTGCGCGACTTCGACGCGGTGCTGATGCGCACCGATCCGCCGTTCGACCAGCAATACCTGTACGCCACCCACCTGTTCACGCTGGCCGAACGCCAGGGCGCGCGGGTGTTCAATCCGGGCCAGGCGCTGCGCGACTACAACGAGAAGCTGTCCATCCTGCGCTTCCCCGAGGTGATCGCCCCCACCCTGGTCAGCCAGCGCGGCGCCGACTTGCGCGAATTCCTGTCCGAGCACGGCGACATCATCCTCAAGCCGCTCGACGGCATGGGCGGCAGCGGCATCTTCCGCCTGACGCGGCAGGACCCGAACATCGGCTCCATCATCGAGACCCTCACCGCCGACGAAACGCGCACCGTGATGGCGCAGCGCTACATTCCGGCCATCGTCGACGGCGACAAGCGCATCCTGCTGATCGACGGCAAGCCGGTGGACTGGTGCCTGGCGCGGGTGCCGCTGGCCGGCGAGACGCGCGGCAACCTTGCCGCCGGCGGCACCGGCTACGCCCGCCCGCTCAGCCCGCGCGATCGCGAGATCGCCGAATCGCTCGGCCCCAGGCTGGCGGCGGATGGCCTGCTGCTGGTGGGGCTGGACGTAATCGGCGACTACGTCACCGAGATCAACGTCACCAGCCCGACCTGCTTCCAGGAGATCACCCAGCAAGCGGGCATCGACGTACCGGCCTTGTTCATCGACGCGCTGGAGCGCAAGGTCGCCGCCGCGTCGCACCGGCAAGAGGGTTGAGGTAGTAATGCTGGGAAGGGGGAAGAGGGAAGGGGGAAGGGTCAAGGCAGCTTGGTGGTCCGCGTGGCGCAGTGTCCGTTCGACAATCAACAACACCTGGCACAACCACCGGCCCACCCTTCCCTCTTCCCCCTTCCCTCTTCCCTCCCACATCCTTCCCACCAAACGCTGGCTCGCCCCTCTGCTCGCGCTGGCGCTGGCCGGCTGCGGCCAACCCCCGCTCTACCAGCAGACCGGCTTCGTATTCGGCACCAAGGTGGACATCGCCATCTGGGGCCTGCCCGAGCCGGTGGCCGCCAGGCATGCCGCCGCGGTGCTGGCCGAGCTGGACCGCCTGCACGCCCGCCTGCATCCCTGGCAACCGTCGCCGCTCACCCAGCTCAACGCCGCCCTGGCGCGCGGCGAGGCCGGCAACGCCGACGCCGAGCTGGTCGGGCTGATCGAACAGGCGCGCGGCTACGCCCGGCGCAGCGACCAGTTGTTCAACCCCGCCATCGGCGGCCTGATCGGGCTGTGGGGCTTTCATGCCGACCAGTACGCGGCACGCCTGCCCGATCCGGCACGCGTCGCGGCGCAGGTGGCCGCGCATCCCACCCTGGACGATCTGCAAATCGTCGGGTCCAGCATCGGCAGCACCAATCCGGCGGTCCAGCTCGACTTCGGCGGCTTCGCCAAGGGCTGGGCGCTCGACCGCAGCGCCAACTACCTGCGCCGCCACCGCGTCTACAACGCGCTGATCAATATCGGCGGCAACGTGCTGGCGCTGGGACGCAAGGGCGAGGAACCGTGGAAGGTGGGGCTGCAACACCCGCGCCAGCCGCGCGCGATGGCGGTGATCGCGCTGCGCGACGGCGAAGCCATCGGCACTTCGGGCGACTACCAGCGTTACTTCGAAGTCGGCGGCCGGCGCTACAGCCACCTGCTCGATCCCCGCACCGGGCAGCCGGCCCGCACCATGCAGTCGGCCACGGTGATCGCGCCGCCGTCGCTGGAGGCCGGCGCCGTCTCGGACGCCGCGACCAAACCGATCTTCATCGGCGGGCGCGAACATGCGCTCGACTACGCCGGCCGCTTCGGCGTCGGCGACGTGCTGCTGGTGGCCAACGATGGCAGCGTGTTCGTCAGCGCCAGCATGCAGCCGCGCCTGCAATGGCTGGTGCCGCCACCGCACCTCTACCGGCTGCGCTGAGCGCCATGGCGATACCCGCAGGTAAGCATCGGATGAGCCCGATCCGCCCCGCCACCAGGCAGCGTGGACGCAGAATCGAGTTGCCACGATCCAGGACAATATCCCTGAGTGCACCCCTGCGGGGTTTTCAGTTATAACGTCAGAAAACCGCACATTCAGGAAAGCTGCCCGCATGGTCGGAATCGTCATCGTTACCCATGTCAGCCTCGGTGAAGCGCTGATTTCGTGTGCCCAGCACATCATGGGTCGTCCGCTCGACAATCTGGCGCAACTGGCCGTCAGCAAGGCCGACGACCCGGACGACGTGGTACGCCGCGCCCGCGAGCTGGTGCAGTCGCTCGACGACGGCTCGGGCGTGCTGCTGCTGACCGACATCTACGGCGGCACCCCGTCCAACGTCGCCAACCGCCTGATCGAGCCGAACCGGGTCGAGGCCGTGGCCGGCGTCAACCTGCCGATGCTGGTCCGGGCGCTCACCTATAGTCATCAGTCGCTGGAAGTGGTCGTCAGCAAGGCGATCACCGGCGGCCTGGAAGGCGTGCTCTACATGCTGCCGCCGCTCGAGTAATGCAATCGGAAGTCACCCATGACGCAACAGGAAGTCGAAATCGTCAACAAGCTCGGCCTGCATGCCCGGGCGTCGAGCAAGTTCACCCAACTGGCCAGCCAGTTCAGGTGCGAAGTATGGATCACCCGCAACCAGCGGCGCGTCAACGCCAAATCGATCATGGGCGTGATGATGCTGGCCGCGGGCAAGGGCAGCAGCATCATCATCGAAACCGACAACGGCCCGGATGAGCGGGAAGCCATGGACGCGCTGGTCGCGTTGGTGGCGGACCGCTTCGGCGAGGGCGAGTAAACCAGCGGGCGAGGAGAGGCGGATGGGCATCACGCTGCACGGCATCGGCATCGGCGGAGGCGTCGCCATCGGGCACGCCCACGTGATCTCGCACAACGAGATCGAGATCGCGCACTACACCATCGCCGAGCAGGACGTTCCCCAGGAAATCGCCCGCTTCGACGGCGCCATCCGCCTGGCGCGACAGGAGCTGGAAACGCTGTGGGGCAGTATTCCCGAGCATGCCCCCGCCGAGCTGGGCGCCTTCCTCAGCCTGCACATCATGCTGCTGAACGACCACACGCTGACCGCCGAGCCGCACCTCATCATCGAGGCCCAGCACTGCAACGCCGAATGGGCACTCAAGCAGCAGCTCGACATCCTGCTGGCGCAGTTCGACGAGATCGAAGAGGAATACCTGCGCGAGCGCCGCGCCGACGTGATCCAGGTGACCGACCGCATCTTCAAGGCGCTGGCCGGACACCACAGCCAGCCCCCGGCGCCGGCGCGCCCGGACAGCATCCTGGTGGCGCACGACCTGTCGCCCGCCGACATGGTGCTGTTCAAGGACACCGAATACCACGCCTTCATCACCGACGTCGGCGGCCCCACCTCGCACACCGCCATCCTGGCGCGCAGCCTCGACCTGCCGGCGGTGCTGGCGCTGCGCCATGCCCAGGCGCTGATCCGCGAGGACGAGCTGATCATCGTCGATGGCATCAACGGCGTGGTCATCGTCGACCCCGACGAGCAGGTGCTGGTGGAATACCGCGCCCGCCAGAGCGACTGGCAGGCCAGCCAGCGCGCATTGCAGGACATCCGCTACGCCCAGCCGGTGACGCGCGACGGCGAGGAGATCGAGCTGCTGGCCAATATCGAGCTGCCCGCCGACACCGCGCAGGCGCTCGCCCAGGGCGCCAGCGGCGTCGGCCTGTTCCGCTCCGAGTTCCTGTTCCTGCGCGACGAGGACGACCTGCCCACCGAGGACGAACAGTTCGAGGCCTACCGCCAGGTGGCCGAATCGATGCAGGGCCACCCGGTGGTGATCCGCACCATCGACCTGGGCAAGGACAAGATCCCCAAGTGGCAGGAGGAAAGCGATTCGCCCAACCCCGCGCTGGGCGCTGACCGGCATCCGCCTGTGCATGGCCGAGACGCAGTTGTTCCGCACCCAGTTGCGCGCGCTGCTGCGCGCCTCGGCCTACGGCAAGATCAAGCTGCTGGTGCCGATGCTGTCCAATCTGAACGAAGTGCGGCAGACCCGCCGCCACCTGGAAGAGATCAAGGAACAGCTCGCCGCCGACGGCATTCCGTTCGACGCCGGCATCGAGCTGGGCGGGATGATCGAAGTGCCGGCGGCCGCGCTGACGGTGGGCGCCTTCCTCAAGCAGCTCGACTTCGTCTCCATCGGCACCAACGACCTGATCCAGTACACGCTGGCGGTGGACCGCAACGACGACGCGGTGTCCTACCTGCACGACCCGCTGCACCCGGCGGTGATCCAGCTGCTGCACCACGTGATCAGCACCGCCGACCGCATCGGCAAGCCGGTGTCGATGTGCGGCGAAATGGCCGGCGACCCGCAACTGACCACCTTGCTGCTGGCGTTGGGCCTGCGCCGCTTCTCGATGCTGCCGGCCCAACTGCTCAAGGTGAAGCGCCGCATCCTCGACGCCGACATGGGCAAGTTGCAGCGCGCCGTTCCCGAACTGTTGCAGGCCGAGGACGCCAACGCCGTCCGCGCCCTGCTGGCCGATTTGTAGTGGGCGACGATACGCCGACCCAGAGGGGGTCATCTTGACCGACCCGGACGAGCAGGACATCGACGCCGACATCGCCCAGCGGCTGGCCGAAGCCAAGGCGATGTTCGCGCCCAAGTGCGAGGAATGCCTGACGCTGGCGACCCAGGTCGCCACGCTGGCCGCCCGCCACGGCAACGTGCGCGCCGAAGCCGAGGCGCGGCTGTGGTGGGGCCGCTCGCTGCTGGTGATGATGGGCGCCGCGCCCGCCCTGCCGGTGCTGCGGCGCGCGCTGCGACTGGCGCTGGAGCTGGACGACAAGCGCCTGCTGGCCGACGTGCACCTGTCGCTGGCGCAATGCCACGTCGGCAGCAACACCCCCGCCGCCTTGCAGAACTGGCTGAAGAGCCTGGAACTGGCGTTGCAGATCGACGCCGTCGACCTGTACGCCGAGGTCTACCTGGGCATCGGCAATCTCTACCTGCTGCACGACGACCTGAATTCCGCGCTGCACTACCACGCCATCGCTACCGAGTTCGCCAGCGCCCAGCGCGACCGCGACCTGCGCGCCAAGAGCAACATCCATCTGGCGTCGATCCTGGTCAAGCTGGAACGCCACGCCCTGGCCGAGCACGTGCTGCACACCGCCGAGGCCGAATTGATCCTGCCGCTGCGCCGCGACTGGCAGGCGGAGATCTACAACTACCTGGGTGCCATCCACATGCGCCAGCGCCACGTGGAGCAAGCGCGGGATTTCCTCGAACGCGCCTACGCCATCAACCTGGACGCCGGCTTCCTGTGGGGACAGACCGTCAACCTGCTCGGGCTGGGGCAACTGGCGCGCGCCCAGGGCGACGACGTCCAGGCCGAGCAATACCTGCTGCGCGCCACCGAGGTGGTCGCCAAGTTCGAATCGCCCAACCTGGTGCAGCAGATCCACCTGGAGCTGTCGCAGCTGTACGAGGCGCGCGGCGACTTCGTGCGCGCGCTGATGCACCACGTCGGCTACCACGACCACTACATGCTGATCATGAAGAACGATCTGTCGGCGCGCCTGAACAGCCTGGCCTCGCGCCGGCTGGCCGCGGCCGAGATCCGCCTCAAGCTGCTGTCGTCCGAGATCGAACTGAGCCAGCTGCGCCAGCAGACCAGCGAGCGCGCCTCGCGCATGAAGCAACTGGAAGCCGCCGCCTACCGCGACGCGCTGACCGGCGTGCTCAACCGCCGCGCACTCGACGAGCGCCTGCCGCTGGAGATCCAGGAAGCGCACGAGCAGGGCTACCCGCTGTCGGTGGCGGTGCTCGACTTCGATCATTTCAAGCACGTGAACGACCGTTTCTCGCACCTGATCGGCGACAAGGTGTTGCAGGCCGGCGTGGCGCGGGCGCAGGAAACGTTGCGCGACGGCGACCTGCTGTACCGCTACGGCGGCGAGGAATTCGTGCTGGTGCTGCCGCACACGAACGCCATCGGCGCGCTGCATGTGGCCGAGCGGGTAAGGTCGCGGGTGGCGGAACACGACTGGGACAGCATCGTCGCCGGCCTGTCGGTCACCATCAGCGTCGGCGTCGCCATGCTGAGCGACGACGACCAGGTGGAGGACATCGTCGGCCGTGCCGACGCGGCGCTGTACCAGGCCAAGCAGGGCGGCCGCAACCGTGTCTTCATGCAAAGCGAGGAAGCATGAGCAGCCCCGACGAAGCCCCGCTGGAACAGCGCATCGCCACCTTCATCCAGCTCAACTACGCGCTGGAACCCGAGGTGGTGACGCGCGCCAACGCGCTGCTCAACGAAGCCCGCGCGCTCGGCCAGCCCGCCCTGGTCGGGCAGATGCTGCTGGAGCGCGCCAGCGCCATGTTCGAGAACGGCTCGCGCCAGCAGGCGCTGGAAAGCGCGCGCGAAGCGCAGCGCTACATCGCCGCCAACCACCTCGACGCGCTCAGGGCTCAGGCCCAGGACCGGCTGGCCATGTACTGCTACGACATGGCCGAATACCTGCGCGCGCTCGATGCCTGGCTCAAGTGCCTGGAATACGCCAGCGAGCAGAACGATACCTACTGGTGCGCGCGTGCCTATATCGGCGTCGGCAAGGTCTACGACGCGCTCAACGACTACTCCACCGCGCGTTACTTCCACGGCGTGGCGCTGCAACTGGCCGAAAAGCAGGGCAACCGGCGGCAGGTGTGCCAGATCCAGATCAACCTGGCCAGCGTGGCCTACAAGCTGCACGACTACGACCGCGCACTGGAGGCGTTGAACAGCGCCAGCGAGTGCATGGAGCAGCTCGATATGGAAACCGACATCTGGCAGGCCGAGGTGGTGTCCTACTACGGCCTGGTGTACTTCGAGCGCGGCGAATACCAACAGGCCGAGCACTACCTGAACCAGGCGCACCAGATCTACCGCTCGCACGGCAACCGCTGGGGCGAGACGCAGGTGCTGCTCAACCTGGGCCGCACCTACCGCAAGCTGGGCCGCACCGAAGAAGCGCTGGAATACCTGCTCAACGCCGACCGGCTGGCGCAACTGGCCAACCTGTCGCCGCTGATGCTGCAGACCGAGGAGCTGCTGTCGCAGACCTACCTGGAAACCGGCCGTTACCGCGAGGCGCTGATCCACCACAAGCGCCTGCACGAAGTGCTCGCACGGCTCAACCGCAGCCAGGGCAGCCCGGTACGCCTGTCCAAGACCACCGCCAACCGCCTCAAGGAGCTGGAACACCAGCTCGACCTCGAACGCATCCGCATCCGTTGCGGCATCGGCATCGCCCGGGCATGAGCCTCGACACCGTGCACCACGACGCCACGCTGGCGGATTACCTGGCCCGCGTCGGCTGGCGCGAACCGCTGGCCCTGGCCGCGCTGCGCGCCGAAACCGCCGGCCACCGCCTGGGTCACATGCAACTGGCGCCGCAGCAGGGCGCACTGCTGGCGTTGCTGCTGCGCCTGATCGGCGCTACGCGCTACCTGGAAGTGGGCACCTTCACCGGCTACAGCGCGCTGACCGCGGCGCTGGCGATGGGCGAATCAGGCCGGGTGACCGCCTGCGACGTCAGCGACACCTTCACCCGCATCGCCCGCCGTCACTGGGAAGACGCCGGCGTGGCCGGGCGCATCGAACTGGTGATCCAGCCCGCGCTGCTGACATTGAATGCGCTGCTCGCCGATGGTGCCGCCGGCAGCTTCGACTGCGTGCTGATCGACGCCGACAAGCCCAGCTATCCCGCCTACTACGAACGCGCGCTGCAACTGGTGCGCCAGGGCGGGCTGATCGTACTCGACAACATGCTGCTGGGCGGCCGCGTACTGGCCCGCCAGGACAACGAACCACCCGGCGTCGCCGTGGTGCGCGCCCTCAACGCCTCGCTGCTCGACGACCAGCGCGTCGAACCCTTCCTGCTGCCGCTGGGCGACGGCATGACGCTGCTGCGCAAGCGGTAGCTGGTGGGGAAGCCTGGGTTGAATTCCAAATCTTGAAACACAGAGGGCACAGAGAACACAGAGCATCACAGAGGAAAACCTTAGAAGGGAGTGGGGTTCTGCCTGCCGAAGTCGTGAATTCAGATACGACGCCGGCCTGCGTGAAACACCCATTCTCTTCTCGCCTTTCTCTGTGAATCTCCGTGTTCTCTGTGCCCTCTGTGGTTCAAGATTTGGGGTCTAGCAACCCCTCCCCCACCTCACCCCGTCGCATCCGCCAGCACCCAGTCCTCGGGCAATGGGGCGACCGATTCGTCGTAGGTGATGCCCAGGGTGGCGGCGTGCTCGCGGCAGAAGGCGAGTCCGATGTCGAAGCCGGCGCGGTACAGGTCGTGCATGTTGGAATACGACCAGTCGAACATCTCGGCCCAGCGGTCGGCCGGGAATTCGTCCGACAGCAGCGACACCCGCAGCAACTGGCGCTTGGCGCTGCCGTCCGGGTTGCGGTTGTAGACCAGATCGAACAGCTTCAGGTCGTCCTTGGCGATCTCCACCAGCGGCGTGATGATCGACATCACCCAGGCGTCGTACAGATCGCGCGGCGGGCGCAGCAGCGCGTCGGCGCCCAGCACGTCGAACACCACCAGCGCGCCGATGTCGGGCTGCACGCCGTCCGGGCCCACCAACGCCTTGAAGTTCAGCGTATCCAGCGCCGCGCCCTCGATATAGTGCTCCGGCTTGCCGTCGGCGCCGGGCAATACCGTGGGCGGATAGAGGAACGGGAACGACAGCGCGGCGCGGAAGCGTTCCACGGTGATCTCGCCGCCCCGCCATTGCACCATCTCGTGCCGGTTCAGGTTGTAGGCGTTGAGGTAGATCGGCGTGGTCGACTCGGCCAACCGCGAGAAATCGACCACTTCCTCGATGAACGGCACGTGGGCGCACAAGCCCAGGCTGCGCAGCGTCAGATCGGTCGGCGTCGCCACCGCCCACATCAGCCGTACCCAGTCGGCCCAGGCGCGCCAGGCCGGACTCTGCTGCGACAACTGGTCCACCATCGCCGCGAACGGCGAGCGCGCCAGCTCGGCACGGAACTGCTCGGCCAGCACCCCCGGCTTGCTGAATACCTTGTAGTTCACCGGCATCAGCCGGTAGATCGGATCCGACACCCCCATCTGCACCATCGACGCCAGCGCGGCGATCGGATTGCCCGACTTGGGCGCGGCATACAGCAGGCCCACCAGCGCGCCCGCGCCCGAGGTGGAGATCACGTCGAAGCGCACTTTCTGGCGGATCATCGCCGACAAGGCACCCGCCATCAGCGGCATGTTGGGCGCGCCACCGCCGACGATCAGCGCCGTCTTGGGCTGGGGCATGAGGACTCCTTTGTTGCAATGCAGCGAAATAGGAACACCCAGGCATTATGGCAGGCGCGGCACCGCCGCCAAGGCAGTCCGGTCAATCAAAGCAAACTATGGAGAAAAACGAGCGTTTCGCCGTGCTACGACGCTCAGCCCTTGCGGCCGTAGCGATCCGGCTCGCCGGGCGGGCGGGTCTTGAAGCGGCGGTGCAGCCAGAAATACTGCGGCGTGCACTCCAGCACCCGCGCCTCGATGAAGGCATTCATGCGCCGGGTGTCCGCCTCGGCATCGTCCGAGGGGAACTGCTCCCACGCCGGGTAGAAGCGCGTGACGAAGCGGTTGCCCTCCAGCGTGGTCACCATCGGCACCACCGCCGCGTTGCTCAGCTGCGCCAGCCGCGACAGCGCCGGCACCGTGGCGGTCGACACCCCGAAGAACGGCACGAAGATCGATTCGGACGGCCCCAGGTCCTGGTCGGGCAGGTAGTACAGCGATGCGCCCTTGCGCATGGCGCGCACCACCTGGCGGATGCCGTCGGTGCGCCGGAACAGCAGCGGCGGCCCGAAGCGGCTGCGGCCGAAGCGCAGCAACAGGTCGAACGGGTTGTCGCGGGTGGAGGTGTAGATGCTGGCGCCCCAGTGGTCGAGCGTGTGGCGGATGCCGCCGAAATCCAGCCCCACGAAGTGCGGCGCCAGCGCGATGATCGGCCGCCCCTGGATCGCCAGGTAATGCTCGTAGCCCTCGCGCACCACCAGCCGCTCCAGCCGGGCCGGGCGGGAGAACCACAGGATGCCGTAGCTGAGCAGGCAGGCGCCGAACGCGTGGTAGTGCCCGCGCAGCAGGCGTCGCCGATCGGCCAGCGTGCGCTCGGGGAAGCACAGCTCCAGGTTGCGCAGCCCCACCCGGCGGCGATTGGGCACCAGGTACAGCAGCTCGCCCAGCGCCACACCCAGCCAGCGCAACAGCGGGAACGGCAGAAAGCGCAGCAGCCAGAACGGCACGGCCAGCAGCCTAGCCTGCCAGGGCAGGTCATCCCAGGTGAGCGCCTTGTTGCCGTCTTCAGCCATGCGTCGGCTCCGGCGCGCCCGACGGGCGCTTGTAGCGGTTGTAGCTCCACAGGTACTGCGCCGGGGCGATGCGGATCAGCCCCTCGACGTTGGCGTTGACCAGCGCGGCGTCGGCCTGCGCGTCGCCGCTGAACGCGCCCTGCAACGGTCGCACATGGATACGGAAGCCGCGGCCCCACGACAGGCGCTCGGCGAAGCAGAACAGCACGCTGGCGTCGGTGCTGCGCGCCAGCCGCGCCAACAGCGTCATGGTGTAGGCCGGCCGGCCGAAGAACGGCGCCCATGCACCTTCGCCGGCGCCGGGCGCCTGGTCCGGCAGCATGTACACCGACTGGCCCTGCTTGAGCGTGCGCAGCAGCTGGCGCACCCCCTGGGCATTGGCCGGCGCCGCCTGCGCCCCGCCCCGGGTGCGCGAGGCCAGCATCAGCGGCTCCAGCGCCGCGATGCGAGGCGGGCGATACAGCGCGGTCAGCAGGCGCGGCTGGCTGGCCGCCAGATAGGCGCCGCAGACCTCGATCGAACCCAGGTGCGGCGAGACGAAGATGATCGGCGCCTGGCGCGCCACCGCGTCGTCCACCGCCTGCCAGCCATCGCGCTCGACCACCAGCGCAGCCACGCTCGGCAGCGGCCGCAGCCAGGCCGGGATCAGCTCCAGCGCGCCCATGCCATGCGCGGCAATACTTGACCGGATCAATCGGCTATAATCGGCGTCGCTCGCCGCCAGCCCCGAACGGCGCAGGTTGTCCGCCATTCGCCGCCGATAGGTCGGCGACCCCCACCAGGTCAGCCAGCCCAGCAGCCAGCCCACCGCGTGAAAGAACGGGAGCGGCAATCGGGCCAGTGGTTTGAGCAGTGCAACGAGCATCGAATGGCAATACGCGGGGGAAGTCCCGGATTTTAGCGGCTTTGCCCCCCGCCTACACCCCCAAAGCGCCCGTCATCGCCCCGGGCGGACCGGAAAACGGCCCGCAGCGCGCAGCATGGCGGCACCAAGCAGCCAGAACCCGCCGAAGGATCGATCAACGCATGAAAGAATTCCTCTTTACCTCCGAATCGGTATCGGAAGGCCATCCCGACAAGGTCGCGGACCAGATCTCCGACTCCATCCTCGACGCCATCCTCACCCAGGACAAACACGCGCGCGTCGCCGCCGAAACGCTGGTGAACACCGGCCTGGTGGTGCTGGCCGGCGAGATCACCACCGCCGCCAACATCGACTACATCCAGATCGCGCGCGACACCATCAAGCGCATCGGCTACGACCACAGCGACATCGGCTTCGACTACAAGACCTGCGCCGTGCTGGTGGCCTACGACAAGCAGAGCCCCGACATCGCCCAGGGCGTGAACGAAGGCGCCGGCCTCGACCTGGACCAGGGCGCGGGCGACCAGGGCCTGATGTTCGGCTACGCCTGCGACGAAACCCCGCAGCTGATGCCGGCCGCCATCTACTACGCGCACCGCCTGATGCAGCGCCAGTCCGAACTGCGCAAGGACGGCCGCCTGCCGTGGCTGCGCCCGGACGCCAAGAGCCAGGTCACCCTGCGCTACGACGCCGACAGTGGCAGCGTGCTGGAAGTGGACACCATCGTGCTCTCCACCCAGCACCATCCCGACATCAGCCACGCCCAGCTGTCCGAGGCAGTGATCGAGGAGATCATCAAGCCGGTGCTGCCGGCCGAATGGCTGAAGAACCCCAAGTACCTGGTCAACCCGACCGGCCGTTTCGTCATCGGCGGCCCGATGGGCGACTGCGGCCTGACCGGCCGCAAGATCATCGTCGACACCTACGGCGGCGCCGCGCCGCACGGCGGTGGCGCGTTCTCCGGCAAGGACCCGTCCAAGGTGGACCGCTCGGCCGCCTACGCCGGCCGCTACGTGGCCAAGAACATCGTCGCCGCCGGCATCGCCAAGCAGTGCCTGGTGCAGGTGAGCTACGCCATCGGCATCTCCAAGCCGGTGTCGATCATGGTCGATACCTGGGGCACCTCCAAGCTGAGCAACGAAGAGATCGTCAAGCTGATCGAAAAGCACTTCGACCTGCGCCCCAAGGGCATCGTGCAGATGCTGGACCTGCTGCGCCCGGTGTACACCCGCAGCGCCGCCTACGGCCACTTCGGCCGCGAAGAGCCGGATTTCACCTGGGAACGCACCGACAAGGCCGCCGCGCTGCGCGCCGACGCCGGCCTGTAAACCCAGGCACCGCCGCGACAACGGGATGGCCCAGCCATCCCGTTTTTCATGCCCGCCGCCGATGCGCGCGGCATTGACGACGCCGGCGCCCCATCGCAACATCGCCGCTTCGCGACCGGGCCGAAAGAGCACGGCGCCCCGCCCGCGGCGGACAACCCTGGAACCGACACCATGCAACACCTGCAACCCCAAGCGCTGGCCGACTGGCTGGCCGACGCCGAGCGCCCGCGCCCGGTGCTGCTCGACGTGCGCGAAGGCTGGGAGGTCGCGCACTGCGCGCTGCCCGGCATCGTCCATATCCCCATGAACGAGATCCCGGCCCGCCAGCAGGAGCTGGACCCGGACGTACCGACGGTGGTGATCTGCCACCATGGCATGCGCAGCTTCCAGGTGGCGATGTTCCTGGAGCGCAACGGCTTCGAGCAGATGATCAACCTGACCGGGGGGGTTGCCGGCTGGGCGGACGAGGTGGATTCCGCCTTTCCGCGCTATTGAATGGCAGTGGTACGCGACCGGAACGCCAGCCCCCGGCCAAGCCGGGTGCGCACCATGCTCGGTATGCGAGTAGCGGCTCCAACCTGTTCCATTCCGACTCCCCCCGCCCTCGCCGCCGCGAGGGGGCCTCGCTTCGCTCGCGCTGTTGCATCCTGCTGGCGGATTGCCATGGTGAAAGTGCATCAAGCTCCCGGCCAAGCCGGGCGCACGCCGTTCGCGGTATGCCAACAACCGCGCTTCCTGCTCGATTCCACTCCCCCCGCCCTCCGCCGCGAGGGGGCCTCGCTTCGCTCGCGCTGTTGCATCCTGCTGGCGGATTGCCATGGTGAAAGTGCATCAAGCTCCCGGCCAAGCCGGGCGCACGTCGTTCGCGGCATGCCAACAACCGCGCTTCCTGCTCGATTCCAATCCCCCCGCCCTCGCCGCGAGGGCCGGAGTACTTGCTACATGCCGGTCCCGCTCGATCTGCGGCAAGCCCCCGGCCAAGCCGGGCGCGCATCGTTCGGAGGGCGCCAGTACCGACCCTCCCTTTTTCGACACCACTCCCCCCGCCCTCGCCGCCGCGAGGGGGCCTCGCTTCGCTCGCACGCGTGGTCCCATCCCGGCTTGTCGGGCGGTCGGCTCAATCCACAATCGGTGAAGAACCCACCATGCTCGACAGCGCCAATGCCCTGGCCGATGGCCTGACCATCCGCCCCGCCCGTTCCAGCGACGAACCGTTCCTGGCCGCGCTCTACCAGAGCGCCCGGCCCGACCTGCAACTGATCGACGCCGACCCCGAGCTGATCGAAAGCGTGGTCGCGCAGCAGTACCAGACCTTGCAGACCGGCGCCGGCACCGCCTACCCCAACGCCATGCACTACGTGATCGAAAAGACCGCCGCCAACATCGGCGCGCTGGTGGTCGATTTCGGGCCCAACGAAGTGCGGGTGATCTACCTGGCATTCATCCCCAACGCGCGCGGCCTGGGCTTTGGCCGTACCGTGCTGCAAGGCGTGCAGCAGGCGGCGCGGCAGGTGCGCTGCCCGGTGGCCGCCGTGGTATGGCGCAGCAACCCGCGCGCACGGCAGCACTACATCGCGCTGGGATTCCAGGTGGAAGAGGCGGGGGATACCGCCGAACGACTGGTGTGGTACCCGACAGCGGCCTGAGCGCCGATCAGCCGGCCCGCGCCTTGCGATTGGCCCTGCGGCCCCAATGGGCGCCGAGCAGCGAAGCGGCGTAGCCCAGCAGCGTCAGGCACAGCGTCGTGGTGGTGAATCGCGGCCAGCTCATCCAGACCATCAGACCGCAGGTCAGTGTGGCCGCGATCAGCGCGCAGCGGTACTCGTGGCGCTTGGCGATGCGGGCGCAGACGAAGCCCGCCAGCACCGAGATCATCGTGCCGAGTATCGTCACGATCAGCATGTACGGCGAGTACCATGCCAGCGATCCCATGTGCGCTTCGAGCTGATCCGGCGGCATGCCGCCCAGCGTCAGCAAGGCACCGTAGGCGATGCCCAGTATCAGGGCCAGCAAGTTGGAGCCGACGAAGTCCAGCAGAAAGGCATACAGCACCGCCTTCACCGGCGAGCCGGGGCTCGTGTCGGCCTGGGTCAGATCGACGCCGGGGGCGGCGTAGGGGTTGTCTTGTTCCATGGTCTCACCGGGTGATGCGCCCCACGCTCGGGGCGAAACCACGGCAGTGTCGGCCGCTGCGCGTGTCGGCGCAAGCGGCGGGCGCGCTCAGTTGAACACCACCTGGAAATACGCCGCGCGCTCGTCGCGGCCCAGCGCCGGCACGCGCGACACGAACATGCCTTCCAGCCGCCCCAGCGCCGGCAGGTCCAGCGCGCACGGGCCGTGGACGAAATCGGTGCCGTCCGGCGCGGTCAGCGCCACCGCGAACGGCATGCGGCTGCCCGGCATCTGCGACAGCGGCTTGAGGTCCACCTGCTCGACCCGCACCGCCAGCGCGCGGCCGTCGGGCAGCGCCAGCGTACAGGTGGTGCCCACCAGGGGCTGGAAATGACTGGCTTCGATCCGGTGCAGCATCGGTGCTCCAAAGAAAACGCAGGCCGGGGGCCCGGCCTGCGATGCGACGTGCGAGCGTCGCTTCGATCCGCGTATGCGGCGGATCAGTTGCGCGACGGAAAGATGCCGTTCAGCGCCACGCTGAAGTTCACCGCCAGGAACGGGTTCATCAGCCCGAACGGCTGGCTGCCGCCGGCCGCCGCGGCGGCCACGGTGCCGCCCAGGTTGCTGCTCACGCCTTGCAGCGTGATCGGCCCGGTGCCCAGCGCGTCGGAGTAGATGGTGGCACTGCCCGGGCCGGTGCCCGATGCGCCGATGTAGGAGTTGGTCGCCGTCGGCGCGTTGACCGGGTTGCTGGCCGCGGCGGCCAGTTGCACGTTGGTGGCCACCGTCAGCGAGCTGGTGATGGCATGGGTGTGCATCGGCATGTTGTTGGAGGTCAGCGTGATGCTTTCCACGCCGCCCACCTGACCGATCGGACGATTGCTCAGGCCGGTGCCGGAGCCCTGGCCCATCGGCATGCGGCCTTGCAGGTTGGGCAGGCCGAAGGTGGATACGCCGTCGCCGCCGTAGGTGGTGCCGACCAGCGCGAACAGCGCGCTGAACTGCGAAACCGCCAGCAATTGGCCATTACAGAGCGCCCAGCCGGACGGCGCATAAGGGAAAGCAAACGGCTGAATGGTGCCGATGAAAACTTCCATCTTTCATCTCCAGATATTTTTCTGATGGGTC
Organism: Chitiniphilus shinanonensis DSM 23277; assembly: GCF_000374805.1. Classification (GTDB taxonomy): domain Bacteria; phylum Pseudomonadota; class Gammaproteobacteria; order Burkholderiales; family Chitinibacteraceae; genus Chitiniphilus; species Chitiniphilus shinanonensis. Next base: position 164,616 of record NZ_KB895335.1, read on the forward strand.
GCGCTGCCCTGCCGCCGCCCCCGTGGCGGTGGTACACGCAGCGTCTTGCGAGATATAAAGCATTTTCCGACGAAAGACAGCGTCATTTTGGTGACTGATCCGTAGTTGATCCGCCCCGCCTATGTCGCAAGCCGGTGACATAGAATAGTATTCACTAATTGATCCGCGAAGCGTAAGCGTGTCCACAGCCCACTACCACTTCATCTCCGGTTTACCGCGCTCCGGCTCCACATTGCTGTCAGCTTTGCTGTTGCAGAACCCGCGTTTCCAGGCCGGCATGACCAGCCCTGTCGGCACGTTGTTCGGCGCGGTGCTGGCGCAATGCAGCGCCGGCAGCGAATTCGGCCCGGTGATCGAGCTGGCGCAGCGGCGCCGGCTGTTGAAGGGCTTGTTCGACAACTACTACGCCGATTGCCCACGGCCGGTGGTGTTCGACACCAACCGCCAGTGGTGCGCCCGCCTGCCTGCGCTGCGCGACCTGTTCCCGCAGGCCAAGGTGATCGCCTGCGTGCGCAACGTGGCGTGGGTGATGGACAGCATCGAGCGGCTGTACCGCGCCAATCCGTACGAGAACACCAAGCTGTTCGTGGACGATACCGAGCGCAACACCGTCTACAGCCGCGTGGATACCCTGGCGCAGCGCAACCGGCTGGTAGGTTTTGCCTGGGCCGCGCTGAAGGAAGCGTATTACGGCGAGCACGCCGATTCGCTGCTGCTGGTGGATTACGAACTGCTCACCCACGCGCCGGAGCAGGTGCTGCGGCTGGTCTACGACTTCATCGGCGAACCATGGTTTGCCCATGATTTCGACAACGTGCGCTACGACGCGCCCGAATTCGACCAGGCGCTGGGCGTCGGCGGGCTGCACCGGGTGAAGCCGCGCGTGGCGCCGCAGGCGCGGCGCACCGTGCTGCCGCCGGATCTGTTCGAGCAATACGCGCGGCTGTCGTTCTGGGAGGACGGCGCCGCCAGCGCCGCCAACGTGATCCGCCTGCGGCCGGAACCCACGCCGGCGCCAGCACCGGCGGCGGCACCGTAGCAGTAACGCAACACAGCAAGACCACAACAATAGAACTGTCATGCCGCCCGGGTCGAATCCGGCGGCAACACTGGAGATCGGCTGTCGCGTGGTGGTTTGGGTGGAAGCGCTAAACCCCAAATCTTGAACCACAGAGAACACAGAGAACACAGAGATTCACGGAGAAAAACAAAACTCAACTCGGGTCTGGTTGGACTGGCGCGGGATTTGGGTTTCTCTGTGATCCTCCGTGTTCTTCGTGTTCTCTGTGGTTCAAGATTTGGGGTTCAGCGACACCCCCAACCACCACCCCACGGCCGCACAAGGAGCATGCCATGTGGTGGACCAAGCGCAATTCGACGCAAGACACGACCGGCCAACGCCGCCCCACGACCGGGTCCTCGCTGATCCTGGCGCTGGAGCCGCGCATCATGTTCGACGGCGCCGCCGTCGCCACCGCCATCGACCGGCCGCATGAAGCGCCTACCCACGACACACGCTCCGATCCCGCATCCACCGGCGATGGCGCCGACCACAGCGCTGTGGCGCCCGCCGCGGTGCTGCCGCCGCAGGCCGAGCCGGCCGGGCGCAACGTGTTGTTCGTCGATGCGCGGGTCAAGGACGCGGACAAGCTGCTGGCCGATCTCAAGCCGAATACCGAGGTGGTCTACCTGCGCGCCGACCAGGACGGCCTGACGCAGATGAACACCTACCTCGCCGGCCATCCCGGCGCCCAGTCGGTGCAGATCCTGGCCCACGGCTACAGCGGCGACCTGTGGCTGGGCAGCAGCTACCTCTCCGCCGAAAACCTCAATACCTATTCCGACAGCCTGGCGCGGCTCGGCCAGAACATGGCGCAGGGCGGCGACATCCTGATCTACGCCTGCAACACCGCCGACGGCGCGCGCGGATCGGCCTTCGTCGATGCGCTGGCCGCCGGCACCGGGCGCGACATCGCCGCGTCCAGCAACCGCACCGGCGCCGGCAGCGACTGGGTGCTGGAAGTCACCCGCGGCAGCATCGAAAGCACCTCGGTGCTGTCGGCCCAAGCCGAACACGGCTACCAGTACAACCTGGCCACCATCACCGTCACCAGCAGCGCCGACAGCGGCGTCGGCACCCTGCGCAACGCCATTGCTAGCGCCATCACCGGCGACACCATCACCTTCAGCAGCGGCATGACGGTCAGCCTCACCACCGGCGAGCTGGTCATCACCAAGAACCTGACCATCGACGGCGACATCAACAACGACGGCGTCGCCGACGTGACGCTGGACGCCAACTACCGCAGCCGCGTGCTCCAGGTACAGGCCGGCAGCAACGTGATGCTCGACGGCCTGGTGATCACCCGCGGCCTGGTCTCCGGCAACGGCGGCGACGCCGGCAACGGCCTGGCCGCCGCCGGCGCCTTCGGCGGCGGCATCTGGAACGCCGGCACGCTCACCCTGCTCAACACCTCGGTCACCGCCAACGCGGCGGCCGGCGGCGGCGGCGGCGGCGGCAACTTCGCCTACGACGGCGGCGGCGGCGGCGGCGGCGGCGCGTTGGGCGGCGGCATCGGCGGTCGCGGCGGCGAATCGGGCGTCTCCCACAATCTGGGCGGCAGCGGCAGCGCCAACCAGGGCGGTCGTGGCGGCGCCGATAGCGCCTTCCCCGGCATGGGCGGCCAGGGCGGTACCGGCGTCGGCGGCGCCGGCGGCAGCTACCTGGGCTATTCCACCGGCGGCACTGGCGGCACCGCCACCAACGGCAGCATCAGCATCGGCGGCGGCGGCGGCGGCCTGGGCACCGACGCCACCGGCGGCGCCGGCGGCTCGGCGGCGGGCGGCATCTACAACGCGGTCGGCGGCACCATCAACGTCATCGGCAACTCGATCATCAGCAACAACCTCGGCGCCGGCGGCGGCGGCGGCGGGGGCGGCGCCGGCGGCTCGCTGGGCAACCAGAACGGCGGCGCCGGCGGGCGCGGCGTCGGCGCGGTGTGGAACAAGGGCACCTTCAACATCACCGCCGCCAACAACGCGGCCATGACCGGCAACGGCGCCGGCAGCGGCGCCGGCGGCCAGGAACTGGGCACCGGCTCGCCGGGCCCCAGCCCCGCCGCGGTCACCGGCATCTACAACGACGGCGGCGCGCTCAACACCAGCTACGTGCCCAACGCGCCGCCCGTGCTGGGCGGCCTGCAAGGCGACAGCGTCACCTTCACCGAGGGCGACAGCGCCCGGCTGATCGACCTGGGCAGCAATGCCACGGTGTCGGACGGCGATTCGGCCGACTTCAACGGCGGCAGCGTGCGGGTGTCGATCACCACCAACCGCGTCACCGCCGAAGACCTGCTGTCGATCCGCAACCAGGGCACCGGCGCCGGGCAGATCGGCGTCAGCGGCAGCACCATCACCTATGGCGGCGTCGCCATCGGCACCTTCACCGGCGGCAGCGGCAGCAACGATCTGGTGATCACCTTCAACTCCGCTTCGGCTACGCCGGCCGCGGTCGAAGCCCTGCTGCACAACCTGGTGTACGACAACAGCAACGTCGACAACCCCACCGCGTCGGCGCGCACCCTGAGCGTCACCGTCTACGACGGCGACAGCTACACCACCACCACCAACACCGTCACCGTCAACGTGGTGGCGGTGAACGACGCGCCCACGCTCAGCCCGGCCAACAGCAACGCCAGCTACACCGAGGGCGGCAGCGCCGCCGTGCTCAGCGGCAGCCTGACGCTGGCCGATGTGGACAGCACCACCTTCCAGGGCGCCACCGTCACCGTCAGCGACTTCCGCACCGGCGACGTGCTGTCGGTCGGCGCGCCCAACGGCTTCACCGTCAGCTACGACAGCGGCACCGGCGTGCTGACCCTGAGCGGCGGCGGCTCGCAGGCCGCGTTGCAGGCCGCGCTGCGCTCGATCACCTATTCCTCGACCTCGGACGACCCCACCGCCGGCGGCAGCGACACCACCCGCCAGATCAACTTCACCGTCACCGACAGCGGCGGTGCGACCTCCACCGCGGTCACCGCGCAAGTGGCCGTCACCGGCGTCAACGACGCGCCCACGCTGTCCGGCGGCCCCTACACCTGGGCCGGCACCAACGAAGACACCACCTCGTCCGCCGTCACCGTCGCCACCCTGCTGGGCAGCACCACCCACGCCGACCCGGACGGCCCCGGCAGCGGCATCGCCATCACCGGCAGCAGCGGCGGCGGCGCCTGGGAATACTCCACCGACGGCGTCAACTGGACCGGCGTCGGCGCCGTCTCCAACAGCGCCGCGCTGCTGCTGTCCAGTACCACCCAGTTGCGCTTCGTGCCGGACGGCGCCAACGGCAGCGCAGCCGGCCTCACCTTCCGCGCCTGGGACCAGAGCGCCGGCACCGCGTCCACCAACGGCACGCGCAATACCGCCGACACCAGCACCAACGGCGGCAGCGCCGCGTATTCCACCGGCACCGCGCAGGCCTCGCTCACCGTCAGCAGCGTCAACGACGCCCCGGTGCTGACCCCGGTCGGCCCGACGCTGACCGGCCTGACCGATTCCGACACCAACAACCCCGGCGTGGCGGTGTCCAGCTTCCTGACCGGCCATGTCACCGATGCGGACACCGGCGCGGTGCAGGGCATCGCCCTCACTGGCCTGACCTCCGGCACCGGCACCTGGCAATACAGCACCAACGGCGGCGCCAGCTGGCAGAACGTCGGCGCGGTCTCCGACGCCTCGGCACTGCTGCTGCGCAGCGGCGACCGGGTGCGCTTCGTGCCCGACGGCGTCAACGGCGGCGACGTCAGCCTGACCTACCACGCGTGGGACCAGAGCGGCGCCACCGCCGGCCAGCAGGGCACCAAGGTCGACGCCAGCGCCACCGGCGGCGCCAATCCGTTCTCGGCCGCCAGCGATACCGCCACCCTGCACGTCACCGCCATCGACGACGCGCCGGTGGTCACCGCCAGCGGCGGCGCCGCCGCCTTCGTCGAGGGCAACAACGTCACCTCGACCCCGGTGGTGATCGACAGCGGCCTCACCGTGACCGACAGCGATTCGCCGCTGCTTTCCAGCGCCACGGTGGCGATCAGCGGCAACTTCCTGGGCAGCCAGGACGTGCTGGCCTTCACCAACAATCCGGCCACCATGGGCGACATCGTCGCCAGCTACGACAGCGGCACCGGTATCCTGACGCTGACCTCCGCCGCCGGCGCCTCCGCCGCGCAATGGCAGGCCGCGCTGCGCAGCGTCACCTACAGCAACAGCTCGGATACGCCGTCCAGCCTCGACCGCACCATCACCTTCAAGGTCAACGACGGCAACAGCGACAGCAGCGGCGCCAACCGCACCGTCACCGTCGCCGCCACCAACGACGCGCCGACCGTGTCGATGCCGGCCAGCCTGACCGCGGCCGAGGACACCGCCACCGCCATCACCGGCATCAGCTTCGCCGACGCGGACGCCGGCAGCGCCAGCGTCACCGTCACCCTGTCGGTCGGCAGCGGCACGCTGTCCGCCACCAGCGGCGGCGGCGTCACCATCGGCGGCACCGCCAGCGCGCTGACGCTGTCGGGCTCGATCGCCAACATCAACACCTTCATCGCCGGCGGCGCCGTGCAGTTCCTGGGCGCGGCCAACAGCACCGCCAGCGTCACCCTCACCGCCGGCATCGACGACGGCGGCAACTCCGGCGGCGCGGCGCAGACCGGCAGCGGCACCGTCACCATCGCCATCACCGCGGTCAACGATGCGCCGCACATCAGCGCGCCCCCGTCCATCGCCGTCACCGAGGATGTGACCACCGCGCTGAGCGGCATCAGCTTCAGCGACGTCGACGCCGGCCCGGGCACGGTGAGCGTGCAGTTCAGCGTCGCGCCGGGCAGCGGCACCCTCAGCGCCATCGGCGCGTCCGGCGTCACCGTGCTCGGCTCGGGCACCGGCACGCTCAGCCTCAGCGGCACGCTGTCCGACATCAACGCCTTCGTCACCGGCGGCGCCGTCAGCTACACCACCGCCGCCAACGCCACCGGCAACGTGGTGCTCGACGTGACCATCGACGACAGCGGCAATACCGGCAGCGGCGGCAACCAGACCGATCACACCACCGTCACCCTCACCGTCACCGCCGTCAACGACGCCCCGGTCAACAGCGTGCCGGGCACCCAGAGCGTGTTGCAGGACGGCACCCTGGTGTTCAGCACCGGCAACGGCAACGCGCTGTCGATCGCCGACGTGGACGTCGGCGGCGGCACCATGCGCGTCACCCTCACCGCCAGCAACGGCCTGCTCACCCTGGGCAGTCTCAGCGGCGTGAGCTTCCTGGTCGGCAACGGCACCGGCGACGGCACCATGGTGTTCGAAGGCACCCTCAGCGCCATCAACAACGCCCTGGCCGGGCTGTCGTTCGCCCCCACCGGCGGCTACTACGGCCCCGCCTCGGTGCAGATCACCACCGACGACCTCGGCCAATCGGGCAGCGGCGGCGGTCAGACCGATACCGACACCATCCTGATCAACGTCGCCCAGCCCAACCCGTCGATCACCGGCGTGGCCGGCGGCAGCCCGGACGGCACCTACAAGGTGGGCGACACCGTCCACATCACCATCACCTACGACCAGGCGGTGACCGTATCCGGCGGCGTGCCCACCCTGCTGCTGGAAACCGGCGCCATCGACCGCAGCGCGGTCTACGTGAGCGGCAGCGGCACCGACACCCTGACCTTCGCCTACGTGGTCCAGGCCGGCGACCGGAGCAGCGATCTCGACTACGTCGGCTCCGCCGCGCTGTCGCTGAACGGCGCCAGCATCGCCAGCGTCAGCCTGGGCAACCCCGCCTTCACCACCTTGCCGGCGCCCGGCGCGGTGGACAGCCTGGGCGCCAATGCCGCCCTGGTGATCGACGGCGTGGCCCCCACCGTGGTCAGCGTGACCGCGCCGCCGGCCGGCACCTACATCGCCGGCCAGCCGCTGGACTTCGTGGTCAATTACAGCGAAGCGGTGGTGGTCGACACCAGCGGCGGCACCCCGCGCATCGCCATCACCCTGGACAGCGGCACCGTCTACGCCGAATACCTGTCCGGCTCGGGCTCCAGCGCGCTCACCTTCCGCCTGGTGGTCGGCGCCGGACAGTCCGACACCAACGGCGTGGCGCTGGGCGGCAGCGTCACCGCCAACGGCGGCCTGGTGCGCGACCTGGCCGGCAATGCCCACGTGCCGGGGCTGAACGGCCTGCCCAACACCAGCGCGGTGCGCGTCGACGCCGTGGCGCCGGGCGCCACCGCCATCGTGCGCGCCGACCCGTCGCCGGTGGGCAACGGCAGCGTGCGCTTCACCGTGACCTTCTCCGAGGACGTCGGCGGCGTGGACGCGGCCGACTTCTCGCTGGCCGCCACCGGCAGCGCCAGCGGCACCATCGGCGCCGTCACCCAGCTGGACGCCCACACCTACGTGGTGCAGGTGGACGGCATCGCCGGCGACGGCACGCTCGGCCTGAACCTCAAGGCCAGCGGCACCGGCATCGCCGACCTCGCCGGCAACGCCCTGGCCGGCGGCCTGACCGGCCAGCGCTACGCGGTGGACGGCACCGCGCCCGCCATCCTCGACGTGACCGTGCCCAACAACGGCGCCTACAACGCCGGCGACGTGCTCACCTTCACTGTCAACGTCTCCGAGGCCACCGTGGTCGAAACCGCCGGCGGCACTCCGCGCCTGGTGCTCGACGTGGGCGGCCAGACCGCCTACGCCGACTACGTGTCGGGCAGCGGCGGCACCGCGCTGCTGTTCCGCTACGTGGTCGGCGCCGGGCAGAACGACGCCGACGGTCCCACCGTGGTGGCACTCGACACCAACGGCGGCAGCCTGCACGACACCGCCGGCAACGCGCTCGACACCGCCGTGTCCGGCGTCGGCAATACTAGCGGCATCGTCATCGACACCACCCCGCCCGCCGCCACCGGCATCGTGCGGGTGGACGCCTCGCCGGTGACCGGCAGCACCGTGCACTACACCGTCACCTTCTCCGAGTCGGTATACGGCCTGGATGCCGGCGACTTCAGCGTCACCACCACCGGCAGCGCCAAGGGCCAGGTGCAATCGGTCACCCAGGTGGACGCCACCACCTGGACCGTCACCATCGGCAACCTGGGCGGCTCCGGCCAGCTGGGACTGACGCTGAACGCCAGCGGCAGCGGCATCTCCGACCGCGCCGGCAACAACCTCGCCGGCAACGCCCAGGGCGACAGCTACGAGTTGACGCAGAACCTGGTGCCCACCCCGGCCCCCGTGCCGGCCCCGGCCCCGGTGCCCGCGCCCTACGTGCCGACCTACTTCGTCCCCACCGCCCCGCCGGTCACCCTCAACCCCATCGACGGCAGCGGCATGCTGGTGGACGCCCCCACCCTCAACCCCACCGGCGGCGGCGCCGGGCTGAGCCTGGTGGCGCTGACCGGCAACCCGTTCGTAGTGGACCCGCTGGGCAGCGGCAACACCACCTTCGCCCCGAGCGAATCGCGTAGCGGCTTCATCGAGCTGGGCGGTGGCAGCGGCACCGGCCTGCAAGCCATGCCCGACATCGGCGAATTCTCGGTGCAGGCCGGCGAGCGCGTCAGCATCGCCCTGCCGGCCTCGACCTTCACCCACAGCGAAAAGGGCGTGGAGATCAGCGTCGAAGTGCGCCTGGCCGACGGCCGCCCGCTACCCAACTGGCTGAAGTTCGACCCGGTGACCGGCACCCTGAGCGGCCAGCCGCCCAAGGGCCTGAACCAGAAACTGGTGATCGAAGTGATCGCCCGCGACAACAAAGGCAACCGCGCCAGCAGCCACCTCGACCTGACGGTGAAGAGCGACGCCCAGCGCGGCGCCGACGCGGGCCACGCGCCGGTGCAGGTGGCCAGCGTGGACGCCGCCCACTGGGCGGCCCTGGCCGGCGGCGAGGCCCCGGCCGGCAAGCAGGCGCTGGCGCAGCAGTTCGACCAGTTCGGCCGCCCGGCCCGCCAGGCCGCCGCCGATGCGCTGTTGCATCACCTGCAACACAGTCGGGAGGTGGTGGATGCGTGAGGGGGGGAGGCAAGCCTTGGGCGGCTTGGTTGGGGTTGGGGTTGGGGTTGGGGTTGCAACTGCAACTGCGACTGCAACTGCAAAGGCTTTTAACCGCCTAGCGCCTGCGGCGCGGTTGATTGACGCCCTCTACCGCCGTGCGGGCGGGTTCATTTCTTTTGCTTCTCCAAAAGAAACGAACCAAAGAAAAGGAGCCCCGCGTCTGCGCCCCTCCGGGGTTCCCTGCGTCGGTCGCGAGCCTAAGGTCTCGCTCCACTCCTCGGCGCTACGTAACGGGAGGAACCCCCGTTGGGTGCGGCGGGAAGTTGGAAAAAGCAAACACCCGCTTGTACTTTTGGGTCGGCAAAAGGCGCGCGCGCGTCTGCTGGCCGTCGCACACGTCCCCCCTTCCCTTCAAGGGGAGGGGCCGGGGGTGAGGATGGTCTGCCCGGGGCCCCTCAGCAGCGCCGAGCAGAGGACAAGCGGGGCGGGGTTTCGGCGAGGACTGTCTGAGGGCGCGCAGCGCCCGAGTTTCGCAGCCGCCGACCCGATTGTCCGGCGCGAGGGAATCCCGGCAACGCCGGGACGCGTATGCGGGGCGGCCTTTTCTTTGGTTCGTTTCTTTTGGCCGCGCAAAAGAAATGAACCCGCCCGCACGGCGGCAGAGGGCGTCAAACACCGCGCCGCAGGCGCTAGGCGTTTAGGGGTTGGGGTTCAGGCCCGCCCGGTCGCGAAGGGCGTCAATCAACCGCGCCGCAGGCGCTCGGCGTTTCAGAAGTTGAAGTTGCCGTGCAGTCTGCCCAGCCACGAAGGGCACCAAACAACCCGCGCAGCAGACGCTCGGCGTTTAGAGGTTGGGGTTAAAGCCCGCCCGGCCGCCAGGAACATAAAGAAAGCCACACCGCAAGCGCTGGGTGTTCCGGATATTGGGTCCGAAGCCGGCAGCAACATATCAGCCCAACCCCCGCCCTCCAGCACCTGACAGCCATCGACCACGAACACCACAAACAGCAACAAAAAAACCAAGAACACGCTCGGGGCGTCACCGCCCCCTCACCCCACACCAGAAAGGACATCACCTTGCAGCAGCCCCGCTTCCGCCGCGTCACGCTCGCGGCCCTGGTATCCGCCGCCCTGCTCGCCGGCTGCGCCGTCAGCCCCACCCCCATCCCGCTGGAAGAACGCCAGGCCGACCTCGCCCGCCAGCGCAGCGACATGTTCGCCGACCAGGAACCGATCCAGGGCGAAGTCACCCTGGAAGACGCCATGGCGCGCGCCCTCAAGTACAACCTCGACCATCGGCTCAAGCTGATGGAAGAAGCCCTGGCGCAGCGCCAGCTCGACCTGGCGCGCTGGGACATGCTGCCCAAGCTGACCGCCGACGCCGGCTACTTCTGGCGCAACAACGAACTGGCGTCGTCGTCCAAGGACTACGTCACCGGCGAACAATCGCTGGTGCCGTCCACCTCGTCCGACCGCATCCACGACACCGCCGACCTCACCCTGTCGTGGAACGTGCTGGACTTCGGCGTCAGCTACTACACCGCGCAACAGCAGGCCGACCGCGTGCTGGTGATGGGCGAGCGCCGCCGCAAGGTGGTGCACCTGATGATGCAGCAGGTGCGCCAGGCCTATTGGCAGGCGCTGGGCGCGCAGCAGCTCGACAACAAGGTCGAGCCCATCCTCAAGCTGGCGCAGCAGGCGCTGGACGATTCGCGCAAGATCGAGAAGGAAAAGCTCCAGCCGCCGCTGGACACCCTCAACTACCAGCGCCAGCTGCTGGACATCCTGCGCCAGCTGGAATCGGTGCGCGACGAACTGGCGCAGGCCAAGCCGCGCCTGGCGTCGATCATGAACGTGGCGCCGGGCACGCCGTTGCAACTGTCGGTGCCGTCGGACTTCGCCACCCCGGTGCTGCCGGTGCAGCCCGAGCAGATGGAAGAAACCGCGCTGCTGCATCGGCCCGAGCTGGTCGAGGCCGGCTACAACGAGCGCATCGGCCTGCTGGAGACCAAGAAGGCGATGGCCAAGCTGTTGCCGGGCCTGAACATCGAATTCGGCAGCAACTACGACAGCGACAGCTACCTGGTGAACCAGAGCTGGCGCGACCTGGGCCTGCGCGTGAGCTGGAACCTGATGAACCTGCTCAACTACAAGAACATCCGCGGCACCGCCCAGGCGCAATACGAAGTGGCGCGGCAGCAGCACCTGGCGCTGAACATGGCCGTGCTGACTCAGGTGCACGTCGCCTACCGCGACTACCAGGGCCGCAAGCGCCAGTTCGAGTTGTCCGACGAGATGAACGACGTCGACCAGCGCATCCTCACCCACACCCGCAACGCCGCGCGCGCCGACGCCCAGGGCAAGCTGTCCGAGATCCGCGCCCAGGCCAGCGCGGTGATGTCCGAGCTGCGGCTGTACCAGAGCTTCGGCGCGATGCAGAACGCCTACGGCCAGATGCTGGCCACGCTGGGCGTCGACCCGCTGCCCGAGGAAGTGCGCGCGCACGATCTGGCCACACTGCGCAGCGCGATTGCCCAGCGTGAGCGGGAGCCGGTGGTTCAAGCGAAGCCTCAGTGATCAACCGATCAGTTTCAAGCCCCCGGCAAAGCCGGGCGCGCGCCGGCTGCGGAATGCCGGCAACGGCTCCCTCTTACTTCATTCCACTCCCCCCGCCCTCTCCGCCGCGAGGGAGCCTCGCTGTGCTCGGGGGAGACTTCGGTAATGTTGGTTGGATCAGCTTTTTCAAGCGCTTAGCAGGCATCAATCGATGATCGACATGTTGTACGCGCGCCCGGTGGGCGCGCTTCTGGCAGCCATCCTGGCAGCCTCCGTGCAGGCCGCCCCCACCGCCGTCCCCGCCAAGCCGGCCGCCAAACCGACCGTCGCGCCCGCCGCACCCGGCAACTTCGCCGGCGCCGACAAGGACGGCCGCATCCGCACCCAGTTGGTGGCACGCGAATCGGTGGTGATCTCCAGCGAGATCAACGCCAAGATCGCCCGCCTGCCGTGGAAGGAAGGCGACAGCTTCCGCGCCGGGCAGGCGCTGGTGACCTTCGACTGCTCGCTGTTCCAGGCGCAGCTGCGCAAGGCCGAAGCCACCCACGAGGCCGCGCGCAAGCTGCTGGACACCAACCGCCGCCTGGCCGAGCTGAACTCGGTGGGCAAGCTGGAGGTGGAACAGGCCGAAGCCAAGGTCAAGGAGGCCGCCGCCGAGACCGCCTACATGCGCACCACGGTGGGCAAATGCACCATTCCCGCGCCGTTCAACGGCCGCGTCGCCAAGCGGGTGGCGTCGTCGTACGAGTTCGTCACCTCCGGCAAGCCGCTGCTGGAGATCGTCGACACCGGCGCGCTGGAATTGCAGATGATCGTGCCGTCCAAGTGGCTGGCGCGGATCAAGGTGGGCACCCCGTTCACCGTGCAGGTGGACGAGCTGAACCAGTCGTATCCGGCGCAGGTGCTGCGCATCGGCGCACGCATCGACCCGGTGAGCCAGACGATTTCCATCACCGGGCGCATCACCGGCAACCATCCGGATCTGTTGCCGGGCATGAGCGGTTGGGCGGGGGCGTTCGCCCAGTGAAACGATGAACACTCGCTGCCCATGGCACCACATCGGGCCCCCGGCAAAGCCGGGCGCTCGATGTATCGGACATGCCAACATGGGCTCACTCTTGTTCCACTCCTCCTCCCCCCGCCCTCGCCGCCGCGAGGGAGCCTCGCTGCGCTCGGGGTGGTTTCCTGTAACGCTTGCTGAACAACCGCAATTCGCCTTCCCATGAACCTGCAACCGCCGCAACCGCCCGCGCCCGCCGTCGGCGCGCTGCTGACCCTGGTGCAACTGGCGCGCCGTGCGCGCGAGGCGGCCAGTGCCGAGGCGCTGGGCTTCGTCATGGTCAACGAGACGCTGTCGCTGGTGCCGTATCGCCAGGCCGTGTACTGGTCCAGCGCCGGGCTGGGCCACGTGGCGGCGGTGTCGGGCCTGCCGCAGACCGATCCCAACGCGCCCTACCTGCAATGGCTGGCCCCGCTGTGCCGCGCCTTGCAAAAGCAGCACAGCGCGCCCGCGCCGCTGGAGGCCGCCAGCGCCCCCGGCGACCTGGGCGAGGACTGGGCCGACTGGCTGCCGGCGCAGGCGCTGTGGCTGCCGCTGACCGACCGCGCCGGTCAGCCCGAAGGCGGCCTGCTGTTCGCCCGCGACACCCCGTTCAGCGAGCACGAGCGAGCGGTGCTGCTGGAGCTGGCCCACGCCTACGGCCACGCGCTGGCCGCGTTCCGTCCCGGCGCGTCGCCGCTGCAAAAGCTGAAGCGCGCCCTGCGCCCCGGCAAGCTGCAAAAGCGCCTGCTGATCGGGCTGGCCGTGGTGTGCCTGATCCCCGTGCGGCTGACCGTACTGGCGCCGGCCGAGGTCGCCCCGCGCGAGCCGTTCCTGGTACGCGCGCCGCTGGACGGCGTGATCGAGCGCATCTTCGTCGCCCCCAGCCAGCCCGTCGCCGCCGGCGCGCCGTTGTTCAGCCTGGACACCACCACCTTGCAAAGCCGCCGCGCCGTGGCGCAACGCGCCTACGACACCGCGCTGGAGGAATACCGCCAGTCGGCGCAACTGGCCGTCACCGAGGACGACGGCCGGCTGAAGATGGCGCAAAGCCGCGGCGAGCTGGACCAGCGCGCGCTGGAACTGGAATACACCGCCGAACAGCTGGACCGGGTGCAGGTAAAGGCCGAGCGCGCCGGCGTGGCCGTGTTCGGCGACGTGAACGACTGGCAGGGCAAGGCCGTGACCATCGGCGAGAAGGTGATGCTGCTGGCCGACCCCGCCAAGGTGGAACTGCTGGCGCAGATGCCCGTGGCCGAGCAGATCCACCTGAAGGTGGGCGACACCATCACCCTCTACCCCAACGCCAGCCCGACCGAATCCTACGCCGCGCGCATCGTCAGCGTGGCCTACGCCGCCGCCGAGACCGACGAAGGCGTGCTGGCCTACCGCGTGCGCGCGCAATTCCAGGACGGCGAACACCCCCGCCTCGGCCTGCGCGGCACCGCCCGCCTGCCCGGCGGCTGGGTGCCGTTCGTCTATTACGCCCTGCGGCGGCCGTTTACCTTGGCGCGGCAATGGTTGGGGTGGTGAGGGTGGTTGGGGTTGCAAGAGCGGTTGCAACTGCCGCTGCTGCCACTACAACGGCAACGGCAACGGCCACAGCAACGGCTTTGAACCGCCTAGCGCCTGCGGCGCGGTTACTTGACGCCCTCAACGGCCGGGCGGGCCGGTTCATTTCTTTTGCACGGCCAAAAGAAACGAACCAAAGAAAAGGCCGCCCCGCATACGCGCCCTTCGGGTTCCCTCGCGCCGGACAATCGGGGCGGCGGCTGCGAAACTCGCGCGCAAGCGCGCTCAGACAGTCCTCGCCGAAACCCCGCCCCGCTTGTCCTCTGCTCGGCGCTGCTGAGGGGCCCCGGGTAGACCATCCTCTTCCCCGGCCCCTCCCCTTGAAGGGAAGGGGTGACGCGTGCAACGGCCACCAGGCGAGCGCGCGCCTTTTGCTGACCCAAAAGCGCAAACCAGTGTTTGTTTTTTCCAAACTCCCCGCCGCACCCAACGGGGGTTCCTCCCGTTACGTGGCGCCGAGGGAGCGGAGGGAGACCCTAGGCTCCCGACCGACTGAGGGAACCCCGGAGGGGCGCAGACGCGGGGCTCCTTTTCTTTGGTTCGTTTCTTTTGGAGAAGCAAAAGAAATGAACCGGCCCGCCCGGTCGCGAAGGGCATCAAACAACCCGCGCCGCAGGCGCTCGGCGTTTAATGGGGTGGTTGTACAGGCCCGCCCGGCCGTTGAGGGCATCAAACAACCCGCGCCGCAGGCGCCAGGCGTTTCAGACGTTGCAGTTGCTGTTGAAGTTAAAGTCGCAGCTGCAACAGCAGCTAAAAACCCCGCCTCCCAGGAGCAAGCCTGATGCTCCCCCCCCTCCGCCAGGAACTCACCCTCCACCCCGGCCCGGCCGATCACGCCGGCGCGCCCACCTGGACGCTGCACGACCCGGCCGCCAACCGCTTCTACCAATTGACCTGGCCGGCGTTCGAACTGCTGTCGCGCTGGCGGCTGGGCGAGCGCGACGCCATTCTCGACGCCGTCGCGCGCGAAACCACCCTGCAAGTCGGCGCCGACGACTTCGACGCGCTGTACCTGCTGCTGACCCGCCACCACCTGCTGGTCGCCTGGCGCGCCGACGACAGCGCGCGGCTCGGCCAGGCCGCCGCGGCGCAGCGCATGTCCAAGGCCATGTGGCTGCTCAAGCACTACCTGTTCTTCCGCCTGCCGCTGCTGCGGCCGATGCCGCTGCTGCGTCGCCTGGCGCCATACACCCGCTGGGCGTACACCCCGGCGTTCTGGTGGAGCATGGCCGGCGTGGCGCTGCTGGGGCTGTACCTGGTGTCGCGGCGCTGGGACGAATTCACCCACACCTTCTCCGCCTACGCCGGACTGCAAGGGCTGCTGGGCGTGGGCATCGCGCTCAGTTGCGCCAAGGTGCTGCACGAGTTCGGCCACGCGCTCACCGCCTACCGCTACGGCTGCCGCGTGCCGACCATGGGCGTGGCCTTCCTGGTGATGTGGCCGGTGCTGTACACCGATACCAACGAAGCGTGGAAGCTGATGCGGCGCGACCAGCGCCTGAAGATCGGCGCCGCCGGCATGGCGGCCGAGCTGGCGCTGGCCGCCGCCGCCAC
The DNA here is from genome assembly GCF_000374805.1 of Chitiniphilus shinanonensis DSM 23277. Taxonomy (GTDB): domain Bacteria; phylum Pseudomonadota; class Gammaproteobacteria; order Burkholderiales; family Chitinibacteraceae; genus Chitiniphilus; species Chitiniphilus shinanonensis. The sequence goes on from NZ_KB895335.1 coordinate 180,373, forward strand.
GCTGGCGTGGAACTTCCTGCCCGACGGCCCGCTGCGCGGCGGAGTGTTCCTGCTGGCCACCAGCACCTGGCTGCTGACGCTGGCGATCAACGCCAGCCCGTTCATGCGCTTCGACGGCTACTTCCTGTTGTCCGACTGGCTGAACCTGCCCAACCTGCACGACCGCGCCTTCGCCCAGGGGCGCTGGTGGCTGCGCGAGGCGCTGTTCGGCCTGGGCGAGCCGCCGCCGGAACCATTCGCCCCCGGCCGCCGCCGCTTCCTGATCGCCTTCGCCTTCGCCACCTGGTTGTACCGGCTGGTGCTGTTCTTCGGCATCGCGCTCACCGTCTACCACCTGTTCTTCAAGGCGCTGGGCCTGCTGCTGATGGCGATCGAACTCGGCTGGTTCATCGTGATGCCGGTGCTGCGCGAGCTGACCACGTGGTGGCGCCAGCGCCACGCCATCGGCTGGAACCGCGCCACCCGGCGCAGCGCGTTGCTGCTGCTGGCGCTGCTGATCGTGCTGCTGGTGCCGTGGCGCGGCGAAGTGCGCGCGCCGGCCATGCTGGGCGCGGCGCAGAGCCAGGCGCTGTACGCGGTGGAGGCGGCCCGGGTGCGCGGCGCCGCCGCGCGCGAAGGCCAGCGGGTGCAGGCCGGCGAACTGCTGGCGCAGCTCGATGCGCCCGAGCTGGATTTCCGCCTGCGCGCCGCCCAGGCGCACGAGCAGCAGATGCGCTGGGAAGTCGAGCAGCAGCCGTTCGCCAGCAAGTTGCAGGAGGAAGGCGACGTGCTGCGCCGACGCTGGGCCGCCGCGCGCGAGGAGGTGGCGGGGTTGCAGGCGCAGATCCAGCGGCTACAGGTGCGCGCGCCGTTCGCCGGGCGGGTGGTCGAGGCCAATCCGTTCGTGGTCGAGGGCGCCTGGCTGGCGCGCGGCGAGAAGCTGTACCAGGTGCTGGGCGACGGCGGCGAGCTGAAGGCCGAAGCCTTCGTCGGCGAGAAGGACCACGCGGCGCTGGCCGCCGTGCAGGGCGGCGTGTTCGTCGCCGACCAGCCGGAGTTCGGCGCGCTGCGCTGCCGCCGCGCCCAGGCCGACGAAGTGAACATCGCCGCGCTCAACCAGCAGCCCGCCCTGGCCAGCGTGCACGGCGGCCGGGTGCCGGTGCTGCGCACCGCCCGCCACGACCTGGTCCCCGTCGAGACCACCTACCGGGTGCGGCTGTCGCAATGCGACGCCCGCCCGCTGACCAGCGAACTGCCTGGCGTGGTGCTGCTGCAACGCCAGCGCCACAGCCTGGCCGGCGACGCCTGGACCACCCTGCTGGGGTGGTTCCAGCGGGAACGGGGGTTGTGAAGACCTGAAAACCTGAAAGCGAAACCCCACATCTTGAAACACAGAGGGCACAGAGAACACAGAGATTCACAGAGAAAACCGAAAGGAAAGCACAGCATGAAGAGCAGGCGCCGTTGGTGGAGTGAATCCGCTGCCGCTCGACCTGCCACCTTCTCGCTCTTTCTCTGGTTTTCTCCGTGGAACTCCGTGTTCTCTGTGCCCTCTGTGTTTCAAGATGTAGGGTTTAAAAAGATTTGGGGTTTCAACGTCTTAAGTGGTGCCCTCCTTCCCCCGCCACGGCAGGGGCGCACTATGGTTCCAGGCAGGACAAGTCGATGTATCGCGCCGCCGGGCGGGGTGGGCATCGCTTGGTCGGGTACTGGAACAAGGAGATCGGTCATGGAAAGCAGCGAAGCGAAACAACGGGCGCTGGTGCTGGTGGAAAAGCCTTCCATCGTGATGATGATGGGCACCGTCGATGGCGGCGGCGCGCCGCAGATCAAGGCGATGGTCAAGATGCGCGGCGACGGGCTGCGCCGGTTCTGGTTCTGTAGCAACACGTCCACCCGCCGGGCGCAGGCGCTCCAGCACGACCACCGCGCCTGTCTCTACGCCTACGAGTACGCGCCCGACGCCCAGCCGCTGGTATGTCGCGGCGTGATGCTGTCGGGCACAGCCGAGTTGTCGTGGGACGACGACCTGCGGCGCTCGCTGTGGCAGGACTTCATGACGATCTACTACCCGCAAGGGCCGCTCGATCCCGACTACGTCGTCGTCCAGTTCACCGCCGAGCGCGGAAACTACTACGAGGGCCTGGAGAACGAGGATTTTTCTGTGTGAGGAGGCGCTTCGCGAGTGAGGCGTGAGGTGGCGCTTCGCGGGTGAGGAGTGAGGTGTGAGGGGTGAGGTGCAAAGGCAACGTCAAAACCGGGCGCCGTTGCTTTTGACGTTACCCCTCACTCCTCACTCCTCACACCTCACACCTCACTCCTCACTCCTCACACCCCAATCACCACCTTGCCGAAGTGCGCGCCCGACGCCAGGTGTTCGTACGCGTCGCGGGCCTGGTCGAAGGCGAACACGCGGTCGATCACCGGGCGGATGGCGGCCTGGGTCACCAGCCGGTTCAGATCGTGGTGCATGGCGTGCGAGCCGACGAAGATGCCCGACAGGCGCCGCGCGCCGCCGATCAGGGCGAAGGGTTCCAGCTCGCCGCCGAAGCCGCTGACGCCGCCGATGATGGCGACGGTGCCGCCCATGCCGGTGGACGCCACCGAGCGCTTCAGCGTGCCCTGCCCGCCCACTTCCAGCACGGCGTCCACCCCGGCGCCGTCGGTCAGGCGCAGCACTTCCTCCTGCCATTCCGGCGTGGCGCGGTAGTTGATGGTGGCGCTGGCGCCCAGTTGCCGCGCGCGTTCCAGCTTGGCGTCGCTGGACGAGGTGACGATGGCGCGCAGCCCGGCGGCGTGCGCCAGTTGCAGCCCCCAGATCGACACCCCGCCGGTGCCCAGCAGCAGCACGCTGGCGCCGGGCTTGAGACGGCCCTCGACGAACAGCGCGTTCCACGCGGTGACGCCGGCGCAGGTCAGCGTGGCGGCCTCGTGCCAGTCCAGATGCGCGGGCACGCCGACCAGTTGGTCCTCGCCCCAGACGATCTGTTCCGCCAGCACGCCGTCGGCCCCGGCGCCGGGCGCGGCGCGGGTTCTGGCCGCCGTCGGTGCGCCGTCCTGCCAGTACGGGAAGAAGGTGCTGGCGACGCGGTCGCCGACGCGCCAGCGGGTGACCGCGGCGCCGATCTCGACCACCTCGCCGGCGGCGTCGGAGCCGGGAATCAGCGCCTGTCCGCCCGATGCCAGATAGGTGCCGCGCGCCACCATCAGGTCGCGGAAGTTGAGCGACACTGCGCGCACCCGCACCCGCACTTGGTGTGGCGCGAGCGACGGCGCGGCTTCGTCGCGAAGTTGAAGTCCGGCGATGTCGCTGCCGGGTTGAAGGCGATAGACCTGCATGCGGGAACTCCTTTGCGAGAACGGACGGATATCGATCCGGTATGGACGCGGCGGGCGACGCCCTGCGCCCGGCCCGACGCGCGGCGCGCCGGCCGGCGCCCGGATGTCGCGCCGCAGTGGGAACCGTTACGATACTGGCTCCGGCACATCGCCAGTGCCGGCATGTTTTCGTCAATCTGTAGCCCCGCAAGCACCAATCAATGAGCACCCATCGATGAGCGATCGCCTGAATGGCGTGGTCACCTTTGTCCACGCGGTGGAGGCCGGCAGCTTCGCGCTGGCGGCCGAGCGCATGCACCTGTCCCGCTCGGCGGTGGGCAAGACCATCGCCCGCCTGGAGCAGCGGCTGGGCGTGCGGCTGTTCCAGCGCACCACGCGCCGGCAAAGCCTGACCGACGCCGGCCACGCCTACTACGAGCGCTGCGTGCGCGCGCTGGCGGAGCTGGATGCCGGCGCGGCGATGCTGGACGCCGGCCAGCGCGAGCCGTCGGGCCGGCTGCGGGTCAGCGCGCCGGTGCTGTTCGGCCGCCAGTGCGTGGCGCCGTTGCTCACGCCGCTGCTGCACGCGTGGCCACGGCTGGGCATCGATCTGTCGTTCAACGACCGGCCGGTGGACCTGGTGGCCGAAGGCTTCGATCTGGCGATCCGCATCGGGCCGCTGGCCGATACCCCCAACCTGGCGGCGCGGCGGCTGGGCAGCCAGCACATGGCGATCTGCGCGGCGCCGGCCTACCTGGCCGAGCGCGGCACGCCGGCCAGCGTGGCGCAGATGGCCGGGCACGCCGGCATCGTCTACAGCCACGGCGGGCGCGACAGCGTGTGGCGGGTTCGCGACGGCGACGGCCTGGTGCGCGAGGTGGAGCGCAACATCCGGCTGCGGCTGGACGATCTGCAGGCCATCGTCGACGCCGCGGTGGCCGGCGCCGGGCTGGCCTGGCTGCCGTGCTGGCTGGTCACGCCCTACGTGCAGCGCGGCGAGCTGGTGCTGGTGATGGATGCCGAGCGGGTGGTCGGCCACGACATCCACGCCATCTGGCCGGCCACGCCCTACCTGCCGCCACGCACCCGCGTGGCGATCGACGCGCTGGCGGCCGGGCTGCCGGCGCAGCTGGGCAAGTGACGGCGCGGCGGCACGAAAAAAGCCGGCGGACTCCGCCGCCGGCCTGATCGGGGGATGGGTGGGTTACTCGGCGGCGAGCGTTCTGGAGAAGAACGGCAGCACGTCGCTCTTCAGTCGGCCGTACACCTTGGATTGGTGATCGCCGTCGTACTCCACCAACTGGTGGCGGATGCCGCGCTGCTTCAGTTCGGCCGACAGGTACTTGCTGCCGTCGACGATCCAGGCGAATTCATCGTGATTGCCGTAGTCGATGACGAAGCCCTTGAGCGCCTTCAGGTTGGCGCCGTGCTGATCCAGCTTGGCCTCCCAGCCACCATAGCCGGCGTCGTAGCGTTGCCAGATGGCGTCGCGCCGCACCTCGCCGTCCTTGTTCTCGGCGGGGGTGTGGAAGAACGGCGGCTTGCCGTCGTTGCGGTAGGCGAAGGCGAAGGCATAGACGTAGCTGAAGTTGCCCGGCCACGAGATGCCGCTGATACGCTCCAGGTAATCGGCGGGCTTGAGCTTGCCGTAGAAGTCCTCGGCGTAGCGGGTGGTGGAGAACGACAGCGGCGTGCGGTCGAGGTCGCCCGGCTTGTAGACGCCGGGGCTCATCGAATACAGCGCGCCGAAGACGCCGCTGGTGTTCAGCCCGAGGTGCAACACGCCGAAGCCGCCCATCGAGTGCCCGCCCAGGCCGCGCGCATAGGCGCGGGGAATGGTGCGGTAGTGCTTGTCGACATAGCCGACCACATCCTTGGTCACGAAGTCCTGCCAGTTGCCGCTGACCGGCGAATTGACATAGAACGAGCCGCCGTAGCGGTAGTTGCCTTCGAGACTGACCGCGATCATCTCCTGGGTCTTGCCTTCGGCCAGCAACGCCTCCATGGCGTCGGCCAACGCCATGCCATAACCCAGCTGGCTGTCGCCATAGCCCGGCAGGAAGTACACCACCGGGTAGCGCTTGGCGGTGTCCTTGGCGTAGCCCGGCGGCAGGTAGACGGTGATGCCCTGCTGGTCCGCGATGCCCAGCAGGTTGCCGCGCAGCGAGGGCGCCGGCACCTTCAGTTCGGTGTAGGCGACGCGCGGCTTGGACGCGGCCTTGCTCTCCGCCGCCTGGGCGGTGCCATGCAGCCCCAGCGACAGCATGAATGCCAAAACCAATTTGCTCGTTTTCATCCCTCGACTCCTTAAGACGGTTCCCCCGTGCGATCAGCTTTGGCTTCTAAGTGCAATACCTTATTGACCTCAATCAATCGGCATAAATCGTAAATTTTCCGGGCTTGCCTTTGGCGTCAACGAGACAATTCGAGCAAATAAAAAAAAAGCCGGCGACCACCCCGCCCCCACGGGGATCGGTCACCGGCATGACAGTGCAACGAGGAGAAAAACGCCCGTCGGGCGCGGCGGCGCCGGGTTGGTCGGCGCCGGGCGAGCCGGTCGGGGCGGTTGAGGCTCACGAACCGTTCACGGGCCGGCCACGACTGCGACCGGACCGCGAAGCGACGCTCAGGCCGCGGCGCTCTCGGTGGCCGGCGCGGCTTCGTTGGCGGCGCCCTGCTCCTGGCGCGCGACCTTGCTGCGGGTGATGCTGCGGCGGCCGTCCACCGCCACCGGCACGGTGCCGTCCACCGTCACCCGGCGCACCACGCGGTGCGCGTCGCCGTAATCGTCCACCGCGTAGTGCTGGGTGGCGCGGTTGTCCCAGATCGCCACGTCGCCCGGCTGCCAGCGCCAGCGCACGGTGTTCTCCAGGCGGGTGACGTGGCTTTGCAGCAGGTCGAACAGGTGCTGACTGTCGCGGGTGCCCACGCCGAGGATGCGCTTGACGAAGTGGCCCAGCAGCAGGTGGCGCTCGCCGGTTTCCGGGTGCACGTGCACCACCGGGTGCTCGGTCTCGTAGACGGTGGAGGTGAACACCTCGTGGTAGCGCTTGAGCGCCTCGGCCGAGGCGTTCGGTTTGCGCGCGGCGTAGTCGTATTCGTTGCTGTGCACCGCCCACAGCTTGTCGGCCAGCTCGCGCAGCTCGGGCGACAGATCCTGGTAGGCGGCATGGGTGTTGGCCCACACCGTGTCGCCGCCGGCCTCGGGAATGGTGACGCCGCGCAGGATCGACGCCAGCGGATAGGCATCGACGAAGGTCACGTCGGTGTGCCAGCTGTTGGCGCGCCCGCCCAGCTGCGAATCGAGTTCCAGGATGTAGCTGGTGCCCTGCTTGGTGTGGGCGGTGGGGTGCTGCACGGCCTTCTCGCCGAACAGGGTGACCAGTTGCTCCTGGCTGGCGTCGTCCAGGTGGGTCTGGCCGCGGAAGAAGATCACCTTGTACTTCAGCCACGCCTGGCGGATGGCGTCGCGCACCTCGGCGGGCAGATCGTGCGACAGCTTCACGCCACGGATCTCGGCGCCGATGCGCCCGGCGACGGGATGGATGGTGACGCCGGCGGGCAGCGCGATGGATTCGGTCTGGCTCATCTGGGAACTCCTGGTCTGGTGCCGCGCGCGGGCGCGGAGTGCGGGACAGCGCGAGCGATCGCGCCACAGGCCCGCCGTGGCGGGCAAGCCGCTTTATAAGCAACCGTCGTGCCAGATAAAGACCTAAGCGTTTGCAGGAATATTGGTGCTGTACCCGCAGCCATTGCACGGTTCGAAGCAGCGCGGCGCAGCAGTTGGTTGCGAACGCAACAGCACCGGCTGGCGCGCGGAACTGGAAATGGCTGCGGCCAGCGCTACAGCGCTCGCGCCGGCTCCCTCGCGGCGGCGAGGGCGGGGGGAGTGGAATCGATCAAAGGGGGCCGATGCGCGCGTCCCACCGACGCGAAGCGCCCGGCTTGGCCGGGAGCATGTTATCGATTGACGCCCGCCGATACCCGCAAGTCCTCAAGGCCCTTGCGGCGAGGGCGGGGGGAGTGGAATCGATCAAAGGGGGCCGATGTGCGCGTCCCACCGACGCGAAGCGCCCGGCTTGGCCGGGAGCATGTTATCGATTGACGCCCGCCGATACCCGCAAGTCCTCAAGGCCCTTGCGGCGAGGGCGGGGGGAGTGGAGTCGATCAGCAAGTGCCGTTGCTGGCGTACCGATCAAGGTATGCACCCGGCTTGGCCGGGGGCTTGCAGACCGTGGCGTCGATGCCGGAAACGGCAAGAACGCAAGGCACTCAGGTGAGGAAAACCGTCGCCAGCCCCAGGAAGATGAAGAAGCCCATGCTGTCGGTCGAGGCAGTCAGCAGCACCGACGAGCCATAGGCCGGATCGCGCCCCAGCTTCTGCATGGTCAGCGGCACCAGGATGCCCACCAGCGCGGCCACCTGGAGGTTGAGTACCATCGCCCCCATCATCACCAGCCCCAGCGATTGCTGGCTGTACAGCAGCCAGGCGATCAGGCCGAGCACGGCGCCCCACAGCAGGCCGTTGAGCAGCGCGATGCCCAGCTCTTTGAGAATCAGCCGCTTGGCATTGGCGCCGGTGATCTGGCCCAGCGCGATGCCACGGATGATCAGCGTCATGGTCTGGGTGCCGGTATTGCCGCCGATGCCCGAGACGATGGGCATCAGCGTGGCCAGCGCCACCAGGTGGGCGATGGTGGCCTCGAAGGCGCCGATCACCCGGCTGGCGAGAAAGGCGGTGCAGATGTTCAGCGCCAGCCACGGGCCGCGGTTCTTGGCCGATTTCCAGATGCTGGAGAACAGATCCTCGCCCTTGCGCAGCCCGGCCAGCGTCAGCGCGTCCGATTCGTCGCGGATCACGTCGACCATGTCGTCCACGGTGAGGCGGCCGATCACCCGGTGGTTGCTGTCGAGCACCGGCGCCGATACCAGGTCGTAGCGCTCGAAGGCGTTGGCCGCATCGTCCACGTGATCGTCGGCGCTGAAGGTGACCACGTCGCGCGCCATCACCTCGCCCACCCGCGCTTCCGGCGTGCTGAGGATCAGCCGCTTGAGCGACAGCACGCCCTTGAGCGCCCGTTGCCGATCGACCACGAACAGTTTGTCGGTGTTCTTGGGCAGGTTCTGGAAGCGCCGCAGATAGCGCAGCACCGCCGCCAGGGTCACGTCGTCGCGGATGGTGACCATGTCGAAATCCATCAGCGCGCCCACTTCGTGCTCGCGGTACGACAGCGCGCTCTGCACCTGAGCGCGCTCGTCCTCGTCCAGCCCGCTCATCACCTCGGACAGCACGTGCTCGGGCAGGTCCGGCGCCAGGTCGGCCAGCTCGTCGGCGTCCAGCCGGCCGGCGGCGGCGACGATCTCGTGGCTGTCCATGTGCTCCAGCAGCGATTCGCGCACCGCGTCGGACACTTCGAGCAGGATGTCGCCGTCGCGCTCGGCGCGCACCAGCTCCCACACCGTCAGCCGCTCGGGCTGCGGCAGCGCCTCCAGGATCTTGGCGATGTCGGCGGCGTGCAGCCGCTCCAGCTTCACCGACAACTCGGCCAGGTGCTGCTTGTGCACCAGCTTTTCCACCAGTTCGTGGCGTGGCATGTCCTGGCGGTGGACCATGCCCTCCACCAGCTTGTGGCGCGCCAGCAGGCGTTGCACCTGGACCAGCGTGTCCTGGAAACTCTCCTGGGTCTTGCGGCTGACGACGGTCATGCGATGTCCTTTCGACAACGGACGCCGGCACGGCGCCCGTGGGCGTTGGCAGCCTAGCGCATGGCGATGACCGTGTCTTGTTGTGGGCGCCACCCAGTGGTTTGCACCGCCACCCATCCTGAACCGTGTCTTAAAAGGCGTTCAGGTTGCGCCGCCGCCGCGCCATCGGCGTACCATGCGCCCCGCGCAATCCACACCGGATACCGCGAAAAACGTCCCGCGACAGGCGCTTACACGGCAAGGGACCAGAGTTCCCTTATAATCGCGCCCGCCCACCCAACCCAGACGCCCGAGGTGCCCCATGCTCTCCGCTTTCGTCCTCGCCGATGGCCGTCTGCGCCAGATCCAGGTGGAAACGGCCGCCGACCTCGCGCAACCCGAAGTGGTCTGGGTGGATCTGGTCGATCCCACCGACGCCGAGCGCGACTTCGTGCAGGCCGTGTTCCGGGTGGAACTGCCCGAGGACGAAGACCTCGAGGACATCGAGGAATCCGCGCGCAGCTACATCGACCACGCCGGCGTCCACCTCAACTCGTACTTCCTGCACCAGGACAGCGACGGCGCCGACAACGTGACCGTGGCGTTCCACCTCAACCGCGGCCGCCTGCTGACCATGCGCCAGGAAGAACTGGCGGTGTTCCGGCTGTTCCGCCTGCGGGCGCGGGTGCAGAACGGTTTCGTCAGCACCGCCGAGGACATCCTGCTGTCGATCTACGCGATCTCGGTGGAATACGACGCCGACGTGCTCGAAGGCATCTACACCTCGCTGGAGCGCGTGAGCCAGGGCGTGCTCAAGCGCTCGGACGAGATCAGCGACGAGAAGATGGGCGAGACGCTGGCCTTGATCGCGCAGCAGGAGGACGTGAACGGCAAGGTGCGGCTGGACCTGATGGATACCCGCCGCGCGCTGTCGTTCCTGTTGCGCAGCCGGGTGCTGAACCGCGAGCAGGAGAGCGACCTGCGCGAGATCCTGCGCGACCTGGAATCGCTGAACAACCACACCGGCTTCCTGTTCGAGAAGATCAACTTCCTGATGGACGCGATGATGGGTCTGATCAATCTGGCGCAGAACAAGATCATCAAGATCTTCTCCATCGCGTCGGTGGTGTTCCTGCCGCCGACCATGATCGCCAGTATCTACGGCATGAACTTCGATGTGATGCCGGAGCTGCAATGGCAGATCGGTTATCCGTTCGCCATTGCGCTGATGGTGATTTCGGGGATTGCGCCTTATTGGTTCTTCAAGCGGAAGGGGTGGTTGTAGGAGGGGTGGGTGGTTGGGGTTGCAACTGCTGCGACTGCAACGGCAACTGCAAAGGCTTTTAACCGCCTAGCGCCTGCGGCGCGGTTGATTGATGCCCTTCGCGACCGGGCGGGCCGGTTCATTTCTTTTGCTTCTCCAAAAGAAACGAACCAAAGAAAAGGAGCCCCGCGTCTGCGCCCCTCCGGGGTGCCCTACGTCGGTCGCGAGCCTAGGGTCTCGCTCCACTCCTCGGCGCCACGTAACGGGAGGAACCCCCGTTGGGTGCGGCGGGAAGTGGGAAAAAACAAACGCCGGCTTGTACTTTTGGGTCAGCAAAGGATGCTGATTCACCCGCAGGCACTGGCACACGTCACCTCTCGCCTTCAAGGCGAGGGGCCGGGGGAGTGGATGGTCTGCCCGGGGCCCCTCAGCAGCGCCGAGCAGAGGACAAGCGGGGCGGGGCAACGCCAAAGCTTGGCGGCTTGCCGCCTAGCGACGCGGTGTCCCGGCTTGACGGGATGGAGGCGAGGACTGTCTGAGCGCGCTTGCGCGCGAGTTTCGCAGCCGCCGACCCGATTGTCCGGCGCGAGGGAATCCCGGCAACGCCGGGACGCGTATGCGGGGCGGCCTTTTCTTTGGTTCGTTTCTTTTGGCCGCGCAAAAGAAATGAACCCGCCCGCACGGCGGCAGAGGGCGTCAATCACCGCGCCGCAGGCGCTAGGCGGTTAAACGCCTTTGCAGTTGCAGTTGCAGTTGCAGTTGCAGTTGCAGTTGCAGTTGCAGTTGCAGTTGCAGT
>NZ_KB895335.1:191514-371894 GCF_000374805.1 Chitiniphilus shinanonensis DSM 23277
TTGCAGTTGCAGTTGCAGTTGCAGTTGCAGTTGCAGTTGCAGTTGCAGTTGCAGTTGCAGTCGCAGTCGCAACCACAACAGCCCACCTTACTTCACCGTATACCCCCTCCCCTCCATACAAGCCCCATAAGCCCGCTCATACGTCGCCAATGACTCCGCGCTGACCTGTGCCTGCTGCTGCGCCTGGGCCTGCTGGTTCGCGGCGTTGGCGCGGCGCTGCTGGCGGGTGGCCACGCCGCCGGCCACCACCCCGGCCGCGGCGCCCACTGCCGCGCCATGGCCAGCGTCGTCGTTCGCCACTTCACCGATCACCGCTCCGGCCGCGGCGCCGCGGGCCGCGCCGCGGATGCGCTGGCCGTGATGCACCGGCGCGGGTGGCTGGGTGACCACCTGTGGCGGATGCGCCGGATCGACGCCCGTGTTCTGCTTGGCCCAGGCGTAGCACTCACCGTCGTCCTTGGACTGCTGCGACGCGCTCTGCCCCTTGGCGGGGTATACCACCGGCTGCGCCGCCAGCGCGGCCGTCGAAACCAGCGTGCCGACCACCGCCAGCGCGCCCAACCATCCATGCCGTGTCTTCATCGGAGTGTGTCCATCGGAGGAAAAACGGAAGATTTCCACCATAGCCGGGCTATCGCGATCTGTTATTACCGGACGTAAAAACACCCGCCGAGTGCCAACTTTTGGTTTGCATGCGGCCTCGGCGCCCGTTCCCGCGAAGGTGGGCCGGTCGGCCGCCTCGGGGTATGCTGTGCGCCCGTCCGACCTGCGCCTTCGCGGCGCCGTCCCCTGCCGAATGCAACTGCTGGCTGCCCTGATCCTGATCGTCGTCTGGTCCACCACCGCGCTCGCCATCAACTGGAGCGTGCAGGGGCTGGCCTATCCGGCGGCGCTGTTCGGTCGCTTTTCGCTGGCCGCTATGGTGGCGCTGCTGCTGATGCTGGCGCTGTACCGGCGCGCGTTGCCCGGTGGCCGGGCGTGGCGCGCCTACCTCACCGCCGGCCTGGGCACCTCGTTGTCGATGCTGTGCACCTATTGGGCGTCGCGCCATGTCTCGTCCGGGATGGTGGCGGTCCTGTTCGGGCTGATCCCCCTCTCCACCGCGCTGTTCGCCCGGCTGTGGCTGGGCGAACGGTTGGCGCGGCACGAGCTGGCCGGCATCATGCTCGGCCTGGGCGGACTGGTCGCCATCTTCTGGGAGCGGCTGTCGCTGGCACCGGACGGCCTGCCGGCCTTGCTGGTGGTGCTGCTGGCGGTGGCGTTGCAGTCGGGCGCCGCGGTACGGCTCAAGCCCTACGGCCAGGGCCTGCCGGCGCTGGCGGTCAACGCGGGCGCTCTGCTGGTATGCGCCGTGCTGACCGGCGCGCTGTGGCTGGCCCACGGCGCACCCGCGCTGTGGCAGGCACCGCCCCGCACCGTGGGCGCGGTGCTCTACCTGGCCCTGGTGGGATCGGTGCTGGCGTTCAGCCTGTACTACTGGCTGATCCGCGAATGCCGGCCCGGGCAGGTGGCGGTGCTGTCGCTCCTCTCGCCAGCCGCCGCGCTGTGGCTGGGCCATGTGCTGAACGACGAAACGGTGAGCACCCGGATGATGGCCGGCACCGCGCTGATCCTGGCGGGACTGGTGCTGCATCAGCGGCATGCGCTGAGGCATTGGCGGGGCTAGGGCGAATCGACCTAGCCCAACCGACTTTCCAGCACCGCCAGCACCCGCTCCGTCGCGCCGCGGTGGATACCGGCGAACGACAATCCGGCGGCGCGCATGCGGCCGCGGCGGGTGGCGTCGCGCAGCAGGCGCAGCGCGCGGGCGGCGACGGCGTTGGCGTCCTGGCCTTGCCAGGCGGCGCCGGCGGTCTGCGCGGCGCGGACCACTTCGGCGAAGTTGAAGGTGGAGGGGCCGACCAGCACCGGGGTGCCGACGGCGCAGGCTTCGATCAGGTTCTGGCAGCCGAAATCCAGCAGCGAGCCGCCCATCACCGCCACGTCGGCCAGCGCGTACCACGCGGGCATCTCGCCCATGCTGTCGCCCAGCAATACCCTGGTGTCGGGGTCGAGGGCGCTGCCGTTCCAGGCGCTGCGCCGCACCGTGGGCAGGCCGCGCTCGGCCAGCAGGGCGGCCACTTCGTCGAAGCGCTGCGGATGGCGCGGCACGATCACCAGCAACAGTCCGGCCGGCAGGTCGAGCTTGGCCAGCGCGTCCAGCCATAGCGCTTCCTCGCCGTCGCGGCTGGAGGCCAATAGCAGCACCGGCCGCTCGCCGAGCACGCGTCGCCAGTCGTAACCGCGCTGCACCACCTCGGCCGGCGGTACGTTGTCGAACTTGAGATTGCCGGTGACCTGCACGTTGCGCGCGCCCAGGCGCGCCAGCCGGGCGGCGTCCTCCTCGTGCTGTGCCAGGATGCCGGTGAAGCCAGCGAACGCCGGCGCCATCAGCGGCCGCAACCGCGCGTAGCCGCGGAACGATTTGTCGGACAGGCGCGCGTTCACCAGGTACAGGGGCACGCCCTGGCGGCAGGCGGCGATCAGGTTGGGCCAGACCTCGGTTTCCAGCACCAGCCCCAGCGCCGGGCGGTAGCGCTGGAGAAAGCGCTTCATGGCGCCGGGATAGTCGTAGGGCAGGTAGACGATCTCGACACCGTCGCCCAGCAGTTCGCGCGCGGTGGCGCGCCCGGTGGGGGTGATGCAGCTGACCAGGAAGCGCCGGCCGGGATAACGCGCGCGCAACGCCTGCAACAGCGGCAGCGCGGCGCGGGTTTCGCCCACCGACGCGGCATGCAGCCAGATCGGCGCCTCGCCGCCCGGCGCGGGGGTGCGGTAACGCGCCCAGCGCTCGTCCCAGTGCTGCCGGTATTCGGGCTGGCGTCGGGCGCGCTTGAGCAGGTAGAGCATGGCCAGCGGCGTCAGCAGCGCCAGCACCAGCGAGTAGAGCCAACGCGCGATCATCGGCGCATGCCCGCCGCCACGGTGCGCCAGACGGTGTCGACATCGGGTGCGGCGCCACGGGTGCCGAGGTTGACGGCGTAGCTGGAGGCCAATACGCCGGTGCGGTCGGGATCGGATGCGCAGAAGATCGCCACGGTGGGCACCGCCATCGCCGCCGCCAGGTGCACCAGCCCGGTATCGACGCCGATGGTGACGCGCGCGCCGGCCAGCAGCGCGGCGGCTTCGGTCAGCGTCATGCGGGGTGTGACCACGGCATTGCGGATGCCATTGGCCAGCCGTTGGGCGCGGATCTGCTCGGCGGGGCTGCCCCACGGCAGCACGCAGGCCAGCCCTTGCGCGGCCAGGCGCTCACCCAGCTCCAGCCAGTCGCGCTCGGGCCATTCCTTGTCGGCGCGGCTGGTGGCGGTAAGCAGCACGGCGTAGCCGTCGCCGGGCAGCCAGGGCAAGGCGACGTCCGGGCGCGGCAGGCCGTAGTCGAGGGTGGCGGGCGGCGGGTAGCCCAGCGCGGCGCCGGCCAGTTCGCGCACCCGCAGGATGGCGTGGCGCTGGCGCGGCACGGCGTAGTGGGTGCCGTAGAACAGCGCCGCCAGCCCTTCGCGCGCGCTGGCCGAGTCGTAGCCGACCACCGGGCCGCGCGCCAGCCGCGCCACCAGCGCGCTCTTGAGCAGGCCCTGCACGTCGAGCACCACGTCGTAGCGTTCCTCGCGCAGCGCGCGGCGGAAGGCGGCGAATTCGCGCAACGCGCCGCCCTCGCGCCGCCAGCGGCGCAGGGCGAACGGCACCACCCGGTGCACCGCGGGATGCAGCGCCGGCAATTCGGCGAAGCCTTCCTCGACCACCCAGTCGATGCGTGCGCCGGGCACGGCGCGCGCCATGTCCGTCACGGCGGGCATGGCGTGGATCACGTCGCCCATCGAGGACAGGCGAACGATCAGGATGCGTAGGCTCATGGCTGGCGATGAAGCGGGCGGCACGCGAAGACGACGCGCCGTGCCACGGTGCGGGCGGGAATCATGGCCGGCATTCTAGCCGCAGCTTCGGCCATCCTCACAGCCTTGGCCGCATCGATCCCGCAAGATGAAACGAACGTTTATTCAGGGGAAAGCACCACGACAGCAAAGTGGCGTCACCTTCCAGCAAACCCGGCCGCCAGACGTTATAAATCAAGCAATTGGTCCTACGAGCCATGCCATGTCCCACCCGCTGCCCCTCGCCATCTGGATCGCCCTGCTCGGCTGGCTGATGACCGTGCTGGCCATCGTCGGCTGGCGTCGCGAGCGGCTGGCGCGCATCCAGTTGCGCCAGCTGGCCGAACAGCGCCTGGGCGTGGACCTGCTGACCGGGCTGCCGCACCGCACGGCGTTCCTTTCCCACGCCGAGCACGAGGTCAACCGCAGCCAGCGCGCCGGGCATGCGCTGTCGGCGCTGCTGGTGGATATCGACGACATGCGCGCGGTCAATGCGCATTACGGGCATCACGGCGGCGATCTGGCGTTGCGCCATGTGGCGGCGGCGTGCCAGGGCGTGGTGCGCGACTTCGATGTGCTCGGTCGTTTCTCCAGCGAAGAGGTGGCCATCCTTTTGCCCGACACGCGGCTGGAAGGCGCGCGCGCCGTGGCCGAGCGCATCGCCGTCGCGGTCGCCGCCAGGCCGGTGGCGCTGGAGGACGGCCGCAGCTTCACGGTGCGGGTCACGACGGGCATGGCCGAACTGGCCAGCGAGGTGGAGGACGCCGAAGACCTGCTGCTGGCCGCCGACGGTTCGCTGCGCCGCGCCATCGAACGGCGCAAGGAACAGGCTACCGGCTGAGCGGACCGTCGGGCGCCCCGCCCTTCAACGCCAGCGGCAGCCCGCACGCCACCAGCGTCACCCGAGCGCTGCACGCCGCCACCGCCTGGTTCAGCCGCCCCAGCTCGTCGACGAACCAGCGCACCCCCGCCCCCAACGGCACCACGCCCCAACCGATCTCATTGGTCACCAGCAAGGTGGTGCCGGGCAGGCGCGGCAGTGTGGCGAGCAACGCGGCGCGGGCGTCGGCGAACGCGGCCTCCCGCGCGGTGGCGCCATCGCCGAAGCGCGCCAGCCACAGCGTCAGGCAATCGACCAGCAACAAGGTATCGGGCGCGGCATGCGCCGCCAGCGCACCGGCCAGATCCTCATCCGTCTCGACCACGCGCCAATGCGCCGGCCGCCGTGCCCGGTGGTGCGCGATGCGCGCGGCGAACTCATCGTCGCCCGCCGCCAGCGCGGCGGTCGCCAGATAGACCACCGGCCCCGGATGGGCCAGGGCCAGCGCTTCGGCCTGCGCGCTCTTGCCGGAACGCGCACCGCCGGTGATCAGGTGAAGCATGGTCGGGCCTCATTGAATGGAAAACGCCCCTGGCAACGCCAGGGGCGAACGGTGCTTCAGTGTACCGACGGGCGAGCGGCGCCGTGCGGCTTCAATTCACGCTCAGCGACCGTCGTACACCAGCTTGATAAAAGCGGTACGGCCGTCGCTGGCATAGCCCAGGCCCTGCTGGTAGTCGCGGTCGAAGGCGTTGTTCACCCGCAGTTGCGCCTGCCAGTCGCGGGCGATGCGGTAGTCCAGGCCCAGGTCGACCACGGCGTAGCCACCCATGGGATCGATGCCGTCGCGCTTGTCGTAGCGCTGACCGGCGGCGCCCAGGTTGGCCTGCCAGCGCCAGTCGCCCAGCGTCTGCGCCACGCCGGCGGCGCCGTAGACGCGCGCGCGGCGCGGCAGCGGCTTGCCGGTCTCCTGGTCCTGCGGATCCTGCCAGGTGGCGTTGGCGTTCAGTTCCAGGCTGCCCAGGCGGGTGCTGCCGTTCAGGGTCAGGCCGCGGATGCGCGCTTCGTTCAGGTTCTGCGGCGTGTAGTTCTGGTCCAGCACGATCAGGTTGCGGATGCGGTTGTAGAACAGCGTGGCATCGACCATCGAGGCGCCGCCCTGCCAGCGCAGGCCGCCATCGAACGAGCGGCCCTTCTCGGGTACCAGGTCGGGGTTGGCGGCCGGCGGATAACCGGGCCAAGACGGGAAGTACAGATCGACGAACGACGGCGCATGGAAGCTGGTGCCGCCGTTGGCGAACAGTTGCCAGCCCTGGGCGAAGAACCAGGCGTAGCCGAGGCCGCCGGTGGTGGCGCCGCCGAACTGGCTGTTGTCGTCGTAGCGCAGGTTGGCCTGGAGGTGATGCGCGCCGAAGTCGCGTTGCCAGCCGGCCAGCGCGGCGCGGTTGTTGCGGCGGGTGCGATCGTAGTCGGTGTCGCTTTCCAGGCGCTCTCGCAGGTATTCCAGGCCCAGCAGCCATTGGCCGGTACTGCTTTCCAGCGTGTTGGTCCATTGCGCCTCGTCCTGGACGATCAGGCTGCGGCTGGGATAGGCGCCGTCGGTTTCGTAGCGGTTGCGCCCCTGGCCGATCAGCAGGTCGCTCTGCCAGGCGTCGCCGAAGCGGTTGTTGCTGTAGGCGGACACGCTGCTCTGCTTGCGTCGGCTGTGCGGGTCGGGGTCGTAGGCGCCGCCGTCGTAGTCGGCGTCGGTTTCGACGTAGAAGCCGCGCACGCCCAGCTCGTGGCGTTCGTCCAGCCGCTGCGACAGGCTGAGCGTGGCGCTGCGCTGGCGCCAGGCGTCGTCGTCGTCCTCGGCGTAAGGGCTTTCGGGGCGGGTGATGTCGTAGCCGTCGCTGTTGCGCGCGTCGACCGTGACCGAGAACCGGGTATCGCCCACCGCACCGCCATAGCCGGCGCTGGCGCCGACGGTGCGATGGCTGCCGTAGTCGATGCTGGCGGTACCGGCCGGCTTGCCGGCGCCGGCCCTGGTGAAGATCTGCACCACGCCGCCCACCGCGTCGGCGCCGTAGAGCCCGGATGCGGAGCCGCGCACGATCTCGATGCGCTCGATGGCCGCCAGCGGAATGGTGTCGAACGATGCGCTGCCGTCGGCGCCCGGCGACAGGCGCTGGCCGTCGATCAGCACCAGGGTGTGGTTGCCGTTGGCGCCGCGCAGGTAGAGCGAGGCCGGCTGGCCGGGGCCGCCGGGGCGGTTGAACTGCACGCCGGGCAGGCGGCCCAGCGCTTCGCCCACGGTCTGGGCGCCGCTGGCGCGCAGCGTGTCGCCCTCGATGACCGAGACGTCGCTCGACAACGAGGAGCGCGCCTCGGCGGTGCGGGTGGCGGTGACGACGACGGGGTCGAGCGTGGTGTCGGGCACGCCCGGGGCGGCCTGGACGGCGGTGGCGGCCAGTGCGGCCAGGAACAGCGGCAGGCGCCGCGACGGGAACGGGATCATCGGGTTCTCCACGCGTTCACCCCACGCGAACGCGACTGTGCAATGGACGCGAAAACCCCGATGGCGCGAAGCCGATCCGGCAAGCCGCTCACCCCGGGGCTTTCCGCAATGGAGCCGCCGGCAGCCGGGCGCGATGCCGGTGCGGCGGTTCGGATTCGCGAGGCCGGTCTCCGGGCTTGCCGCTCCAGCACCCGCCTTCCCCTTCCGTGTTGCCGGAAGCGTGGCCGACGCCGTTGAAGCGGCGTCATGGATGCCTTCGATGCGACCTACCGTTGCGGGGGCAGCCCAGGAATGAACGGCGTGACGCCGTGTACCTGGTTCCCTGTTTCACCCGTCCGACCCTGCTGGGGACGACGGGCACCTGCGCGAAGCGCGCGATTGTAGCACCGTGCCGTGCTTTGCTTACAACGCGTTCCGCCGACGAGCGGTGGCGATGGTTTCGTAATACAGTAGGCAGCCTTGCAACACCCGCTTCCGCTTTGCCATGACCACCCGATCCGCCTTCGTTCCCCATACTTCCGCCGGCCAGGCCGCGCAACGGCGCCAGCAGCAACTGACCAAGCCGCCCGGCAGCCTGGGACGGCTGGAGGACCTGGCGATGTGGCTGGCCGACCGCCTGGGCCGCGCCACGCCGCCGCGGCTCAAGCCGGCTATCGCCGTGTTCGCCGCCGACCACGGCGTGGCGCTGGAGGGCGTATCGGCCTACCCGATGGCGGTCACCGGGCAGATGGTGGCCAACTTCGTCGCCGGCGGTGCCGCGATCAGCGTGCTGGCGGCGGAACACGGCGCCAGCCTGCGGGTGATCGACGTCGGCGTCGCCTATCCGGTGCCGGTGCCGCCGGGACACGGCGCCGACCTCACCGTGCGCCCGGTGCGCGCCGGCAGCCGCAACCTGCTGCGCGAAGCCGCGATGAGCGCCGAAGAATGCCGCGCCGCGTGGCAGGCCGGCGCCGACGTGGCGCGGCAGCTGGTCGAATCCGGCCACACCCTGCTGATCGGCGGCGAGATGGGCATCGGCAACACCACCCCCGCCGCCGCGTTGCTGTGCGCGCTGACCGGGCTGCCGCCCGAGCAGGCGGTCGGGCGCGGCACCGGCATCGACGACACTCGTCACGCCCACAAGACCGAGGTGGTTCGCCAGGCGCTGGCCCGAGCGCGCGCCGCCGGTGCCGCCGTATCGTGCGACTGGCTGGCCGAGGTCGGCGGGCTGGAAATCGCCGCGCTGGCGGGCTTTTATGAAACTGCGGCGCAATGCCGGGTGCCGGTGCTGCTGGACGGCTTCATCAGCACCGTGGCCGCGCTGGCGGCGGTGCACCACCACCCGGACACCGCCCACTGGCTGCTGGCCTCGCACGTCTCGGCCGAATCCGGCCACCGCCACGCGCTGGCGGCCATGGAACTGGCGCCACTGCTGGATCTGGGAATGCGCCTGGGCGAAGCCAGCGGCGCGGCCACCGCGCTGCCGCTGTTGCAGGCGGCGCTGGCATTGCACCGGGGGATGGCGACGTTCGCCGAGGCGGGCGTCGCGGACAAGGACGCACGATGACGGCATTTCGATTGACCTTGATGCGCCATGGCGAAGCCGAGGGCAGCGCCGAGCGCCTGCTGGGCCACACCGACCCCGCGCTCACCGCCGAAGGCTGGCACCAGATGCGCGGACGCTGGCGTCAGATCGAGCGCCATCGCATCACCGCCATCGGCAGCTCCGACCTGGCGCGCTGCGCCGCCTTCGCCCGGGAGCGCGCGCAGATGCTGGAACTGCCGCTGCAACTGGACGACCGCTGGCGCGAATGCTTCTTCGGGGAGCTGGACGGCCGCCTGCACGAGAGCTACAGCCTGGAGGAAGCCTCGGCGATCCAGGCGTGGCAACGCGACCCGCTCTATCACCCGCTGCCGGGCGGCGAATCCTGGCAGGCGTTCCGCCTGCGCGTGGTGGACGCCACCGAGCAATGGCTGGGCACCAGCGAAGGCGGCCACCGGGTGCTGATCACCCACGGCGGGGTGATCCGCACACTGCTCACCCACTGGCTGGATCTGCCGGTGACGCGCCACGCGCAGTTCTGGCTGAACTACGCCGCCTGCGTCAGCCTGTGGTGGGACGACAGCTACCCGCCGATCCTGCTCGGCATCGACAACACCGCGGTCAACAGCGCGCTGCAATGACGCCGGAACACTCTTGAACCGCATTTCCTGGCCGGACTGGCGCGAGCCGGTGCTGGCGATCCAATTCCTCACTCGCCTGCCCACGCCGCAAGTGCCCGACTTCCAGCCGGCGCTGCTGGCCGGCGCCGCGCGCTGGTTCCCGGCGGTGGGGCTGCTGCTGGGCGCGCTGCTCACCGCCGCCGCCTGGGGCGGCTCGCGGATCGATCCGTGGCTGGCGGCCCTGGCGGCGACGCTGGGCTGGGCCTGGCTGACCGGCGGGTTGCACCTGGACGGCCTAGCCGATCTGGCCGACGCGCTCGGCGCCTCGCACCGCGACCCGGAACGCCTGCTGGCGGTGATGAAGGACCCGCACCTGGGCAGCTTCGGCGTGCTGGCGCTGCTGGGCCAGTTCGCCGCCAAGCTGGTACTGGCGATGCTGCTGGCGCGCGAGGCGGCGTGGGCGGCGTTGCTGCTGGCGCCGGCCTGGGCGCGCTGGGGCGTGTTCGCATGGCAGACCCTGCCGCCGTTAGGGCGAATCGACCTTCAAACGCGGGATGCGTTGGTCCGTGGGCCGGATGGCTGCGCGGAGCACGGCGCGGCAGATAGCCTTCCTATCTGCAAGCCTTGCGACAAAGCAGACGCCGGCCCACGGACCAACCCGCAGGGAAGGACTGCCTTCGCACCCACGTTTGAAGGTCGATTCGCCCAAACCCCCGGCATGGCCGAGCGCTTCGGCTGGCGCCGCCCGCCGCTGGCGCCGTGGGGCTGGGCGGCGGCACTGGCCGCGCTGTCGTGGTGGCTGGCACCCGCGCTGCTGCTGGCGCCGCTGGCGGTCTGGCTGTACCGCGTCTGGCTGGCGCGGCGGCTGGGCGGGGTGTCGGGCGATTGCCTGGGCGCGGGCATCGAGCTGACCGAAACGCTGTGCCTGCTCGGGGCGGTGGTGCTGGCGGCGATATAATCGCCGGACATCACCCAGCCAGGAGCCACCATGAAGATCGTCCGCGCCATCGAAGTCTGGGAAAAGGACCTGGGCGGCGCCTTCGTCGGGCACCTGCCGGTGGCCGACACCATCTCGACGGTGTTCCTCTATCAGCTGTTCCAGCACGAACAGGACAAGCCCGACCCGGACATGAAGCTGTCGTACATGCTGGACGCGGCCCGGATCGCGCAATTGCAGCCCTACGTGGCCGAACAAATGGAACCGGACCGCTACGACTACATCCTCACCGCCTTCGGGGTGGCGGAGTAGGCGGTGGGTCCAACCCAGCAAAAAGCTCACACCAAACCCCAAATCTTGAAACACAGAGGGCACGGAGAACACGGAGATTCACAAAGAAAACCGAGGTGAAGCAGGGCGGCTCATGGAAAACTCTCTTTTCCTGGCTGGCGGCTTTATCTGAACAAGACAGCCTTCCCGCCCAAGTCTTTCTCTGTGTAACTCCGTGTCCTCTGTGCCCTCTGTGTTTCAAGATGTGGAATTCAGGGTTTCCCAGCGCTACTGCCGGAAATGACTCGCCACCGGTGGCGGCAGGCGGTTGAGCAGCAGGTCCCAGTCGGTGGCGTCCAGCAGGTTCTTCAGCCGCAGGCCCAGCTCGGTGTCGCCCTCGATCAGCAGGCGGCGCTGGAAGAACAGGGTGTCGGGGTCTTCCATGCGGCGCGCCATCACCCAGTAGTCCGCCACCGTGGCGGCGAAGCGCACGTCGCCGGCGCCGCTGGACGGCACGAAGCGGTCGCCGTTGTGCGTCAGCGTCACCCCCACGTTCAGCTTGAGGATGTCCAGCCGCAGCTTGCGGCCGGTCAGCCAGTCGAACGGTTCTTCCGGCCACAGTAGCGGGCGCACCAGGTTGAGCGCGGTGGCGGTGACCTGGGCCGGTGGCGCTTCGGGCAGTTGCTCCAGCAATGCCAGCACGGCGCGCGGCGGGATCATGCTTCCGCTCCTTGCGGATCGGCGATGCCGGCCGTGCCGCGCCAGTAGCCGTCCACCAGCCCTTCGCGGTTCCACGTCGCCCAGTCGGCCTGCGCCTCGTTGCCGGCCAGGCGGGCGGCGAAGGCGGCGACGATCTCCGGGGTGTATTGCGACTGCGGGCTGATGCGCAACGAATCCACGCCCAACTCGCGCACCTCGTCCAGGTGGTGCCACAGCGTATGGCAGGCGGCCGACTGGGTCTGGATGCCGTTCAGGCGCAGGAACGGCTTGCCCTCCTGCGTTTCCATCAGCAGGCCGTCGGGATGCTCCATGCATTTGAACTCGCATTCATCCTTATTCAGGCCGTAATGTCGCGCGGTGAAGCAGCGCGCCGAGAAGGCCAGCGGCAGACGCCCGTGTGCGAACACTTCGGTCTGGATGCGGCAGGTCTTTTCGGCGAGCACGGCGGCGATGGCGTCGTGGCCCAGTTCCAGCGGCGGCAACCAGCAGACCGCCCCCGCGGCGGCCATCCAGTCGAGCATCGGCCCGTTGTAGATGTTGAGGTGCGGACCGGCGACGAACCCCACCCCGGCATCGCGCGCCACCTTGACCGCGCCCAGGTCGTTGGCCTCCACCAGATACCCCGACGCCGCCAGCCTGCCCAGCAGGTTGCTGTCGCTGGCGGATTCAAGCAGCGCCTGGCTCGACAGCACGGGCGTCTTGCCCGCGTCGCGGAAGCGCTCGGCCAGCGCCAGCCAGTCGGCGGTGCGCAGTTCGTGGCGTCGGGCACACACCGTCTCGCCCAGGTAGACGATGTCGACAGGCCATTCCAGGGCGGCTTCGTAGAACGCCAGCAACTGCGAACGGGGCCAGTAGTAGAGCATGGGACCGAGGGTCAGCTTCACGATTCACTCCTGATTTCCGGCACGAAAACACCACCGGGTGTCGGCCTTTTTGCACGGGACATCACCAATTTCTATCGGGTGATGTTCTTTTCGTAGCAGTCCGTCATATCATGTAAGAAAACGGACCAAAAACCTGAACAAAGGAAAAATTAAACAAGGTCACGCTTACCACGGAGAGTGCGATGTCGTACTTGAGAATCCGGCCGACGGATGTTCAGGTCGGCCAGGCCCTGCCCTGGGACGTCTTCGACGGCAAGGGCACGCTGCTGCTGTCGCGCGGGCAGACGGTCAGCACCGACGCGCAGCTGGAACGCCTGTTGGAAATCGGCGTGTTCGCGGAAAGCATGTCGCTGCAACGCACCCGCAACGAGGCGCCGCGCCCGCGGACCACGGTCGGCGCCGGCCGCCCGCCGTCGGTGGTGGCCGGGCTGGAGCAGGCGCGCAAGCGGCTGGACCAGGTGGTCGCCCACCTGCCCACGCTGGTGGCCGAGCAGACGCTGGGCGACGAGATCAGGAACCTGGCGGGCATGGTGGAGAACGCCAGCCGCACCGAGCCCAACGTGGCGCTGGCGATGGTGATGCTGCGCCAGGAAGGGCGCTACGCCACGCGGCAGATGGTGAACGTGGCCGTGGTGGCACGGCTGGTGGCGGTGTCGATGAACCTGCCGCCCGACGAGGTGCGCGCGGTGGTCTGCGCCGCGCTGACCATGAACCTGACCAAGGTGCCGTTGCAAGAGGCATTGCAGCAGCAGGCCGAACCGCTCACGCCGCAGCAACGCGAGGAGATGGAACGCCATCCGCGCGAAGCGCGCGATCTGCTGCTGCGCGCCGGCATCAACGATCCGACATGGCTGGACGCGGTGCTGCAACATCACGAGCACATCGACGGCAGCGGCTATCCGGCGCATCTGGTCGACGGCGCCATCGTGCTCGGCGCGCAACTGCTGGCGCTGGCCGACCTGTTCTGCGCCCGGGTGACGTCGCGCGCCTACCGCCCGGCGGTGGCGTCCAACGTGGCGCTGCGGGGCATCCTGCTGGAACGCGGCAAGGGCATCGATCCGGTGGTGGCCGGCCACTTCATCAAGACCCTGGGCGTGTATCCGCCGGGCCTGATGGTGCGGCTGGCCAACGGTGAGATCGGTATCGTGGTCAAGCAGGGCAGCAAGGCCAACTGTCCGGTGGTGGCCAGCGTGATCGGGCCGCGCGGCGCGCCGCTGTCGCTGGTGCTGCGCCGCGATACCGCCGTCGATCTCTACACCATCCGCGAGACGGTGGACCCCAACGAGTTCTCCGCCTACGTGCGCATGGAATCGATCTGGGGCGACAGCGCCCGCGCCGTGGAGGCTTGACACGCCACGGCGCGCCGCCGTGGGCACGTCACCACGCGGCTGCCTCATCGCCAGGGCCTGCTGTAGGCGCCCAGCGTCTGCTGATGCCCCTCGGAGACGCGCTCCAGCGCGTGGGTCCACGCCGATTTCACCGAATAACCGGGCTTGGCGACGGCGTCGAGCGCGGCGCGCAGCGTGCCGGTGACCGCGCTGACGTAGGCGGGGCTGCGCTGGCGGCCTTCCACCTTGATCGCCGCTACGCCCACCTTCATCAGTTCCGGCAGGATCGCCAGCGTGTTCAGGCTGGTGGGCTCCTCCAGCGCGTAATAGGTGGCGCCGTCGACTACGAAACGCCCCTTGCACAGCGTGGGATAACCGGCCGGTTCGTCCGGGGCGAAGCTGTCGATCAGGATGCCGTTGAGCCGCGCGCGGGTGGTGCCGTCCTGGTTCTCCCAGCGCACGAACGACGCGGGCGAGCACACGCCGTGCAGGTTGGGCGCCTCGCCGGTGGCGTAGCTGGACAGCAGGCAGCGGCCCTCGGCCATCACGCACAGGCTGCCGAAGCCGAACACCTCGATCTCCACCGGCACGTTGTCCTGGGCCAGCACCTTGATCACGTGCGCCACCTGCGGCAGCGTCAGCACGCGCGGCAGCACCGCGCGGCGCACGCCGAAGCATTCGTGCGCCATGGTGATCGCCGCGGCATTGGTGGCGGAGCCCTGCACCGACAGATGCAGCCGCAGCTGGGGATGGGTGCGGTGCGCGTAATCCATCAGCCCCAGATCGGCCAGGATCACCGCATCGGCGCCCAGCTCGGCCGCGCGGTCGACGGCGCGCCGCCACAGCGCCGTTTCGCCGGCCCGCGCGTAGGTATTGATCGCCACCAGCAGTTCGCGGCCACGCTGGCGGGTGTAGGCGCGGCCTTCCTCGATCTGCGCATCGCTGAAATTGAGCCCGGCGAAATTGCGGGCGTTGGTGGCATTGCGGAATCCGATATAGACGGCATCCGCCCCGTGATCGACGGCGGACTTCAACGCGGGCAGGCTGCCGGCGGGGCAAACAAGCTTGGGCGGAACGGGCACGACATGCTCCCCGGAAAGTATCGCCGGAGCTTAGGAGGATGCCGAAGGATGAACTTTGCGGCGGATCAAGGCGCAATGGCGCAACATCGCCGTAGGCACGCGTTTTCCACTACGTGGCGTTTGCGATGCCATAATCCCTTATTGGCTGACAAGCGTTGCCTGAGACAAGCTTGCCGACTATCAAATGCTGGCGGGCCGAGCGCGTGCTTCCGCCAACCAACACGATCACAAGGAAACCAGCATGAATATCGCAATCATTGGCCTGGGCAAGATGGGTGGCAACATGGCGCGGCGTCTCGCCCGCGGTGGCGCCAAGGTGTACGGCTTCGACCTGAGCGCCGAAACGCGCAGCAAGCTCGCCGCCGAGGAACCCAACTTCCAGGGCTTTGATTCGGTGGCCAAGCTGGTGGCCTCGCTGCCCAAGCCGCGCGTGGTGTGGCTGATGCTGCCGGCCGGCGAGATCAGCGAGAACACCTTCGCCGAGCTGAAGACGCTGCTGGCGCCGGGCGACCTGGTGGTGGACGGCGCCAACGCCATGTACAAGGACAGCCAGCGCCACGCGGCCGAGCTGGCCGAAGGCGGCTTCCGCTTCGTCGATGCCGGCGTGTCCGGCGGTGTGTGGGGCCTGGCCAACGGCTACACCATCATGCTCGGCGGCGAGAAAGAGGCCGTGGCCCAGGTGGAACCCTTCGTCAAACTGCTGGCCCCGGCGCCGGATCGCGGCTGGATCCACTGCGGCCCCGCCGGCTCGGGCCACTACACCAAGATGGTCCACAACGGCATCGAGTACGGGATGATGCAGGCGTTCGCCGAAGGCTTCGCCCTGCTCAAGGCCAAGGAAGACTTCAACCTCGACCTCGGCGAGATCAGCGAAGTGTGGCGCCACGGCTCGGTGATCCGTTCCTGGCTGCTGGACCTGATCGCCGGCACCCTGGCCGAGGACACCGACCTGGCCGGCCTCGCCGCCTACGTGCCCGATTCGGGCGAAGGCCGCTGGACGGTGCTGGAATCGATCGAGCTGGGCGTCCCCGCGCCGGTCATCACCCAGGCGCTGTTCTCGCGCTTCTCCAGCCGCGGCAACGACGATTTCGCGATGAAGCTGCTGTCGATGATGCGCAACGCCTTCGGCGGCCACGCGGTCGCCAAGCAGTAAACGTCATCCGGCGGCCACGCCGCCCGACAAAAAGGCCACGCGATGCGTGGCCTTTTTGCTGTCCGCTCCACCCGGATCAGGCCGGCAGCGCGTAGCCGAACGCCTGCTCGAAGCGCGCGGCCACCGTCGCCAGGTCGGCCTGGTGGTTCTGCGGCCCGCGCTCGGCGATCTTGATCGAGCCCAGCAGCGACGCCAGCCGCCCGGTGGTCGGCCAATCCCAGCCGCGGCGGATGCCGTAGAGCAGGCCGGCGCGGAAGGCGTCCCCGCAGCCGGTGGGGTCGGCCAGGGTGGCGGCCGGCACCACCGGGATGTCGTGGCGTACGCCGTCGGCGTAGATGTGCGAGCCCTCCCCGCCCAGGGTCACGATCAGCGCGCGCACGCGCGACGCCAGCCCTTCCAGCGACAGGCCGGTCTTCTGGATCAGCATCTGCGCTTCGTAGTCGTTGCAGGCGAGGTAGTCCGCCGCGTCGATCATCGGCAGCAGCTCGTCGCCGCTGAACATCGGCAGGCCCTGGCCCGGATCGAAGACGAAAGGAATGCCCGCGGCTTTCAGCTCGGCGCAGTGCTCCTGCATGCCCTGCTTACCGTCGGGTGCGACGATCGCCAGCTGCGGCTTGGCCTGCAACTCGGCCACGCGCGCGAAATGGGCGAAGTTCATCGCGCCGGGGTGGAAGGCGTTGATCTGGTTGTCGTCCAGGTCGGTGGTGATGAAGCATTGCCCGGTGAAGTGTTCCGGCAGCTCGCGCAAGCCGTCGCGGGAAATGCCCAGCCGGTCCAGCCGCGCCGCGTAGGGGCCGAAGTCGCTGCCGACGGTGGCCAGGATCAGCGGATCGTCGCCCAAAGCCTTGAGCGTGTAGGCGATATTGCCGGCGCAGCCGCCGAATTCGCGCCGCATCTCGGGCACCAGGAACGAGATCGACAGCATGTGGATCTGCTCCGGCAGGATGTGGTGCTTGAAACGGTCCGGGAACACCATGATGGTGTCGTAGGCCATCGATCCGCAGATCAGCGTGCTCATGCCAGCGTCCTTCGTTTTTCGGGATGGGCGATTATGCCACTCGTCAGAGCCGGCGACCGCACAACCCTTCCCTGCGGCGGCGGCTTTTACGCCCATGTTAAGCTCTTTGTTGTCTATAAGCTTACAAAAATACGACCATGTGGCCTTCCTCGCCGCTTCTTTCCGTCGCACTGGTCCTGGGCATCCCCACGCTGTTGTCTGTCATCAGTCTGACCCTGCTGGCGCTGGGCCATCGCGAACGGGGGCAGCACATGCTGGCCGCCGGCGCGCTCAGCGCGCTGGGTGCCTGCTGCGCGCTGGCCCTGGACATGGAACGGCTGGCCCTGGCGCTGTGGCTGGGCGCCGACACGCTGCTGCTGATCGGCGGCCGCCATTACCTGGGCCAGGCGCCCCGTTACCTGACAACCCTGCCCTGGCCGACGCTGGCCTTCGCCATCTTTCTTTACAGCGACGCGGCACCGGGCTCGGCCCTGCACATCCTCGCCCTGGCGCTGGCGATCCTGCCACTGGCGCCGATGCACGTCGGTTCGCTGATCCCCAACGTGGTCGAGGAACGCTGGGCCGCACCGCGCCAGCTGTTCGCGGTGGCGCATATCCTGCACGCCGCGTACTGGCTGGCGGTGGCGCTGGCGTGGCTGACCGGCGCTCCCGGCGCCTGGGCGCGCCTGCCGGTGGCCTACCTGCCGCTGGGCCTGATGGTGCTGATCGCCGGCCTGGCCTGGCCGCAACTGGTGGGACAGCGCCTGCGCTCGCGCATTTCGCGGCTGGCGCGCTTCGACGCGCTGACCGGCGCGCTGAACCGGCGCGGGGTGGAAGAGATCGCCCTGCGCGAGCTGCACCGCGTGCGCAGGCATCAAGGACAACTGGGCCTGGTGCTGGTCGACCTGGATCGCTTCCGCACCTTGAACGCGCGCTACGGTCACGGGGCCGGCGACGTGGCGCTGCGCACCTGCGCCGACGCGATCCGCGAGCAGATGGGACGCGGCGAATACTTCGGCCGGGTGGGCGGCGAGGAATTCTGCATCCTCGCGCCGGGGCTGGCCGGCGAGGCGCTGGAACAGTTGCTGACCAAGGTACGGCAGGCGGTGCGCGAGCTGGAGGTGGAGCACGAGGAACTGCTGATCCGCTTCTCCGCCAGCGCCAGCATGGCCGGCTACGGTGTGGACGGCAGCGATTTCGACACGCTGTACCGGGTGGCGATGAAGCGCATCTCGCAGGAAAAGAAAGGCCCGATCGCCTTCGCCGACACCGCGCCGCAGGCCGCCGCGGCCTAGGGCAAATCGACCTTCAAACGCGGGTACGAAGAAAGTCCTTCCCTGCGGATTGGTCCGTGGGCCGGTGTCTGCTTTGTCGCACGGCTTGCAGATAGGAAGGCTATCTGCTGCGCCGCGCTTCGCGCAGCCATATGGCCCACGGACCAACGCATCCCACGTTTGAAGGTCGGTTCGCCCTGAGCTGCTTGATTCATAACAAAACAATCTAAAAGGCCGATTCAATCCTTCTTGTACGGCATATTGTGCGATGTTAGATTGCCCCGCACGATTCCCGCAGCCCAAGAGGAGGATGTAGATGAAGTTCGATACGCTCGCGATCCACGCCGGGTACGGCCCCGATCCCACCACCAAGGCCGTGGCGGTGCCGATCTACCAGACCACCAGCTACGCCTTCGACGACACCCAGCACGGTGCCGACCTGTTCGACCTGAAGGTGCAGGGCAACATCTACACCCGCATCATGAACCCGACCACCGCGGTGCTGGAGCAGCGCGTGGCGGCGCTGGAAGGCGGCATCGGCGGGCTGGCGCTGGCCTCGGGCCAGGCGGCGATCACCTACGCCATCCTCACCATCGCCGAAGCCGGCGACAACATCATCGCCACCAGCACCCTCTACGGCGGCACCTACAACCTGTTCGCCCACACCCTGCCGCAATACGGCATCGAGGTGCGCTTCGTCGACCACCGCGACCCGCAATCGGCCGCCGCGCTGATCGACGACCGCACCAAGGCCATCTACTGCGAATCGATCGGCAATCCGCTGGGCAACGTGGTGGACTTCGCCGCCTTCGCCGACGTGGCGCACGCCGGCGGCATTCCGCTGATCGTCGACAACACCGTGCCGTCGCCGTACCTGACCCGCCCGTTCGAGCACGGCGCCGACATCGTGGTGCATTCGCTGACCAAGTACATGGGCGGCCACGGCACCAGCATCGGCGGCATCATCGTCGATTCCGGCAAGTTCCCCTGGGCCGAGCACAAGGCGCGCTTCCGCCGCCTGAACGAGCCGGACGTCAGCTACCACGGCGTGGTCTACACCGAGGCGCTGGGCGCCGCCGCCTTCATCGCCCGCGCCCGCGTGGTGCCGCTGCGCAACATGGGCGCCGCGATCAGCCCGTTCAATTCGTTCCTGATCCTGCAAGGGCTGGAGACGCTGGCGCTGCGCATGGAGCGCCACGTGGAGAACGCGCTGAAGGTGGCGCAGTTCCTGCAAGGCCATCCCAACGTGGCGTGGGTGAACTACGCCGGCCTGCCCGACCACGAATCGCGCCCGCTGGTGGACAAATACTTCGGCGGCAAGGCGTCCGGCCTGCTCACCTTCGGCGTCAAGGGCGGCCGCGAAGCCGGCGCGCGCTTCCAGGACAAGCTGCAACTGGTCACCCGCCTGGTGAACATCGGCGACGCCAAGAGCCTGGCCTGCCACCCCGCCAGCACCACCCACCGCCAGTTGTCGCCGGAGGAACTGAAGAAGGCCGGCGTCAGCGAGGACATGGTGCGGTTGTCGATCGGCATCGAGCACATCGACGACATCCTGGCCGACCTGGAACAGGCGCTCGCCTGATCCCGCTTCGCCGGATCAGGCCGGGAAGGGGGAAGAGGGAAGGGAGAAGGGTAAGGTCAAGGGCCAAACCCCTTCGCGCGTGGGCTTTGCCGTTCACCCTTCCCTCTTCCCCCTTCTCTCTTCCCGGTTGTTCCCCTTCCCTCTTCCCCGCTTTACCCTTCCCCCATGCGACTCAACCTGATCGGCGCCGGTCGCCTTGGCCGGACCCTGGCGCGTGCCTGGCGCGACGCGGGGCATTGCGAAATCGGCGCGGTGCTGTGCCGCGACGCCGCGCATGCGCGCGCGGCGGTGGCATTCATCGGCGCCGGCCAACCCACCACCACCTTGAACGACCTGCCCGCCGCCGAGCTGTGGCTGATCGCCACGCCGGACGGCGCCATCGCCCAGGTGGCGGCGGCACTGGCGCAAGTTGCCGGGCTCCGCGGCGACGATCTGGTGTTCCACGCCAGCGGCGCGCTGGACGCTGCCGTACTCGCGCCCCTGGCGGATCGTGGCGCGGTTTGCGGCAGCCTGCACCCCGCGCTGAGCTTCGCCGACCCGCAACGGGCGCTGGCGGCGTTGCCCGGCACGGCCTGCGCGCTGGAAGGCGCCGCCACCGCGCTGCCACGACTGGAAGCACTGGCGCAGGCGCTGGGCGGGCAGCCGTTCCGCCTGGCGCCGGGCGGCAAGGCGGCGTATCACGCGGCAACGGTGGTGGCATCGAACTACCTGGTCACGCTGGCCGCCCTGGCACAGCAGCTCGCCGCCCAGGCCGGGCTGGACACCGACGCGGCGAGCGCCGTGCTCGGCCCGCTGATGCGCCAGACGCTGGACAACGTACTGGCGCTCGGCCCGGCCGCCGCGCTGACCGGCCCCATCGCCCGGGGCGACGCGCAGACCGTGGCGCGACACCTCGCGGCGATCGACGACCCGCTGCTCGAAGCCGCCTACCGTACCCTCGGTCTCGCCACCCTGCCGCTGGCAGCGCTGCCCGCCGACCAACGGGAAGCGCTGGCTGGGTTGCTAAAGACAGACCCCAAACCTTGAACCACAGAGAACACGAAGAACACAGAGGCTCAGTGAGAACACCCAAGGCTTGAGTTTGCCCTTGGTATTCTCTGTGAACCTCTGTGTTCTCTGTGCCTCTGTGTTTCAAGATTTGGACATTCAGCCCCCCAGCGGCCTAGCAGCCTCGCCCAGCCGGCCGCTGTCCGCCAGTTCGGCGAATTCGTCGCCCATGCGGCGGCTGGCTTCGATGGCGGCGTGCCAGTGCGCGATGCGTTCGGCGTCGCGGCCGGCGTAACGCAGGAAATCCTTGCGGTCGGGAATGCGCTTTGCCGGCAGGCTGGCGACCAGTTCGGCCGTCGGCGCCAGCACCACCGTGCGTGCCAGATGCTGCGGGCGGCGCCATGGCAGGAATTTGTCGAGCCAGCCCGGCGTCACCGTCGGCACGAAGTGCGGCAGCAGCATCAGCCCTTCCGGCTGGGCCAGCGGCAGATCCATGTGGTAGTCGATCAGCCCGCCGTCCAGGTGATAGCCGGCCGGCGCGCCCGGCAGCCCGGCCACGCCGGCGATCACGCCGGGAATCGCCGCGGTGGCCATCAACGTCGGCGCCACGCGCTCGACGGTCAGCGGCACCGCGTGCGCGCCCAGGCCATCGTCGAGCAGGCGCACCGGCGCGTCGCCGGTATGCAGCACGGTGCGCGTCAGGTGCCGCCCCAGGCGGCGGCGCCCGGCGGCATTGGCAAACACCGCCCGCGCCAGCGCCAGCTTTTCGCCGACACCGCCGCTGCCGTCGATGCCGGCCACGCCGCGCGCGGCGATCACGTTCAGTTGCAGCCAGGGGTGGGCGACGATGTCGGCCGCGCCGTGTTCGCCCAGCAGCGCATCCAGGATGCGCCGCGCCTCGCGGGTGATCTCCGGCATGCCGTCGTCGCGCTGGTAGCGCTGTTCGTCCACGTAGGCCCGGCGGAAACGTTCGATCGCCGCCAACGGATCGCGCTGCGCACCGGCGGCCAGGCGCCACGCGCCGATCGACGCGCCCACCGCGATCAGCGGCCGCTCGCGATCGGCCAGCCAGCGGCCGAACAACACGCGGTCCAGCCCTTCCAGCATCAGCCACTTGGCGCCCCCGGCCGCCGCGCCCAGGTGGCTGAACTGCCCCGGCTGCATGCTCTGTTCGCGAATCTGCGCCAGCGCCTGTGGGCCGGCCAGGATCTGCAATGCCTTCACGGTGCGGGGTCCGCGTTCAGTGCCGCCAGTTGCGCCGCGTCCAGGTAACGCCATTCGCCCTCGGCCAGATCCAGATCGGCCAGCGCCAGCCCGCCGATGCGCACCCGCGCCAGTGCGGCGCAGTGGTTGCCGGCGGCCGCCAGCATGCGCTTCACCTGGTGATACTTGCCCTGGTCGAGTTCGATCTCGATGGTGAGCGGATCGATCAGCGTGGCGGCCAGCGCGGCGATGGGCGCGGGCTCGTCGATCAGCTTCACACCGTCCAGCAGTTGCCGTACCAGCCCGTCGTCGGCCGGCTGGCCCAGCGTGGCGCGGTAGACCTTGGGCTGGTGACGCTTGGGGTGCGATTGGGCGTGGATGAAATCGCCGTCGTCCGACAGCAGCAACAGCCCGGTGGTGTCATGGTCGAGCCGGCCCACCGGCTGCACGTCACGCCAGGTGAACTGCTCCGGCAACAGCGTGTGCACGCCCGGATGATGGCTGGGCTTGCGGCTGCATTCGTAGTTGGGCGGCTTGTTCAGCACCAGGTAGACCTGCTTGCGATAGATCCACGGCTCGTCGAACACGGTGAACGCCAGCCCCTCGGGCACGAATTCGGTCTGCCAGCGGGTGACGGTTTCGCCGCCCACCGCGACGTCGCCGTCCTCGATCAGCCCACGGCACCCCTTGCGGGTGCCAAAGCCCTGGCTTTGCAGGATGCGATCCAATGAGAGTTTTTTCATGGGCGCGACTTTACCAAGTCGCGCGCCGGGGATGAATGCGGAATGTACCGACGGGCCGGATCAGGCCGGGACGTGGAAGACCTGGAACGGGTTGCGGCACGGCGCGCCGAGGCTGTAGCGGATCTCGCCGTTGCCCGGCACGGCCACCGCGCTCCAGAAGGTGGCCAGCCCGTCGTCATGGCCGCACAGCGGGGCCTCGTGATCGGCCATCAGCCGCTGCAATCCCTCGACGGTCGCCGTGCGCGACAGGCCGAGCGGCGCGCCGGCGCACAGCCGGCGGTAGCGGGCCAGCGAGTTGTCCCATTCGGGGCACAGCGCCGCCATTTCGGGTGAGAGAAAGTGGTTGGTCATGGCCAACATGCCGGATTGCTCCAGAACCCGCACCGCCCGCCGCTGTGGCGTGGCTTCGATCACGCAGGCGTCGTGCGCATCCGCCAGCAGGTAGCTCTTGGGCTCCTTGAGCGGCAGGCTCAGCAACAGATCGCGCGCCTGCGCCACGCTC
This sequence comes from Chitiniphilus shinanonensis DSM 23277, assembly GCF_000374805.1. Classification (GTDB taxonomy): domain Bacteria; phylum Pseudomonadota; class Gammaproteobacteria; order Burkholderiales; family Chitinibacteraceae; genus Chitiniphilus; species Chitiniphilus shinanonensis. Next base: position 214,547 of record NZ_KB895335.1, read on the forward strand.
GTGCAGGTTTCCAGCAGCCAGCGCACCACCAGCTGGAACGGCATGCCGGCCGGCGCGGGGTCGGGATGCGGTCCGGCGCCGTTGAACGCGACGAACAGTCCGGCGGCGTTCAGTCCATCGAAACGACCGGCCGCCAGCCCTTCGTGCATGCCCAGGTGGGCCAGGCCCTGGTCGGGCGCGGTTTCGATCAGGTGGCGGCGGCTTTCGAAGTAGAAGAAATCGTAGTTGCGCGCGACCACCAGCCCGTCGGCGCTGCGCACCACGACGGCGCTGCAAGCCCCCTCCACGCCCAGACCGTAATGCCAGAGCAGTGCATCGCGCGGTAACCCCTGCGCATCCGCATAGGCGTCGATCTCCTCGACCAGCCGCGGCGCGATCTCGGCGGTCAACGCCCGGCAATCGCGCGCATGGCGCAGCCGCCCCGCCGTCATCCGTTCGACTCCCTCGTCAGCGGCAATGGCGGGCGCTTGCGCGGCCATGGCGGCACCCAATTCGGCAGGCGTACCGGCGATGCGGTAATGCCGGTAGTCGGCGTTGCGTTCTTCGAGCAGGTTCTGGTCTGGCATGTTGGCTCCGGCGTGAAAGAAAAGGCCAGCATACGAGGCGGCGGTTGACCGGCTTTGCGCTTTTGGGCGACGCGGTCATCTCAGCGCCATCGGGAACGCGCTCGGCAATACGACGACGGCTTGCCCTCGCCGATCAGCCGACCGCTTCGTGGAACCGCCAGCCGCCGTCCTGCCAGGCGAGCCGGCCATCCAGGTCGAGCGCCGCCAGGAAATCCGCGTCGTGCGACACCACCAGCAAGGCGCCGCGATAGTCGCGCAGCAGTTGCTCCACCGCCAGCATCCCGGCCAGGTCGAGATGATTGGTCGGTTCGTCGAGCAGCAGCAGGCCGGGGCGGCCGCCGCCGTAGAGGGCGCACGCCAGCGCGGCTTTCAGTCGCTCGCCACCGCTCAGCGTCGCCACCGGGCGCAGCGCCTGCTCGCCGGACAATCCCAGCAGTGCCAGCCGGGTGCGGGCGCCGGTTTCGTCCAGCGCCGGGGCGCGCGCCAGCAGTTGCGACGTGGCGTCGCGCGCCGGATCGAGCAGATCGGTGTGCTGGTCGAGCAGTTGCGCCGGCACGGCGACCTCGGCCGTCCCCGCGGCGGGCGCCAGTTGCCCGGCCAACACTCGCAGCAGCGTCGATTTGCCGCAGCCGTTCGGCCCGACCACCGCGACGCGGCGTGGCCCGCGCAGCGACCAATCCAGCGGCGCATTCGGCACAAACGGCAGCACCAGCCCGGACAGGGTCAGCACCTGCCTGCCGGGCGGGACGACCCCTTCCGGCTGCACCAGTTGCGGCGCCAGCGGCTCGGCGGCCCGCCCCCGCGCCTGGGCGACGGCTTCGGCCAGCGCCGCGTGGCGCTCGTCGTGCCGGGCCTGCAATCGCCCGCCCGTTTGCTCGGCGCGTTGCCGTTGCCGCCCCAGCAGGATTTTGGCCTGGTTGCTGTCCGCCGCATCGCGATGGCCGCGCGCCTGGCGCTGCTGCGCACGCTCCGCCTGTTCGCGCAGTGCCGCCTGCTCGCGGCGTTGCGTGGTCCGGGCATGCGCCAGTTGTGCCTGCGCGGCATCGCGCTCGGCCTGCTTCTGCGCGCGATAGACGTCGTAATCGCCGCCATAGCGATGCAGGCCGCGTTCGTCGAGTTCGACGATGACGCGCATCCGGCGCAGCAGCGCACGATCGTGGCTGATCGCCAGCAGGCCGCCGGACCAGTCGTCCAGTTGCGCGAGCAGGGCGTCGCGGTGACGCGCATCCAGATGATTGGTCGGCTCGTCCAGGATCAGGAAATCGGCGCCGGACAACCATGCGCCCAGCAATGCGACCCGCATGGCCTCGCCGCCGCTGAGCCGAGCGCTCGGCGTATCGGGGCGCAGGCGCGGCAACCCCGCGCGTTCCAGCAACCGTTGCAGATCGTGCGGCAGCGTCCAGCGGTCGGCCAGCAGCGCGAAATCCGCCTCGTCGCAACTGCCGGCCTCGATCCGCGCCAGTGCACCCAGCGCGCCGTCCACGCCGGCCAGCGCGGCAACGGTGGGCCGCGCCGCGAGGTCGATCCGCTGCGGCAGATGGAACACCCGTTCCGCGCCGCGCACGACGCCACGGCTGGGCGACAGGATGCCCGCCATGATCCGGCCGAGCACGCTCTTGCCGATGCCGTTGCGGCCGACCAGTGCGCTCGGGCCAACGTCGAACACCAGGGAGAGATCGGAAAACAGGGGCCTGCCATCGGGCAGGTGGAAGGCGACGCCATCCAGCGTCAATGCGGGGGAATTCGTCATGCGCAACCTCGATACCGTGTACGGAAGGGAAAGACCGTTTCCGTGGGCTGAAACCACGGCGGCATCAATGGCGCATCGGACGAAACTCCTGGAGAGGGAATTCTTGGAGAGGGAATGGCGATATTAGGGCGAATCACGGTTGTCGGCGCGTTCCTGGCCGACGGCCGGTGGCAGTACCATGCGGCCATGACCGACCTGGACCGCCTGCTCGCCGACATCCGCGCCTGTAGTCACTGCGCGCCGCAATTGCCATTGGGGCCGCGCCCGGTGCTGATCGCCGACGCCCGCGCCCGGCTGCTGATCGTCGGCCAGGCGCCGGGAACGCGGGTGCACGCCACCGGCATTCCGTGGAACGACCCGTCGGGCGACCGGCTGCGACAGTGGCTGGATGTCGATCGCGACACCTTCTACGACGCCTCGCGCATCGCCATCGTGCCGATGGGCTTCTGCTATCCGGGGCGCGGCAAATCCGGCGATCTGCCGCCCCGCCCCGAATGCGCGCCGCGCTGGCGCGCGCCGTTGCATGCGCTGCTGCCCCGTATCGAACTCACCCTGCTGATCGGCCAGTACGCCCAGGCGTGGTACCTGGGCCGCACGATGCGCCCGACGCTGACCGAAACCGTGGCCGACTGGGCGCGCTACGGACCGGATTTCCTGCCGCTGCCCCACCCCAGCCCGCGCAACCAGCTCTGGCTGCGCCGCAACCCCTGGTTCGAAGCCGAGGTGGTGCCGGAACTGCGCCGCCGCGTCGGCCCGTTATTGACGCGCTGACAGGTTGGCGGCACTCCATTTTGATGCGGATTCCCGCACCCGATTTGATGCATGTCCTTGCACCATATAGGAAAATTCGCATACCCTCTTGATCGATATAATTAACATTTGTATTATCCAACCATGAACCAAAAGCAGCCTTCCCCTCCCTGTTTCGTTCCCGTCGAAGAAAAGATCGACCGCGTCTGCATGCGCCTGCCCTGCGCCGACCGCCAGCACGTGGTGTTGTCGCAGCTGTTCAAACACATCCACGGCCGCCTGCATGACCGGATGAACACCGTGCTGCGCGAGCACAACGTGAACCCGGTGAGCTTCAGCGCACTGACCATGCTCTACAGCTCGCCCGACAGCGTGCTCAACCCGTCCGATCTGGCCGATTCCACCGGCGAATCGCGGGCCAACGTCACGCGGATCTGCGACGAACTGGTATCGCGCGGGCTGCTGTCGCGCGAGCCGAACGCCGAAGACCGCCGCCGCATCGACCTGCGGCTGGCGCCCGACGGCGCGGCGCTGGTGGAAGCGTTGCTGCCGACACTGCAACTCCGGGTGCATTCCACCTACAACGTATTGAACGCCAAGGAGAAGGAACAGTTGGAACGCCTGATGAAGAAAGTGCTGGGCGCTCTCGACCAGTAGGAGCAGTAGGCGAAACCCGGCGCAGCCGTCACAGGCAATACGCGCGAAACGTCTTGAAAGGCGGCACACCGGACTTCCTTCGGCCGCCCCGGGTACGTGTGAGGCTCGAAGCTTCCGCGCGACACACCACCAGCAGGGTTTTGTCGGTCGCTCCAAGCCGGACCGCCTCGTGCCGAGGCCGGCCCTCCCGCCGCGCTCCCCCATCCCGGCAATGCCGGGCCAAGGTAGCGCCTTTTTTTCCCAAAATCGTTGAAATATGAATAATCGATATTCGAATAAGATACCGACGCTGGGCTTGCTTGCATTGCTGTTGGGCGGTTGCGCCGCGATCCCCCCGGATTCCCCCACCGTCGCCGAGCGCGACCTGGCCGGCGCGCAGTTGTCCAAGAGCATCCGCCTGGCGCGCGAAGGCTGGCCCGACGCGCAGTGGTGGACGCGCTACGACGATCCGCAACTGACCGCGCTGATCGAGCGCGCGCTGAAGGATGCGCCCGACCTGGCCGCCGCCCAGGCGCGCATCCGCCAGGCGCAGGCCAGCCAGGCGATCACCGAGGCCAACGGCGGCATCAACATCACCCTCGACGGCACGGTGGACCGCCAGTACATCTCCGGCACCGGCCTGTTCCCGCCGCCGCTCGGCGGCGCGTGGTACACCGAGGGCAAGGTGGGCCTGAACGCCAGCTACGACTTCGACTGGTGGGGCAAGCACAGCGCGCAGATCGCCGCGACGCTGGGCGAAGTGAACGCCCGCCGCGCCGAGGAAAAGCAGGCCGAGCTGACCATCGCCACCAGCGTGGCGCAAAGCTACTTCGCCTTGCAGACCGACTGGGCGCGCATCGCCACGCTGAAGCAGGCGCGCGACGCGCAGGCCAGGCTGGCCGAAGGCCGCGCCAAGCGCGTGGCGCGCGGGCTGGATCCGGCCAACGCCCGGGTACGCGCCGAGGGCGATCTCGCCGCCATCGACGCCCAGCTGGCCGCCGGCCAGACCGCCGCCGACCGCGAACGCGAGGCGCTGCGCGCACTGGTGGGCGCCAACCCCGAGGCGCTGGCCGACCTGCAACCGCGCCCGCTGCCCGCCGCCGCGCCGGCCTTGCCCGACACCCTGGGCAACGAACTGCTGGCGCGCCGTCCCGACCTGCAAGCCGCGCGCTGGCGGGTGCAGAGCACGCTGTCGGCCATCGACGCACAGCGCGCGGCGTTCTACCCGACCATCAACATCGTCGGCTTCGCCGGGTTCGACACCATCACCATGGCCGACCTGTTCGACCGCGCCAGCCGCCAGTTCAACCTGATCCCCGGCATCAGCCTGCCGATCTTCGACAGCGGCCGCCTCTCGGCGCAGCTGGGCGCCAAGCGCGCCGACCGCGATGCGCTGATCGCCGAATACAACCAGGCGGTGGTGCGCGCGGTGCGCGAAGTGGCGCAGGAAGGCGTGACGCTGTCCGGCCTGGCCCGGCAGCAGGCCGCCGCCCAGCGCCAGTTGCAGTCGGCGCGCCAGGTGCTGGACAACAGCCAGGCGCAGCTCAAACAGGGGCTGATCGACCGCACCGCGGTGCTGAACGCGGCGCTGCCGGTATTCAGCCAGCAGGACAGCCTGATCCAGTTGAACCACAGCCAGCTCAACAGCGAGCTGGCCCTGATCAAAGCGCTGGGCGGCGGGTATCGCGCCGCCGAGCCGGACAAGCAATAAGGGAGATATTCGAACATGAGCCAACCCCAGACCCCCGTCGCTTCGCGCAAGCGCAAGCCGCTGCTGCTGGCGCTGACGGTACTGTTCATCGCCGCCGGCATCGGCTACGGCATCCACTGGGTGACCGTCGCCGCCAAGCGCGAGACCACCGACAACGCCTACGTCGGCGGCAACGTGGTCACCCTGACTTCGCAGGTGACCGGCACCGTCACCGAGATCCGCGCCGACGAGACCCAGCTGGTCAAGGCCGGCGAGGACCTGGTGCGGCTGGACCCGGCCGACGCCACGGTGGCGCTGCGCCAGGCCGAGGCCAAGCTGGGCGAGACGGTGCGCGATCTGAAGAAGCAGTACGCCAACGTCGACCAGTACGAGGTGATCCTGGAACAGCGCCGCATCGACCTGAAGAAGGCGCGCGCCGACTACGACCGCCGCGCGCCGCTGGCCGCCGAGCAACTGGTCGCCGCCGAAGAAGTGGCGCACGCCAAGGAGGCGCTGGACAACGCCCAGGTGGGCCTGGACGTGGCGCAGAAGCAGCTGGAAGCCGCCCGCGCCGGGGTGGCCGGGGTGGACCTGATCCATCACCCCAGCGTGCTCGCCGCCAAATCCAACTTCGTGCAGGCCTGGCTGGCCACGCGCCGCAACGCCGTTCCCGCGCCGGTGACCGGCTACGTGGCCAAGCGCGGGGTGCAGGTGGGCGCGCGCGTCTCGCCCGGCACCACGCTGATGACCATCGTGCCGCTGGATCAGCTGTGGGTGGATGCCAACTTCAAGGAATCCGAGCTGAAGAACATCCGCATCGGCCAGAAGGCCAAGGCGGTGGCCGACGTGTACGGCAGCAAGGTGGAATACCACGGCACCGTGATCGGTCTGGCGGCCGGCACCGGCAGCGCGTTCTCGCTGCTGCCGGCGCAGAACGCCACCGGCAACTGGATCAAGGTGGTGCAGCGTGTGCCGGTGCGCATCGCGCTCGACGCCAAGGAACTGTCCGAACACCCGCTGCGCGTCGGCCTGTCGATGGAAGTTGAAGTGGACACCGAGCAACGCGACGGCCCGGTGCTCGCCACCCAGCCCGCCGGCAAATCGCTGTTCAGCACCAAGGCGCTGGAGCAGCCGCTGCCCGAAGCCGAGCGGATGGCCGACGAGATCATCGCCCGCAACGCGGTGCACTGAGCCCTTACCAGATAAAAAAAGCGGACTGGTGCCGGGGAAGGCAGACCCCACACCTTGAACCACAGAGAACGGTGAGAACACAGAGTCACACAGAGAACCCCGAAGAACACTCGTGATGAATGCGGCATGTTGGCGCGCTCACTGACGACGTTGGTTTTCTCTGTGAATCCTCCGTGCTCTCTGTGTCCTCTGTGGTTCAAGGTGTGGGGGTTCGACGCCCCCGGCAACCCTGTCCGCCCCCCACAGGTTGAAACATGAGCCAGACTGCCGCCGCAGCCGCGCCGCCCCCGCCGATCCACGGGGCGAAGCTCGCGCTGCTGACCTTTGCCGTGGCTTCGGCCACCTTCATGGAGGTGCTGGACACCACCATCGTCAACGTGTCGGTGCCCCACATCGCCGGCGACCTGGCCGTCGCCGCCACCCAGGGCACCTGGGCCATCAGTTCCTACGGCCTGGCCGCGGCCATCGCCGTGCCGCTCACCGGCTGGCTGGCGCGTCGCTTCGGCGAGGTGCGCATGTTCGCGTTGTCGGTGCTGCTGTTCACCGTGATGTCGATCCTGTGCGGCTTCGCCAACAGCCTGCCGATGCTGGTGTTCTTCCGCTTCATGCAGGGCCTGGTCTCCGGGCCGATGGTGCCGCTGTCGCAGACGCTGCTGCTGGCCAACTACCCGCCCGAGAAGAAAGGGCTGGCGCTGGCGCTATGGGCGATGACGGTGATCGTGGCGCCGATCTTCGGGCCGATGCTGGGCGGCTGGCTCACCGACAACTACTCGTGGCCGTGGATCTTCTACATCAACGTTCCGGTCGGCGTGCTGGCGGGGCTGATCGCCTGGAACATCCTCAAGGACCGCGAGACGCCCACCGCGCGCGTGCCGATCGACTACACCGGGCTGGTGCTGCTGTTCGTCGGCGTGGGCTCGCTGCAGCTGATGCTCGACAACGGCAACGACATGGATTGGTTCAACTCCAACTTCATCCTCACGCTGGGGCTGATCGCGGTGGTGACGCTGTCGTTCCTGGTGGTGTGGGAGCTGACCGACGAGCATCCCATCGTCGATCTGAGCCTGTTCAAGAGTCGCAATTTCCTGGTGGGCGTCGCCGCGCTGTCGCTGGGGGTGTTCTGCTTCTTCGGCAGCACCGTGCTGTTCCCGCTGTGGTTGCAGACGGTGATGGGCTACACCGCCACCTGGTCCGGGCTGGCCACCGCGCCGGTCGGCGTGCTGGCGTTCATCCTGTCGCCCATCATCGGCAAGAACATCCAGCGGCTGGACCTGCGCATGATCTCGTCGTTCGCCTTCATGGTGTTCGCCGCCACCATGTTCTGGTTCTCCAGCTTTACGCTGGAGACCGCGTTCGACCAGGTGATCCTGCCGCGGATCCTGCAAGGGATCGGCGTGGCCTGCTTCTTCGTGCCGGTGAACCAGATCGTGCTGTCCGGCCTGCCGGTGAGCCGGCTGGCCGCCGCGTCGGGGCTGGCCAACTTCTTCCGCACCATCTCGGGCAGCTTCGCCACGGCGATTTCGGTGTTCGTGTGGGACCACCGCGCGGCGTTCCACCACGCGCGCCTCACCGAGCACATCACCGCCCTCGACCCGGCCACGCAGGACTACGTGAGCCGCCTGCAAGCGCTCGGCCTGCCGCAGAACGCGGCCTACGGCCAGATCGAGCAGGTGATCAACCAGCAGGCGTTCCAGATCGCCACCAGCGAAGTGTTCCACTCGCTGGCGCTGATCTTCGTCGCGCTGGTGTTCATCGTCTGGTTCGCCAAGCCGCCGTTCGGCACCGCTGGTGGCAGGGGCGGCGGGCATTGAGCGCAATTCTGGGAAGAGGGAAGGGAGAAGGGGGAAGGGTGTAAAACCAACCCAAACCCCACGTCTTGAAACACAGAGAGCACGGAGAACACGGAGATTCACAGAGAAAAGCGAGGTAAGGCAGAGCGGCTCGTGGAAGTTCAGGTAAGCGGCGGTTCTTCCACCTGAAGCCGCCAGCCCGCTCAAGCCTTTCTCCGTGTAGCTCTGTGCTCTCCGTGCTCTCTGTGTTTCAAGATTTGGAAGTCCACGCCGCCGCCATGCCCGCTGCATGCCCGGAAACGGCGCCGGCTGTATCGGTCGGACGGGCGGCGCGGCTGTTAGCATCGGGGCAGGCTCATCACTGGCGATCGCCATGCCCATCCCCCTCTTGCAACCGCTCGGCGCACTGCTGCCCGACTGGTGTCCCCCTCCCCCGCCCCCGCATACCCTGCTGCAAGGCCACGGCTGCCGGCTGGAGCCGGTGGATGCCGCGCGCCACGCCCAGCCGCTGTTCGACGCCTTCGCCGAGGATCCCGACGGCGCGCTGTGGACCTACCTGCCCTACGGCCCCTTCGCCGACGCCACCGCGCTGGCGGCCTGGCTGGACAGCAAGCGCGGGCTGAGCGACCAGCAGCTTTACGCCATCGTCGATGCCGCCAGCGGCGCGGCGCTGGGCCTGTGCGGCTACCTGCGCATCCAGCCCGAGGCGGGCAGCATCGAGGTCGGCAACCTCACCTATTCGCCACGCCTGCAACGCAGCCGGCTGGCCACCGCGGCGATGGCGCTGATGATGGAGAACGCCTTCGCGCTGGGCTATCGCCGCTACGAGTGGAAATGCAACGCGCTGAACGCCCCGTCGTGCCGCGCGGCGGAGCGCCTGGGCTTCACTTTCGAGGGCATCTTCCGCCAGGCCACGGTGGTGAAGGGCCGCAACCGCGATACCGCGTGGTATTCGATCCTGGACCACGAATGGCCGCGCCTGCGAGACGCCTACGCGCGCTGGCTGGCACCCGACAACTTCGACGAGGCGGGCCGCCAGCGCCACGCCCTGTCGACCCGGACCGGGCGCGCGCCGTGAACGCCATCCTGCGCCCGGCGACGCCGGACGACCTGGCACGGGTCTGTGCCTGGGCCGAGGATGCCGAGACGCTGTATTTCATGTTTCCGGCGGCGCGGTTCCCGCTGACGCCCGAGCAATTGCAACAGGCGCTGGCGCAACGTCACGCCGCCAGCGTGCTGGAGATCGACGGCCAGCCCGCGGGTTTCGCCGACTTCATCGCCCTCGCGCCCGAACTGCCGGCGACGCTGGGCCACGTGATCGTCGACCCCGCCCGGCGGCGCCAGGGCGTGGGCCGCGCGCTGGTCGAGGCGATGTGCCGGCTGGCGTGGCGCCAGGGCGCCGTCGATATCCACGCCACCTGCTTCGACCGCAACGCCCCGGCGCTGGCGCTGTACCAGCGGCTCGGCTTCGCCCCGGTGGGCTGGCGGCAACGCACCGACTACGCCGGTCGCACGCACCTGGCCTTCGACCTGGCCCGACCGCCGCGCGCGGCGGATACCGAGGACGGCGTCGACTACGACGACGACCCGGCACGCATCGACTTCGACTGGCTGACCGGGCAACTGGCGCAGACCTACTGGTCGCCGGGCATCGGCCGCCCCAAAGTGGAGCTGGCGGCGCGGCACAGCACGGTGGTGATGGCCGCGTATGCCGAAGGCCGCCAGATCGCCTACGCCCGCGTGCTGTCGGACGGCAACCGCTTCGGCTATCTGGCCGACGTGATCGTCGACCCCGCCTGGCGCGGCCGCGGCATCGCCACCCGCCTGCTGCAACGCATCCTGGCGCACCCCCGCATCGCCCACGTCGAGAACTGCTACCTGATGACCTTCGACGCCCACGTCGTCTACCGCCCCCTCGGCTTCGAGGTCTATCCCCGCCCGGAACGCTTCATGTGGCGCGGCCGACCGGCGACCAACGCGGGCGGGCGATAAAGACGAAGTCCGGGAACACAGAGAACACAGAGAACACAGAGAACACAGAGAACAGCCTGGAGATTGCCCCCCGCCCGATCCAGCCCAGCCGTCGGTTCGGCGACGCCATCGATTCCACAACGCCAATTAGCTCACCCTCCGAGCAAAGCGAGGCTCCCTCGCGGCGGCGAGGGCGGGGGGAGTGGAATCAATCAGGAGAGAGCCGATACCCGCACTCCAACAACGTTGCGCACCCGGCTTTGCCGGGGGCTTGCGACACGCGAAGAACCACCGGCGTTACCCCGCACCCCCCAGGCTCTCGCTATAATCCGCCCTTTGGACGCACGGGAAAAACCACGCCATGTCCGGCCTGACCACCACCCAACTGACCAGCCTGAAGAAGATCTACTCCGGCAAGGTGCGCGATCTGTACGAGATCGACGCCGACCGCATGCTGATGATCGCCACCGACCGGCTGTCCGCCTTCGACGTCATCCTGGCCGAGCCGATCCCGGACAAAGGCAAGATCCTGACCGCGATTTCGAACTTCTGGTTCGACCTGCTCAAGGACGAAGTGCCCAGCCACTTCACCGGCGAGCGCGCCGAGGACGTGGTATCCGCCGCCGACCGCCCGCAGGTGGAAGGCCGCGCCGTGGTGGTCAAGCGGCTGAAGCCGGTGCCGGTGGAAGCCATCGTGCGCGGCTATATCGCCGGCTCGGGCTGGAAGGAATACAAACAGCAGGGCACCGTGTGCGGCATCGCGCTGCCGGCCGGCCTGCAAGAGGCCGACAAGCTGCCCGAGCCGATCTTCACCCCCAGCACCAAGGCGGCCGTGGGCGACCACGACGAGAACATCAGCTACGCGCGCTGCGAGGAGATCCTGGGCGCCGAGCTGGCCGCCAAGGTGCGCGACACCGCCATCGCGCTCTACCGCAAGGCGTCGGAGTACGCCGCCACCCGCGGCATCATCATCGGCGACACCAAATTCGAGTTCGGCCTGGACGAAAACGGCACGCTGACGTTGATGGACGAAGCGTTGACGCCCGACTCCAGCCGCTTCTGGCCGGCCGACCAGTACCGCCCCGGCACCAACCCGCCGTCCTACGACAAGCAGTTCGTGCGCGACTGGCTGGAATCCACCGGCTGGAACAAGACCCCGCCCGCGCCGGCGCTGCCGCAGGACGTGGCCGACAAGACCGCCGCCAAGTATCGCGAAGCGCTGGAACGGCTGGTGGGCTGAGCTCCCGTCATCCATCGCAAAGGCCGGGGCAACCCGGCCTTTTTGCTTGGCTTGGCCACGACAACGCATCGAGTGCAGCTGCAACCATCGGTTACAACGATTCCCCGTGCCGCCCAAAGCGGAAAGCGTTATCGTCGCAGCACTGATAGCGGGAGGGAATACGTGTATTACGGAGAACGCTTCAACAGTTACAGCCACCTGGCCGGCTCCGCGCTGGCCCTGGTCGGCACCGTGCTCGCCATCGTCTGGGCCAGCCTGAGCGGCGATCCGTGGAAGATCGTCGGTGTATCGGTCTACGGCTTCACCCTGATGTCGCTGTACACCATCTCCACGCTCTACCACTCGCTGCGCGGCCGCGCCAAGCAGGTGTTCCAGCGGCTGGACCATTGCGCGATCTACCTGCTGATCGCCGGCAGCTACACCCCGTTCACCCTGGTGACGCTGCACGGCGGCTGGGGCTGGAGCCTGTTCGGCATCAACTGGGGCCTGGCGGTGATCGGCATCGTGCAGGAACTGTGGATCGGCCATCGCACGCGCATCTTCTCGCTGCTGATCTACGTGCTGATGGGCTGGCTGATCCTGGTGGCCATGGGTCCGCTGGTGGCCGCGCTACCGCATGCCGGGCTGCTGTGGCTGGCAGGCGGCGGGCTGTTCTACACCGTGGGCATCGTGTTCTTCATCTTCGACGAGAAGATCCGCCACGGTCACGGCATCTGGCACCTGTTCGTGCTGGCGGGCAGCATCTGCCAGTACATCAGCATTGTGGGGTATGTGTGAGGGACGGCTGGGAAGAGGGAAGGGGGAAGGGGGAAGGGGGAAGGGTAACGACAAAGGTAGTAGGCAGATTCCGACAGCGCAAAATGCTCACGAAGGCACCCTTCTCCCTTCCCTCTTCTCCCTTCCCAAAAAAGGCGCCCCAAAGGGCGCCTTTTTTACGTCAATTGCCACGCCATCCGCGTCGCCAGGACGATCAGCAGCGCGGCGAAGCATTTCTTCAGCACCGGCACCGGCAGGCGTTGCGCGGCGGCGGCGCCGGCCTTGGCCAGCGGGAAGCTGGCCACGGCGATGCCGAACAGCGCCGGCAGGTAGACGAAGCCCAGGCTGCCCGCGGGCAGGGTGCTCTGGCCCCAGCCGCTGACCACGTAGCCGACGGCGCCGGCCACGGCGATCGGCAGGCCGATGGCGGCCGACGTACCGATGGCCGCCTTCACCGGCACGTTGTGCCAGGCCAGGAACGGCACCGACATCGAACCGCCGCCAATGCCCACCCAGCTCGACACCAGGCCGATCACGCCGCCCCACAGGCTCATGCCGCGCCAGCCCGGCAGTTGCCGGTGCGGCTTGGGCTTGGCGTCGAGCAGCATCTGGGCGGCGACCACGTAGGCGAAGGCGACGAAGAACCACTTCAGCGCCACGTCGCTGAGCAGGCCGGCGAACTGCGCGCCGGCAAAAGTCCCGAGCAGGATGCCGGGGGTGATCGCGCGGAACGCCGGCCAGCGCACGTTGCCGCGCGCATGGTGTGCCCGCAGGCTGGAGATCGAGGTGACGACGATGGTGGCGAGCGAGGTGCCGAGCGCCAGGTGCTGCGCATGCAGGTCGGCGACACCGAGCGCGTGGAACACGAACAGCAGCGCCGGCACGATCACCAGCCCTCCCCCCACGCCCAGCAGGCCGGCGAGGAAGCCGGCGACCACGCCCACGCCGAGGCAGGCCGCCAGCACTGGCCACCACGCGCTCATGCGCCCTCCCGCGCGGCGCGCTCGGCGTAGCGCCGCGCCAGCATCGAGCACACCACCAGTTGCAACTGGTGATAGAACATGATCGGCAGCACCACCAGCCCCAGCGCCGGGTGTCCGGCGAACAGCAGCTTGGCCATCGGGATGCCGCTGGCCAGGCTCTTCTTGGAGCCGCAGAACACGGCGGTGACCTCGTCGGCGCGGGAGAAGCCGGCCAGCCGGCTGCCCAGCGTGGTCGCCAGCAGCACCAGCAGCAGCAGCACGCCCACCGCCAGCCCCACGCCCAGCAGCATCCACCACGCGTAGTCGCGCCACAGCCCGGCGGCGGTGGAGTCGCAGAACGACGAATAGACGATCAACACGATGACCGCCTTGTCGATCCTGCCGATCACCGCGCGATGGCGGTTGATGAAATCGGCCAGCCACGGCCGCAGCGCCTGGCCGACCACGAACGGCAGCAGCAGTTGGGTGGCGATGTCGAGCATGGCCTGGCCCAGCGGCAGGCCGTGGCCGCTGGTGCTGACCATCAGCCCCACCAGCAGCGGCGTGGCGATCATGCCGATCAGGCTGGACAACGAGGCGTTGAAGATCGCCGCCGGCACGTTGCCGTGGCCCAGGCTGGTCATCGCCACCGACGAGGAAATGGTCGACGGCAGCGCGGTCAGGTAGAAGATGCCCAGCAGCAGGTCGGGCGGCACGCGGCCCTGGGCGGCCCACACCGCGCCGCCGCCCAGCAGCGGGAACAGCACGAAGGTGCTGGCCTGGACGAACAGGTGCAGCCGCCAGTGGCTGAAGCCCTGCTTCAGCCGCTCGCGCGACAGCGCGGCGCCGTGCAGGAAGAACACCAGCGCGACGCCCAGGTTGGTAACGACGCCCAGGTGCAGCGGCCCGTCGCCGGTGCCGAGTTCTGGGCGCAGCAAGGCCAGGCCGATGGCGATCAGCATGGCGAGGAGAAAGCCGTCGAGGCGGCGCAGGATTCGGGTCATGGGCGTGCAGCATAACGGCGCGCGCCGGCCCGGGCCAAGCCGGAATTACCCCGACGCCGGCGTGTCGGTGCAACACGGCAAGCCGCGTGTGGCAAGGCGTGCAGCCCCGCGCCCGCCTGCCGTGCACGATGCCCCGGACCGCCGGGTCGGGGCGGAAAGAATCTCCGGTCAGACGCGGTAGCGCGCCATCTCCTCGCTCATGCGCGCGGTCAGGCCGTCCAGGCGGTGCGCCGCGTCCGCGGTATGGCCGGCGGCGGCGTTGTTCTCCTCAGCGATCTGGGCGATGCGTTCCACCTGCTGGGCGATGTTGGTGCTGGCCTGTGCCTGCTCGCGGATCGCGTTGGCGATGTCCGCCACCATCGCCACCGCGTCGTTGGCGCGGTCGCGGATGCGGATGATGGTGTCGCCCGCCTGCTCGGCGCGGTCGGCGCTGTCGGCCACGCTGGCGGCGACGCCGTCGATGTGCTCGACCACGCGCAACGCGCCGCGCTGCACGCCGCCGATCATGCGGTCGATCTCGGCGGTGGCCTGGGTGGTGCGCTCGGCGAGCTTGCGCACTTCGTCGGCCACCACGGCAAAGCCGCGGCCCTGCTCGCCGGCACGCGCGGCCTCGATGGCGGCGTTCAGCGCCAGCAGGTTGGTCTGATCAGCGATGTCCTTGATCACGCCGGCCACGCTGCCGATGCGGCTGGCCTCCTCGCGCAGCTGGTCCACGTCGCCCGCCGCCTCGCGCACGGTCTCGACGGCGGCCTTGGTGCGGGTGACGCCGTCCAGGATCACCTGCTCGCCTTCGGCCGCCAGGTCGCCCGCCTGGCGCGACAGGCTGCTGGCCTCCTGCGCCCGGTCGCCCACGTGGTTGATGCTGACGGTGAGCTGCTCGATGGTGGCGGCGATGGCCGACGCCGACTCGGACGCCAGCGATGCGCTGCGCGCCACTTCGTCGGCGGTGCCCGACAACTCGCGCGACGACTCGGCGACGCCGCCGACCCCCTGCCCGATGTTGCGGAAGCTGGCCTGCAAGGTCTCGAGCAGCCGATCCAGCGCCCGCGCGGTCTCGCCGATCTCGTCCTGCGCGGTGGAGCCGACGCGGGTGGTGAAGTCCAGGCGGCTGGCGACGGCGGCGGTCGCGTCGCGCGCGGTGGCCAGCGGGCCGGTGATGGAGCGATACAGCAGGAAGCCGATCCCCAGCACCAGCATCGCGCATACGCCGATCACCACCAGGGTGAGGGTGCGCGCTTCGTTGTAGGCGTTGTCGGCATCGGTGCGCGCTTGGGCCGCGCCCTGCTGGCTGTCCTCGACCACCGTGTCGATGGTGTCGGCGATCTTCTTGGCGGCGGCGGTGGCGGCCGGGTCGCTGACCGGGGCCGGATGCTCCGGGTCCATGGCGCGCGACAGTTCCAGCATGTGCTGCACCGCCTGCATGTATTCGCCGACCGCGGCGTCGAGCACGTCCGCGGTGCGCAGGTCATCGGGCGGCAATGGCAGCTTGCGGTATTCGTCGAGCAGGTCATCCAGCTTCTTGCGCTGCGCGACGATGGCGACGTCCGCCTTCTGCTTGTCCGCCAGTTCGTGCGCGGCGATATGCCGCACCACCTCCAGCCGCAATCCGACCATGGTGCCGTTCAGTTCGCGGGCGATGTCCACCGCCGGCAGACTGACGTCGCTGATGTGCAGCACGTGTTCCTGCACCCGCGACACCTCGCGCAACGACAGCCAACCCAGCAACCCCAATGCCAGCACGGCGACGGCGATCAGCGCGCCCAGCCGTCGGCCGACGGTTATTCCTTGTGCCATGTGTATCCCCGGTGATTGTTATCCACGCCATGACATCGGCGTATCTGCCGAGTATAGAAGCGCCGGGCGGACGTTGTATCGCTGGGGAAAGCCGCCTTGACAGCAGAAAAACCTTCAATAAAACCAACGGATTAGCATGTAACGCACAACCAATGCGCAGGGAATTTCAAACACGGCAAGGCAGTAGGCAGCCCAGCCCTGGCAAGGCGGCGGAACAGAGGAAAAACCGGGTGAGGCAGGCGGTGCCCCGGCACCCCGGTGCGGGTGGTCGGGGCGCCGTGCGTCGGCTCAGTCGAGCAACGCCAGGATGTCGCGCCATTCAGCCTCGGACACCGGGGTGATCGACAGCCGGTTGCCCCGTTGCAGCACCTGCATGCCCGCCAGCGTGGGCAGGCGGCGCATCTCGTCCAGCGACAACAGCCGCGTCCTGCGCACGAAGCGCACGTCCACCTGCTGCCAGCGCGGCTGGTCGGCGGTGGACTTGGGGTCGAAGTACTTGGATTCGGGATCGAACTGGGTGGGATCGGGATACGCCAGCCGGCTGACCTCGGCGATGCCCGCGACGCCCGGTTGCGGGCAACTGGAGTGATAGAACAGCACGCCGTCGCCCAGCGCCATCGCGTCGCGCATGAAGTTGCGCGCCTGATAGTTGCGCACGCCGTACCAGCCGACCTCGCCCATCCGTTCCAGGTCGTCGATCGATACGTCGTCCGGTTCCGATTTCATCAGCCAGTAGCGCATGCCTGCCCCCTTGTTCGTCGCGCCGCCACGATGCGGGCAAGCCGGAAGCTTGGCAAGGGGCGTTCGTCTTTTGGGCCAAGTTTGGCTGCGGCGTGCGTTGGGGGGCTTTGCCGAAGGGACGGAGCGGGTTCGCAGGGGCAGCAAAAATGGGCAGCTCCCGGCGCTGTTTTCGGGTGCACGCCCTTTTCGTGTGACGGCGCCTTCCGGGCCCCGCTGGCAAGGCGTCCAAGCGCAGACAGTACAAGCCGTACGGCAAGCGCAGGACAACGCAGCCAGCGGGGCTCGGAATACGCCGGGCCAGCTAAAAGGTGTCCCAGATCAGTTTGCTCAGCAACACCAGCGCCAGCACCAGGAACAGCCTGCGGATCCACGCGTTGCCGCCACGCAGCGCCAGCCGGCTGCCGACCTGCGCGCCGGCGATATTGGCCAGCGCCATCGGAATCGCCAGGCCGAAGATCACCATCTTGGCCGGGATGAAGAACGCCAGCGAGGCAAGGTTGGTGGCCAGGTTGACCACCTTGGCCGATGCCGACGCGCGCAGGAAGTCGAAGTGGAAGAAACGGATGAACAGGAAGATCAGGAACGAGCCGGTGCCGGGGCCGAAGAAGCCGTCGTAGAAACCGATGGCCGCGCCGATCGCCAGCCCGACGTACAGGTCGCGACGGGTCAGCGGCCGGCCTGCGTCCTGGTTGCCGAAGGCCGGCTTGAACCAGGTGTAGAGCAGCATCGCCGCCAGCAGCACGATCACCAGCGGCCGCACCGCCTGCGCCGGCAACAGATGGATGGCGCGCGCGCCGAGGTAGGCGCCGCAGAATGCCGCCACGGCGCTGGGCAACAGCAGGTGCCAATCCAGCTTCACCTGCCGCGCGTAGCGCCAGGTGGCCGATGCGGTGCCCATGACGGCGGCGAACTTGTTGGTACCCATCAGCGCGGCCGGGATCTCGCGCGGCAGCACGGCGAACAGCCCCGGCACCAGGATCAGGCCACCACCGCCGACGGCGGCGTCCACCAGTCCGGCGGTGAACGCCAGCGGCAGCAGGATCAGCAATTGGGAGGGCAGGAAGGCAAGCAGGTCGGCGAGCATGGCGGGATGATGCCGGCTGCGCCCCGCCCGCACCAGTGCCAGCAACCCCTATCCGTGCAGCAACGGGCGCCTTGCGCCGACCGGAGCGGCTTCATAACATAGCGGTCTCATCGGCCACGCCACCGGACGCGGCCCTGCAACCGTGGAGTTCCTATGACCAAGATCGGGCTGATCGCCCTGCTGTTCGTCAGCGCCGCCGCCCACGCCGCGCCCGACCTCGCCTGTTACCAGTCGTCCGCCAACAAGCGCACCTACTGCATCGACCGTGCCGAAGCCACCGGCAGCGGCGCGATGCGCGCGGCGCCGACGTATCAACTGGAAGAAGACGGCTCCAGCAAGCCCACTGGCCTGTCGGTCCTCGCCAATTGCGAAAGCAAGAAGACCGGCCTGCTCGACGCCAAGGGCAACGACATCACCGGCGGCCGCACCCCATCGCCGGTCGCCACCGCGCTGTCGGAAACGTTGTGCAAGCTGCCCACGCCGAAGAACAACCCGCTGCTGCCGGTGCTGTGAGCGTAGGTTGTTCCATGAAAAACGCCGCTTTCGCGGCGTTTTTTGTTGGGCGGCGTTCCGGTCACTTGCCGATGCAGAACTTGCTGAAGATCACCCCCAGCAGGTCGTCGGAGGTGAATTCGCCGGTAATCTCGTTGAGCACGTTCTGCGCCAGCCGCAGTTCCTCGGCGAACAATTCCACCTGCTGGTAGGCCGCCAGGGCCTGGTCCAGGTGGGCGCTGGCGCGGCGGATGGCGTCCAGATGGCGCTCGCGGGCGATGAACACGCCGTCGTCGCCGTGCCAGCCCACCTGATGCAGCAGGCGCTGGCGCAGCGCGTCCAGGCCCTCGCCGGTCTTGGCCGAAACGTGCACCACGTCGCGGGCCACGTCGCCGGGCACGTCGCCGGTGAGGTCCACCTTGTTGAACACCCGCAGCACCGGCAACTCGCGCGGCAGGCGGCCCAGGATGTCCAGGTCGTGCTGGGTGACGCCCTCGCGGCTGTCCACCAGCAGCAAGGCCAGGTCGGCCTTGGCGATGGCGGCCCAGGTGCGTTCGATGCCGATGCGCTCCACCACATCGTCGGTGGCGCGCAGGCCGGCGGTGTCGATGACGTGGACCGGCACGCCTTCGAGCTGAATCAGCTCGCGCACGGTGTCGCGCGTGGTGCCGGCGATGTCGGTGACAATGGCGACCTCTTCACCGGCCAGCGCGTTCATCAGGCTGGATTTGCCGACGTTGGGCTGGCCGATCAGCACCACGTGCATGCCTTCGCGCAACAGCTTGCCCTGGGTGGCTGTCGCCAGCACCCGCGCCAGTTGCGCCTGCAACTCGCAGAGCTGGCCGCGCGCGTCGGCGGCCTCGAGAAAATCGATGTCTTCTTCGGGGAAATCCAGCGTGGCCTCGACCAGCATCCGCAGGTGGATCAGCGCGTCGACCAGCGCACGCACTTCCAGCGAGAATGCGCCGTCCAGCGACTTGAGCGCCGAGCGCGCGGCGGCTTCGGACTGGGCGTCGATCAGGTCGGCCACGGCCTCGGCCTGCGCCAGGTCGAGCTTGCCGTTGAGGAAGGCGCGCTTGCTGAACTCGCCCGGCTCGGCATGGCGCGCGCCCAGCTCGATGCAGCGCCGCAGCAGCATGCCCAGCACCACCGGGCCGCCGTGGCCCTGGATTTCCAGCACGTCCTCGCCGGTGAACGAATTGGGGCCGGGGAAGAAAATCGCCAGTCCTTCGTCGATGGCCGAGGTGTCGGCGGCGCGAAAGCGGGCGAAATGGGCATGGCGTGGCGACAGCGGCCGGCCGATCAGGCCCTCGACGATGGCTTCCAGGCGGGAACCGGAAATACGGATGACCCCGACACCGCCGCGCCCCGGGGCGGTGGCGATGGCGGCAATGGGAGGAGCAGTTGCGACAGACGGCATGGAACAGGGATCGATCAGGGTGACACAACGCGCCCGCAACTGCCGTGCCACAACGGGCCCGGCGGCGGCTTCCGGGCGCGCACGAACAAGCGCGACAGCCTAACACAAGCGCTGCGCCGCACTGCAACATCCGCACGAACGGCGCCGCCTCCCGCCCATGCAAAACGCCACCCGCTGGGGGTGGCGTTCGGCGAAGGGCGATCCGGCGATCAGGCCGGCTTCTTGGGCGGCACAGGCTTCTTGGGCTTGTCCGTCTTGGCGTCCTTGTCGGCGTTCTCGATGGTGCGGGTGATCCACCACTGTTGCAGGATCGACAGCACGTTGTTCACCACGTAGTACAACACCAGGCCGGCCGGGAAGAACAGGAAGAACACGCTGAACGCCAGCGGCATGATCTTCATCATCTTGGCCTGCATCGGGTCCGGCGGGGGCGGCGACAGGCTGGTCTGGATGTACATCGACACCGCCATCAGGATCGGCAGCACGAAGTACGGATCCTTCACCGACAGATCGTGGATCCAGAACATCCACGGCGCCTGGCGCAACTCGACCGCGGCGATCAGCGCCCAGTACAGCGCGATGAAGATGGGGATCTGCACCAGCATCGGCAGGCAGCCGCCGAGCGGGTTGACCTTCTCGGTCTTGTACATCTCCATCACGGCCTGCTGGAACTTCACCTTGTCGTCGCCGTGACGCTCCTTGAGCTGCTCCATGCGCGGCGCCAGCTTGCGCATGCGGGCCATCGAACGGTACGACGCGGATGCCAGCGGATAGAACACGGCCTTGATCAGCACGGTGAGCAGGATGATGGCCCAGCCCCAGTTGCCGACCACCTTGTGGATCTGATCCAGCACCCAGAACAGCGGCTTGGAGAACACGGTGAAGATGCCGTAGTCCTTCACCAGATCGAAGCCGTCGGCCACCTGGTCGAGCACGCGGGTTTCCTGCGGGCCGACGAACAGCGGCATGCTGGCTTCGAACTTGCCGCCAGCGGCGATGGTGGGCAGGTCGACGATCACGCCGGCCGAGTACAGGCCATCGGACAGGCGCTTCATCTCGTAGCGGCAGTCGCGCGGGCCGCACAGCGACGGCCGGCCCTTGGGCGATGCCACCCAGGCGCTGGCGAAGTAGTGCTGGATCATCGCGACCCAGCCATCCTTGGCCGCCTTGACGTATTCGGCGGAGCCTTTGTCCAGCTTGGAGAAATCGGCCTTCTGGAACTTGCCGGTCTCGGTGTAGACGGCCGGACCGGTGAAGGTGTGGGCGCCGAAGAAGCCGGGGTTGTCCACCTGGCCGTCGCGCAGCAGGCGGTAGTACGCCGACGCGGTCAGCGGCTTGGCGGTGCCGTTGACGATCTCGTACTTCACGTCGATCAGGTACTGGCCGCGGCGGAAGGTATACACCTTGGCGATCTGCACGCCGGCCGGGCCGGCGGCGGTCAGGCGCACCGTCAGCGCATCCTGGCCGGGCGCCAGCGCGTAGTCGCGCTGCTCGGCCGTGAACACCGCCTTGTGGGTCGGCAGGCCGTCGCCCAACAGGCCGGTCTGCGCCACGTAGGTGTGGTCCTTGCCATCGGTGAACATCACGAACGGCTGGCTGGGATTGCCCGGCATGCCATGCTTGAGCAGCGCCACGCGGCGCAGGTCGCCGCCGATGCTGTCGATCTGCGCATCGAACAGATCGGTCTTCACATGGATGCGCTCGGCCGATTGCAGGCGACCGCTATCGGGCGCGCTGCCCGGCTGGGCGGTGGCGGCAGTCCGGGGCGCGGCGGCGGGCAGGTCGGCGGAAGCCGGTGCCGACGCGGCGGGCGCGTTGGCCGGCTGCGGGAAGCGCTGGCTCATCCACTTCTGCCAGAAGAAGAGAATGCCGAAGGACAGCGCAATGAACAGAATGAGTCGCTTGGAATCCATCGTGGGCTCGGGATCGATCAGGGAACGGGGTCCGGGCCACTCCCACCCCAAGGGTGGCAGCGACAAAGACGGCGGATTGTAAGCCACCCGCCGCGACACGCGCCATATTTGGCGAATGCCTCGACGGCGTACTGCGAACAGGTGGGAGTGAAACGACAGCGGGGGCCCAGCAGCGGACTGACGGTGTACCGATAAAGTTTCACCAGCATGATCGCCAAGCGGGCACCGGGGCCGACGTGGGCGGCAGGCGCGACGTCGCAGCGGTTACACACCGCCGCCACCCTGGGGAAACCGGCCGCGGATGCGGCGGAACAACTGCGCCAGCGCGTCGCGCGCGGCGGCGCCTTCCGTCCGGCCGAACGCACGGCGCGGGCGGACCACGAGGTCGATGCCGGCCAACTGGGCGGCCTCGTGTCGGAACAGCTCGCGCACGGTGCGCTTGATGTAGTTGCGCCCGACGGCCCGACGATCGGTACGACGCCCGACCACCACGCCCAGACGGGCGCGGCCCATGCCGTTGGGGCGACCCAGCACCTGGAAGTACTCGTTCCCCACCGAGCAGCGCAAATTAAAAACGGATGAAAATTCATCCGTTTTCAACAGGCGCATCGCCCGCGTATACCGATAGCGGCCAGCGCCGGCCACGGCGCGCTAAAGCGGTCAGACGCCGAGGCAGGCGCGGCCCTTGCTGCGACGGGCGTTCAGCACGGCACGACCACCACGGGTCTTCATGCGGGCGCGAAAGCCATGGGTGCGCTTGCGACGGATAACGGAGGGTTGAAAAGTACGCTTCATGTTCTGAATTCCTGGCCGGACTAAGTAAACCGTTAATTACACAGTCAAAGCCGGTCAATGTCAACCAGTGCGCAGGCGCAACGGCGGGCGGCGCTTGTGGATAACTTTGCCCCGAGCGATTAGAATCCCCCTCTCCACCCCACCACACCCCGCCACAACACAGACCCTTCCATCACGCAGCCACGCTGCCGCTGGACGGTCTTTTATTCTCTGCGGGGTGGCAATGCCGAAGAAACACAAGCCATGTCCGCACTGGAAAACTGCTGGTCCCATTGTCTCGCCACGCTCGAAGAGCGCCTGGGCGCGGACCAGTTCCGCATCTGGATCAGGCCGCTGGTCGCCGAGGCCAACGGCGACGCGCTGAGCCTGATCGTGCCGAACCAGATTTTCCTGCAGTTCATCCGCGACCGTTACATGGGCCTGATCGAAGAAGCCGCCACCACCTTCTTCAACGGCGAGCCGCCGAGCATCGAACTCAAGGTGGGCAGCGCCGCGCGCAAGGCGCCGCCGCCGCAGACCCCCGCCGCACCGGCCCAGCCGGCCAGCGCCCGCCCCGCGATCCAGAGCTTCGCGCCCAGCGCGCCGCCGGCCGCGCGCCCGGCGCTGGCCGCCGCCGCGGCCAACCACGAGACCACGCGCCTCAACCCGAACTTCACCTTCGAAACGCTGGTCACCGGCAAGGCCAACCAACTGGCGCGCGCCGCGGCCGAGCAGGTGGCCGAGAACCCCGGCGTCAGCTACAACCCGCTGTTCGTCTACGGCGGCGTCGGCCTGGGCAAGACCCACTTGATCCAGGCCATCGGCAACCTGGTGCACCAACGCAACCCGCAGACCAAGATCCGCTACATCCACGCCGAAAAATACGTGGCCGACGTGGTCAAGGCCTACCAGCACAAGGCGTTCGACGAGTTCAAGCGCTACTACCATTCGCTGGACTTGCTGCTGATCGACGACATCCAGTTCTTCGTCGGCAAGGACAAGACCCAGGAAGAATTCTTCTACGCCTTCAACGCCCTGGTCGAAGCGCACAAGCAGATCATCATCACCTCCGACCGCTACCCCAAGGAAATCGACGGTCTGCAGGAGCGCCTGACCAGCCGCTTCTCCTGGGGCCTGACCGTGGCGATCGAGCCGCCCGAGCTGGAAATGCGCGTGGCGATCCTGATGAAAAAGGCCGAGCGCGAGAACTTCAAGCTCGACTCCACCGTGGCGTTCTTCGTCGCCAAGAACATCCGCTCCAACGTGCGCGAGCTGGAAGGCGCGCTCAAGCGCGTGCTGGCCTACGCCCGCTTCACCAACCAGCCGCTGACGCTGGAGGCCGCCAAGGAAGCGCTGCGCGACATCCTGGCCGCCGGCAACCGCCAGATCTCGGTGGAGAACATCCAGAAGACGGTGGCCGACTACTACAAGATCAAGGTCGCGGACATGCACTCCAAGAAGCGCACCCGCGACATCGCCCGACCGCGCCAGATCGCCATGGCGCTGACCAAGGAACTCACCCAGATGAGCCTGCCGGCCGTGGGCGAAGCCTTCGGCGGGCGCGACCACACCACGGTGCTGCATGCCTGTCGCACCATCGAAGACCTGCGGCAGAACGACACCGAACTGGCGCATCAATACGGCGTATTGCTGCAGATGCTGCGCAGCTGACGCAGCACGCAGGCGCCCGTTCAGCAGCCCCTGGCAGCGTGTCGAAAGCGCCGCCCGAATCGGGTAACATCCCTCTGTTTAACTTCTTTGCGGATTCATCACGATGCAACTCCTGCAAGCCGAACGCGACGCGCTCCTGAAACCGCTGGCAACCGTGACCGGCATCGTTGAACGTCGGCACACCTTGCCCATCCTGTCGAACGTCCTGATCCAGAAGAGCGGCGACACCCTCGCCTTCACCGGCACCGACCTGGAAATCCAGATCGCCAGCACCCAGGCCGACGGGTTTTCCGGCAACGACTTCGCGCTCACCGTATCCGCCAAGAAGCTTTCCGACATCCTGCGCGCCATCCCCGACAAATCGGTGGTGACCTTCGAGGAAAACGAATCGCGCCTGACCGTGAAGGCCGGCAAGAGCCGCTTCGCCTTGCAGACCCTGCCTTCGGCCGACTTTCCCACCCTGTCGGTGGACACCAACCTGCGCGCCACCGTGCGCATGCCGCAAGGCCAGTTGAAGGCCCTGCTCGGCCGCGTGCAATACGCCATGGCCCACCAGGACATCCGCTACTACCTGAACGGCCTGTTCCTGGTCACCGAGGGCAACCATCTCAAGCTGGTCGCCACCGACGGCCACCGCCTGGCCTACGCGTCCGCCGAACTGGAAACCAGCTTCGACAAGAACGAAGTGATCCTGCCGCGCAAGACCATCCTGGAACTGTACAAGCTGCTGCAGGAAGTGGACGACGAAGTCACCATCGACATCGCCGGCAACCAGGTGAAGTTCAGCTTCGGCAACGTGGTCATCCACTCCAAGGTGGTGGACGGCAAGTTCCCCGACTACAACCGCGTGATCCCGCAGAACAACGACAAGCTGCTCACCATCGAGCGCCCGCTGCTGCTGGCCGCGCTGCAACGCGCCGCCATCCTTTCCAACGAGAAATTCCGCGGCGTGCGGCTGGTGCTGACCGACGGCGTGCTGAAGATCCTGTGCAACAACAACGAGCAGGAAGAAGCCCAGGAAGAAGTGGAAGTGGATTACACCGGCGCCCCGCTGGATATCGGCTTCAACATCCAGTACCTGCTCGATGTACTGACCAATCTTTCGGTGGAACAGCTGAACTTCACCTTCGGCGACGTCAACTCGTCGGTGCTGGTGACCATCGCCGACAACGAGCACTTCAAATACATCGTCATGCCGATGCGCATCTAGACGAACATGAGCGCCGCAAGGTCGGGGCCGATCCCCGACCTTTTGTCTTTCATGCAGGCTGAAAAAAGTACCCCATGAGCGAAAACCACGATCACATTCCGCAAAACGACGAACCCAAGGAATACGGCGCCGACAGCATCCGTATCCTCAAAGGGCTGGAAGCGGTGCGCAAGCGCCCGGGCATGTACATCGGCGACACGCAGGACGGCACCGGCCTGCACCACATGGTGTTCGAAGTGCTGGACAACGCCATCGACGAAGCGCTGGCCGGCCATTGCGACAAGATCAGGGTCATCATCCACCCCGACCAGTCGATCAGCGTGGAAGACAACGGCCGCGGCATTCCCACCGCGATCAAGGAAGACGACGAGTTCAAGCGCTCCGCCGCCGAAATCGTCATGACCGAACTGCACGCCGGCGGCAAGTTCGACCAGAACAGCTACAAGGTGTCCGGCGGCCTGCACGGCGTGGGCGTCTCGGTGGTGAACGCGCTGTCCGACTGGCTGCGCCTGACCATCCGCCGCGATGGCCACGTGCACGAGATGGAGTTCCGCCAGGGCGAAGCGGTGGCCCCGCTGAAAGTGGTGGGCAATACCGAGAAGCGCGGCACCGAAGTGCATTTCCTGGCCAGCGTCGAAACCTTCGGCCAGGTGGAATTCCACTTCGAAATCCTGGCCAAGCGCATCCGCGAACTGTCGTTCCTCAACAACGGCGTCAGCATCGAGCTGATCGACCGCGTGACCGGCAAGGAAGAGAACTTCGCCTATTCCGGCGGCGTGCGCGGCTTTGTCGAATACATGAACCGCAGCAAGAGCGTGCTGCACCCGCATATCTTCTACGCCATCGGCGAGAAGGACGGCATGACCGCCGAAGTGGCGATGCAATGGAACGATTCCTACCAGGAATCGGTGCAGTGCTTCACCAACAACATCCCGCAGCGCGATGGCGGCAGCCACCTGACCGCCTTGCGCCAGGTGATGACCCGTACCCTGAACCAGTACATCGAGCAGGGTGAATTCGCCAAGAAAGCCAAGGTGGAAACCAGCGGCGACGACATGCGCGAAGGCCTGACCTGCGTGCTGAGCGTGAAGCTGCCCGATCCCAAGTTCAGCAGCCAGACCAAGGACAAGCTGGTCTCCAGCGAGATCGGCCCGGTGGTGAACGAAGTGATCAGCAGCGCGCTGGCCGAGTTCCTGCTGGAGAACCCCAGTGACGCCAAGATCATCTGCGGCAAGATCGTCGAGGCCGCCCGCGCCCGCGAAGCCGCGCGCAAGGCGCGTGAAATCACCCGCCGCAAGGGCGTGCTGGACGGCCTGGGCCTGCCCGGCAAGCTGGCCGACTGCCAGGAAAAGGACCCCGCGCTGTCCGAGCTTTACCTAGTGGAGGGCGACTCCGCCGGCGGTACCGCCAAGCAGGGCCGCGAACGCAAGTTCCAGGCCATCCTGCCGCTACGCGGCAAGGTGCTGAACGTGGAACGCGCCCGCTTCGACAAACTGATCAGCAGCGAACAGATCGCCACCCTGATCACCGCCCTGGGCTGTGGCATCGGCCAGGACGACTTCAACATCGACAAGCTGCGCTACCACCGCATCATCATCATGACCGACGCGGACGTCGACGGCAGCCACATCCGCACCCTGCTGCTGACCTTCTTCTACCGCCAGTTGCCCGAACTGGTGGAGCGCGGCTACATCTACATCGCCCAGCCGCCGCTGTACAAGATCAAGCATGGCAAGAGCGAGACCTACCTGAAAGACGATCAGGAGATGAAGCAATACCTGCTGCGCGCCGCCCTGAACAACGCCGAGCTGCTTCCCGGCGAAGGCCGCCCCGGCATCGCCGGCGACGCGCTGGAAGCGCTGGCGCGCCAATACTTCATCGCCGAAGCCGTGATGGAGCGCGAAAGCCGCTTCCTCGACCCGGCCATCCTCAACGCCATCCTCGCCAGCGGCCCGCTCGACCTGGACACCCCCGAAGCCGCCCAGGCTAGCGCCGACATGCTGGAGCAGGCCATCGGCAACCCGATCTACCAGTTCGAGATCACCAGCGACGAGCACGGCGAGCGCTGCGCGATGAAGATCGAACGCCGCCAGCACGGCGTGGTGGCCGTGCAGTACATCGACGACGACTTCCTCAAGAGCGGCGACTACCTGCAACTGCGCAAAACCGCCGACATGCTCTCCGGCCTGCTGGGCCCCGACGCCAAAGTCCGCCGCGGCGAAAACGCCCTGCCCGTGAGCAGCTTCAGCCAGGCGCTGAACTGGCTGCTGAACGAAGTGCGCCGCAACATCACTATCCAGCGCTACAAAGGCCTGGGCGAGATGAACGCCGAGCAGCTGTGGGAAACGACAATGGACGCCAGCGTGCGCCGCCTGCTGAAGGTCACCATCGACGACGCCGTCACCGCCGACGAAATCTTCACCACTCTGATGGGCGACCAGGTGGAACCGCGCCGGCACTTCATCGAGCAGAATGCGTTGGTGGCGCGGAATATTGATGTTTGATGATGTAGGATCCGATTGAGATCTAGATTTTTCCCAAATCTCTAGATTTCTGGGATTTATCTGGAAGCCTCCCCTAGTGGGAGGCTTCTTTTTATTCAGCTGTCCATACAGCGATTCGATTCGCTGAACCCACGCTTCGAGGCTTCGATACTCACCCCAGATTCCCTTTAGGCTTATTGCAGCGCAGCGTCACCGGGAGCATCCTTTAGGTCTGCTTCCTCGGCAGGAGAATCTGGCACATTGGCAGATGCATCATATGCAATCAATACAAGGCCAGAATGCTGAAGATCCCTGCTCGTCATGGAGAGCGTGTCGATCTGCTTTTTGTTTCTGGCAACAAGACCTTGCGTTACAGAGTTTGCCGATTTGAACTCAATGAAATTTTCACTACTGCGGTTGGAAACGATAAGGCCGTGTTCCAACGTCTCATACAAAATGCTCGACTTCTGGATAGATTTGAGAATATCTTTCGATCGCTCGTGAACCGTATCGGGGTCTATTTGATCGATTGCGCGGCAAATGTCTTCGCAAGCGCGTTCAGTAAGAACAAGCTTCTCTTGTGGCTTTTCCCCATCGGGGTTTCTGCCAATGTAGCACACGCCCCCATCGGCTAAAGATGCGATATTCAAGCTTCGCAGCTTTTTGTCGGTGCCTACAGTGAATGCCTCGATTCTGACCGCATGGGTTGCGGGCATAGGTGCCGCCAAGCCTACGCGACCCATAGAGGACAAGAGCTTTTGCTGAATTTCCAAAGCATGCAGATCGCGTAATCGACCGATTTTTTCAAAAGCAGCCTGGTCAGAAAGTAAAAGGTCGCTCAGCTCAGCGTGGGTGAGGGTGAGAACATGTTTCAGGTCCCATTTAATACACCGTCGGATGCCATCTCCCATATCAAAAATTGGAGTCTTTGCACCATCGTTCTTCGCACTCCACGCTTCTGTTCTCAAGACCAGAAGATCACCAGCGAGTAGCAGCACTCGTTTTAGCTGATTGCGCTGCAAGTCACAGGCAGGACTCAGAACGGCGACAACCATGTCTCCCTGGATCTCAGGAAGAACTACTGGTACAACGACGTCGGCAGCAACGGGTGACGTTGCTTCGGCAAGCCCAGCAGCGGCTTTTACGACGGAGACCGCTGGTTTTCTGCGCAAGACATCGCCAAAGGAAACACTAGAGTCAATGGCACCGGGAAGTCTTAGCCGAGCGCGATTATGAAAGAGCGAATGCTCGACAAATTCCAAAAGATCGTTTGCTCCGGGCACAAGAGGCGCTGGAAATTTTGCCGTGTCGAGTTCGTTCAACGCCAAAGCCGTGTCGATGATGGAGGCATTAGCTTCAATTTCGTGTTGCAGGACCTTGTCGAAAACATCGACCAAATAGCTACCCATTGGCTCACCCTCTGCCGACAGCAATAGATATTGGATCTGTGCTAGGTCGGATAACCCAAGCCTTCGGATGAGGGCAGTGGTCCTGTCCCTTGCCGCATCAAGACCGTCTTCCCATGCGCATACAAATTCTGAGAGCTTGAGGGAATTTTGATAGTGTGTCGCCAGCCGGCCCAAGATTCTCTGCACCACACCATCCACTTGGATATCCGCCTTCACCAAGATCCGGAAAGTACTTTCAAAAAGCTTGGTTCCTTCACGAAACTCCGATCGTTTATCCTCTAGCCTATTGCTCCGGGACATAAGGATTACGAGTGGGGGTTTCGTCTTTCGCTCCGCAATCGCGCTAGCAAGGCCATCAATAGACACTTTGATATCGTCCGTCCGCTGCGCCGAGCAGAGGTAGAGATCCATGAAGACAATGTCAGTATCGGCAACTGCAGGCACAAAATCTCGTCCCACTAAATTGCACGTCAAGCCAGAGGCTTCGAGCAACTCACGCAAAACATTTAAGTGTCCAATGTCTGCTTGCATGTCTGCTGTGTACCGCGCAAACAATGTTTGACAGAGCATTGGAGCGATTTGCTTCCTATTATCCCAAAGGCAACGCACAAATCCGTCTGACTTTTGAAGCTCCTCCGCCTCCAGCTCTGAGTATCCAGGGAAAGCAACATCTAATGAATTATGGTCATCCGCGCTCAAATCATCAAAGAACTGTGTCCACTGCTGACTATCAACTGAGAGATCATCGGCAAGTGGAATTTCATCGATGGCGTCATCGACGATTAGTGCTCTAGTGATGTTCGCCGCGGCGAGGATATCTGCGAGTTCAGCCATTATTTTGTCGTGTTCAATGGAAGTTCAAGTATGAAACGATTGAGGCGGCCATTGGCGTTTTCTGGACTGGGATCAAGCGTCAAGGTGCCCCCCATGTAGGTCGCACACTCGCGCGCGATGAATAAGCCAAGTCCACGGCGCTTCGATTTCTCTTTCAACGAGAAGAAGGATCTGAAAATGCGCTCACAGTTTTCTTGAGCAATGCCGGGGCCGTTGTCTTCGAAGAGGATGGTCGGGGGGGAGGGCAAAAGCGTAATGGAGATCGTGGACTTCTTTCCGGATTGCTTGCCAGCACCCATGTCCAGCCAATATTTAGAATTTGAGATCAGATTTTCAATTATTTGAACTACCATGCCCTTAACAGTTCGCACATTTACCGCGTCATCCGACATGGAGAGCTTCACTGAGATTTTGTGGCGCTCAAACTGAGCTTCATGGGCTTCAAGCGTGTTCAGGATGAGGTCACGCAAATCAAATGTTTCGACGCGCTGACGTCCTGAGACGCTAAGAGGATCCAACACCCGAATCCTCTTACCCACGCTTTTCATTTGAGCCCTGAGGGAGTCCAACTTTACCTTGACTTCCGCAGGAACATTCTTGCCTCGAAGCGCCTCGAGGTTTTCGAGGGCGTTTTCAGATGCTCGTGCAAGCTCATGAGCCACGACCTCGACCATGAGGCCAACTCCAGCCATCTCTATCATCTGCCGACTTTCTTGTTCAACTTCCTCAATGCGTTGGCGAGCGCGCTCTGCGAACTCTGAAAAATCAAACAGTGTTTGTTGAAGCTCTTCAAGAGATGGGTCATCCCTTGGGGCGATTTTCCGAAGTTTTGCTAAAGCGTTTTTCGCGCGGGTGTCTAAGTTCGCGACCTCAGTTTTAGCTTGGCTGAGGTCAACCTTCTGTGACTTATATTGCTTCTCAACGTTCTTCATCGACTTGAATAGCAAGTCCTGAATCACGTATTGCATGATTCCCAAAAAAACTTGCTGCTCAGGGGTTTCGCGTAGGCCTTCCCGATTGGTTTGGTCAACCAAAGCGGGATTATTAACCCGTGAAATTTCAACTTTGCCTACGAACTGAGCCTTGTTGAGGGTGTATCCGGTTCGGGCTAGCGCCTTGCGATCCAAGGCAAGCCAGTCATCTTCGTCCTCACCATAGGGGAATACCCGGAATCCATCTCGATATAGCAGAATCCCAGACCAACGCTGCTGCTGTTCTCGCACCGCTCGCAGGTCGCCAATCCCATCCATAGAAGTGAGAAGACGCCGGTTATACCAATGTACCTGGAAGGTGAATGGTCCCAGTGATGCAAGAGCGCTTTCTGGTATTTCTCGCGAGGTGCCAATCACAGCCGATTCAAGGTCTTCGGCTGAAATGAGATAGTTTTCTGACTCCACCGGATGGGGAAAGCCAAGATTTTTTATCTCTATATCACATGTGAGCTGCGGCTTTCCCTCCGCGACTGTGTATGCCCCGCTGACGGACACATGCGCACCTTGGATAAGCGCTTTTTGCATCCACGGAATACCGATGCGCTCCTCATTCCAATACAGTGCAACTCGTGGGCGTTTCTTGGGATCAATAAAGGGATCCGTCAAACGTGAGAAGTCATAGTCCGCCATTCGCTTAATACGTTCTGCAGTCCAATCTTCGGTGAGCTTTCCAATGATGATTCGCGTCCCCGACCAACCGGTGTTCTCAATTGCATCGCCGAGTGTGGGATAAATGTCGATATCCGCCAGCATGGCATCAATTTGGGTGAAGGCAGACCAGTCGATGTGGAGACAATTGATACGGCTGTCTGTAGCTCTGGCTGTCTCAACTCGAAGCATGTCACCAAGCCGCATAGCGGATAACCGCCCAATGCCCTTCTCTCCAAGAAACGGCGATTTTGACTCGCCAGCTCGGAGGGCTTTGTCAACCTCTCGCTTTCGAGACGCAGTGCCAATGACTAAGAAATTATTGTTCAGGTCATCAACGGACATGCCAGAGCCCGTGTCGCTAATGACAATGTGGCTCATCTCGTAAATTTTATCGAGGGCGTCCGCAAGTTCTTGGCCAGTATTTGCTTTTTGAATCAGCACCTTGGATTGGTCAAGCAGCTCAATGGACGCATCAGCATTCAACGCAGCAAGTGCGAGTGAAGTAACTACGCTGGTTGATTTTGGATTCGCGAGCGCTTTGCGGCGCAACTCTAAGTAAGCATTGCGACGAATTACTATATTGAACCGGATGTCGACGCCATCCTTGGTCCTAGCATCAAAACCGTTCTTAATCAGTTCATAAAAAGCAATGATGTCTGAACTAATTAGTTCAGAACCTAGCTCCAAAACCGTGCGTGCCGTGATTTTGAACACTGTATGTTTCCTTAGTATCCCATCACCGTATCAATAATTGATCCGCCGCTGAATAAGCGCATTCCATTTCTCACTTATGGCAGATCAAGCAGGATCCGCCGCCTTCGTCCTCGCCGTAGACGTCATCGATGTCCTCAGGGCAGGCTTTCTCAGGCCGCAGCGGATTGATCGGGATGGCTCTACGTATGCGAGTGCGGCGAATCTCGTATTCCGCCTCGATCTCCGCCACGCGCTCCGGTTGCTCCAAGTCGCCAAGAGATTCGCCCTTAGACCACGTAAAGGGAGAGCCGTGCTCCAAAGCGTCCTTCTCCAAGGCCTTCGCCGCTTCGTAGGCCTCGGGATGCCTCTCCCTGAGGCGAACCCATTCAATCTTTTGCTGGAAGAAGCAGAACGTGCACCCGCTGCGCGAACGCCAGTCATAATACTTGGGATAGCCGACGCCGGAGTTCTCCAAAATGTCGATCACCCCTGCCTTGTCGATCCCTGCCTCACGAAAGGGTAGCTTAACGAACAAATTGTCTGCCTTGGCTGCATAGCCTTCTCGGTAGTCCTCATCGGCTCGAATGGCAACGTATGAGGTGACCGTGTCACCAGCTGCCAGCATAGGCCTAACCCACTCTTCGAACGGAGCCAGCTTCAACTGCCGGGTGCACCAGCGCGAGTTAGGATTGGGTAGAAAGTGGTTGTATTGACGCAGCCAAAAGTTGAAAGTCCGCTTGGGATTCAGGCGTGCGATCGGCTTGCCAAGAAAGCCCTCAAGCTTCCCAAGGAACTCCTCAACCTCGGGAAGCTCCTCACCGGTGTCGGTAAAGAAGTAGTCGATGTCGAGCTCAGGGTGGCGGTCGCGCATGTAGACAGCCAGTGCGGCACTGTCTTTCCCGCCAGAGATACCGAGAACGTGCCGCTCAGCCATCTGTAGCCTCCTTATCGATAGACGCCAACTTCATCCCCGCCTTGGCCAGAATCGCTAGTAGGACTTCAGTTTTCAATCCTTGACCTTCCAGCAGCGAAGCGACCTCGTCGGCCTTGGTCTCTACTGTCTCGCGGTAGCGATCAGATATCGCGAACGAACGCGAAATAGTCTTCGTATCCGCCCCTGCGCCGATGACAACAGCAATTGCTTCGCTATGCGCTTTACGCCCCTGCACTGCTACAAACGCTTCAGCTTCACGGAAACGCCGAGCAAACTTCACCAGCTCCAAAATCGCGGCATCGATGTGACGGTCAACCCAATCCCTCGGGGGTTTTTCAGCTGCCAAGCTCAGAATGCCCTCAAGCGAAGCCCTGCTGCCGTCGAAGTTGGCCAAGCGTGTCGCAAATGCATCAAGGCGTAGATCACCCGAAATACCCGTGACGGACCTAGCTCTTTCACGCAGAGCCTTAAGATCATCGCGGCTCGCATCAAGCGCTTCGAACATCTTGGCCTCTACCTCGTTCAGCATCTTTCCGTAAGCACCAGCGAGCTCTTGAAGGGGGGCACGTAAGGCCTTCACGTAGGTTTTGCCATTGGCCGCATTCAGCAGCGAAGTGAGATCAACGAATAAGACCTTGTGGGGGTCGCTGGCCTTTAGAAGCAGGTCACGCATGTCCTTGGCTGTTTGCCCCAACCGAGCAGTCCTTTGAGACCATTCGGGAAGATTAAACACCATCGCCACTAGCCCACGAGCAGCTTCAAGTGGGTCTGCCGCCTCGGCCTTCTCGCCAACTTCTGTTAGGAGCTTAGAAATACCCTGAAGAATGCGGCTCTTGTCCTCATCAATGGCTACCCAGCGCAACGAGAAGCGATTTGGATCCTGAAGGCACTCGTCAATGTCGAAGTCGGTCAACCTCGGGACGAACATACCATCCTTGTAAACGGCGACGTTGGCCTTATGAGCCAACAAAAAAGCCGCAAAGATGACAGGTTGCACACCCAGCCTTACACCGAAAGGCGGCGCGCTCCACAGCGAGTAAATTTCGTGCGCGCCTATTCGGGTAGCGGCATCCGAAAACAGGGACCTAGTCGCTCTCCAAAGGGGTTCAAATCCTGCCGCAAAACCATCGCCAGGTGGCGTGAAACGCCATGCACCAGAGGTGTCTTTACGATGCAACCCCGTGCTATTGAGTAGGGTCTCGTAAAGCCCTCGTTCAGCGGGAAATCCCTCGAAGCCTAGTGCCTCCTGACCCTCGGCCTTAATCATCGCGTGCAGCAGCTCGCGTCGAGCCTTCACGCTGTTGCTCGACACGCCATCTCGGTTAACCAACTCGCTCCAAATTGGCGGCGAACTGCTGAACAATTCATTTGCGAGGCGTGAGGCAATGGGCGAGAGCTTTGAGCCTAGTTCAACGGCTTCATCGGTTCCGTTGTGCCACTGAGCCTGCGACACCGCAGTTTGGAGCTGATACTCCAGGCTTGCTCGCGTGGCGACCAGCCGAGCATAGACCTCACGTCGAGCGACTGCATCGCCTTGGAGCTCATGGCTATCTTTGACTTGCTCCAGCGCTACCAGCTCAGCAGAAAGCTCAGCGATGCGAGCATGATTGGCAGGAATACCAACCATCACTGGCCAGGGGCAAAGCCTGGAGCAGGCCCGAGCGCGCAATTGAGATGCCTGCTGGCTCTCTCCTTTGCCAGGCAATGCAAGGATAAACGCACCAAACTCGCCGTTCTTGGGCTGGAACTTGGCTGCGATCTTCTCCGCCTCCTCGATACTGCACAGCGAGAGTTCCATCCAGCGCATGGTGCCAGTCTGATGGTAATGCCGTTTGGCTACCACAGGATGCAGGCTCATAAGCTGGGCTAGACGGCCATAATCGATACTCGAAGATGCAGCCATGGCTTGGGTAATAGCCGCATCAATATTGAAATCGCTGCCCTCAAATACCGACCAGGCACCGGTATAGCTCTTGTAGAGAACAACTTTCAGCGAGCGCAGTTTTTGAAGTGCAGCATCGAGCTCTTCTCTCTCTTGGTCAAGGAAGAGCGAGCCAAGCACGAAGGCATCGGCGGCCAAGCCTGATCCGTTGCGGAACAGGTCGATGACCGCGATGTTCTTGATAAGCGCCACCAAAAGTGGGTCGCCGGCTTTGGCTTCTGCTCGCTCTACAGCCTCAACTGCTTGGGACCAGCGATGCCCATCTGCAGAAGCGAGAATTGCCGGCTCCAGGTTCGAGCGCAGGTAGTCCCAGTAGTCATTCGGGCGGTACCAACTCGCTTCGCTCTTGAGCGTCGAATTCAGATATGAGTGGAAGCCATGAGGCTCAACCGAAGACAAGAATCCAAACGTACTGCGCTCGTTCTGCCCGAACTGTCGCTTGGAGATTGGCCCTAACAGGGCTGCCATAGCAGGATGCAATGGCCAGCAAGCTTCCAATGCCGTGGCAAAGTTTGTCCCCACAGCAGGCCTGCGAGACCGGATTGCATCCGCGATGATCTTGGATGCGTCTCGCATCTCAAGCGGGCGCTCGTCTGTTTCGATTGCGCGGCCAATCAGCTCAACAACTTCATCGCTTGCGGCCACGAAGGGCAAGTCGGCATAACGTCCTTGCACCTTTGCCCAATCGTCACGAGTATCGATACCCAAGCGGGCCGAATACTGTGCAAAAGATTGATGTAGCACGCCGATGACAACAAGCCGCCCTTCAGAACGCGCTGCGGCTTCAGCCAGCTCTTGGAAGAAATAGACGTCATCCTCCGAGCCGAGGGCCGATGCCTCCAAGAATTTGCCCATCTCATCGATCAATAGCAGCACACCGTCATGTGGACGACTCTTAGCCTGTTCAAGTAAATCAGCGATGAGGCTTTGCGCGTTTGGCTCGTTAGAGCGATCGATCGTCCTGCCCAGCGCACGACATACTGCCGCATGGAGGTCGCTGACTACGCTGCCTCGGCGGCCCACTGCCGGGACAATCAACCACCCCGCTTGGACGGGGAAGGCTCTGTCGAAAGTGGGCTTGGAGTCTAGGCTCAGGACTTGGCGGGCCTTCGTGCGGAGATCTTCGTCGGGATGTAATGCGCTCGCCAAGGCGACAGCGAGCGAGCTTTTACCTCCGCCAAACGGGCCGGTCCAAGTAAAGCAGCGCTGGTTAGTGCTAACAAGCTGATTGCATATCCCATCGATGACAGCAGTCGCAGTCGCGTGGCAGATGTAGCCGGATAGGGCGTCAGCTCTGCCAATGTCGGCGTCGATGCGGATGGAGCGCTGGTATTGGCGCGAAATCTGGACAACATCTGCCAGAGTCTGTTGCATCTGGTCAGTCATATGCCCGCCTGATCATGTTCTTAATGTCTTCCTTGGACAGTTCTTTGCGATGGACTTGGCGAAGACCAGCGGAATCAGTCCATTCAAGTTTCTGGCCAGTGAAATCCGAAAGCGCAATCAACTTTTGGGCAATCGACTCCTCATCGAGTTTGAATACGCGCCCCGGCGATCCTTCTTCGTAGGCAATCGTCTCAAATGCCAATGAACTTTGCCCTGATGCAATACGGTCCCAAAAGTCAACAAGTGCATAAGCAAAAACGCCTACGTGCAGCGATGACTTTGGGCCTCGACGGAAAGCGTAGTGCCCCTTGTACACTTCTTGGAGTAAACCAAGTTCTCCTAACAGAGGTTCGGCGAAATCTTCCGGCGTTCCTCCAGCCGCACGCGGCGCATAACTTCGAACGCACGTCTCCAAATCCCTGGAAATCGTCACTTTCGACAAACGGTGTTTGGGGTCAAGATCCCGGGCATAGTCATTCAAAGACTCTTCCAAGTCTGCACGGGAGAAAGTGGGAGCCGATACGTGATTGAACAACCAAAACCACGTGGTAGACCGTATACATCGCCCTGCTAGCTGCCAATGCACGAGCCATGCGGTCGCGGGGTTTTCTGCGTAAGGATCCAATCCGTCATCACGCAATATCTCAGCAGCAAGCTCGTTTACTTGGAACCCTTCCGAGTCGATCTCATCAAGGATTCCGCACGCCAAAGCCCAATGTTTCATGGACGCGACCATGTTTTTGCCAACGCCAAACTTGGCAATGGCATCGGCGTCAGCAAAGGCAGTTTTGAGGATTTTCCCGTTGGGGTCAGCGCGATTAAAGACCTTTTTCAGCCACATCTGACGAAGTGGGAAAGTCTCATGTCCTGAGAAGTGGGCAGGAACCCCGGAGCGTGCTTGGGTAGTCATAGCAGCATTATAAGGCGGCCAACTGGTGATGGTCACCAGTTGGCCGCCGCGTGTAAAACTAC
Source organism: Chitiniphilus shinanonensis DSM 23277 (assembly GCF_000374805.1). GTDB lineage: Bacteria > Pseudomonadota > Gammaproteobacteria > Burkholderiales > Chitinibacteraceae > Chitiniphilus > Chitiniphilus shinanonensis. The sequence continues at coordinate 252,248 of NZ_KB895335.1, forward strand.
GCTCCTTTCCTGCTTAGCCTGCAAGCGAAAAGAACAAGCAACCTTATGATTTTTTGCAAAAAATTCTCTTTCATCCTTGGTGTCGTTGATCTACTGCTCAAGCGCGAGCAAGCCAAAACCCCACCAGAATGTCATCACGTGCACTCTCGCTCTGCTCAACGATCTAGCGCTCGGAACGGAAGTTTTATGATGGAAGAATAAAGAGGATGAGGTGAGCCTTGATACGCTCGCCGGCAATGCCCGCATCCAACCCATCCTGCAACGGGAAGCTCAATGCTTCGGCGCCTTGCCGTGCTGCCTGAGCAATGCGGCGGCCTCCCGCCGGTCGGCCTGTTCGGCCAGCATCAGCGCGGTCTTGCCGCGCTGGTTCTTGAGGCTTGGATCTGCGCCATCAGCCAACAGCAGCTCGATCAGCGCAACGTCGCCCCGCAGTGCGGCGAGCATCAATGCGGTGGTGCCCTGCCGGCGGACCCGTGCATTCACCGGCGTTTTCATGGCCAGCAGTCGTTTCGCCAACGACTGCTTCGCCGGGCAGGTCGTGCCATCCGGGCATGAGGCCATTGCCAGCAGATGCAACGCGGTCATGCCACCATCCGTCATGGCAACCGCGCTGGCGCCCAGATCGAGCAGGACATGCGCGTTGTCCCACCGGCTCGCGGCGATGGCGCTCATCAACGGCGTGCCACCGTCGCTGTCCCTGGGTTCGTCAGGGCGCGCGCCACGATCCAGCAGGTAGCGAACTTGGGCGGGCGTGCTGATGACCGTGGCGTAGCCAAGCCAACTCATGTCGATGAGACAGGCGTTCGGGCTGGCGCCCGCCTGCAGCATGCGGGCGATCCCTGCCGTGCCCGCGCTGGGCGCCAAGGCGTTGAGGAAGTGCACGGCGTATTCATCACCCGGCAGTGGCGGGATCGGCTTGTTCGTCGCTTGCGCACGCGCGGCTTGCTCGCTCCAGTTCAACAACTCGGTCACGTCGACCTCGGATGCGGGGCAGCGATCGACCGCGGAAGATGGCGCGGCACCCGCGACCGTTGCTTGAAGCAGGATGCCGATGACCAGCGCCTGCGATACCGCCCGGCACACGGACCCGGAAACCCTCATCGCCAACTGAAAGCCCCTTTATCGGTTCCCGGTTGGCACGGCGGTGCGGCGACACCCGAATTTGCCGATCACCGCTTGCCCAGCAACTGCGCGATGCTTTGGTTTCCCGCCGCGATGGCGAGATCGCGCGCAGTCTGGCCGCTGCTGTTTTTCTGCGAGACATCCGCACCACGGGCGAGCAGCACCTCGACCAGTTGTTGGTTGCCCAGCTCCGCAGCAATCATCAATGCGGTATCGCGGGTTCCGAATGCCGTCGCATTCACACGGTAGCCCCCATGCCGGATCAAGTAATCGGCGAACACGGCGGCGCCACGGAAGTCGTCATTGAGCGCGACCAGCGGCAGCAAAGTGGGGTTTTGAGCCGCATCGGGCAGACGGGCGCCGGCCTTGAGCAACTGGCAGGCAATGCCGAACTGGCCAGCGGCCAGCGCCCCCTGGAAAGGGGTTTGCCCGCTCCAGCCCGGCGCATCAACTTTGGCCCCGGCCTTGAGCAGCTCCTGAGCAGCCGGCCAGTTGCCTACCACCGCCGCCATCTCCAGCCACGTGTAACCCAAGGCACCTTGCTTTTGATCCAGCGCGCGCCGATTTTGCTGAAGCAGCATTCTCAACCGGGAGGTCGGTTCCCCGGCCACGATGGCATAACGAACCGCATCAGTGCGCGAACCCAACTTGAGCGGTGGCGAGTAGGGCTTGATTTCCACCCGCTCGCAAAAGGGCCGCAGCACAGGGGGCAACTCGCCCGCAGCGGAAATAGCCGGGCCACAAAGCTGCAAGGCAACAAAACAGAGCAGCGTCTTGAATGACGACATGGAGTCCATTCCACAAAATCGAGGCTATTGCTGACCGGCGTTCTGCATGGCGCTCTGTAGCAACGCATTGGCCTCATCGTAACGGTGCTGCGTCATCAGCTGGATAAATGTCTTGGACTCGTACACATCAAAAATGCCCTTGTCCTCAAGCCGCTTGGCAATCTGCATCGCCCGCAGCGCGCTGATTCCACTGGCCTTTTCCGTATCCAGCAACCCAATCCCCAAGTCAACCAGCGGCCCCAAACCCCGCGTGACCACGCTGCCCTTGGCCGCCCGCAACGCAGCCTCGGCGGATTTCAGCTGAGAGGCCGCCTTGGCGCCCGCCGTCGCCTGGCGCGCGTCCTCGGCCTTCAGGTACTGGCCCAGCCGCGAGGTCGAATAGGTGGCCTCCTTGGTCGGCAAGGTGCCGGCCTTGCTGCCCAGCACGTCGGCGAACGGGCCCCAGCGGTCGCGCTTCATCGCGTCCTTCACCGAGGTTTCCAGCCATTTTTCCAGCGTGCCGGAGAACTTGCCGGTGAACAGCCCGGCTAAACCACCGGCCGCCGCTTCGAGGTTCTTCGAGCCGGCCTTCATGCCTATCATGCTTTCGCTGAGCAGGCGGAACTGCGGGTAGCGTTGCAGCAGCAGCCAGGTTTGCGGGTCCTGCCGCTTCAGTTCCGCCATCACCGCCGCCATATGCGTGGGACGGTTGCGCCGCAGGTATTCCAGGTAGTTCAGGTAGTCGTTCAGCTTGGGGATGCGCTTTTTCGCTTCGCCGATCAGCGTCTGCGCCTGCTGGTAGTCGGCCCGGGCATCCCGGTCCATGCCACGGCCGGGCTGCACGCTTTCCACCTTGCGGCCGCGCGGGTCGAGCGGCGGGCGATCCGAGTATTCGACGTTGCCGTAGGCATCGGTGATTTTATAAAGCGAAGCCATTGCACTCATCCCGTCAATTCGACAACGCCGACATCACGGCGGCGGCGGCGTCCCGGCTTATCCGCAAGGGCGAATCGCCCTAGGCGCCCCAATTGGCCTGCCTGAGCGACTTCAGTATCGCCACGGCGGGATCGCTCGCGCTGCCCGCCCCCATCGGCGGCGACATTCCGCCCAGGTCGGCGCCGGGTTCGAGCACGCGGCGGTGGATCAGCTGGCCGCGCTCGAAGCACAGCAGTTCGGGCAGGTCTTCGGGCAGGTAGTCGCCGATGAATTCGGCATGCTCTTCCAGATCCAGCCACAGCCAGAGGTGCAGCGGATGGCTTTGCTGTTCGGTCGCCGCCGTGGCAAGCAGGGCCGGGTAGAGGGTGCGGCATTTCTCGCACCACGCCTGCGCGCCCAACACCACGCAGGCGCGGGTGTCGGCCTGGTTCAGGCGGTCCGCGATGCGGCGGGCATCGGTCCATGGGTCCAGCAAGGCGATGTCGGACGAGGGGGTCATCGATGCTCCGATACAGGCTGCGGCGCGGCGTGGGTGTCGGCGAACACGGGGCCCTTGACGCGCGTGGCGGCGACCGGGGCCAGCAGCATCAGCCCGTGGGCGGCGACGGCGCGCACCGCGTGGGGATGATCGCCGTCGACCACGTTGCGCAGCCATTCCCGGCTGGCGGGGCGGCCGAGCAGGTGCCGTTCGGTGTTGGCGACATTCGGCACCGGATACGCGACGATCCGCGCCACGTCCGGCTGGGGCAGGCCGTTGTCCGCGTCGCGCTGCGCGTCCTGGAGCGCGAACGGATCGCCCGGAGCGCCGGCCGCCGGAGCGCCGGCCGCCGGATCGCCCGCCGCCACATCGTCCGCGATGGTCTCCACGACCGCCTCGTCCGACTCGATCACCAGGCCGTGCGCTTCCAGGTCGATGCCGGTCAAGGTCTGCCAGACCCAGCCGGCGTGGCGAGCCAGCAATGGGTCCTGCATCCAGGCGACGATGCGCGGCAACTGCGCCAGATCGCCGTGATGCAGCAGGAAGGTCAGCGCCAGGCGCGGCGGCAGCTCGCGCAGGATCGCCGCGGCGTCGGGGCTGCCCGGCGGCGTCAGCCACGCCAGGCAGGCCAGCCAGCGCAGCAGCCGGCGCAGCACCCACTGCCGCGTCGCGCCGCTGCTTCGTTGCAGTTCGGCCAGTTGGGGCGGCAACACCTCGCGCAGGATGCGCCGGGCATCGAGCAGGTTGGCGTGGGCAGGGGCGCGCGCATACAGGCGCGCCAGCCCGAGCGCGGCCTCGGCGCGCACCGGCGCCTCGCTGTCTTCCAGCAACCGCCGCAGCAAGGCCGGCGGCGAGTGGTCGACCGTCGGCTGCAAACCATCCACCCATTTGGATTCCCACGCGGCGACAAGCTCGCTCAGCGGGCCGGTGGCCTGTTCATGGGGCAGCGCGTCGCCCCAGGCGCGAATCGCCATCGCGGCCAGCGCGCGGCAGGCCGCGGCGCGCACCCACGGCGACGGCTGCGCGCCGGGATCGTCGAGCAACGGGGCCAGGCCGGGGAACGGGTCGAAGCCGCCCGGCGTGGCGCCGATCAACGCGGCGGCGCGCAAGGCGGCCACCTGCCCGATCTCGCCGCGTTGCGCCAGATACGCCAGCGCTTCGGGCCGGGCCGCTGCCGGCAGCCAGGCCACGGCGCTGATCAGGCCGCGCATCAGCGATTCCGGGGCGGCGGATACCCGGCCCAGCAGCGCTTCGATGGCCGCTGGGTCGCGGTGGCGCCACTGCAAACCCAGCCAGGCGGCGACGAAGGCTTCGCCCGGCTGGCCCCAGCGTTCCAGCGCCTTCAGCGCGGGCGCGACGCCGTGCTCCTCGGCGACCAGCAGCCCTTCCAGATGCGCATCGAGCAGGCGGTTGAAGTGCGCGTGCCGCTCCGGGTAGAGGTTGAACGCCCGCGCCGCGCCGTCCAGTTGCGCCCAGTAGAACGCGGCATCCTCGGCGTGGCGGATCAGCAGCGGTTCGATATGGGCGGAGATCGCGGCCTGCATCAGCGGCCGCCCGCATCGTGGCGCGACGGAAGCATCGGCCGGCTCATGTCAGCGACACGTTCATCGCCTGCGCGATGGCGCGCGCGGTCATGCCGGTCTCGGGGTCGGCGGCGTCCGGGTTCGCGCCCAGTTCGATCAATCGCCGCGCCACCGCGTCGTAGCCGTCCCACGCGCCCTGGGCGCTGATCGCGTTGACCAGCAGCAGCCAGCTGTGCGCTTGCAGCGCGGCCAGATCCAGCGCTTCGGGCTGGCCCAGCGCCGCCAGGGCGGCGTCGGGACCATCGTTGCCGATCACGTCCAGCAGCGCCTGCATACCGTCGTGGTCGGTCAGCCGATCCTGGCCGCGCCCCAATTGCTGCCGCGCCGCGGCACGCGGCGATTGCTCGGCGAAGGCGAACGCGGAGAACAGCAACGTCCAGGTCTTGCCGTCGTAGATCGCCGCGCCGTGGGGGCTGGCGGTCAGCATCACCTTGCCGTCGGGGCTGACGTCGATCACCCCGCTGGCGTTGCGGATCGCCGCCGGCTGGTCGGGCGGCTCGATCAGCTTGCCGTCCTGCAACACCCACAAGCCGTGGTCCGAGCCGCACCACAGCCGGCCGGCGAACCACGCGGTGTCCTTGAACTGCAGGCTGAAGTGGCCTTCCAGCAAGCGCTTCCAGCGATCGTCGCGCCCCACCCACAGCGAACCGCCGTTGCCACTGATGTAGACGTTGCCATCGCCGGCGCAGCACACGGTGTAGAGCAATTCGTTGGACGGAAAATCGATCTGCCGCCACGCCTTGCCGTCGAAGTGCCAGACATCGCCGGCGCCGCCGACGGCGTAGAGGTCGTCCTCGGCAAACCCGGCGATATCCTCGAAGCCGGTTTCCAGCACGCCTTTACCTTCCTTGGCCAGCCGCTCGGGGACGGGCGGCGACACGGGGAACGGTCGCCAGTCGTCGGCACCGGCCCGGATGCGCAACTGCCGCGCCGTGCCGGCCACCGTCAACCGTCCGGCGATCCGGGTCACCTTGGTCGGCGACCACCAGTATTCGGAATCGGGAATCTGGGGCGGGATGTCCTGCTCCACATTCGCCGTGGGCGCGTCATACCAGAAAACATGCCTGCCCATGTCCACCGCGACGAACTCCGACTTGCCATTCGCCTCGGCATACGCCACCCGGGTGAAGTCGAAATAATCCGCCTCCTGGAAATAGAAACGCCGCTCCATCGGGCGCTCCATCCGTGCAAACAGAAAGCGCGTACGCGGCAACGGATCGCGATGCGGGGAATCGGTGGCTTCGACCAGGATGAAGCAGTAGCGCGTGTTGTCGTAGCCGACCGCGCAGTCATAAACGGTAAAGCCTTTGAAAAAACGCTCGTACCGCTCTTTGTCGCAAATCATTTCCATCACGTTGTCCTTGAACCCGCTCTTAGGCGTCGCCGCCGCTCGTCAATACGCTACCGCCGCCCGCCATCCCCGAATGCGGACGCACCTTGGCTTTGTCCAGCCCGCCGCACTTGTGCGCATCCTTGTAGTACTCGTCCAGCTGCGCCTTGATGCATTTTTTGTCGCAGCCAAAGGTCAGGCTCACCATATTGGCCATTTCGTCGCGCGCCGTTTCGTAGTCCATGGTCGGCTTGGCCATGTGCATTCCCATCACCTTCTTGGTCGCGGCATGCGCCGCGCCGTGCGTACCGTGGCTGTTGGTGGTGCCTTCCAGGCAGATGGTGGGCGCGCCGGCTTCGGAGTATCCCTCCCAGCACTTGTCCTTGGGCAGCTTGTCGCGCGGCATGTCGCTGAGCTTGAGCGCCGATTTGTCCTTCTTGCCGGTGTAGCTGTTCTTCCAGCTGTCGAACGCCTGCTGTTTCGCCGCCGGGTCGGCGTCGCGGAACATCGAGTCGGGCAGCAGGTGGTGCCCGGTCTGCCCCGGGCAGCAGCCCTGCCCCGCCCAGTTGGCGGTGTTGGTGCCGGACTTGCTGTAGGGCACCAGCGTGCACTTGCGCGCGCGCAGGCAGGGGTCGGCCGCGGCCAGCGCGGCCTGCACGTCGCTCATCAGCGCCTGGGCCTGGTCGCTGTTGATGTCGGTGAGCTTCTTGATGTCGTACTTCTTGAAGGCGTCCTGCACCTTGCCGGCGGCATCCTTCAGCCGCTGCACCGTGTCCTTGATCTCGGCGACCTGGGTCTTGAATTCATCGTACATCTGGTAGGCCTGGACGCCGGTATACACCGCGTCGGCCACGGCGATCACCTGGCCGATGATGGGAATCCAGCCGGTCAGGCCGCGGCGCGCGGCGAAGGCGGCGGCCTTCTTGGCGGCGAACTCGGCGGCCTCTTTCTCCAGCTTCTCGATGACCTTCTGCTTGGCGATGTCCTCGATCTGGCCCCACGCCTTGGCCGGGAAATCATCGACGTCGTCCACCCAATCCTGGAACTCCTTGACGCTGGAAGGCTTGATGAACAGCCCATCGCAGTGGTTCAACACCCACGAGCCGGAGTTCTTGTCGGATTTGGTGGCCGGCAGGGTCTTGCTCTTCTTGCGTTTCTTGCGCTTTTCCTCGTCGTCCGCGCACTTCTTTTCCAGCTTCTCCTTGTCTTCCTTGCACGCTTTCTTGGTGGAGGCGTCGTCCATGTAATACGTGGGCGGCGTGTTGCTGGGCTGCGAGCCGTGGTTGTGGGTGGTCAGGTCGGTGTGGCGCGCCACGCCCAGCCCTTCGAAAATCACATCCAGCGACCACTTGGTGAAATACGCCTTGCCCTTGATCACCCGCGTCTTCACGCCTTTCTGGAACGCCTGGGTGGCCGCCTCGTTGCCGGTGCTGGTGGCGAAGTAGGAGCGATCCTCGATCGCCACTTCCTTCCTGGCGATCAGCACACTGGTGGTGCCCTTGGTGATGTCCTTGGCGTAGGCGGTGTTGGGATAGGGAATCACGATCGGACCGGCGCTGGGCGCGGGCGGGCTCCAGCACGGATCGGGAAAGGCGGCGATCGATTTGCCGTCGGTCTTGGCCGCCTTGCAAGCGATTTCCAGATCGTTGGCATAGACGTTGGTCTTCATGAGGCTTCCCGGTAGCGGACGATCAGCGCGCTGCGCAGCCCGTCGTCGTTGGCCAGATGCAGCAGGCCCCGCTCGCCGGGCCCGGCGCGACGGGTCATGGCGTCGGCCAGCCACGCCAGCGTCAGCACGCCGTTGGCCGCGCCGATCTCGCCGACGCTGCGCGCCAGCAGTTCGTGCGGAAATTGTTCGATGCGGTGTTCCAGTGCGCGCCCGATCGCCAGCGAGGCTTCCTTGAAATACGCGCTTTCGCCGGTCATGCCGCTGATCTGGAACGCCTGGTCCGCCACCTTGCAGCCGGCCTGGGCGGCCGCATCGCGCATCGCCTGCACCAGCGCCTTGGCGCGGTTGGGCTTATCGCTGCCCCAGTGCGCTTCCTCCACCGCCTCGCCCACGCCCTCGATCCACACCCCGCGGCCATGCGGGTCGGGCCGGCGGGTCAGCACGATGGCGGCCGCGCCCTCGCCGGGGATGAAGCCGTCGCTGTTCTCGCTGGTCTTGATGCGCTCTTGCGCCAGGTAGTGGTTGATCACCGGCGCGGACAAAAAGCTGTCGACGGCGACCACGATGCCGAAGGCGCTGTCGGACCGCGCCTGCTGCAAATGCTGGCTGACCCGGCGCAGCGCGGCGGCCAGGCCCGCCTTGCCCAGTGGCAGTACCGTGGATTCGGCGTGGCAGCGCAGGTCCAGCGCGGCCTGTGCGTCGTCCAGCGCCTGCGGCAGCCAGTGGGCGCCGGCACCGGGTCGCCCGGCCTCGGGCGCCAGCACCACGACCAGCGGCGCCGCGTCGGCCGGCAGCGGCTGCCACGGCGTCAGGCATTCGGCCAGCACCCGTTGCAGCATGTCGCGCCAGCGCGCGGCGCCCCAGACTTCCACCTGGTGCAGCGCCGCGCCGACGATGGGTTCGTGGCCTTCGGCCAGGAAATCCGTCTCGCGGAAGTGGTTCATCCGGGCGTTGATCGCCGCCGTCGCCGCCGGCGCGGTATGCCCCACCGCGCAGCAGATGCCGCGCCCGGCGATGCGCAGCGGCTTGAACGCGGCCGACGCTTCGGGCGCGGCCTCGGGCTGCTGCATCCGGCTCAGGGTTTTCCAGAAACCGTTCATGTCGGCAATGCTTCCTGCTCGGTCGGCGCGGGGCTGGCGCCGCAACCGGCGCAGCCGCCGCTGCCCAGCCCCAGCACCTTGTCGCGCCACCATTGGCTGTTCACCGGCCCCAGCGCCACGGTGTCGAATTCCTGGATGCGGCGGCGGATCGGCACGCTGGCGCGCCAGATGGCGCTGAAGCGCGGACCGTCCGGGTCGTCCAGTTCGAAATACAGGGTATCGACCACCGGCGACGGCTCCTCGACGCTGTAGTCGGTGCGCAGCACGCGCAGCTTCAGGCCGTCCAGCCGGGGCAGCACGAAGCGCACGTCGTCGCGATCGGGCAGCATGTTGCGCAACACCACCGGTTCGCCGCCGCGCGGGTAGTCCATCTGCTGGTCGAGCGGCGCGCACTGGTTGAAGCGCTCGTCGAAATCGGCCGGCAGCAGCGGGAACACTTCCTCCTGCCACTGCGCGTCGTAGGTGCCGGCGTAATCCCGGCGCGGCAGCCAATGGCGGCCGACGGCCGAGCAGGCGACCGGCTCGTAGGGGCCGCCCGGCTTGCGGATCGGCTGCTCCAGCGATTCCAGGCTGGGCGCGGGCGCGCCGTCCAGTTGCTTGAGCGTGTGCTTGCCGGCCCAACCCAGGCCGACCGGATTGCTCAGCAGCGCCTCGGTCAGCACCTGCTTCTTGTCGCCCTTGCCGGTTTCGTATTCGCGCGTGCCGCCGTAGGCGAGGCCGTAGTGCAGCGGCTGGCGGGTGAACGGCTCGGGCCGGCTCAGGCCCAGCCGCCCCAGGCGCTTGCGCCAGATGCGCGGGCCGAGCACGCGCAGGCCCTTCTTCAGCGGCCCCACCTGCCACACCACCGGCAGTTCGCGCACCGGCTGGCCGCCGGGACTGTGGGCGCTGGCGTCGAACAGCACGTCGCAGCGCGGCTTGTGGCGGACGAAATCGCTGCCGTAGAGCATGGCGCTGACGCCGGGCTCACCGACGTGCAGGTCCGCCGGCACCAGCGGCGACGGCGGCAGCGGCTGCGGGCGCTGTCCGGGCAGCGGCACGCGCCAGCTGGCCTTGGCGACGATCACCAGATGCTCGCGCCCGTGGAGGTCGAGCGCGGTGAAGGTGCTGGCCAGCAGATGCCGGGTGCCGACGATCACTTCCATGACGATCCCCCGAACCAGAGTAGTCCTGCCCGGTGGGACGGCAACGGCGATCCGGCAAGAAAGTGGAGGCTGGAAAAACGCACGGCCGGCGATTGCTCAGTTGAGGTTGACCGAGCCGCCCAGGATGCGCTGCGTGGCGCTGGCGTGGCTGGTGATGTAGGTGCCGCGCAGGGTGATGCGGCCGTCGGCGGTCATCACGATGGCGGCGTCGCCGCAGCGCAGTTCGATTTCCCGGGCGGCGTGCAGCGCGACGCGCTCGCCGTCCACCCACAGGTCGAGGCCGTCGGCGGCGGCGGGCGCCGGGGCCGGCGTGGCCGGCGCGCCCAGCATCAGGCCCAGCACGATGGGGCGGCGCGGATCGTTGCTTTCGAACCCCAGCGCCAGTTCGCAACCGATCTGTTCCGCGCCGAGGGCGACCATGCTGCGCGCGCCGACCGACGTCAGGCGCAGCGCGGGCACATGGACCAGCGGCAGCCCGGCCGCGTCGAAGCCGGCCAGTTGGCCGACGGCGATGCCGGTGGCCGTAGCGGGCAGCGTGGCGGTCTGTTCGAGCACCGAGTCGAGCAGGTCGGCGGACGCGGCGTCGGCTGCCGCGCCCGTATCCGGCTGAGTCGCGGCGGAAGTCCTGGCGGGCGCATTCATCTCAGTTCTCCAGGATCTTCTTGGCCTTGAGGGTGATGTTGCCGTCGGCCTTGAGGATCTGGTCGTCGCTGGTGCCCAGGGTGAAGGTATGACCGTTGAGGATGATGGTGCCGTCGGATTTCATGGTGAAGCTCGACTTGCCCACCTTCACGGTGAATTCGTCGCCGGCGTTGATGGTGAAGCTCTTGCCCACCACCACGTGCTTGCTCAAGCCGACCTCTTCCGCCTGGACCAGCGCCACGGTGGTGTTCATCGCCGCGCCCACCGAAGTCTGGTAGGCGCCGCCGATGGTCAGCGCCTTGGCCAGGCCGATGGTCTCGGCCTTGGCCATGGCGACGGTCTCGACCTTGTTGCCGCCGACGGTCACCGAGCGATTGCTGCCGATCTGCACGGTCTCGTTGGCGCCCACCGTTTCGGTGCGGTTCACGCCGATGACGATGGTCTCGTTCTGGCCCACGTCCTCGCTGCGGTTCTGCCCGATGCTGATGGTTTCGTTCACGTCCACCCGCTCGCTGCGGCAGTTATGCACGGTGATGGTTTCGTTGTTGTCCACCGTCTCGGTGCGGTCGTGCTTCACCTGCACCGTTTCGTCGTTGTCCACGGTCTTGCTGCGGTTATGGCCGACCCAGTGGCTTTCGTCGTTCTCCACTTCGATGCGCTGGTCCTTCTCGGCGTGCAGCCACAGTTCTTCCTGGCCCTTCTTGTCCTCGAAGCGGATGGCGTTGGCGTTCTCGTAGGCGCCGCCGGGGCTGGAGCGGCTGAGCAGGCCGCTCTGCGTCTTGTTGGCCGGCAGATCCCACGGCGGCATGGTGGCGGCGTTGGGCACCATGGCGGTGATCAGCGGCCGATCGGGGTTGCCGTCCAGGAACTGCACCACCACTTCGCTGCCGATGCGCGGCACCGAGACGCTGCCGAAGTTGGGGCCGCTCCAGCTGGTGGCGACGCGGATCCACGCGGACGACTTCTCGTCGTAGGCGCCTTCGCGGTCCCAGTGGAACTGCACCCGCACCCGGCCGTATTCGTCGCAGTGGATCTCCTCGCCGGGCGGGCCGACCACCAGCGCGGTCTGCAGGCCGTAGATGCGCGGCATGCTGCTGTTGAAGCCGCGCCCCGGCAGCCAGGGCACGGTCTTGCGCTGGCAGGCGAACTGGCCGCGATACAGCGCCGGCTGTTGGCCCGCCATCAGATAGTTGTTGTCGACGGTGTGGCGCACTTCGGTGACCAGGAACTCGCGGCTCTGCGGGTCGCCTCCCAGCGCCGACGCGTCGTAGGCGCCGCCGAGGGTGAAGCTGCGGCCAGCCTGTACCTGGCGATGGTTGCCGCCGCCGGCGAAGTGCTTGCCGGTGGATTCGATCTCTTCCATCCGCTGCCGCGCCAGCCGCTCGCCGTCGCCGGGATGCTTGAAACCGTAGGCGCCGGCGTATTCGTAGACCTCGATCTCCGGCACCTCGCCCTGCCGGTTCAAGGTGTTGTCCAGCACCTGCTGCGGCTTGGGGTTCTTGAAATCGAAGCTGACCGAGGCGACCTTGCCGGACACGATCTGCCGCACCTGCGAAAACTGGTCGATGCCGTCCCGATCCAGCCCGTGCGCCTCGTCGGACCAGCTCAGCACGCTGTCGCCATCCACCGGCGGCGCCTGGGTGGAGTCGTCCGCCACGATCAGCCGGTGGCCGTCGGCGGCGTGCTCGTACCAGTAGAACCAGCCCTGGGCCTCCCAGCGGCGGTGCAGGTAGTTGTAGTCGGATTCGTCGAACTGGCAGGCGTCGGTCATCGCCGGGTCGGCGCCGTTGACGCGGCTTTCCCAATCCAGGACGGCGGGGTAGTCGGCGAACACCTGTTCGGTCTGCTCGCGCAGCGTCTTGCCGTGGAACAGGTAGTTGTCGTGGCGCAGCCGCAGGAACGCCAGCCAGGGCAGCAGCAGCATGTCGTAGACCGCGTAGCCGCCTTCGTTGCGCACGTAACGGAACTCGAACACGTAGCCGTTGAAGTAACGGGTGGTGCCGTCCTCGCGCACCAGCTGCAAGGACACCATCTTGCCCATCACGTCCTTGAGCGCGATGCCCGGATCGTCGGACAGCACTTCCACCACGTAGCGGAAATCGCGCGACAGCCCTTCGTCCGCATCCAGGCGATTGGGAATCAGCGTGGCGGCCGGACCATCGTCCTTGGGAAATTCGAGCGTGAGCAGGCGGTTGTGCTGGGCTTCCAGCAGCCCTTGGAGCAGCTGCGCGGCGTTGAGGGCGTCGAACATGGGCGTCCTGCTGGAGGAAACGGAGATAAAGGGATGTGGAACGGCCGCACGGCTGATCTTATTCAGGAATCACTGATTGCTGATATTTATCGTCAGCCAGCCAGATGCTATCAGGCTGTTCTTTAGGTGAACAACCGGCCTGCCGCGCCAGCGGTGGAAATCCTGCGATTAATGGCCCACGACCCGCATTTGCGCGCTGTCGCCCCGCCGTGGCTGGCGTTCCCATCACATTGCCTGCCCCGGAATACCGCCGCATCCGATGATGATGGCATGAATCATGGTTCTTACCCCAACCTGAATAGGTGCCGCACCATGTTGCATGGCGCATTTTTCGATGCCGCCGAACAGGCCACTTTGTCAACGTGCAGCCCAGCACATCAGGCCCGTCGCGCATCCAGCCTGAAACGAAAACATTACAAACAAAGAAAAAATAAAGCAGTCGAGTGCCGCTCGATCGATCGTGCGGTACACATCCCAGGTTATCGCCAACGCGGCAAATGAAAGCGCTTGCTGCAATGCAGCACGTTTCGGGCTACGCCTTCGCCTTATCCGATGGTCGGCCCGCCGCCCGTGGCAACCTTCCCGCCCTCCTGAAATTTTCTTGTTTTCATTCATCGACTTATTTCCAAATCAGCCCGAAATCGCTTGGCGGCCACGCGCTCAACGGATGACTTCTGTCGACTTGCCTTCGCTGCACTTGCACAATTCATTAGGTCCACGCAGACTTGCCTTGGTGAAAACAAAAGGTTTTCAAAAGTTACAAGTAAGTTAATTCAACAAAGCAAAGGATTGGCGACGGTCGGGCCGGCAGGATCTGAATGGTCCGGGCGACGTTGCATCGGTAGACGAGCGCGGCGGCATGCCGCGCGCAAAGGGCGGGCAATGATTCTGCACATGGTGCTGTTCAAGTTCAAAAGCGGTTTCTCGTGGCAATCCCCCATCGCGCTGGACGCGGAGGCCAAGAGCAAGGGCCATCCGGCGCACATCAAGGAAATCCTGGCGTGGTTGACCGGCAGGGATATCTCGCGCCGCGAGGTGGCGGCCGACTTCACCATCGCCGGCCTGTTCAAGGATCAGGCGGCGCTGCAAAGCTATCTGGTCGATGCCGACCATATGGAAGGCGTGGTGCTGTGGCGCGAGATCGCCACCTGGCAGGTGATCGACATCGATCTGGATGCGCGCACCACCACCCACCTGGGCATCCACGAACTGTTGAGCGTCGGGGATTGACGGGCATGCGCGACAAAAACAAGGGCGTGCTGTTCATCTGCGTCGCCGCGTTCTTCTGGAGCACGTCATTCTCGGTGACCAAGCTGCTGCTGGCCACGGTGCCGCCGCTGACCATCGGCGCGATCCGCTTCTCGCTGGCGGCGCTGATCCTCTATGCCCTGATGCGCTGGCGCAACGGGCCGGCGCGGCGGAGCCAGGACATCAGGCGGTCGCTGGCGGCGGGGTTCGTCGGCATCTTCGTCTACTTCGCGCTGGAGAACGTGGGCGTGCAGTTCGCCACCGCCAGCGACGCCACGCTGATCATCGCCTCGTACCCGGTGATCACGCTGATCGGCGAGGTGTTGTTCCGCGGCAAGAAGGCGGGCGTGGCCGAGGTGGGCGGGATGATCCTGGCCTGCGTCGGCGTCTACCTGATCGCGGCGCACGGCGGCCAGTCGGCGTCGGCGCTGCGCAACTGGGGCGTGCTGATCCTGCTGCTGGGCGGCGTGGTGTGGGCCGCCTACAACCTGCTGATCAGCAGCACCGCCACCCGGCTGGACCCGCTCAGCGCCACCTGCTACCAGACCATCGCCGGCGCCCTCGCCTTCGCGCTGGCCTGCCCGATCGAGGCGCATGCCTGGCGGGCGCCCGGCGCGCTCGACGTGGGCCTGCTGCTCTACCTGTGCCTGTCGTGCTCGATCCTGGCCTTCCTGCTCTACAACGCCGGGGTCAAGTACGTGTCGTCGTCCACCGCCGTCAACATCCTCAACCTGGTGCCGCTGTTCGGCATGGTGATCGCGGTGGCGGTGCTGGGCGAACGGCCGTCGCCGATCCAGATCCTGGGCGGCCTGATCGTGGTGGCGGGCGTGTACATCGTCAGCGCCATGGACGACAAGGCGAACCGCCCCCTCGAACATCAACAACTCGCTCGCCAATCAAGTGGAGGTTTGGAATGAAATACGACGCCGCCGAGCACAAGTGCGCCATCATCGTCGACGGCGAACTGCCGGTCGGGCTGGCCGCCAACGCGGTCAGCGTGATCGGCATCAGCTTCGGCCGGGAGATCGAGGGCATCGTCGGCCCCGATCGCTACAGCAAGGACGAGATCCGCTACCCCGGCGTGATCTATTCGCCGCTGCCGGTGCTGTCCGCCGATGCCCAATCCATTTCGGCCATCCACCAGAAGTGCCTGGAAGAGCCCGGCGTCTACCTGATGCCGTTCAGCGACCTGGCGCAGTCCTGCAAGACCTACGACGAATACACCGAGAAGTTATCCAACACCGACAACGAGCGGCTGAAGCTGGTGGCGCTGGGGCTGGTCGGCCCCCGCAAGCTGATCAACAAGCTGACCGGCAATCTGGTGCTCTTCAGATAGGAACCGACATGTACGCCATCTTCAAGGAAGACGCGCTCAACCTGGCGCGCGCGGTCTACACCGAACACGCCCAGTTCGAGCAGCAGGCACTGTCCGAAGCCGACCTGCGCGCCAGCCGCGAGCGCCGGCTGGAGCAGGTGCTGCAACACGTGTGCGAGCACTCCGCCTTCTATCGCCAGCACCTGGGCGGACAGGTGCTGGCGGCCAGCGCGCAGGGCCGGCGCGTCGGCATCGAACAGCTGCCGTTCACCACCAAGGATCACCTGCGCGAGCGCGGCTGGGACATGGTGTCCGCGCCGCTGGGCAAGGCGTGGGTGTACTACGAGACCACCGGCACCACCGGCAAGGCCACGCCATGCCCGCGCAGCGAGATCGATTCGATCTACAACAACACGCCGCTGATCCTGCGCTACCGGCAGATCCTGAAGCAGCACGGCGCCGAGCACATCGTCGGCGTGATGGGGCCGACCGAGGTGCACTCCACCGGCGACACCTTCGAAGACGTGATGCGCAGCCTGGATTTCCCGGTGGTGAAGATGTGGCCGCGCTCGCCGGTGATCGGCAACCAGCGCGCGGCGACGCTGATCGAAGACCTGAAGATCACCGCGCTGGTGTGCACCCCGGCGGTGGCGATCTCACTGGCCAAGCACTTCCTGGCGCAGGGCAAGGATCCGAAGCACACCAGCGTGCGGGTGCTGTTCACACTGGGCGAGCTGAGCACGCCGCAGCTGCTGCGCAACCTGGGCTCGGTGTGGGGCGCCGAGGTCTACAACTGCATGTACGCCTCGCAGGAGGCGTCGATCATGGCGGTGGCCCGGCCGGACCACCAGCTCTACACCGTGCCGCTCAACAACCTGTACGAGCTGCTCGACCCCGACACCGGCACCCCCATCGACGTGGCCAGCCACGACGAGGAATACACCGGCGAGCTGACCATCACCCATCTCTATCCCGGCCAGAAGCCGCTGGTGCGTTATCGCACCGGCGACATGATGCGGGTGCGGCGCCAGCCCGATCACACCTGGCAGGTGACACCGATCGGCCGGGTGCGCGATCGCCTGATCCTGAATGGCCGCAACGTCTGCGCCTACGACATCGAGGCCGCGCTGCTGGAACACCTGGACGGCTGCCTCGATTATCAGATCGCCATCGAGCAGCACGACGGCACCGACCGCATCGCCGTGGTGGTGGCCAACCACGCCCCGGGCAACCTGGTGCTGGATACCGAGCGCGCCGCGCGCCACATGCTGGATGCGCTGGGAGTGCCGGTGCGCATCGAGGTCGGCGAGACCGACGCGATCACCGGCACCTCGGCGATGGTCAGCTGGAAGGCGGCGCGGGTGCACGACCGGCGCGTGGCCGACGACCACGAACGCCAGGCCGCGCTGAAGAGCTTTGCCAACCGGGGAGCCTGAGATGAGCGCCACCACCACCGCGCCGCGCCACTACGGCTGGGTCCACCTCGACGGCGAGCTGCGCCCGGCCGGCGACGCCAGCCTGCCGCTGACCACCCAGGCCTTCAACTACGGCACCGGCGTGTTCGAGGGCATCCGCGCCTATCGCACCCACGCCGGCGCGCTGGCCGTGTTCCGGCTCGACGACCACCTGCGGCGGCTGCAAGCCTCGGCACGCCTGCTGAAGATCGATTCGCTGCCCGACCTGCCCGCGCTGCGCGACGCGGTGCTGGCGGTGCTGCGCCGCAACGAGTGCAACGAGGACTGCTACATCCGGCCGCTGGCGTTCAAGAAAGCCCTGCTGCCGGGTGCCGGCTTCGGCGTGAAGCTGCACGGCGTCAGCGACGGTTTCGCCATCAACTGCCTGCCGATGCCCAGCCCGCCCGTCATCGGCGCGCTGCGCTGCTGCGTACCGGCGTGGCGACGGGTGCCCGACTACTGCATCCCGGCGCGCGCCAAGGTCACCGGGCTGTACGCCAACTCCGCCCTGGCGATGGAGGCCGCGCACAGCGCCGGCTGCGACGACGCGATCCTGCTCAACGTGCTGGGCAACGTCGCCGAGGCGACCACCACCAACGTCTTCATCCGCAAGGGCCGGCGCCTGCTCACCCCGCCATCCACCGCGCACATCCTGGAAGGCATCACCCGCGACACCGTGCGCCGCCTGGCCGCCGAGCACACCGATCTGGTCATCGAGGAACGCGACATCGCGCTGACCGACCTGTACGGCGCCGACGAGTGCTTCCTGACCGGCACCGGGCGCGAGATCGCCGCCGTGGTGGCCATCGACGGCTACCAGATCGGCGACGGCCAGCCCGGCCCGACCGCCAGCGCGCTGTTCGAGCAATACCGGGCCGCGGTGCGCGGCGGCCTCGATCGCCATTCCGACTGGATCACCCCGGTCTACTGACATGGAGCTTGTCCTATGCAGAACATAAATCTGGCCCATGTCGGGTCGGCCAATGTCTTCACGCTGGGGCCGCAGGGCACCAGCAGCGAAGCCGCCGCCAGACACCTGATCGGCCACATGCAGCAATACTCGCTGTGCGACGAAGGCTCGGTCTGGCTGAGCGAATCCTACGAAGGCGCCCGCGACCAGTTGCTGGCCGCCAGCGACGGCCTGCTGCTGGTGGCCAACGCCTACGCCCACGTCAACGATTTCTACATGGACAACCGGCTCAACCTGGCGGCGGCCTTCGTCTTCGACACCCCCTTGTACGGCATCGCCAGCAAGAAGGAAGCCGCCCTGCCCAGCGACCTGGTGATCGCCACCCACCCGGCCCCGACGCCGCTGATCTACCAGCTGCTGCCGGAGGGCTTCGGCATCAAGGAGATCGTCAACCGGCTGTCGACTAGCGCCTCGGCGCTGGCCGTGGTCAACGACGAAGTGCATGCCGCGCTGACCACCGCCAAGGCGGCCGATGCCTACGGGCTGAACTTCATCTCCGCCACCCGGCCGATCCGCATGCTGTGGTCGGTGTTCACCCGTGGCACCGGCCCGCGCCTCGGCCTGCGCGCCAACGACGCGCAACACCTGGCGGTGGCGCTGTAATGCGCTTCTACAGCGACGCGGAGATCCGCCGCGTGTTCACGCCGCAACAGGCGCTGCGGGCCGCGCGCCAGGCGTTCGAGCTGTTGGGCGACGGCCACTTCGTGTTCTACCCGCGCCAGGTGTACGAATCCCCCACCGGCTTCATCGGCCAGATGCCGGGCTACATCGCCGCCGGCGCGCATCGCGGCTTCGGGGTGAAGAACATCGTCGTCACCAAGGCCAGGATCGACGGCCTGCCGTCGCATAACGGCGTGGTCACGATCTTCGACCCCGACAGCGGCATGGCCCAGGCGGCGTTCGACGCCAGCACCATCACCGAATTGCGCACCGCCGCCATGTCCGCCTTCGCCACCGACCGGCTGGCGGCGCCCGGGGCAACGACACTGGCGCTGCTCGGCGCCGGCGACCAGGCGCGCGCGCACCTGGCGGCCATGCTGGCGATCCGCCCCTTGCGCCGGGTGCGGGTATGGTCGCGCAGCGCCGAAAGCCGCGAGCGCCTGCTGGCCTGGGCTCGACGCAACGTGCCCGCCGGCTGCGTGGTCGAAGGTTGCGCGGCGGTCGCCACCGCCGTGGCCGACGCCGACATCGTCTGCACCGTCAGCGGCGCCAGAAGCCCCATCCTGTCCGGCGACATGCTGGCGCCGCATGCGCACGTCAACGCCATCGGCGCCTCGCGCCCCGGCGCCGAGGAGCTGGACCCGTCGGTGTTCCGCGACGCGACCGTCTACCTCGACTGCCGCGCGGCCTGCCTGGAGGAATCGAGCGAAATCCAGCGCTACCTGGCGCAGTACGGCGACGCCGCGGCCACCGCCCTGCGCGACGCCTTCGACTTGTGCGCCGACACCGCGCGCCCGGCGCCGGGGCGTACGGTGTTCAAATCGGTCGGCTTCGCCGCGCAGGACCTGGTGGCGGCACGCAGCATCGAACGACTCTGCCAGGCGGCGTGCCTGCCGCTGATGCCGGCCTGAGCGCCTTCGCCAGGGGCTCGGCGCTTCAAAACGGACAGGGGCCTGGCAATGCCAGGCCCCTGTCCGTTTTGCACCCATCGGGATCAATCCACGCGCGGATGCACCGTCACTCGCGCCGCGCCATCCTCGTCCGCCACCTCGACCCGCACCGGCAGGAAGCGCTCGATCACCATCGCGTTGGTCCGCAGATGCGACGAGGCGCAGGTCGCGGTAAAGCGGCCGCCACCGGCCAGCGCCAACGGCAACAGCAGTTGATCCGCCAGGTGCTCGCCGACGGCCGCACGGCCGGCGAGGTACTGCCGGGCTTCGCGCGCGGCACGGTCGGCCACCGCCTCGGCGCTGACGCCGCGTTCGCCGAACGCGGTGAACACTTCGCTCACCTGCTCGTGCACCACCTCGATCAACAGCACGTTGCCGGGGCCTTCGTCCGGCGGCAGCACGCGCGCTTCGCCGGCCACCTCACCCAGGTGTTGTGTCACGCGCGCCAGTTCGCGCTGGGCGACATGCGCCGGCACCCGCGCCACCAGCGCCTCGGCCCGCACCTGGCGCAGCGCGCCGCGTTCGGTCAGATCGAGCGGCTGCAATGCCGCGCACGGCGTGACGGAGGCCCGCACCTCGCCACCGCCCGCCGGATAGAAGCCGTGGCGCAGCAGCACGAGCTGTTGCTGCACGCCCAGCGTGGCCACCAGCGGCCACCAGGCGCGGATCAGGAAATCGGCTGGCGGCGCCGCCTGGTTGTGGGTGCCGCCGCTGACCGTCACCGTACTCGGCGCATCGGCGAACCACAGCGCCGGCAGCACCGTCTGCAATACCAGCGTGCAACTGCCGGCACTGCCGATGGCAAAGCGATAGTCGCCGCCCCGGATCATGCCCGGCACGAAGCTCAGGCGGGTGGAACCCAGCTCGGCGCCCTGCACCGTCGCGCCGCAGATCGCGGCGGCGGCCTGCACCGCCGTCAGGTGCTGGCGCAGCAGGCCCGGCTTGGCGCGACCGGCGCGGATACGCTCGATGCGGAACGGCCGGCCGCTGATCGCCGACAGCGTCAGCGCGCTGCGCAACACCTGGCCGCCCCCCTCGCCTTCGGCGCCGTCCAGCGCCAGCCAGTCTTGTTGTTGTGTCGTTTTCATCTTTGCTATGTCGTCGTTGCCCCGGCTCGCTCAGTGACTGATCGCCATGCGGTACAGCAGGCGGTCCAGCGCCGCGTCGTCGCCCTCGGGCTTGTTGAAATCCTGCGGCGCCTGTTCGGTCGCCAGTTCGCGCTCGATGAACGCGTGGATCAGCGGAAAACGCGGGCCATGCTCCGCTTCGCCCGCCGCCATCTTGATCGCCAGCAGGCGATTGATCTCCGCGCGCAGCGCGTCGTCGGTGACCATCGTCTCGGCCAGTTCGGCGAACCGCATCGGCGGCCGTCCGCGCCCGGCGTCGATCCAGCGCGCGGCCAGCAACGGCCGCAGCACGTACAGGTACTTCTTCAGGCGCACCGTGTCGCCTTGCAGGTACCCGCGAAAGTTCTTGCGCGCCATCATCAGGTAATGCCAGCGCCCCTTGCGCTCGGAAAAGAACGCCAGCGCCAACGCGCGCAACGCGGCCGCCGCCTCGTCGTCGGCCCGGTACACCACCGGCGAATCCAGCCATTCCAGCAAGGTGGGGTTGGAACGGCGCAGCAATTGCAGCGCCTTGCGCAGCTCCCAGCCAGCGATGTCCAGTTCGTCGCTGATCGGCAGCTCGATCACGTCGCGCTGCGGTTCCACGCGCAGATACCAATCCAGCCGGTGCACGTAGACGAAACGCACGTCGTAGTCGCTGTCCGGCGAGGCGAAACCCCAGCCGCGACTGCCCGACTCGCAGGCAAACAGCACCCGCACATCGTGCCGCGCTTCGATCGCGGCCAGTTCATCCATCACCCGCTCGCGCACGACGGGGTCGATGGGATGGGCGCTCAGTATGGTCATGGTTCTGACTTCCTTCTTTTTGTCTTGTGGAAGGCCCCGACCGCGCAGGCGGTCGGGCCTACCCCTTCACGCACACCACCTGACGCAGCGTATGCACGATCTCCACCAGTTCCGACTGGGCCTGCATCACCGCGTCGATGTCCTTGTACGCCATCGGGATCTCGTCGATCACATCGGCGTCCTTGCGGCATTCCACGTGCGCGGTGGCCTGGATCTGGTCGTCCACGGTGAAGCGCTTCTTGGCCTGGGTCCGGCTCATGGTACGGCCGGCGCCGTGGCTGCACGAACAGAACGCTTCCTCGTTGCCCAGGCCGCGCACGATGAAGCTCTTGGCGCCCATCGAGCCGGGGATGATGCCCAACTGGCCCTTCTGCGCCGATACCGCGCCCTTGCGCGTGACCAGCACGTCGCGGCCGAAGTGCGTTTCCTTCTGCACGTAGTTGTGGTGGCAGTTCACCGCCTCCACGTCGGCCGCGAACGGCTTGGCGATCACGCGGCGGGCGGCGGCGATCACGTTCTGCATCATCACCGCGCGGTTGCGGCGCGCGAAGTCCTGCGCCCAGCCCACGGCCTCGACGTAGTCGTCGAAGTGCCGGCTGCCTTCGGTGAAGTACGCCAGGTCGCGATGCGGCAGGTTGGCGATGTGCTGGCGCATATCGGCCTGGGCCAGTTCGATGAACAGGTTGCCGATGGCGTTGCCCACGCCGCGCGACCCCGAGTGCAGCATGAACCAGACGCGGTTTTCCTCGTCCAGGCACACTTCGATGAAGTGGTTGCCGGTTCCCAACGTGCCCAAGTGCTTGTGGTTGTTGGTGTTCTTCAGCTTGGGATACTTGTCGGTGATGGCCTTGAAACCGGCGGCCAGTTCGCCCCACATGGCGTCCACGGTGGCGGGCGGGGTCTCCCACGACCCCTTGTCGCGCCTTCCCGGCGTACGGCCGTGGGGCACCGCGGCCTCGATGGCGCTCCGCAACCCGGCCAGGTTGTCCGGCAGATCCGCCGCGGTCAGCGTGGTGCGCGCGGCCATCATGCCGCAGCCGATATCCACGCCGACCGCGGCCGGGATGATGGCGCCCAGCGTGGGGATCACGCTGCCGATGGTCGAACCCTTGCCCAGGTGCACGTCCGGCATCACGGCCAGGTGCTTGTAGATGAAGGGCATGCGCGCGGTGTTCATCAGTTGCGCGCGCGCTTCGTCCTCCACCGGCACGCCTTGGGTCCACATCTTGATCGGAGCGCCGTCGGGGACGGCGAGGGTGTCGTACTTGTTCATGTTCCTGTTCTCTCTATTGCTTTCTATTGCTTGGCCAATCCGGCCAGGGCGCGGCGGCGTTGCTGCCGGCAGCCCAGGCAGCGTACGGCGCTGGAATACACGTAACCCTTGGCGGTCTCGTACCACCATTGCTGTTGTTCGGCCGTCCAGACCTGGTGGGCGCCGCAATCGCGACAGGTGAACGCCAGGTCCACGTAGTAGCCGCGTATCACGAAATCCGGCCAGCCGTAGCTGTTGTACGGCGCCAGTTGCGCCGCATCGACCGTGACCGCGCCCTTGGGGCGGGGCTGGGGCGGCGGGATGCGTGCCGCGGCCGCCTGATCCCGCTTGAGTTTGCGCTGCGCCATGATGGCGGCGCGTTTTTGTTTTCCGCTTTGCATCATGTTTTCCTCAGCGCCCGACGGAAACCGTTCCGCCGGGCGTCGCTATACCTTCAGTTTCACCAGTCCGTTCAACAACTGGTCCAGACCACCGAACACGGAGATCCGATCGATGCGTTCGGCCAGGCGCTCCAGCGTTTCCAACTCCTTGAGCCGCAGCGCGGTGGGGTTGTCTTCCATCACCTTGGCGGTGTTCAGCAGCGAACGGGTGGCGCCGGTTTCCTCGCGGCGGCGGATCACGTTGGCCTGCGCCGCCTTTTCGGCCTCGACCACTTGCGCCAGCAGCGCCTTCATTTCGCCGGGCAGAACGATGTCCTTCACCCCCAGGCTGGCCACCCGCACGCCGAAACCGGCCAGTCGGGTAGCGACGTGCTGTCCCACCACGTCGTCGATCACCTGTTTGTTTTCCAGCAGTTCATCGAGCGTGCGGGTGCCCACGGCGGCGCGCAGTCCGAACTGCAACTCGCGGTAAACGTGTTCCAGCGGCTTGGGCAGGCGCGAGAACGCCAGTTCCACGTCGTCGAACAACCAGTTGGCCGCCAGGTTGATCCGCAGGCTGACCTTGTCACGGGTGAGGATTTCCTGGCCGGTGATTTCCATCGCCTGTAACCGGGTATCCACCAGATCGACCGCCACGTCGCGGTTGAAGCGCCAGTACGCATAGCGCCCCGGCTGCAACAGCGTCACGCGCTGACCGTTCACCCGCAGCACGCCCACCTGCCCATCCGGCACCAATACGTTCAGCACCGCGCCCAGGCCGACGATGGCCTTGCCGCGCAACGCCGGTTGCGCGATCCGCGCCAGCAGATCGGCCGGCACCGTCCAATCCTGCGTCAGATCGATGCGCTCGAAGCGTTGCGGCATCGCAGCCTTCCAGTACATCCGACGCGAACCGGGCGGCACGATCTCGACCAGGGTGTCGTTCTCGAAGCGCAGGCCGGCTTCGTTGTCGCCCAGATCGAACACGTCGAAGTGCTCGGCCACCACGGCCGGTTCGTACTGGCGCAGGTATTCGGCCAGCGGGTGTTCGAACAGCGCTTCGGTCAGCGGATAGGTGCAGGCGCTGAAGCGTGGGCGCAGCCCGGCGCGCAGATAGGTGCCGGGGTTCAACACGGCGACAAAGTCGCCATCGCGCAGCAGCAGCGCGCGTTCGTTCTTACGAACCAGGAATCGTTGCAGCATCATTTTTTCTTTTCCTTTTTTCAGTAGCGCCGTTGGCGGCGCAAAAGCCGGCGGGCGCGGGTCTGGCCGGGCCGTCGCATGACCAGCCGGGGGCCACTCGCATTGCGCCGGGCTGTCACGCGGACACCGTTGCCACCAGTGCCGCGCTCAGCGCAGAGCGCCTTGCGATGGGCTGCCGGGTGGCGATACGCCAGCCGGGCCAGACCCGCGGCAGTGTTGCCACCGCGCCGGGTACTTCGTTTGCACAACACCGGGAAGGTGTTTCGGGCGGGAGTCGAACCCGCTACACACGGCTTTTGGCCGTTGCTCTACCCATGAGCTTCCGAGGGAGCGACGTCGGGAATCGAACCCAGACGGGACACCAGTCGTCGCGCTGACTGTGCTTCGTTGCGGCGGTACACGCGGGATCGACCCACGATGCCTGCGTGCCGGTGCGGTATCTGAACCGCTTACCCCAGGGCGCACACCGTTGCGGCAGTCACCGATAGGGTTAGCGAAAGCCGTGCCAGGTGCTTGGCGATAAGCAAAAATCCACCAACTCTTTGTTTTTAATTGGTTTTAAATTCAACCGTCGCAGCCCGGCCATATGGCACCCCCGAAAATTCATATATCATCAGATCGTTTTTTATCTTTTCAGATAACCAATGAAGAAGACCGTGGTCATCGGCTTTGTCGGGACAGTGCTCGATTACGCCGGCAAGGGCGGGCAGCGCTGGGACAAGTGGCGGCCGAGCGTGGGGCTGTGTCAGCAGGACGATCTGCTGGTGGATCGGCTGGAGCTGCTGCACGACAGCCGCAGCCGGGGCCTGTTCGAACGCCTGCGCCAGGACATCGCCGCCGTCTCGCCCGGCACCGAGGTGCGCAGCGTGGAGATCAACCTGCGCAACCCCTGGGATTTCGAGGAGGTCTATGGCGCGCTGCACGATTTCGCGCGCGGCTATGCCTTCGACGCCGACCACGAGGACTACCTGATCCACATCACCACCGGCACCCACGTGGCGCAGATCTGCTGGTTCCTGCTGGCGGAGGCGCGCTACCTGCCGGCGCGGCTGGTGCAGACTTCGCCGCCGGTACAGCGCCGCGAGGAGGGCGTGGCCGGCAGCTACGCGCTGATCGATCTCGATCTCTCGCGCTACGACAAGATCGCCACCCGCTTCGCCCGCGAGCAGGCGGAAACGGTGTCGTTCCTCAAATCGGGCATCGCCACGCGCAATGCGCGCTTCAACCGGATGATCGAGCAGATCGAGCGGGTGGCGGTGCGCTCGAAGGCGCCGATGCTGCTGTGCGGCCCCACCGGTGCCGGCAAGTCGTTCCTGGCGCGGCGCATCTACGAACTGAAGAAGGCACGCCACCAGTTGAACGGGCGCTTTGTCGAGGTCAACTGCGCGACGCTGCGCGGCGACAACGCGATGTCGGCGCTGTTCGGCCATGTGCGCGGCGCCTTCACCGGTGCGCAGGCCGAGCGCGCGGGCCTGCTGCGCAGCGCCGACGGCGGGCTGCTGTTCCTGGACGAGATCGGCGAACTGGGGCTGGACGAGCAGGCGATGCTGCTCAAGGCCATCGAGGAGAAGCGCTTCTTTCCCTTCGGCAGCGACCGCGAGGCGGACAGCGATTTCCAGTTGATCGCGGGCACCATGCGCGATCTGGGGCAATGGGTGGCCAGCGGGCGCTTCCGCGAGGACCTGTACGCGCGGATCAACCTGTGGACCTACACCCTGCCGGGGCTGGCCGAGCGCGCCGAGGATCTCGAACCCAACCTGGAGTTCGAACTGGCGCGTTATGCCCGCGAATACGGCGAACAGGTGCGTTTCAACGCCGAGGCGCGTCACGCCTACCTGAAATTCGCCATGTCGCCCGACGCGGCATGGAGCGGCAACTTCCGCGAACTGTCGGCCTCGGTGACGCGGATGGCGACGCTGGCGGAGGCCGGGCGCATCACCGAGGCGGTGGTCGACGAGGAACTGGCGCGTCTGCGCCAGGGCTGGCGCACCCAGCGCGATTCGCCGTTGCGCGCCCTGATGGGCGAGCGCTTCGAGCAGCTGGACCTGTTCGACCAGTTGCAACTGGAAAGCGTGGCCGCCGTGTGCCGACAGGCCGCATCGCTATCCGACGCCGGGCGGCGGCTGTTCGGCGTCTCGCGCCAGGACAAGGCCAGACCCAACGACGCGGATCGGCTGCGCAAGTACCTGGCGCGCTACGACCTGAGCTGGCAGCAGCTGCATTCGTCCTAGTGCCAGCAGTCGGGCAGCGTGGCGCCGCCGCCACAGCACCACGCCGGGGGTCTCCGCCGTGGCGACGCCCTTCGCCGACCACGCCAAGCATGTCGGTGTAAGGTGGCCCAAGCCATTGTGCGCACCATTGATTATCGCCAAGACGGCTGCGGCCCCGACAATAGGCGGGCCATGACAACCGCTACCCATCACCGCCGCAAGCTCCGCGATGCAGAAGCGTGACCTCGAGAACACGGTGATTGGAGGGGTCGCGTAACGTTGCCAATGCAAAAATTTGCACGGTCGAACGACCGACGTCAGCCCCCCGTCATCCCTGCCTTGAAGGGCCTGGTGAATCGCGGTAGTCTCGAATCACCCCCTGCAAAACGACTCCCGCCATGCAACCGGCCGTTATCGCCGATATCGCGCACCTGATCAACGAGAGTGTCCGGCTCACCTACGCCGAACCGCACGCTTCGCTCAAGTTGGCCGAGCAGGCAAGCCGCCTAGCCCCTTCCTGTCCGGATCCATTGCTGGCGGCCACCGCGTGGCAACGCTATGGCAACATGCTGTTCGCCTTCGGCCAGATCCCCGAAGGGCAGATGGCCCACCTGAAAGCGCTGACCATCGCCGAGACCGAAGACCTGCGCGCGCTGCGCGGCGAACTGTTGCAGGAGCTGGCCGGCGCCTACTACACCCAGGGCAATTTCGACGAGGCGATCGACTACTGGGCGGATTGCCTGGAGGCCGACGCCGACTTCTCCACCGAAACGCGCATCTACGCCTACATCGGGCTGGGGCAGGTGTATTTCGCCCACGAGCAGTTCATGGCCGCACTGAGTCAGCACCTGAACGCACAGGCGCTCACCCGCGACCACATGACGCTGGAGTTGCGGGCTCGGGTGCTGATCAATCTGGCCGCGGACCAGATCGCGCTGCACCGCTGGGCCGACGCGGGCGAGACACTGGATCGGGCCTGGCCGCTGGCGCTGGAGGACGGACACAAGGAATACCAGGGCGAGATCCTGGTCTACCGCGCCGAAGTGGCGCTGGGCCTGGGCGATACTGCCACCGCCTGGCACTTCGTGGCGCAGGCCGAGCAGTTGCGCCGTGTCTGGCATTGGGGCGAAACCTCGGAGCTGATGCTCAAGTCGCGCATCCTGCTGGCCGAAGGCCGCGTCGATGCGGCGCTCCAGGCGATCCATCACGCGCTCGATCGTTCCAACGAGACCGGCACCGGCCACAAGACCTTCAAGGCCCACCACCTGCTGGCACAGATTTACCGCGAGCTGGGCGACCAGCCCGCGGCAGAACACCATCACCGGTTGTACCAGGAAGCCTACAAGCGCATCGTCAGTACCAGTTCATACAACAAGCTTCAGGCCCTGGAACAACGCCTCGCGCACTGAGTGCGGCGAACAAGACCAAGCGTGGCGGTTCTGGCAACACGTGCGAAACGCAGACAGTACAAGGCGTATGGCAAGTGAGCCCAACGCAGCCAGAAGGGTTTTGGCCGCACTGAACCGTGCCGTACTCCCAGCGTCGTACGGGGGGCGTCACGGCATCGATCGGGCAGCCCTGTGCGGCCCGACCCGAAACCGCTTTCACCGGGTATCGCACCGACGATGCCCGTGAGGCGTTGCCCCCGCGGAGCCCCATGATCTCGCCCGTTCCAGCCATCGCCCCCGCCGCCCCCATCAGCCCAGCGTGCCCTCCCGGCGCGCGTCTTGGGGGCCGACAAGGCGCGTGGTACGCTTCAGGCCTGCCCGCTGCCCGATCACGATGACCGACCTCCCCACCCTGCTGCAACGCGCCAGGAAGCTGGTGCACCATCAAAGCGCCGAAGCCATGGCCCTGGCCACCCAGGCGCGCCAGCTCGCCCAGGCCGAGCACGACGCCCGTGGCGAATCGCTGGCGCTGACCCTCTTCGCCCACGGCCTGTTCATGTTCGGCCGCTCGCACGAGGCGCAGGACACGCTGCTCGAAGCACTGGTACTGGGTGAACAGCAGGACATCGGCACCTCGCGGGGCGAAGCGTTGCAACTGGCGGCGCGGGTCGCCTATACGCTGGGCGACTACGATCGCGCCACCGATTGCTGGTGCGCGTGCATCGAGCTGGACGACAGCGGCATCGGCACCGCCGAACGCATCCAGGCCCACATCGGTCTGGGCCAGCTGCGTTACGCGCATCAGCACTTCGAGCTGGCGCTGGCGCATCACCAGCGCGCCGCCGAGCTGGCCGAAGCCTGCGACAACGTCTATCTGACCTGCACCAGCTTCATCAATATCGCGGCCGACCTGGTGCAACTGGGCCGCTCCGCCGAAGCGGTCGACATCCTGAAGAAGACGCTGCCGCTGGTGCGCGCCGACCAGAACTACCAGTTCGAGGCGGAGATCTTCGGCATGTTCGGCCAGATCCGCATGCAGGCCGGCGAGTACGAAGCCGCGCGCATGAGCCTGATGGTGGCGCTGAAGATCAACCGCCTGCACATCAATACCTGGGGCGAGGCGTCGGTGCTGCTGCGGCTGGGCCGGTGCAGCCTGGAGACCGACGAGCTGGAAATGGCCGCCGAGCAGTTCGAGCGGGCGCGCCTGTTGGCCGAGTCGATGGGCTCGCTGCCGCTGCTGGCCGAGCTGGAGCAATCGTTCGCCGAGCTGTACCTGCGTAGCGGCGATGCCGCCAGCGCCGCACAGCACCAGGCCCAGTACGAGCAGCTGCGGCAGAAGTTGTTGCAGCAGACGCAGTGCTCCCGTTTCGCCACGCTGGAGTTGAAGCTGCTGGAGTAGCAAAACTTTCCGCAGTCTGACTGTTTTTCCGCACTCCAACCCTCGATGCTGGCGGCATGTATGTAAACATACCGCCCTGCCGGCATCCAGCTGCAAGCGCTGTCTTGCCGCAGGGTTCGGCGAGGACTATCTTGGCGGATAGACCTTTCAACCCCCGCCGACCTTCAATGGATCAGTCCGCCCCTACCGTCGACGCCGTCGATGCGCTCAACGCCCAGGCGCGCGTGCTCTTCCATTCGCGCAGCGAGGAGAGCCGCGTCATCGCCGAACTGGCATGCAGGCATTCGGTGGTGTTGTCTTACAACAACGGCTTCGTGCAGGGCCTGATCAACGTCGCCATGGCGATCACCCTGCAAGGCGGCTATCTGGAAGCCGTGGCGATGATGCGCCACAGCCTCTACCTGGCGGAAACCTACGGCCTGCGCATCCCGGTGGCCGAGTGCATCCAGGAAATCGCTCGCTCCTACTACACCCTGGCCGACTACGACCGCGCCTTGCAGTACTGGGCGCAATGCCTGGACGTATCGCGCGACCACGCCGCACAGGAAAGCTACGTGCTGGCGCTGATCGGCATCGGCCAGATCTACTTCGCCCACCAGGATTTCGACACCGCGCTGCGCCACCACGAAAAGGCCCGCGACGCCCTGACGCCCGAAGTGCCCGAGCACCTGCACGCCATGGTGCCGATCAATATCGGCATGGACCTGCTGCAACTGCTGCGGCTGGACGAAGCACTGCACGAGCTGGAAATCGGCCTGAACCGCGCCCTGCACACCCGCAACCGCGAGTTCGAGGCCGACGCCCACCACGCCATCGGCCTGGTGCGACTGGCGCAGGGCCAGCCCGACCTGGCCGAACGCCATCTCTATATCGCCATCGACGTCTGCCAGCGCTTCGGCAAGCTGTGGGGCGAGGCCAACAGCCGCGTCGCGCTGGGCCGGGTGGAGCTGGCGCGCGGCCACCCGGTGGGCGCGATCCGCCATTTGCAGGAGGCGCGCGAACTGGCGTACCAGATCGGCGCGCAACACCTGATGCTGCAGGTGGAACTGCATTTCTCCACCGCGCAGGAAATGCTGGGCGAATACATGCTGGCGTTGCAGCACTTCAAGGTCTACCACGAGCGCCAGCTGGAAGTGATGCGCCAGACCTCGCCCTACAAGATGCAGGCGATGGAAATGCGCCTGGAGATCGAAAAAGCGCGGCTGGAAAACGACGGCCTCAAGAAGCAGCACGCCAGCCAGCGGCGCGAACTGCGTCGGGCCGAGCGCATGGCCAGCCAGGACAGCCTGACCGGCGTGCTCAACCGGCGCGGCCTGGAACGCCTGGGCAGCACGGTGTTCGGCCGCTGCCGCGAAGAGGCCACGCCGCTGGCCGCCCTGGTGCTGGACATCGACCACTTCAAGCAGGTGAACGACGAATTCGGCCATCTGGTCGGCGACAAGGTCCTGCGCCAGGTGGCGGCGCTGCTCAAGTCCGGCTGCCGCCAGGACGACGTGGTCGGGCGCTTCGGCGGCGAGGAATTCCTGGTACTGCTGCCCGGCCGAACCGTGCGCGACGCCGCCGACGTCGCCGAGCGTCTGCGCAGGCTGGTGGCCGAATGGGATTGGCTGCACCTGGCCGACGACCTGGCGGTCACCCTCAGCGTCGGCGTCGCCGAACGCCAGTACGAACTGACGCTGACCGAACTGATCGAGAGCGCCGACCAGCGGCTCTACGTCGCAAAAAGCGCCGGCCGCAACCGCATCGCCTGTTAGCCAACCCCGGCCATCGGGGTCGTCGCGCGGCATTCGACGCCCGCGCAACCGCCACCCCGCGCCGGCGGATCAACGCGACCTGGCTCAAAACCCTAGCGAAAATGAGGCTTTAGCCTCGGGGTTTTCCGATAAAATCGCGTTTCCGCACTGCACGATTTTTACCGAGAGCCCGTCCACGATATGGCCGATTCGATCCCCCAAGCCCAAGAGCGCCTGCGCGAGATTCCCTACAACTACACCTCGTTCTCCGACCGTGAGATCGTGGTCCGGTTGCTCGGGTCCGAGGCCTGGCGCGTGCTCGACGAA
Organism: Chitiniphilus shinanonensis DSM 23277; assembly: GCF_000374805.1. Lineage (GTDB taxonomy): Bacteria > Pseudomonadota > Gammaproteobacteria > Burkholderiales > Chitinibacteraceae > Chitiniphilus > Chitiniphilus shinanonensis. Next base: position 283,670 of record NZ_KB895335.1, read on the forward strand.
TTGCGCCAGGAACGCGTCACCGGCCGTTCCGCACGCATGCTGTTCGAGGTACTGGGCGACATCTGGGCGGTCAAGCGCAACCCGTACCTGCAGGACGACCTGCTGGACAACGCCAAGCGGCTCAAGCTGCTGGTCGAGGCGCTGCACCATCGCCTGGGCGAGATCGACAAGCGCCGCCAGGGCAACGAAAAGGTCGGCGTGCTGGTCAAGCGCGGCCGCGAGGCGGTGGACAGCTTCGAGCGCGAATTCCGCGATACCGCCGCGCTGCGCCGCAAGGTGATCAAGCGCATGGCGCCGCACACCCGGCGCGACAACATCTGCTTCGACGGGCTGGCGCGCGTCAGCCACGTCACCGACGCCACCGACTGGCGCGTGGAATACCCGTTCGTCGTGCTGTCGCCGGATACCGAAGCCGAGATGGCGCCGCTGGTGGCCGCCTGTATCGAACTGGGGCTGACAGTGATCCCACGCGGCGGCGGCACCGGCTACACCGGCGGCGCCGTGCCGCTGACGCCGATGTCGGCGGTGATCAACACCGAGAAGCTCGATCGCCACAATGGCGTCGAGTTCATGCACATCGCGGGGCGCGACGAGCAGGTCGCCACCATCCAGTGCGGCGCCGGCGTGGTCACCCGCCGCGTGATGGAAGCCGCCGAAAGCGCGGGCCTGGTATTCGCGGTCGACCCCACCTCAGCCGACGCCTCGTGCATCGGCGGCAACGTGGCGATGAACGCCGGCGGCAAGAAGGCCGTACTGTGGGGCACCGCGCTCGACAACCTGGTCAGCTGGAAGATGGTCGACCCGGACGGCAACTGGAAATTCATCGAGCGGCTGGATCACAACCTGGGCAAGATCCACGACGCCGAACACGCCACCTTCCGCATCACCACCTACAAGCCCGACGGCAAGACCCGCCTGGGCGAGGAAACGCTGGTGGTGCCGGGCGCGCGCTTCCGCAAGGAAGGGCTGGGCAAGGACGTCACCGACAAATTCCTGGCCGGCCTGCCCGGCGTGCAGAAGGAAGGCACCGATGGCCTGATCACCTCGGCCCGCTTCATCCTGCACCGCATGGCGGAACATACCCGCACCGTCTGCCTGGAGTTCTTCGGCGAAGTCAGCCGCGCCGTGCCGTCGATCGTCGAAATCAAGGATTACCTCGACGCCCATCCCGCCGTGCAGCTCGCCGGCCTGGAGCACCTGGACTGGCGCTACGTGCGCGCGGTCGGCTACGCCACCAAGGCCAAATCCAAGGGCCGGCCCAAGATGGTGCTGATCGCCGACCTGGTGTCGGACGACGAAGCCGCCGTCGGCGAGGCCGCCAGCCAGGTGGTGCGGCTGGCCAACGCCCGCAGCGGCGAAGGCTTCATCGCCGTCTCGGCCGAGGCGCGCAAGAAATTCTGGCTGGACCGCGCCCGCACCGCGGCCATCGCCAAGCACACCAATGCCTTCAAGATCAACGAAGACGTGGTGATCCCGCTGCCGCGCCTGGGCGAATACTCGGACGAGATCGAGCGCATCAACATCGAATTGTCGATCGCCAACAAGATCGAACTGCTCGACCGCCTGGCCGACTTCTTCACCCACGGCCAGTTGCCGCTCGATCTGGCCGATTCGCCGATCAGCCGCGAAGCCCTGATCGGCGAGCGCCGCGAAGCCGCGCTGGCGCTGGTCTACAACGTGCGCGACCGCTGGAGCTGGCTGCTGGAGAACCTGGACGGCGCCTTCGAGAGCTATACCGCGCAATACCCGGACGCCCCGCTGGAATCCACTGTCGGCACCGAAAACATGCCGCAGAGCGTCTATCACGCGCTGCGCGACTTCATGCTGCGCGTGTCGTGGAAGCGCGAGGTCTACGCCCAGCTGGAGCCGCTGTTCGCCGACCGCAACAGCAAGCCGGTGCTGGACGCGATCCAGGCGCTGCACCAGAAGGTGCTCAAGGGCCGCACCTGGGTGGCGCTGCACATGCACGCAGGCGACGGCAACGTCCACACCAACATCCCGGTGAACTCGGACGACTACGACATGCTGCAACGCGCCCACCACGCGGTGGCGCGCATCATGGCGGTGGCGCGCCGCCTGAACGGCGTGATCTCGGGCGAGCACGGCATCGGCATCACCAAGTACGAATTCCTCACCCGCGAGGAACTGGCGCCGTTCGAAGCCTACAAGCGCCAGGTCGATCCCGAGGGCCGCTTCAACAAGGGCAAGCTGTTGCCCGGCTCGGATCTCACCAACGCCTACACCCCGTCGTTCAGCCTGCTGGGCGCCGAATCGCTGATCCTCGAACAATCGGACATCGGCGCGATCTCGGATTCGATCAAGGATTGCCTGCGCTGCGGCAAGTGCAAGCCCGTGTGCACCACCCACGTACCGCGCGCCAACCTGCTGTACAGCCCGCGCAACAAGATCCTGGCCACCGGCCTGTTGACCGAAGCCTTCCTCTACGAGGAACAGACCCGGCGCGGCATCTCGTTCCGTCACTTCGAGGAACTGGCAGACGTGGCCGACCACTGCACGGTCTGCCACCGCTGCGTGAATCCCTGTCCGGTGAAGATCGATTTCGGCGACGTATCGGTGGCGATGCGCAACTTCCTGCGCAAGGAAGGCAAGAAGCCGTTCAACCCCGGCACCGCCCTGGGCATGGCATTCCTGACGATCAAGGACCCGGCCACCATCAAGCTGCTGCGCGCAGGCATGATCCAGGTAGGCTACAAGGCCCAGCGCCTGGGCCATACCCTGGCCAAGCGCTTCGGCCTGATCCGCGGCATCACCAAACAACCGCCGGCCACGCTGGGCAAGGCGCCGATCAAGGCCCAGGTGATCCACTTCATCAACAAGCCGCTGCCCGCCAAGGTGCCGGCCAAGACCGCGCGCGGCCTGCTCGATATCGAGGACAGCGCCATCGTGCCGGTGATCCGCGATCCGGAGCGCCTGCAGGAGGAATCGGAAGCCGTGTTCTACTTCCCGGGCTGCGGCTCGGAGCGGCTGTTCTCGCAGGTGGGACTGGCCACCCAGGCCATGCTGTGGCACGTCGGCGCCACCACGGTGCTGCCGCCGGGCTACCTGTGCTGCGGCTACCCGCAGACTTCCAGCGGCTTCGCCGACAAGGGCGAGAAGATCACCACCGAGAACCGGGTGCTGTTTCACCGGGTGGCCAACACGCTCAACTACCTGGACATCAAGACCGTGGTGGTATCGTGCGGCACCTGCATGGATCAGCTGATGAAGTACCAGTTCGAGCAGATCTTCCCCGGCTGCCGCCTGATCGACATCCACGAGTACCTGATGGAGAAGGGCGTGAAGCTGGAGGGCGTGGACGGCGTGCGCTACATGTACCACGAGCCGTGCCACACCCCGATGAAGCAGTACAAGGGCATCGATGTCGCCAACACGCTGATGGGCAGCAAGGTCGATCTGAACGACCGCTGCTGCGGCGAATCGGGCACCTTCGCCGTGGCCCGTCCGGACATCTCGACCCAGGTGCGCTTCCGCAAGCAGGAAGAGATGCAGCAGGGTGCGGACAAGCTGCGCGCCGAATCGGGCGAGCAGACCCAGGTGAAGATCCTGACCTCGTGCCCGTCGTGCCTGCAGGGCCTGTCGCGCTACAACGACGACTCGCACACCGAGGCCGACTACATCGTGATCGAGATCGCCAAGCACGTGCTCGGCGAGGACTGGCAACAACGCTACGTGGAACAGGCACGCGACGGTGGCATCGAGCGCGTTTTGCTGTAGTTGCGAGGCTTTGCGGGCGGCCCGCCAATAAGCGGGCTGCTTACGTCCGTCGTAGACGGTCGGGCCCCGTCACCGGGGTTCCCCTGATTGTTTCTGGTTCGCGCTTGTTTATAATCCCTGAAAAATCAGGAAAGGGTAATGCAAAGCGTTTGCGAGCTATGTACCTCAATGGGCGGGGAACGCGTGTGGCAGGATGACTTCTGCCGCGTGGTACTCGTAGACGATCCAGCATATCCCGGTTTTACTCGCGTCATTCTGAACCGCCACGTCGCCGAACTCAGCGACCTGGACAGTGCGGAGCGTCAGCGGCTGATGAATGTAGTGACTGCCGTCGAGCGTGTGGTGCGGGATGTCTTGCACCCTGACAAAATCAATCTTGCCAGTCTGGGAAACATGGTGCCGCATCTGCATTGGCACGTGATCCCGCGATGGCAAGGCGATCGGCATTTCCCCAGCCCGGTCTGGGCCGAACCCCGCCGTCCGAGCGCCGTGCCACCCGTCTCCGAAGAGATGCTCGGCATGCTGCGCCAGCGGCTTAGCCTGCTCGAGCCATAATGGATTCGGAAAACCTGCCCTCCTATCGCGGCGCCGCGTCGCCGCCGTTCACCGATGCCCGGTCGGCCAAAAGCTGGATGCAGCTGCTGCCGCTGATCAATGCCCCGGTTGCCCATAACGAACTCACCGAAGCGCTGACGCTGTTGAACAACAGCGGCATCACGCCCTACGAATCGCTCAAGATCCTGGAACTGTTCCGCGAAGGGATCCACATGGTCCAGACCGCGCTCACCGAGCGCTTCCTGGGCCGCGCCGTGCCCTTCGGCCAGGATGAACAGAACGCCTGGCAGCAGGTGGTCGGCATGTGGGCGCTGCTGCGCGACGCCTATGCCCGTTGCTGGCACGCCGCGCTGGACGGTCAGGCCGATGCCGTCGACCACCACGCGCTCGCCGCCGAGCGCACCCTGCGCTACCAGTGCCTGGTGATGCGCGAGCACCTGCTGGCCTACAAGCCGGTTCCGCCCGAGCAGTGGCAGGCGCTGTACGGCTACTACACGCTGGCCGACAAGGCCGGCGTGGCCGAAAAGCCCGCCAAGGACAGCATGCTCAAGGTGGCCGGCGTGGCCGCACCCGAGAACGTGTTCGTCCATACGCTGCTGCTGGCCGGCGCCAGCCCCTACCACTTCACCGCGCGGCAGATCCTGTGGCTGGACGAGCGCCTGCCGGCATTCGCCCAGCGCGCACCGCTGGAGCGCGAAGCACGCGCCCTGCCGGGGCGCGGCAGCCTGCAGATCGACTTCGCCTCGCCGTCGGCGCCCCGCCGCATCGAGCCGCGCCTCTCCGGCGATACGGTGCGCGAGATCGATACCTACCAGCTGGCGCAGGCGCTGTCGCGCCGCATCAAGTTGCTGCGCAACGGCGAGAACCCGGAAAAACTCGGCCTGGGCGAGCAGTTCCCGTCCAGCGCGGTGGAATCGCTGCTGACCGATCTCTACCGCACCTGGTGCGAACAGCCGACCGAGCGCATCCACCCGCGCGCCGACGGCAACCGCACCATCGATGTGATCTTCGGCCTGTCACGCCAGCACCTGGCGGTCGGCAAGGGCAGCTTCGCGCTGCCCACCGACGGTCCGCAGGAACTGGCCGGCGACGATCTGGTGCGGATGCAGTTGTTCGGCCGCACCCAGACGCTCCAGACCGCCACCGCCTCGGCCGAACTGGCGCCGCACGAAACCTGGTGGCTGCGCAACGAAAGTCCGCAGGGCATGCAGTTGTCGCGCAAGGCCACGCCGGGCCATCGCGTCGCGTTGCAGCAGCTGCTGGCGGTGTCCATCGCCAACCGCTACTACGTCGGCACCGTGCGCTGGCTGCAACAGGAAGGCGACCAGATCGTGATCGGTGTGCGCCTGCTGCCGGGGCAGCCGCATTCGGCGGCGGTGCGCCCGGTGGACCTGGTCCACGCCGGCCGCCGCGGCTGGACCGAGGGCCTGGCGCTGCCCGCCACGCCGACGCTGCGTTCGCCCGCGTCGCTGATCCTGCCGGTGGGCTGGTTCCGACCCGGCCGGCTGGTCGAGTGGTGGGATGGCGAAAGCACCCGCAAGCTGCGCCTGGAATCGGCGCTGGAACGCGGTGTCGATTACGAGCGCGTGCACTACGTGCTGGCGGGCCAGACCCGCTGAGGTATCGTCCCCGCAAAAAAGCCCCGCACAAGCGGGGCTTTTTGTTGCCGTCGCAAAACGACGTTCAAGCCGTTTGCTTCGCGCCATCGCAGCCGGCCAACGCCAGCAGCGCCGCTTCGTCCACCTCGTCGATCTGCTCCGGCGGCAGGAACTCGCGCGCGTAGTCCAGCCATACCCGCTCGCGGACGAACACTTCGAACAGATCGATATCCACGTGCTGCTCGCGCGCCATCCGCGCCAGGATGGTCAGTGCCTGCGACAGCTGCATGCCCGGCTTGTATGGCCGGTCGCGCGCGGTCAGCGCCTCGAACACGTCGGCGATGCCCATCACCCGCGCCGGCACGCTCATCTGGTCGCGGGTCAGGCCGCGCGGGTAGCCGCGCCCGTCCATGCGCTCGTGGTGGCCGCCGGCGTATTCCGGCACCACCGCCAGCCGGCGCGGCCACGGCAGCGATTCCAGCATGCGAATGGTGACGTCGATGTGGTGGTTGATGACCTGTCGCTCGGCGGCGGTCAGCGTGCCGCGTCGGATCGACAGGTTCTCCTGCTCGTCGTCGTCGAGGAACGGCACCTCGCCCTGCGGGCCGTGCCAGGTCCAGCGGGCGATCTCGGCCACCCGCGCCACATCGGCGTCGGACATCGCCTCGCCGCCGACATTGCAGCGGTGCAGGAACGCCTGCGCATCGTCCAGCCCGGCCAGCCGCGCGCGGTAGGCCGCCTCGTCCAGATGGCCTTCCAGCTGCGCGATGCGCGCGTCGCGGCGCAACACCTCGAAGCGGGTGTCGATCAGCGCGATGCGGTCGAACAGCGTGTGCAGCTTGGTCGCCTTGTCGATCACGTGCACCGGGGTGGTGATCTTGCCGCAGTCGTGCAGCAGGCCGGCGATCTTCAGCGCATAGCGGTCGGTGTCGTCCATGTCGAACGCGGCCAATGGCCCTTGCCGGGTACGCACGGCGGCCTCGGCCAGCATCATGGTCAGCACCGGCACCCGCTGGCAGTGGCGGCTGGTGTAGGGCGATTTGTCGTCGATGGCCAGGTTGATCAGGCCGATGAACGATTCGAACAACGCCTTCAGCGACTGGATCAACTGCTGGTTGGTCAGCGCCACCGCCGCCTGCGACGCCAGCGATTCCACCAGGTGGGTGTCGTCGGCATCGAACGCGCGGATCCGCCCCGCGTCGTCGAGGGCGTTGATCAGTTGCAGCACGCCGAGCAGCTCGCCCTGGCGGTTCTTCATCGGCACGCTGAGGAACGACTGCGAGCGGTAGCCCAGGTCGGCGTCGAAGGCGCGGGTGCCGGAGAAGTCGTAGCCTTCGGCGATGTAGGCATCGTCGATGACGATGGTGCGGTCCTGGTTGGCCGCGCAGGCCACCACGTTGTTCAGGTTGGGCGTGCCGTCGGGATGCGCCAGCGGCACCGGCGGCAATCCCACCGGCACCCCGCTGGTGCCGCCCACCTTGCGGCCGAGTCGGTCGGTGATGGCGATCTCGAAGTGCAGCGCGCCATCCCGCACGATGTAGAGCGTGCCGGCGTCGGCATTGGCCAGCTCCTTGGCGGCCATCAGGATGGCTTCGGTCAGCCGCGCGATGTCCGATTCGCCCGATAGTGCGATCCCCACCGCGTTCAGCTTCTCCAGCCGCTCGCGCAGGGCATCCCGATCGAGCTGCGGGCGATGGGGCGGAACAGCCATGACGTCTCCTTGGGTGGCCCGGCGATGCCGGGCGCTGGCGAGTGGCTAACCAGCGTAGCGGCTCCGGCCGGAAGCGCGAAGCGCGGCCGGAGGGGCGTTGCCGGCTGCGCTCAAAACTGGATGACCTGCCCCTGCTCCAGCCGGGCAATGCGATAGCCCGCGCCCTGCTCCAGCACTTCGCGCATGGTCAGCGCATGGTCGGCCGGCTTCAAGTGGGTGATCAGGACTTCGACCGCCTCGGGACGCGCCAGCTGCGCCAGCGCGCCGACCAGCAGGCGCGGCGAAAAATGCTTGGACAGGCGGGCCAGCCCTTCCTCGCGGTCGGCGAACGCGGTTTCCACGATCAGGGTGCGCAGGTTGTCGATGGCGTTCAAGGCACGCCAGAACTCGGGGCTGTCGGTGGTGTCGCCGGAGAACACCAGCGTGGCGGCGCCGGAATCGAAGGCGTAGGCGACGGCGGGCACGGTATGCAACACCGGCAGGGCGGTGATGCGGCAGCCGTCCACTTCGCGCGTTTCGCCGATCTCCATCGCCGCGAAACGCAGCATGGCGGCCTCGGGGCTGGGAATGGCGCTGAAATCGGGCCAGATGGCCCAGTTGAACACGTGGTCGCGCAGTACCTGCAAGGTGGCGCGGTTGGCGTGCACCGTCACCGGCCGGTCGCGCAGGCCGAGCACGTTGTCGAGCATCATCGGCAGGCAGGCGATGTGGTCGAGATGCGCGTGGGTAAGGAAGACCTGGTCGATCCGCGCCATCTCGTCGACGGTCAGGTCGCCGACGCCGGTGCCGGCGTCGATCAGGGTCCGCTCGCCCAGCAGCATCGAGGTGGTGCGGTTCGTGCCGCCGATGCCGCCGCTGCAGCCGAGAATACGAAGTTGCATGGTGTTCCGATGAAGATGAAGAATCGGGCGCGATCCGCGCCCGATTCCATTGTGGCCGAGCAACGCCCGGCCGGCGTCGAGCCGCATCACACGCCGCCAGACGGCGTGCGATGACGCTCAATCGCGGATGAAGAACGCCATTTTCACGCCCATCAGCTCGATCAGGTCCTCGTCGCGCAGCGGCTGCGCCGTGGTGCCGATGTCGCGGCCGTTGACCAGCGGAGTGCGCTCGCCCTCGACGTGGACCAGCACGTAGCCCTGCTGGCGCTTGCTGATCACCGCCACCTGCGCGCCGGCGCGGCCCAGGGTGGTGGCCGGCTTGTTGAGCAGCACCTCGCGGCCGATGTTGGGCCCGGTCAGGACCTTGACCACGCCCATCGGGCCGCCTACCTGGGCAGCGGCCGGCACCGAGACGCTGGGCGCGGCCGGGCGCGGGGCCGGTTGCGCCGCCGCCGGGCGCGTGGCCACCGGCGCGGTGGACGGCCGGGTGGTGACCACCGCTGCGGCGCGCGGCGCGGGCGGCGGTATCGGCCGGGTCGGCGCCTGCAACATCATGGTCTTCTCGAAGTCCTCGCCGCCGTCGGCGTCCTGCCAGAACTTGAGCTGGTACTTGCCGACGACGATCTCGTCACCGTCGTTGAGCAACTGGCGCTGCACCGGCTTGCCGTTGACCAGCGTGCCGTTGGTGCTGCCCAGGTCCTCGATGAACACGTCGCGGCCGACGCGGTTGAACATGGCGTGTTCGCCCGACACCGCCAGGTTCTCGATCTGGATATCGTTGCTGGGACGGCGCCCGACCGTGGTCCGGTCGCGCACCAGCCGCACTTCCTTGATTACATTGCCATCCAGGCAAAGCAGGACTCTCGCCATCATCTTCTCCGGCCTTGGCGGCCTTGTTTCTTATCTTTTGTCCCGGCCGCCGCCCAGCAGCGACGAGACTTTCTGCCACAACGCGCCGCGCGCCGGGAACGGCCGCTTGACCTCGATCAGCAGCACCGACACGTTGTCGCGCCCCCCCGCCGCGTTGGCGCGCTCCACCAGTCTGGCCACCGCCAGCGACAGATGACCGCGCAGATCGTCGAGCACCTCGGCGATCTCGGCGTCCTCCAGCATGTCGTTCAGGCCATCGGAGCACAACAGGTACAGGTCGCCCACCTGCACCGCATAGCCGTGCAGCTCGGCCTCGACCGCCGGGTCGATGCCGACGGCACGCGTCACCAGGTTCTTGTTGAGCGACAGCCGTGCCTCCTCGGGGCTGATCAGGCCGCTGTCGATCTGCTCCTGGAGGAACGAATGATCGCGCGTCAATTGGGCCAGCACACCGTCGCGCAACCGGTAGCAGCGCGAATCGCCGACGTGCGCCACCATCACCTGGTCGTCGAAGAACAGCGTGGCGACCAGCGTGGTGCCCATGCCGGCGCATTGCGGCTGGGATTGAGCGGTGCCGTGGATGGCGCTGTTGGCCAGGAACACCGACTCTTCCAGCACGGTGCGGGCATGCGGCACGCCGCGCCGGTCCAGCACCGCGGCGTCGCGCGTCGCCAAGCCCTCGCGCACGGTGTGCAGCATCATCTCGATGGCGATGCCGCTGGCCACCTCGCCGGCGTTGTAGCCGCCCATGCCATCGGCGAGCACGGCGAAGCCCAGCGCGGCGTCGAAGCCCAGCGCGTCCTCGTTGTGATCGCGGATCAGCCCGGGATCGCTCGCCCCGTCCATCCGCAGCGACCGGCTCAGGTCAACCATGCGCAGCCCTCTCCTTGAGTCCGGCTTCCAGCTTGGCGCACGACGCGGCGAAGTGGGCGCCGCTCTGGAACCGGGCTTCGATGTCTTTGGCCAAGGCCTTCATCGTGATGGCTGCCAGCATGCCAGGAATATGCGGGTTGAGCTTGCGCGGATCGGTGGGCGAATCGTTGGCGATGCGGTACATCAATTCGGCCATCGATTCACCGTTGAACGGCAGGTGGCCGGTGCAGAGCTGGTACAGCATCACGCCGAGCGAGAACAGGTCGGAACGGCCATCGATCTTCTTGCCGGACAACTGCTCCGGCGACATGTACGACGGTGTGCCCAGCACCATGCCGGTGCGGGTGCGGCTGGCGTCGGTGATGCGGGCGATGCCGAAGTCGGTGACCTTGACCTGCCCGCTCTCGCGCTCGTACATCACGTTGGCCGGCTTGATGTCGCGGTGGACCACCGCCGCCTTGTGCGCGTAATCCAGCGCCTCGGCCACTCGGCGCACGATGCCCACCGCTTCGGCCAGCGGCAGCAACTGCCCGGGATGGGTGTACTGGGTAAGGTCGGCGCCCTTGAGGAATTCCATCGCGATATAGGCGAGGTCGTGTTCCTCGCCGGCGTCGTAGATGGTGACGATGCTGGGGTGGTTGAGCCGGCCGGCGGTCTCGGCCTCGCGGAAGAAGCGCTGGCGCGCTTCTTCCAGCATGTCGGACTCGAACTCCTGGCTGAGCGCCATGGTCTTGATCGCCACCACCCGGCCGATCTTGGGATCGCGCCCCTGGTAGACCACGCCCATCGCGCCCTTGCCCAGTTCCTTTTCCACGCGGTAGCGGCCGAGCATCGGCTTTTCCACGTCGCCGCCGGCCAGCAGCAGGGTGCCGCCCTTGTCGCCGCGCCCCAGCAGCACCGTCTCGGCCATCTGCTTGGCGCGCTTCAGCTTTTCCTTCAGATCGCGGTAGCCCGGGTCGTGCCGCGCCATGTGGCGGTAGACGTTCTCCGCCTTGTTGAACTGGCGCTTGCGCTCGAAATCGAGCGCCAGGTTGTACAGCGGCTCCATCAGGTCGTCCGACAGCGGCACGCGGCGGAACTTGTCGAACGCCAGGTCGAGCTGGCCCTGCCCCTGGAACGCCAGCCCCAGCATGCGGTTGGATTCGGCCGATTCGGCGGCGCTCTTCTGACCCTGTTCCTCGGTCATCAGGTAGCGCTTGGTGGTGAGCACCGCGTGCCCCAGCAGCAGCAGCGCGGCGGGCGCCACCAGCGGCACCCACAGCATGCCCTGCACCATCAGCGCGAACTGCGCCGCCAGCAACACCAGCAGCACGCCCGCGGTGATCGCGGCGGCGGGCGCCGCCCCCAATCGCGGCAGTCCGGCGACCAGGTACAGCGCCACCAGCAGCAGCGCGCCCCACTTGACCCAGGCCGCCCACGGGGGGCTGGTGTAGTAGTGCTGTTGCAACAGCGCCGACACGCCGTTGGCCGCCACCAGCACCGACGGCGTGGCCGCCGAGGCGGGCGTGACGTACAGCGTGCCCACGCCGAGCGCGGTGGCACCGATCAGCACTGTCTTGCCGCGATATTTCTCGGGCGCGATCTTGCCGGCGTACACGTCGTAGAACGAATCGACCGGGAAGGCGTCGGCGCCGTCGCGGCTGTAGAAGTAGGGCAGGAAGGTGCTGTCGGCGTCGGTCGGCAACTGCACGTTGCCCAGGGTCAGCGAGCGCCCCAGGTCGAGAGCGATGCGGTCGGTGCCCAGGTTGAGCGTGCGCGCGGCCACCGCCAGCGGCCAGGTGGGATAGATCGCGCCGAAATAGCGCACCGCCAGCGGCATCCGCCGCACCACGCCGTCGTCGTCCGGCACCAGCAGTTCGCCCGCGGTCAGCGCGGCGGCAGCGCCGATGCGCGGGATCGGCGGAATGGCGGCATCCACCGGCAGCGGCCAGCCGTGGGCGGGGTCGCCACCCGGCTCCAGCTCGGTGCGCGCGACGAAGTCCGGCAGCGGTTTATCCGGCTCGCCCTGCCCTTCGCCCAGCCGGAGCTGCATGGGCAGCACCAGGTTGCCGGCGTTGCGCATGCTGCGCGCCAGCTGGCTGTCCACGTCGAGCGCACCCAGCGCATGCTCGACCTGCTCGCCGAAGCCGGAGGGATAGGCCTCGGGGTTCTGGTGGAAGCGCTGCTCGAACTGCCGCAGATAAGGCAGGCCGCGATCCTGCTGCGGCTCGGTGAAGAACACCGTGGAGGCGATCACCTTGGCGCCGCCCGCCGCCAGCTTGTCGATCAGCCGAGCGTGCACTTCGCGCGACCACGGCCAGCGACCGATGTTGTCCAGGCTTTGCTGGTCGATGGCGATCACGGCGATCCGCGGATCGGGCGCCCGTTCGGTCATCCGCATGCCGGCGTCGTAGGTGCGCGCCTCCAGCCAGCCCGACCACGGCGTGGCCCATGCCAGCACCAAGTAAGCAAGCACGACGGCCAGTGCGACCAGGCTGTCGCGGCGCCACCATGTACGACTCATCCCCAAAACCCTGCCGGTATCCGATTTTTGCTAATGCTACTCTCGAAGGCAGTGCCAACGTTTGTTTGAATCAGTCAACCTGAGGTAATTGTGACGCAAACCGCACGCTGACAGGACGAACGTCGTTTCAGGGGATATCGGCGTAACCCATGCGGCGCTGGATGATGGCGGTCTTGCGCGCCAGGCGGCGATCACCCCGATGGGTATCGTAATAACGAGGGTTGGTCACCATGGCCGCCAGACGGGCGGCTTCATAGCTGGACAAACGGGCGGCCCCCTTGCCGTAGTAGTGCCGCGATGCGGCCTCGGCGCCGAACACACCGTCGCCCCATTCGATGGAATTGAGGTAGATCTCGAAGATGCGCCGCTTGTCGAGCACGCCTTCGAGCATCACCGTGATCAGCGCTTCCTCCAGCTTGCGCCACGGGGTGCGCCGGCCGGACAGGAACAGGTTCTTCGCCAGTTGCTGGCTGATGGTCGAGCCGCCGGCGACGATGCGGCCCTTCTTCAGGTTCTTCTCCCAGGCGGTCTGGATGCCTTCCCAGTCGAAGCCGTCGTGTTCGAGGAACTTGGCGTCCTCGCTGGCGACCAGCGCGCGCTTCAGGTTGTTGGAGATCCGGTCGTAGGGCACCCAGCGGTGGCGCAGTTCGGCGTCGGGGTCCTCCTGGCGCAGCCGCTCCAGCTGCTGGTCCATGAACGCCGTCTCGGACGGGTTGAACCAGCGCCAGGCCAGCACGTGGCCGAAGATCCACAGGTTCCACAGCAGGAACACGGCCAGCAATGCCAGCAGTGCCCGCTTCACCCACCAGCCGAAGGTTTTGTTGTTGGTACTCACGGCAGCGCCATCGTCTTGGAACGGCGGCGATTATGCGACTGGCTTAGAGCCTGTTCAAAGTCTTTTCGCGGCAGCGCCGGCCCGGCCCCAAGGGTTCGGGGCATTGCCGGCGCGCTGCTGCGTTGCACGCCGCTCACGGTATTCATACCGCAGCGCGTCCTGCGCCTTGCCGCACACCGGCACTGCCCCGAACGCTGTCGCGAAAAGACTTTGAACAGGCTCTTAGCCCGGAGGGCGTGACAGTGCGTTACAGTGCGCCGCGCATCTGAGCCAGCACCGGCGCCACGTCCGGGCGGTGGCCGGTCCACAGCGCGAACGCCTCGGCCGCCTGGCCCACCAGCATGCCCAGCCCGTCGACCCGGCGCGCGACGCCGGCGGCACGGGCCTGCGCCAGGAAGGCGGTCTCTTCCTTGCCGTACATCATGTCGTAGGCCAGCGCGCCGGGTGCGAACACGCCGTCGGGCAATGGGATCGCGGCGCCGCCCAAGCTGGCCGAGGTGGCGTTGACCACCACGTCGAAGGCGCCGGCGAGGTCGGCGAAGGCGCTGGCGCTCAGCGGCGCCGGCAGGCGCGGTGCGAACTCGTCCACCAACGCGTGCGCCTTGTCGACGCTGCGATTGGCCAGCACGATGGCGGCCGGACGTGCCTCCGCCAACGGCAACAGCACGCCGCGCGCGGCGCCGCCGGCCCCCAGCAGCAGCACGCGCCGTCCCGCCAGTTCGCCGTGGCGCAGCAGGTCGGCCACCAGCCCGGCGCCATCGGTGTTGTCGCCCAGCAGGCGGCCGTCGGCGCCGATCCGCAGGGTGTTCACCGCGCCGGCCGCCGCGGCGCGCGGCGTCAGGCTGTCGGCCAGGCGGAACGCCTCTTCCTTGAACGGCACCGTCACGTTGCAGCCGCCCGCCCCTGTCTCCACCAACTGCCGCACGGTGGCGGCGAAACCGTCCAGCGGCGCCAGCAGGCGCTCGTAGCTGAAGTCGACCAGCCCGAACTGGGCGGCGAAGGCGGCGTGGATCTGCGGCGATTTGCTGTGGGCGATGGGGTTGCCGATGACGAAGTAGCGCATGGGACGGTGCTGCATGAAGTGAAAGGCGGCCAGCGTGTCACGCCTGCCGCCCGAAAGCGAGGCCCAGGGGGCAAAGGACGGATCGAGCGGCCGGATTCAGCCCTGCACCCAGGGCAGGCCGGCGGCGCGCCAGCCGTTCACGCTGTTGCGATGCTGGCCTTCGTCCTTGTCGCCCTCGAAACCTTCCAGGATGTTGTACGCCTCGCTGTAGCCATGGGTGGCCGCCAGCTCGGCCGCGTCGTGGCTGCGCGCGCCGGAGCGGCACAGGAACAGCACCACGTCCTGGGTATCCACCTTGGTTTTCAGTTGGGTGAGGAAATCGGGGTTGAGCGACATCTCAGGGAAGCGCTTCCATTCGATCAGTTCGGCACCGGGCACCACGCCGACGAACTGCCACTCGGCGGCGGTGCGCACGTCGACGATGCGGGTGGTGGGCAGGGTCCGCGCCAGTTGATAGGCCTCGGCCGGGGTGACCGCGCCGGAATAAGGCAGGCCCAGCTGCGCTCCGCGCTCGCGGGCGCGTTTCAGGATCTCGGTGGCTTCGCTCATGTCGGCTCCAGATGAAATATGACGCAAATGCGAATGAGGCATTCTAGCGCGGACGCTCCGACCGGGTGCGACGCACCAATATGGTGCATCAACATGGGGCGGCGCACCCTTTGCGCGCACGTCCAAAACGACTCAGGAGCCGCAAGCGTTTGTGGCACAATGGTTCGTCTCGCGCACAGGCGCTGGCACGATTTCTGCTTCAGGATGGTCCATCCCGCGCCGACCCGGCGTCACGGGTCAGAAAAATCATCAATCCTTATTCAGCAAGGAGTTTCAAGATGTCGGCAGCCGACGTTCTCAAGTTGATTCAGGAAAACGACATCAAGTTCGTGGACCTGCGTTTCACCGACACCATCGGCAAGGAGCAGCACGTGACCGTGCCGGCCCACGTGGTGGACGAGGAGTGGTTCACCAACGGCCACGCCTTCGACGGCTCGTCGATCACCGGCTGGAAGGGTATCCAGGC
The DNA here is from genome assembly GCF_000374805.1 of Chitiniphilus shinanonensis DSM 23277. GTDB lineage: Bacteria > Pseudomonadota > Gammaproteobacteria > Burkholderiales > Chitinibacteraceae > Chitiniphilus > Chitiniphilus shinanonensis. The sequence continues at coordinate 299,309 of NZ_KB895335.1, forward strand.
TTCCGACATGCTGCTGATGCCGGATCCGGCCACTGCCAACATCGATCCGTTCTTCGACGAACCGACCGTGTTCCTGACCTGCGACGTGATTGAGCCGGATACCGGCAAGGGTTACGACCGCGATCCGCGTTCCATCGCCAAGCGCGCCGAAGCCTACCTGAAGGCTTCCGGCCTGGGCGACACCGCCTACTTCGGCCCGGAACCCGAATTCTTCATCTTCGACGGCGTGCGCTGGGGCGTGGACATGTCCGGCTGCTTCCTGAAGATCGATTCGGATGAAGGCGCCTGGGCCACCGCCAGCGATACCGAAGGCGGCAACATGGGCCACCGTCCGCGCGTCAAGGGCGGCTACTTCCCGGTTCCGCCGGTCGATAGCCACCAGGACATCCGCGCCACCATGGTGCTGGTGCTCGAAGAGCTGGGCGTGCCGGTCGAAGTGTTCCACCACGAAGTGGCGAACGCCGGCCAGAACGAAATCGGCACCAAGTTCAGCACGCTGACCAAGCGCGCCGACTGGACCCAGATCCTGAAGTACGTGGTGCACAACGTGGCGCACCAGTACGGCAAGACCGCCACCTTCATGCCCAAGCCCATCGTCGGCGACAACGGTTCCGGCATGCACGTGCACCAATCGGTGTGGAAGGACGGCAAGAACCTGTTCGCGGGCAACGGCTACGCCGGCCTGTCGGACTTCGCCATCTACTACATCGGCGGCATCATCAAGCACGCCAAGGCGCTGAACGCCATCACCAACCCGGGCACCAACTCGTACAAGCGTCTGGTTCCGCACTACGAAGCTCCGGTGAAGCTGGCCTATTCCGCCCGCAACCGTTCCGCCTCGATCCGCATTCCGCACGTGGCGTCGGACAAGGGTCGCCGCATCGAAGCGCGCTTCCCGGATCCGCTGGCCAACCCGTACCTGGCCTTCTCCGCCCTGCTGATGGCCGGCCTGGACGGCGTGCAGAACAAGATCCACCCGGGCGATCCGGCCGACAAGAACCTGTACGACCTGCCGCCGGAAGAAGACAAGCTGATCCCGACCGTCTGCGCATCGCTGGAAGAAGCCCTCGATTCGCTGAACGCGGATCGCGAGTTCCTGACCCGTGGCGGCGTGTTCACCAACGAATGGATCGACTCGTACATCGAACTGAAGATGAACGAAGTCAATCGCATCCGCATGACCACGCACCCGGTCGAATTCGACATGTACTACAGCCTGTAATCAGGCCATCCGGCACCCGCGTCGCCCCGGCGACGCCGGCCCGCCTGCCAACCCCGCGCCACGGCGCGGGGTTTTTTCTTGGCCGCGCCCCGCGCGCCCCGCGCGCCGGGCACGACGGCCCGGCGCCCCACCCAGGCCACCCCGTGCGACGGGGAGACCAAACAGCCCCGTTCATTCGGCATCGATTCACTACACTGGAGCCATCCCGACCCTGCGCGCCTCGATGTCGAAAGCCCTCGCCCACCTCTCCGCCGCCCGCCTCTCCGCCGCGTTGCTGCTCGCCTTCGTCGTGACCGCCGCGCTCAGTGCCTGGCCGGGACGCCTTGCGCCGGAGCTGCCCCCCGTGTTCTGGATGCCCGCCGGGATCAGTCTGGCCACCCTGCTGCTGATGGGGCGGCTGGGCGTGCTGCTGTGCTTCGTCGGCAACCTGATGGTCGGCTGGGCGCACTACCGCGTGGCGCCGGACGGCAACCAGGCATGGTTGCTGCCGCTGCTGGCCACGCTCGATACCGGGCAGGCCTGGCTGGCCGCCACCCAGTGGCGCCGCCGCGAGCTGAAAGGGCACCGCCCGCTGCTGCAGCGTCCGCGCGAGCTGATCTTCTTCTGGGGACAGGTCTGCGCGCTGCCGTCGCTGATGGTGCTGCTGCCCGCACTGCTGGCGATGACCACCGGCGGCGCGGCGCGGCCGCCGATGGAAGAGATCGGGCTGATCTGCCTGGAGTACGTCACCGGCAACATCCTCGGCATGCTGCTGATCGCGCCCTGCCTGGTGCTGTGGCGCGACCGGCGCCGCTGGAGCCTGCACCGCCGCGCCGAACGCTGGTGGTGGCCGCCGCAACTGCTGCTGGTGATCCTGATCGTCACCCTGGTGCTGCACGGCACCGCGCTGGTGCTGCTGTTCCCGGTGCTGCTGGCCACCACCATCTATTACCGGCTGCCGGGAGTGACGCTGTCGCTGCTGCTGATCGCCGTCACGCTCACGCTGGTCACCGCCCACGGCGGCGGGCCGTTCGACCAAGACACCGTGCACCTGCATTTCCTGCATCTGCACCTGTTCCTGTTCTCGGTCTCGCTGACGCTGCAATACATGGCGTTCGGCCAGGAACAGTTGCTCGAATACCAGCGCGAACTGAAGCACGACGTGGCACTACGCACCCGCGAGTTGCGCAAGGCCAACGAGCGGCTGGCGGAGATGGCCACCACCGACGAGCTGACCGGCGTGGCCAACCGGCGCGAATGGCAGCGCCATAGCGCCGAGGCCATGATGCTGGCGCGGCGCACCGACGAGCCGCTCTCGGTGCTGATGCTCGACCTCGACCACTTCAAGATGATCAACGACACCTATGGCCACCTGATCGGCGATCTGGTGCTGCGCGCGGTGTGCCACGCCTGCGAAGGCGCGCTGCGCGCCACCGACCATTTCGGGCGCTGGGGCGGCGAGGAATTCGCCGTGCTGCTGCCCAACACCGCCGGCCTGGAAGCCGCCCAGGTCGCCGAGAAACTGCGCGCCGCCGCCGCCGCGGCATGGGTCGATCACAACGAGCGCCGGGTACAGGTCACCATCAGCGTCGGCGCCACCACGCTGCAACCGGACGACACCACGCTGGACGACCTGATCAAGCGCGCCGACGACGCGCTCTACGCCGCCAAGCGCGCCGGGCGCAACCGGGTGGTGATCGCGCCGCCGCCGCCCGGTTCCGGCGACGACTGACGGCATGGGCCGGCCGGCGCGTACAATCCGACTTTTGCCCTCGCCCACATCCGCACCGCCATGACCATCCGCGCCGTCGTCTTCGATTTCGGCGGGGTCCTGTTCGACTGGAACCCCGAGCACCTCTACCGCAAGCTGATCGCCGACGCCGACGAGCGCCGCCGCTTTCTCCGCGACGTGTGCTCGCCGGCCTGGAATCTGCAGCAGGATGCCGGCCGCAGCATCGCCGACGCCAACGCCGAACTGCTGGCGAGCCACCCGCAACACGAAGCGCTGATCCTGGCCTTCTACCAGCGCTGGCCCGAAACACTGGCCGGCACGCTGCCCGACGGCGTGGCGCTGATGGAACGACTGGAAGCCGCGCAGGTGCCGCTCTACGGGCTGACCAACTGGTCGGCGGAGACCTTTCCCTACGCCTGGGAGCACTATCCGCTGCTGCACCGCTTCCGCCACATCGTGGTCTCGGGCCGCGAACGGCTGATCAAGCCGGACCCGGCCATCTATCGGCTGCTGTTCGCACGCATGGCCGACGATCTGCCCGACCTGCAACCGTCCGAACTGGTGTTCATCGACGACAGCGCCAGGAACGCCGAGGCCGCCAGCGCCCTGGGCTGGCATGGCATCCACCACGTGAGCGCCGAACAGACCGCCGCGCAATTGCGGCAACTGGGCCTGGTGTTCTGATGGACAAGCCCCGCATCGTCATCCGCTATTGCACCCAGTGCCAATGGCTGCTGCGCGCAGCCTGGCTGGCGCAGGAGCTGCTCTCCACCTTCGCCGACGAAGTGGGCGAGGTGGCGCTGGCGCCCGGCCGGGGCGGCATCTTCGAAATCCACTGCGGCGACGTGCTGGTGTGGGAGCGCAAGCGCGACGGCGGTTTCCCGCAAGCGGCGGAACTGAAACAGAAAATCCGCGATCTGATCGCACCGGATCGGCCGCTCGGGCATAGCGACCGCAAGCAGGCCGAACCGCCGCCGCCACCCGGATCGGACGAGATTTCCGCGCCGCCGTCGGCACCGGGCCAATAGGAAACCAGACGAAGCAACACGCCGCCCGGCGGGCCGGTGCCAAGGTGCATCATCGTCACGACGGGTTGCCGGCGCAGAGCGGGCGATCCGGAGATCGCTGTGGTAAGGTAACCGCCATGAAACCGTGTACCACCCTGCCCCTGTTGGCGCTCGCTGTCTGCATCGCCGCGCCGCTCGCCCACGCCGATATCTACAAGTACGTCGACGAGGAAGGCCGGGTCACGTTTTCCAATATTCCGATCAAGGGTTCGCAGCGCGTCTATATCGACTCGATCTCGGTCATTCCCGCACCGAAGCCGCGCACCAAGGCGAGCGGCAGCGCCAGCCCCAAGGTGAATGCGCCCTCGCCCGCCAATTTCCCCAAGGTGGATTCGGCCACGCAGAAGGCGCGCGACACCAATCGCCGCCTGATCCTCCAGGAAGAGTTGTCGGCGGAGCAGCGCGCGCTCGACGAGGCCCGCCAGTCGCTGGCCGAGGCCGAGGGCAACCGCACCGCTGAGGAAAAGCAGAACCCGCAGAAGTATGTGCAGCGCCTGTCGCGCCTGCGCGAGGCGGCGGTGGTGCACGAAAAGAACGTCGCCGCGCTGACCTCCGAACTCGGCCGCTTGCAGTAACCCGCTCCCCCATCCCCAACCGCCGCGCTCCGACGCGGCGGTTGTCCGTTCGACTTCCGCGCACCAACTTCAAGCCATCGACGCACTACAATGGTGCATGCGTGCGCGTGAGCGGGTGCTCGCCGCGAGGTTTTTCGTGCATCCGCCGCTGGCCCGCAATTTGCTAGTCCAGGTGGAGCGCCAACATCGTGGTCCCAGCCATGCCCTACACCGTCTTCAGCGGGCTCGACTTCCTCGACGCCGCCATCCTGGCTTTTGCCGATGACGGCGCACTGGTTTACCACAACCCGGCGGCGGCCGACCTGCTGGGGCTGCGCGAGGATCACCTCGGGCTGCCGATGGACGCCTGCCTCGGCCCGGAAAGCCCCATCGCCCAGGCGGTGCGCAACGCCTGCCGCGACAACATCTCGATCACCGAACACGAAATCCTGCTGCATACCGCCCACGGCGAGGCTTATGTCTCGATCACCGCCGGCCCGATCGAGGCCGAAGAGGCCGCGGCGCTGGTGGAAGTGCGCCAGATCGACCAGCAGCGGCGCATCGCCAACGAAGAGCGCCTGCAAGCGCAACAGCAGGCCAACCGCGAGCTGATCCGCAACCTGGCGCACGAGATCAAGAACCCGCTGGGCGGCATCCGCGGCGCGGCGCAATTGCTGGCGCACGAGCTGCACGACCCGCAGATGCGCGAGTACACCCAGGTGATCATCGAGGAGTCGCAACGCCTGCAAAGCCTGCTCGACCGCCTGCTGACGCCGCACCGTCTGCCGCAGCTGTCCGAGATCAACGTGCACGAGGTGCTGGAGCGGGTACGCAGCCTGATGCTGGCGGAAACGCCCAACGGGCTGGCGGTGAAGCGCGACTACGACACCAGCGTGCCGCCCCTGATCGGCGACCGCGAGCAATTGATCCAGGCCGTGCTCAACATCGTGCGCAACGCGGTGCAGGCGATGGCCGGTGTGGGCGAGATCCTGCTGCGCACGCGCATCGCGCGGCAGATCACGCTCAACCGCAAGCGCTTCCCGCTGGCCATCATGGTGCAGATCATCGACAACGGCCCCGGTATTCCCGAGGCACTGAAGGAAACGCTGTTCTATCCGCTGGTATCGGGCCGGCCGGGCGGCACCGGCATCGGGCTGCACCTGGCGCACACCTTCGTCACCCAGCACCACGGCACCGTCGATTTCGAAAGCCGGCCCGGCTACACCTGCTTCACGCTGCATCTGCCACTCAACGGCTGGCCGGCCCCCCGCAACACCCCCGCCGACAGCGCGGGCGACGACGGCCCGGCGCACGCCGCCCGGCCCCGATCCTGAAGGAGCGCTTCACCGTGACACCCCATTCCGCGCTCGAGGCCACGCCGCATCACGGCCTCGGGCAGACATCGAGCCGGTTTTGACAAAGGACCAAGCATGAGTACCGTCTGGGTCATCGACGACGACCGTTCCATCCGCTGGGTATTCGAAAAAGCGCTGCAACGCGAAGGCATCGACCACCTCACCTTCGCCTCGGCCACCGAAGCGCTGGCGCGCATGACGCGTGAAATCCCCGAAGCCGTGGTCTGCGACATCCGCATGCCGGGCGAATCCGGGCTGACCTTCCTGGAGATCGTCAAGCGCGACCACCCAGGGCTGCCGGTCATCATCATGACCGCGCATTCCGACCTGGAAAGCGCGGTATCCGCCTTTCAGGGCGGCGCATTCGAATACCTGCCCAAGCCGTTCGACGTGGATGCGGCGGTGGCGCTGATCCAGCGCGCGCTGGCCGAGGGCGAGCGCCAGAGCGCACAAGAGGAAGCCCCGGTCGCCACCCCGGACATCCTCGGCCAGGCCCCGGCGATGCAGGATGTGTTCCGCGCCATCGGCCGGCTCAGCCAATCGGCCGCCACCGTGCTGATCACCGGCGAATCCGGCTCGGGCAAGGAACTGGTGGCACGCGCGCTGCACCGCCACAGCCCGCGCGCGGCCAAGCCTTTCGTCGCCATCAATACCGCGGCGATTCCCAAGGAACTGCTGGAATCGGAGCTGTTCGGCCACGAGCGCGGCTCGTTCACTGGCGCCGACGCGCGCCGCCAGGGCCGCTTCGAGCAGGCCGAGGGCGGCACGCTGTTCCTCGACGAGATCGGCGACATGCCGGCCGATCTGCAGACCCGGCTGCTGCGGGTGCTGTCCGACGGCTTCTATTACCGCGTCGGCGGCCACGCGCCGATCAAGGCCAATGTGCGGGTGATCGCCGCCACGCACCAGCACCTGGAGGAACGGGTGAAGGCCGGTGCGTTCCGCGAGGATCTGTTCCACCGGCTGAACGTGATCCGGCTGCGGCTGCCGGCGCTGCGCGAGCGGCGCCAGGATATCCCGCTGCTGGCGCGGCATTTCCTGGCCAAGTCGGCCGCCGAACTGGGCGTGGAGCCCAAGCGGCTTTCCGACGAGGCGATGGCGCGCCTGACGGCGTTCGCCTTTCCCGGCAACGTGCGCCAGCTGGAAAACCTGTGCCACTGGATCACGGTGATGGCGCCGGGCGCCATCGTGGAATCGGACGACCTGCCGCCGGAGATCAGCGAACAGGCCAACGGCCAGCACGGCGCATTCCTGGCCAATGGCGACTGGAAGCTGGCGCTGGCCGAGGATATCGGCGGGCGGCTGGCGCGCGGGGAATCGCGGGTGCTGGACGAGATCATGCCGGCATTCGAGCGCGCGGTGATCGAGCGCGCACTGGCGCATACCGGCGGCAAGCGCATCGAAGCGGCGGAATTGCTGGGCTGGGGTCGCAACACGCTGACCCGCAAGATCCAGGAACTGGGAATGGATGGCGAGGTATGAGAACGCCGTTACACTAAAGGCCGCAGAGCGACCAACAAAACCCTTCTGGCGGCGTCACGCTTGCTTGCCGTACTACTTGTACTGTCTGCGCTGCGCGCTCCTTGCCAGAAACGCTGTGCTGGATTTTGTTGGCCGCTCGGAAGCGGCCTTTTTTATGCCCCAAACAAGTGCAAAACGATCAATCGATCTCGAAGATCTTGCCGAAGTTGGCGATGTCGAGCACCGAGCGCACAGTGCCGCCGGCGTGTCGCAGCACGATGCGGCGGCCGCCGGCGCGCTCGTTCAGCAGCAACAGCATGCCCAGCGCGGCGGAATCCAGATAATCGACGCCGGCAAAGTCGATCTCCACGGTCTCGATGCCCGATTCGGCCAGCGCGGCGGTGGTCGCCTCCTTGAACTGGCGGTGGCCTTCGAAAGTGAAATGTCCGTGGATCTGGACGCGGGCAACCGGCGGATTCAGCAGCAGTGTGGCTTGCATGGGCACTTCCTGTGAGTGGATGCCGGGGCGCCGGATACCGCGCCGGCCGGCGCAACGATGAAGACGGTACTGTGATGGTAGACAGCGCCGTCGCCGTGGGCCAGCCGGCGGCTACGCCGCCTTGTCGGCGCCTTGGTCGTTGGGCTCCGGGGTGCGCGGCGCGGCGCCGGGCGCGTCCACGCCATAGCGGCGCTGGGTTCGGCGATAGGCGTCGATCAACTGGCGCATCTTGCCGTTGGCCGGATCCAGCCGCTTGGCGCGCGAGAGATATTGCTCGGCCAGATGCATGTATTGCGGGTTCCAGCCATCGCGGTTGATCAGCGACAGGATGGTGTGCACCGCGTTGAGCAGCACCTGCACGTTGCCCGGCAGCGACTCCAGCGCGCTGACGAAGCGCTTGGCCGCGCCGGCCAGATCGCCCGCCTGCACGGCACGCACCGCTTCGTTGTTGAGTTCCAGGATGTCCTGGGTTGCGGCGGTGATCAGCGCGCTGCCGGTCTCCGGCTCGCCCAGCGACTGATACAGCCCCTCGACGCGCGCCATCAGCTCGGTGTCGTCGTGGCTGCTGCGCAGCGCCTTGCGCACGAAGGATTCGCCCTGGTCGCGCAGCTTGCGCGCGTAGCAGGCGTGCGCCGCCTCCAGCAGGACGCCGGCCGGCACGTCGTCCATGTCCTCCAGCTGGTCGCAGGCTTCCTTGAGCTTCTGCCGAGCCTTGTCGCGCTCCAGCTTGCTGTCGCCGCCGATCTGCTCGGCCACCGCGGCATCCACCAGTTGCAACAGCACCTCGGCGGCGGGGTCGCCGCGGAAATCGTGCTTGAGCCGGGTGCTGGTGCGGCGCGCGGCGCCGATGTCGCCCCGCTCCAGCTGCACCCGGGCCAGTTCGCCATAGGTGGCCGGATCGCGCCAGAACGAGCCGCGCGACAGCTCGATGGCCTGGTTCAGCCCGGCCTCGGCCGCCTCCAGGTCGCCGTTGCGATGCGCCAGCCCACCCAGCGCCCGCTGGCGTTGGGCCACCAGCGGCGAGCGCTTGGCTGCATCCTGCAATACCTCCTGCGCGCCCTTGGGGTCGCCCTGCGCCACCATGGTGCGCGCCAGCCAGTCGTAGGCTTCGATCACCAGTTCGTTTTCGCTCTTCACCCGCTGGAAGCATTGCTGCGCTTCGTCGAACTGTTGCAGGGAGAACTGCGCGCGCCCCAGCCCCAGCAAGGCCCACGGCGCGTCGCGCTCGGCCAGCAGTTCGCGGTACAGGTCGCGCGCCGCCACGTGCTCGCCCACCTGGGCCAGCAACCGCCCTTTCATCCGGCGGAATTCGACGGCGTCCGGCGCATCGGTGGCCAGCACTTCGTCGCAGGACGCCACCGCGGCCAGGTAATCGCCGACGCGCACCGCGTCGTCGATCACGCGAAAGCGCCCCTTGCGGCGCACCGCGCGCTCGATGCGCGCGATCAGTTCGCCGCCGGAAAACGGCTTGAGCAGGTAGTCGTCGGGGGCCAGCTCGGCGGCGCTCATCACCTGGGCCAGCCGGCGTTCGCCGGTGACCACCATGAAGATGGCGGAAGGCTTGAGCAACTGGTGGCGCTGGCTGGTCTCGAACAGGTTCACCCCGTCGAAACCCTGGCCCAGGTCGTACTCGCACAGCACGATGTCGTAGCTGGACTGGTTGAGCCGCGCCAGCGCGTCGCTGACCCGCGGCACGTAGTCGACATTGGCCACGCCGCACGCCGCCAGGCCCTGGCCGAGCGCGGCACGCATTTCGCTGGCGCGGTCGATCACCAGTGCGCGCCCGCCGACGAGCGTGGGAGGACGTTGCGGATCAGCCATGCGCTGGGCCCCGGGTCGTGGTCGAACGGATGATTCCATTATTGGACGAAACTGTCGGTATTCGCGTGATTCACAGGTGGCATGGCCTGCCGGCGCATCCCACCTCCGGCCGGTCGGACCGGCACGCCGCGCGTGCCGTGTCGGATACAGCCTGACACCAGGAGTTTAGGGCCGACGGCCACGCCGTCGATCACCAAATTCCTAAAATGCGCCGGGCGCTCAGCTTTCGCCGGTCGCCGGCTCCAGTTTGGCGTAGGCCACCGCCAGCCACTTGGGGCCGTGGTCGCGGAAGTTCACCTGCACGTTGCCGGTGGCGCCGCCTTCGTGGTCGGTCACCACGCCGATGCCGAACTTGGGATGGCGCACGTTCATGCCCAACTTCAGGCCGTGCCCCGGATCCGCCTGTCTGGCCGCGGCCGGCGCGCCGAACGACTGCGGCGCATAGCCCCGGTTCAGATACTTGAGCAGCGTTTCGGGAATCTCGTCGAGAAAGCGGCTGGCCACCGAATAGCGCGTCTGGCCGTGCAGCATGCGACTTTGCGCCAGCGACAGGTAAAGCCGCCGTCGGGCGCGGGTGATCGCCACGTACATCAGCCGGCGCTCTTCCTCCAACCCTTTGGGATCGGCCAGGCTGTTCTCGTGGGGAAACAGCCCTTCCTCCAGACCGGTGAGGAACACGCTGTGGAACTCCAGCCCCTTGGCCGCGTGCACCGTCATCATCTGTACCGCGGTCTCGCCGGGGCGCGCCTCGTGCTCACCGCCTTCCAGGCTGGCGTTGGCCAGAAAGGCGGCCAGGTCGTTCTCGTCCTCGGTGACGAAGCCCGCGGCGGCGTTGACCAGTTCGTCGAGGTTGGCGACGCGCTCCTCGCCCTCTTTGTCGTTGCGGTAGTGCTCGCGCAGGCCGGACAGGTCGAGCATGGCGTCCACCACTTCGGGCAGCGGCAGGCCCTCGGTCTGCTGACGCAGGGTTTCCATCAGCTGCACGAAGCGCCCCACTGCCGCAGCGCTGCGCCCGGCGCCGCCGGAGCAGGCGGCGAGCCACAGGCTGGTGCCGGTGGCGCGCGCGGTCTCGACGATGGTTTCGACGGTGCGGTTGCCGATGCCCCGGGTGGGGAAGTTGATAATGCGCAGCAGCGCGTTGTCGTCGTCCTGATTGGCCATCAACCGCAGATAGGCCAGCGCGTGCTTGACCTCCTGCCGCTCGTAGAAGCGCAGGCCGCCGTAGACCCGATAAGGCAGGCCGGCCTGGACCAATGCGTGTTCGATCAGGCGCGATTGGGCATTGGAGCGATAAAGGATCGCCACGTCGCCCGGCTCGATGCCGTCGCGCTTCAATTGGCCGATCTCGTCCACCAGGAAGTCGGCTTCCTCGTAATCGCTGCTGGCTTCGAATACCCGGATCGGCTCGCCGCCGCTTTCCTCCGTCCACAGCTGCTTGCCCAATCGTTCGCGATTGTTGGCAATCACGGCATTGGCGGCGTCGAGGATATTGCCGTGCGAGCGGTAATTCTGCTCCAGCCGGATCACATGACGAACCGCGTAATCGTGTTGGAAATCCTGCATATTACCGACGTTGGCGCCGCGGAAGGCGTAAATCGATTGGTCGTCATCCCCCACGGCGAACAACGCGGATTGCGGGCCGGTAAGCAATTTAAGCCACGCATATTGCAAGCGATTGGTGTCCTGGAATTCGTCGACCAGCACGTGCTTGAAACGATGCTGGTAATGGGTGCGCAATGCTTCGTTGCGCAGCAGCAATTCATAGCAGGCCAGCAGCAGTTCGGCGAAATCGGCCACACCTTCGCGCCGGCATTGCGCCTCGTATTCGGCATAGATCTGCTTGAGATGGCGCGAATAGTCGTCCCAGCCGTCGACGTCGGCGGCACGGCGGCCGTTTTCCTTGTGGCCGTTGATGTAGTGCTGCACGGTGCGCGGCGGATAGCGCTCTTCGTCCAGGTTCAGCGTCTTGAGGGTGCGCTTGATGGCCGCCAGCTGGTCCTGGCTGTCGAGGATGGTGAAGGTGGCCGGCAGGCCGGCGTCGCGGTGGTGCAGCCGCAGCATGCGGTTGCACAGGCCGTGGAAGGTGCCGATCCACAAGCCGCGCGGATTGAGCGGCATCATCGCGGTGATGCGCGCCAGCATTTCCTTGGCGGCCTTGTTAGTGAAGGTCACGGCGAGCAGCCCGGCCGGGCTGACGCGGCCGGTGGACAGCAGCCAGGCGATGCGCGTGGTGAGCACCCGGGTCTTGCCGCTGCCGGCGCCGGCCAGGATCAACGCGTGTTCGTCGGGCAGTTCGACGGCGGCCGCCTGCTGCGGGTTGAGGTATTGGGTCAGCGGATGGGGCATGGGACGGCGGGTGGGATCGTTCGAATAGAACGATTGTACAAAAAACAAGGGGCGGCCGTGCGGCCGCCCCTTTCACTGCAATGACATGATCCTACCGGATCAAGGATCAAATGCGCAGATCGTCGATCGACTTGCCGGCAGCAATCCAATCCAGCGCCCATTGCGGCTTGCGACCACGGCCGGACCAGGTCTGGTTCGCATCGTTCGGGTTGCGGAATTGCGCCTTGGAAGAGGACGGGGCAACGGCGCCTTTCTTGCCGGCTTTCTTGTCCAGGCCCAGCACTTCATTCAGGGAGAAGCCCTTGGCGGCGGCCAGGTTTTGCAGTTCGTTCAGCAGATCCTGCTTATCGGTTTCCTTGCGGCGCACGATCTCGCGGTCGAGGTCTTTTTGCAGTTGGTACAGCTGCGGCAGCGTGAGCGCGGACAAATCCATTTGTTTCTCCTGGTGATTTATACGTTCGTGCGGATTGAGGGTACTTATGCGCCGCATTATGCCCCCCGTTTTTGTGAAATACAAGGCGGCGATATTTTGTATTAATACCTCATTATGTACTCATTGCAAGTGGCATTAAAAAAGCCCGGCAATCCGCCGGGCTTTCCTTTGCGGCGGGCTGCCGCGCTTCGAACCTTAATGCAGCCATTGGTTCACTTCATTGACATCGCCTTCATCCAGTTGACCCACCGCATAGGCCAGCTGCAAACGCGAGTAAAGGTATTGATATCGCGCCACCACCAGGTCATAGCGCGTCTGATAGTAGTTCTGCTCGGCATCCAGCACATCCACCGTGGTGCGTACGCCCACCTCGCGGCCGAGCTTGGTCGATTCCAGCGACGACAGGCTGGAGCGCTGCGCCTGCTCCAGCGCATCGATCTGCGCCGCACCGCTCTGCACGCCCAGGAACGCCTGCTTGGCCTGCTGCACGCTGTTGCGCTTGGCTGCCTCCAGGCCGGAGCTTTCCTTGTCGCGGTTGGCGATCGCTTCGCGATAACGCGAGCTGCGGTCGCCCCCGGTATAGAGCGGAATCGACAATTGCAGGCCGATCACGCCACTGTCGCTGCGATCACGCCCGCCGGAACGGGACAATTCGTCGGAATCCCAGCTGCTGCCGTATTTGGCCACCAGATCCAGCGTCGGCGCGGTGGCGACGCGGTAACGGTCGATTTCGCGCGCGCTGATGTCCAGGTTCAATTGCTGCGCCAGCACCGAGAGGTTTTCGGCCTGGGCGCGCTGCGTCCATTGGTCCATGACCGGCGGATTGGGGCGGGTGGGCTTGCGGCCTTCGCTGATCTTGGCCAATTGGGTGGGGTCCAGCCCGGTCAGCATCTGGAACGCATTGCGCTTGATATCCAGGTCGTTGAGCGCGGCGATTTCGCTGGCGACGATGGCGTCGTAGCGGGCCTGGGCTTCATTGGTGTCGGTAATGGTGGCCACGCCCACTTCGAATGATTTCTTGGCCTGCGCCAATTGCTGCGACACCGCCTCTTTTTGCGAGGCGGACAATTGCACGCGTTCCTCGGCGGCCAGCACTTCGAAATACGCCTGCGCCACGCGCAGGATCAATTGCTGGTCGGCATCGCGAAACTGCACTTCGGCCAGATCGGTCTGCTTGCTCAACTGGTCGGCGCCGACGAATACGTCGGCGCGGTAGATCGGCTGGGTGGCGGTGATGCCCAGATTGTATTGATCGCCGTTGGCGCTGGTTTCCGGCGCGGTCAGCGTGTCGCGGCCCGGGTGGTATTTCTGGGTGGCGGCATTGGCGCCGCCGTCCAGCGTCAGCTTGGGCAGCCACAGCGCCCGGCCCTGGTTGGCCTTTTCGCGCCCGGCCTCCAGCGCGTAGCGCGCCGCTTGGTAGCTGGCGTCGTATTGCTGCGAGGCACGCCAGCTTTCGAGCAGATCCGCCGCGGCGGCGACCTGGGACAGCAGCGCCAGGCCGGCGGCGATCACGGTTCGTTTCATCGGTAAAGCCCCTTCGTTTTTAGGTATTCAGGCAGTCGGCGCGTGCGGCGGGCGCACGCGGTGCCAGATCGCGTACAGCGCTGGCAGGAACAGCAGGGTCAGCACGGTGGCGACGAACAGTCCGCCCATGATCGCCACCGCCATCGGGCCCCAGAAGGTGTCGCGGGTGAGCGGGATCATCGCCAGGATGGCGGCCGCGGCGGTCAGCATGATGGGCCGGAAGCGGCGTACCGCCGATTCGATCACGGCGTGCCACGGATCGTGCCCGTGGGCGATGTCCTGCTTGATCTGGTCCATCAGAATCACCGAATTGCGGATGATCATACCCGATAGCGCGATCACCCCGAGTTGCGCGACGAAGCCGAACGGTGCATCGAACAGCAGCAGCGAAAGCGTCACGCCGATCAGCCCCAGCGGTGCGGTCAGCAGCACCATCACCATGTGTTTGATGCTTTGCAACTGGATCATCAGCAGCGTCATCACCACCACCAGCATCAGCGGCATCACCGCCGAGATCGACTGTTCGCCGGTGCGCGACGCCTCCAGCGTGCCGCCGGTTTCGATGTGATAACCCGGCGGCAGTTTCGCGGCGATGGCGGCGATCTTCGGTTCGAGCGCCAGGGTAACGTCCGGCGCCTGCGCGCCGTTGACATCGGCGCGCACCGACAGCGTGGGCACGCGGTTGCGGCGCCAGATCAGGCTTTCCTCCGATTCCAGCCGCACGTCGCCCAGCTGCGACAACGGCACGCTGCGCCCGTCGGCCAGCTTTACCGGCAGGTCGCGGATCGCCGTGAGCGAACCGCGCTCGTCGGGCACCAGCCGCGCCACCACGTCGATCATCTCGTTGTCCTCGCGGTACTGGGTGGCGGTGACGCCGGAGATCGCCAGTTGCAGGTATTGCGCCAGTTGCTGGGTGGTCAGCCCGGTGTCGCGCAGTTTGTCCTGGTGCGCGTGGATGCGCAGCACCTTCACCTGCTCGCCCCAGTCGAAATGCACGTCGCGCGCGTGCGGGTTCGCCCGCATCGTCGCCGCCACCTGCCCGCCGATGCGCCGTAACTCGGCCGGATCGTCGCCGGAGATGCGGAACTGCAACGGGTAGCCCACCGGCGGGCCGTTCTCCAGCCGCGTCACCCGGCCGCGCACCTGCGGGAAATCGTCGGCGAACAATTGGTTGATGTGGGCGAATACGTGCTCGCGCACTTTTTCGTCGCGCGTCATCACCGTGAGCTGGGCGAAGTTGAGGTTGGGCTGCTGCTCATCCAGCGGCAGGTAGTAGCGCGGCGAGCCGAAGCCGATGTAGCTGGTGACGCTGACCACGTCCGGATCCTTGCTCAGCAGCGCCTGGAGCTTGCGCGCCTCGCGCTCGGTGGCCTGGAACGACGCGCCATAGGGCAGCCACAGGTCGACCATCAGCTCGGGGCGCGACGAGGCCGGGAAGAACTGCTTGGGCACCGCCAGCGCGAACACCACCATCGCCAGCGCGAAGGCGCCGATGGTGACCGCGACGGTGGTCTTGCGCCAGGTGATGCACCAGGTGACCACGGCGCGGAAGCGCCGGTAGAACCGGCCCTGGTAGACGTCGTGCTCGTGTTCGCGTGGCCGCTCCGGCAGCAGCTGATAGCCCAGGTAGGGCGTGAACAGCACCGCGACGATCCACGACAGGATCAGCGCGATGCCGACCACGGCGAAGATCGAGAAGGTGTATTCACCGGCGTCGGACTTGGCCAGCCCCACTGGCAGGAAGCCGGCGGCGGTGATCAGGGTGCCGGTCAGCATCGGCATGGCGGTGCTGGTATAGGCGAAGGTGGCTGCGCGGAAACGGTCCCAGCCCTGCTCCAGCTTCAGCGCCATCATCTCCACCGCGATGATCGCATCGTCGACCAGCAGACCGAGCGCGATCACCAGCGCCCCCAGCGAGATGCGTTGCAGGTCGATGCCGGCCAGGAACATGCCAAGGAAGGTCAGCGCCAGCACCAGCGGAATCGACAGCGCCACCACCACGCCGGTACGCCATCCCAGCGACAGGAAGCTCACCGCCAGCACGATCACCACCGCTTCCAGCAGCGAATCCATGAAGATGCTCACCGCGTGCTTCACCACCGCCGGCTGGTCGGACACCACGTGGAACTCGACCCCGACCGGCAGCGACGCGCGGGCCCGCGCCAGCGTCTCGTCGATCTGCTGCCCCATGCGCAGTACGTCGCCGCCGTGGCGCATCGAGACGCCCAGGCCGATGGCCGGCTGGCCCTGGAAGCGCATCGCCATCTCGGGCGGATCGATGGTGGCGCGGTAGACACGCGCCACGTCGCCGACGCGGAAGCGCTTGCCACCGGCCTCGACCACGGTGTCGCTGATCTGGGCCACCGCGTCGAAGTTGCCGGTGACACGCACGAACACCCGCTCCTCGCGGCCCTCGACCACCCCGGCCGGCGTCAGCGCGTTGGTCGCGGCCAGCACCTGGTTCACCTGGAACGGCGACAACCCCAGGCTGGCCAGCTTGGCGGTGGAATACTCGACGTAGATCTTCTGATCCTGCTCGCCGATCAGCGTCACCTTGTTCACGTCGGGGATGCGCAGCAGTTCCTGGCGCACCGATTCCACGTAGCGCTTCAGCTCGGGCATGGTGAAGCCGTCGCCGGTAAAGGCGTAGAGGTTGCCGTAGGTCTCGCCGAATTCGTCATTGAAGAACGGCCCGACCGCGCCTTGCGGCAAGCCGCCGGCGGCCTGGAGATCGGCGATGCGTTTGCGCACCTGGTACCAGCTGTCCTCCACCTGGTGGCCGCGGATCGATTCCTTGAGCACCACCAGCGTCAGCGATTCGCCGGCGCGCGAATAGCTGCGGGTGTAGTCGATGGTGCCGATGCCCTGCAGCGCCTTTTCCAGCGGATCGGTGAGCTGGCGCTCCACTTCGCTGGCCGAGCCGCCCGGCCAGAAGGCGCGCACCACCATCGCCTTGAAGGTGAACTCCGGGTCTTCCTTCTGCCCCAGCTTGGTGTACGCCAGCATGCCGGCCAGCGACAGCACGATGATCAGGTACAGCACCAGCGAGCGATGGTTGAGCGCCCAGGCCGAGATATTGAAGTGCCCGGCGTGCGTCGCCGGTTCGCGTTCCAGCTCGTTCATGCGCCGGCCCCTTCGTTGGCCGCGCCCAGGCGCTTCACCCGCTGGCCTTCACGCAGCAGGTGGGCGCCGGCGGTGACCACCAGATCGCCCGGACGCACTCCGCGCACCAGCGCCGCGTCGTCGGTCACGCCCAGCACCTGCACCGCGCGCGCCTGGACCCGGCCGGCCTTGAGGTCGAGCAGCCAGACCTGCTGCTTGCCGGTTTCGCCGAACAGCGCGGTCAGCGGCACTTCCAGCGCGCTGCCTGTGGGTCGGGCGGCCGGGGTGGCAAGGCGCACGCTGGCGCTCATGCCCAGCTGCACCGCGGCATCGTGCTCGAAGGCGATCCGCGCCGGATAGGTGCGCGCGGCAGCGTCGGCGGCCGGCGACAACTCGCTCACCCGCCCCGGCAGCGTCCTGCCCGGCAGCGCCCACAGCCGCACCGTCACCGCGTCGCCCACCTTGACCGCGCCGCGCAACTGTTCGGGCACGTCCACCGCGATCTCTCGCTCGCCCTGATGCGCCAGCGTCACCACCGGCTGTCCCGCCGCCAACACCTGGCCCGGCTCGGCCGCCACCTGGGTGACCACGCCGTCGGCGTCGGCCAGCAAGGTGGTGTAGCCGGCCTGGTTACGCGCCAGCTCGCGCTGTGCCTGCGCCTGCCGCGCCGCTTCTCGCGCCGCATCCAGCGCGGTGCGGCGGTTGTCCACTTCGGCCTGACTGACGAACTTCTGCTCGAACAGGCGTTGCGCGCGTTCGTAGTCCATCTGCGCCTGGGCCTGCTGCGCCTTGGCCGCGGCAGCCTGGGCATCGGCGGCGGTGGCATTGAGCGAGGCATCCTGCGGATCGATGCGGGCGATGGCCTGGCCCCGTTTCACCACGGCGCCCACGTCCACCTGCCGCTCGACCAGCTTGCCGCCGATGCGAAACGACAGCGGGGTTTCGGTATGGGCGCGCACCGTGCCGGTCAATTCGGCACCGGGCGCGCTTTGCGGGGCGCCGACGCGGATCACCCGCACCGGGCGGATCTCCTCGCGCGGCGGTTCGGGCTGGCCGCAGGCGGCCAGCAGCAACGACGACAACACAACGGGCCAGATTCGGTGCAGGGGGAGCATGGCGGGCCTCAGGCGGAAGCGGGATGGGTCGACAGGCCGCGCAGCAGCAGGTCGAGCAGGGTATCGAGATAAAGTTCGGGATCGACTTCGTGGCCGATGCAGCAAGGCATGAAGGTGTGTTGCCAGATCATCAGCATCACGATGGGCGCGGAGATCACGTGGACCGCCGGATCGGCCGGCACTGCGCGGAATTCACCGGACGCGGCGCCTTCCTCCAGGATGCGTTGCAGCAGCGCCTGCCCCGGCGCGATGAATTCGTCGTGGTACAGCTGCGCCACCTCGGGGAAGTTGCGCGCCTCGGCGATCATCAGCTTGGGCAGCGCGGACAGCCGGGTGGCGCCCACTTCGCTCCACCACGCGCGCACCAGTCGGCGCAGCCGCTCGCCCGCGCCCAGCCCCGGTTCGGCCATCAGGCTTTCGCCGAAGGCGATCTTGGGCAGCAGCAGCTCGCGGATCAGCGCGGCGAAGATCTCTTCCTTGTTCTTGAAGTACAGGTAGGGCGTGCCGCGGGTGACGCCGGCGTGGCGGGCGATGTCCTCGATCTTGGCGGCGGCGTAACCGCGTTCGGCGAACACGTCGAGCGCGGCTTCGAGGATCTCCTGCGGCCGGGCGGCCTTGCGGCGCGACCAGCGCTTGATGGGGCAGTTGTGCATGCGGCGACCTGAGCGGAACGCCAGGGTAAAGGCCGGCATTCCGCGATTAATAAATGAATGTTCATTTATTATTCGAGCGCTACGGATCGCGTGTCAATCGTCAGTCAGCCCTTCATGGGCGGAAAATCAGCTCAACCCAGGAAACCGACAAATTTCTTCGCAACGCGGGGAAAGTCTGGCGCCATCCAGATGCAGTGGCCGCCATCGCAAAACTGGATACACGCGGGGTCACACACCAGCGTTACAATCCGCACCGTTCAACCGAGTCGCCACCCTGGAGCCGCCATGATCGACATCACCCCGCAGGAAAAGGCCAACATCCTTTCCGAGGCCCTGCCCTACATCCAGCGCTTCTTCGACAAGACCATCGTGATCAAGTACGGCGGCAACGCCATGATCGACGAGGAGCTGAAGGAAGGCTTCGCCCAGGACGTGGTGCTGTTGAAGCTGGTCGGCATGAACCCGGTGGTGGTGCACGGCGGCGGACCGCAGATCAACGACCTGCTCGACCGCATCGGCAAGAAGGGCGAGTTCATCCAGGGCATGCGCGTGACCGACGCCGAGACCATGGATGTGGTCGAGATGGTGCTGGGCGGCCACGTGAACAAGGAAATCGTGTCGATGATCAACAAGCACGGCGGCAAGGCCGTCGGGCTGACCGGCCAGGACGGCCACTTCATCCGCGCGCGCAAGATGTTCCTCAAGGGCACCAATCCCGACGAACTGGTCGATATCGGCCAGGTGGGCGAGATCGAGAAGATCGATCCTTCCATCGTCGCCCACCTGGACGCCGCCGACTTCATCCCGGTGATCGCCCCCATCGGCGTGGACGCCAGCGGCGAGAGCTACAACATCAACGCCGACCTGGTCGCCGGCAAGCTGGCCGAAGTGCTGCACGCCGAGAAGCTGATCCTGATGACCAACACCCCGGGCGTGCTCGACAAGGACAGCAACCTGCTGACCAAGCTGACCGCGCGCCGCATCGACGAGCTGTTCGCCGACGGCACCATCTCCGGCGGCATGCTGCCCAAGATCGCCTCGGCGCTCGATGCCGCCAAGAGCGGCGTCAACTCGGTGCACATCATCGACGGCCGCGTGAAACACGCGCTGCTGCTGGAAGTGCTGACCGAGCAGGGCGTGGGCACCATGATCCGCGCCAAGTAACGCGGCAGGCTGTCAGGCGCTCCAGACAAACGGGGCGACACGGCGTCGAATGCCGTGTCGCCCCGTTCGTTTTGCGCCGCGCCCGCCGGCCCATGCAAGGCCCTGCCCGCTTGCATGTTCGACCCCGCTGGCTAGATTGATAGGACCACGCCCCGCCGCATGACCGGCCCTCCGGCGCGTGGATCATTCTTCCAACCCGCGAGGCCCCGATGAACACAGCGCGTCATCTTCTGGCAGAGAAACAGCTCCACGACATCATCTCGATTTCGCCCCAGTCCACCGTCTACCAGGCGCTGCAAGTGATGGCGGAAAAGAATATCGGCGCGCTGCTGGTGATGGATGGCGGCCGACTGGTCGGCATCTTTTCCGAGCGCGACTACGCGCGCAAGGTGGTATTGCAAGGCAAGACCTCGGCCGGCACGCCGGTGGCGGAGATCATGACCCGCCAATTGGTGGTGATCACGCCGGATACCGATGTCGAGACCTGCCTGGCGCTGATGACCGAGAAGCGCATCCGCCACCTGCCGGTGCTGCATGGCGACGAGGTGAAGGGCATCCTGTCGATCGGCGACCTGGTGCGCGCCAAGATCGCCAATCAGCAGTACACCATCGAGCAACTCTCGCAGTACATTTACGGCACCCGGGCCTGACGCGCTGCGCGTCGGCCGCGGGACGGCCCGCAGCATCCGAGCATCGCGTTCCATGCCCCATCGCACCTGGCTGTTCGACCTCGACGACACCCTGCACCATGCGCACAAGCACGCCTTCCCGGTGATCGACGCGGCAATGACCGCGTGGATCGCCCGGGAGCTGGCGGTATCGCACGACCAGGCCAACCACCTGCGCGTGCATTACTGGCAGCGCTACGGCGCCACCATCCTGGGCCTGCGCCGCCATCACCCGCAGGTCGATCCGCACCATTTCCTCAGCGAAGTACATCCGCTGCCGCGCCTGCTGGAGACGCTGCACCCGGTGCCGCGCCTGGCGCGCACGCTGGCGCGGCTGCGCGGGCGCAAGATCCTGTTCACCAACGGCCCGACCGCCTACGGCGAGGCGATGCTCGAAGCACTGGGCGTAGCACGGTATTTCGACGTGGTGGTCGGCGTGGATCAGGCGCGCTTTCATCCCAAGCCGTTCAGCCACGGCTATCGCCGGCTGCTGGCACGCTTCCGCCTCAATCCGCGCCATTGCGTGATGGTGGAGGACAGCGTGGCCAACCTGGCGACCGCCAAGCGCCTGCGCATGCGCACCGTCTGGCTACGCCCCCACCGCCGCGGCCATGCGGCGGTGGATTACCTGTTGAATGGACTGCACCAGTTGCCGGGACGGGTGCGGTAGGGGCTGGAGCTGAACCCAAAATCTTGAAACACAGAGAGCACAGAGAACACGGAGATTCACAGAGAAAAACAGAAGGGAAAGAGGTAAAGGAAGGCGCGCAGCATCTGCTTTCAGTTGGGCTGGGCCGCTGTGGGCGATGCCAATTTACCGCTCTCTTTTCCGGTTTTCTCCGTGGAGCTCTGTGTTCTCTGTGCTCTCTGTGTTTCAAGACTTGGGGTCTAAAGCTTTTGCCCTTCCCAGCCGCTACAGCTCCACCTGCATCCCCATCTCGACCACGCGGTTGGGGGGGATCTTGAAGAAGCTGGTGGCGCGCATGGCGTTGCGGTTCATCAGCGCGAAGATCTTGCGCCGCCACAGCGACATCTCGGGGTACTTGGCGGCGACGATGGTTTCGCGCGACAGGAAGAACGAGGTCTGCATCGGATCGAGGTCGAGTTCCGGCTGCAACTCCTTCACCAGCTTGAGGATGGCCGGCACGCTCGGTTCTTCCTTGAAACCGTAGGTGGCGATGATCTGGTAGAAGGTGTCGCCCAGGCGCCGGATCGCCACCCGCTCGCGCGTGGCGACATAGGGGATGTCGGCGTTTTCGACGGTCATGAACACCACCTGCTCGTGCAGCACCTTGTTGTGCTTCAGGTTGTGCAGCAAGGCATGCGGCACGCGGTCGGCGCTGGCGGTCATGAACACGGCGGTGCCTTCCACGCGCTGCGGCGGGCTGGCCTCCAGCATCTCGACGAAGCCTTCCAATGGCAGTTCGCCCTGGTGCAGGCGATCGGCCAGCAACGCACGGCCGCGCTTCCAGGTCATCATCAGGGTGAAGGCGATCACGCCGATCAGCAGCGGGAACCAGCCGCCGTCGTGGATCTTCAGCGCGTTGGACGAGAACAGCAGCAGGTCGATCACCAGCAGCACCGACAACAGGGCGAAGATGCCCAGCCGCGGCACGCCGGAGAAGCGCTTGCCCAGCACGGTGAACGCCAGCAGCGTGGTCATCACCATGGTGCAGGTCACCGCGAAGCCGTAGGCCGACGCCAGATTGCCGGAGGAACGGAACAGCAGCACCAGCGCGATCACCGCCACCAGCAGGAACCAGGTGATGCCCGGCATGTAGATCTGGCCGATCTCGGTATCGGAGGTGTGCTCGATGCCCATGCGCGGGGCGAAGCCGAGCTGGATCGCCTGGCTGGTCATCGAATACGCGCCGGAGATCACCGCCTGCGAGGCGATCACCGTGGCCAGGGTGGCCAGCACCACCAGCGGCAGAATGCCCCACGACGGCGCCAGCAGGAAGAACGGATTGGCGATGGCGGCCGGGTTGGAGAGCAGCAACGCGCCCTGGCCGAAGTAATTGAGCACCAGCGACGGCAGCACCAGGCCGAACCAGGCGCGGCGGATCGCCGGGCGGCCGAAGTGGCCCATGTCGGCGTACAGCGCCTCGGCGCCGGTCAGCGCCAGCACCACGGCGCCCAGCAGCACGAATGCCTGCCAGGCGTGGTGCGAGACGAAGCGCAGCGCATAGATCGGGTTGACCGCCGCCAGCACGCCGGGCGCCTGGATCACCTGCCACAGGCCGAGCAGCCCCAGCGTGGTGAACCACACCACCATCACCGGCCCGAACAGCTTGCCGACGCTGGCGGTACCGCGCGCCTGGAGCACGAACAGCGCGATCAGCACCACGATGGTCATCGGCACGATATAGGGGTCGAGCCGGTGCGACACCACGCCGATCCCCTCCAGCGCCGACAACACCGAAATCGCCGGGGTGATGATGCTGTCGCCGTAGAACAGCGCCGCGCCGAAGATGCCCAGCGCAGTGAAGAACAACGCCTTGCGGGTGCCGGTTCCGGCCTCGCGCAACGCCAGCGCCATCAGCGCCAGCACGCCACCCTCGCCACGGTTGTCGGCCCGCAGGATCAGCACCACGTACTTCACCGAGACCACCAGCATCAGACCCCAGAACACCATCGACAGCATGCCGAGTACATTCTCGGCCACGATGGGCAGCGGCACGTGGCCGTTGAGACATTCCTTCAGGGTGTAGAGGGGGCTGGTGCCGATGTCGCCATAGACGACGCCCAGCGCGGCCAGGGTCATGGCGGCGTTGCCGGGCTTGCCTGCATGGGAGGAAGGATTCATGCGGAACTTACGAGGAATAACGTGCGCGGATTATAGCCTCGTGTCGTTCCGCCCACCGGATTTAGGCGGGCCGTAGTTGCGGCAATGCAGCATGTACCTGCGCCCAGTCAAAAAACGGGCCGGGGTCGGTCTTGCGGTCGGGTGCAATTTCGCTGTGGCCGACGATGGCCGCCAGCGGATAACGCTCGGCCAGACCGCGCAGCAGCGCCAGCAGGCGCGCGTATTGCGCCGCTTCGAAAGGTGCAAAGTCGCTGCCTTCCAGTTCGATGCCCACCGAGAAATCATTGCAGCGCTCGCGCCCGCACCAGTGCGAGACGCCGGCATGCCAGGCGCGCTGTTCGGTGGGTACGAACTGCACCAGCTCGCCGTCGCGGCGGATCAGGAAATGCGCCGACACCCGCAGTCGCGCCAGTTCGTCGTAGCCCGGCGCGGCAGCCGGGTCGATGCGGTTGGTGAACAGCCGCTCGATGTCGTCGCCGCCGAACTGCCCCGGCGGCAGGCTGATGTTGTGCACCACCACCACCCGCACCGTGTCGCCGTCGGGGCGGGCGTCGTGGTTGGGGCTGGGCACCTGTCGCGCCGCCGGGCAAATGCCTTCGCGATCGAGCGGCAGGATCTCAGTCGTCACGGTCTTTGCCCGCCAGGCCCAGGCGGTCCATGCGATAGCGCAGCGAGCGGAAGGTGACGCCCAGCAGCTTGGCGGCCTGGGTGCGGTTGCCGCCAGTCTTGTCCAGGGCGTCCTGGATCGCGCCGCGCTCGACGCGGTCGAGGTAATCCTGCAACGGACAGTCGGCACCGCCGGTGGCCGCTTCGTCGAAACTCTGCGGCGGCGACAATTGCAGATCGTCGGCGGTGATGCGGTTGCCGTCGGATAGCGCCAGCGCGCGCTCCAGGGTGTTTTCCAGCTCGCGCACGTTGCCGGGGAAGGCGTAGCGGCGCAGCGCGGTCAGCGCGTCGTCGGCCAGCGTCGGCGCCTCCTGCCCATTCTGGGTGGCCAGCCGCGCCAGCACCTGGCGCGCGATCAGGATGATGTCGTCGTCCATTTCGCGCAGCGGCGGCATCTTCAGCTCGATCACGTTCAGCCGGTAGTAGAGATCCTGGCGGAAGCGCCCGCTGTCGACACACTTGGCCAGGTTCTGGTGGGTGGCACAGATCAGCCGCACGTCCACCGGTTCCTCGGCGGTGCTGCCCACCTTGCGCACCTTGCGCTCCTGGATGGCGCGCAACAGCTTGACCTGCATCGCCAGCGGCAGATCGGCCACTTCGTCCAGGAACAGCGTGCCGCCGGTGGCGGCCTGGAAGAAACCGTCGCGATCCTGCTCGGCGCCGGTGAACGCGCCCTTGCGATAGCCGAAGAACTCGCTCTCCATCAGGTTTTCGGGAATGGCGCCGCAGTTGACGGCGACGAAGGGCTTGTCGGCGCGGTTGCTGCGCAGGTGGATCAGGCGCGCAGCGCGCTCCTTGCCGCTGCCCGATTCGCCGCTGACATAGACCGGCGCCTGGCTGCGCGCCAGTTTCTCCACCAGCTCCAGCACCTGGCGGATGGCGGTCGAGTTGCCCAGCAGCGGCCGATCCTCGCCCGACACCGGCTCCACCGGGGCGGCCGGCTCCTCCAGGTTGAGCGCGGATTTGACCAGGGTGCGCAACTGGTCCAGCGACACCGGCTTGGCCAGGTAGTCGAAGGCGCCGGCCTTGAGCGCGCTCACTGCGTTCTGCATGCTGCCGTAGGCGGTGATCACGGCCACCGGCACGTCCAGCCGCCGGGCCTGGACGAAATCCACCAGCTCCAGCCCTTCGCCGTCCGTCATGCGCATGTCGGTCAGGATCAGGTCGTAGCGGGTACGTTCCAGCGCGGCCTTGGCGTCGGCGACGCAATGCGCGGTGTCCACGTCCAGGCCCATCTTGATCAGGGTGAGTTCCAGCAGCTCGGCGATGTCGACTTCGTCGTCCACCACCAGCACCCGCCGGGCATGCCTAGCCTTTCTCGCCATCATTGACCTCGAACACGATACGGAAGCACGCCCCCTCCTCCACCGGCAGGTATTCCAGCCAGGCGGAGTTGGCGGCGCAGATTTCGCGGGCAATATACAACCCCAGGCCGGTGCCCTTGGATTCGGTGGTGAAGAAGGGCTCGAACAACTGGGTCTGCGCGTCCAGCGGCACCGGCGGGCCGTCGTTGCACACGTCCAACCGCCAGCGGTTGTCGTCGCCCAGCGTCACCGTCACCTTGAGGCTGCCCGGCACCTTGTTGCAATAGCGCCAGCCATTGCGCACCAGATTCCACAACACCTGATGCAGGTGGCCGGCGTCGAACGACACCTCGGCCCCGGCCGGGCAGGTGCAGACGATCCCGACCGGGATACTCTCGGCCTGGCGCACGTCCTCCAGGAAGTTGTCCAGCCAGGTGGCCAGCGCGATCGGCACGCGGTTGAGCCGGTCGCGCCGGTTCAGCTCCAGCACGTCGGCCACCATCCGCTCCAGCCGCCCGGCGTTGTCGCCGATGATGCGGGTCAGCCGCTTGGCGAGCGCATCGTCGCCGGCCTCTTCGTCCAGCAGTTGCGCGGCGTGCGAGATCGCCCCGAGCGGATTGCGGATCTCGTGCGCCAGGTTGGCGGTCAGCCGCCCCAGCGCGGCCAGCTTGAGCTGCTGCGACTCGCGCCGCAGCCGGTCCATGTCTTCCAGGTAGACCAGGATGTCGCCGGTCATGGTGAACGACGCCGGCACGAAGCGCGGCCGCAGCGTCTTGCGGGTGGCAACGGCCTGCACCAGCGCCGGCGGGGTGTATGGGTCTTCGCGCCACGCCTTGAGCACACGGTCCAGCTCGGGCAGCACCCGCTCCAGCGGCACCGGGCATTCCGGCCGCTGACCGATCAGCCGCACCGCCTGGTCGTTGCACTGCCACATGTCGCCCTGGGCATCGACCACCAGCACACCGTCCGACACGTCCTGGAGGATGCGGGCGTTGAGCTGGGCCAGGTTGCGCAGATCCTCGCCGCGCTGCTGGGCCAGCGCCTCGCTTTCGCGGGCGTAGCGCGCCAGCCGGTGCGCCAGCCACGCCACGGCGAAGCACGCCAGGCACAGCAGCACCACGCCGGTATAGGCATCGACATCGGCCACGCCCTCGATCACCCGCAGCGTGTGCTCGACCAGCAGCGCCACGCTGGCGCAGGCGGCATGGAACAACGTCATGCGGCCGCGCGCGATCAACCCGGCGGCGGCGAGGTAGCACAGCAGCAGGATGCCCAGCTCGCTGCGCATGCCCCCGAACAGGTGTACCAGCGACACCAGGAACAGGATGTCGGTGGTGGCGTGCACCGACAGCTGGACATCGAACGACGGGCGCCGCGCCTGGATGCCGGCGATGAACGCCAGCCCGGCGAAGGTGTAGATCGATGATAACCAGAGGAATGCAGTCCAGGCGGTCGGACTGGCGAAGGAGCGCGGCATCAGCCACGTGCTGCTGGCGAGCAGCGCGATCACCGACGCCAGGCGGAAGGCGTTGAGCAGGCCGAGCGAGCGCCAGTACACCTCGACCGCCGGCAGCGGGCTGTCGGGGGTGACCGGCGCGCGGTCAGCCCTGGGCGCGGGTTGGCGTGGCGTCAAGGAAACGCGACAGCTCGGACAACGCGGCCTCGTACACGCCGCGCTTGAATTCGATCACCGCATCCAGCGGCGCCCAGTAGGCGTTCCAGCGCCAGGCGTCGAATTCGGGATGCGTCGAACGCCGCAGGCAGACGTCCGTGTCGCGGCCAACCAGCCGCAGCAGGAACCAGATCTGCTTCTGCCCCTTGTAAGTACCGCGCCATTCGCGGCGAACCCAGTTGGTCGGCACATCGTATTTCAACCAATCACGCGTGCGGCCCAGAATGCGGACGTGCTGCGGCGCAAGCCCGACTTCTTCCATCAGCTCGCGAAACATCGCCTGCTCCGGCGATTCGCCCTGCTTGATGCCCCCTTGGGGGAACTGCCACGAGTGCTCCCGCACCCGTTTGCCCCAGAACACCTGGTCATGTTGGTTGAGGATGATGATGCCGACGTTCGGGCGATAGCCGTCACGATCGAGCATGGGGGTTGACCCTGTAACCTTTAGTTAACGCCAATTTTTCCATATCCACCGCGCCTTGCAAACAGCCGAGCGCCGATCGGAGCACGCCTCGGGCCGTCCGACGACCCTCGCCCTGCACGGGATCGACGGCGGCGCGCGCCTCAGACGAACAGACGGCGGTCGTTGTGCGGGTTCATCCGCGCCAGGTCGGCGACGAACTCGCCGAACTCCAGCTGGTAGGCGGCCTCCAGCTCGCGCGCGCGTTCGCGCAGCCGTTCCCATTGCGGGTTGTTCTGCGGCCGGTTGAAGGCGAACGCCATCACGTTGCCCTTCTGCCGGGCCGGCAGGCACACCACACGGCCGTCGAACACGCCGCTCAGGCGGTTGCGATAGTCGGGAAAGCGCTTGTCCGAACTCCACAGGTTGATCGCCAGCACGCCGTTCTCGGTCAGCCGGTCGCGGCAGGCGGTGAGGAAGTCGCTGGAGATCAGCGAAGGCACGATGCCGGTGGACGAATAGGCATCCATCATGATCACGTCGGTGGCGCCGGGCGGCATCGCGTAGACGTGGGCCGTGCCGTCGGCCACCTGCACGCTCAGGCGCTCGTCGTCCTGCGGCAGGTGGAACATGCTGCGCGCCACGTTCACCACCTGGCTGTGCAGCTCGACGCAGGTCAGCCGGGTCTGCGGCAGCTTGTGGTGCACCCACTTGGCGATGGAGCCGCCGCCCAGGCCGATCAGCACCATCTCGCGCGGCGGCTCGACGAACAGCAGCAGGCCGAAGGCGCAGCGGGTATAGGCCAGCACCAGCTCCAACGGATCGGCCACCCGCATCGCGCTCTGGGTGTCGTCCTGGCCGAAGTGCAGCTTGCGGATACCGAATTCCTCGGAGACGTCGATCACCACGTCCTGGTCGCCGTGCGGCGAGCGTTTGGAACGGAACAGCATCAGTCGGCCCCGCAGCCGGCCACGTCGTCGGGGCGGTTGGCCAGGATGTTGATGCGATTGGGTTCGCTGAAACTGTCGCGGTCGAACGCCTTGTCACCGTCCTCGCGCTCGACGCCGTCGGCGCGGGCGTTGACGAAGTCGAACAGGTTGGTGTCGGCCAGATGGGTGGGCACCACGTTGCGCAGCGCGCGGAACATGTTCTCCACCCGCCCCGGAAAGCGCTTGTCCCAGTCGGCGATCATGTCGCCCACCACCTGGCGTTGCAGGTTGGGCTGGCTGCCACACAGGTTGCACGGGATGATCGGGAACTGCTTGGCCTCGGCGTAGCGCACGATGTCCTTCTCGCGACAGTAGGCCAGCGGGCGGATCACCACGTGGCGGCCGTCGTCGGACACCAGCTTGGGCGGCATCGCCTTGAGCTTGCCGCCGTAGAACATATTGAGGAACAGCGTTTCCAGGATGTCCTCGCGGTGGTGGCCCAGCGCGATCTTGGTCGCCCCCAGCTCGTCCGCCACCCGGTAGAGGATGCCCCGACGCAGCCGGCTGCACAGGCCACAGGTGGTCTTGCCCTCGGGCACCACGCGCTTGACGATGGAGTAGGTGTCCTCCTCGACGATGCGGTACTCGACCCCCAGCGACGCCAGGTATTCCGGCAGCACGTGCTCCGGGAAGCCCGGCTGCTTCTGGTCCAGGTTCACCGCGACGATGGAGAAATCGATCGGCGCGGAGCGTTGCAGCCCCAGCAGGATGTCCAGCATGGTGTAGCTGTCCTTGCCGCCGGACAGGCACACCATCACCCGGTCGCCCGGCTCGATCATGTTGAAGTCGTTGATCGCGTCGCCGACGGCGTGGCGCAGCCACTTGGTGAGCTTGTTGAAGTTGAACTGGGCTTTCTTGTCGGCCTCGGACAGCGCCGCGTGGTCGGTGGTCGTGTTCATGCAAAGCAGACGGGGCGCCGAGCGCCCCGCCGTAGATGGTTGAATTGGCGCGGATTTTACCGCAGCCCCGCGCCGCTGTCAGCGCGCGGCGGCGCCGCGCCCGGCCGGCAGGTCGCGGCCGGCGAAAGCCACCAGGCCCAAGTCGCCGCGGCCGCTAAAGCACCACGTTGCGCCCACCGTCCACCGGCAGCACCACCCCGGTGAGGTACGGCGCTTCGAGCAGGAACAGGATGGCCTGGGCCAGATCCTCCGGCGTGCCGGTGCGCCCCAGCGGAATCGACGCCTCGATGCGCTCGCGCTCTGCACGGCCGAACACCGCCTCGCTGTCCGGCCACAGGTTCACCCCCGGCGCCACCGCGTTCACCCGCACCCTGGGCGCCAGCTCGCGCGCCAGCCCGCGCGTCATCGCCACCAGTCCGGCCTTGGCCACGCTGTACAGCGCCAGCCCGGGGCACGGCCGATCGACGTGGATGTCGGCGATGCTGACGATGGAACCGCCCGTCTCGGCCAGCTCCGGCGCGGCGGCCTGCGCCAGGAACAACGGCGCCTTGAGGTTCGATCCGACCAGCGCATCCCACGCCGACTCGGTGAACTGCCCCACCGGCGTGGCAAAGAACGACGAAGCGTTGTTGATCACCGCATCCAGCCGGCCGAAATGGGTCAGCGCCGCCGCCACCAGTTCCGGCAGGCGCGTGCTGTCGAGCAGGTCGAGCTGGCAGGTGGCTGCACTGGCCGGACGTCGCCCGTTCAGTTCTGCCGCCAGCGCCAGCGCCGCGTCGCGGCTGCCCCGGTAGTGGATCAGTACGCGCCAGCCGCGCGCGTGCAGGTAGCGCACGATGCCGGCCCCGACGCGCCTGGCGCCGCCGGTCACCAGCGCCACCTTGTTGTGTTCGTTATCCATGCCTTTGCCTGCAAGCCGGGCCGCGCCGCCCGGAACGCGCCGCCGGGAGCATCCGCTCCGCCGGTCGCGCCGCCCCGGTGGGCCGGCCGCTCATGACGATTTAGAATTGCTGTTTTGCACGATTCTCACGCCGCCCATGCTTCCCTCGCAAGACAAGCCCCAGTTGCCGTTGCCCGCGCCGGATGCCCGCGCCGCCTCCGAAGCGCTTACCGACGCCATCCGCGCCGAGATCGCAGCCCACGGCTGGATCAGCTTCGCCGACTACATGCGCATGGCGCTGTACACCCCCGGCCTGGGCTACTACGCCGGCGGCGCGGCCAAGTTCGGACAGGGTGGCGACTTCGTCACCGCGCCGGAATTGTCGCCGCTGTTCGGCGCCTGCGTCGCCGCCACGCTGGCGCCGGTGTTGCAGGCGCTCGACCGCGGCGAAGTGCTGGAATTCGGCGCCGGCACCGGGCAACTCGCCGCGCAGGTCCTGGCCGAGCTGGAGCGGCTGGATTGTCTGCCGCGCCGCTACCTGATCGTCGATGTCTCCGCCGAACTGGCCGCGCGCCAGCGCGCCACGCTGGCGGCACTGGTACCGCACCTGCTGGACCGGGTGCAGTGGCTGGACCGCCTGCCGCAGCGCTTCGCCGGCTGCATCCTCGGCAACGAAGTGCTCGACGCCATCCCGTGCGACCTGGTCTATCGCGACAGCGCGGGCGCGCTGTTCGAGCGCGGCGTGGTGTGGAAGGACGGCTTCCATTGGGAGGACCGCCTGCTGGCGCCGGGCCCGCTGCTGAGCCTGGCCTCCGCGCTCGAACTGCCGCCGGACTACCTCACCGAGATCCAGCCGCAGATGCACGGCTTCGTCCACAGCGTGGCGGACATGCTGGAACGCGGCATCGCGCTGTTCGTGGACTACGGCTTTCCCGCCAGCGAGTACTATCACGCCCAGCGCAACCGCGGCACGCTGATGGCGCACTACCGCCACCACAGCCTGAACGACCCGTTCTTCCTGCCCGGCCTGAGCGACCTGACCTGCCACGTCGACTTCTCCGCCGTCTACAGCGCCGCCGATGCCTGCGGCCTGCAACTGGAAGGCTACGTCTCGCAGGCGCAGTACCTGCTGGACGCCGGCCTGCCCGAGCGGCTGGCCGCACTGCCGCAGGCGCAGTACCTGTCCGCCGCGTCCGCCACCCACAAGCTGACCAGCCCGGCGGAAATGGGCGAACTGTTCAAGGCCATCGCCTTCTCGCGCAACCTGGCGCTGCCTTCACTGCTGCCGGGCTTCCGCGCCGCCGACGACTCCTACCGCCTGTAGCACGCGGCGTGCTTGACAGCCCGGGCCAGTCACTTCAGAATCTCCGGCTCTTATGGCTATGTAGCTCAGTCGGTTAGAGCACAGCACTCATAATGCTGGGGTCACAGGTTCGAGTCCCGTCATAGCCACCAGACATCCTTTCCAGGGCAACCTGGAAAGTAAAAACCCCCGACAAGTTCGCTTGCGGGGGTTTTTTCGTTCGATGAAATTCGGGCCAGTCGGAACGCATTGTTAGATCTATTTGTTGGTACAACATCGAGATACCAACAACGGCCGGAAAATCGAAAGCAGATGCCCTCACCATCCTCGCCCTGAAAGGCAAGATTGCCCCGGAGTGGGCCGCCGCCTCCAGAGAAACCAAGGCACCGCACAAGACTCCTTGTGGGGGTGGTCTGATAAACGTGCTCAGCGGCTGAGTGCATGCGAGGGGTGCTCGGTTCAATGGCTGGGGCATCACCTCCCCGTGCCGCATGCACGCGCTGCTGAATCCACACTTCGATTTCAGGTTCGATCCAGGCGACCGCCCGGCCGCCAATGGCAATGGCGCTGGGCGCCCGGTGCTGTTTGATCAGGCCGTACCACACGGTTTTGCTGAGGCCGACCCGGGCGAGGACTTCGGGCAGACGCAGCAGGCGAGTACCTGGTGGCAGTGCTTGCACCGTGGGGTGCGACGCCGACGCAGTCGTTGCAGATAGGGACGTGCCATTCATGCACCCGCCCCCTTCCCCATGCGCTGGGTGCGGCTGGCCTGGTAGTGCTCCAGATCGGCCAGCCGGTAAAACACGCGCCGGCCCTGCTTGAAGTAGGCAATGCCCCCACCCCGGCTGCGCTTGGTATTGAGGGTGGCTTCAGAGAGGCCGATCAGAATGGCGGCCTGGGCTGGCGTGAGCCGATCCGGATTGAAACCGCCCTTCTGCAGCTGATGATTCAGCCGCAGCCGCGCCGCATCCGCCCGGGTGAGCAGGTTGGCCGGATCGGCCCGCAGCGCATTCAGTTCGGCCTGGCTGTAGCAGAGCTGACGGTGGTCGGTATCGCCCAGGACATAGCAGCGCGGCCCGATCCCCAGCTCCCGGCGCTCGATCAGCACCGGCAACGGCCAGCCCAGCACGGCAGCCGCCTCGACCTCCGCCACCAGATCGGTGGGCAAGCCCAGTTCGTTGGAAGGAATGTTCATGTTGGTGTGCTCCGAATGAGACGGGAGCAATGTCCAACAGTCCGGTGTGACGCGCCTGTGGATGGATTTCCGAGGCGGGGGTGAGGCGGGGTGGTTAGGGCTGGAAGTGAGTAACGGTGCGGGTTACGGGCAGATAGGCTCGTCCAGGAGCAGGAAACGCATCCATTTGAGGCGCGCTTTGGGCGCTTCAAACACCGCTACCAGAACTGTCATGCCAACGTGTTTGCAACAGGAAGAAAGCATGCCGGTGTGGCAAGCTGCGGCAGGGTCAGCGTGTCGGTATGATTAGCGTGAATATACGGACACCGCTGTAGAAAAACCGCACAAGATCAAGGCCATACGGACATTTATCCGCGTCCTTATTATTGAGCATGTACTGACAGAACTGTCAGTCTATTAACTATTAGGCCACACGGAGGCAGTAGCCGTGAACTTCGAATTCAATATAGAGCTCGTGCTTAGTCATCCACCTTCAAGGGTGGTAGTTGGCACTGTCTCCAGCCCATCCGTGGATTATTGGACCCTTGGTCCTTCATCAACAATTGGCGGCCTTCCTATTCAAAGCCTCGCCCTCCCACCAAGAGCACTTACCAAGGAAGGCAAGCCACGGTTTGATCTCGTGGCATTCCAACTCACGCGCAGAGATCATTGCAGTCAATTTAAGGCAGGGCAGCGAGTACTCGTAGAGAATGTTCTTGGGGTTTCTCCATGAACAAGAAACGGCCTAACAAGTCCGTCAACGGGACGCCAAACTGCTGCGCAGTTTGGTTCCCTCCGCTGCGCTCCGGCGCCCGTTACGTCCAACGCTGGGCGACTTTAGAAAGAGGGTGAGGACGGTGAAATCATTTTCTGAAATTGAGTTTGGAAAGGCCCGTGGTGAGCTC
This sequence comes from Chitiniphilus shinanonensis DSM 23277, assembly GCF_000374805.1. Taxonomy (GTDB): domain Bacteria; phylum Pseudomonadota; class Gammaproteobacteria; order Burkholderiales; family Chitinibacteraceae; genus Chitiniphilus; species Chitiniphilus shinanonensis. Next base: position 333,002 of record NZ_KB895335.1, read on the forward strand.
GAAGCAACGGATTTGCCAGTACTTCTCGAACGTGGGTTTTACGACATTAAAGGCTCGCTTGCCTCGGTAAATAAACGAGACAAGTACTTGATACTAGGGTTCAAAGGGTCTGGTAAATCGACGATTGGCGAAAAACTTAGGCTGGATAGTGAGGCCATACAATCAAGGCAGAAGCAGTTGATTGTCGTCAAGCACTTGGAAGATTTTCCGTTTAAGAATTTTTCAAAAATATTTGCAGGACAGGCGGAGCCAGAAGCTAAGTATCCGACGTCATGGTCTTGGATACTTATGCTCGTGATAATAGACCACCTCAGAAGTGATCCGGGCGCAAGGGATCCAATCAATCTCAGTTACAACGAGTCAATAAGAAAGCTGGAATCCCTTGGCGTGTTACCAGTCGCAGATATTAAGAAGTTGGTTATTCAGTCGTCAAAAAGTGGGTTCAGAGCAAATCTATTCAACGTGTTTGAAGTCACAAATGAGACAACCACCCAAAGTGGTGATCTCAACTTCATGACGATAGTCGAGTCTTTGAAACTACTGGTGCAGAATTACTATACTGAAGGGGGATTGACCCTTGTTATTGACGGGCTTGATGACATCCTTTCAAAGCGAGAGGTTCAGTATCAGTCTCTTGCCGCATTGATATTCGAAGTTGATCGGTTGAATCTGCATTTCAAGAAAAACAAGAAACCAATCCAAATTGTTGTGCTGTGTAGAACCGAGTTATTCGAGAGATTGCCTGGCCCAAACAAAAACAAAATTCGGCAAGACTCTGCTGTTGAGCTTGACTGGTATCACGATCCCAAAGAACCCGAAAAATCAATGCTTGTCAGATTGGCAAACTTAAGGGCTAGCCTCTCTGTCGAGGAAGAGGTTGATGTCTTCGCAAAATGGTTCCCGGAGAGAATTGATGGAGACAAGGCGGCACACTTTTTGCTTGACCTGACTAGACACACGCCGCGCGACTTTCTGGCGCTACTTAATTCGATACGTCCATATTATGAAGGCGGCATTCTTTCTAGGGATCAAATATTGAGTGGAGCAAGATCCTACTCAACGAATTACTTTCTCCCGGAAATTCGTGACGAATTGGTAGGTTACATAGGCGAGGATACCATGGATCGACTGATTGCTGTTTTTGGTGAAGTTCGAGAGCGAGAAATATCTTCAACAAAGCTGAAAGATGTTGCGAGCAATTATGGGTTCTCTGAGGATGACCTTCTGTCTATACTTAAGTCTCTATTTGACTGCAGCGCAATTGGCAACAAGTGGAGAACTCCTTCTGGCACCAATCGCTACGAATTCAGATTTCGGAATAGAAACTCGGCATTTGATAGAACCAAGACGATAGTTCTGCATAAGGGGCTCTGGAAAGCACTCAATTTGGTGTGAAGTCGCCCAACCATTCGCTGCAGCCCGACCGCCCTGACGGGCGTCGGCCTGAGCTCAAACGTTAGGCTTAAAGATGCTTACCGACATATTTTCATTCAGATATCTCAAGCATCCAGTATGGATCTCATATGGAGAGGTAGAGCAACGCCTTTTAAATCAGCTCATGGGAATCGCAGACGAGGCAATTCCTTACTACAGCAGCGACGGAAAGGAAATCGAATCAAATAAGGAAAAGTGGAAGCTTCTGCATAATCGCCTTGCGCGGGAACTTGGCATTGATGAGTTGTCGCCTCGCTACTACTCGTATATGCAAAAAAACGGGTATGGCACTGAGATGCCAGTTTCCGGATTTTGGGGATGGAATCACGTATGCAGCAAGTTTGTGAAGGCGCCCTTCAACCCCCAAATCCATAGTCCGGACAGGTTTATTAAAGAGCGCATTAGTCTCATTGAGTTGGTCTTGCGCCTAAGAGGGGAGGAGATAACTCAGCTAAATGCGAATCTTCCCCAGGCCATACTCGAGGCCCAATTGCGCTCCAAGCAGTCCAATCGTGGCATGAGGATTCCGGGCGATCCAACAGAAGGCATGAAGGCATGGAACAAGGCACAGAACAGTGCCTATTCAGAGCTAATAGACGAAGCCAATGTGCGCTTTTGGAGAGCTGGTGCCCCGCTGACATATCACAACGGATTCATCCAAGTTTCATCTGATGAAGTCGTAGAAAAGAATATCGCCAAGCCATTCTGGGACTTGATTTCATCTGCAGAGTGGGTAAACGTTGACCTTGATATGAAAGAGGCCCTTGATCGGAGAGATTCAAATGACAAAGACCCTGCAATATTCGCCGCCAAGGCATTAGAAAGCGCAATTAAAATCGTGTCAGACCTCAAGGGTTGGACGCGGGGAAAAGAAACCGGAGCGTCGAGTTACATAGATAACTTGATAAGCAAGGCAAATGGCTCATTTCTTGACGCATGGGAAGGCGAGATGCTAAAAGACTATTTTCGCAAGGTGCGAAATAACCTTGGTCACGGCCCAGGCAGCGAGCCAATGCCAGCGCTCTCTATCCCTCAAACCGATTGGGCAATTGAAACAGCCATGTCTTGGGTGAGAACTCTTATCCGTCGTATGTAATGCTGCTGCATAACCATTCACCGCAGAAGCGACGGTCCTTGCCGCACCTTGAGCTCAAGCCACACTACGCGGCATAATCCACCATTCCAGCGGACTGCTTCCGGTGACCGCTGAACTAAGGAATTACCTATAAGCCCAGCTTTTGTATAAAGCCAAATGGTATTAAACCATCCGATGCTTAGCTGGCCATCGAAGTAAATTCAAAAGACCGCCGATTCACCACTGGACCCCATCTCGTAGCAGCGCAGAAGTGCATGCACTTCACACAGAACCTTGGCCCTGCCTGTGCTAGAGAAGATTTCATACAGCACAAAGCCGGGACCATGCCGACCACTTTGGCCCCATCGGGACCAGCTTGCAAACCCAGCATTTATGCGGCTAGGACCAGCGGGACCGCTCAAAAATGTGGGGACGGAGTAGTCAGGTGAGAGCACAAGAGGAAGTGGTATTAAGGTCACCCCCCCCCAATACGGGGATACGCCATCCGTTACCTATTACTTAAAATCAGCCGGATCGACATACCAGGATTTCTGTAAAAAGCTTAAATAGTCTGCCCACCATTGCATCATCTTTTTACGCTCAGCCATATATTCCGCTTTATGGATATATGCAGCCCGAACGCCATTCCGCTCTTGATGGCTCATTTGCCGTTCAATAGCATCTTTACTCCAATGCCCGGATTCATTCAAAGCGCTGGATGCCATAGTACGAAACCCATGGCCGCATATCTCGGTTTTGGTGTCGTATCCCATTCGGCGCAATACGGCACCCATCATGTTTTCGCTTATTGACTCTTTACACCGGCAATACCAGATCGAACTGCTCGGTGAGTTGGTGGATCACCTACAGCGCTTCCTCTGCCCCTACGTCGGTAGCGAAAGGCTGAGCGCATGCGCTTCTCCCTTCCAGGCTCGCGGATGTGCCCGCGGCCAGGGCAGTGGGGCATAGACCTCTTCCACGCCCACACCTTCGGCCCAGCACGAGGATGGCTCACGGATCACTTTGGAAGCAGGCAAGGGAGCACCGCTTCGCGCTGCTGCTTGCACCTCGTTGTTGGTACCTACCCGTCACATCAAACGGATTGTTGGTACATTTTGTTTATCAAATCCGACAAACTCAACAAAATAGCGGCATACAGCCATATTTACGGTTCCCGTCATACCACCAGACATCCTTTCCAGGGCAACCTGGAAAGTAAAAACCCCCGACAAGTTCGCTTGCGGGGGTTTTTTCATTGCGTCTGGAGTTCGCGCTCCGCGGATGGTCGCCCTTGTACCACCAGACCCGATACACCACCTGTCCCGATGCTGGCATCGCGCGCCCCGGCAATGCCATGATGCCGCCTTCGATCCATTGCCATCTCTGCGCAGCCATGAAACTCCGCGTGGTGCTCGTCGTCGCCGTCATCGCAGGCATGGTGCTTGAGGTGTTAGCGCCGAGCACGACCTCATCCCTTCAGCCGCCGCTGGGTTGGCGCGATCTGCTATTCGTCTTCTTCGGCAGCGCCATCGGTATATCGCTGGTCCTCGGCTTTCAGGCGGTGCTCAGGAACGGAAAGTCGCTCCGCTGGGGCTGGTATTTCTTTGCCATCAGCACCGCGTTCCTTTTGGGCGCGGGCCTATCGGGCATTGCCATTGCGCTCGCCTCGAAAACGCTTCAGCCAGCCTCGTTCCTGTGCCTTGCGTTGGCATGCGGCATGTCAGGCACTCTGGCGGCGCTCAAGGCAGTTTTCCCCGGCCGATTCCAGGATGCCGCCTGACGCTTCCCGCGCAGCTCGCCTGCCGTCGTCCCTCTCCGCGCCACTCGGGGCCGCTTCACCCTAATCCTCGTTCAACGCCTCGAAGCGCGCGGCCAGGTAGTCCACCAGCGCCCGCACCGACGGCAGCAGGCCGCGCCGCGACGGGAACACGGCGTGGATGATTTCACGCCGCGGTGCCCACTCGGGTAGCAGCTTAACCAGGGTGCCGGCGGCCAGTTGCTCGCGCACCATCATCTCGGGCATCTGCACCACGCCGACGCCGGCGATAGCGGCGAAGCGCAGCGCCAGCATGTCGGTGGTGACCAAGCGCGGGGCGTGGTGGATTTCGGCCACGGCACCGTCGGGCCCGTGCAGGCGCCAGACGTGGGCCTGCTGGGGGCTGCCCAGCGCCAGGCTCGGGCAGTCGTTGAGCGCGGCCGGGACGGTGGGTCGGCCACAGCGCTCCAGCAGCGCGGGCGCCGCCACCAGGCACTGGCCGCGGTCGGAAAGCACGCGCAGCACCAGATCGCTGTCGGCCAGCGGCGGTGGCCGCACGCGGATGGCGAGATCGACGCCTTCGCCGATCAGGTCCACGCGGCGGTTGGTGGCGTCCAGGTGCACGGTCACCTTGGGATGCAGCGCCATGAAGTCGGCCAGCATCGGCCCGATATGCACTTGCAGCAGCGCCACCGGACAGCTCATGCGCACCACGCCGCTGGGCTGGGCGCGATTCTGGTCGATCAGCGCCTGTGCCGCTTCGGCCTCGACCAGCATCGCCTTGCAATGCTCGTAGTAGCTGCGGCCGATGTCGGTCACCGAGAAATGGCGGGTGGAACGCTGGATCAGCCGCACGCCCAGGCGCTCTTCCAGGCCGGCGATGCGCCGGCTGAGCTTGGATTTGGGTTCGCCCAGCGCCCGCCCCGCCGGGGCGAAGCCGCCGTGCTCGACCACCTGCACGTAGTAGTAGAGATCGTTGAGGTCTGGCGCTGCCATCGTTCACCAAATGGAACACTGATGGCCGATATTAACGACTACACGTGAATTCGTTCCACCAATAAGCTTTCTCCATCGACGGCCAACCCCGCCGCCATCAAGGAGATCGCCATGAAACAAGTCCTCGGTATCTACAGCGCCCCCCACGGGCACTGGGTGGGCGACGGCTTTCCGGTGCGCTCGATGTTCTCGTACCACAGCCACGGCGCGCAGCTCAGTCCGTTCCTGCTGCTGGACTACGCCGGCCCCGCCGATTTCACGCCCACCACCCGCCGCCGCGGCGTCGGTCAGCACCCGCATCGCGGCTTCGAGACCGTGACCATCGTCTACAAGGGCGAAGTGGCGCACCGCGACTCCACCGGGCGCGGCGGCGTGATCGGTCCCGGCGACGTGCAGTGGATGACGGCCGGCGCCGGCATCCTGCACGAGGAATTCCACTCCGAGGATTTCGCGCGGCGCGGCGGCACGCTGGACATGGTGCAGCTGTGGGTGAACCTGCCGGCCAGGGACAAGATGACCGAGCCGGGCTACCAGCCGATCCGCGATGCCGAGATCCCGCGGGTGGCGCTGCCTGGTGAAGCGGGCACGGTGCGGGTGATCGCGGGCGATTACGCCGGCCACGCCGGCCCGGCGCGCACCTTTTCACCGATGCACGTCTGGGATCTGCAACTGCGCGGCGGTCATCTGACCGACTGGCGCGTGCCGGAGGGCTGGCACAGCGCGCTGGTGGTGCTCAAGGGCACGGTTGAGGTGAACGGCCAGGCCATCGCCCGCGAAGCGCAACTGGTGGTGCTCGACCCCGCCGACGGCGAATTCACGCTGGAGGCCGCCGGCGACGCCAGCGTGCTGTTGCTGAGCGGCGAGCCGATCGACGAGCCCATCGTCGGCCACGGCCCGTTCGTGATGAACAGCGAACAGCAGATCGCCGAGGCCATCGACGACTTCAACAGCGGCCGCTTCGGTCGCATCGATCGCTGAGCCCGCCTTGCCCCGGCCACCCGCCGGGGCGGGCGATCCGGCGCTACCGCCCCACCGGGCGTTTTCCAATCCCCACGAAGGAGCAAGCCCTTGACCCGACCACACGTCCATTTCCACACGCGCCGAAAAAGCTGAAGCGCCTCACCGCCCGGCCGTGCCAACAGCCCGCCGGCCGCATGCCGGCCCCATTCCAGTCACCACCCAACCGACACGGAGCACCATCATGAATCTGCCCAACACCATCGCCAACTTCAACGGCGCCAAGCCCGTCATCGACCCCGACGACGCGGTGATGCTGCTGATCGACCACCAGAGCGGCCTGTTCCAGACCGTGAAAGACATGCCGATGACCGAGCTGCGCGCCAACGTCACCACGCTGGCCAAGGTGGCCACGCTGGCCGGGATCCCGGTCATCACCACCGCCTCGGTGCCGCAGGGCCCCAACGGCCCGCTGATTCCCGAGGTCCATCGCTATGCGCCGCATGCGCAGTACGTGGCGCGCAAGGGCGAGATCAACGCCTGGGACAACCCGGACTTCGTCGCGGCGGTGAAAGCCACCGGCCGCAATACGCTGATCATCGCCGGCACCATCACCAGCGTGTGCATGGCGTTTCCCAGCATCAGCGCGGCCTATGACGGCTACAAGGTCTTCGCGGTGATCGACGCCTCGGGCACCTATTCCAAGATGGCCCAGGAGATCACCCTGGCGCGCGTGGTCCAGGCCGGCGTGGTGCCGATCGACACCGCCGCCGTCTGCTCCGAGGTGCAGAAGACCTGGAACCGCGACGACGCGCTGCAATGGGCCGAGGCCTACAGCGCCGTGTTCCCGCCATACCAGCTGCTGATCGAGAGCTACGCCAAGGCGCAGCAGGTGGCGATCGATCAGGAGGCGCTGGATTCGGCGCGCTGATCCCGCGTCATCCTGTTCAACATCGCTTCACCCGAAAGGCGCCCTCGTGGCGCCTTTTCTCGCATGACGATGCCATCCGCCCGGCGCCTGGCGATACCGTCTTGGTATCGCCCGCGTCACGGTCTAGCCTTCGCTTATCACGACCACCGGAGACGAAACATGGGCTGGATCATCGCCATTCTGGTCGGCGCACTGATCGGCTGGATCGCCAGCAAGATCATGGGCACCGACTCGCAACAAGGCGCCATCGCCAACATCCTGGTCGGCATCGTCGGCTCGGCGCTGGGCAGCTGGCTGTTCGGCAGCGTGCTGGGCATCGGCGCGGCCGGGGCCGCCGGGGGCTTCTCGCTGGCCGGGCTCACCTTCGGCGTGCTGGGCGCGGTGGTGCTGATCTTCGTGCTGAAGCTGCTCGGCATCTTCAAATGATCTGTACCGGCGGATCGCCCGGCAGCGATCCGCCGCCACCGCCGCCCACGGCGCTTTCAAAGCCGGCTGCGCGTTGTTACCATTGCGCGTTTGAACCTCGGGCGGACCACTATGCATAAGTGCTTGTTTTCGCTGATGCTTGTCGCAAGCGCGACCGCATACGCGCAACGCCTGCTGCCCCCGCAAGGGCAATTGGGCGAGTTGAAGGCCTACAGCCCCGCGGCGGTGAAGATCGACAGCAAGCAGTACGTGGCCGCGCCTGGGCTACGCGTCTACAGCACGCAGAACACGCTGCTGATGCCGGGCTCGGTGCCGCAGAAGGCCAATGTCTGGTACCAGCTGGAGTCGAACACCGGCTTCATCTGGCGCATCTGGATCCTGGACGAACAGGAATACAAGACCCTGAAAGCCCAGGCCCGGCCGACCCCGACGCCGCGCCCCACGCCGACCCCGACGGCCACCCCCACGACCTGAAGCGATACCCGAAACACCCCATGAGCAAGAAAGTATTCATCAAGACCTTCGGCTGCCAGATGAACGAGTACGACTCGGACAAGATGGCGGATCTGCTGCACGCCACCGAGGGCCTGACCAAGACCGACAATCCCGAAGACGCCGACGTCATCCTGTTCAACACCTGTTCGGTGCGCGAGAAGGCGCAGGAGAAGGTGTTCTCCGACCTGGGCCGGGTGCGCGAGCTGAAGCAGAAGAACCCGGCGCTGGTGATCGGCGTGGGCGGCTGCGTCGCCAGCCAGGAAGGCGCCGAGATCGTCAAGCGCGCGCCCTACGTGGACGTGGTGTTCGGCCCGCAGACGCTGCACCGCCTGCCCGAGCTGATCGCCAGAAAGCGCGAAACCGGCAGCGCCCAGGTGGACATTTCCTTCCCGGAGATCGAGAAGTTCGACCACCTGCCGCCGGCGCGGGTGGAAGGCGCCACCGCCTTCGTCTCGATCATGGAAGGCTGCTCCAAGTTCTGTAGTTTCTGCATCGTGCCGTACACCCGCGGCCAGGAAGTGAGCCGACCGTTCGAGGACGTGCTGGCCGAAGTGGCCGACCTGGCGCAGCAGGGCGTGAAGGAAGTGACGCTGCTGGGACAGAACGTCAACGCCTATCGCGGCCGGATGCTCGACGGCGACGAGCACGACATCGCCGACTTCGCCATGCTGCTGGAGTACGTGCACGAGATTCCCGGCATCGAGCGCATCCGCTACACCACCAGCCATCCCAAGGAAGTGACGCAGCGCCTGATCGACTGCTACCGCAAGCTGCCCAAGCTGGTGTCGCACCTGCACCTGCCGGTGCAATCCGGCTCCGACCGCACGCTGGTGGCGATGAAGCGCGGCTACACCACGCTGGAATACAAGAGCCTGGTGCGCAAACTGCGCGAAGCGCGCCCCGACATCTGCCTGTCGTCCGACTTCATCGTCGGCTTCCCCGGCGAGAGCGACGACGACTTCGAACGCACCATGAAGCTGATCGACGACGTGGGCTTCGACGCCAGCTTCAGCTTCATCTACAGCATGCGCCCCGGCACCCCGGCGGCCGATCTGCCGGACGATGTCGCGCCCGACCTGAAGACCCGCCGCCTGATGCGCCTGCAAGCGCGCATCGAGGAGCTGGCGCAGCAGGTGAACCGCGACATGGTCGGCACCGTGCAACGGGTGCTGGTCGAGGGCCACGCGCGCAAGAACGCGCAGGAACTGGCGGGCCGCACCGACAACAACCGTATCGTCAATTTCGAGGGGCCGGTGCGTCTGATCAACCAGTTCGCCGAGGTGATGATCACCGAGGCACTGCCACACAGCCTGCGCGGCCGCATCGTCACCCGCGAAACCGTCGCCGCCTAGGCAGGATGGCCGATCCGACACGATCACGCGGCCGCAGCACATCAGGGCGAATCGACCACCGGGATGGTGGTCGAGCCGGCACCGTACCCCCACCGTTTTCGAGCCCTTGCTGAAGGAACCCCAATGGCCAACAAAGGTTATTCCCAAGCCACCGTGGCACCGCTGACCGACACCGAGCTGGACGAACTGGCGGCCTTCCTCGATTCGGACGCCACGCCTGAGGAATGCATGGATCTTTCGATGCTGCACGGCTACCTCACCGCGCTGCTGATCTCGCCCGATGAGCCGCTGCCCGACACCTGGCTGCCACCGGTGTGGGGCGACGGCAGCCAGCGCCCGCGCTTCGACTCGCCGGCGCAACAGACCCATATCGAGGATCTGGTGCTGCGCCTGTACAACCAGTTGTCCGACGAGCTTTCGGCCGAGCCGCCCGCGTTCACGCCGATGGTGTACGTGGACGAGGACAGCGGTACCGACATCGCGCAGCAGTGGTGCTATGGCTTCATGCTCGGCACCTCGCTCGACCCGGACAGCTGGCAGCCGCTGCTGGAAGACGAGGACGGCATCGAGCTGATCGGCCCGATCCTCGACTGCGCCGACGAGGAATCCCGCGCCGACATGGAGGCCGAGGGCGAGAATCTGGTGCAGTTCGAGCACCAGTTGGCCGCCGCACTGCCGGAGTTGATCCCCACCATCCGCGACTACTGGCGCCAGCGGGCCGAACACGCGGCCAAGCCCGCGCGCCCCGGCCGCCGTCACTGACCACGTGGAAAGCTGGATCGTCTACGCCCTGCTTTCTGCCGGCTTTGCCGGCGTGGTGGGCGTGACCGCCAAGGCCGGCATGGGCCAGATCAGCGGCGATCTGGCGCTGGCGATCCGCACCGCGGTGATCTTCGCCCTGGTCGCCGTGCACACGCTGGCCGGGCGCTACTACGCGGAGGCCCCGCGCCTGAGCGGCCGCGACTGGGGGCTGCTGGCGTTCTCCGGCGCGGCCACCATGCTGTCCTGGCTGTGCTACTACCGCGCGGTCAAACTGGGGCCGGTGTCCGGCGTGGCGCTGCTGGACAAGGGCAGCGTGCTGATCACGGTACTGCTGGCGGTATGGTTGCTGGGCGAACCGCTCACCTGGCGCCTGGCATTGGGCGGTGGTTTGATCGTGGCCGGCTTCCTGGTGCTGACGCTGAAGTAGACTTTCGGGCTCTCGGAGCGATCGACAAACCCCGCACAGCGGCTCCGGCCAGGCGTGCGAACGCAGACAAGGCGCATGGCACGCGAGGCCCGGCGCCCCCGTACGACGCAACCAGAAGGTTTTGTCAGCCGCTCCTTCAGGCCATGACCTCTTTGATCTTTTGAAGGCAATATTTTGCACAACGACACCATCTCCTTCCTGCCCGCCGACAATACCCGGCTGGCCAACCTGTGCGGTCCGCTCGACGAGAACATCCGCCAGATCGAAACCGCGCTGGACGTGAACATCGCCCGGCGCGACGCGCATTTCCGCGTCAGCGGCAGCCCCAGGCAGATTCAGCTGGCGCTGGACGCGCTGGAGTACTTCTACAACGAAGCGCACGACCCGCTGGACATCGACGACATCCAGCTCGGCGTGATCGAATTGACGCGCGGGCCGGACGAAGAACCGACCGATCCCGATTCGCCGGTGCTGCGCACCAAGCGCGCCGACCTGCGTGGCCGCACTCCGCGCCAGACGCAGTACATCAAGGCGGTGATGGAACACGACATCACCTTCGGCATCGGCCCGGCCGGTACCGGCAAGACCTACCTGGCGGTGGCTTGCGCCGTGGATGCGCTGGAGCGCGACACGGTGAAGCGGCTGGTGCTGGTGCGCCCGGCGGTCGAGGCCGGCGAGAAGCTCGGCTTCCTGCCCGGCGATCTGGTGCAGAAGGTGGACCCGTACCTGCGCCCGCTGTACGACGCGCTGTACGACCTGATGGGCTTCGACAAGGTCACCCGCCTGTTCGAGAAGGGCATCATCGAGATCGCTCCGCTGGCCTTCATGCGCGGTCGCACCCTCAACCATTCGTTCGTGATCCTGGACGAGGCGCAGAACAGCTCGCCCGAGCAGATGAAGATGTTCCTCACCCGGATCGGCTTCGGTTCCAAGGCGGTGATCACCGGCGACCCGACGCAGATCGACCTGCCGAAGAACCAGAAATCCGGGCTGGTCGACGCCCAGGAAGTGCTGGCCGACGTGCGCGGCATCGCGCTGCACTACTTCACCAGCGCCGACGTGGTGCGCCACCCGCTGGTGCAGAAGATCGTCGATGCCTACGACCGCAAGGCGCGCGAGCGCGATGTGGAAAGTGAGCGCAAGCGCGCCGAACGCGAGGCGCAGAAACGCGCCGAAGGCGGCCACGCAGCATGAGTCGCAAGCTGAAACTGGCCGTGCAGGTGGAAACCGCGGCCACGGGCCTGCCGGGCAAGACGCAACTCAAGCAGTGGGCCGAGGCGGCGCTGCAAGCCAAGGTGAAGCAGGCCGAGGTCACGGTGCGCATCGTCGATGCCGAGGAAGGCCGCGTGCTGAACCGCGACTACCGCGGCAAGGACTACGCCACCAACGTGCTCACCTTCACCTTCGAAGACGACCTGCCGGACATCCCCGGCCTGCCGTTGCTGGGCGACCTGGTGCTATGCGCGCCGGTGGTCGCCGCCGAGGCCGAGGCCCAGGGCAAGCCGCTGGCGGCGCACTACTGCCACCTGCTGGTGCACGGCATGCTGCACCTGCAGGGCTACGACCATCTGGACGACGCCGAGGCCGAAGTGATGGAGGCGCTGGAGACCCAGATCGTCACGACCCTGGGTTATGATGACCCGTACCGAGACGACGAGACCCCCTGACCCCATGGATGAAAGCCCGTCCGCCAGCGCGCGCGGCAACTGGCTGGAACGCCTGACCCACTTCCTGCTGCGCGAGCCGGAAAACCGCGGCGAGCTGGTCGAGATCCTGCATGGCGCCTTCGAGCGCCACCTGCTGGATGCCGATGCGCTGGCCATGATCGAAGGCGCGCTCAACGTCGGCGACATGCAGGTGCGCGACGTGATGGTGCCGCGCAGCCAGATCAGCGTGATCGACATCGCCACTCCGCCCGAGGAATTCATCCCGCAGGTGATCGACACCGGCCACTCGCGCTTTCCAGTGGTGGACGGCAACAAGGACAACGTGCTCGGCCTGCTGCTGGCCAAGGACCTGCTGCGCTACTACGCCAACCGCCAGGCATTCGACCTGCGCGACATCCTGCGCCCGGCGGTGTTCACCCCCGACACCAAGCGCCTCAACATCCTGCTGGCGGAGTTCCGCGACACCCACAACCACATGGCGGTGGTGGTGGACGAACATGGCGGCGTCTGCGGGTTGGTGACGCTGGAGGACGTAATCGAGCAGATCGTCGGCGACATCGCCGACGAGCACGACAAGGCCGAACAGCACGTGGTGCCGGGCCGCAACGGCCTGTGGCGCGTCAAAGGCGAAACCGAGATCGCCCACCTTAACGAGGCGCTGGGCATCGACCTGCCCAACGAGGATTTCCGCACCGTGTCCGGCCTGATCACCCACCAACTGGGCCACGTGCCGCGCCGGGGCGAAGTGGTGGACGTCGACCGCTGCCATTTCCGCGTGCTACGCGCCGACAGCCGCCGCATCCACGCGGTGGCATTGCGTCTGCACCCCGCCCCAGCCCGATCCGAAACGAGCCACTGACCGGAGCCCCCTTGCCGTATCCCGCCTGGCGCGCCGCGCCGCTCCATCTCGGACTGGCCGCCTGTGGGGCGGCCAGCGTGTTTTCCTTCGCCCCCTGGTACTGGGCGCCGCTGATGTGGCTGTCGCTGGCCGCGCTGTTCGCCGCCATCGGCCACGCACCGTCGCCGCGCCACGCCGCATGGCGCGGCCTGAGCTGGGGGCTGGGCTATTTCCTGGCCAACGTGCACTGGGTGTTCATCAGCATGCACACCTACGGCGGCATGCCGGCGTGGATGGCCGCCGGCTGCACGCTGCTGTTCGCGCTGTACCTGGCGTTGTTCCCGGCGCTGGCGGGCTGGCTGGGACGACGCTGGCCAGCGCGCGACGCCTGGCGCGGCGCGCTGGTGATCCCGCTGGCCTTCTGCGCCACCGAGTACCTGCGCGGCTGGCTGTTCACCGGGTTTCCGTGGGCGGTCAGCGGCACCTCGCAACTGCCATACACGCCCTTAGCCGGCTACGCGCCGCTGATCGGCGCCTGGGGCACCGGGCTGCTGCTGGCGCTATGCGTCGGCCTGGTGGTGGGCGCGCCCCGGCAGCCGAAACGCTGGGCGGCCGTTGCCGCAATCTGGCTGCTGGGCCTGGGCCTGCAACAGGTGGACTGGACCACGCCGCACGGCGAACCGGTCAGCGTGAGCTTGGCGCAGGGCAACATCCCGCAGGACATGAAATGGGATCAGGCGCATTTCGTGGACAACCTGCGCACCTACCTGTGGCTGACGCGCGAGGCCAAGGGCGAGATCGTGGTGCTGCCGGAAACGGCGATCCCGGCCTTTCTCAACGACATCCCCGACTGGTACCTGGACGAGCTGCGCCAGGCGGTCGGCAAGCGCCATCTGGTGTCGGGCGTGCCGATCATGGGCCAGCGCGACGATGAGTACTACAACTCGGTGATGGCGATCACCGAGCCGCAGCAAGCGGTCTACAGCAAGCACCACCTGGTGCCGTTCGGCGAGTTCGTGCCGGTGCCCACGCTGTTCGGCTGGATGTATCAGTTCCTGGATATGCCGTTGTCCGGCTTCAGCCGGGGCGCGCCCAAGCAGCCGCCATTCGTGCTGGGCCCGACCCGGCTGGCCGCCAACATCTGCTACGAGGACGTGTTCGGCCGCGAGATCATCCGCGCGCTGCCGGAGGCGACCATGCTGGTCAACGTCTCCAACCTGGCGTGGTTCGATGGCTCGTGGGCGGCGGCGCAGCACGCGCAGATGAGCCAGGCGCGAGCACTGGAGACCGGGCGCTACATGCTGCGCGCCACCAATACCGGACTGACGGCGATCATCGACCAGAAAGGCCGGCTGCTCGCCAGCCTGCCGCCGATGAAAAAGGCCCTGCTCGAAGGCAGGGCCCGCAACTTCACCGGCCTGACGCCGTATGCGCGGCTAGGCGACTGGGTGTTCCTGCTGGCCCTGGCTGCCGGCTTCGCGCTCAGCGTGGCGCTTGCCCGGCGCGTATAGCAGGCGGGTGCCGGCGAAACGGTCGTAGATCAGCTGGCCGTCGCGATCGAACCACGCCCATACGAACGGCGCGACAAACCAGCCGAGCGCCAGCCAGGCCCAGGGAATCCAGTGCGGGTCGAAATGGGCCATCAGCCAGAGCGGCCCCAGCGGGGCATAGCACAACAGGCCCAGGGCGAAGCGCAGGAAAAGCGCTCGCCAACTCGGCACGCCGCCCGCGACATCGACCAGACAGATACGCCAGGTCTTCATCGCCAGGGTTTGTCCGCCATGCCGCCAGCACCATCCGAAGTACAGGAACAACATCCCCAGCATCCAGGCGAAGCTGATGGCGTGGGCCACCGGATGATCGACCATGCCGGTCAGCGGCTGACCGAGCAGCCCCTGGATCAGCGCCTGGACCGCCACCGGCGGCACGCTGAGCAGCAATACCACCGGTACCACCAGCAGACCCTCGTACCACAGGGCAAAAAAACGCCGCCACCATCCGGCGGCGGTCGATGTGGGCAAAGCCATGCCTACTTCCTTTTCGGGGGGCGATCGTCGTCGTCGCGACCATGATGGCCGCCGCCGTGTTCGCGGCGGTAGCGCTCGATCACCGCGCGCTGCTGCTCCGGCGGCAGTTCGCGCAGACGGCGGTAGTTGTCGCGCGCACGGACGCGCTGCTCGGGCGACAGGTCGGCCCAGCGACCGATGCGCTCGCGCACCCGGTTCTGCTTGTCGGGCGGCAATTGCGGATAACGGTCGGCCATGCGGACGAAACGCTCCTGGTCGTCGGACGGCAGGTTGTTCCACTGGTTGGCCAGGGGCGATAGCACGCTACGCTGCTGCGGCGTCAGCGACTGCCAGTCGGCCGCGGCGGCCGGCAGCGCCAGGAATGCGCCCGCGCACAGGGCGCAAATCAGTTGGTAGCGGTAGTCCATTTATCGAAATCGTTGCTCACGTAGATATCGAGCGGCGCTTCGTCGGCCAGCAGTTGAAGGTCCAGGCTCGGATCGACGGCCCGCGCATGCTGCCACTGCCAGGTGCCGCCGACCACCACCGCCAGCCCGAAGGCCAGGCCGGCGCCCCATGCCGCCGGGTGCGCGCCGAACTGTTCGCTCAGCCAGCGCAGCGGGTTGAAGCCGCGGCGCGCCCCGGCGTGGGCCACCGCGCGTTGCCGCGCCTGGGCCAGCTTCGCGGCGACCTCGGGCGAGACGGCGCGCGCATCCAGCGCTGCCTTCGCCAGGCCGCCCAGACGTTGTTCCATCCGTTCATTCATCGCCGATCCCCCTGTGCCTCATTCGCCACCTTGCCAGTCTACACCGTGCTGTCGCATCCATTCGGCGAGCGCCTGCGTCGCGCGCGAGCAATGGGTTTTCACGCTGCCCTGCGAGCAACCCATGATCTCGGCGGTCTCCGCCACGTCGAACTCTTCCCAGTAACGCAGCAGGAACGCTTCGCGTTGACGCGTGGGCAGGCGCGCGATGCCGGCCTCAATCAATGCCATGGTCTGGGCCTGTTCCCGCTCACGCTCCGGGTTGGCCGAGCCGGACTGGTCGGGCAGCCATTCCAGCGGATCGTCGCCTTCGTCATCGTCGTCGCGGCGAAACGCCGAGAACAGCGTCACCCACCAGTTACGCACCTTGCTGCGGCGGAAATGGTCGCGGATGGCGTTCTGCAGGATGCGCTGGAACAGCAGCGGCCATTCCTCCTGCGGCCGGTCGGCGTAGCGCTCGGCCAGCCTCAGCATCGTGTCCTGCACGATGTCGAGCGCGGCCTCCTCGTCGCGCACGGCGTAGAACGCGTGCCGGTAGGCACGGCGCTCGACTTCGGCGAGGAAAACGGAAAGGGCGTTCTGCCGGGATTGCATCGGCTGGGTCCGCGGGTTCAAAAAGACAAACAGGGGCCGATGCTAGCAAAGCGCGCCCCCCGAGCGCCAGTGAAGTCGCGCGCGTGCCGCCGAGGCTTTTTCTTGCCAAGTCCTTGGCGATCCGCTACCTTTTGCGGTTCACACCCAATCCAGATGTGAAGTCGAGCCCTTTGTTATCCAGGGGCCCGGCACCGAATGGCACCGCCCGCGCAACACACCGCAGTCGTCCCAATTCAGGCCACAAGCCCGAGTCAAGGCGGCCCGCCCGGTAAGGACAGGCTTCGCGGCACTGCCAATGCCCCGCATCAAATGGACCGTTGCGTTACCGCGCTACGATCCGGCCCGGAAACACGCCAGTGACCGAGCCACCCGATGCGTCAGGCTCAGGCAGGTCGAAGAGGTCGCAATGCTCTGGAGATTCGAGCACTGTTTTTCTTTCAACGTTGATCGCCGGTCGTCGCACCCCACGCGACCCGCAACCGGCAAAGGGTGACCCTCATGGAGCATATCTCCGGTGCCGAGATCGTCACGCGCTGTCTGCAAGCCGAAGGCGTCGAATTCGTCTTTGGTTATCCAGGCGGCGCCGTGCTTGAGATCTACGACGCAATCTTCCGCCAAGAGCAATTCAAACACGTGCTGGTGCGTCACGAGCAGGCTGCGGTGCATGCCGCCGATGCCTATTCGCGCTCCAGCGACAAGATCGGCGTGGCGCTGGTCACCAGCGGCCCCGGCGCGACCAACGCGCTGACCGGCATCGCCACCGCCTACATGGATTCGATCCCGATGGTGGTGATCTCGGGCCAGGTGGGCACCAGCGCCATCGGCCTGGACGCCTTCCAGGAAGTGGACATGGTCGGCTGCTCGCGCCCGATCGTGAAGCACAACTTCCTGGTGAAGGATGTGCGCGATCTGGCCGCCACTTTCAAGAAAGCGTTCCACATCGCCAAGACCGGCCGCCCCGGTCCGGTGGTCATCGACGTTCCCAAGGACGTGACCATCAACAAGTGTGCGTTCGAATACCCCGAAACCCTGTCGATCCGCAGCTACAACCCGCCGACCAAAGGCCATCCCGGCCAGATCAAGAAGGCGGCGCAACTGCTGGCCGAAGCCAAGCGCCCGTACATCTACGTCGGCGGCGGCGCGGTGCAGGGCGGCGCCGGCGCGCAGGTCACCGAACTGGTGAAGCTGCTGGGCGTGCCATGTACCAACACCCTGATGGGCCTGGGCGCGCTCGACGGCACCGATCCCAATTTCCTCGGCATGCTGGGCATGCATGGCACCTACGAAGCCAATCTGGCGATGCAGTACTGCGATGTGCTGATCGCGGTCGGCGCGCGCTTCGACGACCGCGTGATTTCGGTGCCGAGCCAGTTCCTGTCCAATCCGAAGCGCATCGTCCACATCGATGTGGACCCGAGCTCGATCGCCAAACGCGTCAAGGTGGACGTGCCTATCGTCGGCGACGTGAAGCACGTGCTGACCGACCTGATCGCCGCGCTGAAGGAAGGCAACCTGCGTCCCAACCCGGACGCGCTCGCCAACTGGTGGAAGCAGATCAACGAGTGGCGCAAGCCCAACAGCCTGCTGTACACGCCGTCCGACGAGCTGATCAAACCGCAGTCGGTAGTGCAGAAGCTGTGGGAGATCACCCATGGCGAGGCCATCGTCACCTCCGACGTGGGCCAGCACCAGATGTGGGCGGCGCAGTACTACAAGTTCCGTCGGCCCAAGCAGTGGATCAACTCCGGCGGCCTGGGCACCATGGGCTTCGGCCTGCCGGCCGCGATGGGCGCGCAACTGGCCAACCCCGACGCGGTGGTCGCCTGCATCACCGGCGAAGGCTCGATCCAGATGAACATCCAGGAGCTTTCCACCTGCAAGCAGTACAACACGCCGGTGAAGGTGCTGAGCCTGAACAACCGCTACCTGGGCATGGTGCGTCAGTGGCAGGAGTTCTTTTACGGCACGCGCTACTCCCATAGCTACATGGATGCCCTGCCCGACTTCGTGAAGATCGCCGAGGCCTACGGCCACGTCGGCTTCAAGATCGAGAACCCGGCCGATGTCGAGCCGGTGCTGCGCGAGGCGTTCAGCCCGGCGCTGAAGGATCGGCTGGTGTTCATGGACTTCCGCACCGATCCGTCGGAGAACGTGTTCCCGATGGTGCAGAACGGCAAGGGCCTGAACCAGATGGACCTGCCGCCGCATATGCACGGCCTGCAACAGGTGCCGTTCGAAAACAACCGCGACTACGGCAACCTTTGCTGAGGAGGGAACGACCATGCGACATATTCTCTCCGTGCTGATCGAAAACGAGGCGGGCGCGCTGTCCCGCGTGACCGGGCTGTTCTCGGCGCGCGGCTACAACATCGATTCGCTGACGGTGCAGACCACCGAAGACCCGACGCTGTCGCGCATGACCATCGTCACGCACGGGTCGGACGACGTGATCGAGCAGATCACCAAGCAGCTCAACAAGCTGATCGAGGTGGTCAAGGTGATCGACCTGAACGAGGCCGACCACATCGAGCGCGAGCTGATGCTGATCAAGGTGCGCGCCACCGGCAAGGATCGCGACGAAATGAAGCGGATGGCCGACATCTTTCGCGGCCGCGTCATCGACGTGACCGAGAAGACCTACACCATCGAGCTGACCGGCCCCGGCGACAAGCTGGATGCCTTCATCAAGGCAATCGACGCGACCTCCATCCTCGAAACCGTGCGCACCGGTGCGTCCGGCATCGCACGCGGCGAACGTGTTTTGAAAATCTGAGTGAGGTGTGGGGGCAAGCCGGGCGATCCCGTCCGCCTTGCCTCTCCCTCACGCCTCACACCTCACAGGAGTAGTTCTCAAATGAAAGTTTTCTACGATAAAGACGCCGACATCAGCCTGATCAAGGGCAAGCAAGTGACCATCGTCGGCTACGGCTCCCAAGGCCATGCCCACGCGCTGAACCTGAAGGATTCGGGCGTGAACGTGACCATCGGCCTGCGCAAAGGCGGTGCCTCGTGGTCCAAGGCCGAAGCCGCCGGCCTGCCGGTGAAGGAAGTGGCCGAGTCGGTGAAGGGCGCCGACGTGGTGATGATCCTGCTGCCGGACGAATCGCAACCCGATGTGTACTACCGCGACATCGCCCCGAACCTGAAGGCCGGCGCGGCCCTGGCGTTCGCCCACGGCTTCAATGTCCACTACAACCAGATCGTGCCGCGCGAAGACGTGGACGTGATCATGGTCGCCCCCAAGGGCCCCGGCCACACCGTGCGCAGCGAGTACCTGAAGGGCGGCGGTGTGCCGAGCCTGATCGCCGTGTATCAGGACAAGAGCGGCCGCGCCCGTGACGTGGCCCTGTCCTACGCCGCGGCCAACGGCGGCACCAAGGGCGGCGTGATCGAAACCAACTTCCGTGAAGAAACCGAGACCGACCTGTTCGGCGAACAGGCCGTGCTGTGCGGCGGCGCGGTGGAACTGGTGAAGGCAGGCTTCGAAACCCTGACCGAAGCCGGCTATGCCCCGGAAATGGCCTACTTCGAGTGCCTGCACGAGCTGAAGCTGATCGTCGACCTGATGTACGAAGGCGGCATCGCCAACATGAACTACTCGATCTCGAACAACGCCGAGTACGGCGAGTACGTGACCGGCCCGGAAGTCGTCACCGCCGCCACCAAGGAAGCGATGAAGAAGGCGCTGCAACGCATCCAGACCGGCGAATACGCCAAGATGTTCATCCTGGAAGGCAAGACCAACTACCCGGCCATGACCGCCCGCCGCCGCCTGACCGCCGCGCACCCGATCGAAACGGTCGGCGCCCAGCTGCGCGCGATGATGCCGTGGATTGCCAAGAACAAGCTGGTCGATCAATCCAAGAACTGATTCGTGCGCAGCGCCCCGCCTGCCAAGGCGGGGCCTCGCACCGAGCGCGTCATCCCGTAGGTTCGCGCGCTCATCAACGGCCAGCCCGCGCTGGCCGTTTTTTCTGGCCGCGCTCGCCATGACGCCTTTCCCGACATGCCAAGGCACTTTTTGCCCACGCTGCGGCGAAAGACACCGCGGGGCGCGCTCGGTTACAATTTTCTGTTCAATCCAAGCCCAGAGACGACCTTGAACAAGCCCTACCCTCATCCGATCATCGCGCGCGAAGGCTGGCCCTTCCTTGGCGCCAGCGTCGTCGTCGCCGTACTCGTCACGCATTTCGCCGGCTGGTGGTCGTTGCCGTTCTGGATCATCGCCCTGTTCGTGCTGCAGTTCTTCCGCGATCCGGCACGCGTCATTCCGCAGGATCCGAAGGCCGTGCTGTCGCCTGCGGACGGCCGCGTGGTGGTAGTGGAACAGGCGATGGATCCGTACCGCAAGGTAGAAGCGCTGAAGATCAGCGTGTTCATGAACGTGTTCAACGTCCACTCCAACCGCAGCCCGGTCGATGGCGTGGTGCAGCATATCGAGTACAACGCCGGCTCGTTCCTCAACGCAGCGCTGGCCAAGGCTTCGCTGGAAAACGAGCGCAACGCGGTGCTGGCACGCCTCGCCGACGGCACCGAAGTCACCTTCGTCCAGATCGCGGGCCTGGTGGCGCGCCGCATCCTCTGCTACGCCAAGGTGGGCGACAACCTGTCGCGCGGCCAGCGCTACGGCTTCATCCGCTTCGGCTCCCGCGTGGACGTTTACCTGCCGTTGAGCGCACGCGCCAAGGTCGCCATCGGCGACAAGGTCAGCGCCACCGAGACCATCCTGGCGGAACTCGCCTGACCCGCGGCCTGCCGAAACCCGTTCCAGGCCCATCCACCGAGAGCGCCCCATGCACCCGATCAAGCGACCGTTGAATCTGAAGCGGCAAAGCATCTACCTGCTGCCCAACCTGTTCACCCTCGGCGCGCTGTTTGCCGGCTTCTACGCCATCGTGCAGGCCATGAACGGGCATTTCGAGCACTCGGCGGTGGCCATCTTCGTCGCAATGATCCTGGACGGCCTCGACGGCCGCGTGGCGCGCCTGACCCATACCCAGTCGCCGTTCGGCGCCGAGTTCGACAGCCTGTCGGACATGGTGTCGTTCGGCGTGGCGCCCGCGCTGATCGCCTACGAATGGGCGCTGAAGGATTTCGGCAAGCTGGGCTGGATGGTGGCGTTCATCTACTGCGCCGGCGCCGCGCTGCGGCTGGCACGCTTCAATACCAATATCGAAGTGGTCGACAAGCGCTTCTTCCAGGGCCTGCCTTCGCCGTCCGCCGCCGCGCTGGTGGCCGGGCTGGTGTGGATCAGCATCGAA
The DNA here is from genome assembly GCF_000374805.1 of Chitiniphilus shinanonensis DSM 23277. Lineage (GTDB taxonomy): Bacteria > Pseudomonadota > Gammaproteobacteria > Burkholderiales > Chitinibacteraceae > Chitiniphilus > Chitiniphilus shinanonensis. The sequence continues at coordinate 354,742 of NZ_KB895335.1, forward strand.
CATGCCGAGGACCTGTCGCTGATCGCCGGCGCGCTGCCGGAAATCGCGCTGTTCTTCACTCTGTTCGCCGGGCTGACCATGGTGTCCAACGTGAAGTTCTGGAGCTTCAAGGAATTCCACGCCCGCAAGACGGTGCCCTTCGTCGCGCTGCTGGTGGCCACGCTGGTGCTGCTGATCGGCGCCTCGCGCCCGGCGCTGGTGTTGTTCTGCTTCTTCATCGGCTACGCCGCCTCCGGCTATGTCTACTGGGGCTGGCAGTGGGCGAATCGGCACAAGAAAGCCGTCAAATCGGACATGTAGTCCAAAATCTCACCAACCCTTTCTGCGTTTCTTCTTTCTCCCCTGTCGAAATCGTTGACGTTATGTCCAAAACGGGCCTATCCTGAGCACCAGTCTGTGCCAAGGAGAGGCCCGTGCAATTCGACATCGACAAGCTGATCGCCGACTTCGGCGGCCCCGGTGCACTCACCGAGGCATTGAATCAGGCCTTCCCCCATGATCCCGTCAGCCGCGCCGCCATCTACAAGTGGCGCGAGCGCGGCAGCCTGCCGCTCTCCCAGATCGACAAACTCGCGCAATTGGCCGCGGCGAGCGGCCGGCATTTCAATATCCACGCGTACCGCATCGGCGCCGCCGCGCCGCTCACCCCCGGAGTGAACGCCATGGGCGACCGCCTCTACATTTTCGATACCACCTTGCGTGACGGCGAGCAGTCGCCGGGCGCCTCGATGACCCGCGAAGAGAAGATCCGCATTGCCCGTCAGCTGGAAAAGCTGGGCGTGGATATCATCGAGGCAGGCTTCGCCGCCGCCAGCCCGGGCGACGCCGACGCGATCCGCGCAGTGGCCGAGGCGGTACGCGAATCCACCATCTGTTCTCTGGCCCGCGCCAACGAGCGCGACGTGCGCGCGGCCGGCGAAGCCATCAAGCCGGCGGCGCGCGGCCGCATCCATACCTTCATCGCCACCAGTCCGATCCACATGGAGAAGAAGTTGCGCATGTCGCCGGACGAGGTGGTCGAGGCCGCGGTGCGCGCAGTGAAGATCGCCGGCGAGTACACCGCTGACATCGAGTTCTCGGCCGAGGACGCATTGCGCTCCGAGATCGACTTCCTCGCCCGCATCTTCGGCGAAGTGATCAAGGCCGGCGCCACCACCATCAACGTGCCCGACACCGTGGGCTACGCCGTGCCGCAGCGCACCGAGGCCTTCTTCCGCGAACTGATCGCCCGCACCCCGGGCGGCGACCGCGTGATCTGGTCCGCCCATTGCCATAACGACCTGGGCATGGCGGTCGCCAACTCGCTCGCGGCCGTGCTCGGCGGTGCGCGCCAGGTCGAATGCACCATCAACGGCCTGGGCGAGCGCGCCGGTAACGCGGCGATGGAAGAGATCGTGATGGCGGTGAAGACCCGCCACGATATCTTCGGCGTGGAGACCCGCGTCGATGCCACGCAGATCGTGCCTGCTTCCAAGCTGGTCTCGACCATCACCGGCTACCCGGTGCAGCCGAACAAGGCCATCGTCGGCGCCAACGCCTTCGCCCACGAGTCGGGCATCCATCAGGACGGCGTGCTCAAGCATCGCGAAACCTACGAGATCATGAGTGCCGAATCGGTGGGCTGGAGCGCCAATCGCCTCACGCTGGGCAAGCTGTCGGGCCGCAACGCGTTCAAGACCAAGCTGTCATCGCTGGGCATCGTGCTCGACAGCGAGGAGGCGCTCAACGCCGCGTTCGCCCGCTTCAAGGAGTTGGCCGACCGCAAGCGCGAGATCTTCGACGAGGACCTGCACGCGCTGGTGTCGGACGAGTCGGTCTCCGGTGAGCAGGAAACCTATCGCCTCACCTCGCTGAAGGTGGTGTCGGAAACCGGCGAGGTGCCGACCGCGACGCTGGTGATGGCCGAGGAAGGCGCGGAGAAACGCGCCGAGGCCGACGGCGACGGGCCGGTGGACGCCACGTTCAAGGCGATCGAATCGGTGGTGAACAGCGGCGCTGAGCTGCTGTTGTACTCGGTGAACGCCATCACCGAAGGCACCGACAGTCAGGGCGAAGTGACGGTGCGACTGTCCAAGAGTGGCCGCGTGGTCAACGGCCAGGGCGCGGACACCGACATCCTGGTCGCCAGCGCCAAGGCCTATATCTCCGCGGTGAACAAGCTGAGCAGCAAGACCTTCCGCATGAATCCGCAAGTCGGCGAAGCGATCTGACCCTTTGCGCCGCCCATGGCGGCGCCGATTTCCGCCGCGCGTATCTGGCGTGGCCGTGCATCACCACCGGGCGGGTCCGTCGCCACCATGACGGGCCCGGGTCGGCGCCACCCGCGCCGCGACCAAGCCGACAAGGCGCGCTACCCGCGCGCGGCGCCCAGGATTGACCGGTGCCCCTCTCGTTATGGCGTGGCCTGTTCCAGCGAAGGCCGCGTCCAGCGCGCGTACAGCACCACCATCACGAAGATCCACACCGACAACGCGATCTCGCCCAGCGCCAGCCACTGGGATATGCCGCTGTCGGACCAGCCCCGCATCACGCCTTCGATGAACCAGAGCAGGATGAACATGCTGCACCACTGGTAGGTGTAGCGGCGGCCTTTCAGCAATCCGGGCAGCGGCAACAGCAGCGGCACCGCCTTCAGCATCAAGACCGAGCCGCCGGCGCGCAGCGGCGCCCACCACAGCTCCCACGCCAGACACAGCGCGATCAACGCGATCAGGCCGAGAATGGCGCCCCATTGCACGCGGCCGCGCCAGATTGCCAGCGACGCGCTCATCGTTGTCCCTCCAGCCGCAGGGCGATCTCCGCCAGCCGACGGCCTTGCGCCATCGCCAACTGCTTTTCGACCTCGGTCACCGGCAGGCGGGACTCCGGCCCGGCCACGTGCGAGGGCCCGTAGGGCGTGCCGCCGGACTGGGTGGTGGACAGCGCGGCCTCGGTGAATGGCATACCGACGATGACCATGCCGTGATGCAGCAGCGGCAGCATCATCGTCAGCAGCGTGGTCTCGTTGCCGCCGTGCATGCTGCCGGTGCTGGTGAATACCGACGCCGGCTTGCCGGCCAGCGCACCTTGCAGCCACTCGTTGACGGTGCTGTCCCAGAAATACTTCATCGGTGCGGCCATGTTGCCGAAGCGCGTCGGGCTGCCCAGTGCCAGACCCACACACTCGCGCAGGTCGGCCGGCTCCACGTAGGGCGCGCCACTGTCGGGCACCGCCGCCTCGGTCGCTTCGCATACCGTGGAGACACGCGGCACGGTGCGCAAGCGCGCGACGCAGCCCGGAACGGATTCGACGCCGCGGGCGATCGCCTGCGCCAGTTGGCGCGTGGCGCCGTGGGTGGAGTAATAGAGAATAAGAATGTCAGCCATGGCGTTTACCGTTGTCAGGTCCGCTATTATAAGGGCTTCGATCCGGACCGAACCGCGCATGGCCTCGCCCCAGCTCCTGAAGAAATTGTCGATGAAACCGCTGCTGACGCTGGACTACTGGCGCCGCATGGGCGGGTTCTCCCGCTTCGTCGGGCATCGCCTGGTCCTGGACCGCTGCCTGCAGACCGCCGGCAGCCTCACCTACACCACGCTGCTGGCCATCGTGCCGCTGTTCACCATCGCGCTGACGCTGTTCTCGGCGTTTCCGATGTTCTCGTCCTATTCGGGCAAGTTCCGCAGTTTCATCCTGTCCAACCTGGTGCCGGATACCGGCGGCCGGGTGGTCGGCATGTACATGCGGCAATTCGCCGACAACGCCGAACGCCTGACCGCGCTGGGCATGATCGGCCTGGCCATCACCGCGCTGCTGCTGGTATTCACCATCGAAAAGACCTTCAACGAGATCTGGGGCGTGAAGAAGCCGCGCAAGCTGCTGTCGCGCACGCTGATCTATTGGGCTTCGCTCACCCTGGGGCCGCTGCTGATCGGTATCAGCCTGTCGCTGACCTCGTGGCTGTTCCAGCAAAGCTCGCTGCTCGACAGCGCGCCGTTCGCCGAAACGCTGCTGCTCAAGCTGGGGCCGATGTCGCTGATGTTCGCGTCGCTGACGCTGCTGTACGTCGCTGTGCCCAACTGTTACGTGCCGCGCAGCCATGGCATGGCTGCGGCGCTGGTGGTGGCCTTGCTGCTGGAGCTGATGAAGAAGATGTTCGGGCTCTACGTGAAGCAGTTCGGGGCTTATCAACTGGTCTACGGCGCGTTCGCCGCGTTCCCGATCTTCCTGCTGTGGTTGTACGTCTGCTGGGTGATCGTGCTCGGTGGAGCGGTGCTGGCCGCTTCGCTGTCCTACTGGCACGGCGACGGCTGGCGCTGGGAACGCCACCACGGCACCCGTTTTGAACAGGCGGTGCGCATCCTGATGACGTTGGCGCAGGCGCATGCGCACGGCGAAGTGCTGCATATCGATGCGCTGCGCCGCCGCGTCGGCCTGGGCATCGACGCCACGCATTCGCTGCTGGAAATCATGAGCGATCGCGGCTGGGTGGAAGCGACGCGCGACGGCGCCTGGCTGCTCGCGGGATCGATCGACCGCATCAAGCTGGTCGACATCTTCGAAACCGTGGTCACACCGTTGTCCGCCACGGTGGAAAGCGGTGTCACCCGCCATATCCAGGGCATGGTCGGGGTGCTGGACGAGACGCTGGCCGAGTACGCGGCACGCCTGGACGAACCGTCGCCACCTGCCGGCGGCTCAGCCAGGGATGCCGCCGAACCGGCATGAAAAAAGCCACGCATCGCGTGGCTTTTTCCTGGCTACGGCCACTTCAGGCGCAGCCGGCCTCCAGCGCCGCCACCACGGTGGCGCGCTCCAGTTCGCCGATATACGACTCACCCAGGCAACGCAGCAGGATGAACTTGATGGTGCCGGCATCGACCTTCTTGTCCTGCGCCATCAGGCTGAGGTAACGCTCGTTGCCGAGCACCGGCGCCACCACCGGCAGGCCGGCGCGTTGCAGCAGCGCCTTGATCCGCGCGATGTCGGCGTCGCTCACGTTGCCCAGCTCGCGGGACGCCAGCGCGGCCAATACCATGCCGGCCGCGACCGCCTCGCCATGCAGCCATTCGCCATAGCCGAGACCGGACTCGATGGCGTGGCCGAAGGTGTGACCCAGGTTGAGCAGGGCGCGCTGACCGTTTTCCTTTTCGTCGGCAGCGACGATGCGCGCTTTGTTCTGGCAGCAGCGCTCGACGGCATAGGCCAGGGAATCGGTATCGCGCGCCATCAACCCGTCGATATTGGCCTCCAGCCACTCGAAGAACGGCAGGTCGTCGATCAGGCCGTACTTGATCACTTCGGCCATGCCGGCCGAGAACTCGCGCGGCGGCAAGGTATCGAGCGTCGCCAGATCCGCCAGCACCAGCCGAGGCTGGTAAAACGCACCGATCATGTTCTTGCCCAGCGGGTGGTTGATCGCCGTCTTGCCGCCGACCGACGAATCGACCTGCGCCAGCAAAGTGGTCGGGATCTGGATGAAGGGCACGCCGCGCTGGTAGACCGCGGCGGCAAAGCCGGTCATATCGCCGATCACGCCACCACCCAGCGCGATCAGCGTGGTCTTGCGTTCGACCCGTGCGGCCAGCAGGCCGTCGAAGATCAGGTTCAACGTTTCCCAGGTCTTGTATACCTCGCCATCGGGCAGGATCACCGTCTCGACCTTGACACCCTGTTGTTCCAGCGCCTGCTGCAACGGCGCCAGGTACAACGGCGCGACGGTTTCGTTGGTGACGATGGCGACGCGCTTTTGCGGCAGCAGCGGCAGGATGTGCGACACCTGCGTCAGCAGGTCGCGCGCGATCAGGATGTCGTAGGGAGCGTGGTCGAGGTCAAGCTTGACGGTTCGCATGGAGTTGCTCGAGTTTGGCGAGAAGCGCCTGGGTCAGTTGCTGGACGGATTGGCGGCTGGTATCGATCACCAGGTCGGCCACGTCGCGGTAAAGCGGATCGCGCACCTCGAACAGCTCGCGGATGCGCTCCCGGGGATTGGCCGTCTGGAGCAGGGGCCGGTTCTTGTCGTGCGCGGTGCGCTGGTACAGATCGTCGACGCTGGCGCGCAGGTAGATCACATAGCCATAGCGGCGCAACACGGCCCGATTCGCCGGATCCAGCACCGCGCCGCCGCCGGTGGCCAGCACCACGTCCTGCTGCTCGGCCAGTTCGGCGATCATCGCTGCCTCGCGGGCGCGGAAGCCGGCTTCGCCTTCCAGTTCGAAAATGATCGGGACCCGCACGCCGGTGCGCGCTTCGATCTCGTGATCCGAATCGTGGAACTGCTTGCCCGTGGCCTTGGCCAGCGCCCGCCCCACCGTGGTTTTGCCGGCACCCATCATGCCGACCAGAAAAAAATTGCCTGGCAGTTTCATGCCAGGCATTTTACCCGGAAAGCCGGCCCCTCAGGGCCGGCGCTCCTTTCGTCTCAGCGCAGCGTCACTTCGGACGAGATGATCTTCGGGGTGATGAAAATCAGCAGTTCGCGCTTTTCGTCGTTCTTGTGGGTGTTCTTGAACAGGTTGCCCAGCACCGGCATGTCACCGAGCAACGGCACCTTCTGCACCTCGGTACGCAGATCCTGCGTATAGATGCCGCCGATCACGATGGTGCCACCATTCTCGACCAGCACCTTGGTGGTGATCTGCTTGGTGTCGATCGCCGGGCCGGCCAGTGTGCTTTCGCCACGGCTGTCCTTGTTGACCTTCACGTCCATGATGACGTTGCCGTCCGGGGTGATCTGCGGCGTCACCTTCAGCGACAGCGTGGCCTTCTTGAATGAGATCGAGGTGGCGCCGTTCGGCGACGATTCCGCGTAGGGGATCTCGGTACCGTCCTCGATGATGGCTTCGGTCTGATCAGCAGTCACCAGGCGCGGGCTGGAGATGATCTTGGCCTGGTTGTCGGCTTCCAGCGCGTTGATTTCCAGGCCCAGCAGCCAGTTGGCGTTCGCCGCGATCAGCGCCAGGGTGCCCGGGTTGCCCGCGACCGGCAGGTTCACGTTGAACGGAAGGGTATCGCCCATGGTCGGCACACCGTTTTCCACCGTAGTACCGGCCAGCGTCGGCCACGAGGAGACGTTGGTGTTGCCGACATGACCGGTCGCCGCCCAGCTCAGACGGGCACCGAGGTCGCGGGAGAAGCCGTCGCGCGCTTCGACGATCCGGGCCTCGATCAACACTTGACGCACAGCGATGTCGGTCTTGGTGATGATGTCGCGCAATTGATCGAGCTTGGACGGCACATCCTGCACGATCAGGATGTTGGTACGCGGGTCGATGACCACGCTGCCGCGCTGCGACAGGATTCGCTGCTTGTCGTCGGTCAGGATCTTCTTGAAGTCCTCGGCCTTCTGGTACTTGAGCTGGAACATCTCGGTACGCGTCGGCTCCAGATCGGAGATCTGCTTCTTGGCCTCCAGTTCCTGCTTTTCCTTGGCGGCCAGTTCGTCACGCGGGGCGACCCACAGCACATTGCCGGAGCGACGCTGATCCAGGCCCTTGGCCTGCAGGATGATGTCCAGCGCCTGATCCCACGGCACGTCCTTCAGCCGCAGCGTGAGGTTGCCCGACACGGTGTCGCTGGTGATGATGTTCAGGCCGGTGAATTCCGCGATCACTTGCAGGACGGTACGGATCTCGACGTTCTGGAAGTTGAGCGAGAGCTTCTCGCCCTTGTAGTTGGGGCGCAGCGCCGAGATGGACTTGGAATCCTCGTCCGCCTTGCGCACTTCGATGATGAAGCGGTTCTCGGTCTGGTAGGCCGAGTATTCCCAGTTGCCGGCCGGCTCGATCACCATGCGCACGTTGTTGCCCTGGCGATAGGTGTCGACCTTCTGCACCGGGGTGCCGAAGTCGCCGACGTCCATGCGGCGTTGCAGGCGGTCGGGCAGTGCAGCCTTCAGGAAGTCCACCACCAGCGTCCGGCCCTGCTGACGGATGTCGATGCCGACGTTGGGGCTGGAGAGGTCGATCATGACCTTGCCTTCACCACTGACGCCGCGACGGAAGTCGATCTCACGCAGCCCTTCGTCCGCGGCGGCGGCCGACGGCGACGGTTGTGCGAAGTGGGTGGTCTCGGACTTGGCAGCCACCGCCGGCGAGGAGCCGTCGATGGTCACGAGGTAGGTATTGCCTTCGACCTTGGTGTCGTAGGCGGCCTGCTTGTTCAGGTTGAACACCAGACGGGTGCGACCGGTGCCTTCGGCGATGTTGATCAGACGCAGTGCTGCGCCATTGACCTGCACACTGCTCTTGCCCGCCTTGTTGCTGGCCCCCGGGAAATCGAAGGCGACGCGCGGCGGTGTACTGACCGAGAAGCTGGTCGGCTGAGGCACCGGGCCGTCGAAGGCGATCTTCACCACCTGCTTCTCATTGGAGATGGTGCTGACATCCACACTGGTGATGTCGCTGGCCTGAGCTGCCGAGCACAGCAACGCTACGAGGGCGCCGCAGGCCAGCCAGCCTTGTTGCAGGATGGACAACTTTTTCATTTCTTCTGCTCCGCTTCGTCCAGAGTGAGGGCTGTTTCGCGTTCCACCCAATCCCCGCTGCTATCTTCGACGATCTCCTTCAACTTGACCTCGGTCTCGTTGATGGAAACCACCATGCCGAAATTCTGCCCCATGTAGTTGCCGACCTTGACCCGGTACAGGTTGCGATCAGGCGCGCTGATCAGCGCCTGGATCTGCTTGCCCTGCTGGATGGTGCCGACCATGCGCAGCTTCTCCAGATCGAAGCCTTCCAGCACTTCCTTGGGACGATTGGTATTGGGCGCAATGCCACTGCCCCCGCCCTTCTTCGCCAGTTCCATCTTGGCGACGCTGAACGGGTCGGGCAAAGCGAAGGCGTCATAGATGGTCGGCTCGACCGTCTTGACCTCGGGCGCGGGATCGATCCGGCCACGCAACCCTTCGCTGTTCTCGCGCATCCATTCCTTGAGGTCGCCATGCTCCTCGCCGAAACAACCGGCCAGCAGCAGCGACACCCCCAACAACAGCAGCCAACGCGTCATGACGCATCCCCTCGAAGGCTGTTTCGGATTTCGTGTGCTCATCGCCGTTTCTTCTTCTTCGCTTCAGCTTCGGATTGCCGGATCGCCTGCACTTCGGCGTCGTCCAGGGAGCGATAGGTTTTCGCGGTCGCTTGCATCACCAATGTGCCGGGGTCCTTGCCGGCCCCCAACTGGATGTCGCTCAAGGTCACGATGCGCGACAGCTTGGCCACGTCGCTGACGAACGCCGCCAGGTCGTGGTAGCTGCCGGCGATACGGATGCTGATCGGCAGTTCCGCAAACTCGGCGGTCTTGGTTTCGGTGCCAGGCTTGAACAGCTCGAACAACAGACCACGACCGACGCCCGCCTGGTTGATCTCGGTCAGCAGCGTTTCCATTTCGGACTTGTTGGGTAGCTTCTTGAGCAGTGCGCCGAAGGATTGCTGGATTTCGAGCAACTGCTGGCGATAGGCGTCGAGGTTGACCGCCTTGCGCTTCTTGTCCAGGAATTCCTGCTTGAGCTGCTCCTCCCGCACCTTGCCATCGTTCAGCGCGGTGAGCTGGTCGTTCCAGACGTAGAAGTACCCCCCGGCGATCACTGCAACAAACAGGATGACCAACACCCCCAACTGCGCAGCTGCCGGCCAGTTGCCGATGTCCTTGGGGTCAAGCGCGCGCAATTCATCAAGCGTCATGGCTTACCCCTTCTTCTTTTTTGCGTTGGCGGGCGCGCTGGCCGCGTCATCACCTGACGCGCCACGGCTGACCTTGATGTCCAAGGTGAACTCGGACAAGCGCTGGTTTCCGACCTGAGCGGCCTTTACTTCGATCAGCAACGGCTGCTCGAAGATCTCCGAATCGTTCAGGTTACGCATCAAGGTCGAGACACGGGCGTTCGACTGCGCGTAGCCCTGCAAGGTCAGCTTGTCGCCGGTCTGCTTGATACCCTTGAGGTAAATGCCCTCAGGGGTCTGGCGGACCAGTTGATCCATGATCTTCACGGCCTCGGCGCGGTTCACCTGCAGCCGTTCGACCACCAGCTTGCGCGCCAGCAGGGCATCCTTCTCGGCCTTCAGCCGTTCGATCTCGGCGATCTCGGCGTCGAGCTTCTTGTTTTCCGCCTCCAGGAACTGGTTGCGGTCGTTCTGAGTGGTGATGCGGGCTTCCAGCACGAGGTAACCCGCGGTCAACACCCCGAGCGCAGCCAGCAAGGTCAGGCCAAGAACGATCAGATAACGACGCTGTCGCGCCGCCCGCTTCTGTTCGCGGTGCGGTAAGAGGTTAATCCTGATCATGAGGGGTCAAACCTCCGCATCGCGAGTCCGCAGGCTATCAACAAACTGGGGGCATCGAGCTGGATCTGCTTGCCACGCTGCTTGCCCGTGGCCATGCCATAGAACGGGTTGGCCCGCATGGCGCTGGCGACCTGGGTACGACTGGCGACGGCTTCATCCAGTCCATGGATGGCGCTGCAACCGCCAGCCAGCAGGATGTGGTCGACCGAGTTGTAGTTGCTCGACGTATAGAAGAATTGGAGGGACCGCGAAATTTCCAGGGCCAGCGTGTCGATGAAGGGCTGAAGCACCTCCGGCTCGTAGTTCTCGGGCAGGCCGCCACTCTTCTTGGCCTGCTCGGCTTCTTCGAACGACATGTTGAACTTGCGCTGGATTTCCTGGGTCAACTGGTTGCCGGCGTAAGCCTGATCGCGGCTGTAGATCGATTGACCGTCCTTGAAGATATTCATATGCATGGCCGTGGAACCGATGTCGACCACGGCGACGATCTGGTTTTCGCCACGGCCGGGCAGTTGCGGGCGCATCAACTCGAAAGCGGCTTGTGTGGCATACAACTCCACGTCGACCACCGATGCCTTCAGCCCGGCAGCCTCGACCACCGCCACACGCTCGTCGACCTTTTCCTTCTTGGCGGCGGCGATCAGCACTTCCTCTTCTTCCGGTACCGCCGGCGAGGGTCCGAGCACCTGGAAGTCGAGGTTCACTTCATCGAGGGAGAACGGAATATATTGGTTGGCTTCGGTCTCGACCTGCATTTCGAGATCGCGCTCGGGCAGGCCGGCGGGAACCAGGATTTTCTTGGTGATCACCGCTGCGGCAGGCAGCGCGATGGAAACATTCTTGACACGTGAGCCGAGCTGGCGCCAGGCGCGACGCATCGCTTCGCTGACGGCGTCGGGGTTGGAAACATTGCCGTCGGAAACCGCATCCTTGGGCAAGGGCTCGATGGCATAACGCTCAAGGCTGTAGTTGCGTCCCACCAGCCCAAGTTCGACCATCTTCACGGCCGACGAGCTGATATCCACGCCTATCAATGGCGGCGCCTTGGGCTTGAGAAAGTCGAGATTCAAAAGAAATTTCCTTTATAAATAGGAAACTAGATTATTTCACTGCGGCGCAGCCTCAAAAATGCTAGCAGCGCCGCGAGCCCCCTGTAAAGCAAGCTAGCGAAAGCATCAGTTTTTTGCAACAGGGCTGGATTCGCGTAAATTACGCCCAACGCAAACCAATATCCAATTGATCATGACTCGACGAATCGTTCTGATCACGGCAGGCATCCTCGCGGGTATCGCAATATTCGCCGCCGGTCTGCTGTTTTTCGCCGTTCTGCTGACCTACCCTCGACTTCCCTCCCTGGAAGCGTTAACCGACTACCGCCCAAAAATCCCGTTGCGCGTATACACCGCCGACAACGTGCTGATTGGAGAATTCGGCGAGGAACGACGCGCATTCGTCCCCATCGACAAAGTGCCAGCCGCCATGAAACAAGCATTGCTGGCTGCCGAAGACGAGCGCTTCTACAGTCATGGCGGCGTCGACTACATCGGCGTCCTTCGGGCCATGCTTGGCAACGTCCTTTCCGGGCATTCTCAATCTGGCGCGAGCACCATCACCATGCAGGTGGCGCGCAATTTTTATCTATCCAACGAAAAGACATTTACGCGGAAATTCAACGAGGCTTTGCTGTCCTTCAAGATTGAGCACAATCTTTCCAAAGACCAGATTCTCGAGCTGTACATCAACCAGATATATCTCGGGCAACGTGCCTATGGTTTTGCAACTGCCGCGCAAACGTATTACGGCAAACCGCTCGAGTCGCTTACCATTGCCGAAACCGCAATGCTTGCAGGCCTCCCCAAAGCCCCCTCAGCCTACAATCCGATCGCCAACCCCACCCGTGCCGGCCAGCGGCAGCGTTATGTGCTGCGCCGCATGCATGAACTTCGCTTTATTACCGACGAACAGTATCGCCAAGCCCTCGAGGAAAAACCTCAAACCAAGCGTGCCGCCAACGCCGCATTCCCGGTGCACGCGGAATACGTTGCCGAGATGGTCCGGCAGATGATGATCGAGCGCTACAAGGATGCCGCGTACACCCAAGGTTTCAAGGTCTACACGACACTCGACAGCCAACAGCAGACAGCCGCATATGACGCCTTGCGTAAAGGACTGATGGTTTACGACGCACGTCATGGATACCGCGGTCCAGAGGGCTTCCTCGATGTATCGCTCTTACAACCGGGAAAGGAAGAGCAACTGATTGATGCCCTGGAAGGCATCGAGGATGCTGGCGAATTTCGCTTGGCGGTGGTGCGCCAGGCCAGCGGCAAACAAGTCGTCGCACAGTTGAAGAGCGGCGAGGAAATCAAGGTCGAAGAAGATGGCCTGCGCTTCGCCCGCTTCGCCCTTTCGGATAAGGCGCCGCAAACCTCACGAATCCGGCCGGGGGCGTTGATCCGCGTACGCCTGGGCGAGAAAGGATGGCAGATCGCCCAGTTGCCGCAAGTCGAAGGCGCACTGGTCTCGATGGATCCTCAGAACGGGGCCATCAAGGCGCTGGTCGGTGGCTTCGACTTCAATCGCAACCATTTCAATCACGTGACGCAGGCCTGGCGCCAACCGGGCTCCAGCTTCAAGCCCTTCGTCTACTCCTCTGCCATTGAGCGGGGCGTGACGCCGGCCACCCTGATCAACGATGCACCGCTGGTTATCGATCCGCAGGAGATCGGCGGACAGCGTTGGGAACCGAAGAACTACGACGGTCGTTACGCGGGCATGATGACGGTGCGCGATGCGCTGACCCGTTCTAAGAACCTGGTGTCCATTCGCATCCTCCAGGCTGTCGGGCCGCAGTACACCCAGCAGTTCATCACCCGCTTCGGCTTTCCCCCCAAGAATCACCCGGCCTATCTGACCATGGCGCTGGGCGCGGGCAGCGTGACGCCCATGCAGATGGCGGAGGGCTATTCGGTATTCGCCAACACCGGCTACCGCGTTCCCTCTTATTTCATCGATCGCATCGAGAGCGACCGCGGACAACTGCTGGCGAAAATGCAGCCCGAGGTTGCTGGGCAAAACGCCAAGCGCACACTATCCGCACGCAATGCTTTCGTGATGACCAGCATGATGCAGGATGTCGTCCGCTTCGGTACCGCCGCCAAAGCCCGTGTACTGGGACGGCAGGACTTGGCGGGCAAGACAGGCACGACCAACGATGCGCACGATGCTTGGTTCGCTGGCTTCTCGCCGCACCTGGTTGCGGTCGTGTGGGTCGGCTTCGATCAACCGCGTTCGTTGGGTGGGACCGAGACCGGTGGTGCGGCTGCGCTGCCGATGTGGATCGATTACATGGGTGCCGCATTGAAGAACGCACCCGAATCCACCCTGCAAGTGCCAGAGGGTATTGTGACGCAGACGATCCAGACCGAGCGTGGTCAGCGCAACGAGTATTTCTACGCCGAGTTCCAGGAGACCAATCCCGAACTCGGTCTGGGTAGCGGCAATGCCGCAACGCAGCCGCTGGAGGAAATCAAGGAGCAACTGTTCTAAACCGGGCTCACAATTTGCGAGTAGTCTAGAGGTAGCTGTCGCAGCGCCAGCGGAGTCCGCCTGCATGCGACAGGAAGTGGTCGGGCCTCAAGCCGGCCACTTCCCGTTTCGGTCAAGTCAACAACTGGCAGCTCCACAAGGGGACACCCATGGGCAAAGCGCACTTCACCGAACGCAACGCAGCGGGCCTACGCCTGGAAATCGCACACCGCGCCGCCCGCCTCATCGCCCAGGACCATATCCACGATTTCGCGCTGGCCAAGAAGAAGGCGGCCCGGCAGCTCGGACACCTGGACAGCAGGAATCTGCCATCGAATCAGGAGGTCGAAGAAGCGCTGCAGGACTACCGGGCGATCTACGATCCCAGCCACGGCGATCTCCTGCAGCAACTGCGCAGCAAGGCGATCAGCGTGATGCGCCTATTGGACCGCTTCCAGCCTTATCTCACCGGGTCGGTGTTGTCCGGCGTGGCGGGAGAGCATTCCGACATCAATCTCCTGTTGTTCCTTGATGATCCCAAGAGCGTCGAGCTGTTCCTGCTGAACCAGCGCATCGACTATCAGCATATCGATCCGCCCAGCACCGCCCGCTTCGCCGATCACCCAACCCTGGGCTTCTGGTTCGACGGGACCGCCGTCAAATTGCACGTCCGACCGCGGAACGCGGAACGCCAGGGGCCCAAGCACGAGCGGGCCAAGCTGGATCAGGTCGAACAGTTACTCGAACAACCGGCCGCCATGCCTGTGGGCTGATACGGCAGTGACTCGTCATGCAGCATCCTAGCCTCACCCCCATTCATCTCAGCAACCCGCAACCGTATCTCGTCACCGACCAGATCCATATCGAGCACTTGCTGAACCGTTTGCTGCGGCATGGGGAAATCCTCTGTCTGTACCCCATCGGTCGGCGCGAACCCTTCGCCATCTGCGCGCTACTCGACTTCGACGAACACGAACTGACACTGGATATGCCTGCCGACCGCGCCGTCGCCGAGCTGTTGTTCAAGCAGGGTGCCAGTTGCGTGGCGCAGGTCCGGGGGGTGAAACATCAATTCGATTGCATGCCGCTGAGGCACAGCCAGTTTCAGCAAGCTCCAGCCATCGGCGGCCCGCGCCCGTCCCAGATGATCTCGATGCAGCGTCGGCAACACTTCCGCCTGACTCTGCCACTCACGCCTTCAGTGATCTGCGAGTTTTCCGTATCCGAGGATACGCGGCTCAATGCACTGATCGCGGACCTGAGCGCCGGCGGACTGGGCCTGTCCTCTCATGTGCCGTTACCGGTACTCGTGGGGCAGACCTTATTCGATTGCCGCTTCCAATTGCCGGGCTTCGGGGTCATCGAAACCGATCTGCAGGTCGAAGATGCCCAGGAGACCGAACAGCGCTCAGGCGCTCATCTCATTCACTACGGGTGCCAGTTCGTTGGGTTGTCACGCCCGGATCAACAAAAGGTGCAGCGCTACCTCGCGCAACTGGAGCGCCGGCGGTTGGAACGCGAGGACTAGCTCATGACGCCATTGTATTTCTCGTCCACATTACGGCGCATCGAACAGGAAAACAGCGGCGCAATCCCTTCGTTGATGCAACGCGCGGGCCATGCTGCTGCGCAATGGATACAAAGCAATTTCGAACGTCAGCCCATTGCCGTGGTGGTCGGTCCAGGCAACAACGGCGGGGACGCTTTGGTCTGTGCGCGATATTTGATCGATGCAGGCTGGCAGGTTTGTGTCCATGCGTTCCCCAGCCGACGCCTGAGCGAGGAAAACCGGGTCGCACGACAAGCGATACTGGATACGGATGGAACGCTCCTCGAGCACCCCCCCACCACGGTGGATGGACTGATCGTCGACGGGCTGTTCGGAATCGGCCAACCCAGCGTGGGCAGTACGGAAGCCTCGGACTGGATTACCGCCATCAACCGGCATCAAGGTCCGATCATCGCACTGGACCTGCCCAGCGGACTGAATGGTGATTCGGGCGTGGCCAATGCCGCCGCTGTCCACGCCACTCATACACTCAGCTTCCTTGGCGACAAACCAGGTCTGCATACCGCGCAGGGGCTGGATCATGCGGGGAGCGTGTCCACATTCGATCTGGGGCTGCCACTAATTGAAGTCTATTCGGCGGACGCTTGGCTGATCGATGAGTTGCCCGATTCATTGCAGTCGCGCCCACATGATTCCCATAAAGGCACTTATGGCTCGGTTGGTGTCCTGGGTGGGGCGCAAGGGATGACCGGCGCGGCACTTCTGGCGGGCCGCGCCGCGCTATACAGCGGCGCGGGGAAAGTCTATGTGGGCCTGCTTGATCCAACCTTATCTGTCGACCCCATGCAGCCGGAACTGATGCTGCATTCACCCGACCGCTTCCCCGCGCTATCACTGGACGTTCTAGCGATTGGTCCTGGCTTGGGAACCAGCGAGCAAGGCAGCAATGCCTTGGCCTGGGCGCTCGAGTTGGAAATACCTCTGGTCATCGATGCCGATGGGCTCAACCTGATCGCAGCGGATACGGCACTCAAACAGGCCCTGGCCGCACGGCAGATGCCCACTGTGTTGACGCCCCATCCTGCGGAAGCCGCACGACTCCTGGGAATAACCACCAGCGATGTGCAAAGCGATCGGCTTGGCACTGCCATGCAGCTAGCAAACCAGTTTCAATGCGCTGTATTGCTCAAGGGCGCCGGAACCATCTGCGCAGCCCCAGGTTCCGTGCCCTCGCTCAACGGCAGCGGCAACGGTGCGTTGGCCAGCGGCGGTCAGGGGGATGTCTTGACGGGTGTGATCGCAGCCTTGGTCGCTCAAGGTACACCCGAGCTGGTTGCCGCTCAATTAGCCGCCTATGCACATGGCGCTGCGGCCGATGCTTGGCGACGTCAGCATATTCAAGGATCGGGTCTGACGGCCTCGGAAACAATCCCGCTATTGCGAGAACAGCTGAACCGCATATCACGGCGGAAATAGGAACCGCGTTACGTCGCATCGCGCACTTCAAACCACAGGACATTCTGGGGTGAGTCCTGAAGTGAGGAAGGGATATGGCGAGAGGGCTGAAGAGGCGCGAGGAAGGCAGACAACGGCCCTGCCCCGCCGCTGATCTGTTCCGACCCCCCTAAAGTAAAACCCCCGAGCCTTTTGGGTCTCGGGGGTTTCGCATAAGAGCCTGGCGATGACCTACTTTCACACGGGAATCCGCACTATCATCGGCGCTAAGTCGTTTCACGGTCCTGTTCGGGATGGGAAGGCGTGGGGCCAACTCGCTATGGTCGCCAGACGTAACTCTGGAGTCACGACTGTACTTCGTCACAACTCGCAATTCGATAGAAGAAGCAATACTACTCAG
>NZ_KB895336.1 GCF_000374805.1 Chitiniphilus shinanonensis DSM 23277
CAGGGGCAGGCCAGCCAGGTCGTCGCTCCCGATGGCCGGATCCTGGGCGAAGCCAGCAGCTGGGGCCGCATCGTCGGGGCCGCCTCGCGCGCCGACGGGGCGGGCAACCTGCGCCATCGCAGCCAGGACACCCTGATCCACCTCGGGAGCGATCTGCTGCGGGTGTCGGACGGCGGTCAGGGCAGCGTGCGCCTGGGGGTGATGGGCGCGTTCGGCCGCAGCGAAGGCAAGTCGGAAGGCGGCTACAGCACCGCGCGCAGCAGCGTGCAGGGCTACAGCGGCGGCGTGTACGGCACCTGGTTCGGCCAGGAGGACGCCCGCACGGGGCCCTATGTGGATAGCTGGGTGATGTTCGGCAGCTACCAGAACCGGGTGGACGGCGACGGCCTGCCCACCGAGCACTACCGCTCCCGCGAGCTGAGCACGTCGCTGGAAGGCGGCTACGCCTGGTCCTTCGAAGGTACGGCGGGCGCCCGCTACCTGGTGGTGCCCCAGGCGCAGGTGATCTGGTCCGACTATCGCGCGTCGGACCACACCGAGCAGACCGGTACCGTGGTGCGGGAGATCTCCGACCGGACGGTGACCACGCGGGTGGGGCTGCGCTGGGAACAGACCGCCGCCACGCTGGCGGACGGGGTCACGCCCTTGCAGCCGTTTGCCGAACTGAACTGGTGGCACGGGCCGGGCTCGCACCGCATGGTGTTCGATGGCGACGTGGTCACCGAGGCGTTGCCGGCGAACCGTGGCGAGCTGAGGCTGGGCGCGCGCGGCGAGGTGGCGAAGGATGTGAGCGTCTGGCTCACGCTGGGCGCGGAGGTCGGCGGGCAGGACTATGTGCGCGGATCGGCGCAGGTGGGGGTCAAGACCCGCTGGTAGTCGGATAGGGAAGACTGCCCTCTGTGAGGCCTGATTGCGGGACAGCTCTACGTTGCAGGAGCAATTTTGCTGCGGGGCCAGCACCTTGCCATGCTGGCCCCAACGCAAAAAAAACGCGGCCACAAAGACGTGGACTGCCCCGACTCAAGTAGGCATTCCGGCTCTATGACTTGAGCATGGGAGGATGTCCAGTCTACGGGGCGTAGTGTCTGAACGCGCATTGGCTCCTGTCGCTGGATGATGCGCGTGAGAAGACCGAGCACTGGCAAGTGGATTACAACGAATCCAGGCCGCACAGTTCGCTGGGTGACCTGACCCCGAGCGAGTTCCGACTCGCCCACCTTGAAGCCGGAAATCTCCAACTTCGACCGCTCGGTTAGTCGGGAGGAGGTCAAGGGCGGGGCGAGCGCACGCCACGACGTGGACTGCGAGGTGATGGCAAACGGGTATCGCGACTGGTCCCGGGTGGCGAGCAGCGCTGAAGAGGCGTGTTCACCATCGGTGCGACGGTGGCCGACAAGCGTCTGCAGGGAATGTGGATTGGAGAAACTTAAGGGAAATGGCGCAAATAAAATGACCCCCTGATGATGAATCAGGGGGTCATTGTGGCGTAAATCAATCGATACGAATTTCGTAATCCATTGATTTGACGTGAGAATTGGTGCCGGCGGCAGGAATCGAACTCGCGACCCCCTGATTACAAGTCAGGTGCTCTACCAACTGAGCTACACCGGCGAAGCCCGGGATTCTACGTCAAGCGGGCGAAGTCGCCAACCGCCGGCGGGCTCGTTCAGGCGGCGACCAGGCGTACAGCCAGCGCCTTGCCTGCTGCACGCAGTTCGAACAGGCGATCGATGTTGGGATGTTTGCCCGGATGGGCTTCGGCGTCGTCGGTGTGCTCGGCATAGAGGCGCAGGCCACGGTCGGCGGCGATGGCGTCGAGCGCGCCGAATTCCTGGTACAGCGCGTGGTAGACGCGCAGGCTGCCGGCCTGGCCGGGCTTGTTCTCGATGCGTGCCACCACGGTGTCGCCGTCGAGCAGCTCCAGAGCGCTCAGGTGGTCGACGGTGGGCAGGGTGGCGAGCTGTTCGCTGAACTTCATGGGGTTCCTTGGCAGTGGTGATTTGTCGCGGTGTTGTAACGGGTGTCAACCCTGGGGACAGCCTGGCGTTATTGCCAGGGTGCCGGCCGCGAGCCGGATTCTGCTACGAAGGAGCGAAACATGAAACGTTGGACGATCGGTGTGGTGGCGATGGCATTGGCAGCTGGCGCCGTGATGGCGGCCGACGGCTGGGGCGGCAAGGATGGCGCACCGCGCGATATCAGCCGCGCGGATTTCGTCAAGGGTGCCGAGGCCCGCTTCGATGCGATGGATGCCAACAAGGATGGCGTGGTCACCCAGGCGGAACGCCAGGCTGCGTGGAAGACGCGCGCCGAGCACTTTCGGCAAATGCGCGGCGACGTGACCGAAGCCCAGTACCTGGAGGCGGCCAAGGCGCGCTTCCAGCGGCTGGATAGCGACAAGAACGGCGTGCTGAGTGCCGACGAGCGTGGTCACCATGGTCAGCGTGGCAACTTCCGCCATGCCGGGATGATGATGCCGCGCGGCGATATGACCCGCGCCGACTTCGTCAAGCACGCGGAAGCCCGCTTCGACGCGCTCGATACCGACAAGAATGGCGTGGTGACCGTGGCCGAATTCCAGGCCGCGCACCCGCACTGGAAGGGCGGCGCCAAAGCGCGCTGAGCATGATGCGCCGGCCCGGGCCGGCCTGCCGGAACGAAAACAGCCCCGCGTTGCGGGGCTGTTTTCATTGGGGGGCGATCTCAGTGTCGCAACTGCGCGCCGGAAGCCTCGTCGGCCCACACTTCGGTCAGGCGGAAGTAGCGCGCCACCTTTTGCGAATCGAGCACGCCGGTGACGGTGTTTTCCTCGTGTCGGGTATCACGCTCGGTGCGGTTGACCAGGATGCGTCCGTGCGAATCGAACAACGACATCACCAGCGGCGCGCTCTCGATCAGGCCGGGGCGCTTGACCACGGCGATCTCGCCGCGCAGCAGTTGCACCACGGCACCGGGCGGGTAGACGCCCAGCGTCTGGGTCAGCAGGCGGCCCAGCTTGCTGTCGATGTCGCCCTGGGCCAGCGTCTGCTGCAAGGCGCTGTCCGGGCGCAGCGCGTTGCGCCAGGCGCTCTGGGTGAGCAACGCGCAGTAGCGGTCGGCCAGCCCGATCAGCCGGGCTTCAAACAGGATCTGCTCGCCGCTCAGGTGATTGGGATAGCCGCTGCCGTCGGGAATTTCGTGGTGCTGCAATACGCAATCCAGCCAGAGGGTGTCGGCGACGCCCATGGCGCGCAGCAGGTCGCGGCCGTGCTGCGGGTGCAACTGGATCTGCTGGCGCTGGTCCGGCGTGGGCGGGAAATCCTGGTGCGTCAGCTGATCCTGCAATTCGGTCATGCCCAGGTTCATGGTCAGCGCGGCGGCGACCACCGAGCGGCGCACGCTGGCGCCGTGGCCGACGCGGCGCAACGCCAGCTCCACCACCAGGGCCACGTCGACGGCGTGGCGCACGGCGTAGGGTTCTTCCTGGCACAGCAGGATCATGGCGATGGCGACATCGGGGCTGCGGTCGCAGGCGGCCTGAACCTGTTCGACCAACTGGCTCATGCGCTGGACGAAGTCGCCGGCTCCCCGGTCGTGGACGGTGACCAGCGCGGCGGCCAGCCCGGCGCGGATGGCGCGGACCAGGCGGCCGGCGGTGACGACGGCCGGGTCATCGGATTGTTCGGGTGGTTGGGCGGATTGCATCGCGCGGTCTACGGAAGCGGTTCATGCGTTATGCAACAGATGGTGGATTCGGGTCAATCCGGCGCTTTCCGAGCCGGCCAGGAGGGCAGGGCGGGCGAAACGGCGCGGGGCCAGCTCACTGGCGGGTTCCGTCCTGCACGGGCCGCCTGTCCCGCTCGTCGGTGTAAATGCGGCTGGCAAAACCTTCGGCCGCGTCGCATTCATTTGGCATAAATCTTGTACTGCCCGCGTTTCGCATTCCTGGCCAGAACCGCTGCGCTGGGTTTTGCTGGCTGCTCAAAATGCTGCGGTGAGCAAGTCGGCGGCGTCGCCGGGCCGGTGCGCGCGGGCAAGCCTATTCGGCCTCGTCGATCCAGCACATCTGGATCGCTTCGAGGATCTTCTCCCCGCTGTGCTTGGGATCGTCGTCGAAGCCCGGCAGCGCCAGCACCCAGTTGCGCAGGTCGACGAAATTGATGCGGGTCGGGTCCACGTCGGGGTGGGCTTCGGCCAGTTCGATGGCGATCTCTCGGCTGTCGGTCCATTTCATGGCTGGGGTTCCTCCTTGACGCGGGTGACCTGGCCGGCGGTCAGCGTCAGCAATTGGGCGGGGGTCAGGCGGAAGACGCTGTTGGGCGTGCCGGCGGCGGCCCAGATGGCGTCGTATTGCAGCAGGTCTTCATCCACGAACACGATGGGATCTTCGGCGTGCGCCACCGGCGACACACCGCCGATGACGTAGCCGGTCTTGGCGCGCACGAAGTCGGCGTCGGCGCGGCCGATCTTTTCGCCCACCAGTTGCGCCACGGTCTTTTCGCAGACGCGGTTGGCGCCGCTGGCCACCACCAGGACGTGACGCTCGCTCTGCTTGGCGCGCAGGATCACCGACTTGGCGATCTGCGCCACGGTGCAGCCGATGGCGGCGGCCGCGTCGGCGCTGGTGCGGGTGGAGGCGTCGAACTCGACGATCTCGGCGGCGACGCCGGCGGCATCGAGCGCGGCGACCACGCGCTGCTGGCTGTCGGAGGCGGCCATCAGTGGTTCTCCCGGGCGTGGTTGATGGTGTACTTCGGGATCTCGACCACCAGTTCGTCGTCGGCGACCACGGCCTGGCACGACAGGCGCGACACCGAGGTCAGGCCCCATGCCTTGTCCAGCAGATCTTCTTCTTCCTCCTCGGCCGGCTCCAGGCTGTCGAAGCCCTTGCGCACGATCACGTGGCAGGTGGTGCAGGCACACGACTGCTCACAGGCGTGCTCGATGAAGATGTCGTTGTACAGCAGGGCGTTGCAGATCGAGGTGCCCGGCTCGACGTCCAGTTCCTTGCCTTCGGGGCACAGGTCGGGATGCGGCAGCACGGTGATTTTGGTCATGGCGTTCTGTTCCTGGATGACGGTCGCCGTTCGGGCCCGGAGCCGGGCCGTCGCGGGTTCAAAGCTCTTCGATCTTGTGGCCGGTCAGGCCGCGGCTGACGGCACGGTCCATGCGGCGGGCGGCGAATACCTGGGTGGCCTGGTTCAGCGCCTCGGCCTGCTGGCGGATGCGGTCCGCGTCGTCGCCGGCCATGGCGGTGCGCACGGCGGCCACCTGGGCATCGACGGCGGCGCGCTCCGCATGGTCGAGCAGATCGCCGTCACTGTCGAGCGCGGCCGAGGTGGCGTCCACCAGTGATTCGGCCTCCACCCGCGCTTCGGCCAGCTTGCGGGCCAGCAGGTCGTCGCCGGCATGGGTCATCGATTCGCTGAGCATGCGGGCGATCTCGTCGTCGGACAGTCCGTAGCTCGGCTTGACGGCGACGCTGGCGGCCACGCCGGTGCTCTGTTCGGTGGCCGACACCGACAGCAGGCCGTCGGCGTCCACCTGGAAGGTGACGCGGATGCGCGCCGCGCCTGCCACCATCGGCGGGATGCCGCGCAGTTCGAAGCGCGCCAGGCTGCGGCAATCGCTGACCAGCTCGCGCTCGCCTTGCAGCACGTGGATCGCCATCGCGCTCTGGCCGTCCTTGAAGGTGGTGAATTCCTGCGCGCGCGCGGTGGGGATGGTGCTGTTGCGGGGAATGATCTTCTCCACCAGCCCGCCCATGGTCTCCAGGCCGAGCGACAGCGGGATCACGTCCAGCAGCAGCCAGTCGTCGTCGCCCTTGTTGCCGGCCAGCACGTCGGCTTGCATCGCGGCGCCCAGTGCCACCACCTTGTCCGGGTCCAGGTTGGTCAGCGGCGGCCGGCCGAACAGCTCGGCCACGGCGCGGCGCACGTGCGGCATGCGGGTGGCGCCGCCCACCATCACCACGCCCTTGACCTGCTCTGGCGTCAGGCGCGCGTCGCGCAGCGCGCGGCGCAGCGGCACGATGGTCTTCTGCACCAGGTGCGCGGTGATCTGCTGGAAGGTCTCGGCGGTGAGTTCCAGGTCGATCACGGTGCCGTCCGACAGCTTGGCGGTGATCTGGGTGACGTCGTGCTCGCTCAGCGTTTCCTTGGCTTCGCGGGCGCGGGTCAGCAGCAGGCGCGTGTCGCGGGCGCCCAGGTTGCGCAGGTCGGCCTGCTCCAGCATCCAGCAATAAAGGCGGTGGTCGAAATCGTCGCCGCCCAGGCGCGAGTCGCCGCTGGTGGCGCGCACTTCGAACACGCCGCGCGACAGCTCCAGCACCGACACGTCGAAGGTGCCGCCGCCCAGGTCGTATACCACGTAGACGCCCTCGGCGGCGTTATCCAGGCCGTAGGCGATGGCGGCGGCGGTCGGTTCGTTCAGCAGTCGCAGCACGTTCAGGCCGGCCAGCGCGGCGGCGTCTTTGGTGGCCTGGCGCTGGGCGTCGTCGAAGTAGGCCGGCACGGTGATGACGGCGCCGACCAGCTCGCCCCCCAGGCTTTGTTCGGCGCGGGTTTTCAGCGTGCGCAGGATGTCCGCCGAGACGGCGACCGGGCTCTTCACCCCGGCGGCGGTCACCAGCTTGAGCATCCCAGGCTCGTCGACGAAGCGATACGGCGTGGCGGCGTCGGCCACGTCGTGCAGGCCGCGCCCCATGAAGCGCTTGACCGAGACCACGGTATTGGCCGGATCCTGGTTCTGCCGCGCCTGCGCGGGATAGCCCACGGTCACCGCGCCGTCCGCCGCGTAATGGACCACAGAGGGCAGCAGGGCGCGCCCGGCCTCGTCGGGCAGACAGGCCGCGCTGCCGCTGCGCACGGTGGCGACCAGCGAATTGGTGGTGCCCAGGTCGATGCCGACCGCCAGCCGGTGCTGGTGCGGGGCGGCGCTCAGGCCAGGTTCGGAGATTTGCAGTAGGGCCATTGGGGATTGTGTGTTTTATGACGCGGGCCGCGACGGCGCGCGCCGGTTCGGATCAAAACAGCGCCGCCTCGATGGCGTCGCCGATTTCCTGGTCCAGTTTTTCCAGGAAGCGCAGCTTGCGCACGGCGACGGCGGCCTCGGCCAGTCTGTCCGCGTCCAGCAGGTCGCCCAGTTCGGCTTCCAGATCGCCGATCTCGCCGCGCAGTTCGGTGTTCAGCGCTTCCAGGCGCTCGACGTTGCCGCTGGCGCGGGCTTCGGCGATCTGCTCGCGCCATTCCATCTGCCCCATCAGGAAATCCATCGGCATCGCCGTGTTGGTTTCCTCCTGGGTGTCCACGCCGGCCAGCGTCAGCAGGTAGCGGCCGCGCGCCAGCGGGGATTTGAGGATCTGGTACGCCTCGTTCACCCGGGTGGCGATCTGTAGCGCGAGGCGCTTTTCGGCGTCGCCGGCGCTGGCATAGCGGTCGGGATGGTACTGGGCTTGCAGGGCGCGGTAGCGCGCATCCAGGGCGCGCGCATCGATGGCGAAACGGGCGGGTTGTTCGAACAGGTCGAAATGGGAGGCGGCGAAGTCGAAGGTCATGGGTCGGCGTGGCTGGAAAGGGGGCTGGTCGCCCGGACACCCGCGGGGCGCGCCGGAACGGTGGACCGTTCCGGCGTCACGTCGTCAGACGTGGAAGCTTTCGCCGCAGCCGCACTCGTTCTTGACGTTGGGGTTGTTGAAGCGGAAGCCTTCGTTCAACCCTTCCTTGGCGTAGTCCAGTTCGGTGCCGTCCAGGTAGGGCAGCGACTTGGCGTCGGTGTAGATGCGCACGCCGTGGCTTTCGAACACCAGGTCGTCGTCGCTGGCCACGTCGACGAACTCCAGCTTGTACGCCATGCCGGAGCAACCGGCTGTCTTGACCGCCAGCCGCACGCCCAGGCCCTTGCCGCGACGGGCGAGGAAACCGGCGACGTGGTTGGCGGCGCGCTCGGAAAGGGTGAGTGCCATGGGCGGGTTCCTTGTCGGGTGCGGGGCGGGCCCCGCGAAAACGATCAACCGTGCTTCTTGCGATAGTCCTCGACCGCCGCCTTGATGGCGTCCTCGGCGAGGATCGAGCAGTGGATCTTCACCGGCGGCAGCGCCAGTTCCTCGGCGATCTGGGTGTTCTTGATCGACAGCGCTTCGTCCAGCGTCTTGCCCTTCACCCATTCGGTGATCAGCGACGACGAGGCGATGGCCGAGCCACAGCCGTAGGTCTTGAACTTGGCGTCCTGGATCACGCCATCGGCGCCGACCTTGATCTGCAGTTTCATCACGTCGCCACAGGCCGGCGCGCCGACCATGCCGGTGCCGATCGTCTCGTCGCCCTTCTCGAAGGAACCGACGTTGCGGGGATGCTCGTAGTGGTCCAGGACCTTTTCGCTGTATGCCATGTGTGTGCTCCTTGTGGAGCGGGAAGGGAGAAGAGGGAAGGGAGAAGGGTATCTTCCGCCGGCTCTTCAGTTCTCGCCGCCAAAACTTGTTTCTATTGCGGGAGGCGACAAGGTGGCGGTTTTACCCTTCCCCCTTCTCCCTTCCCTCTTCACATTCAGTAAATCAGTGCGCTGCCCACTCGATGGTGTTCAGGTCGATGCCGTCCTTGTACATCTCCCACAGCGGCGACAGTTCGCGCAGCTTGCCGATCTTTTCGTGGATCAGCTTGATGGTGAAATCGATGTCCTCGACCGTGGTGAAGCGGCCGATGGTGAAGCGGATCGACGAGTGCGCCAGTTCGTCCGAACGGCCCAGCGCGCGCAGCACGTAGGAGGGCTCCAGCGAGGCGGAGGTACAGGCGGAGCCGCTCGACACCGCCAGATCCTTCAGCGCCATGATCAGGCTTTCGCCCTCGACGAAGTTGAAGCTGACGTTGAGGTTGTGCGGCACGCGGCGCTCCAGGTCGCCGTTCAGGTGCACTTCCTCGATGTCCGACAGGCCCGCCCACAGCCGGTCGCGCAGCATGCGCACGCGCTCCAGCTCGGTGCCCATGTCCTCGCGGGCGATGCGGTAGGCCTCGCCCATGCCGACGATCTGGTGGGTGGCCAGCGTGCCGGAGCGGAAGCCGCGTTCGTGGCCGCCGCCATGCATCTGCGCCTCCAGGCGCACGCGCGGCTTGCGGCGGATGTACAGCGCGCCGATGCCCTTGGGGCCGTAGGTCTTGTGCGCCGACAGCGCCAGCAGATCGACCTTCACCTTGGACAGGTCGATGGCGATCTTGCCGGTGGCCTGGGCGGCGTCCACATGGAAGATGATGCCCTTGGCACGGCACAGCTCGCCGATGGCCTCGATGTCCTGCACCACGCCGATTTCATTGTTCACCCACATCACCGACACCAGGATGGTATCCGGGCGGATGGCGGCTTCCAGTTCGGCCAGGTCGAGCAGGCCGTCTTCGCGGACATTCAGATAGGTGACCTCGAAGCCTTCGCGCTCCAGCTCGCGCATGGTGTCCAGCACGGCCTTGTGCTCGGTCTTCACCGTGATCAGGTGACGGCCCTTGTCCTGGTAGAAGTGCGCGGCGCCCTTCAGCGCCAGGTTGTCCGACTCGGTGGCGCCGGAGGTCCAGACGATTTCCTTGGCGTCGCAGTTGAGCAGTGCCGCAACCTGTTCGCGCGCTTCCTCGACCGCGGCCTCGGCTTCCCAGCCGAAGGCGTGCGAGCGGCTCGCCGGGTTGCCGAAATGCTCGGTCAGCCAGGGGATCATCTGCTGCGCCACGCGCGGGTCGACCGGCGTGGTGGCGGAGTAATCGAGGTAGATCGGGGTCTTCATGTGGCGGATGGCTCCAATTTTGCGTCCCGGCCCGTGGGGCCGTTCCCTATGCCTTGCGTGGCTGCGACTACAACGTGGTGGTCGCGCCGCTGCGTTCGGTGTTCTTGTGGCGCTGGTCGTGCAGCACGCCCGCGCATTCCGCCTTGCGGCGCTGCTTTTCCTGTTGCTCGGCCAGCAGTTGCGCCAGCGTGATGCCCGACAGGTAGTCGTAGATGGTGCGGTTCAGGCTGGCCCACAGGTCGTGCGTCATGCAGCGACGGTCGTCCAGACAGTTTTCCTTGCCGCCGCACTGGGTGGCGTCCAGCGGTTCATCCACCGCGCAGATGATGGCGGCGACGGTGATGTCGGCGGCCGGACGGGCCAGGCAGTAACCGCCACCGGGGCCGCGCACGCTGTCCACCAGTTCGCGTCGGCGCAGCTTGCCGAACAACTGTTCGAGGTAGGACAGCGAGATGTGCTGGCGCTCGCTGATCCCGGCCAGCGTCACGGGGCCGCTGGCTTCGCGCAGGGCGAGGTCCAGCATGGCGGTGACGGCAAAACGGCCCTTGGTGGTGAGGCGCATCGCGTAGTTCTCGGGTGGCTCGGTTCGGGACGAATCGTAAAATAACCTAGTGTTTTAGTCAACTAAAAACCTGACTGGTTCGGTCGGGTTTTCCACCGACGGATCGCGGGCCCGGCAGCCCGCCGCGACGCTCAGTCGACGATCTTGTTCAGGTAGTTGGGGTCGAAGCGGTCGGCCGTCGCGCGCTCCTCGGCGCAGTCGATGCCCAGTTGTTCCAGCTTCTTGAGGATGGCGTCGATCTTGTGGTCGGTGGTGACCGAATGATCGAGCATGCCGTGGATGGCCTTGACCACCGGGTCGTTCATGTCGCCCGAGATGCCGTAGGCGGAGAACCCCAGCGCCTCGGCCTTTTCCTCGCGCGCGATCTGTTGCTCGTCGGCCTCGATCACCCGCGCCGGGATGCCGACGGCGGTGGCCCCGGCGGGCACCGGCTTGACCACCACGGCGTTGGAACCGATCTTGGCGCCCTTGCCGATGACGATGGGGCCGAGCACCTTGGCGCCGGCGCCGATGATCACGCCCGCTTCCAGCGTCGGATGGCGCTTGCCGTGGTTCCACGAGGTGCCGCCCAGCGTGACGCCGTGATACAGCGTGCAGTCGTCGCCGATCTCGGCGGTCTCGCCGATGACGATGCCCATGCCGTGGTCGATGAACACGCGGCGGCCGATGGTGGCGCCGGGGTGGATCTCGATGCCGGTGAAGAAGCGGCCCAGGTGCGAGACGAAGCGCGCCAGCCACTTGCAGTCGCGCCGCCACAGGCCGTTGGAGACCAGATGCAGGCTGAGCGCGTGAAAACCGGGGTAACAGGTGACCACTTCCCATACGGTGCGGGCGGCGGGGTCGCGGTCGAAGACCACACTGATGTTTTCACGCAAGCGGTCGAGCATGGCGCACAGGGGAGGGGCGGGGAAAGGCTGAGTATTTTACTCGACTTCTCGCCCACTGTGTAAGGATGTGCGCCCGCGGCAGGGCGCACATCCAGTAGGGGAGCGCTTACCCCTGGACCGTCCAGAAGCCGCCGCCCCACGGCGCCAGTTGCAAGCCCTTGTCGTCGATGGTCGCGCCCGACAGCCCGTGACCTTCGAGCGGCGTGGCGCCGCGCAGCACCTTGGGCAGCGACCAGCGCTGCGGCGCGCCGCTCAGGTTGAACACCGCGCCGACGCGTTGCTTGCCCAGGGTGCGGACGAAGATCAGCAGCGGCTCGGGCGCGCGGATGAACTCGATCTCGCCCTGGCGCAGCGTCAGCTGTTGCTGGCGCCACGCCAGGAAGTGCCGCACGAAGTTGAGGATGGAGTCGGGCGGCGCCTCCTGGGTGTCCGCGGCGCGGGCCAGGTGCGCCGCGGGCACCGGCAGCCAGGGCTGGCCGTTGGTGAAGCCGCCCGCCGTCGCGTCCTTGTGCCACGGCATTGGGGTGCGGCACCCGTCGCGCCCCTTGAAGTCGGGCCAGAACGCCTTGCCGTAGGGGTCTTGCAGCAGTTCGTAGGGGATGTCGGCCTCGGGCAGTCCCAGCTCGTCGCCCTGGTACAGACAGGCGGAGCCGCGCAGCGTGGTGGCCAGGGCTGTCAGCAGCTTGGGGCAGGCGGGGTCCTGCGTGTCCTTGCCCCAGCGCGTCAGCACCCGGGGAACGTCATGGTTGCCGATCGACCAGCAGACCCAGCCCGGCTTCTGGTAGCGGCGGAACGCGCGCTCCATGTGCGCCACCTGCGCCTGGATGAAGCCGGCGGAGAATTCCTCGGTCAGCAGGGTGAAGCTGTACGCCTGGTTCAGCTTGTCGTCGCCGCCGGTGTATTCGGCCAGGCGCCCCAGCGAATCGTCGTCGCCGATTTCGCCCATGCTGCAGGCGCCGTAGCGGTCGAGCAGTTCGCGCAGCCGTTGCAGGAACACCAGGTTCTGCGGGCGCGATTTGTCGTAGCGGTGGCGCTGCATGCCGTAGGGGTTCACGTCGGAGACATTGGTGTGATCCGCGTGCTCGGCCGGCGGGTTGCTGCGCAGCTTCCGGTCGTGGAAGTGGTAGTTGCAGGCATCGAAGCGGAAGCCGTCCACGCCGCGTTTGAGCCAGAACTCCACCGCATCGAGCAGCGCCTGCTGCACCTCGGGGTTGTGAAAGTTCAGATCGGGCTGGCTGGCCAGGAAGTTGTGCATGTAGTACTGGCGGCGCCGACTGTCCCATTGCCAGGCGCTGCCGCCGAACACCGACAGCCAGTTGTTCGGCGGGGTGCCATCGGGATTGGGGTCGGCCCAGACGTACCAGTCGGCCTTGGGGTTGTCGCGGCTGGAGCGCGATTCGACGAACCATGGATGCAGGTCGGAACTGTGCGACAGCACCTGGTCGATGATCAGCTTCAGGCCGTGGCGGTGCACTTCGGCCAGTAGCGCGTCGAAATCGGCCAGCGTGCCGAACAACGGATCGACGTCGCAATAGTCGGCCACGTCGTAGCCGAAATCCTTCATCGGCGATTTGAAGAACGGTGAAATCCAGATCGCATCGATGTTCAGCGATTTCAGGTAGCCCACCTTCTCGGTAATTCCGGGCAGGTCGCCGACACCGTCACCATTGCTGTCCATGAAGCTGCGCGGGTAGATCTGATAGATGACCCCGCCGCGCCACCATTGCGTCTTTTTCACCAACGTCCTCCTTGAATTGACGCTTAAGCTGACCTCGCTTTGATTGCGGTTGTCGCTTAAGCCACGACGAGATAATGTGGCACTGATGTTGTAATGCAGCAAATATCCATTTGCATCCAAGTCTATAAAACAATGTCGGGTCGTCAGCCGATTCCATACCAAGTTCCCCGGATTTCGACATGCCTTATTACCTTCCCGCAGCCACCGTCGATGCGCTAATGCGCGCCAATCATTCCGACCCGTTCTCCGTGCTCGGCATGCACGAGGTGGACGGAAAACTGACGGTGGCCACCGTGCAGCCGGGGGCGTCGGCGGTGGCGGTGGTCGACGCCAGGACCGGCCGGCGCGTGGTCGAGCTGGACTGCACCGATCCGCGCGGCTTCTTCGAGGGTGTGGTGCCGCGCCGCAAGCAGCGCTTCGCCTATCGCCTGGCCGTCACCTGGGATGGCAACGAGGTCGAGCTGGAAGACCCGTACCGCTTCCCGCCGGTGCTCGGCGACCAGGACGTGTGGCTGTTGTCCGAAGGCACCCACCTGCGGCCGTTCGAGCGCCTGGGCGCCCACTGGCGCGAGCTGGAAGGCATCGGCGGCACCGCGTTCGCAGTCTGGGCGCCGAATGCGCGCCGGGTATCGGTGGTGGGCGACTTCAACCAGTGGGACGGCCGGCGCAACGTGATGAGGTTGCGCCGCGAATGCGGGGTGTGGGAGATCTTCATCCCCAACCTGCCGCCCGGCCTGCACTACAAGTTCGAGATCGCCGACCGCCACGGCGCCATCTTCCAGAAAGCCGACCCCTACGCCTTCGCCGCCGAGATGCGACCCGGCACCGCCTCGCGCATCAACGGCCTGCCCGATTGGGTGGCGCCATCCGACGAGCGCCGCCGCGCCAACGCGCTGGATGCGCCGATCTCCATCTACGAAGTGCACCTCGGCTCCTGGCGACGCGTGCCGGAGGACGGCAATCGCTGGCTCAGTTACCGCGAGCTGGCCGACACCCTGGTGCCCTACGCGGTGGACCTGGGTTTCACCCACCTGGAGCTGTTGCCGGTCAGCGAGCATCCATTCGACGGCTCTTGGGGCTACCAGCCACTGGGCCTGTACGCCCCGACCAGCCGCTTCGGCTCGCCGGAGGATTTCCGCTACTTCATCGAGCGCGCCCACGCCGCCGGCCTGGGCGTGTTGCTGGACTGGGTGCCGGGGCACTTCCCCAGCGATCCGTTCGGCCTGGCGTATTTCGACGGCTCGCACCTGTTCGAGCACGCCGACCCGCGTGAGGGCTTCCACCAGGACTGGAACACCCTGATCTACAACTTCGGCCGCAACGAGGTGCGCAACTTCCTGATCGGCAACGCGCTGTACTGGATCGAGCGCTACGGCATCGACGGCCTGCGGGTGGATGCGGTGGCGTCGATGCTCTACCGCGACTATTCGCGCCAGGAAGGCGAATGGGTGCCCAACGAGTTCGGTGGGCGCGAGAACCTCGAAGCCATCGATTTCCTGCGCCGCATGAACCAGACCGTCGGCGTGGAGCGGCCCGAGGCCACCACCATCGCCGAGGAATCGACCGCCTTCCCCGCGGTCAGCCGGCCGCCCGACATGGGCGGGCTGGGCTTCCACTTCAAGTGGAACATGGGCTGGATGCACGACACGTTGAACTACCTGGCCAAGGATCCGGTGTACCGCCAGCACCATCATCACCAGATGACCTTCGGCATGATGTACGCCTTCAGCGAGAACTTCGTGCTGCCGCTGTCGCACGACGAAGTGGTGCACGGCAAGGGCTCGCTGCTGTCGCGCATGCCCGGCGACGCCTGGCAACAGTTCGCCAACCTGCGCGCCTACTACGCCTTCATGTGGGCGCACCCCGGCAAGAAGCTGCTGTTCATGGGCGGCGAATTCGCCCAGGGCCGCGAGTGGAACCACGACGACAGCCTGGATTGGCACCTGCTGGGCCAGGAAGGCGGCGGGCCGTGGCACGTCGGCGTGCAGTCGCTGGTGCGCGACCTCAACCGCGTCTACCGCGGCAACCGCGCGCTCCATGCGCTCGATTTCGACGCGCGTGGCTTCCAGTGGCTGATCGCCGACGACGCCGCCAATTCGGTGTACGCCTTCGTGCGTTACCCGGATGACGACAGCGAGCCGGTGGTGGTGGTCTGCAACTTCACCCCGGTGCCGCGCGACGGCTATCGCGTCGGCGTGCCGCTGCCGGGGCGCTATCTGGAACTGCTGAATACCGATTCCGGCTACTACGCCGGCAGCAACCTCGGCAACGTCGCGGCGGAAACCGAGGCGGTGCCCGCGCACCAGCAGGCCCAATCGCTGGTGCTGACCTTGCCGCCGCTGGCCACGCTCTATCTGCGCCGAGGCTGACATGAAACCCGGACACTCCTATCCGCTTGGCGCCACCGTGGTGGAGGAGGGGGTCAACTTCGCCCTGTTCGCCGGTCACGCCGAGCGGGTGGAGTTGTGCCTGTACGACGACACCGGGCGCATCGAAACCGCCCGCCACGACCTGCCGGTCAATACCCACGGCGTGTGGCACGGCATGGTGCCGGGCCTGGGCGCCGGCGCGGTCTACGGCTACCGCGTGCACGGCCCGTGGGCGCCGCGCGACGGCCATCGCCACAACCCGGCCAAGCTGCTGCTCGACCCCTACGCCCGCGAGGTGCTGGGCAACTACCTCGACCACCCCGACTTCAACGGCCACGACATCGGCAACCCCGGCCAGCCCGATCCGGTGGACAACGGCGCGCTGGCGCCCAAGGCCCGCGTGGTGGATGAAGCCTACGACTGGGGCGACGACGCGCCGCCTGACACCCCGTGGGCCGAGACGGTGATCTACGAGGCGCACGTCAAGGGCCTGACCATGCGCCATCCGGCGCTGCCGCCCGAACTGCGTGGCAGCTACGCCGGGCTGGCGCATCCCGCGCTGATCGGCCACCTCAAGCGGCTGGGCATCACCGCGGTGCAGTTGCTGCCGATCCACGCGCACGCCGACGAGCCGCGCCTGCAACGCGCCGGGCTGTCCAACTACTGGGGCTACAACACGCTGTCGTTCTTCGCCCCCGAGGCGCGCTACTGGTCCGGCCAGGGCGGCACGCCGCTGTCGGAGTTCCGCGACGCGGTCAAGGCGCTGCACGCGGCCGGCATCGAGGTGATCCTCGACGTGGTGTACAACCATTCCGCCGAGCTGGACGCCATCGGCCCCACGCTGTCGCTGCGCGGCGCCGACAACAAGAGCTACTACGTGCTCGACAGCCAGGGCGAGTACGAAAACTGGACCGGCTGCGGCAACGTGCTCAATCTCGGTCATCCGCGGGTGATCCAGCTGGTGATGGATAGCTTGCGCTACTGGGCCGCCACCTGCCGCGTCGACGGCTTCCGCTTCGACCTC
Source organism: Chitiniphilus shinanonensis DSM 23277 (assembly GCF_000374805.1). Classification (GTDB taxonomy): domain Bacteria; phylum Pseudomonadota; class Gammaproteobacteria; order Burkholderiales; family Chitinibacteraceae; genus Chitiniphilus; species Chitiniphilus shinanonensis. Next base: position 16,320 of record NZ_KB895336.1, read on the forward strand.
GCCCCCATCCTCGGCCGCACCCCGCGCTTTTCCGACAGCGCCGCGCTGTTGTCGGCCATCGCCCAGGATCCGCTGCTGAGCCGGCTCAAGCTGATCGCCGAGCCGTGGGACATCGGCCCCTTCGGCTACCAGCTGGGGCGCTTTCCGCCCGGTTGGGCCGAATGGAACGACCAGTACCGCGACACCATGCGCCGCTTCTGGCTGCACGACGGCGTCACGCGCGGGCAGTTCGCCCAGCGGCTGGCGGCGTCCAGCGACCTGTTCCAGCACGACGCGCGCAAGCCGTGGGCCAGCATCAACTTCGTCACCTCGCACGACGGCTTCACCCTGACCGACCTCACCAGCTACAACCGCAAGCACAACCTCGCCAACGGCGAGCACAACCGCGATGGCCACAACCAGAACCAGAGCTGGAACTGCGGCGTCGAGGGGCCGACCGCCGACGAGGGCATCGCCCTGGTGCGCCACCGCGCGCAGAAGGCGCTGCTGGCGACGCTGCTGCTGTCGCACGGCACGCCGATGCTGCTGGCCGGCGACGAACTGGGGCAGAGCCAGGGCGGCAACAACAACGCCTACTGCCAGGACAACGACACCACCTGGCTCGACTGGGGCACCGGTGAGGGCCTGCACACCGAGTTCATCGGCGAGCTGATCCGCCTGCGCCGGCTGTGCCCGGCGCTGATCGCCGGCGAATGGTGGCAGGGCGAGGCGGTGGACGGCGGCTTTCCCGACGTGGCGTGGTTCAACCCGTCCGGCGAGCCGCTGCGCCCCCACGACTGGGAGGACAACGCCGGTCGCGCGCTGGGCGTGAAGCTGGCCGGCTTCTTCCTGGTGCTGATCAATGCCTCCGCCAACCAGGTGCCGTTCCGCCTGCCGCCGGGGTGCTGGCGGGTGCGCCTGGCCAGCACCGAGGACAGGGATTCTGCGCTGCATCAGGGCGAATGCCGGGTCGCTGCGCGCAGTCTCACCGTTTTGATCGAGGACGCCTGCGAGCCGGGCCTCTTCGCCAGCCCGTTTTATTCCGAGGAACAACCATGACCATCAAGACCGTGGCCACGCGGCCGTTCGAGGGGCAGAAGCCGGGCACGTCCGGCTTGCGCAAGAAGGTAAGCGTCTTCCAGCAGCCGCATTACCTGGAAAACTTCGTGCAGAGCATCTTCGATGCGCTGGGCGGCATCGCCGGCAAGACACTGGTGCTGGGCGGCGATGGCCGTTACCACAACCGCGAGGCGGTGCAGATCATCCTGAAAATGGCGGCCGCCAACGGCGCGGCGCGCGTGCTGGTGGGGCAGGGCGGGCTGCTGTCCACCCCGGCGGTCAGCGCGGTGATCCGCAAGTACGGCACCAGCGGTGGCATCGTGTTGTCGGCGTCGCACAACCCGGGCGGCCCGGACGGCGACTTCGGCATCAAGTACAACATCGACAACGGCGGCCCCGCGCCGGAGAAGGTGACCGAGGCCATCTACGCCCGCAGCCTGCAGATCAGCGAATACCGCATCATCGATGCGCCGGATGTGGACATCGACGTCATCGGCGACAGCACCCTGGCCGGAATGCAGGTGGCGGTGATCGACCCGGTGTCCGACTACGCCGAGTTGATGGCATCGCTGTTCGACTTCGCCGCGATCCGCGCCTGGTTCGCCGCCGGCCACACCGCCTGCTTCGACGCGATGCACGCGATCTCCGGCCCCTACGCCATCCGCCTGCTGGAGCAGACGCTGGGCGCACCGCGCGGCACCGTCATCAACGGCACCCCGCTGCCCGACTTCGGCGGCGGCCACCCCGACCCCAATCCGGCCTACGCCACCGAGCTGATCGATCGCATGTCGGCCGCCGACGCGCCCGACTTCGGCGGTGCCAGCGATGGCGACGCCGACCGCAACATGATCGTCGGCCGCAACCTCGTGGTGTCGCCGTCGGACAGCCTGGCCATCCTCGCCGCCAACGCCACCCTGGTGCCGGCCTACGCCGGCGGGCTGAAGGGCGTGGCGCGCTCGATGCCGACCTCGTGCGCGGTGGACGCGGTGGCGAAGCAACTGGGCATCGCCGCCTACGAGACGCCCACCGGCTGGAAATTCTTCGGCAACCTGCTCGACGCCGGCAAGGTCACGCTGTGCGGCGAGGAAAGCTACGGCACCGGCTCCGACCATGTGCGCGAGAAAGACGGCCTGTGGGCGGTGCTGTGCTGGCTCAACCTGCTGGCCGCCACCGGCAAGACCGTCAACCGCATCGTCGAGGAACACTGGGCGCGCTTCGGCCGGCACTTCTACAGCCGCCACGATTTCGAGGGCATCGCCACCGAGCGCGCCGACGCGCTGATGGCCGCGTTGCGCGGCAAGCTCGCCACACTGCCCGGCCAGACGCTGCACGGCCTGCGCGTGGTCAGCGCCGACGACTTCGCCTACACCGACCCGATCGACGGCTCGGTCTCGACGAAGCAGGGCGTGCGCGTGGTGTTCGACGGCGGTTCGCGCGTGGTGTACCGGCTATCGGGTACCGGCACCGAAGGGGCCACCCTGCGGGTCTATCTTGAGCGGTATCAGCCGGATTCCGCGCAGCACGGCGTGCCGACCCAGCAGGCGTTGCTCGACCTGATCGCGATCTCGCGCGAACTGGCCGACATCGCCGGGCACACCGGGCTGACCGAACCTACCGTCGTGACCTGAACCCCGCCGTCACGACACCATCGCATGGTCCGGCGGCAACGTACCGCCGGACCCAAATCTAGAGCCCGGTGCAATGGGCTGAAATGGGAGAAGGTCGCATGGAAGAATCTCAACTGATCGACAAGGCCACCCTGGCGCGGCAACTGCCGAACAAGGCGGTGGCACTGGTGTTGGCCGGGGGGCGCGGTTCGCGGCTCAAGGCGCTGACCGATCATCGCGCCAAGCCGGCGGTGTATTTCGGCGGCAAGTTCCGCATCATCGATTTCGCGCTGTCCAACTGCCTGAACTCGGGCATCCGCCGCATCGGCGTGGTCACCCAGTACAAGTCGCACTCGCTGCTGCGCCACCTGCAAAAGGGCTGGTCGTTCCTGCGCAACGAGATGAACGAGTTCGTCGACCTGCTGCCGGCGCAGCAGCGGGTGGACGAGGAACACTGGTATCGCGGCACCGCCGACGCGGTGTACCAGAACATGGACATCATCCGCAGCTATCGCCCGGAATACGTGGTGATCCTGGCCGGCGACCACATCTACAAGATGGATTACGCACGGATGCTGGTGGACCACGTGATGTCCGGTGCGCAGTGCACGGTGGCGTGCATCGAGGTGCCGCGCATGGAGGCCACCGCCTTCGGCGTGATGCACATCGACGAGGAACGCCGCATCACCGACTTCCTGGAAAAGCCGGCCGATCCGCCCGCGATGCCGGGCAAGCCGGAGAGCGCGCTGGCGTCGATGGGCGTCTACGTGTTCAACGCCGACTATCTCTACCGCCATCTCGACGAAGACCTGGCCAACGATGCCTCCGACCACGACTTCGGCAAGAACATCATCCCCAAGGTGGTGCAGGAAGGCGGCGCGCTGGCGCACCCGTTCTCGCTCTCGTGCGTGAAATCCGATCCCAACGGCCACGACTACTGGCGCGACGTCGGCACGGTGGACGCCTACTGGGCCGCCAACCTCGACCTGGCGTCGGTCACGCCGGAACTGGACGTCTACGACCAGGACTGGCCGATCCGCACCTACCAGGAACAACTGCCGCCGGCCAAGTTCGTGCAGGACCACAACGGCAGCCACGGCATGACGCTGAACTCGCTGGTGTCGGGCGGCAGCATCGTCTCCGGCTCGCTGGTGATCAACTCGGTGCTGTTCTCGCAGGTGCGGGTGCATTCGTTCTGTACCATCGATTCCTCGGTGATCCTGCCGCAGGTGACCATCGGCCGTAACTGCCGGCTGCGCCGCTGCGTGATCGACCGCGCCTGCGAAATCCCCGAGGGCACGGTGATCGGCGAAAACGCCGAGGAGGACAGCCGCCGCTTCTACCGCAGCGAAGGCGGCGTGGTGCTGGTGACCCGCGACATGCTGGCGCGGCTGCAAAAGTAGCAAGGCTGGTCGCCCCGCCTGCAACGGCGGGGCATCGTTTTCCCCACGGCGGGCCATGCCCGCCGCATTTCATACGGCTGACAAGCGCATTGGCCACACTGCGCGCAAGTCTTCTCGTCAGGATGCTTCCCATGCGCGTGTTGCACGTCTGCTCCGAACTCTATCCGCTGCTCAAGACCGGCGGGCTGGCCGATGTCACCGGCGCCCTGCCGCCCCAGCTCAGCCGCCTGGGCGTCGATGTCCGGGTGCTGGTGCCGGGCTTCCCCGCCATCAATGCCGCGCTGGAGGGCGAAGGCGACGTCGCCGACGTCGATACTCCGTTCGGCCGTGTCCACCTGTGGTTCGCGCACCTGCCGGGCAGCGAGGTCGGGTTGTACGTGATCGATGCGCCCGGCCTGTTCGATCGCCCGGGCAATCCCTACGACGAGCACTATGGCGACAACCACCGCCGCTTCGCGCTGCTGGCATGGATCGGCGCCGAGCTGGCCAGCGGCCTGGATGGCTTCTGGCGTCCCGAGGTGGTCCACGCGCACGACTGGCACGCCGGGCTGACGCCGGCCTACCTGGCCGCGCGCGGCCGCCCGGCGCGCAGCGTGTTCACCGTGCACAACCTGGCGTACCAGGGCGTGTTCGGTGGCTGGACCTTCGGCGAGCTGGGCTTGCCGGCGCATTTCTTCGACGTCAACGGCGTCGAGTTCCACGGCAACGTCTCGTTCATGAAGGCCGGCCTGTTCTACGCCGACCACGTCACCACCGTGTCGCCCAGCTACGCCCGCGAGATCACCACGCCCGACCAGGGTTGCGGGCTGGACGGCCTGCTGCGCGACCGCGGCCCCAGCTTGAGCGGCATCCTCAACGGCGTGGACGAGGCGGTGTGGAATCCGGCCGCCGACCCGTTGATCGACGCCGCCTACAGCGCCGACAAGCCCGCCGGCAAAGCGAAGAACCGCGCCGCACTGCAACGCGACAATGGGCTGGACGTGCAGGAGGACGCCCCGCTGTTCGGCGTGGTCAGCCGTCTGACCGAGCAGAAAGGGCTGCACCTGGTGCTCGAAGCGTTGCCGCGCCTGATCGCCGGCGGCGGCCAATTCGTGCTGCTGGGTAGCGGCGATCCGCACCTGGAGGCGGCGTTCCGTTCCAACGTCGCGGCGTATCCGGGGCGGGTGGCCGTCACCATCGGCTACGATGAAACGCATTCGCATCGCATCATGGCGGGCGCCGACCTCATCATGGTGCCCAGCCGCTACGAACCGTGCGGGCTGACCCAGCTCTACGGGTTGAAGTACGGCGCGCTGCCGCTGGTGCGGCGCGTCGGCGGGTTGGGCGACACCGTGGTGGACAGCAGCCTGGAGAACCTGGCCGACGACAGCGCCACCGGCATCGTGTTCGACGAATTCAGCGTCGCCGGCCTGGAAGCGGGCATTCGCCGCGCCTACGCGCTGTGGAACCGCCCGCGCGACTGGAAGAACGTGCGGCGCAACGCGATGCGGCAGGATTTCGGTTGGGGCGCCTCGGCGGCGGCCTACGTGGCGCTGTACCAGCGCCTGGTTGCATAAAAACCGTCGGCACGCCGACAGTACCGGCTGCGGCGCCCGCGAGGCGCCCCCGGAACGGTTTCAGATAACACAAGCGGAGCTTCCACAATGACCGTCGAATTCGTGCACGACTCCCCCAGTACCGATGTGGCATCGCTCAAGCGCTCCATCGCCAACAAGCTGGTGTTCGCTGTCGGCAAGGACCCGATCACCGCGCAGCCGCGCGACTGGCTGTTCGCCACCATGCTGGCGGTGCGCGACCGGCTGGTGGAGCGCTGGATGCGCACCACCCGCGCCCAGTACTCGCAGGAAAGCAAGCGCGTCTACTACCTGTCGATGGAGTTCCTGATGGGGCGGGCGCTGACCAACGCCCTGCTGGCGCTCGGGCTGTACGACGAAACCCGCACCGCGCTCGATGCGCTGGGCATCGACTACGACGAGATCGACGCCATCGAGCCCGACGCCGCGCTGGGCAACGGCGGCCTGGGCCGGCTGGCCGCGTGCTTCCTCGACGCGATGGCCACGCTGGGCCTGCCGGGCTACGGCTACGGCATCCGCTACGACTACGGCATGTTCAAGCAGCGCATCATCGAGGGCAATCAGATCGAGGCGCCGGACTACTGGCTGGCCAACGGCTACCCGTGGGAATTCCCGCGCTCCGAGGTGCAGTACCTGGTGCGCTTCGGTGGCCGGTTGCAGGACGAAGGGCGCAAGGTGCGCTGGGTGGAGACCCAGGACGTGTTCGCCATGGCGCACGACCACATCGTGCCGGGCTACGACACCCTGGCCACCAACACGCTGCGGCTGTGGTCGGCGCGCTCGTCCAACGAGATCAACCTGACCAAGTTCAACCAGGGCGACTACTTCGCCGCGGTCGAGGAAAAGAACCTGTCCGAGAACGTGTCGCGCGTGCTGTACCCGGACGACTCCACCTACTCGGGCAAGGAACTGCGGCTGCGCCAGGAGTACTTCTTCGTCTCGGCCAGCCTGCAGGACATCATGCACCGGCACATGCGCACCTACGACAACGTGGACAGCCTGCCGGACAAAGTGGCGATCCACCTCAACGACACCCACCCGGTGCTGGCGATCCCCGAGCTGCTGCGCATGTTGATCGACGACTACGGCGTCGAGTGGGATCGCGCCTGGGGCATCGCCAAGCGGGTGTTCAGCTACACCAACCACACGCTGATGAGCGAGGCGCTGGAAACCTGGCCGGTGGACATGATGGGCCGCGTGCTGCCGCGCCATCTCAAGCTGATCTTCGACATCAACGACGAATTCCTCGACGAGGTGCGCGCCAAGTTCGGCAACGACGCCGACCTGATCCGCCGCGTGTCGCTGGTGGACGAGCACGGCGAGCGCCGCGTGCGCATGGCCTACCTGGCGGTGGTCGCCAGCCACAAGATCAACGGCGTGTCCGCGCTGCACTCCGACCTGATGGTGCAATCGATCTTCGCCGACTTCGCCAAGCTCTATCCCGAGCGTTTCAACAACAAGACCAACGGCATCACCCCGCGCCGCTGGCTGGCGCAGGCCAACCCCGCGTTGTCGTCGGTGATCGACCACTACATCGGCAAGACCTGGCGCAGCAACCTGGACGAACTGGCCGAACTGAAGCAGCACATGGATTACCCGGCCTTCGTCAAGGCGGTGGCCGAGGCCAAGTTCGACAACAAGCAGCGCCTGGCGCAATTCGTGGCACGGCGCCTGGGCGGCGTGATCGACCCGCACGCGCTGTTCGACGTGCAGGTGAAGCGCATCCACGAGTACAAGCGCCAGTTGCTCAACGTGCTGCACGTGATCACCCGCTACAACCGCATCCTCAAGCACCCGGAGAAGGATTGGGTGCCGCGCGTGGTGATCTTCGCCGGCAAGGCCGCCAGCGCCTATCGCATGGCCAAGCTGATCATCAAGCTGATCAACGACATCGGCGTGAAGATCAACAACGACCCGCGTGTGGGCGACAAGCTGAAGGTGGTGTTCATCCCCAACTACGGCGTGTCGCTGGCCGAGATCATCATCCCGGCCGCCGATCTGTCGGAGCAGATCTCCACCGCCGGCACCGAGGCATCGGGCACCGGCAACATGAAGTTCGCGCTCAACGGCGCGCTGACCATCGGCACCCTCGACGGCGCCAACGTCGAGATCCGCGAGCAGGTGGGCGAAGACAACATCTTCATCTTCGGCAACACCACCGAGCAGGTCGAGGCGCTGCGCCGCGACGGCTACAACCCGCGCGCCTTCTACGAGCAGGATCTGGAGCTGCACGAAGTGCTGAACATGCTGGCGTCCGGCTATTTCAGCCCGGAGGACCCGGAGCGTTTCCGCCTGGTGTTCGACGTGCTGGTGAACTGGGGCGACCACTACCAGCTGCTGGCCGACTACCGCAGCTACGTCGATACCCAGGACAAGGTGGACGCGCTGTACCGCAAGCAGGACGAATGGACGCGCCGCACCATCCTCAACATCGCCGGCATGGGCAAGTTCAGCGCCGACCGCACCATCCGCGAGTACGCCGAGGATATCTGGAACGTATCACCGGTCCGGCTGTAATCTTCGGCAGTCGGGGGCGGCATCCGGCCGCCCCCTTTTTCCTTCCGCCCCTCATTCCATGTCCCAAGACGACCATCTGATCGAAACCCGAATCGACGGCGAGCGCGTATTCGACGGCGCGCTGCTGCACATCAACCGCGACAGCGTGCGCCTGCCCGACGGCGGCAGCGCCACCCGCGAATACGTGGTCCATCCCGGCGCCGTGATGGTGATGCCGGTGCTGGACGACGGCCGCCTGCTGATGGAACGGCAGTTCCGTTATCCGCTGCATCGGGTGTTCCTGGAGTTCCCGGCCGGCAAGCTCGATCCGGGCGAGACGCCGCTCGCCTGCGGCCAGCGCGAACTGCTGGAGGAAACCGGCTACAGCGCGCGCGAATGGGAATACCTGGGCGTGCTGCATCCGCTGATCAGCTATTCCGACGAGGAAATCCACTTCTTCCTGGCGCGCGGCCTGACCGAGGGCGAGGCGCAGCTGGACGAGGGCGAATTCGTCGAGACCGTGGCGGTGTCGCTGGATGAACTGGTCGCCGGTGTGCTCGACGGCCACATCACCGACGGCAAGACCATCTCCGGCATCTTCTGGCTGGAACGGAAGCTCGGCCGGCGCTGAACGGCGTCAGTCGCCGCCGGCTGCGCGGCGTGTCATGCCGGGGGCCGCGGCGAGGCGGATGGCGATCCTTCGCTCGGGGAAGGCGATTCGCCGTGGTCCGGCGAGGGCTCGTCCTCCACCCGGTTGCGACCCAGGTGTTTGGCGCGGTACAGCGCGATGTCGGCGCGTTCGATCAATGCCGGCCAATCCGGTCCCGGCTGCGGATCGCTGAGCGCCACCCCGAAGCTGGCCGTGACGTGCAGCGTGAGCTGGTCGTCCACCATGACCGGCTGCTGGGCGATGGCGTTGCGCACCTTCTCGGCCACGTGGTGCAGGGTGGAGAGATCCAGCCCCTCCACCACGATCATGAATTCCTCGCCACCGAAGCGCCCGACGACGTCGTTGGTGCGGCACAGCGTGCGCACGCAATACGCCACTGCGCGCAGCACCTGGTCGCCCACCAGGTGGCCGTAGCGATCGTTGACCTGCTTGAAATAGTCGATGTCGAACAGGATCAGCCCCGCCGGGCGGCCCAGCAGCGCGGCGCGGGCCAGCAATTGCTCGCTCTGGATCTCCAGGCCGCGCCGGTTGATCAGGCCGGTCAGCCCGTCGGTTTCCGCCTGCTGCCGCAACTGCGCGGTCAGGATCTCGCGTTCGGTCTCCAGCGCGTGCCGCCGCCGCTGGTGGCGGCGCAGCGTATCGATGGCCTCGAACAGGGCGCGCATCTCCGGGCCGCTGGGCCGGCGTTCGTCGCTGCATTGGGTGTTGTCGCGGGCCAGTTCGATGATGTCGCGGCGGGCGCGCAGCAGGGGTGAGATCAGCGAACGGCGGATGAGCAGCAGCTGCCATAGCAGCACCAGCGCCATCGCGCCGCCCAGCACCATGGTCTGCAACGCCTTCCGCCACGCGCTGTCGCGTTGTCTGGCGATGCCTTCGCTGGCGGTGCCGACGATGGCTTCGCGCAGGGTTTCCAGCGATTGCACCTTGGGATGCAGGTCGCGCAGCAGTTGGTCGGGCGCCGCCTGCTTCGCCGCCGACGCCTGCCGGCACAGCAGTTCGGTTTCCAGCAGCTTGGCGTAGGCCTCGTTGAAGTAGCGCAGGTTGACCTCGGCCTTGGCCTTGCGGATGCGCGGCACATGCAGGTAGGTGGCGAGCTGGCTGTCGAGCAGGGTATGCAACTGGTCGATGCGTCCCAGCAACTGTTCCAGCCGCGTGCGGCGGGAGGCGTCCAGCGGTTGCCGCTCCAGCATGGGGGCCGCCAGCAGGATGGCCCCACGGCCGGCGTAGTCCCGCAGATCCTCGATGGTGCGCGCGCTCAACACCACCCGCGCCATGCGCATGTCCTGGTTGATGGTCTGCCCGCCGATGGCGTCCACCACGGGGCGCAGCGACTCGATGGCGTTGATCATTCCTTGCAGCGCGGCTTCGGATTCATCGCTGCCGCGCGTGGCGCGCGGCAGGAGGGCCAGCCGATCCACCCTGGCCCGCGACAGCGCCAGCGAGCGCCGCACCTGCGCCAGCCGGGCCTTATGATCGACCGGCATCGCGAAACGAAAGCGATGCAGCGTGATATCGAACTGGGTCAGCAACTGATCGCTGCGGACCCGCTCCGCGGTCAACAGCCGGCGCGCGGCAATACTGTCGGCGCCACTGGCGCTGATCAGCGCCATCGAGATGCCGCGCTCGTTGGAGATCACGTTGGTGGTCTGCAGCCCCAGGCGGTAAGCCGTCAGGTTGTCCAGGTTGCGCTGTTCGATCCGCGACTCCCGGATGTTCTGCCACACCAACTGACCCGTGGGGATGCCCGCCGCGCCGACGATCAGCAACGCTCCGAGCCAGAGTTTCTGATTGAGCGTGAACTTGATGGGCATGAGGCGGCTGGCGGTCGGACAACGAAGGGAGTGAGGGATGACTTGGCGGCCTGCCTCGCCGGAGCGGGCTTGAGCCGTGTTGCCATGCCAGGGCGCAAACCTTGCCAGCATTGCCCTGGGGCATGCCGCCTACAACCATCCGCTGGAATGGCCCTCCCCACCGGGCCGCCAGGCGGGGCCTGTGCTGCCAGCAGGGCACGTGCCTGGGCCCTGGGTCGATTGGTGCTGGCGCCTGGGTGGCGCCCGCGGATCAATGAGGCCGATGGCGCGGGTGGCGCCCCAGCTTCAATGTCACACCTGCCGTTCCAGCGGCAGCCACAACTCGGTGAGCCAGGCATCCGGCGACGGCTGGGCGGGAGGAAAGACGCGGCACCATTCGAAGGACGGCATCCGGCGCAACCGCTCGCCGCTGCGTGGCAGCCACTCCAGGTACAGCGCCTTCCAGGTGTCGCCCATGGTTTCGTAGGCACCGTGGTGGCGTATGACGGCGTAGCGGCCGCCGCAGATATTGCCCAGTGTCAGCCCCGGGGCGGGGGGCAGCGCCAGCGGTTCCACCACGCAGGCTTCGTAGCAACAATCCGGCGGTGCCACTTCGAAGTGATTGTTGCGATACAAACCGATGAAGCTGGTGTCCGGGCCGAGCAGTTTATGGTCTTCCACGTAGGTGCTGATGGCCTGCCAGGCACTTTGCGCCGCGCCCAGGCTGTTACCCAGGGGATGGTCGCGACCGAAGCGCTGGAAGAACGCGACGGGGAACGGCTGGATGACGCAGATCTCCACGGCGGGCATGGCTGGCTCCTGCTGGACTCCCGATCCGGGAGGGACTCAACCAGCATTTGCCGGCCAGCCGACCCTCGCAAATGGCCCGAGTAAGGGCCGCCTCCACGGGTTGGCCGGCCTCGTCGCGCCGGCCGTGGCGTACCCGATGCGCCTGCAAACGACCGGGGCGGCCGTCAGGCCGCCCCGGTCGTTGAACCACATCGCCGCTCAGCGATTGATATCGCTGTCCAGCGTATCGTCGCCGCGCGGGCTGGCCGCGTTGCGGTCGCGGTCGGCGTCCCACGGACCCCAGTTGCCGAAGCTGCGATCCACTTGCAGATCGGTGCCCGGGTCCACCGCCTGCGGCGTGGCCGAGCCCTGTTCCGAGCGGTAGGTATTGGCGTCGTTGGCCAGCGCGGTGGTGCCGGCCAGCAGGGCGGACGCGGCGACGAGCGAAGTGACGAGATGCTTCATGACGTTCTCCTTGGCAAATACGCAGCGTCCATGGTGCAAGGAGCGTGCCAGGCCATGAGGCAGAGCTTTGCGCCGGTGCCGCATGGCAGGCGGGTAAAGCTTACCTACCGGCCTTGTAAATCGCACATTCGGGACATGAAGCCCAGGCGCTCCCGGTGTTCGAAACCCCGGCCCAGGTAAAAGCGTTCGGCGGCACTGTCGCGCTCGGTCAGCAGGGTCAGCGCCGCGATGCCTTCGGCCGCCAACAGGTGTTCCGCACCGTCCACCAGCGCCCGCCCCAGCCCGCGTCCCTGATGAGCCGGTGCGATGAACAGCTCGTCGATGAAACATTCGGAGCCGGTCCACCAGTGACGTATCTGCCCGATCAGCCCACCGCACGGGATGTCGTGGTCGAAGATGCCGAACAGCCGGGCGGCGGGATTGGCGGCAAAGCCGCCCAGGTAGCGCTGCGCCGATGCTTCGGTCCACTGGTCGTGCCAGGGCGGACCGTTGAAGGCGTCGAGGAAAGCGGGGATCAGAATCCGCACATCGGCGGGAACAAGGGGGCGGACCTGCATGGCGGCTCCGACTGGAAAACGGATCGCCACTGTAGCGGCGTGGCGGGCCACATGACCAGTCGCGCCGGCAGGATCAGTCTTGCATCGGTGCGCCGGTCCGGGCGTGGCGGCTGGCGACGTCCAGTGCGGTCTCCAGGGTTTCTTCGGCGGTGCGCAGCAGCGCCAGCGTGTTGCGCAGTACGAAGCGCATCTGCTGTTCGGAGCCTTCCTCCAAGGCCAGCGCGCTGACCAGCAGGCTTTGAGAATCGGCGATGGAACTCAGCACTAGGATGCCGGGCGACACCAGATCGGCGAAGGGAATCGGCGCATCGGGATCGATATCCGCGATGTGGCGCAGTTCGAGCATCATGGGAGCAATCCTGTGAGGAAACGGGGCGTTGCCCGTGTGGCTGGTCGCAGCCATGCCCTGCCGTGGGCCAGCCGGCTGAACAAGCGCGGTTGGCAACATCCTGCTGGCTGCGTTATGCGGGGCGCCGGGCCTCCCTGGCCGTACGCGTTGTGCTGTGGGTGAGTGGTCGGCTTGCCGCCGCTCAGGGCGTTTCGTACCCCTTGCCGGAACTGCTTCGCTGGTTTGTCAGCGGCTTCAAATTGCCGGCGATGGCGCTTATTCATGCGCTAGGGTAAAACCTATGGTTTTCACTTGGCCGGATCGCAGGCGTGCCGTCCCTGCCGGGCGCGGGCCACACGGATGCTATGATCGCCGACGATCGATGAATCCTCGCATTTTTGAGCACAAAAGTGCTCATGTCAATGTTTTCGAGAACGAATGAATACAATCGGCGAGCGCCTCAAGATCGAGCGTCTGCGCCTGGGTTTGAGCCAGGAGGACTTCGCCGCCAGGGCGGGCGTGGTCCGGCGGACCCAGACCAACTACGAAACCGGGGAGCGCGTGCCCGATGCCGCGTTCCTCGCTACCGTGGCCCGATTCGGCGTGGACATTCATTTCGTGGTGCTGGGCGAGCGGCATCCCGGCCAGCTCAGTCCCGAGCAACATGATGTGCTCGACGCCTACGCCGCGGCCTCGCCGCCGGTGCGCGCCGCCGCCCTGGCCGCGCTGCGTTCCGAAAGCCATCCACAGCCCGCCCCGGCGCCCGCTGCCGGCGCCATGCGCCTGTCGCCCGACGCCGTTCCGTTGCATGGGCCGGTGGAACAGGTGCGCAAGAAATCCTGAGCGCCCGTGCGGCACGGCAAGCGGAACGCGGCAGAGGCCGCGTTTTTTGTTGCCCGCCCCCAGATGCATACCTTCGGCCAGCGTGGACATGGTGGCGTCGAAGGGAATGAGCCGTCGTGCCTGCCGGCTTCGATGCGAGTGCCGGGCACGATTGTGCGCATTCGCCGCCAACAAATCGTTATCACCCCATGAAGAAGATTGGCAATGCGCCGTCGCTCGAAGGGACGGCCGCACGGCGCGGTAGGTCCTGGCAGCGCCGGGGCCGGCGGGTGATCGCTCTCACGCGGCGCCCGGGGCCGGATGCCGCGGGCGGGGGACGTTGTTACAATCCGGACACAAAAATGACAATGCCATCGAGAGGAGTCCCATGCAAAGCCGTTATTTCACCGCGCTCGAGGGTCTGCGCGGCGTGGTGGCCATCGCCATCATCTATTTCCATACCACCTACAGCTGGCCCGGCTACCTCGGGGTCGAGTTCTTCATGATGCTGTCGGGCTTCGTGATGGCGCACAGCTGTCTCGATCGGCCCGCACGGCCCGAAGGCGGATTGTTCGTGCTGCAACGCCTGGCGCGGCTTTATCCGCTGCACCTGCTGGGCCTGGCGCTGTTCGCCGCCAGCTACCTGCTGCGCTACGGGCAATGGCCCAGCTACGCCGACGGCACGCTGTTCACGCTGATCCAGCAATTGCTGTTGCTGCACAACGTGGGCTTCAACCCGCAAGGGCTGACCTGGAACTTCCCCGCGTGGAGCATCAGCATCGAAGTGTGGGTCAACCTGATCGTGTTCTTCGTGATCCCGCAACGGGTACGCAGCGTGCAATTGCTGCTGGGTGCGCTGGCGTGCTACCTGGTGATCTACAACCTGAGCCACCACCTGGACGTCCATCACACCTTGTACTGGGGTTGGCTGGCGGCCGGCATGGTGCGCGGCATGGCCGGCTTCCTGCTCGGCTGGTTCGCCTACCGCGTCAGCGGCCGGCTGGATCGCGTGGCCGGCCACGCCGTGGGCTGGAACCTGTTCGAACTGCTGCCGTTGCTGGCCCTGACGCCGATCCTGATGGGGCCGGTGCGCAACGCGCCGCTGGATTTCGTCGCGGTGATCCTGATCTTCGCCCTGATGCTGAGCCTGGCCCAGCAGCGCGGCCTGCTCAGCCGGCTGTTGTCGATCGCGCCGCTACAGTACCTCGGCCGCATCTCCTACGCCGTCTACCTGGTGCACATCCCCATCCAGAACGTGCTGTACGGCAACGAGATCGACATCCCGCACCTGGGCGCGTTGCCGTACCTGCTGTTGTTCAGCGGCTGCGTGCTGGTGGTGGCGTCGCTGGCGCATTTCTGGGTGGAACAGCCGGCGCGGCGCTGGTTCAAGGCGTGGCAGGCGCGCAGCGCCCAAGCCGGCAGCCTGGCGGTGACCGCCGGCGCCTGAGCGGGCGGGCGGCGTGTTTGCCGCCGCCCGTTGCCGGGTTCGTTTGCCGATCCAGGAAGCTTGTTTGTATGTATTACGAACGCTGGCGCCAGAACGTTTAGAAGACACCGGGAGGTTGCTGTGGTAATCAAGTCGCTGGCGCTACACCACCTATCCAGGCAGATGGCTAACGCACTTGGTCACACGGCGCAGCTCCTGGTATTGGCTGCCAGCGCTTGAACCAATCATCAGCCTCGTTCTCCCAAGGCCATACGCCGGATGTGTTCGGGTACACGATTTGATACGCGCGGAAGTTGGCGCCTTTGTACAGCCACAAAGCCCAGCCCAAATACGCCTTGTACGCGTCTTTAGGGAATTCCACGATCTTGCAATCGAAGCCTTCCAGCAGACCGCTGACCGAATCGCCTGGCTCGATCAACTCGCCCGATTGCAGCTTTGCGTAGCATTCATTGACCATAAATTGAGCCAGCTCCGGCTGGAGCCCAATCACAATCAATTCAGCATGTCCTATCGTTTGCTCGATCCCAATCGAGTAAGTAAATGGAGGCAGATCTTCCTCCTCCAGTACATGCAGGATGTGGAGCCCATATTGCTCTATGTCCGACAGCGCCTTTTCTTCCGTCGCATCCATTCCGATTCCGTAGATTTACGAGCTATAAGACGATGGCTGCTGAAATGCCAGTCAGCAAAAAGGAAACCAAGCCCCCTAAAAAGAAGTTGCTGGCATATTTCGTTTTCCGATAATTCAGGAGGCAAACAATCGGGACGATTACGGGAAAGAAAATGCATACCAAGCCCAGCTTTTCGTTAATCGTTGGCGCAGCCATCAAACCAAATATAAAACCGACAACGCTTAACATCAGCGCTGTTAAGCCAAGTACCAATGGAATCCAAATCATTTTCATACCTAAACAATGGTTTTTGGACAACGATTGACAGACGAATACTTAAAGTCATCCCCAATATCATTCAACCATATTGCCAGACTGCCCACCATCCCGACTACCCACAAGCCCTACCAGAATCACCATATGGGGGTTGTTGCCATTTCATTGACGTTGCGGGCCAGGGCAGGCACCGAGGCCGATGACCAAAAGGCGAAGCTGCGGCACAACGCTTGCTTGCTCATACCACGCCACAGATGATCGGGCGCTACATCCGAAACCGCCCCGGCAAGCTGGCCAAGTCCCCGTGCTGAGGACGTTTTGCGGAACGGGGTGGAATTTGCGGGATACTCCGCCAGAAAGCAAAAAACGCGGCTGGAAGCCGCGTTTTTCTTGATGGTGCCCGGGGTCGGACTCGAACCGACACGCCTTGCGGCGGGGGATTTTGAATCCCCTGCGTCTACCGATTTCGCCACCCGGGCAGGGAAGGGCGCAATTATGGCCGAAGCGCCCGACGGCTGGCAAGCCGGCCGGCCTTCATCCCGTTAGCTCGATTCGTCCTCGCCCTGGTCTTCGCCTTGCTTGAGGATCAGCGCCCGGGCGTAGAGGGTGTTGCGCGGGGCGCCGGTGATGGACTGGGCGAGGGCGACGGCCTGCTTCACCGGCAGCTCGGCTACCAGCGGCGCCAGCACGCGGTCGTGTTCGCCGGCTTCGCCGCTGTCGGCGGTCGCGGCCGGCGCGGCGTCGATCAGCAGCACGAATTCGCCGCGCTGCTGGTTGGCGTCGCCTTCGGCGAAGGCGGTCAGCTCGGCCAGCGGGGCGCGGCGGATGGTTTCGAAGGTCTTGGTCAGTTCGCGCGCCAGCACGACGGTGCGATCGCCACCGAACGCCTCGACCAGATCGGCCAGCGTTTCCAGGATGCGGTGCGGCGCTTCGTAGAACACCACCACGTAGGGCAGCGCGGCCAGCGGGGCGAGGGCGTCCTGGCGCTGTTTGCGCTTGGGCGGCAAAAATCCGTAGAACAGGGTGTGCGGGCAGGTGAAACCGGCGGCGGACAGCGCGGTGGTCAGCGCGCTGGCGCCGGGCACCGGCACCACCGGGTAGCCGGCGGCGTGCACCGCGGCCACCAGTTGCGCGCCGGGGTCGGAGATCGCGGGCGTGCCGGCGTCCGATACCTGGGCGACGGCCTCGCCGGCGGCCAGACGGGCGATCAGCTTGTCGGCCATGGCGCGTTCGTTGTGCTCGCGCAGGCTGACCATCGGGGTGCCGATGCCGAAGTGCTTGAGCAACTGCCCGGTGACGCGGGTGTCCTCGGCGGCGATCACGTCGGCCTGGGCCAGCACCTCGCGCGCGCGGGCCGAGAAATCCCGCAGGTTCCCGATGGGAGTGGCCACCACATATAATGCAGGCCTTGTGATTTGGAAGGGCTCGTTATGCACGCTCTCGGTCTCCTCGCGCGGCGCTGTCGGCGCCTGATGGCGTTCGCACTATACGGCGCGGTCCTGGTGGCGGCCAGCGGTTGCGCCTCGTCGCCCGCCCCGCAGGCGAGCACGCCGCCGATCCTCCAGCCGGTGCCGACGCCGATGCCCACCCCGGTGGTGGAACTGCGACCGTTGCAGGACGAAGCGCCCGCGCAGTCCGCACCGCTGCCCGAAGCCGGCGCGACGCCGACCCCCGCGCCGCAGCGCGGCCCGGCCTTCATCGCGCTGCTGCTGCCGACCCAGTCCAAGGCGTGGCGCGCCGCCGCCGAGACCATCCGCGCCGGCGCGATGTCGGCCGAACGCACCCTGGCCGCGCCGGGCACGCCGCCGCTGCGCACCATCGATACCTCGGACAACGAGCAGGACATCCTGGCCGCGTTCCAGCGTGCCCAGGCCGAAGGCGCGGTGGCGGTGATCGGTCCGCTGACCAAGACGGCGGTGGCCTATGTGGCCGACAACGCACAGTTCGACTTCCCGGTGATCGCGCTGAACAGCTTTTCCGAGGAGACGCTGCGCCGCCCCCATCTCTACAGCTTCAGCCTGTCGGTCGAAGCCGAGGCGCAGCAGGCCGCGCGCTTCGTCGCCGAGCAGGGCGTGAACCGCCCGGTGGTGATCCTGGGCGACGGCGTGCTGGCGCGGCGCATGGGGCAGGGCTTCATCGACGGCTGGCGCGCCGACCGCAACGCCGCGCCGAGCACGCTGACGGTGGAAGGCACCGACTACGCGGGCCTGCGCGCCCAGCTGGACGCCAGCGGCGCCGACGGCATCTTCCTCGCCACCGACACCCGCGCCGCGCGGCGCATCCGCCCGTTCCTGGGCAACATGCTGCCGGTGTTCGCCACCAGCCAGATCGATCCGGGCGGCCTGGGCGCGACGACGCTGGTGGATCTGGCCGGCATCCGCTTCCTCGATATCCCGTGGCTGGCCGATCCGGACAACCCGACCTACGACTTCTACAAGCGCGCCCGCGGCAAATCCAACGACCTGGAGCGTCTGTTCGCGCTGGGCGTGGACGCGTGGCGGCTGGCGATCGTGCTGCGCGATACCCAGCCCGCCGCGGTGCGTATCGACGACGGCCTGACCGGGCGCCTGACCATCGGTGCCGACGGCGTGGTTCAGCGCACGCTGGTGCCGCGCACCCTGACCGCCGCCCGTGCCGACGCGGTGCCCGAGGCGCCGCCGGTGGAGCCGCTGCCGCAGTGAGCGGACGTGGCGCGGCGGCCGAAGCGCAGGCCGCCGACTACCTGGCGCGTCATGGCCTGAAGATCGTGGCGCGCAACTGGCGCTGCCGCCAGGGCGAGATCGACCTGATCGCGCGCGATGGCGACACGCTGGTGTTCGTCGAGGTGCGCGCCAGGGCGCAAAGCCGCTTCGGCGGTGCCGCCGCCAGCATCACCGCCGCCAAGCAGGCCCGCGTGGTCAACGCCGCCCGGCACTACCTGCAAACCGTCTCCCCGCTGCCGCCCTGCCGCTTCGATGCCGTGTGCATCGACGGCGAGCGGCTGCAATGGTTGAAAGCGTGTTTCGACGCGGGCTGAGTCGCGTCGCCGCTCATCAAGCCTTTTCACAAGGATCGTTGGAATGGAATTGACCGAACGGGTGCGTCAGCACTTCTTCGACAGCATTGCCGCCAAGGAGGCCGCGATGGAGCTGCTGTCGCCCGCCATCGCCGCGGCGGCGGAAAAAATGATGCAGTCGCTGATCATGGACGGCAAGCTGCTGGCTTGCGGCAACGGCGGCTCGGCGGCCGATTCGCAGCACTTCGCCTCGGAGATGGTGGGGCGCTTCGAGCGCGAGCGGCCGGGCCTGGCCGCGCTGGCGCTGTCCACCGATTGCTCGTCGCTGACCGCCATCGGCAACGACTACGACTTCGACCTGGTGTTCTCCAAGCAGGTGCATGCGCTGGGCCGCGCCGGCGACTTGCTGCTGGCGATCTCGCCGTCGGGCAACGCGGCCAACGTGATCGCCGCCATCCACGCCGCGCACGACCGGCAGATGGGCGTGGTGGCGCTGACCGGGCGCGACGGCGGCCAGATCGGGGAACTGCTGGCGGGCGACGATATCCATCTGTGCGTGCCCTCCAACCGGACGGCGCGCATCCAGGAAGTGCACATCACCATCATCCATGCCCTGTGCGATGCGGTGGATTACTTGTTGTTGGGAGGCGAATAAATGAAACGGAAGCTGGTTGCCCTGGCGTTGGCGGGCGTGGTGGGGTTGTCGGCGTGCGTGCCGATGGTGTTCGTGGCCGGCGCCGCGGTCGGCGCGCTGGTCGGCTCCGATCCGCGCAATGCGCAGACCATCAAGGGCGACGTGGACCTGGGGGCCAATATCTCCGCCAAAGTGATCGACACCTATCGCGAGCGCGCCCACGTCAACGTCAATGTGTTCAACGCCCACGTGCTGCTCACCGGCGAACTGCCGGACGACGCGGCGCGGCAGAACGTGGCGCAGATCGCCGCCACCTGGCCCGGCGTGCGCGCGGTGTACAACGAGACGGTGGTCGCGCCGCCGTCGTCCAGCACCGACCGGCTCAACGACACCCAGCTCACCGCGCGGGTGAAGACCGCCATCCTGACCGAGGCGGGCGACGTGACCTCGATCCATTTCCTGATCACCACCGAGCGCAAGGTGGTCTACCTGATGGGCCTGGCCACCCCCGACCTGACCGAGCGTGCGGCGCGCGCCGCCAGCTTTGTCGGCGGCGTCGAGCGCGTGGTGAAATACGTGGAAGTGCTGCCGGAAGCCAAGAACAAGGCCAAGTGACATTGGCGAGAGGGCCAACGAAAAACGGCGCAGTCATGCGCCGTTTTTCGTTGGAGCTGATCGCCGAGGGCCGCGGTTTATAGCGGCTACCCGGAGTCACGGCCTGGCGAGCAACGGCTTCAGGTCGGCGGCGATCATCTTCGCCAGCAGCGGCTGCGCCTCGGCGGTGGGGTGCAGCTGGTCGTTCTGGAACATCGTCGGCCGCTCGATCACCGGCGCCAGCAGGAACGGCGTCAGGCCGGTGCGGTATTGCCGGGCCAGCGCGGGATAGATCTGCGCGAACGCGGCGGTGTAGTCGGGGCCGTAGTTGGGCGGCATCTGCATGCCCACCAGGTGCACCTTGGCGCCGGCGCGCTGCGCCGCCGCGATCATCGCCGCCAGGTTGTCGCGCGCCGCGTTCACCGGCAGCCCGCGCAGGCCGTCGTTGGCGCCCAGTTCGAGGATGACGATACTCGGGCTATGCTGTTTCAAGGCGGTGGGGAACCGGGTACGCCCGCCGGCGGTCGTTTCGCCGGAGACACTGGCGTTCACCACCCGGTAGTGCTTGCCCTGGCGGGCCAGTTCCGTGCCCAGCAGATTGGGCCAGGCCGCCTTGGCCTCGATGCCGTAGCCGGCGGACAGGCTGTCGCCGAACACCAGCAGAACCGGGTCCGCCGCGCGCGCGGCGGGCACCGCCGCAACCATAAGCAGGGCCAACAGCCCCATCCAGAAACGCCAACACCCGCGAAGGCCAGTCATAGTGAATTCCATTGCCGATCGTTCTTCCTTCATGCTCGAGGCGCAGGGCCTGGGCAAGCATGTCGTTGCCGCCAACGAGGCACTCGACATCCTTGCCGACGTTTCGTTCGGCCTGCCGGCGGGGGCCAGCCTGGCCATCGTCGGCGCCAGCGGCTCCGGCAAGTCTACCCTGTTGTCGCTGCTGGCTGGCCTGGACGCCCCCAGCCGCGGCACGGTGCGGCTGGCCGGCGAGGAGCTGGGCACGCTCGACGAAGATGGCCGCGCCTTGCTGCGCGGGCGCGTGGCCGGTTTCGTGTTCCAGTCGTTCCAGCTGTTGCCGGAATTGAGCGCGCTGGAGAACGTGATGCTGCCGCTGGAACTCGCCGGACGTCGTGACGCGGCGCAGGTGGCCGGGCAATGGCTGGATCGGGTGGGGCTGGCGGCGCGGCGCGACCACACGCCGCGCACGCTGTCGGGCGGCGAGCAGCAGCGCGTGGCGCTGGCGCGCGCCTTCGCCCCGGGGCCGCAGGTGCTGTTCGCCGACGAGCCCACCGGCAGCCTGGATACCCACACCGGCGAGCGCGTCGCCGACCTGCTGTTCGAGCTGAACGCGGCCAGCGGCACCACGCTGGTGCTGGTCACCCACGACGAGCGGCTGGCGGCGCGCTGCGGCGCGCGGTTGCGGTTGGCGGCGGGCCGCGTGATCGAGCAGGTGAATGCATGAAGACCGCCACCCTGGTGCTGGCATGGCGGCAGTTCCTGCGCGGCCTGCGCGCCGGCGAGCACCGCACCCTGATCGCCGCGCTGACGGTGACCATCGCCGCGCTGACCGCGGTCGGGCTGTTCGCCGGGCGCGTCAGCGGCCTGCTCAACTCCGAAGCCAACAACCTGCTGGCCGCCGACGCCGTGGTCTCCGCCGACCAGCCGCTGCCGGCGGCGCTGCGCCAAGCCGCCGAGGCGCGCGGCCTGACCACCAGCCAGACCCAGACCTTCCCGTCGATGGTGTCGGCCAACGGCGACGCCGCGCTGTCCACGCTCAAGGCCATCGCCGGACCGTACCCGCTGCGCGGCACACTGACGCTGAACGCCGGTCGCGGCGACTACACGGTCGACGCGGCACCGGCGCCGGACGTGGTGTGGGTGGACGATCGCCTCGCCAACCGGCTGCGGCTCAAGGTGGGCGACGCAGTGCGCGTCGGCCGGCTGGAGATGAAGGTGGGCGCGCTGATCGTGCGCGAGCCCGACATCGCCGTCGATTTCGCCGGCTTGCAGCCGCGCCTGATCATGAACGCCGAGCAGTTGCCGCAATCCGGCCTGATCGGCTTCGGCAGCCGCATCCGCTATCGCCTGCTGGTGGCCGGCGAGGCGCCGGCGGTGGCGCAGTGGCGCGCCGAGGTGGACCAGCAATTGACGCGCGGCCAGCGGCTGGAGGACGTGCGCGAATCGCAGCCGCAGGTGCGCCGCGCGCTGGAACGCGCCGAGACCTTCCTGCGGCTGGTCACGCTGCTGGCCGCCACCCTGGCCGGCACGGCGGTGCTGCTGGCGGCGCGGCGCTACAGCGCCAAGCAGGCCGACGCGGTGGCGCTGTTCGTCACCCTGGGCGCCACCCGCGCGCGCATCCGTGGCCTGCTGCTGGCCGAACTGGCGCTGATCTTCGGTCTGGCGGCGGCGTTGGGCGGAGCCATAGGCTGGCTCACCCAGGAAGCGCTGGCGCTGCTGGTCCGCGACAACCTGCCCGACGCGCTGCCCTTGCCCACGCCGTGGCCGTGGCTGGCCGCGTGCGCGCTCGGGCTGGTGCTGCTGGCGGGCGTGGCCGGGCCGACGCTGATGCAGCTGGCGCGCACCCCGCCGGCGCGGGTGCTGCGGCGCGAGCTGACCGCGCCGGCGCGGCTGTGGCTCAGCCTGCTGGTCACCCTGGGTGCGGCGGCCGCCGTGTTCCTGTGGGTGGCGGGCGACGCGCGGCTGGCGCTGTACGTGGCGGGCGGCATCGTCGGCGCGGTGGCGGTGTCCGGGCTGGTGGGCTGGCTGCTGCTGTGGCTGGTGTCGCGCTTCGCCAACGGCTTCGCCGCGCGCATCGCATTGCGGCAACTGGCGCGGCGCATCTGGCTGTCGGCGGCGCAACTGGGCGCGCTGGCGGTCGGGCTGCTGGGGCTGTGGCTGCTGACCGCGGTCGAGCGCGATCTGCTGTCGGCGTGGGAGCGGCGCCTGCCGGCGGACGCGCCCAACGTCTTCGCCTTCAATATCCAGCCGGATCAGGCGCGCGCCTTCCAGGATGCGCTGACGGCGGGGCAGGTGAAGGACGCGGTGCTGCAACCGATGATCCGTGGGCGCTGGGTGGAGCGGAACGGCCAGCCGGTGCAGCCGCGCGGCTACGACGACGAGCGCGCGCGGCGACTGGCCGAGCGCGAGTTCAACCTGTCGTGGGGCGAGATGCTGCGCGAGGACAACCGGCTCACCGCCGGCAAGCCGCTGGCGGGCGAGGGCTGGTCGGTCGAGGCCGGGCTGGCGGAAACGCTGGGCATCCGCCTGGGCGACACACTGACCTTCGACGTGGCCGGCACCCGGGTCGCCGGCAAGGTGGTCAACCTGCGCACCGTCGAGTGGGATTCGTTCCGGGTGAACTTCTTCGTGGTCGGCACGCCCGCGATGTTCGCCGACGCGCCGACCAGCCTGATCACCAGCTTCCATCTGCCGCCCGAGCGTCGCGCCGAGGTGGCGCAGTGGTCGCGTGCCTTTCCCAACGTGACCTTCATCGATGTCGGCGAGGTGCTGGGCGAGGTGCGGCGGGTGCTGGGCCTGTCGGCCAGCGTGCTGCGGCTGGTGTTCGTGTTCTGCCTGGCCGCTGGCGTGGTGGTGCTGCTGGCCGCGCTGGAAACCTCTGCCCCCGAGCGACGGCGCGAAGCGGCGGTGCTGCGCGCGCTGGGCGCGCACAGCCGGCAGATCGCCGCCATCCAGTGGTGGGAAGGCGCGCTGATCGGCGCCACCGCCGGGCTGGTCGCCGGCCTGGCCGCCAGCGTCACCGGCTGGGCGGTGGGGCGGCAGGTACTGGAACTGCCGGTTTCCTTCAACGCCTGGCTGCCGCTGGCCAGCCTGCTGGCCGGCCTGGTGCTCGCCGGCGGCGTGACGCTGTGGGAACGACGCCGGCTGTCGCGCGAATCGGCGCTGGGGTTGCTGCGCGATCCTTCGTAGCTGGCAGACAAACCCCAAATCTTGGACCACAGAGAACACAGAGGACACGGAGTTACACAGAGAAAGGCAAGACAGAGAAAACGCTTCA
Source organism: Chitiniphilus shinanonensis DSM 23277 (assembly GCF_000374805.1). Taxonomy (GTDB): domain Bacteria; phylum Pseudomonadota; class Gammaproteobacteria; order Burkholderiales; family Chitinibacteraceae; genus Chitiniphilus; species Chitiniphilus shinanonensis. The sequence continues at coordinate 40,431 of NZ_KB895336.1, forward strand.
TCACCCATGAAGGTTTTCTCCGTGATGCTCTGTGTTCTCAGTGTTCTCTGTGTTTCAAGACTTGGGGTTTCAACCACCCCCATGCGCCCCAGGCATATCGGCCATGCACAATCGCGGAACAATGGGCGGGGCCGGTTTGATTTATGCTGCCGTCACAGAGCGACGGAGAACGACAATGCCCAATTGGTACGTGGATAACGTGGTGCCGCTGTTGGTGGCGGCGGCGGTGGTCTGCCTGGTGTGCTACACGCTGCTGGCGCGGCTGCTGTTCGACTATATCTCGCGCAACTATGGCGACCTGCTGCCCAAGCGCGAAAGCTGGGTGCACGGCGACGACATCGCCATGGGCTTCGTCACCACGCTGGGCGACATCAGCCGCAGCGGCAACTGGCGCCGCATCGAAAGCGCCTTCTGGCGCCGCCTGTTCGTCGCCAACAAAGTGATTGGCTGGACAGGCGTGCTGTCGCTGACGGTGTTTCTGGCGGGGTTCTTCGTTTAGCGGGGCTGGAACCCCAAATCTTGGACCACAGAGAACACGAAGAACACAGAGCATCACGGAGAAAACCTTCATGGGGATGAAGTGTTCTCTCCTTGTTTTGCCTTCCTCTGTGAAACTCCGTGTCCTCTGTGTTCTCTGTGGTCCAAGATTTGGGGTTTCAACCCCGCAAACAGTCTCCCGCCCCGCCGCTACAGATGCTGCGAGATCACCGCCAGGAAGTCGTCGCCGTATTTCTCCAGCTTGCGGTCGCCCACGCCGGAGATGCGTGACAGCTCGTAGTGGTCGCCCGGGCGTTGGCGCACCATTTCCTTGAGCGTGGCGTCGCCGAAGATCACGTAGGCCGGAACGTTCTGCTCGTCGGCGAGTTCCTTGCGGCGCTTGCGCAGCGCCTGCCACAGCGCGCTGTCGGCCGGATTGTCGAAGCCGCTGTCGCGCTCGCCGCGATAGTGGAATTTCTCGGTGCGCGCGCGCAGGTAGAGCGGCTCTTCGCCGCGCAGGAAGGCGCGGGCGCTGTCGGTCATCTCCAGCCCGCCGTGTCCTTCGGCGTTCAACCGCAGCGCGCCGCGCGCCAGCAATTGCCGGTATACCGCGCGCCAGGTCGGCTCGTCGATGTCCTTGCCGATGCCGAAGGTGGAGACGCGGTCGTGGCAGAACTCCTTCACCTTGGGCGACAGCTTGCCCTGCAACACGTCCACCAGATGGCCGACGCCGAAGCGGTTGCCGGTGCGGAACACGCACGACAGCGCCTTCTGCGCGGCTTCGCTGCGCTCGATCAGCTTGGGCGGGTTCAGGCAGTTGTCACAGTTGCCGCAGGGGCGGGTTTCCTCGCCGAAGTAGCCCAGGATCGCCACGCGGCGGCAGCCGGTGGCCTCGCACAGGCCCAGCATCGCCGACAGCTTGCTGCGCTCGACGCGTTTCTGCTCCTCGGCGCTGGCGCCGCCTTCGATCATCTCGGTCAGCAGCATCACGTCGTTCAGGCCATAGGCCATCCAGGCGTCGGCGGGCTGGCCGTCGCGGCCGGCGCGGCCGGTTTCCTGGTAGTAGTTCTCGATGCTCTTGGGCAGGTCCAGGTGGGCGACGAAGCGCACGTCCGGCTTGTCGATGCCCATGCCGAAGGCGATGGTCGCCACCATCACCACGCCTTCGTCGCGGATGAAGGTCTGCTGGTTCCTGGCGCGGGTCTGCGCATCCATGCCGGCGTGGTAGGGCAGGGCCTTGATCTCTTTTTCGCGCAGCCAGGCGGCGGTGTCCTCCACCTTTTTGCGCGACAGACAGTAGACGATGCCCGAGTCGCCCTCGTGCTCGCGGCGGATGAAGGTGAGCAACTGCTCGCGCGCGCTCTTCTTCTCGACGATGGTGTAGCGCAGGTTGGGGCGGTCGAAGCTGGAGACGAACTGGCGCGCCGCTTCCAGGCGCAGCCGCAGGATCATCTCCTGGCGTGTGGCATGGTCGGCGGTGGCGGTGAGCGCGATGCGCGGCACGCCGGGGAACTCGTCGGCCAGCACCGACAGCGCCAGGTATTCCGGGCGGAAGTCGTGGCCCCAGGCCGAGACGCAGTGCGCCTCGTCGATGGCGAACAGGCCGATCCGCGCGCGGTGCAGCAGGCTCTGGAAGCGCGGCGTCACCAGCCGCTCCGGCGCCACGTACAGCAGCTTGAGTTCGCCGGCGACGAAGGCGCGCTCCACTTCGCGCGCCTCGTCGGCGTCCAGCGTGGAATTGAGGAAGGCGGCGGCCACGCCCAGTTCCTTGAGCGCGTCCACCTGATCCTGCATCAGCGCGATCAGCGGCGACACCACCACCCCGCAACCTTCGCGCAGCAAGGCCGGCACCTGGTAGCACAGCGACTTGCCGCCGCCGGTCGGCATCAGTACCAGCGCGTCGCCGCCGGCCGCCACGTGGTCGACGATGGCCGCCTGTTCGCCGCGGAAGGCGCGGTAGCCGAAGACGTGTTCGAGAAGATGCAGGGCGGGGGATGGAGCGGACATGCGGCCAGGAAGGATGAGGCGGGGGCCAAAGCCGGGATTGTACCCTCGCGGGCGGTCGGGGGCTTGTTGGGGTGGGACAAACAAACCCCAAATCTTCAAATCCTGAATTTCTCAAACCCCAAATCTTGAAACACAGAGAACACGAAGAACACAGAGGATCACAGAGAAAACCGGAATCGACTTTCAAGTGTGATCCGCAGCGGCCCCCGGCTTGGTCTTGCTCCGTGACCCTCCGTGTTCTCTGTGCCCTCTGTGTTTCAAGATTTGGGGTTCAGCCATCCCGGCCGAGCACCTCCCCTCGTGGCCCGCCTGCCCGATCCGGTAGAATGGCGGCCTTTCCCCAGCTTTTCCGAGATTTATCGATGACTGTCCACGAACTGCTTTCCGCGCGCGTCGCCGAGGCGCTGGCCGCCGCTGGCGCGCCGGACGCGCCGCCCGTCGTGCAACCCTCGTCCAAGCCGGAGTTCGGCGACTACCAGGCCAACGGGGTGATGGGGGCGGCCAAGGCGCTCAAGACCAACCCGCGCGAACTGGCGGCCAAGGTGGTGGCGGCGCTGCAACTGGACGGCATCGCCGACAAGGTGGAGATCGCCGGCCCCGGCTTCATCAACATCACGCTGTCCAGCGGCTTCCTGGCCGACACCGTGGCGCGGCAACAGGCCGACGTGCGCCTGGGCTGCGGCGCGCGCCAGCCGGCCAAGGTGGTGATCGACTACTCGTCGCCCAACCTGGCCAAGGAGATGCACGTGGGGCATCTGCGCTCCACCATCATCGGCGATGCGCTGGCGCGGGTGCTTACCTTCCGCGGCGATCAGGTGATCCGCCAGAACCACGTCGGCGACTGGGGCACCCAGTTCGGCATGCTGACCGCCTTCCTGGTGGAGACCGAGCAGGCCGGCAACGACGAGCTGGCGCTGGACGACCTGGAAGGCTTCTATCGCGCCGCCAAGCAGCGCTTCGATGAGGACGCGGCCTTCGCCGATCTGGCGCGCGACTACGTGGTCAAGCTGCAGGGCGGCGACGTGCGGGTGCGCGCGTTGTGGCAACGCTTCCTGGAGGTGTCGCTGGCGCATTGCGAAGCGGTGTACGACCGACTGAACGTGCAGCTCACCCGCGACGACGTGATGGGCGAATCGGCCTACAACGACGACCTGCCGCGCGTGGTGGCCGACCTGAAGGCCAAGGGCCTGGTCACCGAGGACCAGGGCGCCCAGGTGGTGTACCTGGAGGAATTCAGGAGCAAGGAAGGCGAGGCGCAGGCCTACATCGTGCAGAAGCAGGACGGCGGCTATTTGTATTCCACCTCCGACCTGGCCGCGCTGCGCCATCGCTTCGGCACGTTGCACGCCAACCGTCTGCTGTACGTGGTCGATGCGCGCCAGGGCCTGCACTTCCAGCAGGTGTTCGTGCTGGGGCGCAAGGCCGGCTATATCGACGACAGCGTCGCCACCGAGCACGTGGCGTTCGGCACCATGATGGGCGAGGACGGCAAGCCGTTCAAAACCCGTTCCGGCGGCACGGTCAAGCTGGTGGAACTGCTGGACGAGGCCGAGCGCCGCGCCTTCGATCTGGTCAGCGAAAAGAACCCCGACCTGCCCGAGGCCCAGCGCCGCACCATCGCGCGCGCGGTGGGCATCGGCGCGGTGAAATACGCCGATCTGTCCAAGCACCGCACCAGCGATTACATCTTCGACTGGAACACCATGTTGTCCTTCGAGGGCAACACCGCGCCGTACCTGCAGTATGCCTACACGCGGATGGCCAGCATCTTCCGCGCCGCGGGCGAGTTCGACCGTCACGCGCGGCTGTTGCCGGTCGAGCCGGCCGAGCACGCGCTGGCGCTGCAACTGGCGCAGTTCCCCGACCTGCTGGCGCAGGTGTCGGGCGAAACCTGCCCGCACTTCCTCTGCGGCTACCTGTACCAGTTGGCCACGCGCTTCAGCCGCTTCTATGAGGCGTGCCCGGTGCTCAAGGCCGAGGGCGAGGTGCGCGCCAGCAGGCTGGCGCTGTGCGCCGCAGCGGCCAACACCCTCAGGACCGGCCTGGGCCTGCTGGGCATCGAGGTGCTGGACGCCATGTGATCCGGCGGCCGGCGATCCGGTGGCCGGCGCTCCGGCGAGAAGGCCCGCGGCGACGCGGGCTTTTTTGCGGGCAAAAAAAGTGGCCCCGGGGAGGGGCCACAACCACGATGCCTTGCGTCGATTCAAGGGTCGAGGGGGATGAAGGAGTGTCGGCACTGCGTACCGGGCAACCCGCCGACCGGGGCTGCCCGGGTGAAGCAACTAACCGAGGTCGAGCGGGATGAAGATTTGCGCTTCGCCGCGTTGCACCAGCAAGGCAATGTGTTCGCCGGCCTTGCCGATCAACTGGCGCAGCTGCGACATGTCCTTGACCGTGGCGCCGTTCACCGCCAGCACCACGTCGCCCGGCTCGATACCGGCGCGCGCGGCGGGGCCGGTCGCGTCCTGCACCACCAGCCCGCCGTTCAGGCCGCTGCTGTTGCGCTCCTGCGGCGACAGCGGCCGCAGCGACAGGCCGAGCTTGCCGGCGGCGGTCGGCGCGGCATTGCTGGCCACCTGGTCGGTCTTCATCTCGCCGACGCGCACATTCAGATCCTGTTCCTTGCCGTTGCGCCAGATGCGCAGCGTGGCGCTGCTGCCGGGGGCGGTGTTGGCCACCAGCGGCGGCAGGTCGGCGGAGCCGTCGATCTGGCGCTCGTTGAACTTGAGGATGATGTCGCCGGGCTTGAGGCCGGCCTTGGCGCCCGCGCCCTGGTCGTCCACGCCGGACACCAGCGCGCCGTGCGGCGATTTCAGGCCGAACGACTGCGCCAGCGACTGGTTCACGTCCTGGATCGCCACACCGAGCTGGCCACGCGTGACCTTGCCCTTGCTGACGATCTGCGCCTGCACGTTGCGCGCCACGTCGATGGGAATGGCGAACGACAGGCCCTGGAAGCCGCCGCTGCGCGAGTAGATCTGCGAATTGATGCCGACCACTTCGCCGTTCATGTTGAACAGCGGGCCGCCGGAATTGCCCGGATTGACCGCGGCGTCGGTCTGGATGAAGGGCACATAGCCGTCGTCGGGCAGCGAGCGCGACTTGGCCGAGACGATGCCGGCGGTGACCGAGTTCTCGAAGCCGAACGGCGAGCCGATGGCCAGCACCCAGTCGCCGACGCGGGTGCTGTCGGGGTTGCCGAGCTTCACGGTGGGCAGATCCTTGGCCTGGATGCGCAGCACGGCGATGTCGCTGACCTTGTCCAGGCCCAGCACCTTGGCCTTGAACTCGCGCTTGTCGGTGAGCTTGACCGTGACTTCGTCGGCGTCGGCCACCACGTGCGCATTGGTCAGGATCAGGCCGTCGGCGCTGACGATGAAGCCGGAGCCCAGGCCGCGGATCGGCGTCGGCCGTTGCAGGCGCGGGCCGAAATGGCGGAAGAACTGCGACAGCGGATCGTCGTCGTCCAGGTCGGGCAAGCCGCCGCCGGCGGCGGTCTTGGTCATGCCGGTGACGCTGATGTTGACCACGGCCGGGCCGTAGCGCGCCACGATGTCGCCGAACTGCGGCAGGCCGGCGCGGGCGCCGGCGATCGGCGGCGCGGCCGGTGCGGGGGGCGCGGCCACGGCGGGCGCCAGGGCGGCAGCGGGTTCCACCGAAGCGTCGGCACGGGGCAGGAAGCGGTCGCCCATCACCGCCACCGCGCCGCCGAGCACGGCGGCCAGGGTCAGAGCCAGCAGCTTCTGGCTGAAAGCCAGGCCGGAACGGGTCGTCGATTGGACCATGTGGACCTCCACGGGGAATGGATGGGGTCCAGCATAAGCGGCACAGACTTAAGCCTTCCTTAAGAGCATTCCGTACTCGGCGCCGGGCGGCGCCAAAGAAAAACGGCTGCCGAAGCAGCCGTGTTTCCGTCGAGCCGGTGTGGATCGAATGTCAGGCCAGCACGGCCTTGATGTCGTCCTGCTCGGCGATGGTGTACTTGCGGTCGTTGTCGGCGATGGCGCGGCCGTCGAACTGGGCCACCTTGTAGATGGTGCCGAAGCTGAATTCCGGCGCGGCGACACCCTGGCCGCCACACACTTCGGCGCCGCGACGCACGTTGTCGGCCATCCAGCCGGTCAGGCGCAGGTGGTACGGGTTGCGTTCCACTTCGCCCACGTGGCAGGCCAGCGCGGCGATCAGGTCGGCGGTGTCGGTGACAGTGGTGGCGATCAGCGCGTTGGGCGCATCCATCTGGCGCCAGAACTCGCTCAGCGCCACGGTGCAGCGATGGTTGACCTGCTTGAGCGCATCGACCACCAGGAAGTGGGTGCCGATGTGCGCCGAGTGGTAGTCGTTGTCGTGCGGGAACACGCAGACGGCGGGTTGGTATTCCTCGATCAGCTTGGCGACGGCGTTGACCTTCTCGGCCCAGGCGGTCGGATCGTCGTTGCGGGTCTTGAGGCCGACGCTCATCAGGCCGCCGGGGATGGTCTCGCGCAGATCCCAGCCCAGGTAGTCGCAGGCGTTCTTCAGTTCGACCCAGCGTTCCGGCTGGCGCTTCAGGTTGGAGCCCTGGGTCACCGCCACGTTGACCACGCGATAGCCCGCTTCGCGCGCCAGGCGCAGCGGCAGCGCGCCGATGATGCATTCGTCGTCCGGGTGCGGTGCGAAGATCATGACCACGGGCGCGTCGTCGGCCACCGGGGCGCGGGCGGGCAGGTTGAGGCCGTCCAGGCTGGAGAACAACGGCGCATCCTTGCTTTGCAGGATCTTGTCGTGGTCGGCGACGATGTCGAGGTAGGGGTTGCTCATGAATACTCCGGGTGAAAGTGGGCGGATTTCGCCCGTCGGAAACAGGGGGAGTATAGGCGCTTTGCCCAGCGCGCCCAAGCGTCGGGAGCCGGCCTGCTTGATCTTCGGCAAGCCAGTCGGGGCGCGGCTTGCGGGCCGGGTGGCCGCGATGCCGGACGGGGTGTGCCGGGCCCGCGGACAAGCGCGGCCGACAAAGCCCTCCAGGCTGCGTCGCACGCGGCGCCGGGCTGAACCTGCCGTACCACTTGCACTGTCTGCGTTGCGCGCTTCGTGCCAGGAGCGCTGCGCTGGGTTTTGTCCGCCGCTCCAAATGAACCGGGTGGCGCCGGGGTTTTCGTCTTATCCTGCCCAAGGCAGTCATGGCACGGCGCGGGCGCGGCCCGCGGGACGGAGGAACCGATGACGGGATGCAGGCGGTGGAACGCGACGACGCGATGCGTGGAGGGCGGCTGATGTGGCGCTATTTCCGGGCGTCGGCCATCGTCGCGGTGCTGGGGTTGGCGGCGGCGTGGCTGATCGGTGGCTGGGCCGGTTTGCTGGTGGCATTCAACCTGGCGCTGCTGGAAACCAGCCTGTCGTTCGACAACGCGGTGGTCAACGCCTCGATCCTCAAGGATTGGGACGAGCGCTGGCGCCAGCGCTTTCTGCTGTGGGGCATGCTGGTGGCGGTGTTCGGCATGCGCATGCTGTTCCCGCTGGTGATCGTCGGCACCATCGCCGGCATGGCGCCGCTGCCGGGGCCGGTGGCGCTGTACCAGTGGCTGGGCAGCGACGCCTGGCCGGCGAGCGACGTGTTGTCGATGGCGATCATGCAACCGGGCCGCTACGCGCAGTTGCTGCAATCGGCGCACATCGAGGTGATGGCGTTCGGCGGCGCCTTCCTGCTGATGGTGTTCCTCGACTTCTTCATCGACCACGAGAAGCACACCCACTGGTTCAAGCCGGTGGAGCGCCTGCTGGCGCGGCTGGGGCGGTTGCAGATGGCCGGCATCGTGCTGTCGATCCTGGCGCTGCTCGGCATGGCGCATGCGTTGCCGGGCGAGCAGGGCTATCGCTTCCTGATCGCCGGGCTGTGGGGGGTGATCGTGCACGTGATCGTCTCCAGCCTGGGCAGCCTGATGGGCGACGACCAGGCCGCGGCCAGGACCGGCTGGAGTGGCTTCATCTATCTGGAGGTGCTCGACGCCTCGTTCTCCTTCGATGGCGTGCTGGGGGCGTTCGCGCTGACGCGCAATATCTTCCTGATCGCCATCGGCCTGGGCATCGGCGCGATGTTCGTGCGCTCGTTCACGCTGCTGCTGGTGTATCGCGGCACGCTGGCGTCGTTCAAGTACCTGGAGCACGGCGCGTTCTGGGCCATCGGCGCGCTGGCGCTGGTGATGCTGGCGGCGGCGCGCTGGCATGTGCACGAAGCGCTGGTCGGCAGCGTGGCGGCGGTGCTGATCCTCAGCGCCGGTTTCCATTCGTGGTGGATCAAGCGGCGGCGCGAGGGCGCCACGGCGTCGCGCGCCGCACCATGAACAACGCCCCCGGCCGGGGGCGTTGCCTGACGATGCGGACGAAGTCGCCTATTCGGGCAACGGTTCGTTGCGCGTCTTGTGCAGCGAGTACAGCACGCCGGCCAGCAGCAGGCCGAAGGTGACCGCCAGCGATACCGGCGACGGAATCTTGATGTTCAGGTAGACCAGGCCGATCTTGGCGCCGATGAACACCAGCACGATGGCCAGCGCGTACTTCAGGTAATGGAAGCGATGCACCATCGCCGCCAGCGCGAAGTACAGCGCCCGCAGGCCCAGGATGGCGAAGATGTTCGAGGTGTAGACGATGAACGGATCCTGGGTGATGGCGAAGATCGCCGGAATGCTGTCCACCGCGAAGATCAGGTCGGCGGCCTCCACCATCAGCAGCGCCAGGAACAGCGGCGTGGCGTAGCGACCGGCGGCCAGGCCCACCTTGGTGCCTTCGACGAAGAAGTCGTGGCCGTGCATCTGCGGCGTCATCTTGAGGTGGCCCTTCAGGTAGCGGAACACCCGGTTCTGTTCGATGTCCGGATCTTCATCCTTGGCCAGCAACATCTTCACGCCGGTGAAGATCAGGAAGGCGCCGAAAATCAGCAGGATCCAGCTGAATTCGTGTACCAGCGCCGCGCCCAGGCCGATCATGACCGCCCGCATCACGATGGCGCCCAGGATGCCCCAGAACAGCACGCGGTGCTGGTACTGGCGCGGGATCGCCAGACTGGTGAAGATCAGCGAGATGATGAACACGTTGTCCATCGACAGCGATTTCTCGACCAGGAAGCCGGTGTAGTAATCCATGCCCGCGGCGGCGCCCTTGTGCCACCAGACGAAGCCGCCGAAGGCGAGGCCGGCCGTGATGTAGAACGCCGACAGCTTCAGGCTTTCCTTCACGCCGATTTCGTGGTCGTCCTTGTGCAGGACGCCGAGGTCGAACACCAGCAGGGCGATCACCACCGCGGCGAATAGACCCCATACCCATAGTTCCGTCATGCTTGATCCCATTGTGTAGGTCGCCGAGGCGGCGACTCGTATTGGTATAGGCCGCGCGATCGGCGCGGCATAGCACTGAGAGCAGCCCGAGAAAAGAGTTCCCAAGATGCTGATCGATAGTCATTGTCATCTCGATGCCAGCGAATTCGACGCCGATCGCGATCAGGTGTCGCAGCGTGCACGAGCCGCCGGTGTGATGCAACTGGTGGTGCCGGCGATCACCGCCGCCACCTTCGACCTGACGCTGGCCATGCGTGAACGCTACGGCTGCGCGGTGGCGCTGGGATTGCATCCCATCTACCTGGCCGAGCACCGCGACCAGCACCTGGCGCAACTGGACGACGCGCTGTCGCGCCACGCGCCGGTGGCGGTCGGCGAGATCGGGCTGGATTTCTTCGTGCCGGGGCTGGATGCCGCGCGGCAGGTGGCGCTATTCGAGGCGCAGCTGAAGCTGGCGCGCGAGCACGACCTGCCGGTGATCGTGCATATCCGCCGCAGCCAGGACCAGGTGCTCAAGTACCTGCGCAAGTGGCGGGTGCGCGGCGGCATCGCCCATGCGTTCAACGGCAGCCGGCAGCAGGCGGACGAATTCCTCAAGCTGGGGTTCAAGCTGGGTTTCGGCGGCGCGATGACCTATAGCGGCTCGCAGCGTATCCGCCGGCTGGCGGCCGAATTGCCGCTGGAGGCCATCGTGCTGGAGACCGATTCCCCCGACATCGCCCCCGCCTGGCTGGCCGGGCCGCCGCAGCAGCGCAACGAGCCGGCCGAATTGCCGCGCATCGCGGCGGTGCTGGCGGAACTGCGCGGGCTGGGCGTGGACGAGGTGGCCGCCGCCACGGTGGCGAACACCCATGCGGCGCTGCCGGCGCTGGCGCGCATCGACTCCTGAGCCAGGGCTTGGAGGGTTCTGGCCGGAGCAGGGTCAGGCGGCCAGCACGCCGTTCACCTGCGCCAGCGCATGACGTGCCGCCCGGCGAGCCTGGGCGGTGCCGGCATCCAGCACGCGATCGAGCAGCGCGCGGTCGGCGGCCAGTTCGGCGCGACGTTCGCGCACCGGCGCCAGGAAGCGCTCGGCGCAATCGGCCAGATGCGCCTTGACCACGCGCTCGGACAGGCCGCCGCGGCGGAACTTGGATTTGAGATCGTCCAGGAACGGCAGGTCGTGCTCGAACACATCCAGCAACTGGAACAGCGGGTGCCCTTCGGTCTCCCGCGCGGGCAGGCCCAGCATCGTGCCTTCGGGCAGCGCGTCGATGGCGGCGGCCAGCGTGGCGGCGTCGGCGCAGAACGGCACGTCCAGCGGCACCTTGGGCGCGGCGAACGGGCTGCGCAGGCTGAGCATCGGCTGTGCTTCGCGCAACAGCGCGCCACCGGCGCGGTCGTTGATCTGGCGTACCACGGCGTTGGCCGCGGCCACCTGGCCGGCGCGTGCCGCGTGCGGCGAGACCAGGGTGGGGCTGAGCGCGGCCAGCACGGCGGCGGTGCCGAGGGTGGGCGCGTCGTCGTCGCTGGGCAGGGTGGCCAGGGCGTCGCGCAGTTGCGCCAGCTCCGGCACGCGGGTAGGCACGATCAGTGCCACGCGCTCGGGATCGATGCCGACGGCCAGGTGATCGGCCGCAGCGGCCAGCGAACTGGCTTCGCTGGCGCTGTCCAGCAGCAGGAACTGGCTGTGACGCGGCTGGAAGTGCAGGCGCTGGCGCAGGCCGCCGACGAGCTGGCCCAGCGACAGCGGGCCGGAGACGCGTTCGGCGCAGAGGATGGTGGCAGTGGATGCTTGCATGATCGGGGTCCTTTTTTTTTGACCACCGATCCGGGGAGATGCGGGCTGAGTACCCTACATGACAGTGCCGCCTGGATCGGCGGCACTGGTTGAAGCTAACGTTCCTGTGTCCGCCCTCTAGAGATAGGAGCGGTACCAAAACGCTTGGTGGCGAACGAGGGAGGAACGGTCAGCGGAGTTCATGGGGCGACTGTGCACGCAGCGCGGGGTGACGGCCTATTGGGGATTACCCCTAGGACGAAGGCCGGGCGCATGGCTGCGTTGCGCCTCGTTCGTAGGGATCACCCCCACTTCACTCGGCACGCCTTGCCCTGCATCCCGGCCTTCGCCCTTCCCACCCGCGTTTGAAGGCCGATTCGCCCTAATCCGCCCGATGCGCGGTGCCGCAAACCGGGCAGGACGGATCCTTGCGATAACGCATTTCGCGCCATTGCATGCTGCGGGCGTCGAGCAGTTGCAGCCGTCCGGTCAAGGGTTCGCCCAGGCCGACGATCAGCTTGAGCGCCTCTGCCGCCTGGGCGGTGCCGATCAGGCCGGTGAGTGGCGCGAACACGCCGAACGTGGCGCAGGGCCCGTCGGTGGCGTCGCCGTCCTCGCCGAACAGGCAGTGGTAGCAGGGCTGGGCCGGGTCGCGCAGGTCGAAGGTGGTGAGCTGGCCGTCGAAGCGCACCGCCGCGCCGGACACCAGCGGCCTGGCGGCGGCGACGCAGGCGCGGTTGATCGCGTGGCGCGTGGCGAAGTTGTCCGAGCAATCGAGCACCACGTCGGCGGCTTCGACCAGCGCTTGCAGGCGCTCGCCTGCGATGCGCTCGGCGATCTGTACCACCTCGACTTCCGGATTGAGCGTCGCCAGCGTGCGCGCGGCCGACGCCACCTTGTAGTCGCCGACGGCGGCTGTGGCGTGGGCGATCTGGCGTTGCAGGTTGGTGAGGTCGACGCGGTCGTCGTCCACCAGCGTCAGCGTGCCGACCCCGGCCGCGGCCAGATACAGCGCCGCCGGGCAGCCCAGGCCGCCGGCGCCGATCACCAGCACCCGCGCCGCGGCGATGCGGGCCTGGCCCTCCACGCCGATCTCGTCGAGCAGGATGTGGCGGCTGTAGCGCAGCAGTTGGGTGTCGTCGAGGTCGGGCAGGGCGTGGGGATTGGTGCAGGCGGTCATGGCTGGGCGAGAGGGGGGCAACGGGCCGATTATAGCTGGCCGGCGCGGCTGTCCCTTGCGCCAGCACAGCGCCTGTCACAGGTAGCGCCGCAGTTCCTCGGGGGTGTCGTCGTGGTCGCCGTGCGGATGATGTTCCCACACCCGGGCATAGACATCGCGGGCCTTGAGCTGGTGCTCCGGGATCACGTTGTTGTCGCGTGCCACCTGTTCGGCGTAGCGGCGGATGGCGCGGGCCAGCCGGGCCAGCGGACCGTCGGCGAGCGCGTGGCCGTGGGCTTGCAGCAGTGCTTCCAGTTCCTGGTGCGAATGCAGCGCCAGCGAGTAGCGCACGATCAAGCCGTGGCGGTCGCGCCGGAGGTGCACCGTGACTTCGGCTTGTGCCGCCAGCAGCGCGGCGGCCGCCTGCGCATCGGTGTCGGGCGCGAGGCGGATGCGGGTTTCGTGCAGATGGACGCGGACGACGGGCATGGCGGACCTCCAGCCTTCAGCTTAGCCCCGCCAGGGTCCGGGCCGAAAGACAAAAAGCCCGAACGAGCCGCCGCGGAGGTGAGACGGCGTTCGAGCCCGGAAGCGCCCGCGGCATCGCCACGGGGCACCCAAAGCAAAACCCCCGCATCGCTGCGGGGGTTTCGTTTACTTGGCCTTGGCCGGCGCCTTGGGCACCGGGGTGGGCTTGGGGTCCTTCTGCTGCATCAGCAGCTGTTGCACCTTCAGCACCGACAGCGCCTGCTGGAACTGGTAGTCGCTCTTGGATGCCAGCTCGCGCGGGTTGAGGTTGCCTTCCTCGACACCCGAGGCGTTGACCGCCGGCGGCTCGCTGCGTACGGCGGGCTTGGGGGTCGGTGCGGGGGTATCCGCCTTGTCGCCACCGTTCGGGTTATCCAGGTGGTGTTGCAGATCCGCTTCGCGCAGCAGGAAGGCGCTGGTGCCTTCCTTGCCGTTGACGGTGGCTTCCTCGACCACGATGTCCGGGGTGATGCCCTTGGCCTGGATCGAGCGCCCGTTCGGGGTGTAGTAGCGCGCCGTGGTCAGCTTGAGCGCCGACTTGGCGTCGATCGGCAGGATGGTCTGCACCGAGCCCTTGCCGAAGGTCTGCGTGCCCACGATCAGCGCGCGCTTGTGGTCCTGCAACGCGCCGGCGACGATCTCGGAAGCCGAGGCCGAACCGCCGTTCACCAGCACCACCAGCGGCACGGTCTTGACCTCTGCCGGCACGTTCTTGAAGAAGTCGTCGCGACCGCCGCGCTGGTAATTGTCGCGGGTGGCGGTCAGGCGGATCTTGGCGTCCGAGGTACGGCCATCGGTGTAGACCACCAGCGCATCCTTGGGCAGGAAGGCGGCGGACACGCCCACGGCGCCGTTCAGCAGGCCGCCCGGGTCGTTGCGCAGGTCCAGCACCAGGCCCTTGAGCGGCGTCTTGTTTTCCTTGTACAGCGCCTGCAACGCGCTGGCGAGGTTCTCGGTGGTGCGTTCCTGGAACTGGGTGATGCGGATGTAGCCGTAGCCGGGCTCGGCCAGCTTGGACTTCACGCTCTGCACCTTGATGATGGCGCGCTTGAGCGTCAGCACGATCGGCTTGCCCTCGCCCTTGCGCAGCAGGGTGAGCCGCACGTTGGAGCCGGGCTTGCCGCGCATCTTGTTCACCGCTTCGGACAGCGACAGCCCCTGCACCTGGGTGTCGTCGATCTTGACGATGTAATCGCCGGCCTTCACGCCGGCGCGGAAGGCGGGGGTGTCCTCGATCGGCGAGACCACGCGCACCAGGCCGTCTTCCATGTTCACTTCCAGGCCCAGGCCGCCGAATTCGCCCTGGGTGTTTTCCTGGAGATCCTTGAAGGCATCCTCGTCCAGGTAGGACGAGTGCGGGTCCAGCCCCGCGACCATGCCTTTGATCGCTTCGGAGATCAGCTTCTTGTCGTCCACCGGTTCGACGTAGTTCTGCTTGATCAGGCCGAATACGGCGGAGAAGGCGCGCAGCTCTTCGATCGGCAGCGGGGTGCCCGCCGAATCCTTGTCGGCCAGCACGTTGAACGACAGGCTGATCGCCACGCCCAGGCCGGCACCGGCCGCGAGCAGGGCGAACTTCTGGAATTTCCCGGATTTCTTCGGGGAATAAGCGGGGTACTGGCTGCTCATCGGGGATTGAAGCTCCGTGTTCTGTCTCGTCAGCCGGTCCAGCCGAGAGGGTCAAGGGGCTGGCCGTTTTTTCTGATCTCGAAGTATACGCCCGAATCCGCCATGCCACCGCTGTTGCCGCTGGTGGCGATGGTGTCGCCCGAACGTACCGCATCGCCCACCTGCTTGAGCAGGCTTTCGTTGGCGGCGTACAGGCTGAGATAGCCGCCGCCGTGGTCGACGATGATCAGGTTGCCGAAGCCGCGCAGCCAGTCCGCGAACACCACCTCGCCCCCGGCGACGGCCTTGACCGGCTGGCCGGAGGCGGCGCGGATGAACACGCCCTTCCACAGCGTGCCTTCGGCGCGCGGGCTGCCGAAGCGGCCGATCACCTCGCCGCGCAGCGGCAGGCGCAGGCGGCCTTTCAGCGCGGCGAACTGCTGGCCGTTGAAGCTGCTGTCCGGCTCGTCGCGGTTGACCTGGCGCACCGGCTCGGTGGCCGGCTTGGTGTCGGTCTTGCCATCGCGCCTGGCCTGCGCGGCGCGCTCGGCCTGTTCGCGCTTGGCGGCCTCGGCGCGGCGGCGCGCCGCTTCCTTGGCCCGACGCGCTTCCTGTTGGCGGATGATGGCGTCCAGCCGAGCCACCAGCGTGCTCAGGCGCTTTTCGTCCGCGGTCAGCTTCTGTAGTTGGGTGCGCTGGGCGGTGAGCTCGCGGGTGAGCTTGTTCACCAATTCCTGCTTTTCGGCCTGTTCGCTTTCCAGCGCGGCCTTCTGCCGCACCTTGGCCTGGGCGATCTGCTTGAGCTGGTCGTTGCGGACGCGGATTTCCTCGGCCAGCCGGCTGAGTTCGCGCAGTTGCCGCTCCAGCGAGGCGACGAGCTGCTGCTGCGCGGTGGCGAGGTAGCGGTAGTAGGTGAGGTCGCGGCTGGCGGTGGTCGGGTCCTGGGCATCCAGGATCAGCCGCCAGGCTTCGAGGTTGCGTGTCTTGTAGCGCAGGCGCAGCAGCTCGCCGATGCGGTTCTGGCTGGCGGAGATATTGGCGCGGGCGGCGGAGATGTCGGCGCTGAGGCGATCCAGTTCGGTCTCGGTCAGCTGGCGTTCCTCGGCCAGCGAGGCCAGCACGCGGTTCGCGTCGGAGATGGCGACCTCGGATTCCTTCAGCGCGTCGGCGGCCTCGCGGCGATCCGATTCACTTTCGGCGATTTCCTTCTTCAGGTCGCCCAGCTTGCCGCGCAGGTCGCGCAATTCGTTCTGCCGCGCCTTGCTGTCGGCGCGAGACACCTCCGGGGCGGCCAAGGCCGCCCCGGAGATCCACATCAGGCAGAGGCAGAGCGCGGCGCGCAACGTCAGCTGAAACGGACGAGCGAATGGCCGGTCATTTCTTCCGGCTGCGGCAGGCCCATCATCGCCAGCAGGGTGGGCGCGATGTCCTTGAGCGAGCCTTCGCCGCGCGCGGCGAGCTGGGCCGGGCGGCCGACGTAGACGAAAGGCACCACGTCGGTGGTGTGCTGGGTATGCGGCTGGCTGACCGCGTGGTCGTACATCAGTTCGGCGTTGCCGTGGTCGGCGGTGATCAGCACTTCGCCACCGGCCTTGGTCATGGCGGCGACGCAGCGACCGACGCATTCGTCCAGCGCCTCGATCGCCTTCACCGCGGCATCGAACACACCGGTGTGGCCGACCATGTCGCCATTGGCGTAGTTGCAGATGATGGCGCCGTACTGGCCGGATTCGATGGCGGCGACGATCTTGTCGGTGACCTCGCGCGCACTCATTTCCGGTTGCAGGTCATAGGTGGCCACCTTGGGCGAAGGCACCAGGATGCGATCCTCGCCGGGGAATTCCTTTTCCTCGCCGCCGGAGAAGAAGTAGGTCACGTGCGGATACTTCTCGGTTTCGGCGATGCGCAGCTGCTTGATGCCCAGGCTGCCGATGTATTCGCCGAAGCTGTTGCTCACCTTGGCCTTGTCGTAGGCGACCGGGTAGGGATAGTCGGCGGCGTAGCGGGTGGCGGTGACGAAGCGGGCCAGCTTGACCACGCGCTGGCGGGCGAAGCCGTCGAACGCCGGGTCGTTCAGCGCGGTGGCGATCTGGCGGGCGCGGTCGGCGCGGAAGTTCATGAACACCGCGACGTCGCCGTCCTCCATGCGGGCCGGGGCGCCGATGCTGGTGGCGCCGACGAATTCGTCGTTCTCGTCGCGGGCATAGGCGGCTTCCAGGCCGGCGATCACGTCGTCGGCGTGATGCAGGCCCTTGCCGTCGACCACCAGGTTGTAGGCGGGCTCGACGCGCTCCCAGCGCTTGTCGCGGTCCATCGCCCAATAGCGGCCGACGATGCCGACGATGCGGGCATTGCCCGCGGCGCGACAGACGGCATCCAGCTTTTCCAGATATTGCTTGGCGCTGCGCGGCGGCGTGTCGCGGCCGTCGAGGAAGGCATGGACATGAATGCTTTGCACGCCGGCACGGGCGGCGTCCTGCACCAGGGCCGCGATGTGCGAATCGTGGCTGTGCACGCCGCCATCCGAGATCAGGCCCAGCACATGCAGCGTCTTGCCGCTGGACTTGGCCAGCTCGATGCTGGCCTTCAGCTCGGGGTTCTCGCCGATCCGGCCCTCGGCCACGTCGACGTCGATGCGGCTGATATCCTGCAACAGCACGCGGCCGGCGCCGATGTTCAGGTGACCGACCTCCGAGTTGCCGAACTGGCCGTCCGGCAGGCCCACGTAATGTTCACTGGCGTTGATGGTCGTCCACGGGTGTTGGGCGAGGATGCGGTCGATGTTCGGCTTGTGGGCCGCGGCGATCGCGTTGTCCTCGGTTTCCTCGCGGTAGCCGAAGCCATCGAGAATCAACAGCAATACGGGTTTGATCTGGGAGGGGGTCGCAGCATGGGTCATGGGGTGGGGAGGCCTTCGTGGAAACCGCTGGAATGCTGTGAAGCGCACCGTTGCGGTGGGGTTCCAAAGATGGGTAGTATTCTACCGCAAGGACTAGGCGTTGCCTTGTCCCAATTCAAAGAACGGCGCCTTGCGCAAGACAAGGTGGATAAAAAAGTGCAGAGGATGATGCTTCCCCCCGATGAACTGATGAGCGATGAGCACATCCAGCAGGCGTCACGCGCCATGAAAGCGATGTCCCATCCGCTGCGATTGAAGATCCTATGCGTTTTGGGGGAACACGAGGTCAGCGTCCAGGACATCGTGGAGCAGGTCGGCACCACCCAATCCAATATCTCTCAACATCTGGCGTTGATGCGCGAAAAGGGCGTACTGCGTACCCGCAAGGACGCCAATCGCGTCTATTACCGCGTGGGCGACACCCGCACCCTCGAGGTGATCGCCATGCTGCGCGACGTGTTCTGCGCCTTCTCCAAGTAATAGCGGTTCCTCCACGATTTGCCGCGTCCGGGCGCCTGCCCGGCGCTGTCCGGTATCCCTCTCGCTGCTGGCCGTCTTGTTCTGCCAGCGCTTTCAAAAAGCAGGTTCCTGCCTGCATCCGATCCTCTAAGTAGCTGTTTTTTCGATGGACTGCCCGCCCGCGGCGGTTTGACCTTGCTGCTGAGCCAGTGCTAGATTGCCTGGGCCGCCTCGACAATCCGGTCGTGGCGGACGTTCGGTTGTGTTAACAGGCCGGCGAGTCCTTACGGGCCGCCGCGCGGTCGGAGACGACACTCCGGCAACGGTCGCACGCCGCCAGGCAGCGACACCTGTCAGCAAAATCTGCGACGTAGATAGTGAAACCTTGTAGGAGATCGCAATGCGATTCGACTTCCTGGAAGGCTTAGCGAGTACGGTCAACGATGCGTTGATGAACTTGTTCCGGGCCTTCAAAACCCCTGCCAGACTGGATCACGATGATTCGAGGAATCTCGCCCTCGAAATCGCGGAACCATTCCGGTAGCGATGAACGCCTGAAGATCGATTCTTGAAGGGCAAAAGGCGCGTGCAAACGCGCCTTTTGCTTTTTCCGCGGCGCGTCTACCGGGCGAGCGGGACCAGTGGCAGGTAGATGTCCGTCAGCAGTTGCTGCTGCGGTGTCGAGCCCGGATCGTTCAGGTAATCCTCGAACGGACTGATCGCGGGTTGCTCGCCGCTCTGCGGCAGCCAGTGCCCGAACAGCCAGTGGTAGGCGTCGTGCAGGGTGGAGTAGGGGCCGGTGTGGCGCAGCACCGCGCAACGCGCTGCCGGAATGGTCATCGCCTCGAACGGTGGTTCCACCATGATCGTGTGGCTGACGCTGGCCGCGGCGTGCGAGCGCAGTTCGTTCTCCGGCGTGGTCGCCGGATCATCGTAATAGAAGCCCAGCCAGCGGGTGCTTTCGTCGAGCCAGCCTTCGCTCCGGCACTTGAGCATCAGCTTGTCGAAGGCTTCGCCGATTTTCATGTAGTTGCCCTGGTGGGCGAGGGCGACGATATGAAAAGCGGGGCATTCGCGGATGGTGACGGGATACATGTTCGACTCCTGAGGGTTGAGGGCGAGGAGACGATGATTGCGAAAGCGTCCCGGCGACGTGCCGAACTGCTGCTGGAACGCGCGGCTGAATGCCGCCAGCGAGCCATAGCCGGCGCGTTGCGCCACGTCCGGCAGCGGGCGATTGCTGCGCGTCAGCTCGCCGGACGCCAGGTGGATGCGTGCGCGTCGTACCGTCTGCGCCACCGATTCGCCCATCAGCGCGCGATAGATGCGGTGGAAGTGATAGGGCGACAGGCAGGCGATATCGGCGAGCCGGTACAGATCGGGTTCCTGGTCCAGATGATCGTACAGGTAGTCGAGTACCTGGCCGATCCGGGTGGCGTAGCGGGCGCGGGTGGCGGGTTTCACGTTCGTTCTCCTCGGCGCCAAGGTAGCCGGGGGACGTTGATCCGGTTTGCGGTTTTGGGCGTGCTCAGCCGCGCGGCGCGAACATGATGATGGCCATGCCCGTCAGCGCCACCGCGCCGCCGGCGAGATCCCAGCCGGTCGGGCGGATGCCGTCCACCAGCCACAGCCAGAGCAGCGCCATGCCGATGTAGACCCCGCCATAGGCGGCGTAGACCCGCCCGGCGGCGGTGGGGTGCAGCGTGAGCAGCCAGGCGAACAGCGCCAGCGAGGCCGCGGCCGGCAGCAGTAGCCACGGCGTGGCGCCGCGCTTGAGCACCAGCCACGGCAGGTAGCAGCCGACGATTTCCGCCAGGGCGGTCAGCGCGAACAGTGCGGCAACGCGCAGGGACTCGCCCATCGGCCAGCTCATCGCCGGATCAGCTGCGGTAGTCCGCGTTGATCTTCACGTAGTCGTAGCTGAAGTCGCAGGTCCAGACCGTCGCCGTCTCGCTGCCGCGGTTGAGCTTCACCGTGACGGTGATCTCGGCCTGCTGCATCACGCGCTGGCCCTGTTCCTCGGTGTAGCTGGCGGCGCGGCCGCCTTTTTCGGCGACCAGCACGTCGCCCAGCCACACTTCGAGCCGGTCCACGTCGAGGTCGTCCACCGCCGAATAGCCGATGGCGCACAGGATACGGCCCAGGTTGGGGTCGCTGGCGAAGAACGCGGTCTTGATCAGCGGGCTCCTGGCGATGGCGTAGCCCACGGCCTTGCACTCGTCCCAGCTCTTGCCGCCTTCCACCTTCACCGTCATGAACTTGGTCGCGCCCTCGCCGTCGCGGATGATGGCCTGCGCCAGCGTCTGCGCCACCGCCAGCAAGGCGTCGCGGAAGGCGATGAAGTCGGCGCCGGTTTCGTCGGCGATCTCGGCGTTACCGGCCGCGCCGGTGGCGATCAGGATGTAGCTGTCGTTGGTGCTGGTGTCGCCGTCGACGGTGATCGAGTTGAACGAGCGGTCGGCGGTCCACTTCGCCAGCTTTTGCAGCACCGCCTGCGACACCGCCGCGTCGGTCGCCACGTAGCCCAGCATGGTCGCCATATTGGGATGGATCATCCCGGCGCCCTTGCTGATGCCGGTGATGGTCACGGTCTTGCCGCCGATCTGCACCTGGCGGCTGGCGGCCTTGGGGGCGACGTCGGTGGTCATGATGGCGCGGGCGGCCTCGGCCCAGTGGGTGGGCGCCAGATCGGCGGCCGCGTCCGGCAGCGCGCCGACGATCTTGTCGGCCGGCAGCGGCTCCAGGATCACCCCGGTGGAGAACGGCAGCACCTGTTGCGGCTGGATGCCGAACTGGCCGGCCAGCGCGTCGCAGATGCGTTGCGCGCGCGCCAGGCCGTCCAGCCCGGTGCCGGCGTTGGCGTTGCCGGTGTTGACCACCAGCGCGCGGATGTCGCTGCGCGCGGCCAGATGTTCGCGGCACAGCCGCACCGGCGCCGCGCAGAACTTGTTCAGCGTGAACACACCCGCCACCCGGCTGCCTTCGGCCAGTCGCATCACCAGCACATCGCGTCGGCCCGGTGTCTTCACACCGGCGGAGGCGATGCCAAGCTCCACGCCGGCGACCGGGTGCAGTTGGCTGGGATCGAGTTCTGGCAGATTCACGGGCATGACAGTGATTCCTGGGTGGGTTGAGGGGAAGCCTGAATTCTACCTGTCGCCCATGCGGGATGGCAGCATGCGTTTCGTCCGATACGGTGACGCTTCGTCCGTCTCTGTTGCACTTTGTCGCAA
Source organism: Chitiniphilus shinanonensis DSM 23277 (assembly GCF_000374805.1). Classification (GTDB taxonomy): domain Bacteria; phylum Pseudomonadota; class Gammaproteobacteria; order Burkholderiales; family Chitinibacteraceae; genus Chitiniphilus; species Chitiniphilus shinanonensis. Next base: position 61,867 of record NZ_KB895336.1, read on the forward strand.
CGCCTGGTGGCCGGTGGGGCCGCGTCATAGATTGGCGAGGTATTCCCAAAGAGAGAAACCGCCATGCAAGCAGTCGTCCTGGACGGCGTCGGCAAGCAGTATCGGCTGGGGCAGGTGGATGTGCCCGCCCTGACCGACATCGGCTTCGAGATCCGCGCCCAACGCTTTACCGTGCTGTCCGGCCCGTCCGGCAGCGGCAAGACCACCCTGCTCAACCTGATCGGCGGCATCGACCGGCCCGACAGCGGCAGAGTGCTGATCGACGGCCAGGATCTGGACGCGCTGGACGACGACGCGCTGTCGGATTTCCGCGCCCGCCGCATCGGCTTCATCTTCCAGAACTTCAACCTGCTGCCGGTGCTGACCGCGTTCGAGAACGTCGAGTATCCGCTGCTGCTGGCGCGGGTGCCCGCCGCTGCGCGCCGCGAGCGGGTGCGCGAGCTGCTGGACGCCGTGGGCCTGGCCGACAAGGCCGGCAACCTGCCCAACCAGCTTTCGGGGGGGCAGCGCCAGCGCGTCGCCATTGCGCGGGCCCTGGCCGCCCGCCCGACGCTGGTGCTGGCCGACGAGCCGACCGCCAACCTCGACAGCCACACCGGCGAGGCGATCATCGCACTGATGCGGCGCATCCAGCGCGAGCAGCAGGCCACCTTCGTGTTCTCGTCGCACGACCCGGCCGTGCTGGCCGAGGCCGACGACGCCGTGCACATCCGCGATGGCGCGATCACCGCCATCGAGCGCCGCGACGGGGTGATGGCATGAACCTGCTTCCGCTTGCCGCGCGCAACCTGCTGCGCAACCGCCGCCGTTCCGCCACCACCCTGTTCGCCATGATGGTGGGCGCGATGGCGATCCTGTTGTTCGGCGGCTACGCCCGCAACATCAACCTGGGTTTGCAGACCGGCTTCGTGCAGCACGCCGGGCACCTGCAGATCCAGCACCGCGACTACTTCCTGTTCGGCAACGGCAATCCCGCCGCCTACGGCATCGCCGACTACCGGCGCATCGTCGATCTGGTGGAACACGACCCGGTGCTGAAACCGATGCTCAAGGTGGCCACACCCACGCTCAGCCTGGGCGGCATCGCCGGCAACTACGCCGCCGGCGTCTCGCGCACCGTGATCGGCGGCGGCGTGGTGGTGGCCGACCAGAACCGCATGCGGCAATGGAACGACTACGGCTTCCCCATCGTGTTCAAGCCGATGCGCCTGACCGGCACCGCGCCGGACGCGGCGGTGATCGGCACCGGCGTGGCGCGGGTGCTGCAACTGTGCGGGCCGCTGGCGGTGCGCCATTGCCCGACCCCGCACGTGGAACAGGCCAGCGGCGCCGACCTGCCGGGCGACATCGCCGCCCTGGCCGGCGAGGCGCAGGCACAACGCGCGCCGCGCCAGGCGACCACCATCGAACTGCTGGCCGCCAACGCCCACGGCGCGCCCAACGTGGCCCGCCTGAACGTGGTCGCCGCCGTGCCGCAAGGCGTCAAGGAGCTGGACGACATGATCGTGCAGCTGCATTTCGCCGCCGCGCAGAAGCTGGTGTACGGCGGCGACACGCCCAAGGCCACCGCCGTGGTGCTGCAACTGGCGCACACCAGCCAGATTCCCGCCGCCCGCGCCCGCCTGGAGCAGTTGCTGGCGCAGCACTTCCCCGGCCAGCCGCTGACCGTGCTCGACTACGCCACCCTCAATCCGTCCTACGGCCAGATCGTCGGCATGTTCGGCGCCATCTTCGGCTTCATCGCGCTGCTGATCGGGGTGATCGTGCTGTTCACGGTCAGCAACACCATGAGCATGGCGGTGGTCGAGCGCACCGTGGAGATCGGCACCCTGCGCGCCATCGGCCTGCGCCGCGCCGGCATCCGCCGCCTGTTCGTGATCGAGGGCCTGCTGCTGGGCCTGGCCGGCAGCATCGCCGGCGTGCTGGCGGCCCTGGCCGCCGCCTGGGCCATCAACCACGCCGGCCTGAGCTGGATGCCGCCGGGCAACGTCGAGCCGGTACCGCTGACGGTGCGGGTGTGGGGCGAATACACCATGATCCTGTCGACGCTGCTGGGCCTGACCCTGGTGGCAGGCATCTCCGCCTGGTGGCCGGCCCGCCGCGCAGCGCGACTGGAGATCGTCGACGCCCTGCGGCATGTGTGAAGCGCGCCGCGCGCCGCGCTGGCGCGCGGTGGGAAGGGCAAGACCTTGAAACCCCAAATCTTGAAACACAGAGAACACAGAGAACACGGAGTTTCACAAAGAAATGAGGAAGAGGGGAAAGGGAGGGGGCATGCGAGACGTGATGTTTATTTCTTTCGAGGGCAAGGCAATGCAACGACATGAACACAGCGGCATCCGGGGTTGGTTTTCACCCTTCCCCCTTCTCCCTTCCCTCTTCCCCGCGCGCCCCTTCCCCGTGCGCAGCACGCTTGCCGGCCTGCTGCTGTGCATCGCCACCAGCGCCTTCGCCGCGCCGGATGCGCAGACCATCCTGGCGGCCAGCGACGCGGTGCGTAATCCGGACAAGCCGTTCGGGCTGACCACCACGCTGCTGGAATACCGCAACGGCAAGCAGACCGACAGCACCACGCTGGCGGTGTATTCCCGCGCGGCGCCGGACAGCGGCCAGTTCCGCAGCCTGTTGCGCTTCCTGGCGCCGGCGCGCGATGCCGACAAGCTGATGCTGAAGAACGGCAACGACCTGTGGTTCTACGATCCGGCCAGCAAGGGCACGGTGCGCATCTCGCCACAACAGCGCCTGCTGGGACAGGCCGCCAACGGCGACGTGGTCACCGTCAACCTGGCCGGCGACTACAACGCCACGCTGGCGGGCGAGGAGGACATCACCGATGGCGACCGCCAGCCGCGCCACGCCTGGAAGCTGGACCTCAAGGCGCGCGCGCCGGATGTTACCTACCATCGCATCGAGATGTGGATCGACACCGCCAACAACCGCCCGGTGAAATCGCGCTTCTACGCCGAGAGCGGCAGCCTGCTCAAGACCGCCTACTACCGGCGCTACCAGTCGCAACTGGGCGTGGCGCGGCCAACCGAGACCGTGATCATCGACGGGCTGGACCCGAACTGGGTCACGGTGATGCGCTTCTCCGACTACGCTTGGCGCGACGTGCCCGAAGCCTGGCTGCAACGCGACTACCTGCCGAGGTTCCGCCCGCAATGACGCGCCATCCGCTCTGGCTGCTGGCCGCGTTGGCGCCGCTGGCCGTCGCCGCGCCGCAGGACGACGATGCCGCGTTGCAACTGGCCGACGACGCGCCGACCGTGGCCACCGCGCAGCGCGACTGGGCCGCGTTCGCCGAACTGGCACTGGGCGACAGCCAGGCGCGCAGCGGCGACGATCCGTCGGGCGATGCGCGGCTGTCGCTGGATGCCCGGCTCGATCGCGCGCTGGCACTGGGCTGGCGGCTGGTGCTGGCGGACCGGCTGGACATGCGCTGGCTCGGCGGGCTGGACGAACAACGCAGCGTCAACACGCTGAAAGAGGCATATCTGGGCTGGCAGCCGGCGCCGGAATGGCTGCTCGACCTGGGGCGCATCAACACCCGCTACGGCGCCGGCACCGGCTTCAACCCCACCGATTTCTTCAAGGTGGGCGCGCTGCGCTCGGTCAGTTCGGTCGAGCCGTCCAGCCTGCGCGAAAACCGCCTGGGCGTGGTGATGGGGCGCGGCCAATGGCTGTGGCGCGGCGGCTCGCTGACCGCGATCTACGCGCCCAAGCTGGACAACGCACCGAGCGACGACCCGTTCAGCCTGGACCTGGGCGCCAGCAACCCGCGCGATCGCGGCCTGCTGGTGCTCGGCCATGCGTTCTCCGATGCCTTCAACCCGCAACTGCTGCTGTACCGCGAAGCCGGCGAGGATCTGCAAGCCGGCCTCAACTGGAGCGCACTGCTGGGCGACGCCACCGTCGCCTACCTGGAATGGGCCGGCGGGCGGGCGCCGTCGCTGGCCGGGCGCGCCGCCGGCGAGGACGACCGCGCCTTCCGCGCCGCCTTCGTCACCGGCGTGACCTGGACCGCGCCCAGCAAGTTGTCGCTGACGCTGGAATACCAGCGCGACAACGCCGCCGCCGATGCGGCGCAGTGGAAAGCGTTGCAGAATGGTCGCCCCGACGCCTACTGGCGCTACCGCGCGCTCGCCGGCCAACGCCAGGCGCTGACCACCCGCGAATCGGCCATGCTCTACGCGCGCTGGCAGGATGCGCTGGTGCAACGGCTGGATTTCTCCGGCTTCGTGCGCCACGACCTGGTGGATGCCAGCAACGCCACCTGGCTGGAGGCGCGCTGGCGCGGCGAGCAGGCCGACCTGGCGCTGCAATGGCAGTACAGCGCGGGCGACGCGCTGAGCAACCACGGTGGCCTGCCGCTGCGGCAGCGCTGGCAGGCGCTGGTGGCGCACTATTTCTAGCGTTTTCGGAACCGGATCGAGATGAACCCGCAACACGACGACAGCGAAGCACCGCCACGGCCCTGGTGGTCGGCGTTTTCCCGCCGCCTGCCGGCGCCGGCGTGCGAGCCGGCCGACACCCGCTGGCGCAGCCTGCTGCTGCTGCTCATCGTCAACCAGGGCATCGCGCTGCTGTTGCTGGCCGCCGGCATCTCGTCCGGGCTGTGGCCCACCTTTCTCATCGCCAACTGCGTGGGCATCGTGATCTACACCGCCTACGCCGTGGCGCAGCGGCTGGTGCCGTGGTACTGGGCGCGCCACGCGCTGGCCCTGCCGTTCGGCCTGTTGCTGGGGCTGAAGCTGGCGGCGCTGGCCGGCGCCTATGACGTGACACAGTCGCTGCTCGACCCGGTGACGCACTGGCGTCTCGTCGTCACCTGCCTGCTGATCGCGATGGCCGCCACCATCGTCATCTCGCAGTACTTCCACAACCTGGAATACCGCGCCCAGCTCGCCGCCGAGCAGCGCCGCGCCGCCGAGGCGCGACAGGCCGAGACCGCCGCGCAGCTCGCGTTGTTGCAGGCGCAGATCGAACCGCACTTCCTGTTCAACACGCTGGCGACGGTGCACGGCCTGATCGAGCGCGATCCGCCGCTGGCGCGCACCATGCTTGACCACCTCAATGGCTACCTGCGCGCCAGCCTGGGCCGCACCCGCCGGCCGAGCACCACGCTGGGCGACGAGCTGGAGCTGATCGGCGAACTGCTGGCCATCGCCGCGATCCGGCTCCAGGCCCGATTGCGCTACCGCATCGACGTGCCCGACGCGCTGCGCCGCGCGGTGCTGCCGCCGCTGTTGTTGCAGCCGCTGGTCGAGAACGCGCTGGAGCACGGCATCGAGCCCGCGCTGCACGGCGGCGAGATCGTGATCGAAGGGCGGCTGGACGCCGACGGCCTGCTTCACCTCGACGTGCGCGATACCGGCCCCGGCCTGCGCGACGGCCAGCCGGCGTTCGGCGACAGCGGCGCGGGCGGCGTGGGCCTGGCCAATGTGCGCCAGCGCCTGGCCACGCTCTACGGCGACGCCGGCCGCCTGGCCCTGTACCCCAACGCCCCGCACGGCGTGCACGCCGAACTGCGCCTGCCCTATCGAGAAGCCTGATCCCGGAGACATCATGCCGACCGCCCTGATCGCCGACGACGAACCGCTGCTGGCCGAACACCTGGTTTCGCGGCTGGCCGAATTGTGGCCGGCGCTGGAAGTCGTCGCCGTCGCCGCCAACGGCCTGGAAGCGATGGCCGCACTCGGCGCCCGCACCATCGACTTCGCCTTCCTCGACATCCGCATGCCCGGCCTGACCGGCCTGCAAGTGGCGCAGGTCGCCGGCCAGACCCGGGTGATCTTCGTCACCGCCTTCGACGAATACGCGCTGGCCGCCTTCGACAGCGCCGCGGTCGATTACCTGCTCAAGCCGGTGAGCGACGCGCGGCTGGCGCAATGCGTGGCCCGCCTGCAACGCGAGGCCCGGCCCGAAGTGGACCTGGCCGCCGTGCTGGCGCAACTGGCCGGCCGCGCCGCCCCCGCGCTGACCTGGCTGACCGTCGGCCTGGGCGACACCACGCGGCTGGTGCACGTCGACGAAGTGATCTACTTCGAGGCCAACCAGAAGTACACCGACGTGGTCACCGCCAGCGAACGCCACCTGATCCGCACCCCGCTCAAGGAACTGCTGACGCAACTGGACGCCAACCGCTTCGCGCAGATCCACCGCGGCCTGATCGTCAGCCTGCCGGCGGTGGCGCGCATCCAGCGCGACCTGCTGGGCCGCTACCAGGTGCACCTGCACCAACGACCTGAAACCCTGCCGTTATCGCGCAGCTTCGCGGGGCAGTTCCGGCAGATGTGATTGGGTGTGGTTGGAAGGGGGGGTGAAACCCCAAGTCTTGAACCACAGAGGACACAGAGAACACGAAGGAAAAACAAGGAGAAAGGCGAAGAGCATCGAACAACTGGAAAGGATTTGCCTTTCTCAGCCTCTTCTTGGTTCTCTCCGTGTTCTCTGTGTCCTCTGTGGTTCAAGACTTGGGGTTCCCTACCCATCCAACAAAAACCGTAGTTTTCCACATTGCACTGCACCATCCGGCTGCCAGACTGGGGGCGAACCCATAACCAGGAGTTATGTTCATGGCCTCGTCTTCCAATCCTTTTCTGGCGTTCTGGACCAACCAGCTCACGTTGTGGGAAATCTGGTGGGCGACGCCGCAGGTGATGACGCATCGGCTGACCCGCATGGCGCGGGCCGGACACGCGCCCAGCGTGCGCGACCAGCGCGAGTTCACCCGCATGGGGACCGAAAAAGTGGATGCCTTCAGCCGCGCCGGCTGGGCAATGGGGCTGGAACTGTGGCGCGTCCAGCAGCAGTGGTGGCTGGCCTGGCTGCGTGCCTGGCCGCTGGCCGGCGGCACGCTGGCGGTGCCGCGCCTGCCGTCCGTCAACTACCATCGCCTGCTGGCGCGTGGCATGGCGCCGGTGCATCGGCGGGTGACTGCGAATGCCAAGCGGCTGGGGCGGACCAAGTTGTAGCCGCGTCAGGCATCGGGCGCGAACGCCGCACCTTGCTCCGCCAGCAATTCCCGCAACACGCTGCGATGGCAGTGTGCTTCGTCCTCGCAATAGCAGCCGACCGAGAAATCGCTGTGCTGCGACAGCGCCGCCAGCAGGGCGATGGCGTGCGCGTGTTCCGGCTGGGCCATCTCGGCGCGGTACTTGCGCACGAATTCGGCCCATTGCGCGGGCGTTGTCGCTGCCTGGGCCAGCTTGACCGTCTCGGGGCTGGGCGCGAGGTTGGGAAACCACACGTCGTACCAGTTGCCCGAGGCGAATTCGCGCTTGGGCACGCCGCGCGGGGGGCGGCGCACGGTGCCGATGCGCAGCCCTTCGCCGGGAAGGCGCGGGCTGCCGAGGCGGACGATACGGACGGCCATTTCAGTCTCCCGATGCGGGCAGGGGAAAGCGCACCCGGACCGACAGCCCGCCCAGGTCGGCGCCATCGAGCACGATGGTGGCGCCATGGCGCTGGGCCACGGCCTGGACGATGGCCAGCCCCAGGCCGCTGCCGCCTTCGCCGGCGTCGGCCGCGCGATAGAAGCGGTCGAACACGCGCTCGCGCTCCGCTTCGGCGATGCCGGGGCCGTTGTCGGCCACTTCCAGCAGTACGCCATCGCGCTCCGCCGTCACCCGCACATCCACCCGGCCTTGTCGGGGCGCGTGGCGCAGGGCGTTGGCGACCAGGTTGCCCACCAGCGAGCGCAGCGCGGTGGCGTCGCCGGTGACGGTGGCGCCATCGGGCGCGGCGTCCAGGCCCAGATCGATGGCGCGGGCCTCGGCCAGCGGTGCCTGGGTGGCCAGCACGTCGCGGGCCAGCCGCGCCAGATCGACCGGCTGATGGGCGATGGGCGCGCCTTCGCTGCGCGCCAGGGTCAGCAGTTGTTCCAGCACATGCATCACCCGTGCGTGGCCGGCGGCCAGCTCGGTCAGCGCGGTCCGGCGTTCGGCATCGCTGTCGGCGTGTTCCAGCCATTGCAATTGCAGTTTGAGCGCGGTCAGCGGCGTACGCAGTTCGTGGGCGGCGTCGGCGGTGAAGGCGCGCTGGCGGTCGAGCGCGGCGGCCAGCCGGTCGAGCAGGGCGTTGAGCGCGGCCACCAGCGGCTGGGCTTCCTCCGGGGTGTGCGACAGCGGGATCGGCGCCAGCGCCTCGGGGTTGCGCTGGCCGACTTCGCTGGCCAGACGGTCGAGCGGCCGCAGGCCGCGCCCGATCACCCACCATGCGGCCAGCAGCAGCAATGGCAGCACCCACAGCACGGGCGCGACGGTGCGCCACGCGGCGGCCAGCGCCAGCCGCTGGCGCACCCGCAGCGGCTGCGCCACCTGGATCACCTGGTCGGGTCGCGCCAGCGAGAACACCCGCCAGTTGCCTTCGCTGGTCGGCACGGTGGCGAAGCCCAGTTGTGCGCGATCCGGCAGCACCCGGTGCGGATGCGAGTAATAGCGACGCACGCCGAAGCGGTCCCACACCTGGATCACGAAGTCGAAGCCGGCCACGCCGCCCAGGCGCGGCACTTCGGCGCCGAACGGGCGGTCGCTCAGCGCCAGCGCCAGTTGCCGCAGCTGGTAGTCGAACAGCGCGTTGGCCTCGTCGCGCGCGCGCACGAACGCCAGGGTGCCGGACAGCGCGGTGGCGACGACGCTGACCGCGAGCACGGTGACCAGCAGTTGGCGGCGCAGCGAGATCATGGTGACTCCGGCGGTTCCTGGGGCACGAAATAGCCGACGCCGCGCAGGTTGCGGATCCAGGCGGCACCCAGCTTGCGGCGCAGGCCGTGGATGTGCACCTCGACGGCGTTGCTTTCCACTTCCTCGCCCCAGCCATACAACCGTTCCTCCAGTTGCGCACGCGATTGCGGCTGGCCGGGGTGCGACAGCAGGGCGAACAGCAGGTCGTATTCGCGCGCCGACAGGTTGACGGCCTGCCCGCGCAGCCGCACTTCGCGGGTGGCCGGGTTGAGCGCCAGCGCACCGTGCGCCAGCGTGGGGTCGGCGCGCCCGCCGCGACGGCGCGCCACAGCGCGGATGCGCGCGGCCAGCTCGTCCAGGTCGAACGGCTTGACCAGGTAGTCGTCGGCGCCGGCATCCAGCCCGGCCACGCGGTCGGCCACGGTGTCGCGCGCGGTCAGCACCAGCACCGGCAGTTCGGAACCGCCGGCGCGCAGTTTCTCCAGCACCGCCAGGCCATCCTTGCGCGGCAGGCCCAGGTCGAGCAGCAGCGCGTCGTGCTGGCGCTGCGCCAGCGCCAGTTCGGCCGCCAGGCCGTCGGCCACGCGGTCGACGGTGAAGCCCAGCGGCCGCAGCCCGTGCTGCACGCCGCGCGCGATCATGTCGTCGTCTTCCACCAGCAGGATGCGCACGGCGTCAGTGTCCCCCCAACTGCCCGCTCAGCCAGGCGATGCCGGCGACGTTGAGCAGGGCGCAGGCGACGAACACCGCGCGGAACGCGGCCTTGCGGCTTTTGTGGCGCAACAGCTGCTGCGCGATCCAGGCGCCGGGCCAGCCGCCGAGCAGCGCCACCGTCTGCAAGGTGGCTTCCGGCACCCGCCGCCCGCCCCGCACGGCACGGCGCTTGTCGTGCCAGTAGAGCAGCAGGGCGATGGCGCTGAACAGGGCATAGGCGATGCCGAACAGCGGCAGGCCGGCGCGCAGTGCGATGATGGCGGCCACGGGCAGCAGCACCAGCAACAGCAGGTCGAACAGGTCGAAGCGGCCCATCACGGTGTCGGCCACAGTGGAGGTTCGTCCATCGCCGCCACCTGTTCGCGCAATGCCAGGATGTGTTCCTGCCAGTAGCGCTGGGTGTTGAACCAGGGGAAGGCGTGGGGGAACGCCGGGTCGTCCCAGCGCTGGGCCAGCCAGCCGGCGTAGTGGATCAGCCGCAGCGTGCGCAGCGCTTCCACCAGGTGCAGCTCGCGGGCGTCGAATTCGCAGAAGTCCTCGTAGCCGGCCAGGATGTCGGCCAGTTGCCGCACCCGGTCCTCGCGCTCGCCCGACAGCAGCATCCACAGGTCCTGCACGGCGGGGCCGCTGCGGGCGTCGTCCAGGTCGACGAAGTGCGGGCCGTCCGGCGTCCACAGCACGTTGCCGGGATGCACGTCGCCGTGCAGCCGCAGCGTGGCGACATTGCCGGCGCGGGCGTAGCAGTGCGCCACGCCCTGCAGGGCCTGGGCCGAGACGCTTTCGTAGGCGGGCAGCAGCTCTGGCGGGATGAAACCGTGTTCCAGCAGGTAAGCGCGCGGGACGTGGCCGAAGGTATCGGGCGTCAGCGCCGGGCGGTGGGCGAACGGGGCGATGGCGCCGACGGCATGGATGCGCCCGAGAAAGCGCCCCAGCCATTCCAGCGTGTCGCGGTCGTCCAGCTCGGGTGCGCGGCCGCCCCGGCGCGGGAACAGCGCGAAGCGGAATCCGGCATGACGGAACAGGGTGACACCGTCGATGGACAGCGGCGCAACCAGCGGGATCTCGCGTTCGGCCAGCTCGGCGGCGAAGGTGTGTTCCTCCAGGATCTGCGCGTCGCTCCAGCGCCCGGGGCGGTAGAACTTGGCGATCACCGGCGCGGCATCGTCCAGCCCCACCTGGTAGACGCGGTTTTCGTAGCTGTTGAGCGGGAACTGGCTGCCGCTGACGGCGAGCCCGACGCTTTCCACCGCGTCGAGCACGCAGTCGGGCGTGAGTGCGGAGTACGGATGCGCGGCGAGGTCGCTCATTGCAGGCCGAGTTCCGTATAGACCCTGGCCAGCGCGGCGCGCAGTTCGGTCACTTCGTCCTGCAATCGGGCGACGTCTTCGCGCAGGGTGGCGAGTTCGCCGCCGTCGGCGCGGGCGGCGGCCGGCGCGGCCACCGGCAGCTCGGGCTCGCCGCACAGCAGGTGGGCCCAGCGGCTTTCGCGGCTGCCCGGCGCCTTGGGCAACTGCACCACGTAGGGATCGTCCGGCCGGCTGGCGAGTTCGTCGAGGAAGCCTTCGACCGCCGAGCTGTCGAGGAAGCGGTGCAGCCGCTCGCTGTTGGCGCGCAGTTCGGCCACGGTCTGCGGGCCGCGCAGCATCAGCGTGACCAGCAGGGCCACCGACTGGCTGGGCAGTTGCAGGCCCTTTTCCATGTTGTGTGCGTAGCGGCTGGCGCGGCTGCCGGAGGATTCGACGATCAGCGTGCGGGCGCGCAGTGTTTCCAGTGCGGCCAGGACCTCGGCCTCGGTGGCGTTCATCACCGGATCGCGGCTGGTCTTCTGGTTGCAGCCGGCGGTGAGCGCGTTGAGCGTGAGCGGGTAGGTGTCGGGAACGGTGAGTTTCTTTTCGACCAGCACGCCGAGGATGCGTGCTTCGAGCGGGGAGAACGGGGCGGTCTGGGGCATGTGGGGTCGGCTGGGCTGCGAACCGCCGCCACGGGGGCGGCGGTCCTGGAATGCGGTAGGCGGTGGCGGGGCCACTGCGGCGGACCCGTCCGCGGTTCACTGGAACCGCGGACAGGCGCCAAGCCTACCTTGCCGACGCCGAAGCATCCACTTTCTGCCAGCCCTGGTCCGGGTTGAACAGGGTGATCCGGTGCGCGACGTCCGGGGTCTTGGGGCCGAGGTCGCGCTGGTAGACCACGCCATCCTGGTTGACCAGGAAGCTGGTCACGCCGGAGACGCCGTAGCTGGCCGGCCAGGCGAGCAGCGCGAAGCCGCCGGTCATGCCGTCCGCGGTGCGGTAGTCGCGCGCGCCACCGGGCGCGGCGGCGCCCTGGCCGGTGAGGATGCGGTAGTAGTAGCCGTGGTACGGCGCGCCGGGGCGGGAATGGTTGTAGCCCTCGTCGGCGGCTTCGGCGGCGAGGATGCCCAGCGGGCTGGGGCCACCGTCGTCCTTGCCCTGCCAGTAGTTGTCGTCCTCCGGCCAGTACAGGCCGTCGCGCTTGCCCTGGCTGCTGACGATGCGGTCGGCGTAGGGGGCCACCTTGGCGTGCTGCGGATTGCGTTCGTGGTACTCGCGTTGCGCGTCCACGTAGGCCAGCGCCACCTGGATCGCCGACAGCTCGTTGCCGCCGATGCGCCGGTCGAGCAGTTCCTCTTTGCCGGCGGCCGCGTCGAAGTACCACTTGCCCAGGGCGTTCCTGAGCGGGATGGGGAACGGCCAGTCGTCCGGGCCGATTTCCAGCACGCGGGTGCCGGGATTGACCGGGCGCAGCACGTGCTTGGCGTCGTAGGCGGCCAGGAAACGACGGCCGGCCTCGCGGTCGGCCACGGCGTCGCCGGAATCGAACAGCGCTTTGGCATCGTCGCCGAACACATCCAGCAGCTTGTCGCGCTGGCCGTTGCGCGCGGCATCGACCAAGGCCGCCACCGCCTCGTCGGGCGTGGCGTAGTGCTTGGGATTGGCGGCGTGGGCGGAGATCACCAGCATCAGCCAGACCAGGGCCATCGGCAGCGACAGGAAGTGCCAGGGCAGACGCTTGCGTGCCGGGCCGGAACGGGAAATGGAGTTGAACATGTCGTGGGGCTCCGTGAACCGTTAACGTCGATGGAAGCCGCCGCCACCGCCGGCGGGCCGCTGGATGTTGGCGCGGCTGCTCGCGCCGCGCGAGGCGGCCGCCCGGCTGGCGCTACCGCCGCGATCGACCCCCTGGAAGGCGTTTTCGCGGGGCTGGGCCTGCCGTTGCGGCGTGGCGCCGCGATTGGGGTTCTGCCGGTCCAGGTTGCCGGTGTGCTGCTGGGCGGGGCGATTGGTGTTGGCGCGTTGTTGCTGCGCGTCGCGACCCTGGCCGCGATCGAGGTTGCCGGATTGGCGGTTCTGACCGCGGTCGAGATTGCCGGCCTGGCGTGCCTGGTTGCCGTCGCGTTGTTGCAGGGTGCCGCGATCCACGTTGCCCAGGTTCTGGCGCTGGGCATCGGCGCGGCCACGGAAGGCGTCGCGGTTCTGCGCGGTATTGGCATTGCCGCGGCCGCCGTGGGCGAAACGCTGCTGGGTGGCGTTGTCGCGGTACTGCACGCCGCCGCGGTGCCCCGGATCGTGCTGCCAGTTGTTGTTGCGCACGTTGTTGTTCACGTTGTTGAAGTTGCGGTTCACATTGCGGTTGAAGTCGTTGTACCGGTTGACGTTGATGTTGATGTCGTCGTGGTGCCAGTCGAAATTACCCCACAGCGCCGCGCCGACCGCGACGCCGGCGGTGAAGGAGAAGAAGCTGGCGGCGGCGGTGTAGCCCGGCGGATACCAGTAGAAAGGCTGATAGGCGGGATAGGGCCAGGGGCCGTAGACCACGGTCGGGTTGTAGGTCGGCACGTACACCACCTGCGGCTGGGCCGGTTCGATGGTGATCACCTGCGGTTGCTGCGCCGTGGCCTGCACCACGGTCACCGTCTGTTCCTTGGACGACTTCAGGTTGCCCTCGGCCTGCGCCTTGGTGCGCAGGCGCTGCACGGCGCTCATCACGTCGGCCTGTTGCGCCAGCACGGCGTCGCCCAGGCGCTGGGTCCAGTCCAGCTTGTCGTTCATCATCTGCAACACCTGCGGGAAGGCGGCGAGCGACTTCACGCTGGCGTCCCAGCTCTGCGATTGCAGCGCGTCGTCCAGCGCCTTGTCCTTGAGGTTGGGGTTGTTCTTCACCCATCGTTCCGCCTCGACGATTTCCAGCGGGTAGGTGGACGCCATCATCACCTGGGCCAGCAGTGAATCGGGATAGAGGGCGATGGGAGCGACGAGTTGTTCCAGCTCGTCGGGCTTGAAGGGTTTGGCATCGTCGGCCCAGGCTGGATGCGCCAGGGCCAGCATGGCCAGCACGGCGACGAGGAACAGGCGTAGCGCTTTCATGGGAAGCCTCGCGGGGGGAAGTCCGGGAAATATCCTGAGAATCGTTCAACGACTATAGCCGTTGGCCGATGTTCCCGCCGCGATGGGGCGATGTGACTTAAGCACCGCCGGCAATGGTGTTTTGCCGCGTCCCGCGAAAGCAAAAAACCCCACTGCGAAGTGGGGTTTTTTTGGGGCGTAGCGGCTCAGGGGCGGCGCAGCGGCGAGACGGCCGAGGCGCTGGCGCTATGCAGGCCGCATTCCTTGAGGTCCGGGTTCTCCCACCACCAGCGGCCGGCGCGCACGTCCTCGCCCATCGCCACCGAGCGGGTACAGGGCGCGCAGCCGATCGAGGGATAGAACTGGTCGTGCAGCGCGTTGTACGGCACGCCGTTGGCCTTGATGTAGGCCCACACTTCCTTTTCGGTCCATTCCAGCAGCGGGTTGAATTTCTCCAGGCCGTTGCCGGCGTCCCATTCCTGCACCGTCATGTCGGTGCGGGTGGGCGACTGCTCGCGGCGCAGGCCGGTCACCCACGCCTTCTTGCCGGCCAGCGCGCGGGACAGCGGCTCCAGCTTGCGGATGCGGCAGCATTCCTTGCGCAGGTCCACCGATTCGTAGAAGGCGTTGATGCCGTGCTGGTTGACGTAGCGCTCGACGCTGGTGGCGCTGGGGAAGAAAGTGACCACCTGGGCGTCGGGATAGGTGGTGCGCACCTTGCCCATCAGGTCGTAGGTCTCGGCGGGCAGGCGGCCGGTATCCAGGCTGAACAGGCCGATGTCCAGGCCGTGGCGGGCGATCAGGTCGGTGAGGACCATGTCCTCGGCGCCATACGAGTTGGCGAACACCGCCGGGCTGTACTCGGTGGCGATGCGTTGCAGGATCGCCAGCGTGTCGGCGAGCTTTCGTTCGAGATCCATGTACGACTCCAGAAGCGACGCGGGCGTGGCCACGCCCGGAGAGCGACTAACAAAACCCAGCGAAGCGGTCCTGGCAGGCAGCGCGAAACGCAGACAGTACGTGTAGTACGGCAAGTTCAGCTCGGCGCCTCCGCACGACGCGGCCAGGAGGGTTTGGTCAGCCTTTAAAAAACCAGCTTGCTGCCGACCAGCACCAGCATGCCGGCAAGCACCGGGCGCAGTATATGGTCCGGCAGGCGACCGGTCAGTTGGCTGCCGAAGTAGATGCCGGGCAGCGAGCCTACCAGCAGGTTGCTCAGCAGGCCCCAATCCAGATTGCCCAGCCCGGCGTGGCCCAGTCCGGCGACCAGCGTCAACGGCACCGCGTGCGCGATCTCGGTGCCGACCAGCCGCGCGGTGGGCAGCAGCGGAAACAGCAGGAACAGCGCGATGGTGCCGATGGCGCCGGCACCGATCGACGACAGCGTCACGATCACGCCCAGCAGCGCGCCATTGCCGATGGTGGCCCAGCGCCGTTGCAGGCCGCCGTGCAGGCTGGCCGATACGCCGACATGCCGCTGCGCGAACTGTAGCAGCCGCTGCTTGAAGATGATGGCGACCGAGGTCAGCATCAAGGCGACGCCCAGCGCGTGCTTGATGACGGCGTTGATGGCTTCGGTCTCGGCGCGCATCACGTGCAGCGCCCACACCGTGGCCAGCGCGGCGGGCACGCTGCCCAGCGCCAGCCAGCGGGTGATGCGCCAGTCGATGTTGCGGTGCTTGTGGTGCACCAGCACACCGCCGGCCTTGGTGATCGAGGCGTAGAGCAGGTCGGTGCCGACGGCGGTGGCGGGATTGATGCCGAAGAACAGCAGGATCGGCGTCATCAGCGAACCCCCGCCGACGCCGGTCATGCCCACGATAAAGCCGACGGCGAGGCCGGCTACGATGAACCCGATTTCCATGTGTGCCCAGGTGGTGTGCGACGGTATTGTTGTTGAATGGCGCGGTGGCCGTCTCGCGCGGGCCGGAAGCCCGATGGAGGCCGCGCAGGGTGCGGGAACTGCGAGGCGGCCGAGGTGCGAGGCCTGATCATAGCAACGTGATTTATAAGCCCTTATACTGTTGTGTTAGGATTTTAGAAGAGTCGGTTATACCAACGGACGGTATCCATGAAACTGCAACAGCTGCGCTATCTGGTCGAAGTCGCCAAGCAAGGGCTCAATGTTTCCGAGGCGGCGGAAAAACTGCACACCTCGCAGCCCGGCATCTCCAAGCAGATCCGCCTGCTGGAGGATGAACTGGGCGTGCAGATCTTCATCCGCAACGGCAAGCGCGTGGTGGATGTCACCGCGCCGGGGCGGGAGATCCTGCGGATTTCCGAGCGCATCCTGATGCAGGCGCGCAACCTCAAGCGCATCGGCGAGGAATTCGTCAACGTCGAGGGCGGCAGCCTCACCATCGCCACCACGCACACCCAGGCGCGCTACGCGTTGCCGCCGACGGTGAAGGCGTTCCTGGAGCGCTATCCCAAGGTGCGGCTGTCGATCAAGCAGGGCAGCCCGACCCAGATCAGCGAGATGGTGGTCGAGGGCGAGGCGGATCTGGCGATCGCCACCGAGGGCATCGACCACTATCCCGAGCTGGCGATGCTCGACTGCTACGACTGGAACCGCGATGTGGTGGTGCCGAGCGGCCATCCGCTGGCGTCGCTGGGCCGGCCGATCACGCTGGAGGATGTCTGCGGCTACCCGCTGATCACCTACGACTTCGCCTTCACCGGGCGCAGCCGGATCAACCAGGCATTCGAGAACGCCGGACTGGTGCCCAACGTGGTGCTCACCGCCATCGACACCGACGTGATCAAGACCTACGTGCGGCTGGGGCTGGGCATCGGCCTGATCGCCAGCATGGCGTTCGAGCCGGAGCATGACCTCGGCCTGACCGCGGTCGAGGCCGGCCACCTGTTCGAGAAATCGACCACCCACATCGGCGTGCGCAAGGATGCGTACCTGCGCGGCTACGCCTTCGATTTCATCCAGTTGTTCGCGCCGCACCTGACCCGCGAGGTGGTGCGCGAGAACCTGCTGTGCGAGCCGGGCGACGGCGACGACGAGTGACGCGCGGCACCTTGCCATGGAAAAAGCCGGTCGATGGACCGGCTTTTTCGTTGGGCGCGAAACCAGGGTGCGAGGTCGTCGGTGGCCGCGCTCACTGTCGCGCCTGGCGTGCCGCCAGCCAGTCGCGCAACTCTTCCAGCGGCATCGGCCTGGCATAGAAGAAGCCCTGCGCCTCGCCGCAGCCCAGCGCGCGCAGGAAGCCCGCCTGCTCGGGGGTTTCCACGCCCTCGGCGATCAGGCGCAGGCCCAGTTTCTTGCCCAGGGTGACGATGGTCTCGGCGAACAGGCCGCCCTTGCCGTCGCGGATCTCGTCGACGAAGGCGCGGTCGATCTTCAGCCGGTCGATCGGCAAGGCCCGTAACTGCGCCAGCGACGAGTAGCCGGTGCCGAAGTCGTCGATGGCCACGCTGATGCCCAGCGCCCGCAGGCTTTCCAGCGCGGCGATCACCGTCTTGGGCTCGTCCATGGCGATGCTCTCGGTGATCTCCAGCTCCAGCGCCGACGGCGGCACGCGGCTGCTGCCCAGCCGGCTGGCGACGCGCTCGGTCAGGTTGCCGGTGCGGAACTGCGGCATGCTGACGTTCACCGCGATCCGCAACGGGCTTTCCTGCAACGGCGACAGCACGTGATACGCCTTGCAGGCTTCGCTCAGCACCCATTCGCCGATCTCCACGATCAGCCCGGAATACTCGGCCAGCGGCACGAACACCGAGGGCGGCTGGACGAAGCCGGCCTCGCTGGGCCAGCGCAGCAGCGCTTCGACGCCGACCACCTCGCCGCTGTGGATCGCGACCTGCGGCTGATACCACACCGCCAGCCGCTCGGCATGGAAGTCGTGCTTGAGCTGGCGGATCAGGTCGAGCCGCCAGCGGGTGTGTTCCTCCATGTCGCAGCTGAAGTAGTCGAAATCCGCCGACAGGTGCTTCTTGGCGCCGTTGAGGGCGATGTTGGCGCGCTTGAGCAGGTTGAAGCCCGAGCCGCCGCCGTCCTCCAGCCGGCAGTAGCCGAGCTTCACGTTGACCGGCAGCAGGTGTTCGCCGACCTCGAACGGCATGGCGAACAGCGCCGTGAGCGCTTCGGGGCGCAGCCGCTCGTGCGGGCCGAGCACGCCGAACACGTCGGCACCGATGCGCGCCAGCCGGCAATCGCCGTATAGCGCACCTTCCAGCCGCGTCGCCACGGCTACCAGCAGCTCGTTGCCCACGTCGTGGCCCAGGCCGTCGTTGATGTCGGCGAAATGGTCGATGTCGATCAGCGCCACCACCTGGCCTTGCTGGCCGTCGCGTAGCGCGTGCTCCAGCTGCACGATGAAGTTGCTGCGGTTGGAAAGGTGCGTCAGCGCGTCGTGGTAGGCGGCGAAGTTCAGCTTCTCCATGTAGTTGAGGTTGCTGAAGCAGGCCGAGATGTTGGCGGCGAACACCGCCACCAACTGGCGGTCGGCCTCGGACAGCGGGCCGCCGGTGTCGAGGTAGACGGCGCCTTCCTGTTCCGCGCCGCGCAGGTAGAGCGTGGTGTGGTCCAGTCCGAACTGGTGGGTGCTCTGGGTGATGGTTTCCTCGATGGCGGTGCGCACCACGCTGTCGCCCAGGTCGTCCAGCGGCGCGGCGATCAGCGGTGCCAGTTTGCCGGCGGCGCCGACGATGTACAGCCGGTCGCGATCGTCGTCGAACGGCGAGCCGCGCTGGGCGCAGACGATGCCGTCCAGCGGCAGCTTGAGCAGCGCGGTCATCTGGGTGAGCACGCCTTCGGCGAACTGGGTCAGCGCGTGCTGTTCCATCAGGTCGGCCACCGCCTTGACGATCAGTTCCAGCCCGCGGCGGTTCTCGGCGATGGTGCGGATCTGGTCGAACGAGCGCAGCGCGGCGGTGATGGCGGTGATCAGCCGGGTGCGGGTCAGCTCGGCTTTGGTGCGATAGTCGTTGATGTCGTAGTTGTTGAAGACGGTCAGCTCCGGCGCGTAGCCCGGCTGGCCGGTGCGCAGGATGATGCGGCATTCCCACATCCCCAGCGTTTCGCGGATATGGCCCACCAGCGCCAGCCCGGCGTCGTCGGTTTCCATCACCACGTCGAGCAGGATCACCGCGAAATCGCGGCGGGCGGCCAGGATGGCGCGCGCCTCGGCGGCGGAGCGCGCGTGCACCAGCTCCAGGTGGCGCCCCAGCAGTGTCTGGTCGGCCAGCGCGAAGCGGGTGGCGGCGTGTACTTCGTCGTCGTCGTCGATCACCAGCAGCGGCCAGCGCGACGCCGGGCGTCGCGGGTTGGCCGCTTCGTCTTCGAGCAGGATCAGCTCGTCGTTCTGGTTGTTGTCATTCATGCGTCGGGTTTTCCTGCGGCAGGGGCGCGATGCGAGGCAAGGTCAGAATGAAGCGTACTCCGGTGCCTTCGCCGGGCGAAAGTTCTAGGCGGCCGCCCAGCACGCTGTGCACCAGGTTGTAGACGATGTACAGGCCCAGGCCGCTGCCGCCCTGGCCCAGGCGAGTGGTGAAGAAGGGGTCGAACACCCGCCGCTGCAAGGATTCGGGGATGCCGACGCCATCGTCCTGGTAGACCAGCTGCACCTGGTTGTCGTTCACGTTGGCGGTGCCGATGCGGATGGTGCCGGTGCGCCCGTTCGGGAAGGCGTGGGTCAGCGAGTTGGTCACCAGGTTGGTGATGATCTGTTCCAGCGGGCCGGGGTAGCTCTGCAACTGGATGTTGGCCGGCAGGTCGGTCTCGACCCGGTGCGGCGTGTGCTTGAACTGCGGACGCAGGGTGGACAGCACTTCCTCCACCGTCTGCTTCAGGTCGAACTCGCGGCGGCGGGTGCTGGCGGTGTCCACCGCCACCTGTTTGAAGTTGCTGATCAGCTCGCTGGCGCGCTGCGCGCTTTTTTCGATCAGCAGCGCGGCCTCGGCGCAGGTGGCGACGAAGGCGCCCAGTTCCGAGCGCTTGAGCCGGTTTTCGGTGAGCAGGGTGTCGAATTCGGCCACCTTCTGCCGCAGCGTCGACGACACGGTGACGGTGTTACCCAGCGGGGTGTTCAGTTCGTGGGCGATGCCGGCCACCAGGTTGCCCAGGCTGGCCAGTTTCTCGGATTGCACCAACTGGTGCATCGCCTGCTTCAGTTCCTCGTTGGCCTCGCGCAGCTCGCGGGTGCGCTCGGCGACCGATTCCTCCAGCTGGTCGCGGGCGTTGCGCAATTCGTCTTCGTATTGCTTGCGCACCGTGATGTCCACGTCCATGCAGACGAAGCCGGTCTTGCCGTTTTCCAGATCGATGGCGAACTGGGTGGAGAGCGTCCACGCCTGGGTGCCGTCGCGGCGGCGCACCGGCCATTCGGTTGGCTCCGTGGTCTCGCCGGTGGCCGCCAGGTGATGCAGCACGCCGACGAAATTGTGGTGGTCCACCACGTCGGCGAACATGACCTCGTGGGCGTAATGGCCCACGGCTTCCTCCTCGCGCCAGCCGAACAGCTTTTCGCTGGCGTGGTTCCAGAACAGCACCCGCCCTTCGGGGTCGTAGCCCTGGATCGCCACGTTGGGGGTGTTGTCGATGATGGCGCGCAGCGTGCGCATGGCGTTTTCGCGTTCCGCCTCGGCCGCCTTGCGCTCGCTGATGTCGAGCAGTACGCCGTCGATCACCATTTCGCCGCCGATGCGGGTGGAGCGACCGCGTTCGTAGACCCAGCGCACTTTGCCGTCCGGCGTCTGCAAGCGGTATTCGATTTCGTACGGGGTTTCGTCGATCAACGCGTGCTTGACCTGCTGCCCCAGCCATTCGCGGTCGTCCGGGTGGACCAGCGCGTTGTAGCTGTAACGCCGGTTGAGCACGATCTCGTCCGGTTGCAGGCCGGTGAGCTGGACGATGCCGGGGCTGAGGTAGAGCATGGTCCAGTCGCTGTCCAGGCGGCAGCGGAACACGGTGCCGGGCATCTGATCGACCAGTGTGCGGTAGTGCAGCTCGCTTTCCTCCAGCTTGGCATGGGCCAGCGCCAGCTCGCTCTCGCGGCGCTGGCTGCGGGCGTACAGCTCCAGCAGCACCAGCGTGCTGAGGCACAGCGCCAACAGGCCCGCGAGCCCGCCGTAGCGGATCAGGTTGGCCAGCGATTGCACATACCACTGGTCGCCCAGGTAGCCGGGCAGCACGTCCCAGTACCAGGACCAGGTGGCGCCGACGCGCTGCTGCTGCACCGGGATGGTCATCAGGCTGCCGGGGTAGGGCCGCTCGCCGCCGGTGACGAAGTGCGGCTTGCCGTTCTCCCTGGCCACCGCCAGCCGCAGCATCATGCCGTTGTTGGGCAGCGTGTCGATCATGGTGACGAAGTCGATCGGGGTGAACACCAGGCCGCGCTTGCCGTGATGGGCGATCGGATACACGTGGTAGGCGCGCCAGTCGCCCAGCCGCGAGCGGAACAGCGGGCCCAGATGGGTGCTGCGGTTCTCCTCGGTGGCGTAGCGCAGGGTGTCGGCCAGCGGGGCGAGGGTGGTGATGTCGGTGCCGGGCGGCAGGGTGTTCAGGTCGGCGGTGTAGACCACCCGCAACCGGCCCCGGCTGTCTTCCTCGGCGTAGGCCAGCGGCAGATGGCCGCCATCCTCCAGGCTGCTTTGCAGCGCGTCGGCGGCCTTGGCGAATTCGTGGGCGTCGACGTTGTCGGAGCCGATGAACAGCGCCGCCATGCCGCGCAACGCCTGGCGGCGGGTGTCGAGCCAGTTGTTCAGCAGGGTGGTGACGCGCTGCGCGTCCTGTTGCGCGCGGGCGCGCTGGGTCTGGGTGGCCGCGCGCTCCAGCCAGGCGGCGGCGGCGAAGCAGGCCACACCCAGTACCACCGCCAGCAGCAGGATCAGCAGGCGCAGCAGTGGATAGAGACGGGTACGGAGCGACATGGCGAGGGCAGCCGGCGGCGTGGACCTTCTCTTGATACCTTGTGTACCGACAGGCGGCAAGTTGGAAACGGGCAGCGGCGGCGTGTCAGCGTTCGGTGGCGGCCAGCTCGCGCAGGCGCTGCTGCACCAGCAGCAGATCGCGCCAGGCGCGCGCCTTGTCCGGCAGATTGCGCAGCAGGTAGGCCGGGTGGTAGCCGACCACCACCGGGATGTCGTTCACCTGGTGCAGTTTGCCGCGCAGGGCGCCGACCGGGGCGTCGGTCTGCAACAGCGTCTGGATGGCGAAGCGGCCGACGGCGAAGATCAGGCGGGGGCGGATCAATTCGATCTGGCGCGCCAGGTAGGGGGCGCATTGCAGCACTTCGTCGGGCTGCGGGTTGCGGTTGCCCGGGGGGCGGCACTTGAGCACGTTGGCGATGAAGACGCGCTCGCCGCGTTTTTCGCCGATGGCGGCCAGCATGTTGTCGAGCAGCTTGCCGGCGGCGCCGACGAAGGGCTCGCCCTGGCGATCCTCTTCGGCGCCCGGCGCTTCGCCGACCACCAGCAGCTCGGCCTGCGGGTTGCCCACGCCGAACACCGCCTGGGTGCGGGTCTTGCACAGCCCGCAGGCGGTACAGCCGGTGACGGCGGCCTGCAACGATTGCCAATCCAGCGCAGCGATCTCGCGGGCCCGGGTCGAATCCGCGTCGGCCAACGGGGCCAGTGTGGCGCGCACATTGGGGCCGCCATTACCGCGTGCCGGAGGCGGCGCCGCGACCACGGGGCGTGCGGCGGCGGCACGCTCGGCCGGCGCGTGCGGCACCACGATCCGTGGCGGCTCGCGGCGCGGCGCGGGCGCTTCGACGGGAGGCGAGACCGGGGATGCCTGCTCGGCCGGTGGGGCGTTCGCCACCGGCTCGGCGGCGGTCGGTTCGTCGGGGCCGGCGAGCAGTTCGGGCCGCACCCAGAGCGGGGTCAGGCCGAGTTCTTCCAGGACCAGGTCGCGCCGGCTCATGGCTGGGCGGCCAGGGTGAAGGCGTACAGGTGCGCATCCTCGCGTCCGCCACCGGGCAGCGGGTAGTAGCGGGCGCGGATGCCGGTCTCGGTGCCGCCCAGCGCGTCGTACAGCGCCTGAGCCGGCCGGTTGCCGGCACGCACTTCGAGGAACAGCGTCGCGGCGCCGGCCTGGGCCAACTGCCGCTGCACCGCTTCGAGCAGGAAGCGGCCCAGGCCCTGGCGCTGGCGGGTCGGGGCGATGGCGATGGCGAGCAGTTCGGCCTCGTCCAGCACGCGGCTGGCGACGGCGAAGCCCAGCAGCGCGTCGCCATCCCACAGGCCCAGGCAGTAGTGGCTGGCCAGCGAGTCGCACCAGTTGTCCGGATGCCAGGGGTGGGAGTTGGTGGCGGCGTCCAGCGCCAGCAGCGCGGGCAGGTCGGCCGGGGCCAGCGGGCGCAGGGTCATGGCTTGAGCCGTTCGCTGGTCTTGAGCGCCACTTTGTCGCGCAGGTATACCAGCGGCGCGTCCTCGGGCGGCAGGGCTTCGCCGCGCTCGAATAGCGGCAGCGCCAGCCGCAGCAGGTCGCCGGCTTGCGGGAAGCGTTCGGGCAGCGTTTCGCTCAGGCAGCCGCCCAGGCGGGCGGCGAGCGCGTCGCCATGGGCGGCGAAGCCGCTGCCGACGCCGACCCAGCTGTCACCGTCGGGCTGCGGGGCGTCCTGCGGATCGCAGACCACGGCCGGGCCGGCTTCGCGCCAGCTGTTGCCGCTGCGCTCGAAGGCGGCCGCGTAGACCTGGTTCATCCGCGCGTCCAGGCAGGCATACACGCGGGGCGCGTCGCAGCCGGCGGCCAGCGCCGCCAGCGTGGAAACGCCCACCACCTTCAGCCCCAGGCCGAAGGCCAGGCCCTGGGCGATGCCGCAGCCGATGCGCAATCCCGTGAACGAGCCCGGCCCCATGCCGTAGGCGATGCCCTGCAACGCGGCGCGGGCGATGCCGGTATCGGCCAGCAGCGCTTCCAGCTCCGGCAGGGTGCGCTCGGCGTGGCGCTGGCCGACGTGCCAATGGCGCGCGACGATGCCGCCGGGCGTGGTCACGGCGAGCGACAGATATTCGGTGGAGGTGTCGAGTGCGAGGTAGGCCATCGAGGTGCGCGGGCAAAAACTGTCGGTGATTCTACCACGCGGGTTGCGCCGACCATGCCGTCGTCGGCCGGCTCCTCTATGATCCGCACATGCCGCGCCTACTTCTCATTCTGCTGTCGTGCCTGCTGCTGCCCGTCGCCTTCGCCGGGCACGCCATCGCCCTGGGCTATACGCCGAAGTATCCGGCGGGTTTCACCCATTTCGAGTACGTCAATCCAGATGCCCCCAAGGGCGGCAGCCTGCAACTGCCCAACCCCGACCGGCGCACCAGTTTCGACAGCTTCAACCCGTTCATCATCAAGGGCACCTCGGCCGCGGGGCTGACGTTGCTGATGTTCGAGAGCCTGCTCGCCAGCAGCGAGGACGAGCCGGCGTCCGGCTACGGCCTGCTGGCGGACGATGTGGCGGTCGCGCCGGACGAGCTGTCGGTGACGTTCCGCGTGAACCCGGCGGCGCGGTTCTCCAATGGCGATCCAGTGCGCGCCGCCGACGTGAAGTACAGCTTCGACACGCTGGTCAGCACCAAGGCGTCGCCGCAGTTCCGCGCCATGCTGTCGGACGTGAAGCGGGTGCAGGTGCTGGATCTGCGGCGCATCCGCTTCGAGTTCGGCCGGCGCAACCCCGAGCTGCCGCTGATCATCGGCAGCCTGCCGGTGTTCTCGCGCAAGTGGGGCGGTGGCCTGGCCATCGACCGGATCGCGCTGCAACCGCCCATCGCCAGCGGCCCCTACCTGATCGAGGCCTACCAGAACGGTCGCCAGCTCACCTATCGCCGCAACCCGAACTACTGGGGCAAGGATCTGCCGACGCGCCGCGGCATGTTCAACTTCGACCGCATCACCTACCGCTACTACAAGGACGAGGTGGCGCGGCTGGAGGCGTTCAAGGCTGGCGAGTTCGACTTCATCGTCGAGAACAGCGCCAAGAACTGGGTACGCCAGTACCTGGGGCCCAAGTTCCGCTCGGGCGAGCTGGTGAAATCCACCTTCCGCCATCACAACACCGCCGGCATGCAGGGCTTCATCCTCAACAGCCGCCGCCCGCAGTTCGCCGATCCGCGGGTACGGCGCGCGCTGGGGCTGGCGCTGGATTTCGAGTGGCTGAACCGGCAGTACTTTTACGGCCAGTACACGCGGCTGGACAGCTACTGGGCCAACAGCGAGCTGACGGCGACCGGCCTGCCGGGCCCGGACGAACTCAAGCTGCTGGAGCCGCTGCGCAAGCAGTTGTCCCCCGAGGTGTTCGGCCCGGCCCGCCTGCCGTCCGACACCAGGCCGCCGCATTCGTTGCGCGCCAACCTGCTCGAAGCGCGCGAGCTGCTGCGGCAGGCCGGCTGGACCTATCGCGACGGTGCGCTGCGCAATGCGGCGGGCAAGCCGTTCGAGTTCGAGTTCATGGATGACAGCGGGCCGATGCTGCGGGTGTTCCTGGCACTGTCGCGCAACCTGGAAAAGCTGGGCATCCGCGGCTCGCCGCGCACCGTCGATTACGCGCTGTACCAGCGCCGCATGGACGAGTTCGATTTCGACATGACCACGCTGCGCTTTCCCGACAGCCAGAGCCCCGGCAACGAGCTGTACGATTATTTCTCGCGCAAGTCGGCGGACACCAAGGGCACCGGCAACTTCATGGGCGTGCGCGATCCCGCGGTGGACAAGCTGATCGACGCCGTGGTCGCCAGCGAGAACCGCGCCCAGCGCGTGATCGCCGTACGTGCGCTGGACCGGGTGCTGCGCCAGGCCGACTACGTGATCCCGCACTGGTACAGCGCCGAGCACCGCGTGGCGTACAGCCAGCGGCTGGACTACCCGCGCCACCTGCCGCGCTACTACTCGGCCGAGCCGTGGATGGTGTCGAGCTGGTGGTTCAAGCCCTGACACTTGTAGACAGCCCCCGACACCCCGCCGCCGATAGGAACACCCGATGCTGCATTACCTGTTCAAACGCCTGCTGCTGATGGTGCCGACGCTGCTCGGCGTGCTGCTGATGGCTTTCGTCGTGGTGCAGTTCGTGCCTGGCGGGCCGGTGGAACAGTTGATGTTCGAGATGAAGGGGCGTAATGCCGGCGGCGAGGCGGCCGGCGGCGGCGGCGGCAGCGGGCTGTACCAGGGGCAGAAGGGGCTGGACCAGGAGCAACTGGCGCAGATCAAGGCGCAGTTCGGCTTCGACAAGCCGGCGCCGGTGCGTTTCTGGGAGATGCTCAAGCGCTATGCGAGCTTCGACCTGGGCGAGAGCTACTACCACCACCAGAGCGTGTGGTCGCTGATGGTGGAAAAACTGCCGGTGTCGATCTCGCTGGGGATGTGGACCTTTTTGCTGACCTACCTGGTGTCGATTCCGTTGGGGGTGGCCAAGGCGATGCGGCACGGCAGCCGCTTCGACTTCACCTCGACCCTGTTGCTGCTGGCGGCCTACGCCATTCCGGGCTTCGTGCTGGGCGTGCTGCTGCTGGTGCTGTTCGGCGGCGGCAGCTTCTGGCAGTTGTTCCCGCTGCGCGGTCTGGTGTCGGACGATTGGGCGTCGCTCAGCCTGCTGGGCAAGGTGACCGACTACCTGTGGCACATGGTGCTGCCGGTGGTGTCGATGGTGCTGGGCGGCTTCGCCTCGGTGACGCTGCTGACCAAGAACAGCCTGCTGGAGGAGATCCGCAAGCAGTACGTGCTGACCGCGCGCGCCAAGGGGCTGACCGAGCGGCAGATCCTGTACCGGCACGTGTTCCGCAACGCGATGATCCCTATCGTCACCGGCTTTCCGGCCGCCTTCGTCGGCGCCTTCTTCACCGGCAGCCTGCTGATCGAAACCCTGTTCTCGCTCGACGGGCTGGGGCTGTTGTCGTTCGAATCGGTGGTGCGGCGCGACTACCCGGTGGTGCTGGGCTCGCTCTACCTGTTCTCGCTGATCGGCCTGCTGACCAAGCTGGTATCCGACCTGTGCTATGTGCTGGTCGACCCGCGACTGCGCTTCGAGGGGAGCAGCCGATGAACACGGTACGCGTGGGGCCGTGGCGCCGGGCGTGGCGCCGCTTCAAGTCGAACCGGCTGGGCTACTGGAGCCTACTGCTGTTCGTGACGATGTTCATCGTCAGCCTGGGCGCCGAGCTGGTGTCGAACGACAAGCCGCTGCTGGTGCACTACCAGGGGAAGCTGTACTACCCGATGTTCCACGACTACCCGGAAACCACCTTCGGCGGCGACTTCAACACCCCCGCCGACTACCTCGACCCCTATCTGCGGCAGAAGCTGAGCCAGGGCAGCAACTGGGCGCTGTTCACCTTCAACCATTACGGCCCCAACACCCTGAACTACTTCGCCGGCCAGCCCAACCCCGCGCCGCCCTCGGCCGAGAACTGGCTGGGTACCGACGAAAAGGGCCGCGACGTGCTGGCGCGGCTGCTGTACGGCTTCCGGGTGTCGGTGTTGTTCGGCCTGGCGCTGACGGTGGTCGGCACACTGCTGGGCATCCTGTTCGGCGCGATCCAGGGTTATTTCGCCGGCAAGGTGGACCTGTTCATGCAGCGGGTGATCGAGGTATGGGGCGCGATGCCCGAGCTGTACCTGCTGCTGATCGTGGTGTCGATGTTCCAGGCCAGTATCTGGATCCTGTTCCTGGTGCTGTCGGTGTTCGGCTGGATCGGGTTGTCCGACTACGTGCGCGCCGAGTTCCTGCGTAACCGCAACCTGGAATACGTGACCGCCGCGCGGGCGATGGGTCTGACCGACTGGCAGATCATCCGCCGCCACCTGTTGCCCAACTCGATGACCGCGGTGATCGCCTTCCTGCCGTTCCGTAAGACCGCCGCCATCCTGGCACTGACGGCGTTCGACTTCCTCGGCCTGGGCGTGCCGCCCTCGACGCCGTCGCTGGGCGAGCTGCTGGCGCAGGGCAAGGCCAATCTGGATGCGTGGTGGATCTCGCTGTTCACCTTCTTCACCCTGGTGACGCTGCTGATGCTGCTGGTGTTCATCGGCGAGGCGCTGCGCAACGCGCTGGACCCGCGCCACAACGGGTGAGGCGCGGTCAGCGCGTGCCGCGACGCGGGCGGAAGTAGCCGGTGTCGGCGTAGAAGGCGTCGTCCTGTGCCGGCCACCAGCCCGGCACGCCCAGATAAGGCAGCGGCGGCAGCTGGCGCGGTGTGCGCAGCTCGCCGGCGTCGATGGCGTCGGCCAGGTGGCGATCCAGCCAGGCCAGGCGCTCCGCCAGCGGCCAATCGAAGAACGCCGACGGAACCGCCACCGGCCAGCACTTGCCGGTCAGTCCCACGAACGGCGCCAGCAGGTTCTCGTAGGTGGCATGGCCGAACACCAGCGCCTCCACCTGCCGCCCCCAGGCATCGCGTCGTGCCTGGAACAGCGTGGGCCAGTCGTGATCGCACAGCGCGCGGTGCAGCGCTTCGTCGCAGTACGGCAGGATCAGCCCGCATTCGTCGAACAGCGTGGCCGCGTCGCGCACCGGCCCTCGCGTGCCGTTGCCGCCGGTGGGCAGCAGCCGATAGTGCAATGCGTTGAGTGCTGCCTTGGCGTGGGGATAGGCGTGCCAGACCAGCGCGTTGAAGCAGTCGTGCCAGTTGAGGCTGCGGGTGGCGATGCGACCAAGCTCGTGGATTTCCGCTTCGTAGTAGCGGCTGAGGCTGGCGGGATCGACACAGGTCAGCGGCTGGCCGCTGCGGGTGAAGACGGTGGGCAGGCGGCCCCAGTCCGCCAGGGTGGGAAAGCCGCCCAGGCGCGCCAGCCAGGGGCCCAGTGGCGCGAACGCGGGGTGGCCGGAAAACAAAACCGCCGGCCAGGCCGGCGGTTGCCAGGGGTGATCCACGCGGGAATCAGAGCTTGCCGAGTTCCAGGCGGCCTTCGCCCAGTACGGCGGCGCCGGCATTGGGGGCATCCAGCGCCTTGATCACCAGGAAGTAGGCCTTGCCCTGCGCGCACGGCGGCAGGTAATTGCCGTTACCGCCGTCCGGGCCGGACACCAGCGAGAAGCCGGCCGGCAACTTGCCTTGAGCCTGGACGCTGGGCACCTGCGCGCTGGCGACGCCCTTGTTCACGGTGTAGAGCAGGCGGCCCATGCTGCCGCCGCCGCGCTCGTTGAATTCGATCAGCAGTCCGCCGGTGCCTTGCGGCAGGTCGAACACGTTGAGCGCCGGGGTCGAACCCTGGCCGCCCAGCTGCGCGCATTGCTGGCCCGGCGGTACCGCGACGCCGTTCCAGGCGGGGTTGGCGAAGCGCACGGTCAGGCGCGGGCCGGCGAGTGCCGGCAGGGAAACCAGTGCGACCAGGGCAAGCAGCAGGCTACGTTTCATGGCAGTTGTTCAGAGTCGATCGGGACGAATCGGCCGATATTGTAGCGGATTCGTGCACGCTCCAACGGTTGGGCGGTTCACTCGGTTGACCGGAAGCGCCGCGTGGCCCTTCCGGTGTGACGCAGCAGACTGTCAGCCCAGCGCCTTCAGCGCGGCGGCGTAGTCCGGTTCTTCCTTGATTTCCGGCACCAGTTCGGCGTGGACCACGCGGTCGGCGGCGTCGAGCACCACCACGGCACGTGCGGCGACGCCGGCCAGCGGGCCGCTGGCGATGGCCACGCCGTAGGCGTCCAGGAACTCGCGGCCGCGCATGGTGGACAGCATCACCACGTTGTCCAGGCCCTCTGCACCGCAGAAGCGGCTCTGCGCGAACGGCAGGTCGGCCGAGATGCACAGCACCGCGGTGTTGTCGAGCTGGTTGGCGGCTTCGTTGAAGCGGCGGACTGACGCGGCGCACACGGCGGTATCCACGCTCGGGAAGATGTTCAGCACTTTGCGCTTGCCTGCGAACTGGGCCAGCGAGACGTCGGCCAGATCCTTGCCGACCAGGCTGAACGGCTTGGCCTGGTCGCCGGCGGCGGGGAATTGGCCGTTGACGGTGATGGGATTGCCGCCGAGGGTGACTTGGGACATCGGTATGCTCCTAGTGGTGGTTGTATGCCGTCTGAAAGTGGGGGAAAGAAGGCGTGATTGCAAGGGCAACGGCCAAAAACAGAGCCCCGCCGGAGCGGGGCTGTGTGGATCAGGCGACCGGGGTGATGCCCGGTTCGAGCAACGGCTCGGGCGGCGGCGGGATCAGCGCCTGGATCATCGCCTCGTAGTTGGGCTCGCTGTTGATGTCCTGCACCAGTTCGGCGTAGCGCACGGTGTCGTCGACATCCAGCGCGATCAAGGCGGTGGCCATCAGGCCGGACAGCGGGATGTCGGTGATCATCACGCCGTAGTCCTTGTGGAAGTCGCGCCCGCGCAGGGTGGACAGCAACTGGAAGTTGCGGAAGTCCTCCTGGTGCAGCAGGCGCTGCATTGCGTATGGGGTGTCGACCGAGACCAGCAGCACCACGGTGTTTTCCCAGCTGGGCGCCAGGCTTTCCAGGCTGCGGGCGATGGTGAGGCCGATGGCGGCGTCGACGCTGGGCACCACGGCGATCACCTTGCGACGCCCCCAGAACTTGGACAGCGGGACATCCTGCAACTGGACATCGACCAGCATGAAGCTCGATGCCGTGTCGCCTGTGCGCGGAAAGCGCCCGCCGACACTGATCGGGGTGCCATTGAGCATGACGGTTGCCATGGGGATCTCCTCCTCCTGAACGGAATTGTTCAGTATCGGTATCCCCCCAAACGATTACAAGCGGCGGGTGGCAGGGGAAACGGGCGGGGGTTGTCGTCGCGAAAAAGATCGCGGGCAGGCGCTCAGGGATAGAACCAGTACAGCGAATAGCCGGTGGACGACAGCTCGCCGATATCCAGTTGCAGGAAGGCGCGCAACTCGTCGTTCGGCGGCAACTCGGTGCGTTGCTTGTCGTCGGGCGCCAGGTACTGCGCCGGGGTGAAACGCTTTTTGGCGACCACCTGTTCGGCGTCGTCGGTCAGCGTCAGCTCCAGCGTCGGCAGCGCCTGGGTGTAGGGTGCGAGGTTGCGCACCGACGCGGAAAGCTGGATCAGGTTGCCGTGATCGGGCACGTAGGTCAGTTCGGAATAGTCGGAGCGCAGCAGCGTGGCATTGCGCGGCAGCGGCATGCTGCAGCCGACGTAGTCGCACGCCTGGACCAACGGCGCGCGCAGCCAGGGAAAATCGGTAGCCAGCGTGTTGCGATAACGCAGGCCCGTCTGGGCCAGCAACGCCAGCAACAGCAGCAGGGTGAGCGGTGGCCACAGCAGGCGCCAGCGCGAAGGCGGCGGCGGTGGCGCCAGCAGGGCCTCGTCCTCGGCGGTGCGGATCGGCCGATAGACCGAGTTGAGAGTGAGCGGTGTTTCGTTCAGCGCGGTCTTGAGCGCTTCCTGGTCGCGCTTGTCGGCCTGCTTCTGCGCCACCGACCTGGGCTTCGGCGCGGGAATGGGCTCCGGGGCCGCTTCCGCCGGCGGTTCGGGCGCTGGTTGTGGCGCCTCGGCTTCGGCGGCGGTTGGCGGCGCCGGCGTGGTGGTGCCTTGCGCCATCGCCCGGGCGGCCTGGCGTGCCTTGCGCGCCGCGATCACCATGTCGGCGACGCTGGCGTCCGGCGGGGTGGGGCTGAATTCGCCACCGCCGTCGCTGGCGGGGGCGGGCGTCGGCGCTTCGGGTGCGACCGTCGGTACGGCGACTGGTGCCGGGGCGGGCGGTGGCGGCTCGATGGCGAGGGGTGCCGGCGGTTGCGGCGCGGCGGGCGGCGGCGGCACCTGCTCCAGCACCGGAGTCTCGATGCAGGCGCGGGCATTGAACACGAAGGCGCACTTGCCGCAACGGACCTTGCCGCCATGGGCGGCGAGCTGGTCCTCGCTGACCTTGAAGGCGGTACGGCAGTTGGGGCAACGCGTGACGTGGTTCATGGGGCTCGATTGTAGCTGCCCGGATGGGAAGCGCAATGCACGCGCGGCGCGACCGGCGTCGGCGCCGCGTGCCGGATCAGGCGCGCTTGCGCCCGGACAGGCAGACCCACCCGTCCTCGGTGGCGGCGGGTGCGAAGTCGAACCAGGCGCCGTAGAGGGCGCGTACTTCGTCGGCCTGCTCCGCCAGGATGCCGGACAACGCGATCCGGCCGCCGGCGCGCACCCGCGACGCCAGCATCGGCGCCAGCGCCTTCAGCGGATTGGTCAGGATGTTGGCGACCACCACGTCGTATTCGCCTTGCGGCGCGGCGTCGGGCAGGAAGAACGCGATTTCCACGCCGTTCTGCTCGGCGTTCTGCCGGCTGGCGATCATGGCCTGCGGGTCGATATCGACGCCGTGGGTGGCGCCGGCGCCGACCTTGCGCGCGGCGATCGCCAGGATGCCCGAGCCGCAGCCGTAGTCGAGCACGGTCTCGCCGGGCTGGATGTTGCGATCCAGCCATTGCAGGCACAACCGCGTGGTCGGATGGCTGCCGGTGCCGAACGCCAGGCCCGGGTCGAGCGCGATATTGATCGCCTGCGGATCGGGTGCGTCGTGCCAGGTGGGGGTGATCCACAGTCGCTCGGAGATCGGGATCGGCTCGAACTGCGATTGCGTCAGCCGCACCCAGTCCTGTTCCTCGACGGTGACGGTCTCGAAGACAGGCACCGCGATGCCGGCCGCGTTGGCGGCGGCGGTCACGGTCAGCGCCGGATCCATGTCGTCGCCCAGGTGCGCCACCACCACGCTGCGGTCCCACATCTGGTCCACCGGCTCGCCCGGCTCGCCGAAGATGGGTTTTTCCTCTGCGGTGCCGGCCGCGGCGTCCTCGATGGACACCGACAGCGCGCCCAGGTCGAACAGCGCGTCCGACAGCGCCTCGGCGTGCTTGGAATCAGTGGTGATGCGAAGTTCGGTCCAGGGCATGGTGGTCTCGCGGTGGCGGTTCATGAAAAAAACGGGGTGGCAACCCCGTTTCCTGTCCGGCCTGGGCCGGCGATCGGCCACCCGGGCCCGGCCGTTGCAAGCAGCGCTCGCAGTGGGCCGGGACGGGTGGGGCGACAGTCAATGCTGGCTTTCCAGCGCCGCGCGGATATCCGGCATCTTGTGCTCCAGGTAATGGATGCTGGTGCCGCCCTTGATGAATTCGGCGTCGAGCAGCAGTTGCTGGTGCAGCGGGATGTTGGTGTGGATGCCTTGCACCACCATTTCCGACAGCGCGATGCGCATGCGGGCGATGGCCTGGTCGCGGGTGAAGCCG
This sequence comes from Chitiniphilus shinanonensis DSM 23277, assembly GCF_000374805.1. Classification (GTDB taxonomy): domain Bacteria; phylum Pseudomonadota; class Gammaproteobacteria; order Burkholderiales; family Chitinibacteraceae; genus Chitiniphilus; species Chitiniphilus shinanonensis. Next base: position 94,744 of record NZ_KB895336.1, read on the forward strand.
TAGGTGATGATCTTGCCGATCATGCTGTCGTAGTTGGGCGGGACGAAATAGCCCTGGTAGACATGCGAATCGACGCGCACGCCGGGGCCGCCGGGCGTGTGGTAGGTGGTGATGCGGCCGGGGCTCGGCACGAACTTGAGCGGGTCTTCGGCGTTGATCCGGCACTCGATGGCGTGGCCGCGCAGCTTGATGTCCTTCTGCGCGTAGGCCAGCGGCAGGCCGGCGGCGACGCGGATCTGCTCCTGGACGATGTCCACGCCGGTGATCAGCTCGGTCACCGGGTGCTCGACCTGGACGCGGGTGTTCATCTCGATGAAGTAGAACTCGCCGTTCTCGTACAGGAATTCGAAAGTGCCGGCGCCGCGATAACCGATCTGGCGGCACGCCTGGGCGCACGCTTCGCCGATCTTCTTGCGCTGGGCCTCGGTGATGCCGGGGGCCGGGGCCTCTTCGATCACCTTCTGGTGGCGGCGCTGCATCGAGCAGTCGCGCTCGCCCAGATAGATGGCGTTGCCGTGGGTGTCGGCCAGTACCTGGATCTCGACGTGGCGCGGGGTCTGGAGGAATTTCTCCATGTAGACCACGGGGTTGCCGAACGCGGTCTGGGCCTCGGCCTTGGTCATTTCCACCGAGCGCAGCAGTTCTTCCTCGTTGTGCACCACGCGCATGCCGCGTCCGCCGCCGCCGCCGGCGGCCTTGATGATGACCGGGTAGCCGACGCGCTTGCCGGTGGCGAGGATTTCCTTGGGATCGTCCGGCAGCGCGCCGTCCGAGCCGGGCACGCACGGCACGCCGGCCTTCTTCATCGCATCCTTGGCGCTGACCTTGTCGCCCATCAGGCGGATCGATTCGGGAGTGGGGCCGATGAAGGTGAAGCCGGATTCCTCCACCCGTTGGGCGAAGTCGGCATTTTCGGAGAGGAAGCCGTAGCCGGGATGGATGGCATTGGCGTTGGTGACTTCGGCGGCGGAGATCAGCGCCGCCATGTTCAGGTAGCTTTGCGGGGAGGGATTGGGGCCGATGCAGACCGATTCGTCGGCCAGCTTGACGTACTTGGCCTCGCGATCGATCTCGGAATGGACCACGACGGTCTTGATGCCCATTTCCCGGCAGGCGCGCAGGATACGCAGCGCGATCTCGCCCCGGTTGGCGATCAGGATCTTTTCAAACATGTTCTTTAACTCCGTGGGGAGTGAAGGCTGTGGAACGGACGGGCAATGCAGGCCGCGCCCCGTTCCTCACACCTCACAGAATCCTTACCCGATCACGAACAGCGGTTCGCCGTATTCCACGGGCTGGCCGTTCTCGACCAGGACGGCCTTGATGGTCCCGGACTGCTCGGCTTCGATTTCGTTCAGCAGCTTCATCGCCTCGATGATGCACAGCGTGTCGCCGACATTCACCGACTGGCCCACTTCGACGAAGTTCTTCGCGCCGGGGCTGGCGGCACGGTAGAAGGTGCCGACCATCGGCGACTTGACCACGAAGCCTTCCGGCAGGCCGCTGGCGGCGGGCGCTGCTTCGGCGGCGGCGGCCGGTGCGGCGGCGGCGGGCGTGTTCGGCACCTGGACCTGCATCGGCGCCTGGGCATAGATCGGCTGGGCATGCTGGGTGACGCGGGTGATGCGCACCTTTTCCTCGCCCTCGGTGACTTCGAGTTCGGCGATGCCGGATTCCTCGACGAGGTCGATCAGTTTCTTCAGTTTGCGCAAATCCATGCGGCAACCCTTCCTTGATATCGTTGTGCGATCACGCCTGTTGCGGCGCTTCAGGAACGGAGTAGTCGAGGGCATAGGCCAGGGCGTATTCATAACCCTTGGCGCCCAGCCCGCAGACCACTCCCACGGCAAGATCGGAGAAGAACGAGCGATGGCGGAACGCTTCGCGCGCATGCACGTTGGAGAGATGCACTTCCACGAACGGCTTCTTCACCCCGGAGATCGCGTCGCGCAGGGCGACGCTGGTGTGGGTGAAGGCGGCCGGATTGATGACGATGAAGTCGGTGTCGTCCGCGAGCGTCGCATGGACGCGCTCGATCAGCTCGTATTCGCGGTTGGACTGGAAGACTTCGACCGTGACGCCCCGTTGTCGGCCGAGATCGACCAGGCGGGCGTTGATCGTGGAGAGTGTCTCGGCTCCATAGTGCTGCGGTTCGCGCACGCCGAGGAGGTTGAGATTCGGTCCATGCAGCACGAGTACCTTTCGGACCTTTGGCATCTGCAACCCCGTTCTGTTCTTACCCCTGAGATGGGGCGGAGTTTGCCGAGCCGAAAATCGCTTGTCCAGCAAATTCGACGAAATTCACGGCATTTTTCCGCTAAAACACTTGTTTGAAATCGATCAGATGCCAGCAGGTGTGCGGGCTCGGAAGTGGTGATCCAGGTATAATCCTGTAGTTTTCCTACGGCGATTTTGGGGTTGTCCCCTACCAGATTCGATGCAACTCAGCGATTTCGACTATTTCCTGCCCGAACATCTGATCGCGCAGTTCCCGCCCGCCGAACGCGGCGCCAGCCGGCTGATGCAGGTCGGCGCCGCCGGCATTGCCCACGGCTGGTTCCGCGAACTGCCGAACCTGCTGCGCGCCGGCGACGTGCTGGTGTTCAACGACACCAAGGTGATCAAGGCGCGACTCTTCGGCCACAAGGCCAGCGGCGGCGCCATCGAGGCACTGGTGGAACGGGTGCTCGACACCCACCACGCGCTGGCGCACGTGCGGGCTTCCAAGGCGCCCAAGCCGGGCACGCGCTTGTTGTTCGACGGCTTCGAGGCCGAGATGGTCGAGCGGCGCGGCGATCTGTTCCTGCTGCGCTTCGCGGGCGAACGCAGCGTGCTCGAATGGCTGGACGAAGCCGGGCGATTGCCGCTGCCGCCTTATATCACTCATACGCCGGACGACGAGGACGCCAAGCGCTACCAGACCGTCTATGCGCGCGATCCCGGCGCGGTGGCGGCGCCGACCGCCGGCCTGCATTTCACCGATGCCTTGCTGGAACAGGTGCGCGGCATGGGTGTGCAGACGCACTTTCTGACGTTGCACGTCGGCGCCGGCACTTTCCAGCCGGTGCGGGTGGACGATATCGCCCAGCACGTGATGCATCACGAGCGCTACAGCATCCCCGAGGCGACCATCGCGGCCATCCGCGCGGCCAAGGCAAACGGCGGCCGGGTGATCGCGGTCGGCACCACCAGCCTGCGCGCGCTGGAAGCGGCGTCGCAGCACGAGGTGCTGGGCGAGCCGGAGGGCGACACCGATATCTTCATCACCCCGGGATACCGCTTCCGCGTGGTGGATCGCCTGATCACCAATTTCCACCTGCCCAAATCCACGCTGCTGATGCTGGTGGCGGCCTTCAGCGGGCTGGAGACGATGCGCGCGGCCTACGCCGAAGCGGTGGCCCGCGAGTATCACTTCTTCAGTTATGGCGATGCCATGCTGCTGGAGCGCGCGGACGACCCTGCCTAGAGCGGCTACAAAGCTCTCCTGGCGGCGTAGCTCGGGGACGACGGGCTTCACTTGGCGTCCTTGTGCTGTCCGCGTCCCGCGCTCCTTGTCAGGACCGTTGTGCAACTGCTCCTAGTAGGGTTTGCTGCCGACGACATTGCCGGCCGGCAGGTAGTTGCAAACCCATACCTCGCCCTGGCCGCAGCGCGCGCGGCCGCAGCCGACCTCGGTGGTGGTCTTCCAGATGATTTGGGTGTAGTGTCCGCAAGCCTTGCCGGTGGCGCAGCTGTTGCTGGCGAGGTCGTAGTCGGCCTTCTCTGCCGCCCACGATCCCACCACGTCCGCCGCATTCCAGCGATACCCGTCATAAGCCACCGAAACCCAGCCGGTGAACAGGTTCTCGCCGGTGGTGCTGCCGTTGAGCTTGCGTTCGTCGCCGCTGCGGTGGGTCAGGCCGCAGCTGTTGTCCCGTGCCAGATGCTCGGCCCACGCCTGGGCGAAGTCGGCCAGCGAAGCGGACCACTTCAGGTCGGGCAGGCCGGCGTTCTCGTTGCGCCGCACCGCGTTGTGCTGGGCCAGCAGGGCGTCGGCGAGCGCATCCGGGACCGGGGCCGGAGTGGGCGCCGGCGTCGGGCCGGGGGTCGGTGCCGGCGCGCCGGGTGTGGTCGGGGCCGGGCTGGGCGGCGGCGCTTCGCCCGAATCGCCGCCCCCGCCGCCGCAGGCGCTGAGGAGAAGGCTGGCGGACAGGCAGCAGACGAAGGGCAGGGCGCGCATTGCGGGTCTCGGTTCTGAAAGGGGTTTCCAATGTAAAGTCCGCGTAGCATGCGGCAAGTGCCAGGCGCGCCAGCGGCGGCCTGGCCTGTGTGAATGGCGCCGGAATGTGTATCCGGTGGCGACATGGAGTCAGTAATGATCGAAAGCGGTTTGCAGTTCAGTCTGCGCAAGACCTCGGGCGGCGCACGGCGCGGCACCTTGCAACTCAATCACGGCGTGGTGGAAACCCCCGTGTTCATGCCGGTCGGCACCTATGGCACGGTCAAGGCGATGACGCCGCGCGACCTGCACGACATCGGCGCCCAGATCGTCCTCGGCAATACCTTTCATTTATGGCTGCGCCCCGGGCTGGACGTGATCGGCCAGTTCGGCGGCCTGCATCGCTTCATGGGCTGGGACAAGCCCATCCTCACCGATTCGGGCGGCTTCCAGGTGTTCAGCCTGGGCGATCTGCGCAAGATCTCCGAGGAAGGCGTCAAGTTCCAGAGCCCGGTCAACGGCGACAAGCTGTTCCTCACGCCCGAGGAGTCGATGCGCATCCAGACCGTGCTCAACTCCGACATCGTGATGATCTTCGACGAGTGCACGCCGTATCCCGCCGATGCGCGCCAGGCCGCCGAGTCGATGCGCCTCAGCCTGCGCTGGGCCCGGCGCTCCAAGGACGAATTCGCGCGGCGGCAGAATCCGAACGCGCTGTTCGGCATCGTCCAGGGCGGCATGCACGAGACGCTGCGCGACGAATCGCTGGCCGGGCTGAACGACATCGGCTTCCACGGCATGGCCATCGGCGGCTTGTCGGTGGGCGAGCCCAAGGAGGACTTCGCCCGCATCCTGGCGCACACCGCGCCGCGTCTGCCGGTGGACAAGCCGCGCTACCTGATGGGCGTGGGCACGCCGGAGGACCTGGTGTTCGGCGTATCGCAGGGCATCGACATGTTCGATTGCGTGATGCCCACCCGCAACGCGCGCAACGGCATGCTGTTCACCCGCTATGGCGACGTGCGCATCAAGAACGCGCGCTACCGCGCCGATACCCGCCCGCTGGACGAATCGTGCGACTGCTATACCTGCGCGCATTTCAGCCGCGCCTACCTGCATCACCTGTTCCGCAGCGGCGAGATCCTCAGCTCGCAGCTCAACACCATCCACAACCTCCACTACTACCAGGTGGTGATGCGCGAGATGCGCGCCGCCATCGAGGCCGACGACTTCGCCGGTCACGTGGCGCGCTTCCACGCCGATCGTGCGCGCGGCGTCGATTGAGTCTGGCCGGCCGAACCTTTCTGGTGAGGGTGCGACAGCCGGAACCGCTGCGCAGGATTTTGTTGGCCGCGCCTGAGGAATTCCGGCCTGTGCCGCCCGTCCGCTACCGGCGGCATGGTCGGCGCGAGGCGATGTTTCATGCCGGTGGCGTGCGGCGTCAGGAACCTTCGGCTGCCGCGCCGGTCGCTGGCTGGCGGGTGGATTTCACCCCCCGTGCGGGCTAGAATGTCCCGCTTTGTCTCGACAGATGATTATTAGAAGGTAATGTCCATGTTCATCGCCCCCGCTTACGCCGCCGCTCCGGCCGCAGCGCCCTCCGCCGTGGAAAGCCTCGTCTCTTTCCTGCCGATGATCGCGATCTTCGTGCTGTTCTGGTTCCTGCTGATCCGCCCGCAGCAGAAGCGCGCCAAGGAACAGGCCGCAATGCTGAATGCCTTGCAGAAGGGTGACGAGGTCGTCACCAGCGGTGGTGTGCTCGGCAAGATTTCCAAGGCCGGCGACCACTACCTGACCCTGGAAGTGGCCGAGGGCACCGAGATCGTCGTACAGCGCTCCGCTGTCGCTCAGCGCCTGGAAAAGGGCACCATCAAGAACAACAAGTAAAGAAACGAAGGCGGCCCTGCCGCCTTTGTTTCATGGATCGCCACCATGAACCGCTACCCGATGTGGAAATACCTGCTGATCGCCGTCACGCTGATCGCAGCCCTGCTCTATGCACTGCCCAACCTGTACGGCGAAAGCCCGGCCGTGCAGATCTCCGCCGCCAAGTCCACCACCAAGGTGGACGCAGCCACCCGCAAGACCGCGCTCGACACCCTGGCCGCGGCCAATATCCCGACCGATGGCGTATTCCCCGACGCCACGTCGCTCAAGGTGCGCTTCAAGGATACGGATGCGCAGATCAAGGCCAAGGATCTGATCCAGACCGCGCTGGGCGAGAACTACATCGTCGCGCTGAACCTGTTGCCGCAGACCCCGTCCTGGCTGGCCGCGATCGGCGGCAAGCCGATGTTCCTGGGCCTGGACCTGCGCGGCGGCGTGCATTTCCTGCTGGAAGTGGACATGAAGGCTGCCGTCGACAAGCAGCTGGAAAAGGTGGCGGGCGACATCCGCCGCGAACTGAAGGATCGCAAGATCCGCTACGGCCGTGTCGCGCGCGACCGCGACAGCGTCACCGTGCAACTGCGCGATGCCGCCACGGTGAGCGCGACGGCCGGTGCCATCCGCCGCGTGCTGCCCGACCTGAGCATCCAGGAAGTGTCCCGCGACGGCGACTACCGCGTGGTGGTGAGCTTCACCCCGGCGATGCAGACCAAGCTGAAGAACGACGCGGTGGCGCAGAACATCACCACCCTGCACAACCGGGTGAACGAGCTGGGCGTGGCCGAGCCGATCATCCAGCAGCAGGGCGAAGGCCGCATCGTGGTGCAACTGCCCGGCGTGCAGGATACCGCCAAGGCCAAGGACATCCTCGGCCGTACCGCCACGCTGGAAGTCCGCATGGTGGACGACGACCAGGCGCGGTTGCAGGCCGCGCTGTCGGGCGACGTGCCCGCCGGCTACGAGCTGGTGCCGATGGCCGGGGTGCGCGCCGGCATGACCCAGTCGATCCTGCTGAAGAAAGAGGTCGAGCTGACCGGTGACAACATCACCAAGGCCGAGCCCTCCTACGACCAGAACAACAACCCCGTGATCAGCATGGGCCTGGATTCCGCCGGCGCCTCGATCTTCCGCACGCTGACCGCTGAGAACATCGGCAAGGGCATGGCCATCGTGCTGGTCGAGAAGGGCAAGGGCCAGGTCATCACCGCACCGCGTATCAACGCCCAGTTGGGCGGCAGCTTCGTGATCGAAGGTGGCGGCATGACGGTGCAGGAAGCCAACGACATCGCGCTGCTGGTGCGCGCCGGTTCGCTGGCCGCGCCGATGAACATCGTCGAGGAACGCACCATCGGCCCGTCGCTGGGCAAGGAGAACATCCAGAAGGGCTTCCACTCGACCATGTACGGCTTCATCGCCATCGCCATCTTCATGATGCTGTACTACCGCCTGTTCGGCGTGGTCTCCACGCTGGCGCTCGGCGCCAACCTGCTGTTCCTGGTGGCGCTGCTGTCGGCCATCGGCATCACGCTGACGTTGCCCGGCATCGCGGCCATCGCGCTGGCGCTGGGCATGGCGATCGACTCCAACGTGCTGGTGAACGAGCGGATCCGCGAGGAGCTGCGCAACGGCATGTCGCCGCAGGCGGCGATCCAGAACGGCTACGGTCACGCCTGGGCCACCATCCTGGATTCCAACATCACCACCCTGATCGCCGGCATCGCGCTGTTCATCTTCGGCTCGGGCGCGGTGCGCGGCTTTGCCGTGGTGCACTGCCTGGGCATCCTGACCTCGATGTACAGCGCGGTGTTCGTCTCGCGCGGCATCGTCAACCTGATCTACGGTTACCGCCGTCGTCTGAGCAGCGTCTCGATCGGCCAGGTGTGGGTGCCGCATCAAGAAAAGCAAGCATAAGGGGCGCCTGAAGATGGAATTCTTCCGCATCAAACATGACATCCCGTTCATGAGCTATGGCCGGCTCACGACGGCGATCTCCCTGATCACCTTCATCGTCGCGGTGTTCTTCCTGGGCTACAAGGGCCTGAACTTCGGTGTGGAGTTCACCGGCGGCACGGTGATCGAACTGCGTTACCAGCAGCCGGCCGATCTCGGCCAGGTTCGGGTGGCGGTCGAGCAGTTGAAGTACGGCGAGTCGCAGGTCCAGGCGCTGGGCACCACGCGCGACGTGATGGTTCGCCTGCCCAACATCAAGACCAAGACCAGCGCGCAGTTGTCGAACGAAGTGATGAGCGTGCTCAAGCAGCAGCGTGCCGACGTCGAGCTGCGCAAGGTGGAGTTCATCGGCCCGTCGGTGGGTGAGGAACTGGTCACCCACGGCCTGACCGCGCTGATCCTGGTGTGCCTGGGCATCATCGCCTACCTGGCGATCCGCTTCGAATGGCGCTTCGCGGTGTCGGCGGTGATCGCCAACATGCACGACGTGGTCATCATCCTGGGCTGCTTCGCCTTCTTCCAGTGGGAGTTCTCGCTGACGGTGCTGGCGGGGGTGCTGGCGGTGCTGGGTTATTCGGTCAACGAATCGGTGGTGGTGTTCGACCGGATCCGCGAGAACTTCCGCAAGCCCAACATGCGTGGCAGGAGCGTGCCGTCGATCATCGACAACGCCATCACCGCGACCATGAGCCGGACCATCATCACCCACGGCTCGACCGAGGCGATGGTGCTGTCGATGCTGGTCATGGGCGGCCCGGCGCTGCACGGCTTCGCCATGGCGCTGACCATCGGCATCGTGTTCGGCATCTATTCGTCGGTGCTGGTCGCCTCGCCGCTGCTGCTGATGTTCGGCGTCACCCGCGAGAACATGATCAAGCCGGTGACGGTCAAGGAAGAAGCCGTCGTCTGACCGACGCGGCCAATCGTCCTGTGCAGAGAACCGGCGGCTGGTCCGCCGGTCTTTGTTTGTCACGAGGTGTCACGCAACCGCGTTACGCTACATCCCTTCGATCCGCACTTCAGCCCCGGCCCATCATGGAATTCAACCTCATCGATCTGTTCCTGCACCTGGACACCTACCTGCGTGTCTTCGTCGAGCAATACGGCGCGCTTACCTACGCCGTGCTGTTCCTGGTGATCTTCTGCGAAACCGGCCTGGTGGTGACGCCGATCCTGCCGGGTGATTCGCTGTTGTTCGTTGCCGGCATGCTGGCCGGTGGCGGCCTGCTCAACGTCCACCTGCTGACGTTGTTGCTGTTCGTTGCCGCGGTGGCGGGCGATGCGCTGAACTACACCATCGGCCGCTACTTCGGCCACAAGCTGTTCGCCAATCCCGATTCCAAGATCTTCCGCCGCGATTACCTGGAAAAGACCCACGCCTTCTACGAGAAGCACGGCGGCAAGACCATCGTCCTGGCGCGCTTCGTGCCCATCGTGCGCACCTTCGCGCCGTTCGTCGCCGGCATGGCCGAGATGAGCTACCGCAGCTTCGTTTCGTACAACCTGATCGGCGCGGCCGTCTGGGTCGGCACGCTGACCTATGCCGGTTACTTCCTCGGCGGCGTGAGCTTCATCCAGAAGAACCTGACCGCCATCATCCTGGGCATCGTGTTCCTGTCCATCCTGCCGGCGCTGGTGGAGTTCGCCCGCCACAAGCTGCGGGGCGTCGCCGCCTGATCCATCTCGCAAGTTCCATGTCCGAATCGTTCTACACCGACAAGCACGCCGTAAAACTGGCGTTCGACCGCGCCGCCGGCTCCTACGACGCGGCGGCCGTGCTGCAACGCGAAGTGGCCGACCGCATGGCCGAGCGGCTCGACTACATCAAGCTGGTGCCCGGCCGCATCCTCGACGCCGGCAGCGGCACCGGCTACGCCAGCCCGATGCTGCGCGCCCGCTATCCCGAGGCCCAGCTGGTCGAGCTGGACCTGGCGCCGGCGATGCTGGCGCTGTCGCGCGACAAGGGTTCCGGCCGCGGCGTGCGCAAATGGCTCAACCTGTTCGAGCGGCACAAGCCGTTCCACGTCTGCGGCGACATCGAGCGATTGCCGCTGGCCGACGAATCGGTCGATCTGGTGTGGTCCAACCTCACCCTGCAATGGTGCAACACGCCGGATGCCGCGCTCGCCGAGTGCCACCGCGTGCTGCGGCCGGGCGGGCTGCTGATGTTCTCCACCCTCGGCCCGGACACCCTGAAGGAATTGCGCGCGGCGTTCGAGGGCGTGGACCGCCACAGCCATGTCAATCGCTTTATCGACATGCACGACGTCGGCGACGCGCTGGGGCGCGCCGGGCTGACCACGCCGGTGATGGACATGGAACTGATCACCATGACCTATCCCGACGCGCGCAGCGTGATGCGCGACCTGAAGGCCATCGGCGCGCACAACGTCACCGAGGGGCGGCCCGAGGGGATGATGGGCAAGCGCGCCTGGCGCAAGGTGGTCGAACAGTACGAGCGCTTCCGCCACGCCGGCGAACTGCCGTGTACCTACGAAGTGGTCTACGGCCACGCCTGGAAGCCCGAGAACCGCGCCAACGCGCGCCTGCCCGACGGCAGCCAGGTCATCGAATTCCGCCGCCGTCCCGGCACCTGACGCGTGAGCAGGCTCTACTTCATCACCGGCACCGATACCGACATCGGCAAGACCGTCGCCACCTGCCAGTTGTTGCGCGCCTTCGCCGCGCTCGGGCTGCGCGCGGTGGCGATGAAGCCGGTGGCGTCGGGCTGCGAGTGGCGCGACGGGGGGCTGTGGAACGGCGATGTCGCCGCCCATGCCGCGGCCGGCAACGTCGCCGCCCCGCTGGCGTTGACCAATCCCTATCGCTTTCAGCCGGCGATCTCGCCACACCTGGCGGCGCGCGAAGCGGGCGTAGGGATCGATCTGGAACACCTCGCCGCGTGTGCGCGGCAGCTGGGCGAGATGGCTGACGTGGTGCTGGTGGAGGGCGCCGGAGGCTGGTATGCCCCGCTGGGCGAGGACAGCACCATGGCCGATCTGGCGCTGCGGCTGGGGGCGCCAGTGCTGCTGGTGGTCGGCATGCGGCTGGGGTGCCTGAACCATGCGCGCCTGAGCGCCGAGGCCATCCACCACTCCGGCCTGCCGTTGGCCGGATGGCTGGCCAACCGCATCGATCCGCAGATGGCGCGTTACGCCGACAATCTGGCCACCCTGCGGCACAGCCTGTGCGCACCGCTGCTGGCCGAAATCCCCCATTCATCGGCGGCGGAACGCGACAGTCTGGCCGCCGAGGCCGTGCTAACCTTGCGCCCCTGACTTCGTATCGCGCTCGGCGATTGCGCCCGGCTTGCGCTGATCCGTCCGCCCGCTGGCGGGCAATGTCACAGGATGGGCGGCGCGGCTTGCCCCCACCGGGCCGGCGCGTCACACTGCCAGACAACTTACCTTTGTCATGCCAAGGCTGTCTTCATGATCCGTCGTCTGTTCTGCCTGATGGTGCTGGCGCTGCTGGCCGCATGTTCCCGCCCGGCCTTTCAGGGCAGCGACCTGACCGGCGCCTCGTTCGGCGGCGACTTCCAGCTGGTCGATCACACCGGCAAGGCGCGATTGCTCTCCGACTACCGGGGTAAGGTGGTGGCGCTGTTCTTCGGCTACACCCATTGCCCGGACGTCTGTCCCACCACCATGGCCGAATTGTCGGCAGCGATGAAGAAGCTGGGCGATAAAGCGGGGGAAGTACAGGTGCTGTTCGTATCGGTGGACCCGGAGCGCGACACGCCCCAGTTATTGGCGCAATACGTGCCGGCCTTCGACAAGCGGTTCGTCGGGCTGACCGGCACACCGCAGCAAGTCAGTGCGGCGACCGAACGATATAAGGTGATTTACCAACGTCAGAATGTGGCTGACGGCTATACGGTGGATCATACTGCCGGCACCTATCTGATCGACCGCAAGGGAAGGCTGCGCGTGCTGGAGAACTACGGCGCCGGCCCCGAGGTCTTCGCCCACGATCTTGCGCTGTTGATCGAGGAATGACGTTTCCAACCGTTGCCATGACCGAGCCTGAATTCAACGCGTTGCACCAGATCTCCGACGAAGAGGAAATCGGTCGTTATCGCTTGTCCAATCCGCTGGAAGTCGGCGCCGTACTGCGGCAACTGCAAAACCGTGCCGATTTCCTGACCGTGCACTTCGCCCACGGCAAGCAGCTGTTGTTGACGCGGATTCTGATGGTGGACGTGCCGGGGCGGAAGTTCTGCTTCGACTGGGCCGGCCAGGATGCGCTGAATCGCGCGCTGTTGTCGTCCGATCGCAACGTGTGCGTGGCCGCGCCGGACGGGGTGAAGGTGCAGTTCGTGATCGGCCGCCCCCGCGAGGCGCGCATCGACGGCCGGCCCGCCTTCCTGTCGGCGTTTCCCGAGGATCTGGTCAAGTTGCAGCGGCGCGAGTATTTCCGCATCGAAACGCCGCTGGCCAATCCCTTCATCTGCCACATCACCACCCGCGACGGCCACAGGCTGAGCCTGGAATTGCACGACCTGTCGCTGGGCGGCGTCGGCCTGTGGGCGTCGCCGGTCGCCGCCCGCCAGCTGGAGCGCGGCACGCGGCTGGAGGATGCGGTGATCGAACTGGGCGCCGCCGGCACCGTCCAGGTGGACATCGAAGTCTGCTCGCAACGCGCCATGCTGTCGCGCAGCGGCGAGGAGCGCTTTCACCTGGGTTGCCGCTTCCTCAACCTGACCCGTTCGGCCGAGGCCGGTGTGCAGCGGCTGATGGCGCAGCTCGAACGCGAGCGCAAGGCGTTGACCGGCTGACCTCGCTGCGACGCGCAAAAAAAAAAGGCCGCCCGAGAGCGGCCTTTGTCTTGCCGACGGGGCGCGTCAGAATTCCAGCACCACCCGGCCGAGCAGTTCACCCTTTTCCATCTTGGCGAAAACATCGTTGATATCCGCCAATTTGGCGCGGGTGTAGTGCGCCTTGACCTTGCCGGCCGCGGCGAAGTCCAGCGCCTCCTGCAAGTCCTGGCGGGTGCCGACGATGGAGCCGCGGATGGTCTTGCGACTGAGCACCACGTCGAAGATCGGGGTCTTGAAATCACCCGGCGGCAGGCCGACCAGCGACATGGTGCCACCGCGGCGCAGCAGCGCGATGCCCTGGTCGAAGGCGGCCGGCGACACGGCGGTGACCAGCACCCCGTGTACCCCGCCCACATCGCGCTGTACTTCGGCGGCGACATCGCCCTTGGTGTAGTCGTAGGCGCGATCGGCGCCCAGTTCGCGGGCGAGGGCCAGCTTGTCGTCGCCGCGATCGACCGCGATCACGTTGAAGCCCATGGCCTTGGCGTACTGCACCGCGACGTGGCCCAGACCACCGACGCCCGAGATCGCCACCCACTGGCCGGGACGCGCGTCGGTTTCCTTCAATCCCTTGTAGGTGGTCACGCCGGCGCAAAGGATGGGCGCGGCGTCGAACGGATCGAGCCCCGGCGGAATGATGCCGACGTAGTCGGCCGCCGCCAGGCTGTACTGCGAGAAACCGCCGTTCACCGAGTAGCCGGTGTTGTGCTGTTCGACGCATAGTGTCTCCCAGCCGGTGGTGCAGTAGGTGCAGTGGCCGCAGGCGTCGTGCAGCCACGGTACGCCGACACGGTCGCCGACCTTGAGCCGGGTGACGCCGGGCCCGACCTTGACCACTTCGCCGACCGCTTCGTGGCCGGGAATGAACGGAGGGGAGGGCTTCACCGGCCAGTCGCCGTGCGCGGCATGCAGGTCGGTATGGCAGACACCACAGGCGATGTTCCGGATCAGCACCTGGCCGGGGCCGGGATCGGGAATATCGACCTGGGTGACATCGAGCGGCTTGGCGAAATCGCGGACAACGGCCGCTTGGGATGGCGTGGACATTGAGGGCACCTCCTTGTGGGACCGGGGCCGCTGCCATGCCACATGGCGAGGCGGCCCAAAAGACACGCGCTCCGGTCTTTGTGGGGCCAGAACGCGTTGGTTCTCACAGTCTAGGAGCTGCTGCGTTTTTTACCCGGTGGATTTCGCGTGCTGGGCAAGTAGTGACAAAGCGCTGGGGTAGGCCAGCCGCAGGCGCAGTTCCCGCTTGGCGCGACGATTGTCGAGGCGGCGCGATTCGTCCAGGTAGGACACCATGGCCGGCGTCAGGCGCGTGCGGGCCTCGGCGCGGCCGACGCGCGGCGGACGCGGCAGCGCGTGCGCGTCGGCGACGAGGTCGAACCAGTCGCCCATCTTCAGCGGCAGGTCGTCGTTGATGTGATAGCTGCGCAGCGGCTGGCCGCGGAACAGCGCGGCGCAGACGGCGCGCGCCAGATCGTCGGCGTGGATGTGGTTGCTGTAGCTGTCGTCGTCGCGCTCGATGCAGACGTCGCCGCGCTCGACGCGCGCCAGCGGCAGGCGCTCGGCGGCGTAGATGCCCGGCACCCGCAGCAGCGCCAGTCCGACGCGCTGGCGCCGCGCCCAGGCGCGCAGGGTGCGCTCGGCGTCGAGGCGGCGCCGGGCGCGGTCGCTGGCGGGCTGGGGCGGGCGGGTCTCGGCGACCCAGGCGCCGGCGCAATCGCCATAGATCCCGCTGGTCCCGAGGTAGACGGCCAGCCTGGGGCGCTGTGCTAAACTCGGGCGCTTCGCGCGATGCGCCAGCGCCGCCACCAGGCGACGACTGCGCGGGTCGCGCTGCCCCGAAGCGGGCGGCGGCGCGCCGTGGATCACCAGATCCGCCAGGCCACCCAGCCGCCGCAGCGTCGTCGGGTGATCGAGGTCGGCGCAGACCGGCACGACGCCCAGGGCCCGCAGCCGCGCCGCACTCTCCGGCGAGCGCGCGGTGCCCAGGACGCGAAAACGCCGCGACAGCCAGGGCAGGGCGCGGCTCAGCACATCACCGCAGCCGACGATCAACAGGCGCCGCGGCCATTGGAATCCGGATACTTTCTGCATCGAACCAGTCTTGCGCGAATGACCAAGCAACTTACCATCCAGCCTTCGGGCCAGCAAATCAGCGTCGAAGACGACGAAACCCTTCTCGCCGCCGCCCTGCGCGCCGGTTTCAACATGCCCTACGGCTGCAAGAACGGCGCCTGCGGCGCCTGCAAGGGGCAGGTGCTGGCGGGCGAGGTGGAGCACGCCGACCATGCCGAGTCGGCGTTGTCCCACACCGAGATGGAGCGCGGGCTGGCGCTGTTCTGCTGTGCCAGGCCGGTGGGCGACGTGACCATCGAGTGCAAGGAGATCTCGGCCACCAAGGACATCCGCATCAAGACGCTGCCGTGCCGCGTCGAGAAGATCGACAAGGTGTCGCACGATGTGGCGGTGCTCAAGCTGAAGCTGCCGACCACCGAGCGGCTGCAGTTCCTGGCCGGGCAGTACATCGACATCCACACCAAGGGCGGCAAGAAGCGCAGTTTCTCCATCGCCAACGCGCCGTATGAGGACGACCACATCCAGTTGCACATCCGCCATGTGCCCAACGGCGAGTTCTCCGACTACGTGTGGAACGAGATGAAGGAGAAGGAGATCTTCCGCTTCACCGGGCCGCTGGGGTCGTTCTTCCTGCGCGAGGACAGCGACAAGCCGATCCTGTTCATCGCCACCGGCACCGGCTTTGCGCCGATCAAGGGCATGTTGCAGTACGCCTTCCAGAAGGGCATCCAGCGCGAGATGGTGCTGTACTGGGGCGCGCGCACGCTGGCCGACCTGTACATGCCCGAACTGCCCGGCGCCTGGCAGCAGGAGCACCCCAACTTCACCTTCATCCCCGTGTTGTCCGAGCCGCGCCCGGAAGACCAGTGGCAGGGCCGTACCGGCTTCCTGCACGAGGCAGTGCTGGAGGACTTCGGCAGCCTGGCCGGTTATCAGGTCTACGCCTGCGGCGCGCCGGTGATGGTCGAGGCGGCCTACAAGCACTTCGTCGCGCGCAAGCTGCCGCAGGACGAATTCTTCTCCGACGCCTTCTTCACCACCAAGGATCTGGTGACGAAGGTCTGAGCACTGCATCATGTCCGCTGCGCGCGGCGGAAGCCGTGCCGACGGGCCGGGCGGCTCGCTTGCCAACACGACTGATGAGGCAGTATGCGGATCCTGATCGTCGAAGACGACGCGGAAATCGCGGCGAATCTCTATGACTACCTGGCGGCGCGCGGACACGAGGTGGACGCGGCCCCCAATGGCCTGGTCGGCCTGCATCTGGCCACTGCGCACGCCTTCGACGCTGTGGTGCTCGACCTGGGCCTGCCCGGCCTGGATGGCCTGACCCTGGCGCAGCGGCTGCGCCGCGACGCGCATTCCCCCGTGCCCATCCTGATGCTCACCGCCCGCGACACCCTGGACGACAAGGTGGCCGGCTTCGATGCCGGTGCCGACGATTACCTGGTCAAGCCGTTCGCCCTCAAGGAGGTGGAGTTGCGCTTGCAGGCGCTGGTGAAGCGGGCGCAGGGCAGGGTGGTGGATCAGACGCTGCGCGTCGGCGCGCTGGAATACGACGAAGCCGGTGGCGAGATCCGCTGGCAGGGGCGAGAACTGGCGTTGCCGCCCAAGGGCTTGCGCCTGCTGGTGGCGCTGATGGCGCATCCGGGCCGGCTGTTCTCGCGCGCCGAACTCGAAGCCGAGGTATGGGGGCATGAGCAGGGAAGCAGCGACGCGCTGCGCACCCAGATCGCCCAGTTGCGGCGCGCGCTGACCCTGCCGGACGGGCGCTGCCCGCTGCTGACCGTGCATGGACGCGGCTACAAGCTGGTGGCGCTGGAACAGGAGCCCGGCACACGATGACGACCTCCGCGACGACTCCGGCCCGTGGCAGCCTGCGCTGGCGCCTGGCCTGGACCTTTACCTTGCTGACCATCCTGGCGGTGGTGGCGCAGGCGGTGGCGTTGTTCCTGAGCAGCGAGGAACAGGAAGAGGAACTGATCGACGAGGTGGTCAACACCGCGCTCGACGGCGTGACCGGCAGCCACGGCCGCGAAACCATGCTGCCGCCGCACCTGTCGTTGTTCCACGCCCCCGCCGGGCACCGCCCCCCGGGTCTGCCCGAGGGCATGGAGCGGCTGGCGCTGGGCAACCATGAGTGGTTCATCCAGGGGATCGAGTATCACGTCGGCGTGCGCGACGACGCGGGTGAGCGCTACTACCTGATGTACGACACCCGGTTGCACGAAGAGCGGCTGGAGCGGTTGCTGATCGCGCTGGTCATCGGCGTGCTGGTGTTGTCGGCGATGGCGTTGTGGCTGGGCCAGTGGCTGGCCGACGCCCAGTTGGGGCAACTGCGGCGGCTGGCGCAGCGGGTGGCCGAGGACGACCCGGCGCCGTTCACCGAGGCGGAGCAGGATGAAGAGGTCGCGCGGCTGGCGCTGGCGCTCGACGACTACCGCGCGCGCAATACCACGCTGATCGAGCGTGAACGGGAGTTCACCGCCAATGTCAGCCACGAGTTGCGTACGCCGCTGACCCGCATCCGCACCAGCGCCGAGCTGCTGGCCGAGCAGGACGGCGCGCGCGAGCGGGCGCAGCGCATCGTGCTGGCGGTCGACGAACTGGAGCGCCGCTTGCGCGGCCTGCTGTTCCTGGCGCGCGGCACCACGCCGCTGGCGGTGGAGACGGTGGCGCTGTGGCCGCTGGTGGAATCGCTGTTCGAGCAGTATCGCGAGGCGTGCGCCAGCCAAGGCATTCCGCTGCTCAACCTGGTGCATGCCGACGCGGCGGTGCGCGCCGACCAGGCGGTGCTGTCGCTGGTCCTGGACAATCTGCTGAGCAACGCGGTGCGCTACGCCGGCACCGGCGAGATCCGCGTCGAGGCCGGCCCTGGCTGGGTGGCGGTACGCGATACCGGCGTGGGCATACCGACCGATCAATTGACGCAGGTGTTCGAGCGGCACTACCGGCTCAGCAACCTGCCCGACGGCATGGGGCTGGGGCTGTCCATCGTGCGGCAGTTGATCGAGCGTTGCGGTTGGCGCTGCGAGGCGAGCAGCGAGCCGGGTGTCGGCACCGAGATCCGGGTGGTGTTCGACACGAACGGAGGGCCATCCCTGCAAGAGTGAGTGCTGAGCACTATGAATACCACCGGTGCTCACAAAAACCTCACGCGCGCCCGCGGATTTCCTCACGCGCGGGGCGATACGGTGCGAGCTTCGTTTCCCAACCGTGTCCGCCTGTCATGCTGTCGCTACCCCCCAAGTGGTTCCGTCTGCCTTCGTTGCGCCCCGAATGGATCACGCTGGTGGCCATCGGCTTTCTGCTGCTGTTCTGCAATGGGCCGTTCTGGTCCCGCCTGTTGGCGGTGCAGCCGCTTACCTCGGCGAACTGGCTGAGTTTCGTCGCCGCCTTCGCGCTGCTGCTGGCGCTGTTGAACCTGATCCTGACGCTGCTGGCCTGGCCTTATGTGCTGCGGCCGTTCCTCACCTTCCTGCTGCTGGCCACGTCGCTCGTCGCCTATTTCATGAACCAGTACGGCGTGATGATCGATGCGGGCATGGTGCGCAACGCGGTGGAGACCGATCCGGCCGAGGTGCGCGATCTGCTGACGATGAAACTGTTCGCCTATCTGCTGCTGCTCGGCGTGCTGCCGAGCTGGTTGTTGTGGCGTACGCCGATCCGCTGGCGCAGCACGGGGCGCGAGGCGCTGGTCAAGCTGATGGTGGTTGCCGTGTCGCTGCTGGCGATCCTGTGCATCGCCCTGAGCTACTACCAGACCTTTGCCTCGGTCGCGCGCAACCATCGTGACCTGCGCTTCCTGCTGACGCCGACCAACTACATCCAGGCGACCAACAGCTACCTGAAACAGCGGCTCCGCTCGGAACGCACCTTTACCCCCATCGGTACCGACGCCAAGCTGGGCGCCGCCTGGGCCAAGCGGCCGCGCAAGTCGCTGACGGTGATCGTGGTGGGCGAGACGGCGCGTGCCGACCATTTTTCGCTCAATGGCTACGGCCGCAATACCAACCCGCTCCTGGCCAAGCAGCAGGGATTGATCAATTTCGGCAACGTCTGGTCGTGCGGGACCGAGACTGCGGTGTCGCTGCCGTGCATGTTCTCCGATCTGGGGCGATCCAATTTCGATCGGGAAAAGGCCGAAGGGCGCGGCAACCTGCTTGATGTGCTGCAACAGGCGGGGCTGGCGGTGCAATGGCGCGACAACCAATCCGGCTGCAAGGGCGTCTGCGCGCGGGTACCGAATGAAGACGTGCGCGACAGCAAGATCCCCAGCGCCTGCCCCAAGGCCGGCGAATGCCTGGATGAGGTGCTGCTGGCAGGGCTGGGTGCGCGCCTCGACGCGCTGGACCGCGATACGGTGCTGGTGCTGCACATGATGGGCAGTCACGGCCCGGCGTATTACAGCCGTTCGCCCGATGCGTTCAAGGCATTCCGGCCCGAGTGCCGCACCAGCCAGCTCGACCGCTGTTCGCGGGAGCAGATCGTCAATAGCTTCGACAACTCGCTGCGCTACACCGACTACGTGCTGTCCAGCCTGATCGACCTGCTGCGCAGCAAGGCGGATCGGGTGGACGGGGCGATGATCTATTTGTCCGACCACGGCGAATCGCTGGGGGAAAACAATCTGTACCTGCACGGTACGCCGTACCTGTTCGCGCCCGACGGCCAGAAGCACGTGCCGGCAGTGATGTGGTTCTCCGACGGCTACCAGCGTGACTTCGGCGTGAACCGATCCTGCCTGGTCGCCCGCAGCGGACAGGCCTATTCCCAGGACAACCTGTTCCACTCGGTGCTCGGCCTGCTCGATGTGCAGACCAAGGCCTATAACCGCCAGCTCGACCTGTTCGCCCCATGCCGTACCTGATCGCCCGTGCCGTGGGCTGGGCAGGACAAGGCTGGCGCCTCAACGCATCGCGTAGCGCTCGATTCTGGCTGCTGCACCTGGGGTTGCCGCTGCTGATCGGCCTGTGGTTGTGGCTGGGCTACCCGGGCACCGGCCTGGATGACCTGATCGTCGGCCATTACTTCGACCCGGTGACCCGGCACTTTCCGCTGCAGAATGCCCCGCTGCTCGCCAACGGCCTGCACAGCGGCACCAAGATGCTGTGCATCCTGGTCGGCGTGGTCATGCTCGGGCTGTGGCTGATGTCCTTCGTGGATACGCGGTTGCGCGGACATCGGCGTCGCGCCGGCTGGATCTTCCTGGGCATGTTGCTGTCGAGCACCGCGGTCAGCTTGCTCAAGGCGCACAGCATTCACCACTGCCCCTGGGATGTAGTCGACTACGGCGGCTATGCGCCGCACCTGGCGCTGTTCGAGGTGTTGCCGCCAGGGATATCCCCCGGACGCTGCTTTCCGGCGGGGCACGCATCGGGCGGTTTCGCCTTGATGGCGTTCTATTTCGGTCTGCGGGACAGCAGCCCGCGGCGGGCGCGCCTGGCCCTGTGGCTGGGTCTGGGCGTGGGGTGGGCGATGGGCTGGTTCCAGACCATGCGCGGTGCGCATTTCCCTTCGCATACCCTCTGGGCGGCGTGGGTGGTTTGGCTGGTGTTGCTCGGACTGTATTGCTTCTTTCCGCCCACGGTCGGAAAGGCTTGATACGCAGAATATTATTAATTAATAATTGTTCTGTGTGGCGTATGCTGCACTCCTTTCGATTGGGCCCCGTTATCCATACGGGGCTTTTTTTGTTGAGCTATCGCATTGACACGGGTATGCGCTGCTCACTAGATTGGCATCCTGGTCTGATCCAGCAATGGATTCGACAACGAGGAACGCCGCGCCATGCAACGCCTTCGCTGCATCCGCCGTCGGCAAGTGGTATGAAAATCCAATTCGAGTGGTCTCATCGCGATGAGGAGCCACCCTGCTATGAACAAAGGAAGTCTGGCATGAGCAAGATCCAATATCTGATCGGCGTGGATGGTGGCGGTACCGGGACGCGCATTTGCATCGCGGGGCTGGATGGCAAGGAACTGGTACGTGCCGAAGGCGGCCCCTCGGCGCTGGGGCAGGGCATCGACAAGGCCTGGACCAACATCACGCTGACCATCCGTGCCGGCTTCGAGAAGCTGGGCATCGACAAGCCCGATTTCGGCGCGTGCATCGCCGGCTTCGGCCTCTCGGGGGTCACGGTCAAGGCGTGGGCCCAGGAATTCGAGAACAAGAACCCCGGCTTCGCCACCATCGTGGTGGAGACCGATGGTTTCTCCACGCTGCTCGGCGCGCACGACGGCGCACACGGCGGCATCATCGCCATCGGTACGGGCTCGATCGGCGAAGCCTGGCTCGCCGACGGCCAGCGCCTGGAAGTGGGCGGCTGGGGCTTTCCGACCTCGGACGAGGGCTCAGGCGCCTACCTGGGCCTGAAGGCAATCAACCTGGTACAGCGCGTGGTCGACGGACGTGTGCCTGAAACCGATTTCACCCGCAAGCTGACGTCGGTTACCGGCAACACCCGGGAAACCGTCTTCGAATGGATGGCCACCATGCGCCAGGGCGAGTGCGCCTCGCTGTCGCCCATCGTGGTGGAATTCGGTGAAACCGATCCGCTGGCGCGGCAGTTCCTGCTCGATGCCGGTCGTGAAGTGGAAATCATCGGCCAGGCGCTGCGCCGCACCGAGCCGTCGCTGCCGCTCGCCATCTGCGGCGGCGGTCTGTCGCAGGCCCTGCGTCCGTACATTCCCGCCTCGTTCCTCGACACCACCAAGCTGCCGCAGAAGGATTCCTGCGCCGGCGCCCTGATCCTGGCGCATCGCGCCCTCACCCCCTGATCCACCCCACGCTCGGAGTGTAGCCATGCTGGCTCAGCAGAAACTGCTTGTGCTGAAACCTGACCCGGACAGCGCGACGCCGCTTTACCTGCAGCTGGGCCACAAGCTGGCGGCCGCCATCAATGCGGGCTTCTGGAAGGCCGACGAGCCGCTGCCTTCCGAGCGTACCTTCTGCGATCTGCTGGGGGTGTCGCGCGTGACTGCGCGCAAGGCGCTGGACTTGTTGTTCGAACAGGGGATGATCCTGCGCCGCCAGGGCTCCGGCACCTACATCACCCCCAAGCTGGAACAGCCGCTGGAGCGGCTGACCAATCTGTCGGAAATGCTGAAGATGCGCGGCTTCACGCCGGGGTCGCGCTGGCTGAAGCGCGAGGTGGCCACTGCCTCGGGCGAGGAGCTGCTCAAGCTCAACCTCGCACCCAACAGCCGGGTGACACGTCTGCAACGGGTGCGCATGGCCAACGACACGGTCATGGCGATCGAAGAGACCGCCCTGCCGTATCACCTGGTGCCCGAGCCGGAAGCCATCGGCGACTCGCTCTACGATTACATGCGCAACGCCAAGCTGACTGTTGTACGGGCGATACAGAATATCGGTGCCGTGAACGCCACACCGGAGCTTGCTGCGCTGGCCGATATCCCTGCGGGGGAGGCGATGCTGCATCTGGTGCGGGTCGGTTTTCTCGAAAATGGGCTGGCCGTGGAGTTGACCCACTCATGGTTTCGTAGCGATTACTACGATTTCGTCGTGGAGCTTCACAAATAAATCCTTGTTGAAAAAAGGATTTGCTTCGGGTCGATCTCATCGATTTGTAGTCGGCACCCACTGCCAATTGCGTATCGGCTACAAACATCCGTCATGCGCCCGAATGGTGCCTCCGACCGCATGCAGCGCACCGTCATGCGGCAATCCCGCAGCCCAAGCAAGTGATGTTCACCCCTACTGCTGAATTGTTGTAACCTGCGTCAGCGTCGGATTTCCCCGGACGGCCGGTGGAACCTTGAGCTTCACCGGGGCTGGCGGTCGGGAAGAAGGGGCGGCAACGCTTGGCCAAGGGTGCGCAAAGCAGGTGGGATTTGCGCCTGGATTGCGGCGGGAGCGTAACGGGAATTCGCGGGTGTATCACGCGGGTTTGGCAAGACTTCGTCCAATTTGACACGGCAATCGGCGAATGATTAAGGTTAGTTCGCGCTTTTTAAGCCAAAGGATGCGCCGGCTTCACCGCACGGCGAACGTCCCTACAAATAACGAAGATTCGGAGTCGAAGATGAAATTGAAGCCTACCCTCGCCGTGGCAGCAGCCGTATTCGCTATGTCTGCCGTCAACGTCCTTGCTGCTGATCCGGTCAAGGTCGAGTACTGGTCCAACAGCCTGTCGCCCAAGTTCGACAGCACCATGAAGGACATCACCGCCAAGTTCAACAAGTCCCAGACCGGCATCCAGGCCGTCTGGGTCGATGTGCCCTGGGATGCATTCCAGCCCAAGGTCGTCGCCGCTGTTGCCAGCGGCAACGTGCCGGGTCTGGTGAACCTGCCCAAGCCCTGGATGGACCAATTCGCCCAGCAGAAGATGCTGGTGCCCATCACCAAGCAAGTGGCCAGCTTCAAGAACGTCTACACCAGCGGCGCGCTGGAGGACGTGACCTACAACGGCGAGATCTACGGCCTGCCGTGGTACCAGGTGACCGCTGTCCTGTTCTACAACAAGGCCCTGCTGGCCAAGGCCGGTGTGAAGGAAGCGCCCCAGACCTTTGCCGATCTGCTGAAGACCGCCCGCCTGGTCAAGGAAAAGACCGGCGTCGCTGGCTTCGCGCCCAAGCTGAACGACGGCTTCGCCGGCTGGTTCCTCTATGAAGGCCTGCCGGTGGTGCAGAACGGCAAGGCTGTGTTCAACAGCCCGGCCCACGTGAAGATGGTCGAGGACTTCAAGAAGGCCTATGCCGACGGCGTGTTCCCGAAGGATGTCTTCAAGATGCAGTTCGAAGACCAGATCGCCGCTTTCGGCAGCCAGAAGATTGCCATGTTCGGCGAAGGCGCCCACGCGCTGAAGCGTACCCAGACCGACTCCCCCAAGGTGTACGCCCAGACCGGTGTGGCCGGCTTCCCGGAAGCCAAGGGCAAGACACCGTTTGGCGGTTTCCTGTTCCTGTGGTCTGTACCCAAGGGTTACAAAAACGTAGATGCAGCGGTCAAGCTCGGGCAGTACCTGACCAACGACGAGAATCAGCTGGCGTTCGCCAAGGCGTCCGCCACCTTCCCGTCGACCAACAAGGCGCTCGACGATGCTTACTTCAAGGCCGGCGCAAGCTCGAAGGATCCGATCGAACAAGCCACCGGCGTCGCCGCGGCTGCGATCAAGACTTCGCGCACGCTGACCATCTCGGGCCTGCCTGACGAAGCCGCGATGAACAAGAAAATGAACGACGAACTGGAAGCCGCCATCACCGGCCAGAAGCCCGTCAAGAAGGCGCTGGATGAGGCTGTGGCGTTCTGGAATTCCAAGTTCTCGGGCAAGTAAAAAACCTTATTGACTCTCTGCGCAGAGTCAAACTTTGCGGCGGGGGTTTTCTGGTAGACTCCCGCTGCAAAATAAGAAATCCGCATGATTTGGTAGGTTGGTAACCGAGTCAGATGTGGTGTATCGCGAGGAAGCGATTCCGAGCGTTTTTGTCGATAACTCCAAGAGGAAGACAAGATGAAGCTTAAGAAGATGTTGACCGTTGGCGCGGCAGTGTTCGGTTTTGCTGCTCTGCAAGCTCACGCCGATACCGAACTCGAGTTCTGGACGATGAACCTGGCTCCGAAGTTCAACAACTACTTCGAAGGTGCTGTTGCCAAGTTCAACGCTGCCAACCCCGGCCTGAAGGCCAAGTGGGTCGACATGAACTGGGACCAAATCCAGCCGAAGCTGATTGCCTCCATCGCTGCCGGCAGCCCGCCCGCTCTGGTGAACTTCAACGTGCCCTGGGTTCACGAATTTGCCGCTCAAGGCAACATCGTCGCTCTGGACGAATACGTTGGCGCCGCCAAGAACGTGTACTCCGTCGGTGCCCTGAAGGACGTGACCGTCAACGGCAAGATGTACGCCTTCCCGTGGTACAACTCCGTTTCGATCATTGCCTACAACAAGGACATCTTCGCCAAGGCTGGCGTGAAGGCCGCTCCGAAGAACTTCGACGAGCTGGTTGCCATTGCCAAGCAAGTGAAGGCCAAGGCCGGTGTTGCCGCCTTCGCTCCGAAGCTGGACAACTTCGAAGGCTGGTTCTACTACGCTGGTCTGCCGATGGTTCAAAACGGCAAGGCCGTGTTCAACTCGCCGAAGCACGTTGCCTTCGTGCAGAAGTTTGCTGACCTGTACAAGGCCGGAGTGTTCCCGAAGGACGTCTTCAAGATGGCCTTTGAACAAGAAATCGCCGCGTACAACTCCGGCCGCATCGCCATGATGACGACCGCTCCGCAAGCGCTGAAGCGTACCGAAACCGACGCCAAGGCCATCTACGACAAGACCGAAGTTGCTGCGTTCCCGACCGATGCCGGTCAACGTGCATTCGGCGCTTGGCTGATGGACTTCGTTGTTCCGAAGGGCACCAAGAGCCCGGCCGACGCTGCCAAGCTGGGCCTGTTCCTGACCTCGGACGAACAGCAAGTTGCGTTCTCGAAGGCCACTGAAAGCACCTTCCCGTCCACCAAGAAGGCCAACCTCGACCCGTACTTCCAAGCCGGTGCCAAGAGCGCCGACGTGGTTGAGCGCGCTCGTGCCGTTGCCGCCAAGTCGATGGACAACGCCCGCACCCTGACGATCCCGCCGGGCGTGCTGCCGGATGGCGCTTCCATGAACAAGAAGCTGCAAGACGAAATCCAGAACGCCATCGAAGGCCGCAAGCCGGTGAAGGCCGCTCTGGACGAAGCCGCTGCTGCTTGGAACGAGAAGCTGGCGAAGTAATTACCCGGTTGTAATTGGGTAACGTAGTAAAGATGAACGGAACCGTCGGCGACGGCGGTTCCGTTTGTTCTCTAGCAAAAGAATAAAATCCAGTCGAGTTGCGCCGTGAAAAACTCCAGCAGTTACACCGCAATAGCCTATTTGTTTCTGGCGCCAGCCTTGATTCTGATGGGTCTATTTACTTTCTGGCCAGTTGGGTATAACGCCTACCTGGCATTCAACGATTACAGCATTGCCGAGGCGACTGCCACGTGGAATAACTTCGCCCACTTCAAATATCTGTATGGCGAAGAACTTTTCCATAGTGCGCTGAAGAATTCGCTGCTCTTCCTGCTGGTCGTTCCTGTCATCCAGGTGTCCGCGCTGCTGGTCGCCAAGCTTGTGAACAACAAGCTGCCCGCGATGACCTTTTTCCGTGCCGCATACTATATCCCCGTCATCACCGCGATTTCCATCGCTGGTGTGGTGTGGCTCAACGTATACAAGTACGACGGTATCCTGACCTGGTTCCTGCAATCGCTTGGCCTGATCGACGAACAGGTCAACTGGCTGGGCGAACCGAAGATCGCCATCTACATGGTCATGATCTTCACCTTCTGGAAGGGTATCGGCTACTACATGGTGTTGTACCTTGCTGGTCTGCAATCGATTCCCACGGAAGTGGAAGAGGCGGCGATTCTGGATGGTGCCAACGCTTGGCAACGCTTCTGGAAGATCACCGTCCCGATGGTCAAGCCGACCATCCTGCTGTGTACCCTGCTTTCCACGATTGCCGCCTTGAAGGCGTTCCAGGAAGTGGTGGTGCTGACACGCGGTCAGGCCGATACCTATACGGCGCTGTACTACGTGTATGCCCAGGCGTTCACCAACTTCAACTTCGGCCGCGCCGCGGCTGCAGGTCTGGTGGTCACCTTCTTCTGCGTGCTGCTCGCTGTATTGCAGTTCCGCTTCTTCGGTGAAAAGAAATAATCCGCTTCGGGTACGCAGCCATGAGTAAAAAAGCTACTAAAGCGTTGGAGCTGACCGGTCAGTATCTCGGTCTGATCGCCTTCGCCATCTTCACGACTTTCCCCTTCCTCTGGGCGCTGTCCGTTGCGCTGTCCGAGGATCCGTCCAACATCTGGTTGTTCCCGCGTTCGTTCCTGCCGACCGATCCGGGCTGGGCGTGGTTCGTCCGGGTGTTCAACGAAATCCAGTTCATGACATACCTGAAGAACTCGGCCTGGATCTCGTTGTGCACCATCATCGGCACCGTGCTGATATCGGTGCTGGCGGGCTACCCCCTGGCACGTCTGCGCTTTCCCGGCCGTGGCCTGATCTTCGTTGGCATCATTGCCACCATGATGCTGCCGTCCGAAGTCGCGATCATCCCGAACTTCGTGACGCTGAAGCATCTGGGTGACTGGTCCACCGCGCTGCTGGGCTTCAAGCTGACTGGCCTGAACACCTATTCCGGCGTGTACCTGCCGACCGTCGCTGGCGCGTTCGGCATCTTCCTGATGAAGCAGGCCTTCGAGCAGATCCCTCAGGATCTGATCGATGCCGCCCGCGTCGATGGTGCCAAGGAACTGCAAATCCTGTGGCGCGTGATGGTGCCGGTTTCGGCGCCTTCCATCGCAGCCCTCGCGATCTTTACGTTGGTGAATGCGTGGAACGAGTTTATCTGGACCGGTATCGTGATTCAGGACAAGGCCATGCTTCCGTTGTCGGTGGGTATGTTCAACGACCTGACGGGCCCCTTCGCCGTGTCGACCAGCATGGTCATGGCCGGCATCGTGCTCTCGGTCGTCCCCGTGCTGATCTTCTTCGCCCTTACCCAGCGCTACTTCATCAGTGGCCTCGATGGCGCCGTGAAGTAATCCGGCGCGCGACAGACAACAGAATTCATATCAAGGAAATCGATAAATGGCTTCGGTTAAGCTCAAGAACATCAAGAAGAACTACACCAAGGACGTCACCGTCATCAAGGGCGTGAGCCTGGACATCCAGGACGGTGAGTTCGTCGTATTCGTCGGCCCGTCCGGCTGCGGCAAGTCCACCATGCTGCGGATGATCGCCGGTCTGGAAGACATCACCGAAGGCGAACTGCTGATCGGGGAAACGGTCGCCAATGACGTGCACGCTTCCAAGCGCGGCATCGCCATGGTGTTCCAAAGCTACGCGCTGTATCCGCACATGACCGTGGCGGAGAACATGGGCTTCGCGCTGAAGCTGTCCGGTGTGTCCAAGACGGAAATCGACCAGCGCGTGAAGCGTGCTGCGGAGATTCTGCAGATCACCCATTTGCTGGATCGCAAGCCCAAGGCCCTGTCCGGCGGCCAGCGCCAGCGTGTCGCCATCGGTCGCGCCATCGTGCGTGAACCGAAGGTGTTCCTGTTCGACGAGCCGCTGTCCAACCTGGATGCCGCGTTGCGTCTGCAGATGCGCGTCGAGCTGTCCAAGCTGCACCAGGAACTGAAGACCACCATGATCTACGTGACCCACGATCAGGTGGAAGCCATGACCCTGGCCGACCGTATCGTGGTGTTCAATGCTGGCGTGATTCAACAGCTGGGCAGCCCGCTGGAACTGTACGAGAACCCGTCCAACCTGTTCGTGGCCGGCTTCCTGGGCTCGCCCAAGATGAACCTGCTGGATGCCTCGCTGGTCAGCGGCGATACCAAGGGCGCCACCGTCCGCCTGCCGAAGGGCATCGCGATCAAGGCCGCCGTGGACGCCAGCCGTGCCAAGGCCAACGACCGCGTGACGCTGGGTATCCGCCCGGAGCACATCCTGCTGGCTTCGGAAGCGGATCAGAACTCGATCCCTGCCCGCGTCGACCTGATCGAGCATCTGGGCGACCACGTGCTGGCCTATATCGAGATCCCGGGCGTCAATGAGATCATGTCGATGAAGCTGCCGGGCCATGCGACCGACCTGAAGTACGGCGACGCCATCCGCGTGGTGTTCCCGGAAGTCGATTGCATGCTGTTCGACGCAGAAGGTCTGGCGTTCAAGCGTCTGCGCTAAGCGACTTCAGGCTCTTCAAAAGCCCACCATCTGGTGGGCTTTTTCATGTCCGCCGCGCATGGATGACATGCGTGAGGCGAATGGCAAAAGGGCAGGCCGGGAGGAGTTTTCCTTTTGATGCACGGATAGAATGGCACGGATAATCCCAACGAGGAGAAGTGTGATGGCTAGTCCCTGGATTCGTCGGTTTGGTGCAATTGGATTGGTCCTCCTGGCCTCCTTGGCCTATGCCAAGGAGCCGAAAATCCGGACTCCGTTCCTGGAGGGTTGGGAACAGGTTTCCTTGGAGCAGATGGAGCGCCAGGCCAAGGCTTACCCGGAGGTGTACTGGATCGAAGGCCCCGGGGAGAGCAAGGTCGTCGCGTTCACCTTCGATGACGGCCCCAACCCGATCAACACCCCTCCCTTGCTCAAGGTGCTGAAGAAGCATGGCGTGCATGCCACTTTCTTCCAGCTTGGCATGTGGGTCGAGAAATACCCGGATCTGGCGCGCAAGGTGCTGGCGGATGGGCACGTGCTGGGCAACCACTCGTATGACCATCCCTATGCCGGCAAGCTGAGCAACACCGTTTTCTGGGAAGATCAGGTCGCCAAGACCCAGGCTGTCTTCCAGCGGGTGCTGGGGTTCACCCCGACGCTGTACCGCCCGCCCTACGGCGAAATCACCGACAGCCAGGTCGAGCTGCTGCGCGACAAGGGTATCAAGGTGATCTCGTGGTCGGTCGATACCCGCGACTGGTTGTCGGCGCGTTCCATGAACGGCGATGCCCAGATCGAGGGTATGGTGACCCAGTATGTCCATCCCGAAGCGATCGTGCTGATGCATGATGGCGGTGGCCCGCGCGATCATACGGTCGAGGCCGTGGATCGCTTGATCGGTAACCTGAAGGAACAGGGCTACACCTTTGTCACCATCGACAAGCTGATCGGCGTCGCGCCGCAGTTCGCTCCGCCGCCGGCTGCGCCCGCGCCCAAGGCGGCGTCGGCCGCGGTGGCCGCCAAGTAGGCCGGGCTCTTCCCAGCTACAACAAAAAAAGCCGGCGACTTGCCGGCTTTTTTTGGGCGAGCGACCGTTAAACCGGCACGCGTTCCGCCACGTAGCGCTTCAAGGCTTCGGCGTCGGCTTCCAGCACGTCGAAACGTTGAGGTTGGGCTTCCAGACCTTGCAGATCCGCCGGGCGCTGTGGCGCCTGGTTCAGTGCCTCGCGCATGGTGTCTTCGAACTTGGCGGGCAAGGCGGTTTCCAGGATCACCATCGGCACGCCCGGTTCGCGATGCGCCTTGGCGGCCTTGTAGCCGTCGGCGGTGTGCGGATCGATCTGCAAACCATAGCGTTCGAACACTTCGCGGATGTTGGCGATGCGGTCGGCGTGGCTGCTCTTTTCCGAGCGGAAGCCGTATTCGTCGCGCATGCGGGCGAACGTGGCCGGATCCAGGTCGAAGCCCTGGTTCTTGTCCACGCCGCGCCACAACTCGGCCAGCTTGGCGGCATCGCGGCCCAGCAGGTCGAAGACGAAGCGCTCCAGGTTCGACGCCTTGGTGATGTCCATCGACGGGCTGGAGGTTTCGTAGGTGCGGTCCAGGCCGCGCGGATGGTAGCCGCCGGTCTTGAAGAACTCGTCGAGTACGTCGTTCTCGTTGGTGGCGACGATCAGGCGGCGGATCGGCAGGCCCATCTGGCGGGCGATATGGCCGGCGCAGACGTTGCCGAAGTTGCCGGACGGCACGCAGAAATCCACCGGCTCGCCCACTTCGCCGGCCACCGCGAAGTAGCCCTTGAAGTAATAGACGGCCTGGGCGACCACGCGCCCCCAGTTGATCGAATTGACCGCGCCAACCTTGTAGCGTGCCTTGAAGGCGGCATCGTTGTTCACAGCCTTCACCATGTCCTGGCAGGCATCGAACATCGACTTGACCGCGATGTTGTGGATGTTCTCGTCCTGCAGGCTGAACATCTGTGCGCGCTGGAACGGGCTCATCTTGCCGAACGGCGACAGCATGAACACCCGCACGCCGTGCTTGCCGCGCATGGCGTATTCGGCCGCCGAGCCGGTGTCGCCGGAGGTGGCGCCGACGATGTTGATCTCCTGGCCGCGTTGCGTCAGCACGTGTTCGAACAGATTGCCCAGCAACTGCATCGCCATGTCCTTGAACGCCAGCGTCGGGCCGTTGGACAGTTCCTGGATGAACAGCGCCTCGTCCAGCTTGACCACCGGGGTGATCTGATCGGCCTGAGCCGGATCGCGGCCGTGGCAGTACACCTGGGCGGTGTAGGTCTTGTCGATTAGCGCCTTGAGCTGATCGGCCGGGATGTCGTCCACGAAGCGGCTGATCACGGCGAATGCCAGTTCGCGATAGTTCAGCTTGGAGAGCGCTTTCAGCTCGTCGAGCGTGAAGCGCGGATAGCGCTCGGCAATGGCCAGGCCGCCATCGGGCGCCAATCCGCCCAGCAGGATGTCGGAGAAACGTTGCGGGGCCATGCCGCCGCGGGTCGAGATGTAGTTCATGGGCGGGTCGCCAGTTCAAGCATCGCGCCGTCGCGGCGCACAGGGATAAGGATGCGGCGGAGCAGGGCGGGCCCGGCCGGGCCCGCCTCGGTCGTCAGCCGTTCAGGTGTTCCAGGCGCAGCTTCACCACCTTGCCGGTGATGCTGTCCAGTGCTTCGATCTTCGCCAGCGCGGCGTTGATGTGCTTTTCCACCGCCAGGTGGGTCAGCACGATGATGTCCGCGCGTTCGCCGTCGCCCTCGGTCTCGGAGACCGGGCGTTGCAGCAGGGCGTCGACCGAGATCCCCGCATCGGCCAGGATGCGGGTCACGTCGGCCAGCACGCCCGGCTTGTCGGTCGCGTTCAGGCGCAGGTAGTAGCAGGTCTCGACCTCGTCGATCGGCAGGATCGGCAGGTCGGCCATTGCGCTGGGCTGGAAGGCCAGGTGCGGCACGCGGTTCTCGGGGTCGGCGGTGGCCAGGCGGGTCACGTCGACCAGGTCCGCAATCACCGCGGAGGCGGTCGGCTCGGCGCCAGCACCGGCGCCGTAGTACAGCGTGGCGCCCACGGCATCGCCCTTCACCAGCACCGCGTTCATCACGCCGTCCACGTTGGCGATCAGGCGGCGCGCTGGGATCAGTGTCGGCGCCACGCGCAGCTCGATACCGTTGGGGCGGCGGCGCGTCACACCCAGCAGCTTGATGCGGTAGCCGAGTTCCTGGGCGTACTTGATATCAATGGCCTGCAGCTTGCTGATGCCTTCCAGGTAGGCCTTGTCGAACTGCACCGGGATGCCGAAGGCGATGGCGCTCATGATGGTGAGCTTGTGCGCGGCGTCATGACCTTCGATGTCGAAGGTGGGATCGGCCTCGGCGTAGCCCAGGCGCTGTGCTTCCGCCAGCACATCGGCAAAGGCGGCGCCCTTGTCGCGCATCTCGGTCAGGATGAAGTTGCTGGTGCCGTTGATGATGCCAGCCACCCACTCGATCTTGTTGGCGGTCAGCCCTTCGCGCAGTGCCTTGATGATGGGGATACCGCCCGCCACCGCCGCCTCGAATGCCACCATCACACCCTTTTCCTGGGCACGGGCGAAGATCTCGTTGCCGTATTCCGCGATCAGCTTCTTGTTGGCCGTGACCACGTGCTTGCCCTGCTCGATCGCGGTCAGCACCACTTCCTTGGCGATGGTGGTGCCTCCGATCAGCTCCACCACGATATCGATGTCGGGGTGGCGCGCCACCTGCAGTGCATCGTCGAACAGCTCCACGCCTTCGCCGACCAGCTCGCGGGCGCGGTCCAGCTCGCGGTTGGCCGCGGCACGAATCACGATGGGCCGACCGGCGCGCCGTGCGATTTCCTCGCAATTGCGTTTCAGAACGGTCGCAGTGCCGCCACCGACGGTGCCGACACCGCACAGACCCACGTGAATCGGTTTCATTGAAAGTCCTTTAGTCGAGCGCAGGGCGGGATCGCATCAAGCGCCCCGTCCGAAGTGGAATCGATGATTCGCCCGCATCGCGCGGACGGCGGCCGGATCGTGGAACCACGCCGCGGCCACCGGGCAATACGGGACAACGCGCATTATGCGGTACCGTGGCGTTTTCGGTAACCGGCCAGGAAGCGATCCAGCCGGCCCAGCGCTTCGTTCAGGTCGTCCAGGTGGGGCAGGAACACCACGCGGAAGTGGTCCGGCGCGATCCAGTTGAAGCCGGTGCCCTGCACCAGCAGCACCTTCTCTTCCTGCAGCAGCTCCAGCATCAACTGCTGGTCGTCTTCCAGCGGGTATACCTTCGGATCCAGCCGCGGGAACATGTAGAGCGCCGCCTTGGGCTTGACGCAGCTGACGCCCGGGATCGCGGTCAGCCGTTCCCAGGCCAGATCGCGCTGCTTGGTCAGCCGGCCGTTCGGCGCCACCAGATCGTTGATGCTCTGGTAGCCGCCCAGCGCGGTCTGGATCGCATACTGCCCCGGCACATTGGCGCACAGGCGCATGGTGGACAGGATATTCAGCCCGTCGATGTAGTCGGTGGCCGATTTCTTGTTGCCCGACACCACCATCCAGCCGGCGCGGTAGCCACAGGCACGGTAGTTCTTGGAAAGCCCGTTGAAGGTGACGAACAGCACGTCGTCGGCCAACGAGGCCAGCGAGGTGTGCGTGGCGCCGTCGTACAGCACCTTGTCGTAGATTTCGTCGGCGTAGATGATCAGGTTGTGCTGCCGCGCCATCTCGACGATTTCCTTGAGCACATCGTCCGGGTACAGCGCGCCGGTGGGGTTGTTGGGGTTGATGACGACAATGGCCTTGGTGCGCGAAGTGATCTTGGCGCGCATGTCGTCCAGCGCCGGCAGCCAGCCGTTGGCCTCGTCGCACAGGTAGTGGCGCGGCGTACCGCCGGCCAGGCTCACCGCTGCGGTCCACAGCGGATAGTCCGGCGCGGGCACCAGTACCTCGTCGCCATTGTTGAGCAGGCCCTGCATCGACATCACGATCAGCTCGGACGCACCGTTGCCGATGTAGATATCGTCCACCGTCACGTCGGCGACATTCTTCTCCTGCGTGTAATGCATGATCGCCTTGCGCGCGGGGAACAAGCCCTTGGAGTCGACATAGCCGGCCGCATTCGGCAGGTTGCGGATCACGTCCTGCACCACCTCGTCCGGCGCATCGAAGCCGAAGTTGGCCAGGTTGCCGATGTTCAGCTTGATGATGCGCTGGCCGTCCTCCTCCATCTGCCGCGCTCGCTCCGGCACCGGTCCGCGGATTTCATAACAGACGTTCAGGAGCTTGTTCGACTTGTGGATCTGATGGGTCATGGCGGGCCACGCGGGCTGAGGAGTAAACCTCACATTCTAGCGAAACAAGACCCCTGGGGTGGTATACAGCGCGCGCGAAGGTGCGGCGCAACAGTTGGGGTAGAATCGCGGCTTCCACCAAGGGCTTACGCATGAAGCTGCATCGCACCACCGCCACCCATCTCAACCAGTTCACCGGCTACGGCGAAGGCTACGTCATGGTGAACGAAGAGCGTTTCGACGGCAGCCTGATCGTCACCCCCACCGAAGTGCGCGAATGGCGCCCGGTCCGCTTCGAAGACCTGCAGGAAGACGACTTCGCCTCGCTGCTCGCGCTGGCGCCGGAACTGGTGCTGCTGGGCACCGGCGAGCGCATCCGCTTTCCTCATCCCCGGCTGTCGCGCGACCTGGCCGCGGCGCACGTCGGGCTCGACGCGATGGATACCGGCGCGCTGTGCCGCACCTTCAATATCCTGACGGCCGAAGAGCGCAAGGTGGTGGCGTTGGTGTTGATGGCCTGAGCCGGGCGTTGCAAACGAAAAACGCGGCCGATGGCCGCGTTTTGCATGATGGTGCCCCGAGCCGGGGTCGAACCGGCACACCTTGCGGCGAGGGATTTTAAGTCCCTTGTGTCTACCAATTTCACCATCGGGGCAGGGTCGGGGATTCTACCCGGATTTTCCGGCGCGGGGCACTTGTCCGCCCCACCCAGGCAAGGCCCCGCCAGGATCACTGGAGCGATCCGACGTTGCTCCCGGCCCAGCCATGCTCGCTGGCTGCCACGCAGCCGAAAACCCGGCAACCGCTGTCCAGCAGGACCTTGGGCGCGGTGACCGATGCCGGTTGATGCCATAGCCCGATCACAGACCGGGGCGACAGCACCACCTGCCGATGGGACAGCAACGGCCCACTGACGCGCGCGCCGGGGCCGATGAACAAAGTGCCGCGCGCGATGATGCCGCCACTGATGTGCGTCCCGGCCCCGACCTTGACGTCGCCGTCCACCGTGATGCCGCCATTGATACGTGCGTGATGGCCGATGTGCAGGTCGCCGTGGACGAACAGGTCGCCATGGGTATGGCTGCCGTCGTCCAGCTTCACATCGCCCGTTCTCACCGATTGCGTACCCGGATGGCGCGGCCAGGCCGGCGCGGGCTGGAACGGCGCGCAATCGCCGAAGCACAGCTCGTCGGCGGCCAGGCGCTTGAAGTGCAACGGCAGCTTCACATCGAGCCGGCCACGGGTATGCATCGAGACCGGTTCGTGGTCCTGGCTGTGAGGTGCAGCCAGGGTGCTATGGGTATCGAACGGCACAACCCGCCGCGGCGCGCCCAAGGTGTTATGGAAACGGCGTAGGTGCGCCTGCAGGGCGGTCGGTAACGGGAACAGCAGAATCAGGCCGCTCACGGCTTTAAGCATCGGGTTCATGGCAAGTCCTTTGGCCAGTTCCTTGCCTGGCCAGGGGGATCTGCGGATATGGGTAAGCGCCGCCATGATTGACGCTACGGGGGGCACATCCGCGTCGGACCGCCAAGTAAAGGCTGTCGATGCCGAGGGAGGGTTGAGTTGGATCAAGTTTGCCGGGTTGTCGGTTGGGGGGAGGGGCGTTTTCCGAGCTTTCCCAAGCGGCTGAGGCGTTCGGATTGGCGATATGGTGCGGACTCGCCGAGGTGTGCGGCAAGGTTGAGAGAAGGGGGGCGTAGGCGTGTAAGTCTTGTTCGGCGGATGAAAGGACTGAGCGGGCCTGCGTCCCCGCTTATCCAAGGGGGAAGGGCGCCCGAAGATCGGTTGGATCTACGGGCGTACTCGCTGTTGGTCAGCCGATAATTGCTTCCGACCGATTGGATACGTTTAGGCGTATTCCCAGACAATCACCTGTCCTTGCCCGCCGAAGTTGCCGGCGCGTGCTGCGGAATTCGTGCCGCTGTAATTCTGGGCCGCGCCAGTGCCATAGCCGCCGAGTAGTGTTTGCGGCTGGATCGCCATGGCGCCTGCGCCGATTGCAGGAATGACCGGCCAGCAACCTTGCACTCCTGGCACTCCAAGGATGTTGGCGCCGGATGGCGCGCCAGCGCCTGCTCCGCCTGAGCCGTTGGTCGGACCAGATACGGCCCCCCCCGCAATGGAACCGCCCCCGCCTGGGCAACTGACCAGCGCGCCGAACGAACTGGTGCCGCCAGAGCCACCGCTGCCGGTGCCAACTGAGCCGCCCATACCACCTGCGCCAACCGTTACAGACACACCCGAGAAGCCACTGGTCAATCGTGATTTGGCATAGGAGCCATTACCGCCACATCCCGCGATGGCATTCTGCGCCGCGCCGGTGGCCGCTAAACCACCCGACCCACCACCGCCACCGACGACTTCGACGATCACGGATGTAGTGCCGAGTGTGGGGGTGTAGGTCGACGTCCCGGGATTGGAGAAAACCTGCACGCCGATCAGCCTGCCGGTTGCTGCGGCGATGGCGGATTGCACGAACGCTGTGGTTGCTGCGGCGGTGGTATTGTCAGCGGGGGGACGGGTGGTAAATACGCCGACCGCACGCAATGCCTCCAGCAATTGACTATTCAGTCCTTCGGTAGGCGTCATGCCTGCCGCCTGGATCACGCTCAGCAATTCGTCGGTCACCGCATTGGACCAAGCGGCGGTGTCACGACTTGGGAGTTGGCCGGTTTGAGGGTTGCCGTCGGTGAATTTGCCATTGAGCAGATTCACCCCGGAGATGGAGTGGGGATAGTCC
The DNA here is from genome assembly GCF_000374805.1 of Chitiniphilus shinanonensis DSM 23277. Taxonomy (GTDB): domain Bacteria; phylum Pseudomonadota; class Gammaproteobacteria; order Burkholderiales; family Chitinibacteraceae; genus Chitiniphilus; species Chitiniphilus shinanonensis. The sequence continues at coordinate 131,434 of NZ_KB895336.1, forward strand.
ATAAGTGCTCCAAAAAACAAAGCCCGCTCAAGGCGGGCATGAATCGATCGTTGGCAATGCATTTCTGCATTCCAATTTCAGCGATGATTTGCATTACCAACTGGGTGAGAACTGCTCCAGTTGCTCGCGGTCCAGCTGGGAAATTTGTGCCTCCAACTCCAGCCGGCGCTGATAGATTGCCGCGCCGCGCTCGACGCAGGCCGTCCACAGCGCCTGTAATTCGGTCAGTGCCATGGGTACACGGTTGCGCTCCGCGTCGACCCAAATGCCACCAGGGACCACCCCGGCGAGTAAAGCATCGCGGATGTCCTGCAGAGCCTCGGGAGTGGTGAGCCAGTGGTGGCGGGCGTGTTCAATGCCGGCCGCACGCTCACTGATCTCCCAACTGCTCAGTTGAGTTAACGCATTATTGCGTTGAACGCAGAGAGGAACCTCCGGTGGGGCAATGGTGATTGGCATGCCGTTGGCCCCGACGGAGATAATCCTTCCCTCTGACTGGGCGGCAAATAATTCAGCATACACGTCATCGTCGATAAATTGGGCTCCTTCACTTGAATTCAATGAAAATGCCCAACGTTTGTCACTGGCCTTCCAGGTTGCATACATTAAATAGACCTCCCAATTGCAATCCAGTTGATCGTGGTGGAGACTGGCGCGCCATTTGTGGCTGTATAAGCCACCGCGTTAAACCCCGTTGGCGTGACGGATAAATAGGTGGTTGTTTGATTGATGCCTGCTGGCTGAACTGTCAAAGCTGTTGGGTTGCTTTGAAATGCAAGAGGGAAAGTGATTGGTGTCGATGCTGCTGGCAATGTCTGGGAGCCCCATTGAATGAGAAATCCACCGGGGAGTTTCTGCCAGCCAATTGGCGCTATCGATGCAGAGAATGATGCGGAGTATGCGAGTTGCGCAGTGCCGCCAACCCCCAGCCATGATGGCCCATTGCCGACTTCCACGGTTAGTGTATCGCCCGTTCCCAATTTCATGGGGGAAATTCCAGCTCCGCCATTGCATACGATGGCGGAGGGGGACTGGGCTTGGATTGTTAGGATGCCTCCGCCGAAATTGACGATTTCTATTCTGGCGCCGGGAACGCCGTCGGAATAGGGTGGAAGCGTAATGGTTGAGGGGGAAGGACTGGCGTGTAGAACGGTTGCACCAAATGCGCTCGCATTCAATACCATTCCTGCTGTGGCAATAATTATGTTTGAAGACTGAATTCCTTGGCGTCGTACAAATTCAGTCGTGGCAATGGCAGTATCATTGGAGAACTGTGGTTTTGTTTGAAAAACGCCCGTGCCACGAAGCGCCTTGAGGAACTGGGAGGTATCCAATTCGTCTGGAGATAGCCCGGCCGCCTTAATCACCCCCAACAACTCATCCGTCACAGCATTCGCCCAGGATGCCGGGTCCAAACTCGGCAATAGCCCGGTCAGCGGATCGCCGTCGGTGAATTTGCCGTCGAGCAAGCCCACGTCGGGCACGGAATGCGGATAGTCCATCGATTAGCTCCCATAGGAAAACAAAACCCGCGTATGCGCGGGTTTGAGTTTGTTGATCATGCATTCCAGCTGGACATCGCCCCAGGTCTGGAACGGCTCGCCGAACGGGTCACCGCATTCGCGTGGAACGACCGGCATCACCGGCAGCTTCAATTGCCAGACGAATTGCCAGCGCCAGCCGCCATAGCGCTGCCCCAGCCGCGACCTGCCATAACGCCGCGCGCGGTATTCGGTGATGGTGGCGTCGGGGTGGCCATAACGCGCCGCTACGCCGATGAAGTAGGCGCACGATTGCCCGCCGCTGGCGGCCAGCTTGGCGGCGACGGCGTTGCGGCGCTCCTGCAAGGTCTGGCTGCCCAGCAGCGAGCACTCGTCGGGCAGGCCGGCGATACGCTCCCAGTCGGCCAGCAACTCGTAGCTGGTCGGCGGATAGGTCTCGCGCAGCAGTTCGTTCGCCCGGCTATCGACGCCGGCCAAGCCGGTGCCGAAAGTGCCCAGCACGCGCTGCAAGGTGCTGTCCGGGTCGCGTGGCCACGCCAGGCCCGCCGGCAGCAGGGCGGACAGTTGCTGGCGGTAGTCTTCGGCGGTCATTGCCATGTCACGCCTCCGAATATCGCCATCTCCAGTCGCTCGGTCGTTACATCGGCGGCGGGGCTGACCAGGGTGTGGTCGGTTTCTCCGGAAGCCAGGCTGATCGCCTCGGTGATGTGGCTGCGCAGCAGCGTGGCGCCGGGCGCGGCTTCGCGGGCGTGCAGGTCCTTGAGCGAGGCGATCACCGCTTCGCGCACCGCCGGGGTGCCGGGCACCAGTCGGATGGTGTAGGCCACCGGCTTGGGCGTCGGCGCCTGGGCCACGAATTCGGCGGTGACCGGGCGCAGGTTGTCGATGTGCGCCTGGACCGCCGCGACCTCGTTGGCGTCCGGGATCGGGTCGGTGTCGCCGTCACGCACGAACACTACGCCGATGCTGCCGAGGCCGAATGGCCTGTCCACCGTCCAGGCGCGGGTCACACCCGGTACCTCCAGCGCCCAGGCGACGTAATCCGACGCCGCGCCACCTTGCGGCGGCCGCTGGATGCGGGCGATCAGCCGCTGACGGAGCGCGGAATCCGGCTCCACGTCGCTGCCCTGGGTCAGGCCGGGGGCGAGCACGACGGCGCTGCCGTTCAGGCCGGCGATCGGGGTGGTCAGAGTCAGCGCGATGCCCGCGTCGGCGTTGGCCGCGGCGCCGGCTTCGCGCGCGGCGACGGCGACTTCGACGTTGCCGCCGGCGCCGACCACCGCGTCCGCCAGCGTCAGGTATTCGCGGTTGTCGGCGCGGGTCAGGGCGCTGCCTTGCGGGATGACGGTGTCGCTGGTGCCGCTCAGGCGGATGGTGCCTTGCGCCAGCGCGGCGGGCTTGCGGCCCTCCACCAGCCAGATCGAGGCCCAGCGGTCGAGGAACTCGGCGTCGCAGGTGTCGGGAAACAACTGCAGCGAGAGCCACGACAGGTAGCCGTACATCTGGTGCAGGCCGCCGGCCTGGACCCGGCCGAGCACGTTGAGGTTGGAATGGCGCAGGCGCGCGTCGGCGCCCGGCAGGCGGGCCTCGAACTCGGTCAGCTGCGCTTCGACCAGTTCGGGCAGGGTGGGACGATTCAGGCTCATGGTGTCAGCTCGAAGCGATAGGGTTGGGAATCGATGGCGATGTCCAGGCGCAACAGGCCCAGGCGGGGCGCGCTGGCCGCCACGCTGACCGAGCGGGCGTGCCCGTCGTCGATCAGCCATTGCAGCGCTTCGCGCCCGTAGGCTTCGGCCCGCCGCAACGCGGAGGCGGTCTGCTTTTCTCGCGCCAGCAGCCACAGGCGCGAGCCCAGCGGCACCGCGCGCTCGTCGCCGACCGCGATGGCGTCGCCCCACCAGCCGCGCGGGTCGCCCTCGACATCGTCGTTGGGCGCGGCGCGGCGGTCGGTGAACAGGCTGAGCAGCACGGCGGTATCGAGCTCGTCGCCCTCGGCCAGGCCGAGCGCGGCCGTTTGCCAGTCGCAGCGTTGTTCGTCGCCGAAGAAAAAGGTCTTGAGGTCCATCACATCCCCTGCGTGGGTTTGCCGGTGGTGCCGCCACTGGTATTGGTTTCGGGGTGGACGTGATCGCCGAACACCTGGCGCATCCCGGCCACGGTGCGGCTGTTGCCGCCGGCGTTGTCGGTGATGTCGCCGGCGGTCTTGAGCTGGCCGCTGGTGGTGACCAGCGGGGCATTCAGCTTGACCAGAGGCGTGTTCAGTTCGACCAGCGCGCCGGCATTGACGCGCAGCGTCTGGGTGGAGATCTCGATCAGCCGGCCGTTTTTCAGGTGGATGCGATCGCCCTCGTGGGTGTAGATGCACACTTCGCCCGGAGCGAGACCGCTCGGGCGATGGCGTTCGTCGTCCACCGCGGTGGCGACCAGGTGGTCGCGGCTACCGGCGACGGCGACCAGGATCGCCGTGGCGCCGGGCAGCGGCACGCTGGTCAGGCCGTAGTTCTGTGCGCGCTCCACGTCGTCGCGGGTTTCGTCGGCCAGCGCCGATACCTGCAACCGTTGCAGCCCGGCCGCGTCGTTCACCAGATTGAGCACCGCGCGCGCCACCATCAGGCGCACGCGACGGGCAAGTCGTTCGATCATCAGTTCTGCCCCCAGTCGTTGCTTTGCGTGGTGCCCTGGCCCGCCGTCGAGGACGGCTTGGCTGTGGCGCTCTTGCCACGTTTCAGTGGCGTGGTGGATTTGCCCTCCAGTCGGTCGAAGGTACGCGGATCGACCAGCGTCAGCGCGCAGCGCTCGCCGCCGGCGCCAAGCGTGTAGCTCACCTCGGAGATCAGCACGTCGCCGTCCGCGCGCAGCAGGCCGGATTTCAGGTTCACCCGCAGGTTGGGCTGCCACAGCGGCAAGCCGTCGCCCTGCCGCCAGCCCACCACGTCCACCGTCGCCCGGTTGGCGCGGGCGGCGCGGATGGTCTTTTCCCAGTTGGCGCGCTGCTGCACCGTGGGGCCTTCGGCCTGGTCCTCGGCCAGCACGATCAGCGGCCGGTGCCGGGTTACCACTGCGTCGCTGCTGCTGCCCTGTTCGGCATGGCGACCGCGGCTTTGCGCCTTGACGCGGTAGAGGCTGAAGCGTTGCGCCCAGCTGAAGCTGGCTTCGCCACCGAGCAGGTTGTCGCCTTCCACCAATGCGGCCTGCGCCTCTTCGGTACCGGGGCGGGTGATGTACAGGGCGCCGTCGCCGCGCGTGGTCAGCAGTAGCATCCGCAGGCGCGCCATCCGTTCCAGGCAGTCGAACACGGTCTCGCCTTCCTCGATGTTCCAGCTCTTGAACGGGTCGTCGGCCTGCTTCTGCACGGCCGGATCGATCACCACCGGCAGCTTGAAGTCATGGCACAGGTCGCGGGCGATCCGGGCCAGGCTGGCGCGCTTCCACTGGCCGGAGCCGTGGCTGGCGCTGCAATCCACCAGGTCGGCCGTGGCGTCGCGGCCGCTGACGCTCAGGCTGCGCGCCTGCGCATCGAAGCGTACCGACACCTGGTCGATGAAGCCGGTGATCACCGGCTGGTCGTCGATGGTGACCACGCAGGCCTCGCCCGGCTTGACCGGGCGCGCGGTGTCCTGGTCCGGCCAGCGTTCGGTCAGTTGCAGGGTGAAGCTGCCGGCCAGTTGCTCCAGGCCGCGTTGCAGCGAGATCTCGGTCCAGCCGCCGTAGATCCGGCCGCCTACCTTGAGTTGGAGATTCGCCATGGTCAGGTCTTCAGCAGGTTGAGAGTCCGCCCGTCCGGCACGAAGCCGGGATGGCGGATGTCGTTGCGCACCACCAGGTCCAGCTCGGCATCGAGGTTGCCGTTCTGGCGCCACGCCACCACCAGCGCCGGTTCGCGCACGCTCTGCCAGACCTCGCGCAATTGCGCGGTGGCCGGCAGGCGCTCGGCGACGGCCCTGACGGTGGCGGCCTTGAGCGCCAACAGCGCGGGGTAGGTGAGATCCGAGGCCTGGTCGGCCAGGGCGTCGATGGCGTCGAACACCGTGTCGCGCATGGCGATCAGGTCGGCCGAGGCCAGCACCGGCGCCCGGGGCAGTGCCATGGCCGCCTGCGCCATCGCGATGGTGCGGGTGGCCTGGTCCAGCGCCAGCCGGTTGCGCAGGTTGGCAACGTTGACCGGCGTGCTCGGCAGCATCGCCTGGCGGGCCGGGGACTCGAACAGCAGGGGCTTCATCGAATCCAGCGCCTGGGTGCCGCCGTTGGGACGACGCCCGGTGACGATACTGTCGAAGTCCTGCCCGAAGCGTTGCAGGCGAATACCGATCCGCTCCAGCGAACCGACCAGCCGCTGATAGAGCGCGGCGGGCGTGCCCAACAGCTTTTCCAGCGAATTCAGCACCTCGTCGACCTGCTGCGCGATACGCTCCACCGTGCCCAGCTGGCGCTCGATCCAGTCGAAGGTCTGCTGGACGGCCGCCAGCGCTTCCAGGAAATTACCCGCGCCCGCTTCCAGCGCGGTGAGCAGATCGCCCTCCAGCCACTGCGCGCCGACCTTCCATTGCGCGGCGAAATCCTGTCCGCATGCCGCGATCAAGCGATCGCCGGCCTGGAGCAACTGGGCTTCGGTATCGATCTGGCTGTTCGGCAGCTCGTTGGCGCCGGCTTCGGCAAACTCCAGGCTGAGCCGCGCCATGCCGCCCTGCTCGGCGGTTTCCTCCAGCGAGCAGCGCTGCGCCACCACCTGCTGGTGACCGCGCGACGGCAATACCAGCTCACCCACGCCCGGTTGTTCCAACGCCGCCAGCAGGCGGTCGCGCACCGCGCGGTAGTCGGGCCCGAGCACGAAGGCATCCAAGGTGAAGGTCCGCGCCTTGCGACCCAGATCCTCGGCGTAGGGCCGATCGCGCAGCGGATACTCGGTCAACTGCACGCGCCGGCCGACCTCGCCGCCACTGCGGCTGACATGGAACGGCACGCCGCGGAACGAGGCTTTTTCCAGTTGGTCTCGCCAGCTCATCACGATCCTCCGTAGTAGTAGCGGCCGGTATTGGCCGTGGCCTCGAGCTTCACGCCGGTGCCGGTCGGCTGCGTGACGCTGGTCTGGCCGGTCAGATAGGAGGGCATGGAAACCTTGACCTCGATGGTGCCGCCGACCTTGGCCGGGGAGAGGGCTCCGGGCGGCAGTGCTTGGATGGTGCGGATATCGGTGGGCGAGAGCTGCGCCGGATGCAGGCGCCGGTCGATGGTCTCCATCGGGCCGGGACCGACGCCGTGCGTCCAGTCGTAGATCTTGCCGCCCACCGTGGCGTCCTTTTCACCGGTGAACAGCTGCATCTGCCAGTTCATCAATTTGTTGAGCATGCTGCCGTAGGCGAAGCCGCCCAGACCCGCACCGCCCACCGCCAAGGCTGGGCCGGCACGGGCCAGCAGGGGAACCAGCTGGGCGAGATTGCCCACCCCTGAAGCGATGCCGCCTCCCGCTGGCCAGTTGACGACGAAGACAGGCGTCGGATCGCCGGCCGCTGAATCGCCAATCGCCGCGTTGCCATTACCGCCGCCCTTGTTGCGAGACAGCAGTCGGTCGGTTCCCCACAATGCCCCACCGAACAAGGTCTGGATGAGGCGCAGGTGGGTACTGTCCACGTCGTATTCGTTCATCGCGCCCGCAGCGGTCCGGGCGGCCCAATGCCCGGTCTGGGTGATGGTCGATTCCTGCAGATCCGCGTCGGTACGGATCTGCATCTGGTGCAGTTGTCCTTGCGTGGTATTGAGCCGGGCATTCTCCATTTGCCGGATCTGGCCGTTCGCGTTCGCAGCCTGATCGCGGATCTGGCGATAGCCGCCCAGGTCACCGATCAGTGCCTTGGCGAAGCCCTGGGCCTCGCGATCCGTGAACAGCTTGCGTACCTTGGCGTCGTCGCCGCCAGTGGCCTTTTGTACCAGTTCGGCCATATACAGCAGCGGATCGGCACTGGCCGCAGCCTTGCGTTTTTCTTCGTCGTAGTTGCGGATGCCGAGCTTCTTGAAACGGGCCGCCATGCCTTCGTCCTGGAACGCGGCCAGGAAGCCCTTGAGGTTGGCGGCAGCCTGATCGGGGGCAGTGCCGTCCTTGCCGGCGATCTGCATGCCGGCCGCCAGTGAAGCCACGCCACCGGTACCTTGCAGATTCAGTCCGGAAGCCTTCGCCGCCGAGGCGAGGCCCGGCATCTGCGCTTGCAATTGGGGGAATTTGATCCGTCCGGCATTGCTGGCCACTGCCAGGGCATCGAGCGCCCGGCCGGCCTGATCGGCCGACACGGCGAGCTGGTCGTGAAAGCCGATGAGGGTCTTGCCGATCTCCTTGACGTCACCGCCGGTGGCGGTGGCTGCGTGGCCGGCTTCGCGCAGGATCTTGAACGCCAGGTCAGGTGCCAGGCCCTTTTCGATCAGGGCGCCGAAGCCTTGCTGCAGGTCTCCCTGCGTCTGTTGGGTTTGACGGCTCAGCCCGATCAGCTCCTGTTTCCACTGACCTACCGTAGCCGGAAGCTTTGGCCCCTCGATGCCGGCGATATTGCCCAGGGTAACGAGTTCGGATTCAAGGCGGATGGATTGCTTGATCGCATCGCTGTAGTCGTCGACCAGCGCTTGGCCACCTGCGGCAAACTGGCTGGCGCCGATACTTTTCAGACTTGCCATGTGTTTTTCCTTGATGCGGTTTGGCCGTGCCGGCCGGCCAAGTCGCCGATGGCGCCTTCGCGGCCTGTCGGGCCGCGAAGGCGCGCTCAGTCAGGCTCCGACACCACGCCCTTCAACCGAAGCACCTGGTGATGCCAGAAGCGGAATTCGCTCCAGCGCATCGCCCAGACCTCCGAGGGCGCGATGCCGCCGGCGACCACCAGGTCGCCGGCCATGTCCTGCCAGTTCAGCGGAACCAGAACAAAAAAGGGTTCACCGCCCGGACCACGGCCTCGGTGTCGGCGGTGTTCAGCCGATCCAGCGCCGACGGGGGCAATCCCGCCAGTTCGGCGGCCAGGTCGAGCGAGCACGCCAGCACCGCCTGCGGGTTGCTCAACACGCGGAAGTCGCCCGCGCACGGTTCGCGCAGCTGCAGCTCGGCGATGTCTTCCTCGCCGAAGCGCAGCGGCTTGCTCAGCGCGATCACGATGGGGAACTGAAGCGCGCTCATGCCTTACACCTTGTCGCAGCGGGTGCCGGCGAACTTCAGGCTGACTTCGCCTTCGCCGCCGGTGAATTCCGGCGGTTCGGTGACGAAGGCGTCCTTGAGCACGTAGCTGACGCCGATGTCGGTCTCGAACACCAGGGTGACGTCGGCCAGCGCGCCGAGCGCCACCAGGTCGGTATCGCGGGCGAGGATGATGGTGCATTCGACGGTGGGGGTCTTGGTCTTCTCGGTGTAGCCGACGGTGCCGAGATCGGTTTCGACCGGGGTGCGTTCGACGCCGCCGATGTTGAGCTTGGCGCCGGATTTGCTGCGCAGGCGCACGCCGTCGATGTTGACGAACACGCGGCCTGCGAACTGGGTATTGCCTGCCATGGGTATTTCTCCGTGAGCTGAAAAGAAAACGGCCCGCTGTCACGCGGGCCGGAAAAGGCGGCGTGGCGCCGCCCGGTTGGGGGTCAGAGCAGGTACTGCACCGCGGCGGCGAACACGCGGAACTGGTTGACCACGTCCGGCGGGATCACCGCGTTGACGCGGTTGGGATCGCTGTTGCTGCGCACCACCAGCAGGTCGTTCTTGAATTGGTCGAAGTTCTCAACCAGGCCGGCGGCTTCCAGCTCGCGGAACAGGGTCAGCAGTTCGGCGCGCAGAATGCCCGGCGTGACGATGGCCTGGCCGGGCGCGTAGTTGCTGCCGTCGTTGGCCAGCTTGTGACGCGGGAAGCGCAGCGCGATGCGGGCGCGCACGGCGTAGCGGATGTAGTCCACCGTCCACTTGGTTTCCAGGTCGAGCAGGCTGATGTCGGCCACGCCGAACGGGTTCTTCTGGTAGGTGGTGATCACGCGTTCGATCAGCGCCGCGCCGTCGCTGCCATAGATCACGGTGCTGATGCCGGAGCGCAGCAGCAGGTCGCGTTCGGTACGGGTGAAGCGGCTCTTCAGCGGCGGGGCCATCAGGCCGGGCACCGGCAGCGTCTGGAACGGGCGCGCCGGATCGATGGCGCCGTAGTACTCGCAGACACCTGCCCACGACGCGGCGAATTCCCACGCCGGCGTTGGCGTGTCGTGGATGCCCAGCACCGAGACGTGCGGGCTGTTGCGCGCGGTGCCGAAGGTGGTCAGTGCGGCATGAGTGGCGACCATACCGGCGAACACGTGGCCGGTGCGTTGCTGCATCGGGCCCCACTTGGCGTCGAGCATGGATTCCAGCGCGCCCAGCGTGGCACTGTCGGTGTACGGCGCCACGATGCTGTAGTACTGATCGTCGCCGATGGCGGCCACGGCCGACGCGATGTCCGGATTGCCGGCGCCGCTGGCCATCGCGACGGTCGTCGCGGTGAGGCCGAGCGGCGTGGTGTCGTCGCTGTAGTAGTTCAGGCGCAGGTCGATACCGTTGCCGGTCAGGCCCTTGTGACGCGCGGTGAAGGTCACCACGCCGGCGGTGGCCGCGGCGGTCACCGGCAGATTGACGGCGGCGGTGACCGCGTTGACCACCTTGGTGGCGATGGCGGCGGCGGCATCGCCCTGGGCGACGCCCACCTGCACGCGCTGGCCGGCGACATACAGCGCCAGGATGCCGGCGGCGCTGGCCGAGCCGGTCAGGGTCAGCGTGCCGCTCGCCGCGACGCCCGCTTCCAGGTCATCGACGGCGATGGCCCACATGGCGGTGGTGCTGTTGGCGGCCTTGGCGGCCAGCACCATGCGGTGCAGCATCGAGCCGCGGCCGAAGTAGGCGGCGGCCTGGTCCGGGTTGTTGATCTGGGTGGGCACGCCGGCCGGCACGCTGCCGGTGGCCAGGCGCTGGCCCAGCAGCAGCAGGCGACGATCCTGCGACGGCAGACCGCGCACCGCCTTGGTGTGGTCGATCTCGATGTACTGGCCGGGGGTGCGGATGTCCACCGGGATGGCGTTGAAACTGATGTTTTCGGGCATTGAGCGACTCCTGGGAGAAAAATTAAGCCCCGCGGCGGGCGGGGCTGGTCTTGGCATTGGCGCGCGGTTTGTTCACCACGGCGATCACATCGCCGTCGGCGAGACGGCGGTGCCAATACGTGTCGAGATGGACGTCCAGTCCATCGGGCGGCAGCGCGCCGCTGCCGTCGGGAAGAAAGACGAGCAGCGCCGGCGACCGGGGCTTGATGCGGGTGGTCATGGGGTAGGTCCTGGTGGATGGAAATCGATCTGCGCGTCCGGCCGTTCGCCGCTGTAGTCGCCGTTCAACCAGCGGGCATGTTCGGCGGCGCTGGCGAACGGCGGGGCATCCAGATCGGCGTGCAGATGGGTGAAGTCGGCGAAGCGCGGGGCGGTGTGCGGCTCGGTGACCTCCAGCTCGGCAAACGGCTCTTCGTGCCAGATGGCGCGGTAGCCTTGCAGGTAGCGCAGGCGGTTGCCCTCGACCACCACTTGCAGCCGCGTGGTGCGCAGCGGGTGTGCCAGCAGGCCGTCGAGCGTGGGACTACGGGTCAGCAGGCGTTCCACCTCGTCCAGCAGGGATTCGGCCTGATCGTCGGCCGTATCGCCGGCCGCCACCTGGACAACCACGACGAAGTCGCCGCGCTGCACGTAGTCGGGCACGTCCGCGCGCATCCGGGTCTTGCGTCCGGTGAGCAGCACTTGCAACGCCGGCAGTTCGGCGTCGCCGATGCTGCGCGTCTGGCTGCCCCAGACCCGGCTGCCGGCGGCGGTATGCCCGCTCAGCAACGTGACCAGCGCCTGGCGGATGGCGGTCAGCGTATGCATGATCGGTCACCAAACGGGTCGAATCGGGCGGGGAAACGCGCGGCGCCGCTGCGGCACGGCAGGGAGGCGTACGGCGGCGAAGCATTGCGGGCAGGCATGGGACCTCCTGAAAAGACAAAGCCCCGCGCAAGGCGGGGCCGGTGGGAATGCAAAAACGTGAATGGCGGTCGATGAATCCGGATTGAGCGAATAGGGTGGTGGCTACTGAATTGCTTCATCGCAATTCAATCATCCTGAAAAGCAAAAACCCCCGAGGAATCTCAGGGGTTTTGTCCGAAACGCAACTTTGTTCACGATAGCTGAACTATAACAATTCACTGCCAAAGGCGTCAATATCGAAATCAGGAATAAACCGCCTTTTGGGTGCAGTACTGAATTCCCTCATTGGAATTGACGTATTGAATGGGGGCCGATGAAACATCGAGCAAAGCGGCCAATTCCTGCTGGGCGCGCTCCAGCCGGCGAAAGGCCGTGCGTTCCGAGCAGCCCATCAGCGCCGCCCGTTGCCTGGCCGTGCCGCGGCCCAGGTACCAGGCCTTGAACGCCTGCCGCGCCGAGAGCGAAAGCCGCCCGTGGATCTGCGCATCGACGGTGCGGATTTCCTCGTAATCCACCACATGGTCGCGGCCGTCGCTGTCGCCGACCACGATCACGCCATCGGCGTCCCCCGGGGCAAAGCCGCGGCAACCACCGCCGGTGCGTTCGCGATAACCGAATTGCGCATAGCCGCTGCCGCCATCTTCGCGAATCGACGACCAGATGGCCCAGGCGCGCAATTTGATATCCATCGCTTTGATCATGGTTTCCCCTTTGGATGAATTGACGGATCGGCCCGCAATGGGCGGGCCGATGATGCAGTCATGATCGATCAACAGGGGTAGGCCAATTGTGTGGAAGGAATTCAGTGGGAAATGAAATGCAATGAGGCGAAGGCGAGAGGTTTCGGCGAATTCCGGGATTATTCGGGCAATTGCTCGGCACGCTGCTGCAATTGAGTCACGCTGGTGCCCCATTGCCGGGCCAGCGCGTGGCGCACCGCTTCCAATTGCAGGTCGAGCACATCGCACAGGCCCGCCAACTGTGCCTGGCGCCGACGACTGAACAGCAACGCCAGGGCGTCGCGTCCCGCGCGTTGTTCGCGCGGTGGCACGGCGTGATCGTTGGATAGGTGGAGCGCCAGGTCGTCGATCGCCTGGGCCAGCACGGCGGCCCACAGTTGGATGGCGGGTGGGGCATTGGGCGTGACGTCGCCAGCCCGATCCAGGCGGAGCGGGTCGGAAGATGGTGGATTCATCATCGGTGATATGGGCTGATGGCAGTTGCCGCAAGGGGCGGGGAGGGCACGAAGCGGTGCCGCGGGCGTCGGCCGTCGGGGGCGACCCGCCGTGTCGCGATCAGGGCATGGCCGTTTGCCGTCTGGCGCCGCTTCGTGTGGAGGCAAGATACCCAGCGGCACGTTGGCGGAGGTGGGGGAAGGCGTTCACTGCCGGTGGCAGGCGGCAGTCATGGGCAAGGAGGGATGCTGCGGTGCCGGGCTGCGGGCACGCGCGGATGGAAGGGGATGAGCGAAACGAGGCGCAGAAAAGCAAAAAGCCCTGAAGGATCAGGGCTTTTCATCTGGAGGCGGGGGTCGGAATCGAACCGGCGTAGACGGATTTGCAATCCGCTGCATAACCACTTTGCTACCCCGCCGAAGCTGGAAAAAAGGGAAAGTGAATCACTTTCCCTTTTTGGAAACTGGAGCGGGAAACGAGGCTCGAACTCGCGACCTCAACCTTGGCAAGGTTGCGCTCTACCAACTGAGCTATTCCCGCGTATCTGTGGCATGGGCAATGAAGCATGGAGCGGGAAACGAGGCTCGAACTCGCGACCTCAACCTTGGCAAGGTTGCGCTCTACCAACTGAGCTATTCCCGCGCTGCCGTGTACTGCAACAGAGAGGCGCATTATGGTGAGCCGCCCATCCCTTGTCAACACCCGAAGCGCAGGAAAATCGCGGCCAAGCGGCGTATGATGTTGCCCACCGGCGGGCGGTCGCGGGAAGCGCGATCGGGAAATCCTGTCCGGACAAACACTTAGGGCCGCAGACCAAAATCTGCGCCGCGATCCTGGCAGACAGTGCGAAGCGCCACCGGTAGACGGTGGCTTGCGCAGTGCGCGCGACGTTGTCGGGATCTATCGGTCGCCCTCAGCCGTTCCGACCCGACCCTCACGGGGTGAGCCCGTGAGCACCGCATGGAGGATTGCCATGTCTCGCGTTGTCACGCTCGCGCATTACTATACCCAGCCCGAAATCCAGCAGATGGCCGACAAGGTGGGGGACAGCCTGGAGCTTTCCCTGTTCGCCCGCGACGCCGAGGCCGACATCATCGTGTTCGCCGGCGTGCGCTTCATGGCCGAGACCGCCAAGATCCTCAACCCCAATGCGACAGTGATCCTGCCCGATGCCGGCTCGACCTGTTCGCTGGTGACGCAGACCGACGTCGGCGCCCTGCAACGCTGGCGCGAGTCGTACCCCGATCACGTGCATGTCAGCTACATCAACAGCTCGGCCGAGCACAAGGCGCTGTCGGACTGGATCGTCACCAGCCGCAACGTGGACGACATCATCGCCCAGCTCTACGCCGACGGTAAGCAGGTGATCTTCTCGCCCGACCGCAACATGGGCGCCTACCTCAACTTCCAGTACGGCTACGACATGCCGCTGTGGTCGGCGGTTTGCGAGGTGCACGACAAGTTCAACCAGGCGGCGCTGGACGAGGCGTTCGCCGCGGTGCCCGGCGCACGTTACCTGATCGCCCACCCGGAGAGCCCGTTACCGGTGTTGCAACTGGCGGATTACGTCGGCTCGACCTCGGGCATGCTCAAGTGGGTGAAGGAGTTCGACCGCGAGCCGGATGTCGTCATCTTCGTCGCCACCGAGGATGGCATCCTCTACAACATGCGCAAGGCGCGTCCCGACCTGAACATCGAGCAGGCGCCGATCTACGCCGGTTGCCAGTGCAATCAGTGCCCGTACATGAAGATGAACACCATCGAGGCGGTGAAGCGGGCGCAGGCGGGGCAGGGCACGGTGATCGACTACCTCAGTCCGGCGCAGATGGACGCTGCCCGTGCGCCGATCGAACGCATGCTCGAATTCTCGCAGCGCTACTACCAGTAAGCGCTCGCCCGATCACGGCGGCGATGTCGCCGCCGTGTCGCACCGTGGGACGACTTGGAGCAGTTTGCGACGTGAAATACGACTATCTCGTGTTCATCGGACGCTTCCAGCCGGTACATCTGGGGCATCTCAAGGTCATCGAGGAGGCGCTGGCGCTGGCCGGCCGGGTGATCGTGGTCTGCGGTTCGGCGCGACAGGCGGTCAGCCCGCGCAACCCGTTCACGCTGCCCGAGCGCGAGGCGATGCTGCGCGCCGCGTTGCCGGCCGAGTGGCAGAGCCGCGTGTTCGTGGTCGGCTGTTCCGACCGCATGTACAACGACCAGCAATGGGTCACCGAGGTGCAGAACCTGGTGGACAAGGTGATCGCGGTCGATACCGCCAGCCTGGGGCACCGGGCGGCGGAATTCCGCGTCGGGGTGGTCGGCTCGCCGCCGGGCAATGGGCGCAGTCGCGCCGGCCACTATCTCGACCTGTTTCCCCAATGGCAAAGGGAACAGGTGGAGGAACTGAGCGCCATCGACGCCGGGCGCATCCGCGACGCGCTGTTCGACGAGGATGCCTCGCGCCTGACGGCCTGCCGTGGCGACCTGCCGGCGGCGGTCTACGACTGGTTGCTGCACTTCCGCGAGCGCGAGGTGTTCGGACAATTGCTGGCGGAACAACGCTTCCTGCGGGCATTCCGCTTGTCCTGGGCGGGGGCGCCCTATCCGCCGACCTTCGTCACGGTCGACGCCGTGGTGATCCACTCCGGTCACATCCTGCTGGTGCGGCGGCGCGGCATGCCGGGCAAGGGGCTGTGGGCGTTGCCGGGCGGTTTCGTTGGGCAGGACGAGCCGATCCGCGATGCGGTCATCCGCGAGTTGAAGGAGGAAACCCGGTTGAAGGTGCCGGCGCCGGTGCTGGCGGGGTCGATCCGCGCCAGCCGGGTGTTCGATCACCCGCAGCGCTCGCTGCGCGGCCGCACCATCACCCATGCGTTCCTGATCGAACTGGCGCCCACCGGCGAAGGACTGCCCAAGGTGCGCGGCAGCGATGATGCCGATCGGGCGCAGTGGGTGCCGTTGTTCGAGTTCAATCGCATGGAAGCCAGCCTGTTCGAGGACCACTTCTATATCGTCAGCTGGTTTCTGGGGCAGATCTAGCGCTGATCTCGGCGGAGCTCCCATAAAAAAAACGGCCCGTTTGGGCCGTTTTTTATTGCCTGCGGGCGAGGATCAGCCGCCGCGTTGCTTGCGACGGCGCCAGGCCACACCGGCCGCGCCCAGGCCGAACAGCGCCAGCGTGGCGGGTTCCGGCACCGGCGAGACGCTGTAGTTCAGCGTGCCGCTCCACGGCGCGTAGTTGGTGAATGCCAGGTAGAAGTCGAACAGGCCCGGGCCTTCGTTGTTGAAGGTGAACGAGCCGGCGAAGCTGTTGTCGCCCACGTTGCTGCTGGTCAGCTGCTCGATGAACGGGCCGGGGCCTGCCACCTTGCGCAGCACGGCCTGCAACGAAGCCAGCGAGGCGCTGCCTTGGTTCGGCGTCAGTTCGAAGCTGAATTCATACTGCCCGGGGGCGGACAGGCTGAACTGGTTGGCGCTGCTGCCCAGCAGCGTGGATGCCCAGGCACCGTTGCTCTGGATGTTCGCGCTGTGTTGGTACACGGCAGCGTTGGCGGAAGCGGCGCCCAGCAGGGCGGCGGCGGCGAATGCAATCGTCGTAGCCTTCATGCGTTTCCTCATGGTGATAAGTAAAGGTGCGCACAGAGTACCGGCTTTTCGTTGCAATTTCTTATAAATTTTGTCAGAAATATCATTAAATGCTGATGGTGAAAAATCAGCATCGAGAAAATATATCTTTTGAATTCAAAGGATTAGGCGGGATTGGTATGGATTGCGGACCGTCATGTAGGCATTACACGACGAACGGCAGTAAGAAAAATGCCTTGGTGCTATGCACTTGTCGTGATGGAATGCACCGATGCCAACGGAATGAACGCACCAGGGGCGATAACTATCGGGTGCGACTGCCGCCGCCCGGCCAGTGGGCGAACTTCCACTCCTGGTAGCTGGGCTTGTCGGTGAAGGATGCATATTGGGCGGTGAAGCCCCATTGCTTCAGCGGCTTGTCGTTGGACTTGCTGTACACACCCATGAAGCCCCCACCGGGGGCGCCGATGTAGGACCAGTCCTCGCCGGTGATCGGATCTTTGTAAGCCTTGCGCAGGAAACGGCGCGCGAACGGAACGCGCGGGTCCTGGACCAGATCGTCCAGGGTCTTGGGATACTGGCCGCCGCCGCCCTGGCCGGCGTCCTGTTCGGTATACGCCTTGATGGCGCGGCGGATTTCATCGCCCACCTGCAGCAACTGCTCTTCGCGCGCGCGGCGGATGCGGGTCTGCCATACGTCGCCCAACTCGGCCAGATAGATGCCCATGACCAGCACCATCATCAGCACCCAGGCGTAGGCGAAGCCCCGCTGGCCGCGCCGGGCGCGCAAGGCGGCGTCAATACTCGGTGTACGCTTTGCCATCGGTGCCGTTGCCGGGAGAACTGCTCTTCACGTCGTAGACCCCGGTACCGCCCTCGGGGTTGACCACGGTCCAGCCGTCGCGCTTGCCGCTGACCGGGTCGACCGGCACCTCGCGCAGGTACTTGCGCTCGACCATTTCGTCCAGCGTGGCCGGGTAGCGGCCGGTGTCGGCGTAGAACTTGTCGATGGCGTCGCGCATCGCTACCAGGTTGTGCTTGAGCACGGTCTCGGAAGCCTTGTCGGTCTGCTGGAAGTAGCGCGGTACCACCAGGGTCAGCAGGCTGGCCATGATGGCGAGCACCACCAGCAGTTCGATCAGGGTGAAGCCCCGGCGGGCGAGGTGTTTCATCGGATTACCAATCCCGGTAAGGAACGCCGTTCAGCCCCACGCCATTGGACAGGGTATAGACGTCGTAGACGTCGCGCCCTTCGGCGGGAGAATCCGGCGGGCTGGCGTAGCTGCGCAGACCCCAGGTCTGCTCGTTGTTCTTGCTGGGGCAGTCGCAGAACGGATCGCGCGGCATGCGACGCAGGAAGTAGATGTTACGCCCGGTGGGGTCCTTGATATCCTTCACCCCTTCGGTGAGCGAGGCCAGCGTCGGCGGAAAGCCGGTCTCGTCGAGCGATTTCTGGATCCGACCTTCGTCCGCCGCCTGCTTGTAGGCGTCGATGGCGCTGCGGATCTGCCACAGCGCCCGCCGTAGTTCATCCTCGCGGGTGCGCGTGGCCGCCACCTGCGACAGCGGCAGCGCCACCGAGGCGAGCACGGCCAGGATGGTCAGCGTGACCATCAGCTCGATCAGGGTAAAGCCGCGCCACCGTTTCATCGCTACGCCTTAGCGCCGCCCCATGCCCGCGCCGCGCGGCTGGGTGACCGGTTGTTCCTGCGGCACCGGCTGCGGCACCGGCTGGGCCTGAGGTTGCGGCTGGGGCTGCGGCGCGGGCGCCGGGGCCGGCATCGGCAGCGGTTGTCCGGCAGCGCCACCGCCGGTGACGTTGACGGTCGAGGCATTGCGCAGGCGCAGCGGATCGGTGGAGATCGATGCTTCGGTGCCGCTCTCGAACTGTGTCACGTACTGGCTGGGCACCGGCAGGTTGCGCACGATGCGCGGGGTGATCATCAGCACTAACTCGGTCCGGCTGTTGTCGTCCTTACGGCTACCAAAAATGCGATCTAGGATTGGCAACTCGCCTAAACCCGGGATTGAGTTTTTGGTAATCTGATTGGTTCGTTGCAGTAAGCCTGCCAGTACCTGTGTTTCGCCGTCGCGAGCTGACATGTTGGTTTCGGCACGGCGGGTTCCGATTCGGTAGGCAATCAACCCGGTCGTGGTGCGGATTTCGCTGACGATGTTCGAGACTTCCAACTGAACTTTGACTCCGATGTCTCCATCGTTGGTCAGTTGTGGCTCGACATTGAGTGTGAGACCAACGTCTTGATAATTCACCGTTTCACTCGTGACACCATTAGAGGTAGTTGTTGTCACGACCGGTACCCTGTCTCCAATCACAACCTTCGCTTTGTCGCGATTCTTCACTCGAATCTTGGGATTAGCCAGAATTGTGCTGTCACCACGGGTGCGATTTAAATTGGCAGTCAACGAAATGTTCCCCAGCTTGACCAATACGTTGCCGCTGTTGAGATTCGCTAACTCATCAATGGTGAGGTCAGCGGGGGCCTTCCCATCTCTACTGGTGACAAAGGTGCCACTAATACTATCCGGATAGCGGATGCCTAAATCGAGTAGATCGCTATTGCCGACTTCCAGTACTTCCACATCGAAGATCACTTCGGATTGCGGCAGATCCTGCGCCGAGATCAGGCGCTCGGCCACGGAGATCGCCTCGGGCGTGTCGCGCATGATGATCATGTTCAGGCGTTCGTCGATGTAGACGTCGCGCGTCTTCACCATCTGCTTGAGCATCGCCAGCACCTGCTTGGGGTCAGCGTTGTTCAGGTAGAAGGTGCGCATCACCAGATCCTTGTAGTCGCGATCCTTATCGGGCCGCTTCGGGTAGATCATGATGGTGTTGTCGTTGAGGATCTTCTTGTCGAGCTGGTTGGTGGCCAGCAGCAGGTTGATCACGTCCTCCACCGTGGTGTCGCGCGCGAAGATGGTGGTGCGCAGGTTGGGCGGCACGTCGCGGTCGAAGATGAAGTTCACCTTGCCGATGCGGGCGATGATGTCGAACACGCTCATCAGCGGCTGGTCGCGGAACTGCAGCGAGATCGGGCTCTTCAGCGCCTGCGCCAGTGCGGGCTTGAGGTTGGCCTCGCGGGCGTTGCGCGATTCGATGTCTTCCTTGATGCGCTGCGCCTGCACGTTGCGCGGATCGTCGACCAGGATCTGCTTGACCACCTGCAGCGTCTCGTCGGGCCGGATGTCCTTGTTTTCCTTGGCGAAGCGCAGCATCGAGTCGCGCTTGACCGCGCCATCCAGCTGGGCCAGCGCCTCGCGGGCACGGTAGTTGTTCGGCTCCCACGACAGCATCTGCTGGTAGCGCGCCACGGCGGTGGTGTAGTCACCACGTAGCGTGGAGGCTTCCGCTTCGGTTTGCAGCTGTTGCATTAGCTTGAGTAGCCCTTTCTCATATGCCGCACGCAGCTTGACATCCTCGGGATAGAGGGCAAGTTGCTCCTTCAGATAGCTCAAGCCCTGCTGCAGGTCGCCCTGCTGCATCAGATCCTGGCCTTGTTGGCGGGCCTGATCCGCGGCGCAGCCGGCCAACAACCCGGCGATGACGAGGGATACGATCAACGCGCGCTTCACGGCGTTCCTCCTACCGGCAGCGACTGCTGCTGGTTCAATGGCAGATAGGTAAAGAGAATGGCGTCGCGGGAAATATCGTCCACGCGATAGACGCCGAGCAGGGTTTCGCCCTGCTGGATGCGGCCGAGCGAATCGCAACGCCGGCACAGCACGAATTGTTGGCCACTGGCCTCGACCACGATCTGGTCGTTGCCGCGCTCGTGCCAACTGCCGATCACCGAGAACGGCAGCGGCGGTGCCACCGGCACCGGGGTCGGTGTCGGCGGCCCCGGTGTGGGCGGCGGCGGGGGCGGCGGTGCCCAGGTCTGGGCGGGAAAAAGGTTGGCCGACTTGGCCTGGCTGGCATTGGCGGCGGCGGGCTCGCTGGCGGCCGAGGCGTCGGACGCGGTCGGCGCCTTGGCCGGCGTGCGGGCTGCCGGACGCGCCGGCGCCTCGGCGGGCGCTTCCTGCCGTTCCTGGTACCAGGTGTAGCCGACCAGACCGACAGCCACGGCCAGCACCAGCATGACGGGGCGGGACAACATCATTGCACCTCCGTCAGGTAGCTCAGTTGCAGCTGGATCGACAGCAGTTCATCGCCGATCTGCAGGCGCGACAGCGACATCGCCTCGACGCGCACGCCGGGCATCTTCTCCAGGTCGGCGATGAAGCCGCGCAGGTCGGCGTAGCGGCCGTTGGCCGGGAACTGCACGCCGTAGCGCACCAGATGGCCTTCGGCCTCGGTCACCACGCGGTATTCCGATTGCAGCACCGACACCCGGTTCTTGCCGGCCAGTTGCGCCGACTGCCGCAGGAATTCGGTGAAGCTGTCCGGTGCATTGAGCGATTGGTCCTCGACGGCGGAGGCGGTGGCCGCCACCGGTTGCTGGCGCAGCGCGCGCAGGTTGCGTTCCAGGGTCTGTTCGCGGTCGGCGAGGTCGCGCTCGAAGGGCACCACGTCCTGGCGATAGATCATCAGCGCGCCCAGCAGCAACGCGATGCCGACCACGCCCAGCAGGCCGGCGTAGCGCGACCATTGCCGCGCGTGCCATTTCAGTTGGTTGGCGTTCACGGTTTGGCCTCCCGCCAGTGGATCTCAATCGCCGCCTGGACCGGGCGATACTGATCCGCCAGCTTGACGCCCTGCCGCGCCAGCGTGACCTTCTCGATGGCGGGCCGCGCCGACAGCGCATCGACCAGCGACAGCGCGGCGTCGAGGGTGCGGCCTTCCAGTTCCATCTTGATATTGCGGTCGGTGACACTGACATCGATGCGGGTGTAGGCGATGTCGGGGTCCCAGGTCTGTTCCAGCACTGACAGCGCCGGCAGCATGCGCGCCTGCTGCGCGCGCAGGATGGCCGCCACCTTCTCGTTGGCGGGCTCCTTCTTCTGTTCGGCGGCCTGGGCTTCTTCCAGCTTGCGTTTGCGCAGCGTGTACTGGTCCTCGCGGGTGGACAACTCGTCGGCACGCAGCTTGGCGGCGTCCTGTTCGGTCATCACCCACACCAGGGCGAGCACGCCCAGCAGCGTGAGCGCCAGGCCCAGCCACGGCGTGCTGCGCGGCTTCTTCTGAAAATCGAGTTGCAGGGCCTTCATCGCCGCACCTCCGTGTCCGCCCACTCGCTGCGGTGGGCGAAGCGGTTGTGCACGCCGCCCAGCCATTGCACGTCGAAGTCGGCGACCTCGCCCGACAGCATGGAGACCTCGGACGAGGCGATGTAGAGCTGCTCCGGCAGTTCCTGCCCGGCCAGCATCGCGGCGTCGCGCACCAGCGCGCCCAGCGCGTACTGGTCGGCTTCGTCGCGCATCGGATTGGGCAGGGTGACGATGCCGCCCCAGCCGCCGGCGCTGCGGAACAAACAGGTGGCGTGCTCGGCTTCCAGCATCAGGAAGCCGAACTCCTTGCCCTTGAGCTTGCCGTGGTGGCGGTTGATCGCGCTGGTGAGCAGCGGCATCAGGCCGGACAGGCGCAGTTTCTGCGAACGGGCCAGCTCGGCCAGCGTCTGGTAGAAGCCCTGATCGACGGCGGCGGCCAGGCGCGGCTTGCCGTAGGCGGCGGGGGCCACGCTGATGCGCCAGCTTTCCGCGGAGGTGGCGAACTGCCGGGCGAATATCAGCCCGGCGTACTGCTGCCAGTCGCTGTCCTTGTACAGACCGTCCTGCCACGGCACCACGGCATAGCGCACCCAGGCGCTGCCGAGCACCACTTGCAGGCTGTCGAGCTTGAGCGGGCCGCGCGGCGCGTCGGCCAGCAATTGTTGCAGGCGCATCACGGCGGTATCGGCGTTGTTGTCGATGGCGCCGCGCTGGCGGCGCAGGGCACCGCCGCCCGGCCGCCCCTGGCTGGCGAGCAGCACGTCGTGCCGCATCAGCCAGGCGCTGTGCTCAATCCACAAAGGTGACACGGTTCACTTCCTGCAAGGTGGTTTCGCCGCGCGATACGGCGTTGAGCGCGACGCGGCGCATGGAGATGAAGCCGTGCCGCGCCGCCAGTTGTTTGATTTCCACCGCGGGCGCGCGGCCAGCGATGGCCTGCTTCAGTTCGTCGTTCAGGCGCAGCACTTCGGCGATGGCGCGGCGGCCGAGGTAGCCGGTATCGCGGCAGGCCTGGCAGCCGCGGCCCTTGCGGAATTTCCAGGTGGCGACCTGTTCGCGCGTCACCCCGGACACGCGCAGCGTTTCGTCGTCGGGCAGGTCGTCGGTGATGCAGTGCGGGCAGATCTTGCGGATCAGCCGCTGCGCGACCACGCCGATCAGCGCATCGACGAAGCTGTTGGGCTCCACGCCCATGTGCATGAAGCGGTCGAGCACCGAGAACACGTTGTTGGCGTGCACCGAGGTCAGCACCAAGTGGCCGGTCAGCGCGGCCTGGACCGCGATGTTGGCGGTTTCGCCGTCGCGGATTTCACCGACCAGGATCTTGTCCGGGTCGTGGCGCAGGATGGAGCGCAGACCGCGCGCGAAGGTGAGGCCCTTCTTGTCGTTGACCGGGATCTGCAACACCCCGCCCAGCTGGTATTCCACCGGGTCCTCGATGGTGATGATCTTTTCCTCGCCGGTGTTGATCTCGGAAAGGGTGGCGTACAGCGTGGTCGATTTGCCCGAGCCGGTGGGGCCGGTGACCAGCAGCAGGCCATACGGCTCGTGCGCCAGATTGCGGATCGCGGCCATGGTGGCGTCGTCGTGGCCGAGCACGTCCAGCCGCAACTGCTTGAACGAATCGCCGCCGCCTTGCTTGTCCAGCACCCGCAGCACCGCGTCCTCGCCCCAGATCGACGGCATGATCGACACGCGGAAGTCGATGTCGCGCTGGTTCATCAGCACCTTGAAGCGACCATCCTGCGGCACGCGGTGCTCGGAGATGTCGAGCTCGGCCAGCACTTTGATCCGCGACAGCACCTGCTCGGCGGTCTCGACGCCGTTGGCGCCACCGATGTGCAGCAGCACGCCGTCGATGCGGTATTTGATCGCCAGACCGCTGGCGGTGCTTTCCATGTGGATGTCCGACGCCTTGGAGCGCAGCGCGTCGTACAGCGTGGAGTTCACCAGCTTGACGATGGGGTTGGTGTCCTGGGCGATGGTCGCCAGCGAGATCTCGGTGACGTGCTCGTCGGTGCCGCTACCGCCTTCGCCCATGGCGATCTGGTCCATCGCGCGGTGCGAGGTCTCGAAGCCTTCGAGGTAGGTGCGCACGTCGTCGAAATGCGCGAACACCGAGCGGAACGGCGTGGTCAGGCGTTGCTGTACCCAGTTGCGGGTCACCGGATCGAACGGGTCAGCCAGCACCAGCAGCAGGGTGCCGTCGGTATCCTCGACCACCAGGCACTGGCGGCCGACCGATTCGGCGTAGGGCACCAGGTCGTAGCGCGGGAACAGCGCGGACAGGTCGTCCAGCGTCAGCGCGGGCATGCCGAGGAATTCCCCGACTTCGTCGCGGTAGCCGGCGTCGTCCAGCCCGAGCGCCTGTTGGACCAGGAACGGCATGCCGGCTTCGCCCGGCGTCTGGCGCAGGTGGTGGATCAGATCCAGCGTCAATTCGCTCATGGCGCGTCTCTCCAGTGCGTCGGGGCGGGGCGCTGCATCATTGCATGTTTCCGGCGAGTTCGAAGATGGGCATGTACAGCAGGAACACGATGGTCCCGATCAGCACGCCGATCACCAGCATCAGGATCGGCTCGAACAGTTTGGTGAACATCTCGATGGCGCGCTCCAGTTCCTCGTCGCAGAACTGCGCGGCGCGCTCGGTCATGGTGGCCAGTTCGCCGCTCTGCTCGCCGACACGCAGCAGCCGCTCCGACACCGGCGTGGTCAGGCCGTACTTGGGCAGCGTGCCGGATACCGATTGACCCGACTTGATGTCGACGATGGCGCGGGTCAGCGCCAGGCGCATCGATTGCGGCAGCAACTGCGCGGCCAGTTCCATCGCGCCGACCACCGACAGGCCGCCGGCCAGCAGCAGGCCCACGGTGCGATAGAAACGGGTAAGCGCGAACAGCCGGCGGTATTCCTCCAGCCGCGGAATGCGCCAGAACAGCTCCTGCAACATGGTCTGCACGGTCTGTGTGCGCAGCAGCGCGATGATCGCCGCGATGCTGCCGATGATGGCGGCGAAGATCAGCTTGCCGTTGCTGTGGACCAGCTCGCCCCACCACAGCATCACCTGTGCGGCGAAGGGCAGGGTCTTCATGCTGGCGTAGATCTGGCTGAACTTGGGAATCACATAGAACAGCAGGAACAACATGATGCTGCCGCCGATGGTGATGATGACCATCGGGTACACCAGTGCCGACACCACCTTCTTGCGCACCATGGCCAGGCGCGATTCGTAATGGTGGTAGCGCTTGAGCGCGTCGGCCAGGTGACCGGTCTTCTCGGCCGAGCCGACAGTGGCGATGTACAGCGGTGGAAAATGTTCGGCCATGCTGGACAACACGCGTGACAACGGCAGGCCCTGGTACAGGCCTTCGATCATGCGGGTGAGCACCACCCGGCTGCCGTCCTGGCCGCTCTTGTCGCGCAGCGTTTCGACGGCCTCGACCAGCGTCAGGCCGGCTTCGAGCAGGGCGATCAGTTCCTGGGTGAACAGGGACAAGGCGAAGTCGCTCTTCTTCTTCAGAGTGAAGCGACGTTCCGCCTGGATGGAAACGGCCTGCAGGCCGCGACTGCTGAGCCGTTCGCGCAGATCCGCCTCGTTGGACGCATCCAGCTCCAGCTCAGTCAGGCGCCCGGCCTGCAACGCTTTGACCTTATAGCGCATGGGGTATCACCCGGTAGGACTGCGGGGTGATACGGGTCAGTGCGCGACGTCCGCGTCTTCGCCCGTGCCGCCTTGCTTGCCGTCGGCACCAAAGGTCAGCAGGTCGTATTCACGGCCGTTTTCGCCGGGACGGCGGTAGACATAGGGACGATCCCACGGGTCGTTGGGGAGTGCCTTGGCGAGGTAGGGGCCGTTCCACTTGGTGGAATCGGCCGGCTTCTCCATCAAGGACTTCAGCCCCTGCTCGGTGGTGGGGTAGCTGCCGGTATCCAGACGGTACTGGTCCAGCGCGTCGGCCAGGGCCTTCATCTGGCCGGCGGCGGTCTTGGCGCGGGCTTCGCCCACCTTGCCGAACAGGCGAGGTCCGACATAACCGGCCAACATGGCGATGATCAGGATAACGACCAGCAGCTCGAGCAGCGTGAAGCCGCGAGCGAGTAAGCGTTGGTGTTTCATTTGTAATTATCTCTGGGTGCGATGTTGCGACTCCGCGGCCGGCGATGCGCCCACGGGCTTCCCTTCCTCCGGCCACCATCGTAATACGCGTTTTGAACGTGGAGCAAGCGTGCCGTATGCGGCAAACCTAATATTGTCGCGGCTTTGACGCCGATGACAACAACCAGGCCAGCTGGGGTCGGGACGACGCGTTGGGGTCCGTGTAAGTCGCTTCGGTTCCGTCCATGGGATGGCCGGGAGATGTAAGCCGACGGACTGTATCCTGCCCCGCTCAATGTGCCCGGCAATGCCTGCGTGACGGCGGGCGGATGTCGCCTGGCAGTCGGGGATGATGGATGGATGCGAAGCCTGGCCTCGCTTGGGGACGAATCTGTGCGTGAGCGAAGCATCGATCCCGCAACGATGCGGGCGGCCGGGTTGCGCAACACGGTGCGGCGCGCATGATGCACGGCGCCATACTGCTACGTCTGGAAATCATCGGTGGCGGCGGGGTTTTGCTGTGCCGCAGCATCGGCGTGACCAATGTCAGCCAAAAAAAAGGGAGAGCAAAGGCTCTCCCTTGTTTTATCCACTCACCGGGCCGTTGGGCTCCGATGAGCGGAAGCGCCATTCGGCGCTCAGGCAGCGAAGCGTTGGGCGACGGCGTTCCAGTCGACCAGCTTCCAGAAGCCGCCGAGGTAGTTCGGGCGGCTGTTGCGATAGTCGATGTAGTAGGCGTGTTCCCACACGTCACAGGTCAGCAGCGCGGTATCGGCGGTGGTCAGCGGGGTGGCGGCATTGGAGGTGTTGACGATGTCCACGGAGCCGTCGGCCTTCTTCACCAGCCAGGTCCAGCCCGAACCGAAGTTGCCGGCGGCGGAGGCGTTGAAGGCTTCCTTGAACTTGTCGAAGCTGCCCCACTTGGCATTGATGGCGTCGGCCAGGGCGCCGCTCGGTGCGCGATCCTCGCCGGCGGGATTGGGGGCGAAGCCGTACCAGAAGAAGGTGTGGTTCCAGATCTGGGCCGCATTGTTGAACACGCCGCCGGCCGGGGCCTTCTTCACGATCTCTTCCAGGGACAGGGCTTCGTACTCGGTGCCCTTGATCAGGTTGTTCAGATTGGTCACATAGGTCTGGTGATGCTTGCCATAGTGGAAGGACAGCGTTTCCGCGGACATGTGCGGCGCCAGCGCGTCCTGGGCGTAGGGCAATTCGGGCAGTTTGTGTTCCATGTCGATCTCCGTGTTGTTCGAACGCAGGTGGGATTTTTGTGGTTGAAGCCGAGTAAGCAGCACTGGGGGCGGGCCCCGCGATTTTCAAGAGGCCGATTGTGCGGCTTCGGTGCATGCGTGGCCTGTGGTAGGCTTGCGGCCGACAGAATGAAGCCGGCCCTGCTGTCAGGAACAAATCAAGATGACCATTCTATCCCTGATCCTCGCGCTTGCGCTGGAGCAGTTGCGCCCCATCAGCAATCGCAATCCGGCCTATCTGGCCTTTACCCGCCTGGCCAATCGCCTCAAGCGCGCGCTCAATGCTGGCGAATACCGCAACGGTGTCTACGGCTGGGTGGTGGCGATGGTGCCGCTGCTGGCGGTGGCCGCCGGCGTCTATTTCCTGCTGCGCTGGTTCAGCCCGCTGCTGGGCTTTGCCTGGACCGTGCTGGTGCTGTACCTCACCATGGGTTTCCGCCAGTTCAGCCACGCCTTTTCGGGTATCTCCAAGGCCTTGCAGGTGGATGACCTGCCCACTGCGCAACAACTGCTGGCCGAATGGACCGGCCAGCATGCCTCCGAGATGAACGCCGACGAGGTGTCGCGCGTGTCGGTCGAGCAGGGGTTGATCGACTCCTATCGCTATGTGTTCGGCACGGTGTTCTGGTTCGTGGCGCTGGCCTGGTGCGCCGGCCCGGTGGGCGCGGTGCTGTATCGCGGCGCCAGCCTGTTGTCGCAGAAGTGGGGCACCTACGCCGAGGCCGATCCGTTCGGTCGCTGGGCGATGACGGTGCAGGAATGGCTGGACTACCTGCCGGTGCGCCTGACAGCGGCCAGCTTCGCCATCATGGGCGACTTCGAGGACGCGGTGTACTGCTGGCGCTCGCAAGCGCGCGCCTGGGGCAACTACGCGCACGGTATCCTGCTGGCCGCCGGCGCGGGCGCCATCGGCATCCGCCTGGGCGAGGCGCTGCACCAGGACCATACCGTCAAGTTCCGCCCCGAGATCGGGGTGGGCGATTATGTCAGTGCCGATTACCTGGCCAGCGCCGTCGGCCTGATCTGGCGCTCGGTGCTGTTGTGGGTGGCGGTGATCCTGCTGTTCAGCATCGCGCGCTGGCTGGCCTGAGGGAGAAACGAATGGCGACGATCCAGATCGGCCCGCGCGAACTGCGGGTGGCGAACATTTTCTGCGTAGCGCGCAACTACCTGGCGCACGCCAATGAAATGGGCTCGACCATCGGCCCCGAGCCGGTGGTGTTCCTGAAGCCGACGTCGGCGCTGCTGGCCGAGGGCGAGGCGATCCCGCTGCCCGATTGGTCCAGCGAGATCCATCACGAGGCCGAGCTGGTGGTCGCCATTGGTCGCAGCGGGCGCAACGTCGACCGCGCCGCCGCGATGTCGTACATCGCCGGCTATGCGCTGGGTTTGGACCTCACCGCGCGGGACGTACAGGCCCAGGCCAAGAAGAACGGCCAGCCGTGGACGCTGGCCAAGGGCTACGCTGGTTCGGCCGCGTTGACTGGCTTCGTGCCGGCGGCGGCGATTCCGTTTCCCGGCGAAGTCACCTACCGCCTGGAGATCGACGGTGAGACACGGCAATACGCGGAAGCACGCCTGATGGCGTTCGACGTGCCGGCGTTGATCGCCTGGATTTCCGAACGCTTCGGCCTGACCGAGGGCGACCTGATCTACACCGGCACGCCCGAGGGCGTGGGCCCGATCCATCGTGGCGAAACCTTGCGCCTGGTGCTGGGCGGCTTGATCGACCAGTCGTTCACCGTTGCCTGAGCGCAGTCGCTCCATGGAAAACGCCGGCTTGATGCCGGCGTTTTTGTTGGTCTCAGGCGACAGGCAGGCTGTCCAGCGGCCAGCGTGGTTTGGCGCCGTAGCTGTAGTCGTGCCGGGCATGCTTCAACCGCATCGCCCCGGCGTAGGCGATCATCGCGCCGTTGTCGGTGCACAGCGCCAGCGGGGGATAGAACACCTGGTAGCGGCGCCGCGCGGCCGCGTCGTCCAGCCCGGCGCGCAATTGCCGATTGGCGCCCACGCCGCCCGCGATCACCAGTCGCTGCATGCCGGTCTGCTTCAGGGCCGCCAGACATTTCTTGGTCAGCACTTCGACGATGGCTTCCTGGAAGGCCGCGCAGATATCGGCACGGGTGGTGTCGTCCAGCGGCGATTGCTGCTGCACCAGGTTGAGCACCGCGGTCTTCAGGCCGGAAAAACTGAAATCCAGGTCGCCCGAATGCAGCATTGGCCGCGGCAGCTTGAAACGCTTGGCGTCGCCCTGGTCAGCCAGCTTGGACAGCGCCGGGCCGCCGGGGTAGCCCAGGCCGAGCAGCTTGGCGGATTTATCGAAAGCTTCGCCGGCCGCGTCGTCGACGGTTTCGCCCAGCAGTTCGTACTCGCCGATGCCGCGTACCGCCATCAATTGCGTGTGGCCGCCGGACACCAGTAGCGCGACGAAGGGGAACGCCGGACGTGGCTCGGCCAGTAGCGGGGACAACAGATGGCCTTCCAGGTGATGAACGCCGATCACCGGCTTCTGCAGCGCGAAGCCCAGCGCGTTGGCGACCGAAGCGCCAACCAGCAGCGCGCCGGCCAGGCCGGGGCCCTGGGTGAAGGCGATGGCGTCGAGTTCGTCCAGCGTGGCGCCGGCCTCCGCCAGGCAGGATTCGGTCAGCGGCAGCACGCGGCGGATGTGGTCGCGCGACGCCAGCTCGGGCACCACGCCGCCGTATTCGGTGTGCATGGCGATCTGCGAGTGCAGGCGATGGGCCAGCAGGCCGCGTTCGCTGTGGTAGAGTGCGACGCCGGTTTCGTCGCACGACGATTCGATCCCCAGGACCAGCATGGCGCGCTTCCAATGATGCAAAAAAGCGACATGCTAACCGCTCGCCGTCGCCAGCAACACCCCGCGCCTCGCCGCCCACGGTCCGGCATCGCTTGGTAGACGTGACGAAGGGTCGCCAGACCGGCTCTAAGTGCTTGCCGGCAAAGAGAAGGTTTTGACACCGGCTTGCCAGTCGGCGTACACTCCACGCCTTTCTCAAGTGTCTAACCCTAGACTTAACAGGATTTCGCTCGATGCCTTCTGTACGCGTTAAAGAAAACGAGCCGTTTGAAGTAGCAATGCGCCGCTTCAAGCGCGCGGTGGAAAAGACGGGTCTGCTGACCGAACTGCGCTCGCGCGAGTTCTACGAAAAGCCCACCGCTGAGCGTAAGCGCAAGCTGGCTGCGGCCGTGAAGCGTCACTACAAGCGTCTGCGCAGCCAACAACTGCCGCCGAAGCTGTACTAAGACTCGCTGATCGAGTCCGAGCAAAAGGCCGCCTCCGAGCGGCCTTTCGGCCTTTCTGCCGTGCCAGACGCGCGGCATTGTCTTCTCCCAATCCAGGTCACCCCGCCATCGACGCCATCCTCGCGTCGATTCCGCGTGGCGCGTGTCCGAGTGTTCAGCCCAAGGAGCATCGATGAGTCTTAAAGCCCGTATCCAGGAAGACATGAAGAGCGCGATGAAGGCCAGGGAGACGGACCGCCTGGGGGCGATCCGCCTGCTGATGGCCGCCATCAAGCAGCGCGAGGTCGACGAGCGCATCGAGCTGGACGACGCCGGCATCGTCGTGGTCATCGACAAGATGCTCAAGCAGCGCAAGGACAGCATCGAGCAGTACGAGGCGGCCCAGCGCCAGGATCTGGCCGACAAGGAAAAGGCCGAAGTCGAAGTGCTGATCGCCTACATGCCGCAGCGCCTGTCGCAGGCCGAAATCGACGCCGCCGTGGCCGAGGTCATCGCAGCCCACGGCACCGCGCCCGCCGCGATGGGCAAGATCATGGCCGACCTCAAGGCCCGCCTTGCCGGCCGCGCCGACATGGGCGAGGTGAACAAGCTCGTCAAATCACGGATGGGCTGATGCGGGCCCGGCTCGCCACGGCGGGCGATCTGCCGGCCGCGCTCGAACTCTTCGCCGCGCTCAATCCGGATGACCCCGTGCTGGACGCGGCGCACGCCGAGCGTGTCTGGGCGCAACTGCTGGCCCAGCCCGGCGCTTCGGTGTGGCTGGCGGAGGAACAGGGTCGGCCGGTCGCGACCTGCACCCTGTTGATCGTGCCCAACCTGACCCGCGGGGCGCGGCCCTACGGCTTGATCGAAAACGTGGTGACGCTGCCGCAGTGGCGTCGGCAGGGCCATGCCCGCGCCGTGCTCGACGCTGCATTGTCGACCGCCTGGGCGGCCAACTGTTACAAGGTGATGCTGTCCACCAGCGCGCGCGAGCCCGGCGTGATCGATTTCTATCGGCGCTGCGGCTTCCGCGACGGCATCAAGACCGGCTTCGTGGCCACGGCGCCCTGATTCATGGCGCGCATTCCCGACTCCTTCATCCAGGATCTGCTCAACCGCGTCGATATCGTCGACGTGGTGGAACGCTATCTGCCGCTGAAGAAGGCCGGACAGAACTACGCTGCCTGTTGTCCGTTCCACAAGGAAAAATCGCCCTCGTTCACCGTCAGCCCGACCAAGCAGTTCTATCACTGCTTCGGCTGCGGCGCGCATGGTTCGGCCGTCGGTTTCGTCATGGAGTACGAAGGGCTGTCCTACCCCGAGGCTATTCGCAAGCTGGCCGAGTCGGTGGGGTTGCAGGTGCCGGAAGAGGTCGGCGGCGCCCCGGAGGCGCCCCGTGCCGAACCGGGCGTGCTGGATGCGCTCAAGCAGGCGAGCGACTTCTATCGCCAGCAACTGAAGAGTGCGCCACAGGCCATCGCCTATCTCAAGGGGCGCGGCCTGGAAGGGCGGACCGCCGCGCGCTTCGGCCTGGGCTACGCACCGGGCGGCGAGGACTGGCAGGCGCTGAAGCGGGTGTTTCCCGATTACGACTGGAACAAGCTGCTGGCCGAGGCCGGACTGGTGGTGGACAAGGAAGACACCAAGCGCCGCTACGACCGTTTCCGCGACCGGGTGATGTTCCCCATCCTGAACCAGCGTGGCGCGGTGATCGGCTTCGGCGGTCGGGTCATGGGGCAGGGCGAGCCCAAATATCTGAATTCGCCCGAGACGCCGGTGTTCGAGAAAGGCCGCGAACTCTACGGCCTGACCCAGGCGCGCGCCGCAATCCGCGAAGTGGGGCGCGTGCTGGTGGTCGAAGGCTATATGGACGTGGTGATGTTGTCGCAGCACGGCGTCGAGTACGCGGTCGCCACGCTGGGCACCGCCTGCACGCCTGAGCACCTGCGCAAGTTGCTCAAGCTGGCCGACGACGTGGTGTTCTGCTTCGACGGCGACCGCGCGGGCCGCAAGGCCGCATGGCGCGCGCTGGAAAACAGCCTGGACCTGCTGGCGGACGGCAAGAAGCTGACCTTCCTGTTCTTGCCCGAAGAGCATGATCCCGATTCCTACGTGCAGGCGTATGGGCGCGAGCGTTTCGAACAATGCGTGCGCCAGGAGGCCACGCCGTTGGCGCAGTTCCTGCTGCGCGAGTTGTCCGCCCAGGTGGAGCTGGAAAGCGACGAAGGGCGGGCCCGGTTGGTGCATCTGGCCAAGCCGTTGCTGGCGCGGGTCAAGGCGCCGGCCTACGCGGTCATGTTGAAGAAAAGGCTGGCGGAATTATGCCGCTTGGAATTGAGCGAACTGGAACCCATCTTGTCAGGACAAGACGGGCAAAAGTTCGGTGGCGAGCAACATGTGCGCGACCGGGCGCAGTCGGGCCGCAATGAGGATTGGCGGAACAATCGGGAGCGGGGTCGCGACGGCAAATGGCGCGACCGGCCGGCGCAACGGCAACCGATGACGCCGCCCAAGGTGCGGCAGGACCCCGTCGAGCGGCTGACCCAGCTGGTGCTGGCCGACCCGGAGCTGGCGCGCGGCGGCGAACCCGTGTGGACCGGTTGGCCGGCTCAGGAATCCACCCGTTTGCTGCGTGCGGTGCTGGATGCCGCGCGCAACTACGGACAGTTCGAAAGCGGCATGCAACTGGTGGAGCTATGGCGGGGCGAGAACGAGTTCGAACGCTTGTTGCGGCTGTCTTCGCAGGCCACGCAGATTTTCGGACGAATGGAGCGCGACGAGCGTCAGGTCGAGTTCGCCGAGACGCTGGCCGCGGTCGGGCAGGCGCTGGAACGACCGGCTACACTGGATCGCAAGGCGGAACTGGAGTACCGGGCAGGGAACGGCGGCCTCACCGAAGCAGAGAAAAGCGAGTACGAAAACCTGGTCCGCGAGGCGCAGCGGCAACGATTTCACCGGTGATCGGAATTTAATCGGCCGCTATCGGTCGTACCGATCTGATATAATCCTCGGTTTTTCCGAATCTTTCTGAGTCCCACGACACATGGCGGCAGATCACGAATTCGACAGAGAAGAGGCAGAACGCACCGACTTCAAGGAGCCGAAACGCGACAACAGCGAAAAACTGGACGCGGATGCCCGCAAGGCCAAGTTCAAATCGCTGATCGTGCTCGGCAAGGAGCGGGGCTATCTGACCTACGCCGAGATCAACGACCACCTCCCCGACGACATGCTCGATGCCGAGCAGATCGAGGGCGTGATCAGCATGATCTCGAACATGGGCATCCAGGTGTACGACGAGGCGCCGGACGCGGAAGAACTGCTGATGTCCGACGCCACGCCCGCCGTCACCGACGACGACGCAGCGGAGGAAGCCGAGGCCGCGTTGTCCTCGGTCGATTCGGAATTCGGTCGCACCACCGACCCGGTTCGCATGTACATGCGCGAAATGGGCACGGTGGAACTCCTCACCCGCGAAGGCGAAATCGAAATCGCCAAGCGGATCGAGGAAGGCCTCAAGCACATGATCCAGGCGATTTCCGCCTGCCCGACCACCATCGAGACCATCCTCGAGCTGGTCGATCGCGGCCTCAATGACGAGATCCGCATCGATGACGTGATCGACGGTGTGATCGACCCGAATGCGGTCGAGGAAGAGCCCGCCGCCGCGCCCGAACTGCCGGAAGAGGAAGATCTCGACGGCGAGGAGGAAGAAGGCGAGGAGGAAGACTCCGAGGCCATCGCCAGCGCCAACCTGGAGCTGCTCAAGACCCAGGCGCGCGAGCACTTCGATATCGTTCGCGCCCAGTTCGACCTGATGATGAAGGCGCTGGCCAAGGAAGGCGTGCACGGCAAGAGCTACCTCGCCGCGCAGCAGGCGATCGCCGAGCAGTTTCAGTTCATCCGCTTCTCCGCCCGCCAGGTCGAGGCCCTCTGTGACCAGTTGCGCACCATGGTCGACGAGATCCGCGGCCACGAGCGCGAGATCATGGATCTGTGCCTGCAAAAGGTGCAGATGCCGCGCGACCACTTCATCAAGACCTTCCCGGGGCGGGAGACCGACACCCACTGGGTGGTCGAGGAGATCGCCGGCGGTCATCGTTATTCCGGCGTCCTGGAGCGCTACCAGCACGCCATCATGGAAAAGCAGGGCAAGCTGGCCGAGTTGCAGGACCACGCGCGTCTGCCGATCCGCGAGCTGAAGGAAATCAATCGCCAGATGAGCACTGGCGAGGCCAAGGCCCGCCGCGCCAAGCGCGAGATGATCGAGGCCAACCTGCGTCTGGTGATCTCGATCGCCAAGAAGTACACCAACCGCGGCCTGCAATTCCTCGACCTGATCCAGGAAGGCAACATCGGCCTGATGAAGGCGGTGGACAAGTTCGAATATCGTCGCGGCTACAAGTTCTCGACCTACGCCACCTGGTGGATCCGGCAGGCCATCACCCGCTCGATCGCCGACCAGGCGCGCACCATCCGTATTCCGGTGCACATGATCGAGACCATCAACAAGATGAACCGCATCCAGCGGCAGATCCTTCAGGAAACCGGCATCGAGCCGACGCCCGAAGAGCTGGCCGACAAGATGGAAATGCCGGAAGAGAAGATCCGCAAGATCCTCAAGATCGCCAAGGAGCCGATCTCGATGGAGACGCCGATCGGCGACGACGACGATTCCCATCTGGGCGACTTCATCGAAGACCAGAACAACATGGCGCCGTCCGACGCCGCCGTGTACGCCGGTCTGCGCGAAGCCACCAAGGAAATCCTCGACACGCTCACCCCGCGCGAGGCCAAGGTGTTGCGCATGCGCTTCGGGATCGACATGAACACCGACCACACGCTGGAAGAGGTCGGCAAGCAGTTCGACGTCACCCGCGAGCGGATTCGCCAGATCGAAGCCAAGGCGCTGCGCAAGCTGCGCCACCCGACGCGCTCCGAGCGGCTGAAGAGCTTCCTGGAAAGTGTGAGCAACGAACAGTAGAATGGCCCGTTTTTCCGGGCCTGTAGCTCAGTCGGTCAGAGCAGAGGACTCATAATCCTTTGGTCCTGGGTTCGAGCCCCAGCGGGCCCACCAGTAAAAAGGGTTGCAAGCATTTGCTTGCAACCCTTTTTCCATTTCATGGCCGCCGGCCCAACAATCGTCTATCCGTGCCGGAAAAACAGCAGAGCACCTCGTGGCCTGGCGCCGCGTTCTCGACCGGGCATGAGCGGGGGCACGCGCTCACACCTGTTCGCCGCTGCGCGCAAATGGCACGCCGGATAGTGATGATCGCCCCTGGCGGGCAGGTCGAGCGCATCCCAAAAATTCCCGCCGCCGCAGTGCCGGCAGCGGCGATGCTATAAGGATCGAACTCGCCTTCCGGGAGCACACCGTGCGCCATCCGCTGTTGTTCCTGCTGCTTGCCGGCGCCGCCGTTGCCGCGCCCACCAACCCGCATCCGCTGCGGCTGACCGGGCAATACATCTGTGCCGACGACGTGCAGTTCCATGTGCGCGCCAATATCGATGGTCGGACCATCTACCTCTACACGCCGCACCGGGTGTTCCCATTGCAACAGCGAGCCCGCGCTGACGGTTTCGAGTGGCGTAACCCCGAACTCACCTGGGAGGGCACGTCCGAGGCCAGTACCTTGCGCAACGACCACGGCGTGGTGGCGCGCGACTGTCGCAAGCGCTGACGCCGCCTGGCGGGCCGCGCCGCAGGACGCGGCGTTGTCCGGCGCCAGCACTTCCGAATGTCCTACATCGGCATCGTGTATCGGGGTGTAACCTGATTTTCACGAAAGGGGTTGCTGCCAACCAGGAGGGCACGAAGATGCGCTATGAAATGCTGAACCACATGCCTGAGCTGTTCCGCGCGCTGGGCAATATCCATCACGGCAAGCATCAGCCGGCGGACGCCGAATCCTACATGCACTACTGCATGTTGCAGGCCAATGGCCTGGCGCAGCGTGGCGACAGCGGCTTTGAATTGACCGCGCGCGGCGAATGGGTGATCAACCGGCGCGAAGCCCAGCAGATGCGTCATTGACCACCCGGGCCGCCCACGGCCCGCAACCGGCCCGCGATGTGTTCCACTCGCGGGCTTTTGTTTTGTCCGGCCCAGCCGCCGCGCTTAGAGTTGCGGGCGATAGTCGCGCCCCAGCAGTGCCCGGCACAGGTAATCGCAGGCCGCGTCGGCGTCGGGTTGGCTGCCGCTGAGTGTGAACTCGAGGTGCGGGCCGGGGTGGCGCTCGTTGCCGAACGACGGCAGGCAGGAGAAGCGCACCTCGGGAAAGCGCATCACCAGGCGCTCCATCTCATCGATCAGGTCGCCTTCGCGCGCGTCGGGCACCAGGATCGAACGATGGACCTCGCGTTGGCCTGGTTGATAGTGGGTGTCGAGCACCCACTCCAGCATGGGCCACGCCATTTCCGGAAACCCGGGCAGCAGGTGGTGGTGGCGGAAGCTGCATCCGGCCACCTGGTTCACCGGATTGGGGATCAGGTGCGCGCCCAGCGGGAACTCGGCCATGCGGATGCGATGCGGGTGCGCGGCCTCGCCATGCCGCGCGACGATCAGACCGGCGGCTTCGTCGTTCAATTCGAGCGCCACGCTGGCGGCCGATGCCAGTGCCTGACGGGTATGATCATCCGGCGTGGCGCCGATGCCGCCGCAGGAGATCACGTGTGCTTCATCGGCCAGCGTGCGTTGAAATGCCTCGGTCAGCACGTCGCGGTCGTCGGGCAGGTAGTGTGCGGCGGACAGGCGATGGCCCCGGTCGGCGAGCCGCGCCAACATGGCGGCGAAGTGTTTGTCCTGACGCCGTCCTTCCAGGATCTCGTCACCAACGATAAAGAGCTGGAACTCCATGATGAAATCTCCATGACATGTGCGGAATTCAGCTTGCCGCAGGGGAATGCAGGCGGTCTAATACCGCCGGGCCGAAACGCTCACCGTTTTCATCTGCCCGATTCCATCTTATAACTGCCCTAAGCAGGAGCCTGCCGATGTTGTATCCCCAATTGTTCGCCGACCTGGAAAAAGCGCGCTGGAACATGGCCGACGATATTCCCTGGGACCAATTCGACGCCGCCTTGCTGACGGACGACCAGGCGATGACGATCAAGATGAACGCGATCACCGAATGGTCCGCGTTGCCGGCCACCGAGATGTTCCTGCGCGACAATCGTGACGACTCGGATTTTTCGGCCTTCATGTCGATCTGGTTCTACGAGGAACAGAAGCACTCGCTGGTGCTGATGGAATACCTGCGTCGCTTCCGTCCCGAGCTGTGTCCCACCGAGGAGGAGCTGCACGCCGTGCGCTTCGAGTTCGACCCGGCCCCGCCGCTGGAGACGCTGATGCTGCATTTTTGCGGCGAAGTACGGCTGACCCAATGGTACCGCCGCGCTTCCGAGTGGCACACCGAGCCGGTGATCAAGCAGATCTACAAGACGCTTTCCACCGACGAGGCCCGTCACGGCGGCGCGTATCTCAAGTACATGAAGCGTGCCATCGAGCGCTGCGGCGTCGAGGCCAAGCAGGCGTTCGCCAAGATCGGCTTCCTGATGGCGTCGAGCGCGCGCTCCGGCAAGCCGCTGCATCCGACCAACCTGCACGTGAACAAGGATCTGTATCCCAACGATACGGTGCAGAGCCGCCTGCCGGATCCGGAATGGCTGGAGCGCTGGCTGGACGAGCAGATCCAGTTCGGCAAGGAGTGGGAAGCGCGCGTGGTCGGCGGTATCCTGCGTAATCTGTCCAGCCTGTTCGACGTGGCGCTGGAAACCACCGGCGACCTGAACCGCTATCGCAAGCAACTGATGGTCTAGGAGTCTGTCCATGATCCTTTCGCGGCAGCGCCGGGCCGGAAAAAGGTCAGGCACCAGGCGTGCGACGCCGGCAATAACGAGTTATTACCCAGGAGCACAACGCAGTGGATGACCTTTTTCCGGCCCGGCCTAGCGCGGCCCGGCCCTTCGGGTTCGGGGCATTGCCGGCGCGCTGCTGCGTTGCACGCCGCTCACGGTATCCATACCGCCGCGCGTCCTGCGCCTTGCCGCACGCCGGCACTGCCCCGAACGCTGTCGTGAAAGGATCATGGACAGGCTCGCCATGAACTACCCATTGCCCGACTTCGAAAGCAAGATCTGCCCGCCCGAGCAACTGGCGCAGCGCGTGGCTGAACTGCCGCGCCCGCTGGTGTTCACCAACGGCTGCTTCGACATCCTGCACCGCGGCCACGTCACCTACCTGGGCCAGGCGCGGGCGCTGGGCGCCAGCCTGGTGGTGGCGCTCAACACCGATGCGTCGGTGCGGCGGCAGGGCAAGGGTGACGATCGCCCGATCAACGCGATGGAAAACCGTGCGGCGGTGATGGCGGCGTTGGGCTGCGTCGATCTGGTGACCTGGTTCGACGACGACACCCCGCACGCGCTGATCCTGGCGTGCCGGCCGGACGTGCTGGTCAAGGGCGGCGACTGGTCGATCGAGCGCATCGTCGGCAGCGCCGAGGTGCTGGGCTGGGGCGGGCAGGTGCATTCCATTCCGTTCCTGCACCAGACTTCCACCACCCAGACCCTCCAGAAGATCCGCGCACTGGGATGACGCCACGCGAAAACCTGCTGGTCGAGCTGTTCTCCGACCTGAGCGAACACGGCGTGATCCGGCCCGACCTGCTGTGGCAGATCGGCTTGCTGGTGATCGCGGTCGGCCTAGCCCTGGTCGGCAGCCATTACCTCAAGCCGCGCCTGCACAGCGGGCACAGCCGCTGGAAATGGGGCAGCGAAGGGCTGGCGCGGGTGGTGTTCCCGCTGCTGGCGCTGGTGGGATTGCTGATGGGCGGGCTGATCCTGGCGCCGTTCTATCCGCTGCCGCACAAGCTGCTGGCCATCGCGGTGGTGCTGTTCACCGCGATGGTGAACATCCGCGTGCTGGTCTACGTGCTGCGCAGCACCTTCAACAATGCGCAATGGCTGATCCGCAGCGAGAAATACATCGCCGGCATCATCTGGACGCTGTATGCGCTGCACGTGGTCGGGCTGCTGCCCGAGATCGTCGAGGCGCTCAACAGCGT
The DNA here is from genome assembly GCF_000374805.1 of Chitiniphilus shinanonensis DSM 23277. Taxonomy (GTDB): domain Bacteria; phylum Pseudomonadota; class Gammaproteobacteria; order Burkholderiales; family Chitinibacteraceae; genus Chitiniphilus; species Chitiniphilus shinanonensis. The sequence continues at coordinate 170,491 of NZ_KB895336.1, forward strand.
CAGCTTCAAGATCGGCAAGATCAACATCAGCCTGCTGGGCGTGATCAACGGTCTGTTCTCGGTGGCGCTGACACTGCTGGTGGCGATGTGGCTGTCGCGGCTGATCGAGCAGCGGCTGATGGGCGCCAGCCTGATGGACATGAACCTGCGCGTGGTGCTGGCCAAGCTCACCCGCACCTTCCTGGTGACGCTGGCGGTGATCGTGGCGCTGCCGCTGGTGGGCATCGACCCCACCGTGCTGTCGGTGTTCGGCGGCGCGCTGGGCGTGGGCCTGGGTTTCGGCCTGCAGAAGATCGCGTCCAACTACGTATCGGGCTTCATCATCCTGCTCGACCGCTCGGTCAAGCTGGGCGACCTGATCCAGATCGACGCCCGCCAGGGCGTCATTACCGGCCTGACTTCGCGCTACGTCGTGCTCAAGGGGGCGGACGGTACCGAATCGCTGGTGCCGAACGAAACCCTGATCACCTCCACCGTGGTCAACCAGTCGTACAACGATCGCAGCGTGTGGATCAAGCTGCCGATCTCGGTGGCCTACGAGTCGGATCTGCAACTGGTGATGAAGCTGCTGGTGGATGCCACGCGCGACATCGAGCGCATCGTGCAGGACCCGCCGCCGCGTGCCTACCTGGAGAACTTCGGCGCCAGCGCCGTCGACCTGTCGGTGGGCTTCTGGGTCAAGGATCCGGAGAACGGCACCCTGGCGCTGAAGTCGCAGATCAACGAACGCCTGTGGCTCGCATTCCGCGAGCATCGCATCAATATCCCGTTCAACCGGCTGGACGTGGTGCACTTCCGCCCCAACGAGCGCGTCGCGGGCGACGGCAACCTGCAGGGTCTGGGCCCGGATCAACCCGGCTGAACGCGGCCAACGCCAGCTTCCTGGCGGCGTCGCCACTTCCTGGGCCCCGCCGGCCGCTCCAGGGCGTGCCGCAGACGCCTTCCCGCATGGCCCCACACGGCGTAGGGGCTTGTTCCGGCGATGAAAAGTGCTTGCCATGCCACGCATCCGACAAGCGTCGGGAACTTGGGATTATCACCATCGATCCATCCCGCCGAGCGCGTTAAGCAAATATTGATTAATATCAACTCCCTGCGTGCGATGCCTGGGTAGTTTGCGACGCGCGAATAGTTTGCATTTACGGAGAATCCGAAGCATGAATTGGCTCAATGGCGCCATCGACCTGCCGTGGTGGGGCTACATCGTCGTCACCCTGGTGTTGACGCACATCACCATCGCGTCCGTCACCATCTACCTGCACCGCCACCAGGCGCACCGTGCAATCGACCTGGGCCCGATTCCCAGTCACTTCTTCCGTTTCTGGCTGTGGCTGACCACCGGCATGGTCACCAAGCAGTGGGCCGCCATCCACCGCAAGCACCACGCGCGTTGCGAAACCGCGGAAGACCCGCACAGCCCGCAGATCCTGGGCATCAAGAAAGTGATGTGGGAGGGCGCCGAGCTGTACCGTGCCGAATCCAGGAATGCCGAGACCATGGAGAAGTTCGGCCATGGCACGCCCGACGACTGGCTGGAGCGCAACGTCTACAGCAAGCACAGCGCCATGGGCCCGACGCTGATGATGATCATCAACCTGTGCCTGTTCGGCGCCAACGGCATCTGGATCTGGGCGATCCAGATGGTCTGGATCCCGTTCTGGGCCGCCGGCGTGATCAACGGCATCGGCCACTACTGGGGCTATCGCAACTTCGAGTGCGAGGACGCCTCCACCAACCTGGTGCCGTGGGGCATCATCGTCGGCGGCGAAGAACTGCACAACAACCACCACACCTTCGGCACCTCGGCCAAGTTCTCGTACAAGTGGTTCGAGTTCGACATCGGCTGGGGCTACATCCGCACGATGGAAATCCTGCGCATGGCCAAGGTGCGCCGCGTGGCGCCCAAGATGAAGACGGCCGAAGTCCGGCCCGAGATCGACGAACACGCGCTGGCCGCCATCATCGCCAACCGCTACGCCGTGGCCGCGCACTACGCCCGTTCGCTCAAGCTGACCGTGTCCGAGGAGCTGGACAAGCTGCGTAGCTCCGCCCGGCTGCCGCATGCCGAATTCAACCTGGCGCGCCAGATGAAGCTGTGGCTCAAGCAGGACGCCAAGGACACCCCGGTCAGCGAAAAGCCGCACCTCGACCAGTTGCTGGCGCAGAGCAAGACCCTGGAGCAGGTGTACCAGATGCGCCAGGAACTCACCCGGCTGTGGGAGCGCTCGTCGCTGTCCCGCGCCGAGCTGGTGAAGCATCTCCAGGATTGGTGCGCGCGGGCCGAGGCCAGCGGCATCAAGGCCTTGCAGGAGTTCTCGCTGCGCCTGCGTTCGGTGGCCGCCGTGCACTGAGCGCTTTCGTGGCGATCGAAAAGCCGGGCTGATGCCCGGCTTTTTCGTTGCCGGCCGGCGCGCGGCGGCAATGGCATGCCGACGTCGCAGGGCGGGGCGGTCGTGCCGATGGCGGGCCACCTGTCCCGGCCCCGCCGCGTGGCGGCGCGGCTGTCGCGACCCGTGTGTCGCCGGTTTGCGCATTCCCCGCCCCCGGCCGATCATGACGGCAGCGGCGCATCCGGCCGAAAACCGGCGGTTCGCCACAATCTGGGCCAAGCCAAGCTTACAGGCTTCGCCTTATGATGAGCCCACCCGAGGAGCAAAGCCATGTCCACCAGTATTCAGCGTTATCACATCGGTCCCCGCCTGGCCGAGATCGTCGTGCACAACAACACGGTCTATCTCGCCGGCCAGATCGCCGAAACGCTCGACAAGGACGCCCGCGGGCAAACCGAGGAGGTCCTGGCTGCCATCGAGCGCCTGCTCAACGAAGTGGGCTCTGAAAAGCAGAAGATCCTCTCCGCCACCATCTACCTGGCCGATATGTCCGATTACGACGCGATGAACGACGCCTGGTCCACCTGGGTGGTGCCGGGGCATACCCCCGCGCGCGCCACCGTCGAGGCCCGCCTCGCCGACCCGCGCTACCGGGTCGAGATGGTCGTCGTCGCCGCGCTGTGACCGCCGCGCCGTATTTCCACAAGGAGTTGTGATGTCCAAACCGATCCTGCTCGCGTACTTTGCCGGCTGGAAAGAGTGGGAGCACCTGCCGCTCGAACGCGACGCCAAGCGGCTGACCCATCTCTGCATCGCCTTTGCCAACATCGTCGGCGATGGAAAAGTGGCCTGGTTCAAGGGCGACGATGATCTGCCGGTCGACCCGACGCCGCAGGCCGCGCGCCTGTACCGCATGCGCGAGATCAACCCCGAGCTCAAGTTGTTGATCTCGATCGGCGGCTGGGCCGCCGACGGTTTCTCCGACGCCGCGCTGGACGCCGGCAGCCGCGAGCGCTTCGCCAAGGCCGCCATCGCCTTCATGCAGGAATACCGGCTCGACGGCATCGACCTGGATTGGGAATACCCGTCCAACGACATGGCCGGCATCAAGGCCCGCCCCGAGGACAAGCGCAACTTCACCCTGATGCTGGCCGAACTGCGCCAGCGTCTGGACGCGCTGTCCGACGCCGAAGGCCGCCAGGGCAGCGCGCGCTACCTGCTGACCATCGCCGCCGGCGCCGGCCAGTACTACCTCGACGGCGTCGAGATGCCCGAAGTGGCGCGCCTGTGCGACTTCGTCAACCTGATGACCTACGACTTCTACAACGGCTGGGCCACCCGCGCTGGCCATCACACCAACCTCTACAACACCCCGGTCGACCCGGAAGGCGACAGCTGTGCCAAGTCGGTGAAGCTGTTCGTCGACAACGGCCTGCCGCGCGACAAGCTGGTGCTGGGCTGCGCCTTCTACGGCCGCAGCCTCAAGGGCGTCGGCGCGGCCGGCCTGGGCGCACCGGGCACGCCCAAGAGCAATGGCGGCTACAGCTACAGCGAGATCGCCGCACTGCTGCGCGCCGGCGACGGCCGCGCGGTGCGCCATTGGGACGACGACGCCAAGGCGCCGTGGCTGCTGGTGGATGGCGACCAGTTCGTCAGCTACGAGGATGTGCAGTCCATCGGCCTGAAGGCCGACTTCGTCAAGGCCGAGGGCCTGGCGGGGGCGTTCTTCTGGGAATACACCGAGGACGCCGACGACCAGTTGCTGGCCACCTTGTGGGAAAAGCTGGGCTGAGCGATCCTCAGCCAGCGAAAAGCCGCCCTTTGGGGCGGCTTTTTCATGGGCGACGCGGCCAGATCGGCGGTCAACCGTAGTCGGGCGTCACCATGTCGGCATACTCGTACAGCTCGGCCAGGATCGCCTCGGCGCGCGCGTCGGCGGTCTCGGCCAGTTCGTCGATGCGCTCGCAGTACGCCTCCAGCGACAGATAGCCGTCGCGGCCCTCGAACAGGCGCGCCGCGCGCAGCTGCGCCCAGCGCTCGCCTTCCTCCTCCGACAGCGACGCCGGGAAGTTGCGCGCGCGGTAGCGGAAGGTCAGCTCCTCCAGCCGGCCATCGTCGAAGCTGGGGCGCTCGCGCGCCAGGGCCGGGCCGTCCAGCGTGGCCAGCCTTGCCAGCGTGCGCCGGTCGTTGTTGGAGAGAAAACCGCCGTACAGGTCTTCGTCCACGTCGCACGGCCCGAACGGTTCGCGCTGGTACACCTCGCGCCACAGCCCGGCCAGATCCGGCCCGGCCTGCAACGCCGCGGCGTGGCGCAGGGCGGTCTCGACATCGATGCCCCAGTGCGCGGCGCGCTCCGGCGGCAGCGTCTTCAGGTTGCCGATCACGATCGGCGACTTGTTGATGTGGATGGTCTTCACCGGCAGCCGCGTCACGCCCTCCGGCAGTTCGGCGCCGCGGGTGAACATGCGCTGGCGGATGGTGGCGGCATCCAGGTCGAACAGTTCGGCCGGGTCGGCGGCCAGATCCCACACGATCAGTTCGTTCTTGTTCTGCGGATGCCAGCCCAGCGGCCACACCAGCGCAATGCAGCCGCGTTCCACCCCGAACATGCCCGACACGTGCAGCAGCGGGCGCGGCGTGGTGCCGATCTCGGCCTGCACCTTTTCCTTCCTGCGCAGGCTCAGGCAGAAATCGAACAGGCGCGGCTGGCGCGTGCGGATCAGTCGCGCCAGCGCGATGGTGGCACGCACGTCCGACACCGCGTCGTGCGCGGCCTCGTGCGCCAGCCCGTTGGCCGCGCTCAGGTGTTCCAGGCGGAAGCTGTGCTTGCCTTCGTCGTTCAACGGCCACTCGATGCCTTCCGGGCGCAGCGCGAACGCCGTGCGCACCGTGTCGAGCAGATCCCAGCGACCGCAGTCGTTCTGCCACTCGCGGGCATAGGGGTCGAGCAGATTGCGCCAGAACAGGAAGCGCGTGACCTCGTCGTCGAAGCGGATCGAGTTGTAGCCCACCCCGACGGTGCCCGGTTGCGAGAACTCGGCCAGCAGTTGCTGCGCGAACTGGTATTCCGGAACGCCACGCGCCAACGCCGCCTGCGGCGTGATGCCGGTGATCAGGCACGATTGCGGATCGGGCAGCCAGTCGGGCGTCGGCTGGCAGAACAGCTCCAGCGGCTGGCCGATTTCGTTCAGTTCGTGATCGGTGCGGATCGCAGCGAACTGGGCGGGACGGTCGCGGCGCGGTACCACGCCGAAGGTTTCGTAGTCGTGCCAGAGAAAGGTGTGCATGGCGCTGCCGGACAAAGGAATCGCGCCATTTTACCTGCGATGGTTTGGGGAACCCCAAATCTTGAACCACAGAGAACACAGAGAGCACGGAGATACACAGAGAAGGCCAACAACGAAGCTTTGACTCGGCGGCTTTCGCCCGGCCTGGTTTTCTCTGTGACCCCTCTGTGTTCTCTGTGTTCTCTGTGGTTCAAGATTTGGGGTTTCAACCTATCTACCCCTGCCGCAACCGCGTCGCCGGCAACGGCAGCCGTTCGGTTTCGTTGGGCACGTCCCCGAAGCGCCGTCCGGCTTCCCAGTCCTCGGCGGCGCGCTCGATCAGCGCGCGTTCGCTGGCGACGAAGTTCCACCACATGGCGCGCGGACCATCCAGCGGCGCGCCGCCGAACAGGGCGAAGCGCACCGGCGCGTCGGCGCGCGCGGTGACCACCGCGCCCTCGGGCAACACCGCCAGTTCGCGGGCGGCGAAGGGCTCGCCGTCCAGCGTCAGCGATCCATCCACCGGGTAGACGCCGCGCTCGGCGTAGTCGGCCGGCAGCGTCAACGTGGCGCCGGCGGGCAGATCGACCACGGCGTAGAGCGTGGGGCTGGCGACCGCCACCGGCGAAACCTGGCCGTACAGCTCGCCGATCAGCACCCGCACCGTCGCGCCGTCACGCTGCACCACCGGCAGCGTGGCGGCCGGATAGTGGCGGAAGTCGGAGACGCCGTCCTCCACCGGCACCGGCAACGCCAGCCAGGTCTGCAAGCCGTGGATGCCGCGCTCGCCGTCGCGTTGCGCCGGGCTGCGCTCGCTGTGGACGATGCCGTGGCCGGCGGTCATCAGGTTGATGTCGCCCGGCGTGATGGTGAGTTCGGAGCCCAGGCTGTCGCGATGCATCAGCTCGCCGTCGAACAAAAACGTCACCGTCGCCAGCCCGATGTGCGGGTGCGGCGGCACATCCACCCCTTCGCCCGGCCCCAGCCGCGCCGGGCCCATGTGGTCGAAGAACACGAACGGCCCGATGGCCCGGCGCTCGCGGTGCGGCAGGCTGCGCCGCACCGGCAGATTCGCCCCGACAATCTCGTCGCGGCCGTTGATACGGAGAAAGGGGCTGGCAGTCATGAAGGAGTCCTTGGGGGCTGGGGTTGTGAAACCCTAAACCTTGAACCACAGAGGGCAGAGAGAACACGGAGTTTCACAGAGAAAACCCGACCAGCCTGCCGGTTTTCTCTGTGTACCTCTGTGCTCTCACCGTTCTCCGTGGTTCAAGGTGTGGGGCTAAAAAGCCGGCAAATCAAAACAGCCCGGCATTGAAGTCATAGACCGCCTGTTGCACTTCTTCGCGGGTGTTCATCACGAACGGGCCCCATTGCGCGATCGGTTCGTTCAGCGGCTTGCCGGATACCAGGATCAACCGGGTGTCGACGTCGCTCTTCAGCCACACGCCGTCGCCCTCGTTGCCGAGCACGCCCATCTGCTGCACCCGCAGCGGACGGTCGAGCTCGCCGACGGTGAGCGCGCCGCGGTAGACGTAGACGAAGGCGTTGTGCCCCGCCGGGATCGCCACGCGGTACTCGCCACCGGCGGGAATCGCCAGGTCGAGGTACAGCGGCTCGGTGTCCGGCCGGGTGACGGCGCCTTCGGCATCGCCCAGCTGACCGGCGATCAGCTTCAGCGCGCCGCCGCCGTCGAGTGCGAACTCGGGAATCTGTTCGGCCGGGATGTCGCGATAGCCCGGCTCGGTCATCTTGTTGCGGCCCGGCAGGTTCACCCACAGCTGGAAGCCTTCCATCAGGCCGTCCTCCTGCTCCGGCAGCTCACTGTGCACGATGCCGCGCCCGGTGGTCATCCATTGCACGCCGCCGTTCTGCAACAGGCCCTCGTTGCCGGCGTTGTCGCGGTGGCGCATGCGGCCGGCCAGCATGTAGGTCACGGTCTCGAAGCCGCGGTGCGGGTGATCCGGGAAGCCGGCGATATAGTCGTCCGCCTGGTCGCTCTTGAACGCATCCAGCATCAGGAACGGATCGAGCCGGCGTTGCAGGTCGTGCGTCAGCACGCGGGTGAGCTTGACGCCCGCGCCATCGCTGGTGGGCATGCCATTGACCACGCGCTCGATCTCGCGGCTGCGTTGGACGACGGGAAGGGCAAGGGTACGCATGGTGATCTCCTGTTATTGAAACTTGTTCTTATCGTAACCGCAGGCTGTGTCTAAAGAAATCGAAGAGATGTGTCGGTGATGTTCTGAATTTTTGAATGAGGCTCCGCCGCCTTCGGGCACCGCAGCCGGGACGGTGGCCCGGCTGTGAGCCGGTGCGGCAGGGGCCGATGGTAGACTCGGGCACCCGACCGAGGATGGACCGCGCCGATGAAAAAAAACTTGCTGATCCTGGGCCTGAGCACCTGCCTGCCGCTGGCCGCCGTGGCGGCGGTCACCCCCGTGACCCCGCCGCCCACGCCGTCCACCAGCCCGCTGGTCAAGGGCGAGGCGCTGGCGGCGCTGCCCAAGCTGGCGCAATCGCCGGAGCTGGCCGCCAGCCTGAAGGCGGTGGCCGAGGGGCCGCTGCCGCAACGGCTGGCAGCGCTGAAGCGCAAGGCGGTGGCCGACCTGGTGTTCGTCGAGGGCGGTAGCTTCGAGATGGGCGACTGGGGCCCCTACATCGCCAAGGCCGACAGCCGCCCGGTGCACACGGTGCAGCTCACCGGCTTCTACATCAGCCGCTACAAGACCACCTACGCCGAGTTCGATACCTATACCGACGCCAGCCGCACCCCGCGCACCGCCGACAGCGAGTTCGAGCGCAACCATCGCCATCCGCTGCTGCCGGCCGGCGCCGTCTGGCAACGCGCGCGCGACTACTGCCAGTGGCTGGGCCAGCAGACCGGGCTGCCGTTCGACCTGCCGACCGAGGCGCAGTGGGAGTACGCCGCGCGCAGCCGTGGTCAACGCTTCGTCTTTCCCACCGACAATGGGGACATCGACCATGGCCGCAACGTGCCGGGGTCGAGCGAGCATATGAAGCTGCTCAGCCCGCTGGTCGAGGACGAAAGCAGATTCGTGATGGATTCCCGGCCCTATCCGGTGGGGTTGTTCCCGCCGACGCCGCTGGGCCTGTACGACATGGCGCACGATGGCCAGGAATGGACGCTGGACTGGTACGCGGCCGACTACTACGCCCATTCGCCCAAGGTCGATCCCAAGGGGCCGGCCAGCGGCGACAAGAAGGTGGTGCGTGCCTGGCCGGTGAGCGAAGACACCGGGTTTTCCGGGATCAGCGCATATCGCCGGGCACGCGATCCGCTGCTGCGCAGGCCGGATTTCGACGATGCCACGAAGCTGGTCCCGGGGGTAATGATCTCCTACGGCCTGCGCTGCGTGGTCAACAGCGACCGGCCGCTGCCGGGCGTGAAGCGATAGCGAAACGGGGCCAGCGGCCCCGTTTTCATCTCGACGGAACAAGCTCCGCCGCGCGCTACACGTAATACGCGTCGCCGCCGCGCGCCGCGTACAGCGGGTGGTCGTCCTGCCACTGGCGCTGCATCGCATACTGCACGCTGTCGTTGGGCACCATCGGCAGTCCGCGCGTGGGCTCGTCCTTCAGGCTGGCGTAGACGTGGTCGTACCAGCCGCCGAAGTCGCCGCCCGCCTGCGCCAGCTTGCCGTCGCCCAGGCCCTTGCCCGGCAGGCTTTCGTAGTGCTCGCGGAACTGGTCGTCGTAATGGCTTTCGATGAAGGGCACGTCGACGTTGCCCACCATCTCCAGCTTGAAGAAATCCTTCAGGCTGGCCAGCTTGCGGTCGAAGTCGCCCTTGGCGCCTTGCCGGTCGATGTGCTGGATGATGTTGTCGATGCCGGCCTTGGTCTGCGCCTGACGCAGCACGTGCAGGATGGCGCGGCGCTGGGTGGCGAGGTAGCTGTCGCCCACGCCGCCGCCGGTGACCGCCGCGTCGGCCGCACCGTGGCGCGACAACTGGTAGATCAGCATGCCGCGCGTTTCCGGCGACGAATACTTCAGCGCGAACGGGGTGGCGAGGATGCGTTCGGCCAGGCGCTGACGCGCCTGTGCCCTGGCAAGGGCCGCACTGATTTGCGCAATTTGCGTACTCAAGTCTTCTTGTACTTGCCCAATGTAGTCGCCGATCTCCTTGCCGGCCTGGATGGCGAGGAAGCTCATGTCGCGCATGGCATCGAACGCCGTCTCGCCGATGATCTTCACGTTGGAATAGTTGGCGTGGTAGAGCTGGTAGTTGAACCACAGCACGAACGAGCCGACCTGCAACGGGTTCACTTCCAGCGAGATCGTCCCTTCCGCGCCCAGGCCGACGCACAGGCTGGCATGGGCCTGGATGCGGAACAGGCCGTCTTCGTACTGCGCGACGAACTTGGCCGAGGCGCCGATGCCGGCCATGCCGCCGACGCTGGGCGCCACGCTGGCCAGGTCCTTGAAATCCTTGTCCTGGGTCTCGGGGTTGCGCCATTGCAGCGCGCCCTTCAGCTCGATGTCGGCCTTGGCGCCGGCGAAGGCGTTCAGCTCGGCGGTGACGCCGCCGACGTCGGTCGACGCGGCGCTGCCCACGTCCATCTTCTTGGCGCGCCCGTTCCTGCGCCTGCCCGGCTTGCCCTTCACCTTGGGCAGTTCCTTGTCCTTCATCTCCACCGACAGCGACACCTCGGCGGCGACGCTGGCGCCGACCACGCCCGACAGCGCGGCCGACACCTGCAGGCGGATCGCGCCGAGCGGGAATTCGGTGCCGCGCAGGTCGTACAGGCACATCAGGATGCCGTCGCGCGCCGGCAGGTACAGGTCGGCCGACGCCTTGGCCTCGGCCAGCGCGATCTCCGCCTTGCCCTCGGCCTTGAACGCCACGCCGGCCTTGAACGGATCGAAGGTGCCGCTGACGCTGCCGCCGTACATGTAGCGCATCAGCGCCGCCTGCGCGGTCAGGTCGATGTCGGCCACCTGCACCCCGCCGACGGTGGTGCTGGCGGTGTGCTTCACCGTGTGGTCGGCGTTCCACTTGCGGCCCCAGTCGCCCAGGATGCTGTCGCTTTTCTGGAAGTCCAGCTTGACGAAGTCCGAGCTCCTGAGCTGGATCTTCTTGCCCTGCTCGCGCACGTATTGCTTGAGCTTGGTCTCGTCCAGCTTGCGCTTGCCGTTGGCGTCCTTCTTGTAGACGTCGGCCCACTTCACCGTCTCGGCGTCCTTGAACTTGGGCCAGCCTTCCTTGAGGCGGTCCGAGCGCACGTACACCAGTTTTTCCGGCAGGTCCTTCGGGTACTTGTAGTGGTCCTTCAACCCCGCGCCGCTGGCGAAGCCCCACGATTGCTTGGCCTTGGTGCCGTCGATCTTCGGGCCTTCGTTCTTGGTGGTGGTGGCGTAGGGCTTGTCGCCCTCCTTGCTCATCAGCGGGATCAGCTCGACCAGCTTCTTGCCGCTGCCGGCCGTGCTGGCCAGCGGCTTCATCTCTTCGCGCAGCTTCTCGTTGGTCTCGTCGCGCCACTTCACCGCCACGTCCCACCACTTCTGCGCTTCTTCCTCGATGCCGGGCGGGATCGTTTCCTTGTTGGCCTTGGCCGCCGACAGGATCTGCAGGCGGTTCTCGCAATCGAACAACAGCGCGTTGGCGTTGTGGTAATCGCGGATCAGCTCGCTCCAGCGGTGGTAGTGCAACCGCAGCTCGGCCGAATCCTGCGGCGGCACGCCGATGACTTCGCCGGTCTCGGGGCGCAGGAACAGCAGCACCTGCTCGGCCTGGGTGGCGACCACCGAATCCGGGCGCGGGTTGGTGGCGCCATCCTTGATCGGCTGGCTGGACGGGTCGGCGGTGGCGACGGCGCCGCCGCCGCCGATCATGTCGGAACGTTGATAGGCCATCGGGTCAGTCCAGGTAGAGCTTCAGTTGTCGCGCGTCGGGGGTATGGATGCGGGTGGTCCTGCCTTCGCCGTCGGTCACACCGTGGAACACCTGGCCGTCTGCCGTCTCGACGCGGTACGGGGTGTGCACCAGCGGCAGCCCGGTGTGCTTGTCGGTGACCACGAACTGCTCGTGGTAGCGCTCCTTGGGCGGCGGCGCGGGCGGCGCCACCTTGCTCAGCGAGGTGGGGCCGGTGAAGCTGAAGCTGGCGGCCTTGAAGCTTTCCGCACCGGGGGCGTGGATCTCGATGTTGCCGCCGGCGAGGCGGATATAGGCGCCGCCGCAGGTCAGCAGCAGTTCCTGCTTGGCCACCGCTTCCAGCTTTTCCTTGTTGGCGTAGATGCGCAGGTTTTTGTCGCCGACGATCTCCACGTCGCCCGACAGCGCATGCAGCCTGGCGTGGCCCTTGGCGGCGATCAGCTTGAGGTTGACCTTGTCCGCCACGCCCTGCACGAACAGGCTGATCTTGCTGCCGGCGTTGTGGATCCAGCGTCGCGCAGTGGTCTGCTGGGTGTCGCGCTGGCTGACGGTATCCAGGTTGCCGCCGCTGGACAGCACCAGCTCGTTGGGCGTGGTCAGGCCGATGCCGGCCGGTGCGCTGGCGACCAGGATCGGCTGGCGGCCGGGCTGCTCGCCGCCCTTGCCGTCGCGGTCGGCGTTGCTGCCGGCGGTCCAGGCTTCCAGCGCGCCGTTGAGGTGCGCCAGGTTGCCGCGCTGGCGCTTGCCCTGTCTGGCGTTGTCCTCGGCGATGCCGTCCGGCCCGGTCTCGACGGTGTCGGCCAACTGGCCGCTGGCGGTGTCGCCCAGCGTCTGCGCCAGTTGTTGCGCCGCCTGCAACTGCGCCAGCGCCTGCTCGCGGTCGAGCTGGGCGCCGCTGGCGCCGGGCTTGGCCTCGGTGCTGAGCAACAGGCCCTGCGCGGCGCGGATCGCCCCGGCGCGGTCGCTGCGCAACTCGAAGCCTTCGCCGCGCGGCTCGGCCTTGCCGTTGGCGCGCGGGTGCGCCAGGTAGCCCTGGTTGAGCTGGGTCTTGCCGTGCTCCGAACTGAGCTTGGTGCGCACCTCGTTCTGGGTGTCGTCGAACAGCAGTTCGCCGTACTGGCCGCCCTGGTGTTCCTTGGTCTTAATGCCCGACAGCGTCTTGTTGGCGGGCAGCGTGCCGGCGCCGGAGAAGTCGGGCGGCGGATGGCTGCCGTTGTAGAGCACGCCGACCACCAGCGGTCGGTCGATGTCGCCCTCGATGAAATCGACCAGCACCTCCTGGCCGACGCGCGGGATGAACTGGTGGCCCCAGCCGGCACCGGCGCTGGGATGGGCGACGCGCAGCCAGCACGACGACTTGTCGTCCAGGTTGGCGCCGAACTCGGGATGCTCCTGCGCGCGTTGCCAGTGGAACTGCACCTTGATCCGGCCGTGCTGGTCGGTGTGCACCTCGTCCGCCGCGGCGTCGCCGTTGCGCGGGCCGACCACGGTGGCGGTCTGCGCGCCCGGTGCGGTGGGGCGCTGCTGGCTGGCGTAGTCCGGCACCAACGCGATCCCGCGCCGCTGTGCCTCGAACTCGACGTCGAACGGGCGCTCGGCTTCCTTGATGCCCAGCGCCTGCAACAGGTCGCCGGGCAGGTTGTTGCGCGCGGCGAAGCGCAGCCGGCTGGCGACGAACTCGCGCTGCTCGGGCGCGTCGCTGTCGTGCAGCGGATGATCGGCCAGCTGGAACCACTCGCCGACCTTCAGCCCGCGCACCGTGCCGCCGCCCTGGAACGCCTTTTTGGCCAGGTCGTGCGCCTGCTGGCGCAGCAGGGTGTAGCGGTCGAGCTGCTCGGGATCGGCGGCGTAGTACAGCGTCTGCGCGTCGTAGTCCTCCAGGCCCGCTTCGGCCTGGCCGCCGCCATTGCCCTGGTCGGTGGCGGATTGCTGCTGCGTGTGGCGGGTGACCACCGGCTTGTAGTCGAAGCTGGCGAGCGCCACGGCCTCCGGCCCAACGCGGCGCGCGCTGGTCCAGTCGGTGACGCTGTCCTCGGCCTCGGTGGCGTCGGCGCGATGGAAACGCACGCGGCCGTGCGTCGCCTGCGGCAGCGAGTACGGATCGTCGAACGCCACCAGCGTCACCCGCGGCGTGTCGCCCGGCTCGTGCTCGAAACGGTAGGCGATGCCTTCCTCGGCCAGCAGCCGTTGCACGAAGGCCAGGCTGGTCTCGCGGTATTGCAGGCAGTAGGAACGCGCCGGGTAGTCGCGGGACAGGTCCAGCCGCAGGGCAAACGCGGCGGCGAACACCGGGTTGGCCGCCTGTTGTTCCTCGACGATGGCCTTGACGATCTCCGGCGCCGTCAGGTCCTGCCACACCCGGCTGCTGCGGTGGTGGCGCAGCAGCGCCAGCGGCGGCTCGATGGTGAGGCCGTAGCGGGCGAAGCCGCCGTCGGACGGCAGTGCCTGCGCGCGGGTGACCACGCCACAGCGCGTCACCTCGCCACCGTCGGCGGTGAGGATGCCCAGCTGCGCCGGCAGGCCGAGCAGCCGCTTCAGTTCCAGGCCGGCATCGCTGGCCACGCACTCCACCACGTAGCGATAGGGCTGCGACAGCGCCTCTTCGCCGGACACGGCTTGCGGCAGCAGTTGCTGGCTCCAGGCGTCGCCGTCCCCCAGGTGTAGCGTGACCAGCCTGCGTTCCTGGGTGAAGGCGGAGGCGAAGGAGGCGAGCAGCTGCGCGAAATCCATGAAATTGCAAAGATATTGTCAGGAAGTGCGCAGGATACCATTCCGGCTAGTTGTCAGCATCAGTAGGTTCCGGCCGGGCCACGGTTTGCCGTGGCACGGCGGATGGATGGTGCTCGTTACGCGATAACCGGCGGCTGTCGAAGCCGCGTCGCATCGCGCCCGCGGGCACGCAAAACCCTGTTTTTTCTGGGGTCATGGCCCGGTGCCGCCGCCGGGCGGCGCGCAGCGGCGGCCTGCGCCGTGCCCCGGAAAACCGCCGGCGCCAGCGGTGGCGGACAGCGCTTTCGCAGCGGGGCGGCTTGTCAGCCAGGGTGGACGGGTGCACCGGACTGTCACGTACGCCTGGCACTGCCTGAACCGGGGTCCCCGAGGGGCCGGCGATGCGCGGATCGGACAAGCGGATGTGCCAGACGGCGGCCGAGCCGTGCACGGGCGCCGCGAGGCGGGCGACAAGGTGACGATCGACGGCTGAAACCGGCCGTTCGTCGTGGTCGCAACCCCGGCGATGCCGGATGTTGGCTGATTTGCGTGATTCGGACAAATTGCTTCGTGGCATCCAGACATGGGGTCGTGGACGAAGGCGCCGTAGCCTGTGCAGCGTGGCGCGTTCCGCCGTGCCACGCCGGGTGCGGAGAGTGATCCGACGTACCGCCCGGCGATAACGACTCGATCAAAGGATGGATGAGACATGCGCACAAACCGTATCCACGCGCTGGGTGCCGCGATCCTGGCGGTGAGCGCCGCCTACGCCAGCGCGGCGTACCCCGCCTGGGCCGAAGGCAACACCTACGTCGCCGGCAGTTACGTCAGCTACCAGGGCCACGACTACCAGGCCCTGATCACCCACACCGCCTATGTCGGCGCGGGCTGGACGCCGGCGGTGACCAACACCCTGTGGCGCGACCTGGGCCCGTCCAGCGGCGCCACGCCGACTCCGACGCCGGTGCCCACTCCCGTACCGACGCCCACGCCGACGCCGCGCCCGACCGCCACGCCGGTGCCGCAGCCGACCCCGACACCCGCTGGCACCTGCAGCTACGTGGTATGGCAGAGCGGGGTGAACTACCCGCTGGGCACGGTGGTGCAATACAACGGCGCGTACTACCAGGTGAAGGCGGTGGGCGCCAACGGCAGCGACGCCACCATTCCCACCATCAGCACCTATTACTGGACGCCGACCACCTGCAGCGGTACGCCGACACCGGTGCCCACGCCGCAGCCGACCCCCACGCCGACGCCGTCCGGCTCGTGCAGCTACGTGGTGTGGCAGAGCGGGGTGAATTACCCGCTGGGCACGGTGGTGCAATACAACGGCGCGTACTACCGGGTGAAGGCGGTGGGCACCAACGGCAGCGACGCCACCATCCCCACCATCAGCACCTATTACTGGGAGCCGGTCGGATGCAGCGGCGGCCCCACGCCCACACCCACGCCGACCCCGCAACCGACGCCGACGCCGACGCCCACGCCCGGCACCGGTTTGCCGGCCAGGATTCTCGGCGGCTACTGGCCGTACTGGCCGGGCTCGCAGATCCGCATCCGCGACGTGCATCCCAACTACAACCTGATCTACCTGTTCGCCGCCACCCCGGTCGGCGGCTCGCCGGGCACCACCGGCGCGGTGGTGTGGAACACCCCGGGCGACGGCCGTGGCGCGGCGACCAACCTGAAGGCGGACATCGCGTATGCCCGCACGGTGCAGGGGCGGCGCATCATCCTGTCGGTGGGCGGCGCCGGCAACGGCATGAGCTTCCCCACCCGCGAGAAGTCGCAGAACTTCGTCAACAGCATCGCGGCGATCTACGACCAGCTGGGCGGCTTCGACGGCATGGACTGGAACACCTTCGAGGCCGACCAGCAGCCCGACACCGCCGAGATGATCTGGATCAGCCAGGAGCTGAAGCGGCGCTATCCCAACTTCATCATCAGTGCGCCGCCCGCGCCGTGGAACGCCCGCGACAAGACCTTCTGCCGCGACATGGTGATCGCCAACGCCATCGACTACTGCGCGCCGCAGTATTACGACGGTCCCAACCTGGCCGAGCCGAGCTACGTGGTGAACAACGTGGGCGAGTGGGTGGCGCTGCTGGGGGCGAGCCACGTGGTGGTGGGCTTCGGCATCAACGACGCCACCAACTACATGCGCATCGACCAGGCGGTATCGACCTGGAACCAGATCAAGGCCGCCTACCCGACCATCCGTGGCGCCTTCGACTGGCAGATCGGCACCGACGAAGTGCAGGGCTGGCCGTTCGCCATCCAGATGAAACCGATCGTGAATCCGTGAGCGGTTGATTGCAGGAACGCGGCCCTTTCGGGGGCAGCGGCAAAGACAAATCCGGGGACACGGAGAGCGGGGAGGGCACAGAGAACACGGAGAAACCCAAAAGAAGGGAAATCGAATTCTCTTCCGGTTTTCTCTGTGTTTTCTCGGCCTTTTTGCAATCAGCCCTTGATGAATCTTGAGAGCTTTTTCGGATCCGCATTCGCATTCAGCATCCGGACACGCTCCGTTATCTTCTGAATGGCCTCCTGCTTGTCGTAATTCGAAGCCTCGGCAAATACCGCTTCGCCCCAAAAGCGCTCAGTGGTGCAGAACACCGTTGACGACCATCCGAACTCCTCCCCGGCCCTGGAGACCTTCTGCTGGCGGCCGCACATGGTCAGATACATTTTCATCTGCAATTCATTCAAGGCCCGCTCGAATATCGACTTTTCCTCTTTTCCGAAACCGGCCAGCTGCTTGATGGCATGCAGCGGCAGTGCATCGTGTTCGATCACCGCCTGATGGATTCTTTTGGCATGGTGACTGATGGTGCCGTTTGCATAGTCTTCGTCGAACGTCGTATTGGCCCGGCGAACGGCAAGGAAGTAGGGGGCCCATTCCCGGGTGATGTAGCCGCTTTTCTTGAAAAACAGTTTGGCGTAGGCAATATCCGTGCGCTCGTCGAGAACACGGATACGCCATTCCCACGGATCGGTTTCGGGGTCGCCCGTGTGCCAGCGCACGGGTGTTTCATAGGGCGGCTGCTCGTTCCAGTTCCACGTGACGACAGCGTGGATTCCTTCATCGTTGCCGCCGCCCATTGAAAATCCCGCATCCAGCAGTGCCGCAACAAAATCCCCGTAATGCTTGATCGGTTTGCTGTTCAATCGAGGCCCCTCCTCTCAAAACCTATCTGCGTCGCCAGATATTCTATGGGGCCTCCACCTTCAGCGCAGCGACACGCCGTACAGCCGGCCGTTCTCGGCGCCGACCACCAGGGTGTCGCCGACCACGGCGGGCTGGCCGAACAGGCCGGCGGGCAGCTCGGCCTGCCAGCGTCGCTTGCCGTCCAGCCCCACGGCGGTCACCCGTCCCGGGCGGTCGAGCTGGTAGGCGTCGCCGGTGGTCAGCAGCAACTGACCGTTGGCGAAGACCGGCGCGGTGAAGGCGTTCTGGCCGGTATCCACCCGCCACAGCTCGCGCCCGCTGGCCGCGTCCAGCGCCTGGAAGAACATGCCGTCGGACGAGCCGATGTAGGCCACGTTGTCGCGCACCAGCGCCGAGCCGACCACCCATGAGGTGCCATGGCTGGCGCGCCAGGCCTCCTTGCCGTCGGCCAGCGAGAACGCATGCACCGCCGCGTCGCGGCTGCCGTAGATGCCCAGGCCCTGCCATACCGCGATGCGCGATTGCACGGTGTCGCGGCTCGGTTGCTGGCGCCACAGCGGCTTGCCGGTGGCCAGCGCCAGCGCGGCCAGTTCGCCGTCGCCGTCGGCGATCAGGACGCGATCGCCCGCCACGGTGGGCGTGGCCATCAGCCGGTAGCGCGTCTCGTGCCGCCAGCGCGTCTTGCCGTCGGCGGGCGACAGCGAATACAGATGGTCGCCGAAGCCCACCAGCAACTGGTTGCCGTGCAGCAGCGGGCTGCCCTGGAAGGTGTCCCACAGGCGGAAGCCGCGCCAGTCGCCCTGGTCGCCCAGGTCGCGCTGCCACAGGATGCGGCCGTCCTTGGCCGACAGCGCGTAGACGTTGCGGTTGGTCTGCACGTAGAGCTTGTCGCCGGCCAGCGTCGGCTGGCTGCTGAGCGCGCCTTGCAGCATCAGTTGCCAGCGCGGTTTGCGGCTGGGCCATTCCAGCGCCTCCAGCTTGCCGGCGAAGTTGCCGACGATCAGCAGATCGCCGGCCAGTACCGGCGCCGCGCGCACCGGCGCGCCGGTATCGATCTGCCATTGCACCGCGCCGGGGGCGGCCTGGGTCAGCGGGGACAGCGCGCCGAGCGCGCCCAACAGCAGGGAAAGGGTAAGTCGTCGCATACGAACCTCGTCTCGGGTCGATCGGAAGGGGGCCGGGGCCCGTCGCCCTGCATCATGCGATGGCGGGGCGGGGCAAAGTTGTCCGCGGTTGCGGAGAGCCGGGTTTGGGTTTACGGCGGTGGGGGGACGGAGGGCGGCAAGCGTCCGGCGGAGCCGGACGCGGCAGGGCGGTGGGATGCGAGTCGGGTCGGCTCTCCCTTGCTTGATTCCACTCCCCCCGCCCTCGCCGCCGCGAGGGAGCCTCGCTGGCGCTCGTTGATTTTTCTGTTTGCGGTGGTGGGTCCTTCGCTTCGCTCGGATGCTAGGGGGCTGTTGTGCTTGGTTTGTAGTGGTGAGTCCTTCGCTTTGCTCGGATGTTGGGGGCTTTGGTGCTTGGTTTGTGGGGGTGAGTCCTTCGCTTTGCTCGGATGTTGGGGGCTGTGGTGCTTGGTTTGTGGGGGTGAGTCCTTCGCTTTGCTCGGATGTTGGGGGCTTGGTGTGCTTTTGGCGGCGGGGGCTTTGGGTTGCTGACTTCTGATCCGTTTTTCCTCTGTGTGCTCTGTGTTCTCGCTGTGCTCCGTGTCTACAGATTTGGTTTTCCACGCTGCCCACCACCGCAAGTCCGCGTTCCGCTGCCTTCGATCCGGCTTGGCGCGAGGGGCGGTTATGCGTATCGCATGATTCGCGTGCGCATTCGCGCTCATAACAACGAGGAGTCGTCATGATTCGAAGCATCTGGTGGTTGGCGTTGGGCTTGCTGGCTGGCGGGGTGGCGCAGGCCGCGCCGGATTGGCGGGGCGATCAGGTCTATCGGGCGGGGGATACGGTGACGGTGGCCGGGGTCGATTACCGGGCGCAGTGGTGGACGCAGGGGCAGGATCCGGCGTCGCACGTGGGCGGGCTGGGCAGTGGGCAGCCGTGGCTGGTGCTCGATCCGGCGCAGCCGCCGCTGGCGTGCGGCGATGTGTGGCGCGCGGATCGCGCCTATGCGGGCAATGCGGTGGTCAGCCGTCACGGTCGCAATTACCTCGCCAACTGGTGGACCCAGGGCCACGACCCGCAGCCGGCCGCCGGCCGCGAGGTATGGCGCGATGTCGGGCCGTGCGACTACCTTGCCGACTACGCCTTCACCATGACCTCGCAGCGGGTGCGGCCGCTGGCGTTCAAGGGCGACACGCTCAGCGCCGCCTATCGCATCCATGTCAGCCTGCCGCCGGGCTTCCAGCCGGATACCGCGTACCCGGTGCTGTACGTGCTGGATTGGTCGCTGATCGGGGCATTGGTCACTGCCCAGTACCAGGCGTTGCGCGACGCCGGCCGCGTCGTGCCGCTGATCGTGGTCGGCATTGCCTGCCCCGACAGCGACTTCGCCTGCGAGGCGCGCCGCTCGCGCGATTTCAGCCCCACCTACTGGCCGTTGGAGGAAGCCTACCTGGGCAACGACGATCCGGAATTGCGCATTTCCGGTGGCGGCCCGGCGTTCCTGGCCTTCCTGCGCGACGAGCTGATCCCGCGCATCGAAACGCGCTACCTGAGCGATGCCGCCGCGCGCGGGCTGCACGGCACGTCGATGAGCGGCCTGTTCGCCAGCTATGCGCTGGTGGCGGGCGGCAACACCTTCGGGCGCTACCTGATCAACAGCCCGTCGCTGTGGTACGACGACAACTCGCTGGTGACGCGCGCGCAATTGGCGCTGGCCGCCGACTTCGCCGGGGTGCAGCGCGCCTTTTTCAGCATGGGGGTGGACGAGGGCGAGCCGTATCTGTCCGACACCGCGGTGTTCGCCGCGCTGATCGGCGCCAAGGGCGTGCCGGTGGCCGAACAGGTGTTCCCCGGCATGGATCACGGGCATGCGCCGTTGGTGGCGACGGAAGCGGGGTTGCTGGACAGTTATCCGCGTTGAGCGCGGGGGAGGGCGGTGCCCTCCCGGATCAATCGTCGGCCTGCTGCAAATCGTCGGTGTGCTGCAACAGCACCGGCGGTTCGAGGTGGTCGGTCACCAGCGCCGGTCGACGATCGATCCACCACATGGCGTGCAGCAACAGCAGCACCGCCAGCAGATAGCCGCGCGCATACCAGCGGCGCCGGCGGGCGTAGTCGTCCAGGTCTTCGGTGGAGATCAGGTAGGGGCGCCGCTGGCGCGGCTTGCGCAGCACGTCGGCGCTGTCGCGGTTGGCGGTGGCGATGGTATCGCGCAGCACCTCGCGCTCGGCGGCGGCCCGCGCCTGTTCCCATTCCTCCGGGTCGATCTCGCCGTTGCCGTCGCGGTCGAACTGGCGCAGCAGCGTGGCGCGGTCCTGTTTCCAGGTGGCCAGCTTGTCGGAGACGCGCGCCCGCTGCATCGGCGCGGAACGGTCGGCGCGCAGGGTGGCGAACTCGCCCAGCGCCTCGACCTCCTGGCCGGGGAAGATCCACCACTCGGTGCGGCGCAGATCCTGGTACCAGGTGACGCTGGGCTCGCCGACGCGCATGGCGGCGTCAGTGGGATCGATCAGGCAGGCGCCGCTGCCGTCGTCGAGCAGGAAGCTGTGCTCGCTGACCACGTCGAGCAGCACGCGGGTGCGGCTGCCCTGCGGCGAGCGGTCCACTTCCGCCTCGACGCAGTGGTACCACACGCAGCGGGTGCCGAACGGCGACACCAGCGGCTCGCCGTCCAGCGGCCGCGCCTGCCCCCGCAGCCGCGCGTAGCCCTGGCTGGTGCTGCCGACCCGGCTGAGCGGCGTGTTCTGCACCGCCTGCTGCTGGCGCAGATTGCAATACCAGCCCAGCAGCGCGAAGGCGGTGGCCAGGCCCAGGCTCCACTGCCAGCCATCGACCGTGCGGCCGAGCCAGGCATGGCCGAGCAACCCGGCGATGGCCGCCACCGGCAACCAGTCGAACCAGTTGCGGCGCAGCCCCAGCAGCCAGGAACTGAACGGGGTGAAGAAATAATCCAAGCGGCGCGACTCAGGAGAACAGTTGCTTCACATCCACGTCGCTCTTCTCGGCTTCCTTGAAGTGCAGCGGCCGCGCCGCGCCGAAGCCGAAGGCGCGCGCCACCACCACGTCGGGGAACTGCTCGATGCGCACGTTGTTCAGGTTGACGGTGTCGTTGTAGGTCTCGCGGCGGTCGGCGATGCTGTCCTCCAACTCGGTGATGCGCGAGATCAGATGCTGGAAGTGCTCGTTGGTGGATAGCTCCGGATACGCCTCCACCGTGGCGAACAACTGGCCCAGCCCCGCGCGCAACGCCGTCTCGGCCGTGCCCAGCGCCGGGATGTTGCGGCTTTCGCGCGCCGACGCCACCTGCGAGCGCGCCTGCATCACCCGCTCCAGCGTATCGCTCTCGAAGCGCATGTACTGCTTGCAGGCCTCGATCAGCTTGGGCAGCTCGTCGTGGCGCTGCTTCATCAGCACGTCGATGTTGGACCACGCCCGCGCCACTCCATGCTTGAGCGACACCAGGTTGTTGTACAGCGAGATCAGGTAGACCGCGACCACGGCGACCAGCGCCAGGAAGATCACCAGAGCCATGACATTCCCCCTTGTTGAATCGTTGCGATCATAACGTGGGGTGGGGGAGGGAGGACAGCGGCATGGCCATCCGCTGGCGCTTGAGTGGCAGGCCGGTAGCGAAGAGGTCCGGAAAGATCCGCAGCCACCGGAGCGGGAAGAAAATTGCCCTATTCCAGCACTTCCACCGCATCCCCCACCGCCACCGGCCCCGCCGTTTCCACAATGGCGTTCATGCCGAAGATCACCCCGTCGGGATGCTTGCGATGGCGCGCCAGCGTGCGCAGCGGCTCCTGGCGGGCGTGCTTGTCGCCGGTGTCGGGGTCGACGGTGGTGAAGGCGCAGCGCACGCAGGGCTTGGTCAGGCGGATCACTGCGCCGCCGACGCGCAGACGCTGCCAGCCGTCCTCGGCGAAGGCGTCGGCGCCGGCGATGGTCAGGTTCGGGCGGAAGCGCGCCATCTCCAGCGGCTGTCCCGCCCATTCGGACAACTGCGCCAGCGAGGCGTCACCGATCAGCAGCAGTGGATAGCCGTCGGCGAAGCCCAGCGGCTCGTCGGGATGGCGTTTCACCCGCCGTTGCGTCTCGCCGGTATACAGCAGGCGCAGCGGTTGCCCGGTGAATTCGGAGATCCACGCATCGGCCTCGGCGCTGCCGTGCCACGCCGGGAAGTCGCTGCCCCACACGTGGGCCGGATGCGACGCGGTGAACGTCGCGCGCGGCACGGTCAGTGTCGGCAGGCCGGGCGCGGCCAGGGTCAGCGCGGTGTCGTCCACCGTGGCCTGGATCCGCACCAGTTGCGGCAGCTCGCGGCCAGTGACGAAGCGGCCGTCGGCGTTGGCGATCATCCAGGCGCGATCGTCCGGCAGGCCGGCGCGGCCGAGCAGGGCCGCGGCCAGCGGGTGGCCGTGGGCGGATTTGAGCGGATAACGGTAGAGCGCGGAGACGGTGGGGCGGGACATGGGCGGGACGGGTTCCGGGAAGCCGCGCGGAGCAGGGCGGGCGGCCCGTCACTATGGCGTCCGCGCCCGGCCGCGGCAAGATGCGGGATTCCCGCCCCCAACGCCCGCCGGATGCGGGAATCGCCTGCGTGCGTATTCCGTGCCGCTGCCTTACCATCGCGCGATGCACCGCGAACACCGACTCGACCTGCCGCCGTACCGGGCCCCCGCCTGGTTGCCGGGCGGTCATGCCCAGACCATCTATCCCGCGCTGTTCATGTGGCGCCGCGCGCTGCGTTACCGCCGCGAAGGCTGGGTCACGCCGGATCTGGACACCATCGTGGTCGACTGGGTGGACGGCCGCGCCGGCACGCCCATCGTGGTGCTGTTCCACGGCCTGGAGGGCGGCTCGGGCAGCCACTACGCGCGCGCGCTGTTCCAGTACGCCTACCCGCGCGGCTGGCGCGGCGTGGTGCCGCACTTCCGCACCTGCGGCAACGTGATCAACCGCCTGCCGCGCGCTTACCACGCCGGCGACTCCAAGGAGATCGACTGGGTGCTGACCCGGCTGCGCCAGCGCTTCCCCGACGTGCCGATCTACGCCGTGGGCGTCTCGCTGGGCGGCAACGCACTGCTCAAGTGGCTGGGCGAAAGCGGCAGTCGCGCCGCGCTGGTGATCTCCGCCGCCGCCGCCGTCTGCGCCCCGGTGGACCTCGCCGCTTCCGGCGCCGCGCTCGACACCGGCGTCAACCGCCACTTGTACACCCGCGAGTTCCTGCGCACTCTGCGGCGCAAGACCCTGGAAAAGCTCAAGCTCACCAACAACCCGTTCATCGACCGCGCCAAGGTCGGCCGTGCCATGACCCTGCGCGAGTTCGACGACCTGGTCACCGCGCCGCTGCACGGCTTTCACAGCGTCGATCACTACTGGCGCGAGGCCAGCAGCAAGCCGCACCTGAAGAACATCGCCGTGCCCACCCTGATGGTGCACGCGCTGAACGACCCGTTCGTGCCGGCCGCCAGCCTGCCCGGCGAGGACGACGTCTCGCCCAGCGTCACCCTGCTGCGGCCCAAGGAGGGCGGCCACGTCGGCTTTGTCTCCGGTCCGCCGCCGGGGAAGCTGGACTGGCTGCCCAACGTGCTGGTGCGCTTCTTCATGCATCACGCCCCGCTGCGCCACTGAGCGGGCCTGAGAGCCTGTTCAAGATCTTTTCGCGGCAGCGCCGAGCCGGAAAAAGGTCAGGCACCAGGCGTGCGACGCCGGCAATAACGAGTTATTACCAAGGAGCACAACGCAGTGGATGACCTTTTTCCGGCCCGGCCTAGCGCGGCCCGGCCCTTCGGGTTCGGGGCATTGCCGGCGCGCTGCTGCGTTGCACGCCGCTCACGGTATTCATACCGCCGCGCGTCCTGCGCCTTGCCGCACACCGGCACTGCCCCGAACGCTGTCGTGAAAAGATTTTGAACAGGCTCTGACATGCCCCGCATCGACCGCGCGCTGTTCAAGGCCTACGACGTCCGGTCCACCGTCGATCGCCTGACGCCCGACGCGGCGCGCTGGATCGGCCACGCCGCCGGCACCCTGGCGCGCGCAGCCGGCCACCATCGCTTCGCCATCGCGCGCGACGGTCGCCTCAGCAGTCCCGCGCTGACCGCGGCGTTGTGCGACGGCCTGCTGGCCAGCGGCATCGACGTGCTCGACCTGGGCTTGGCCGCCACCCCGCTGCTGTACTTCGGCGCCAACCGCCACGCGCAAGGTTGCGGCGCGGTGGTCACCGGCAGCCACAACCCACCCGACTACAACGGCATCAAGATCATGATCGGCGGCGAGGCGGTCGGCGGCACCGCATTGCAGGCGTTGGCCGACCGCATCGAACGCGACGACCTGGCGCACGGCGCCGGCGCGCTGGCCGCGCACGACATCGCTCCCGAATACCTCGCCGCCGTCGCCGCCGACGTGCCGCAGCCACGCCCGCTGCGGGTGGTGGTCGATTGCGGCAACGGCGTACCCGGCGCGGTGGTCCCGGTGCTGTACCGCGCGCTGGGACACCGGGTCGAGGCGTTGTACTGCGACGTGGACGGCCGCTTCCCACATCACCATCCCGATCCGCAGGACGAAGCCAACCTCGCCGACCTGCGCGCCAGGGTGGCGGCCAGCAACGCCGAGGTCGGGCTGGCGTTCGACGGCGACGGCGACCGTCTCGGCGTGGTCACCCGTCAGGGCGCCGTGGTGC
This sequence comes from Chitiniphilus shinanonensis DSM 23277, assembly GCF_000374805.1. Taxonomy (GTDB): domain Bacteria; phylum Pseudomonadota; class Gammaproteobacteria; order Burkholderiales; family Chitinibacteraceae; genus Chitiniphilus; species Chitiniphilus shinanonensis. The sequence continues at coordinate 195,658 of NZ_KB895336.1, forward strand.
CCGGCGACTGCCTGCTGGCGCTGTTCGCCCAGGCCGCGCTGGCGCATGAACCCGGCCTGATCCTGCAAGACGTCAAATCCAGCCGGGTGGTGGCGCGCGCCGTCGCCCTCGCCGGTGGCCGCACCCGCACCATTCCCACCGGCCACGTGCACATGAAGCGCGAACTGGCGGCCAGCGGCGCCTTGCTCGCGGGCGAGCTGTCCGGCCATTTCGCCTTCCGCGGCTGGCGGGTGGACGACGCGCTGTACGCCGGCGCGCGCCTGCTGGCGCTGCTGGGCGCCGGCCTCGACCTGGACCGCGCGCTGGCGGCGCTGCCGCGCGGCGCGGCCACGCCCGAAATCCAGATCCCCATCGACGAACCCGGTGCCGCGCTGGTGGCGCGCATCGCCGCCCAGGCCGCCTTCCCGGGCGCCGAGGTGCTGGTCATCGACGGCCTGCGCATCGAGTATCCGGACGGCTTCGGCCTGATCCGCGCCTCCAACACCACCCCGGTGCTGACCCTGCGCGCCGAAGGCGACACCCCCGAAGCCCTGGCCCGCATCCGCCAGACCCTGGCCGACGCCATCGCCCCGCTACGGCTGCCTTGAAGGTTTGTTCGGGAAGGGGAAGGGCAACAGCGTAAAACCACCCCAAACCCCAAACCCCAAACCCCAAACCCCAAATCTTGAAACACAGAGAGCACAGAGAGCACGGAGAAAACCGGAGAAGGCGAAAGGCGGCCTTGCTCGTTTTCTTACTTGATCGAGCACGATGGGGAATGCCAATTCGCCACTCACTGTTGGTGGTTTTCTCTGTGAATCTCCGTGTTCTCTGTGCTCTCTGTGTTTCAAGATTTGGAAGTTACGCCGTTGCCCTTCCCGCTTCCCCCTTCCCACCCCTTAAACTGCTGCCTTTTCCGAGGAGTCCACGCCATGTCCACCTTGCCGCACGCCTACCAGATCGCCGCCAATGTCGCCGCCGCGCTGGCGGAGGATGTGGGCGAGATGGATTGGACTGCGCAACTGGTGCCCGCCGGCCAGGCCGGCCGCGCCACGGTGATCGCGCGTGAGGAGGCGGTGATCTGCGGGCAGCCCTGGTTCGACGAGGTGTTCCGCCAGGTGGACCCGGCCTGCCGCGTGAGCTGGCGCGTCGCCGAGGGCGAACGGGTGGTGGCTGGCGCGCTGTTGTGCGAGATCGACGGCCCGGCGCGCAGCCTGCTGACGGCGGAGCGCAGCGCGCTCAACTTTCTGCAATTGCTGTCCGCGGTGGCCACCTGCACCCGTCGCTATGCCGACGCCGTGGCCGGCACCCGCGCGGTGGTCCACGATACCCGCAAAACCCTGCCCGGCCTGCGCCGTGCGCAGAAGTACGCGGTGACGGTGGGCGGCGGCGCCAACCAGCGCATCGGGTTGTGGGACGGCATCCTGATCAAGGAGAACCACCTGCTGGCCGGCGGCGGCATCGCCGCCACCCTGGCCGCCGCCCGCGCGCTGGCGCCGTCGCACGTCACGTTGCAGGTGGAGGTGGAATCGCTGGACGAACTGGACCAGGCCCTGGCCGCCGGCGCGCCGTCGGTGCTGCTCGACAACTTCAGCCTCGACGACCTGCGCGCTGCCGTGGCACGCACCGCGGGGCGGGCGCTGCTGGAGGCGTCGGGCGGGGTGGATTTTGTGACGTTGCGGGCGATTGCCGAAACCGGGGTGGATCGGATTTCGGTGGGGAAGTTGACGAAGGATGTGGTGGCGGTGGATTTGTCGATGCGGTTCGAGTGAGGGGGATGTGGTTGTGGTTGCAACTGCAACTGCAACTGCTTTTAACCGCCTAGCGCCTGCGGCGCGGATGTTTGACGCCCTCTACCGCCGTGCGGGCGGGTTCATTTCTTTTGCGCGGCCAAAAGAAACGAACCAAAGAAAAGGCCGCCCCGCATACGCGTCCCGGCGTTGCCGGGATTCCCTCGCGCCGGACAATCGGGGCGGCGGCTGCGGAACTCGGTCGCTGCGCGCCCTCAGACAGTCCTCGCCGAATTCCCGCCCCGCTTGTCCTCTGCTCGGCGCTGCTGAGGGGCCCCGGGCAGACCATCCACTCCCCCGGCCCCTCGCCTTGAAGGCGAGGGGTTACGCGTGCGACGGCCAGCAGACGCGCACGAGCCTTTTGCCGACCCAAAAGTACAAGCGGGTGTTTGCTTTTTCCCACTTCCCGTCGCACCCAACGGGGGTTCCTCCCGTTACGTGGCGCCGAGGAGTGGAGCGAGACCTTAGGCTCGCGACCGACGCAGGGAACCCCGGAGGGGCGCAGACGCGGGGCTCCTTTTCTTTGGTTCGTTTCTTTTGGAGAAGCAAAAGAAATGAACCGGCCCGCCCGGTCGCGAAGGGCGTCAATCAACCGCGCCGCAGGCGCTAGGCGTTTCAGGTGTTGCAGTTGAAGTTGACATTGAAACCCCCGGCTTCACCGCGCAGGGCATCAGTCAGCCAGCCGCCGCAGGCAAAACCCCAAGGAGCCCCCGCCGCGCCCCCACCTCACTTCCGATACAACTCATAAACCGCCCCCGCATGGTCGTCGGAAATGTAGAGATTCCCCGCCCGGTTGGGGATGACGTCCACCGGGCGGCCCCAGCGGCTGGCGATGTCGGCGGGATCGGCCAGGAAGCCGGTCACCAGGTCCTGCGGATCGCCGAAGCCGTTGTCGGCGCGCGGCGGCAGGTAGACCACCTTGTAGCCGCGCGGTACGGTGCAGTTCCAGCAGCCGTGCAGGCCGATCACCGCGCCGTTGCGCCAGGTGTCGGGCACGTTGCCGCCGGTCCAGAAGCTCATCCCCAGCGGCGCGGAATGCGCGGGCAGGGCTTTGCTGACGCGGTCGAGGCCGCCGCAGTCCAGCACCTGCTGGTCTTCGTTGTTCTCCACGTCCAGGTAGTACGGCAGGTTGTCCGGGCCGGCGTCGGCGGTGGGGTTGCAATAGGGCCAGCCGTAGTTGCCGCCGTCGCGCACGCGGGTGAATGGTTCCGGCGGGTTGTCGTTGTAGTAGGCGGGATCGAGGGCCTTGTACGGAAAACGGCCGTCCTTCAGCGGATAGCGCACGTTGTCGCGGTGGTTGACCGCGGCCCACAGCTCGCCGGTCACCGGGTGGATCGCCAGGCCCTCGGCGTTGCGCAGGCCCTGGGCATACAGGCGCATGCCACCGCCGTTTTCGTCGAAGGCGTAGATGGCGCCGCGCTTGGGCGTGGCCAGGATGTCGGCGGGGTCGGCGTTGCTGGCGGAGGCGATGGAGACGAACAGCGTGCTGCCGGCGAAGGCGATGTTCTTCAGCGCGTGGCCGTAGGCGCCGTTCAGTTCGGGCAGCGAGGCGTCGGGCAGGTTGGTGATGATGGCGCCGCGCGCGCGGGAGGTGGCGTCGCCATCGACGTATTCGGTGCGGCTGATGCGGTCGGTCTCGCCGATGTACAGGTATTGCGTGTTGCCCACTTCGTGGAACACCAGGTCGTGACCGCGATGCAGGCCGGTGGCGTAGACGTTGGTCGCGCCGTCGGGCGTCACCCGCCAGATGCGGCCGCTGTCGGGCTGCGACACCAGCAGGTCGCCGTTGGGCGCTTCGGCCATGAAGCGGGCGCCGTCGATGCGGGCGACCACGCGCAGTCCGAAGCCGGGCGGCACCGTCACTTGGCGGGCGACGTCGAATGGCGCGGCGGCGAGCAACGGCGGCACTTCGACCGGCACCGCGACGCTGGCGGCTGGCGGCGTGGGGGCGGGCGTGGGGGTCGAGGTCGGCGGGGGCGTCGGCCCGCTGTCGCCATCACCGCCACTGCCGCAGGCGGCCAATGCCAGCCAGGCGGTGCCGAGCAGCAGCAGGCCCAACGGTCGCGCGTTCATGGGCTCAGTGCAGCGTCGGCGGGGGCGGGGGCAGTTGGGCGTCGTCGTCGTCCGGCCACATCGGCACGATGACGCAACGCGGCGGCAGGCCGGGCTTGGCGGGCGGGATCAGGGTGAAGTCGGGCAGGTCCAGGGGCAACATGACGGGATCTCCTGAAGCAATGGGCCCATTGTTGCCAAGCGCGCGGGTCATCGCTGTAGGACAGTGGCTTAAAGCGTTGTAGGGATGCCAGGTGGCCTGCTTTTTCTAGTCGATTTCCCGATAAAACAATGGCTTGTGACGTTGGTCGGCGACGCCCGGTCAGGCGCTGAAGCGCAGGCCGGCCAGTTGCTCGTCCAGCCGGTTGGCCACCACGGTGAGGCCGGCCATCTCCTCGCGCATGGCTTCGGTGCGGCGCATGCTGTGCTGCGCGCCGTCGCCGATGCCGACCAGCCGCTCGCTCATCGCTTCGCTGGCGCGGCCCTGTTCCTCCACCGCGCCGGCGATGGCGTCCATCATCCGGCTCACCTGGCCGGCGGCGTCGCCGATGCGGGCCAGCGCTGCGGTCACGGTATGGCCGTCGCCGTGGCATTCGCCGACATGGCGCCCGGCGTCGCGCATGGCGGCGAGGGTGCGGCGCGAGCGCTCGCGCACGGTGTCCATGATCTGGTGGATGTCGGCGGTGGCTTCGGCGGTGGACAGCGACAGCCGGCGCACTTCGTCGGCGACCACGGCGAAGCCGCGCCCGGATTCGCCGGCGCGCGAGGCTTCGATGGCGGCGTTCAGTGCCAGCAGGTTGGTCTGCTTGGCGATGCCCGCGATCACTCCGGCCACTTCGACGGTGCGGCCGATGGCGTCGTCCAGCTGGTGCATGGCCTGCGCGGTGTCGTCGAATTCGCTGGCCAACGCGGCCAGCCGCGCCAGGGTGCCGTCGCCAGCGGCGCGCGCCTGATCCACCGCGCCCAGGGTTTCGGCCGCGACGTCGGCGGCGCTGGCGGCGCGTTCGCCGATGGCGCTCACCGATTCGCGCAATGCCGCGCCGCTGGCGGCGATGTCCTGGAGATGTCCGGTCTGGCGGGAGGCTTCGTGGTGGGTGTCGTCGGCCAGCCCGGCGACGTGGCCGGCGTCCTCGCGGGCGGTGCGCGCGGCCTCCTGCGCCTGGGCCAGGGTGGCGCACAGCCGATCCAGGAAGCGGTTCAGCGCCTGCGCCAGCGCGCCGATCTCGTCCGGGTGCTCGTGCATCCGTCCGGTGAGATCGCCGGCGGTGAGGCGGGTGGCGGCCTGGCCCATCGCGCCCAGGCGGGCGCGCAGCTTGCGCGCCAGTTGCCACTGGCTGGCGACGATCAGCAGCGCCGCCAGTGTCAGCGGCAGCAGGGTGGTGGCGGCCAAGCCGGCGATGCGGGCGTCGATGGCGGCGGCGGCCCCGCGCGATGCCTGCTGCGCTGCGCCGGCCACCCGGTCCAGCGCGGCCAGGGTGGGCACCAGGTCGTTGCGGTAGATCTGTTCCGGGATGTTGAGCGCGTCGGCGGGGCTGTCGGCGGAGATCGTCACCGCGCTGTCCAGCTGCTTCAGGTAATTGCGCCAGTGGGTGTCGAGCGCGGCATCCAGCGGGGCGAAGGCGCCGCCCAGTTCGCCGCGCGCGGTGGCGGCGCGTTCGCCGACCAGGCGCCCGGCGGCGGCGACGCGCTGGCGGGCGTCCGGGGCCAGCGGGTCCAGCCGCGACAGCACCAGCATCTGGCTGCGCATGTCTGACAGCGCGGCCAGCGCCTGCTGGGTGGCGCGGTTGTCGCCGAAATCCACCGCCACCCGGTGGATGGTCCACCCCACCCAGCCGCCCAGGACCAGCAGGGCGAGCACGGTCAGTACGCTGACCAGCTTGAGTTGGGCGGCAATCCTCATGCTGACTTCCGGGCAGGGTGGTATATAAGCCGGCGATGATATGAAGGCGCCGTTACCGTGGCGTGACAAGGACGCGGGCATCGGGCAAAAAAAGACCGGGGCAGGATGACCCGGTCGATGGACTCGCCCTGAGGCGTGGGCGAGGGGCTTAATGTGGCCGGCAAGGGCCTGCTGGCGGTGTTGCGCGGGGGCGCCGGGCTTCACTTGCCGCGCTACACGTACTGTCGGCGTTTCGCGCTTCTTGCCAGGACCGCTGCGCTGGGTTTTGTCAGCCGCTCTGAACGTGGCTGAAAAAAAAACGGCGGGCGGGGTCGTGCTAAGTGTTGTCTCGATGCCGTGTGCGGCGGGGCCGCTGTGCCGGGTCGGTGGGGCCGGCCTGATCTCCCGGGCGTGGTTATTCGTTGATCGCCGTCTTGGTCAGGTTGCGCGGCGCGTCGATCTCGGTGCCGAGGTTGAGCGCGGCGCGGTAGGCCAGCATCTGCATCGCCACCGCGTACAGCACCGGGTTCAGGCCGCGCAGGCCAGCCGGCATGCGGATGGCGTTGAAGCGCTCGCCGGCCGCCAGCGCGGCGTCGGACAACACGAACAGTTCGCCGCGCCGCGCCCGCACTTCCTGGAGGTTGGTCAGCAGCTTCTCGGCGTGGCGGTTCCACGGCATGCAGGCGATCACCGGCAGGTCGCGGTCCACCAGCGCCAGCGGGCCGTGCTTGAGTTCGCCGCCGGGATAACCTTCGGCGTGCAGGTAGGCGACCTCCTGGAACTTGTGCGCGGCCTCCATCGCGATCGGATAGAGCATATGGCGCGCGGTGCACAGCAGCAGCGGGTGATCGATCAGCCGGTGCGCCCACTGGGCGAATTGCGGCTCCAGCCGCAGCACGTCGTTCACCGACTCGGGCAATTGCGCCAGTTCGCCCTCGATGGTGGCGGCCTCGGCGTTGGTGAGGAAGCCCAGCGCGCGCGACAGGCCCAGCGCCAGTTGATAGAGCGCCAGCAACTGCGTGGTGAAGCTCTTGGTCGAGGTGACGCCGATCTCGGGGCCGGCCTCGGTGCAGTACTGGAAGTGGGTGGTGCGCATCAGCGAGCTGTCGGCCACGTTGCTGATCGCCAGCGTGTACTGGGCGCCCAGCTTCTGCGCCTGGGCGATGGCGGCCAGGGTGTCGAGCGTCTCGCCCGATTGCGAGATGCCGACCACCAGCGCCCGGCGCGGCATCGCCGCTTCGCGGAAGCGATATTCGCTGGCGGTCTCCACCGCGGTGGGCAGGCCGGTAAGCGCCTCGATCCAGTAGCGCGCGGTAAGCGCGGCGTGGCCGCTGCTGCCCACGCCGATCAGCACCACCGATTCCACCGACGGCAGCAGGCGCGCGGCCTCTTCGCCCAGCATGGCGGCCAGGTCGGGTGTCAGGCCGTGGCGGCCCAGGGTGTCGGCCAGGATGATCGGCTGCTCGCGGATCTCCTTCTCCATGTAGTGCTGGAAGAAATCGGGCACCAGCGCGTCGGGGCGGATCTGCTCGGGCGCGCGATGGGCCTGGATGGCGCGGATATCGATGACCTCGATGCGGTCGGGCGTCAGGCGGGCCACGTCGCCGTGCTCCAGCCGCACGAATTCGGCGGCCAGTGCCTGCAACGGTGTCACCTGATCGGCGAACAGCGTGCCGTGCGGGGTGGTGGCCAGCAGCATCTGCGCGTGCTGGGTGGCACAGATCACCTGTTGCGGGTGGGCGCGCGACATCACCGCGCAGCTGAACACGCCCTTCAGCTCGTGCACCGCCGCGTGCACCGCGCGCAGCAGGTCGGGTTGCAGGGTGAGGTGCCAGCGCAGCAACGCGGCGAACACCGAAGCCGGCCGGCGGTCGCTGGGGGACAGCCCCTGCACCAGCAGGTGGTCGATCACCGGACCGATATTGGCGATGGCGCCCCGGAACTGCACGGCGATCTGCTGATCCGGCGGCGCATCGCCGTTGTCGCGGCTGGCTTGCCAATCCAGGCGCAGGATCACGCACTGGGCCTCCAGCTCCGCCCAGCGCGTCGCCAGGGCGGCGATACGGAACGGTTCGCGCGCGCCGCTGATCTCGCCACCGCTCATCGCCAGCCAGCTGGCTTCGCTGTAGCCGTCGGCGCCCAGGCGCTCGACCGCCTTGCGTAGCGCATCGGCCGCCGGGCCGTTGCAGACCGCGCCTACCAGATTGCTCATGCCGTGATCCTCGAAAGTCCTTGCCTCATCCTAGTCGCGGTCGCGAGCAGGAGAAAGCCATTGGTATTCATGCTGCTTGCCCAACGGGGCCGCGATCCGGCCCTTGGCGCCGCGCTGTCGGAACGCCCGACCAACGGCGGGCGCGGCGCGCACCCGCAAGCCATTGTGAGCCGGGTTGGGCGCTGCCGTCGGGTGGGGCCATGCCTCTGGATGGGAGGATGAACGGCAGGCCGGTGATCCGCCGACTCGCCGGCCAGGGCCGCCTGCCGGTCTTGTTGCGGCCGAGGTGGGCGCGCAGAATCGCGCAATACCAGAGCGTCGCTGACGGCGCCGATAAGACAACCCCTGGAGGAGCGAAATGAACCAATCCGTGGCGGAGGCGATCGCCTCGCAGACCATGACCGACGACTGGCGGCGCTGGCTGGCCGAGAACCTGTTGCTCGGCAACGATCCGCACCAGCTGTTCGGCGTGCTGGTCGACAACGGCTTTTCCACGGCCGATGCGCGCCAGGAGGTGGAGCGCGCGCTGTCGAGCCCGTATCTGGCCGGCGCGCAGCGGTTGAAGAACCGGCTGGCCAAGCGCGACTGGGTGCTGGCCTGCCAGCGCAAGCTGAACCGTCAGCGTGGCAGCGAAGTGCCGCGCCGCGAGCGCCTGTCCACCGAAGAGTTCTTCGAGCATTACTACAGCGCGGCGCGCCCGGTGATCATCACCGGGATGATGGACGACTGGCCGGCGATGCGGAAATGGAACCTGGACTACTTCCGCAGCTACTGGGCGGCGCGCGAAGTCGAGGTGCAGTTCGGCCGCAATGGCGATCCGTACTACGAACTGAACAAGATCGCCCACAAGCGGGTGATGAAGTTCGGCGAGTTCGTCGATCTGGTGCGCGATGCCGGGCGTACCAACGACTTCTACATGACCGCCACCAACGATTCGCTCAACCGCCGCGCGTTGACCGAGCTATGGGACGACATCGTGCAGGTGCCGGCCTACCTGGACGGCAGCCGCGGCGCGCAGGGCTTCCTGTGGCTGGGGCCGGCGGGCACCATCACGCCATTCCACCACGACCTGACCAACAACTTCATGGCACAGGTGATCGGCCGCAAGCGCCTGCTGCTGATGCCGTCGTGCGAGATCGCCAGCGTCTACAACCATTCGCACTGCTTTACCCACGTGGACGGGCGCGAGGTGGACTACACACGCTTTCCGGCGATGCGCGACGCCCAGGTGCTGGAATGCACGCTCAACCCCGGCGAAATCCTGTTCCTGCCGGTGGGTTGCTGGCATTTCGTCGAAGGGCTGGATGTTTCGTGCACCGTGTCGTTCACCAACTTCCGCTGGGACAACGACTACTCCAGCTTCTACCCGACCTTGCAGGAATTCTGAGCGCCCGTTCGCGACGGCGCGCCGGGTGCACGGTGTTGCCCGGCAAGCCGTCGCGGGCAGATCGCGCATCGCGCCCGGTGGGCGGCGCGCCGGGCCGCCGGCGCGGTTTGACGCCGCGCCGGGCTTTCCGTTATTTTCCCCCGATTCACCAGCCCTCCCGTCGTCCCCCCGTCATGTCGAAAGCAGCCAAACAGCCCGAGTCCTTCGAGGCCGGCTTTGCCGAACTCGAAACGCTGATCGGCGAACTCGAATCGGGCAACCTGCCTTTGGAAGCCTCCCTCAACGCCTATCGCCGAGGCCAGGAACTGCTGCGCTACTGCGAGGCCAAGCTGGCCGACGCCGAGCAGCAGCTCAAGATTCTGGAAGCCGGCGAACTCAAGCCGTTCACCCCGGAGGCCCAATGAGCGACTTCCAGGCCTGGATGCGCGACGTCCAGGCGCGTACCGAGGAAACCCTGTCCGCCGTGCTGCCGCCGGCCAATCACCTGCCGGCCCGGCTGCACGACGCCATGCGCTACGCCGTGCTCGATGGCGGCAAGCGGGTGCGGCCGTTGCTGGCCTTCGCCGCCGGCGAACTGACCGGGGCCGAGCCGCGCCGGCTGGCCTTCGCCGGCGCCGCGGTCGAGCTGATCCACGCCTATTCGCTGGTGCACGACGACATGCCGCCGATGGACAACGACGTGCTGCGCCGGGGCAAGCCGACGGTGCACGTGCAATACGACGAGGCCACCGCGCTGCTGGCGGGCGACGCCTTGCAGACCGCCGCCTTCGAGGTGCTGTCGCAGCATGTGCTGGCCGACGATCCGGCGGTGCAGATGAAGATGGTGGGCATCCTGGCCCGCGCCGCCGGCAGCAACGGCATGTGCGGCGGCCAGGGCATCGACCTCTACAGCGTCGGCCATACCCTGTCGCTGCCGGCGCTGGAGATGATGCACATCCTCAAGACCGGCGCGCTGATCCGCGCCGCGGTGCTGCTGGGCGCGCACTGCGGCCGGGCGCTGCCGGACGCCGAGCTGGAACGGGTCGACCGCTTCGCCAAGTGCATGGGCCTGGCGTTCCAGGTGGTGGACGACATCCTCGACGAGGAAGCCGACACCGCCACGCTGGGCAAGACCGCCGGCAAGGACGCCGCCAACAACAAGCCCACCTACGTCGCGTTGCTGGGCCTGGCCGGCGCCAGGCAGAAGGCCGCCGAATTGCAGGCCGAGGCACGCGAGGCGCTGGCGCCGTTCGGCGAGCGCGCCAGGCGGCTGGTCGAACTGGCCGACTACATCGTCGCCCGCAACCATTGATGCCGCGGGGCGGCGCAGCCGCCCCCGGACCGAGACACTCACCGCGCCAAGCACGGGCCCATCCACCATGACGTCGCTTCTCGACACCATCACCTGTCCCGCGGACCTGCGCCGCCTGGAGCGCCGTGCGCTGCCGCAACTGACCGCCGAACTGCGCGCCTTCCTGCTCGACTCGATCAGCAGCACCGGCGGCCACTTCGCGTCCAACCTGGGCGCGGTGGAACTCACCGTGGCGCTGCACTACGTGTTCGACACCCCGCACGACCGGCTGGTGTGGGATGTGGGCCACCAGAGCTATCCGCACAAAATCCTCACCGGCCGCCGCCAGCTGATGCACACCATGCGCAAGCAGGGCGGGCTGGCCGGGTTCCCCAAGCGCGAGGAAAGCGAGTACGACACCTTCGGCGTCGGCCACTCCAGCACCTCGATCGGCGCCGCGCTGGGCTTCGCCGAGGCGGCCAAGCTCAAGGGCGAGGAGCGCCGCGCCATCGCCGTGATCGGCGACGGCGCCATGACCGCCGGCCAGGCGGTGGAGGCGCTGTTCAACGCCGGCCACCGCGACGTGGACCTGCTGGTGATCCTCAACGACAACGAGATGTCGATCTCGCCCAACGTCGGCGCCTTCAACAACTACCTGGCGCGGCTGCTGTCGGGCAAGTTCTACAACGGCTTCCGCAATGCCTCGGGCAAGGTGCTCGGCGCGGTGCCGCCGCTGCGCGAGCTGGCGAAAAAGGGCGAGGAGCACGTCAAGGGCTTCTTCTCGCCGGCCACGCTGTTCGAGGAGCTGGGCTTCAACTACATCGGCCCCATCGACGGCCACGACCTCGACACCCTGCTCACCACGCTGAACAACATCAAGCAGCTGCGCGGGCCGCAGTTCCTGCACGTGGTGACCAAGAAGGGCCAGGGCTACAAGCTGGCGGTGGACGACCCGGTGAAGTACCACGCCGTCACCCCGTTCACGCCGGAGAACGGCATGGCCGGCGGCAAGGGCGGCGGCAAGATCAACTACACCCAGGTGTTCGGCGACTGGCTGTGCGACATGGCGCGGCTGGACGACAAGCTGGTCGGCATCACCCCCGCTATGCGCGAGGGCTCGGGGCTGGTGCGCTTCGAGCAGGAATTCCCCGAGCGCTATTTCGACGTCGGCATCGCCGAGCAGCACGCCGTCACCTTCGCCGGCGGTCTGGCCTGCGAAGGGCTCAAGCCGGTGGTGGCGATCTACTCCACCTTCCTGCAACGCGGCTACGACCAGTTGATCCACGACGTGGCATTGCAGAACCTGGACGTCACCTTCGCCATCGACCGCGCCGGGCTGGTCGGCGCCGACGGCCCCACCCACGCCGGCTCGTTCGACCTGTCGTACCTGCGCTGCGTGCCCAATATGGCGGTGCTGGCGCCGGCCGACGAGAACGAATGCCGCCAGATGCTGTACAGCGCTTATCAGCACCCCGGCCCGGCCGCGGTGCGCTACCCGCGCGGCACCGGCCCCGGCGTGGCGGTCGAGGCCGAGATGACCGGCGTGCCGTGGGGGCGCGGCGAGATTCGCCGCCAGGGCGCCAAGGTGGCGATCCTGGCCTTCGGCACCCTGCTGGAGGCCGCGTTGCAGGCCGGCGAGGCGCTGGATGCCACCGTCGCCAACATGCGCTTCGTCAAGCCGCTGGACACCGCGCTGATCGCACAACTGGCCGCCGGCCACGACCTGCTGGTCACGGTCGAGGAGAACGCCATCATGGGCGGTGCCGGCAGCGCCGTGCTGGAGGCGCTGGCCGCCGCCGGCATCGCCAAACCGGTGTTGCAGCTCGGCCTGCCCGACAGCTACGTGGAGCACGGCGAACAGAAGCAACTGCTGGTCGAATGCGGGCTGGACGGCGCGGGCATCGCCGCCAGCATCCGTGGCCGGCTGGCGTGAAGTCATTCCCATGACCCAAGCCCGCGGCCGCTTCATCAGCGTCGAAGGCGTCGACGGCGCCGGCAAGAGCACCCAGCTGGCGTGGCTGGCGCAATGGCTGACCGCGCGCGGCGTGCGGCTGGTGCAGACCCGCGAGCCGGGCGGCACGCCGCTGGGCGAGCGGCTGCGCGAGTGGCTGCTGGCCGAGCCGATGCACCTGGAGACCGAAGCGCTGCTGATGTTCGCCGCGCGGCGCGAGCATCTGGCCGCCGTGATCGAGCCGGCGCTGGCGCGCGGCGACTGGGTGCTGTGCGACCGCTTCACCGACGCCAGCTTCGCCTACCAGGGCGGCGGGCGCGGGCTGGCGCCGGCCAAGGTGGCGGCGCTGGAGGACTGGGTGCAGGGCAGCGGCGCCGCGCGCGTCGAGCCCGATCTCACCCTGCTGTTCGACGTGCCGCCGGAAGTCTCCGCCGCGCGTCTGGCGCAAGGGCGCGAGCTGGATCGCTTCGAGCGCGAGGCCGCCGATTTCCACGCGCGGGTGCGCGACGCCTACCTGGCGCGCGCCGCCAGCGCACCGCAACGCATCCGCGTGATCGACGGCCGCGGCACGCCGGAACAGATCCAGGCGGCGCTGGCGCGGCAATTGCCCGACTGGCTGGGGCTGGCGGCATGAACGGCCTGACGCTCTACCCCTGGCAGCAGACCACCTGGGATGCGCTGCTCGCCGGCACCGCGCGCATGCCGCACGCGTTGCTGCTCACCGGCGAGGCCGGCATCGGCAAGCGCCGCTTCGCCGAACGGCTGGCCGCCTGGTTCCTGTGCGAGGCGCCGGGCAAGACCAGCGAGCCGTGCGGCGTCTGCGAGAGCTGTCGCTGGTTCGCCGCCGGCAACCATCCTGACTACCGCGTGCTGGCGCCCGGCGACGACGCCGACGAGGAAGAGGAGGGCACCAAGGCCAAGCGGCGTTTTCCCACCATCGGCGTGGACGACGTGCGCGAGCTGAACGACTTCGTCAACCTGACCTCGCATCGCGGCGGCGCGCGCGTCACCGTGGTCTATCCGGCCGAAAGCCTGAACCTGGCTGCCGCCAACGCGCTGCTCAAGACGCTGGAGGAGCCGCCGGCCGGCGCCCAGTTCATCCTGGTGGCGCACCACTGGCGGCGCCTGTTGCCCACCATCCGCAGCCGCTGCCGCATCTTTCCGCTGCCGATGCCCGAGCATCGCGCCGCGGCCGCCTGGCTGGCGCAGCACGGCGTGGTCGATCCCGAACTGCACCTGCACCACAGCGGCGGCGCGCCGCTGGCGGCGCTGGAGGATGCCGGCGCCGACTGGCTGGGCACCCGCCGCGCGCTGCTGGAGCACCTGGCCAATCCTGGCGCGTTGGACGTGCTGGCGGTGGCGGGCGAGCTGGAGAAATCCAAGCTGGACGCCGCGCTGGTCATCGCCTGGCTCCAGAAATGGGTCTACGATCTGGTCAGCATGGGGTTGGCCGGCGTTGTCCGGTACTATCCCGACTGCAAGGACGACCTGACCCGGTTGTCCGTGCGGGCGCCGCAACTGCTGAAGTACGCCGAGCGCCTGCTGGAGGCCCAGCGTTTGGCGCATCACCCGCTGAACCTGCGGCTGGTGTACGAAACCCTCCTCAACGACTACGTGGCGGCATTCCGCAAGGGGCGCTAGATGGAAGCACCGAAGCAGGCCAGCCGGCCGGGCGTTCTTTCGCTCAACATCAAGGAAAAGGCGGCGCTGTACGCCTCCTACATGCCGTTCGTGACCGGCGGCGGCATCTTCATTCCCACCTCCAAGCCGTACCGGCTGGGCGACGAGGTATTCATGCTGCTGTCGCTGCTGGACGACCCGGCCAAGATCGCCGTCTCCGGCCATGTGGTCTGGGTGACGCCGCAGGGCGCGCACAACAACCACCAGCAGGGCATCGGCGTGCGCTTCTCCAGCAACGAAGCCGGCGCCCAGGCCCGCAACAAGATCGAAGCCCTGCTGGGCGGCTATCTGCAAAGCAGCCGGACCACGCATACGATGTGAGGTGCGCTTTGCGCACCGGGAAGGGGGAAGAGGGAAGGGAGAAGGGTAAAAGCAACAGCCACAGCCACGACGCTTTGGACTTTACCCTTCCCTCTTCCCCCTTCTCCCTTCCCGCTCTATCTCTTTCTCCCCCCTCACCGCCTCACGCCATGTTCGTAGACTCCCACTGCCACATCAATTTCCCCGAACTCGCCGAGCGTATCGACGAGCTGCTGGCCGCGATGGCCGAGAATCGGGTGACGCATGCGCTGTGTGTGTCGGTGAACCTGCCCGAGTGGCCGAGCGTGATGGCGCTGGCCGAGGCGCACGACAATCTCTTCGCCTCGGTGGGCGTCCACCCCGACTACGAGGATGTGGAGGAACCCACCGTCGCCGGCCTGGTCGAGCTGGCGCAGCGCCCCAGGGTGGTCGCCATCGGCGAGACGGGGCTCGACTACTACCGCTTGCAGGGCGACCTGGGCTGGCAGCGCGAGCGCTTCCGCGTGCATATCCGCGCGGCGCGCCAGACCGGCCTGCCGCTGATCATCCACACCCGCGCCGCCAGCGAGGACACCATCCGCATCCTCCAGGAAGAGGGCGCGGCCGAGGTCGGCGGGGTGATGCACTGCTTCACCGAAAGCTGGGAGGTGGCGCAGGCGGCGATGGAACTGGGGTTCTATATCTCGTTCTCCGGCATCGTCACCTTCAAGAAGGCCGAGGAACTGAAGGAAGTGGCGCGGCGCGTGCCGCTGGAGCGCATGCTGATCGAAACCGACTCGCCGTATCTGGCGCCGGTGCCGTTCCGCGGCAAGACCAACCAGCCGGCGTGGGTGAAGCACGTGGCCGAGCACATCGCCGACCTCAAGGGCGTGCCGGTGGCCGAAGTGGCGGCCACTACCACCGACAACTTCTTCAAGCTGTTCCGGCGGGCCGTGCCATGAGCCGCCCGCCCGCGCCGGAACGGGTGACCGTCACGCTGCTGGGTGTCGGTTCCAGCGGCGGCACCCCGGCGCTGGGCTGCACCTGCCCCACCTGCACCTCACGCGACCCGCGCAACACCCGCACCCGGACTTCGGCGGTGTTCGGCGTGGGCAACGTCAACCTGCTGATCGACACCGGGCCCGACCTGCGCCAGCAGGCATTGCGCGAGCAGTTGCTGCGGCTGGACGCGGTGCTGTACACCCATCCGCACGCCGACCATATCCATGGCATCGACGACCTGCGCGCCTGGTGCTGGCTGCAAAAGGGCGCGCTGCCGGTGTACGGCAACCAGCTCACGCTGGAACACATCAAGAGCCGCTTCACCTACACCCTGCTCAGTCCCAACGAATACTGGGACAAGCCGGTGCTGACGCTGCACGAGGTGGAGCACGAGTCCTTCCTCGCCGGCGGGGTGCGGGTGCAGCCGATCCCGCTGCTGCATGGCAAGTGGCCGGTGCTGGGATTCCGCGTCGGCAAGGTGGCGTACCTGACCGACGTGTCCGAGATACCCGAATCCAGCTTCGCCCTGCTGGAGCAGCTGGACGTGCTGCTGCTGGACTGCCTGCGCGAGCGCGAGCACCCCACGCACCTGAGCGTGGAACAGTCGCTGGCGATGGCGCGGCGCATCGGCGCGCGCCGCACCGTGCTGATCCACATGACGCACGAACTGGAATACCACGCCCTGAGCGAACGCCTGCCACCCGGCGTCGAGGTCGGCTACGACGGCATGCGCCTGGAAGGCGGCTTCTGAGCCTGCGGGGAAACCGCCTGCCGACCCCGGTCGATGCGCTCGGCGCCATTGCCGGCCAGCAAGCGCCGGGATGTCTGTCCATACTGTGAACGCCGTCACGGGAAGGAGAGCGTCATGGATGAAATCGTGCAGTTGAGCGTGCTGGGCCTGCCGCTGTTCCCGTGCAATTTCGACCCGCTCACCGGCTACGAGCGCACCGGCTTCTGCGCCGAATGCCAGGGCGACGCGGGGCAGCACACGGTCTGCGCGCAGATGACCGAGGAGTTCCTGGCGTTCTCCGCCGAGCGCGGCAACGACCTCAGCACCCCGCGCCCCGACTGGGGCTTTCCCGGCCTCAGGCCGGGCGATCACTGGTGTGTCTGCGCCGGACGCTGGATCGAAGCGCTGCTGGAAGGCAAGGCCCCGCCGATCCTGCTGGCGGCCACCCACGAAGCCATCCTGGAACACCTGTCGCTGGAAACCCTGGTCGAACACGCGCTGGATCGGCCGTAGGCTGGGAGCCGAAACCCCACGTCTTGAACCACAGAGGACACAGAGAACACAGAGGGGTCACTGAGAAAACCGTACCCCGAAACACCCGAAACTGCTTTGGGGTTCTCTGTGTAACTCCGTGTTCTCACTGTTCTCTGTGGTTCAAGGTGTGGGGGTTCTCAATGTGCCCGGCCTTCGCCCATTACACCGGCTTCACCGCCAGCCGCGCCATCTGCCGGTCGTGCCAGCGCGACAGCAGTGTCAGCGCCACCAGCGCGCCCAGCAGGGCGAAGCCCATGTCGGACTGGGTGTCCCACTCGTAGCCCTGGGTGCCGAGGAATTCGTCCGCGCCCTGGCCCATGATCACCGCCGCGCCCCATTCGATCAGCTCGTACACCGCCGACACCGCCATCGCCACGCAGCCGGAGAGAAAGCCCGCCATCAGGCGGTGGCGCGGGTTGAGGTAGCGCCCGCGCAGCAGGATCTCGCGCGCCACCAGCGCCGGCACGAAGCCCTGGGCGAAGTGGCCGATCTTGTCGTAGGGATTGCGGCTCAGCCCGAACCAGTCCTCCATCCAGAAACCGAGCGGTACGTGGGCGTAGGTGTAGGCGCCGCCGTAGATCAGGATCAGCGCGTGCGCGGCGATCAGCAGGTACAGCAGCGAGGTGAGCGGAAAACTGCGGCGGGTGGCGATCAGCAGCGGCGCCGCGATCAGCACCGGCAGCACTTCCATCAGCCAGGTCAGGCGGTCGGTGGGCGAGATGCCGGACACGACCAGTGCGATGGCGACCACGGCGAGCAGCAGGACGGGCATGGCGGGCGACCCAGGGGCAAAGGACGCACTATGCCAAAGCCCGGCCGTTGCCGCGAGTGTCAGTCCGGCTGGCGCCGCAGGCAGCTGTCCGTCTCCACCTCGGTGGCGCCCGATTGCAGGATGCCCAGCGCGTAGCCCTTGAGCGCCACCGCGCCCGACAGGCACAGCCGGTCGCCGTCGATGCGATAGGCCAGCTGACGGTCGAGCGGTTGGCCGCCGATATCGCCCTGCACGTGGAAGATCACATTGCTGCGCTGGAGGTAACGCAGCGCCGCCGCCGGCAGCGGATCGCCCTGTGGCTGGGTGCAGGCGGCGTCGCGGTAGTGATGCACGCTGGCGTCGAGGCGGTCGGGGGCGGTGAAGCGCAGTTCGTTGCGTGCCCAGGCCGGGCCGTCGGGCGCGGCGCGGGGCGGCACGGCGGCGCAGGTTTCGCTCAGCCAGCGGCCGGGCAATGCCTCGGCGGGCGCGGGCGGCGCGGCGCAGCTCAGGCCGGATGCCGCAAGCGCGGCCAGGATGAACAGGGGGCGACAGGACATGGGTGGCTCCGCTCGGTCGATCCGTCATTGTCGGCACGCCCCGGCCCGCGTCGCGCGTGAAAATGCCGCGCCCGGAACGAAAACAGGCCGCGCGAGGCGGCCTGTTGCGGGGCGTCGATGCGATCAGGCGATCAGAACGCCGGCACCACCGCGCCCTGGTACTTCTGTTCCAGGAACTGCTTCACTTCCGGGCTGTGCAGCGCGGCGGCCAGCTTCTTCATGGCCGGGCTGTTCTTGTTGTCCGGGCGGGCCACCAGGATGTTCACGTAGGGCGACTGCTTGCCTTCGATGGCCAGCGCGTCCTTGGACGGGTTCAGCTTGGCTTCCAGCGCGTAGTTGGTGTTGATCAGCGCCAGGTCCACCTGGTTCAGCACGCGCGGCAGGGTGGCGGCTTCCAGTTCCTTGATCTTCAGCTGCTTGGGGTTGCCGGCGATGTCCTTCACCGTGGCCAGGATGTTCTTGTTGTCCTTCAGCTTGATCACGCCGGCCTTGTCCAGCAGCAGCAGCGCGCGGCCACCGTTGGTGGGGTCGTTCGGGATCGCCACGGTGGCGCCCTTCGGCAGGTCGGCCAGCTTCTTGATCTTGGTCGAGTAGGCGCCGAACGGCTCGACGTGCACGCCGGTGACCACCACCAGGTTGGTGCCCTTGCCCTTGTTGAATTCATCGAGGTAGGGCTTGTGCTGGAAGAAGTTGGCGTCCAGGCGCTTCTCGGCCACCTGCACGTTCGGCTGCACGTAGTCGGTGAACACCTTCACGTCCAACTCGACGCCCTGCTTGGCGAGCTGCGGCTTCACGAATTCCAGGATTTCGGCGTGCGGCACGGCGGTGGCGGCCACGGTCAGCTTGTCGGCGGCGTGGGCCGACAGGGCCGCGAACGCGGCGACGAGTGCGAGCAGTTTCTTCATTGGATGTTCCTTTTGGGAGGGGAGGATGCGGCCGTTCGGGGTTGGCCCGGCGGCGCGAATGGATACTTCAGGCCAGCGCCGTGGCGCTGGCGGAACTACATCGGAAGGCGAGTCGGGCCATGCGTCATTTCCGCGAAAAGTGCACCACCAGCCGGTCGCCCAGCATCTGCAAACCCTGCACCAGCACCACCAGCAGCACCACGGTCACGATCATCACGTCAGTCTGGTAACGCTGGTAGCCGTAGCGGATCGCCAGGTCGCCCAGGCCGCCGCCGCCGATGACGCCGCTCATGGCGGTATACGACACCAGCGTGATCGCGGTGACGGTGACGGCGGCGACGATGCCGGGCAGCGCCTCGGGCAACAGCGCGTGCAGCACGATCTGGCGGGTGCTGGCACCCATCGCCTGGGTGGCCTCGACGATGCCGCGATCCACTTCGCGCAGCGCGGTCTCCACCAGCCGGGCGAAGAACGGCGTGGCGCCGACCACCAGGGTGGGAATGGCGCCGGCCACGCCCAGCGAGGTGCCGGTGATCAGCACCGTGACCGGGATCATCAGGATGATCAGGATCACGAACGGGATCGAGCGCACCACGTTGGCGACGAACGACAGCACGCCGAACAGCAGCGGCTGCTCCAGCATCTGGCGGCGCGCGGTGAGGAACAGCAGCACGCCCAGCGGCAGGCCCAGCAGCACGGTGAACAGCAGCGAGCCGCCCAGCATGGCCAGCGTATCCAGCGTGGCGGTCCAGATTTCCGCCCAATCGATGTTGACGAACAGTTGGTTCATGGGCGCAGCACCTCCACCGTGATCCGGCGCGCGGCCAGTTGTTGCAGCGCGGCATCCACGCCGTCGCCGGTGAATGCCACCGTGAGCTGCCCGTAGGGGCTCTCCTTGATGCGGTCGATGCGGCCGGCCAGGATGCTGAAATCGATGCCGGTGTTAC
The DNA here is from genome assembly GCF_000374805.1 of Chitiniphilus shinanonensis DSM 23277. GTDB lineage: Bacteria > Pseudomonadota > Gammaproteobacteria > Burkholderiales > Chitinibacteraceae > Chitiniphilus > Chitiniphilus shinanonensis. The sequence goes on from NZ_KB895336.1 coordinate 215,563, forward strand.
GCGCCACGTCGCCCAGCACCGGCGCGTAGGTGGCATCGCCCTTGAAGGTCAGCCGCACCACGCGGCCGGGCACGTGGGCGTAGTCGTCCACCTGCTCGCCCTCGTCCACGTGCTCGGCCTCCAGCACGAAGCGGCGGGTGGTCGGGTGCTGCGGATGCAGGAACACCTCGGCCACCGGGCCCAGCTCCACCACGCGCCCGGCGTCCAGCACCGCCACGCGGTCGCACACGGTGCGCACCACGTCCATCTCGTGGGTGATGATGACGATGGTCAGCCCCAGCTCGCGGTTGATCTCGGCCAAGAGCCGCAGCACCGAGCGGGTGGTCTGCGGGTCGAGCGCGCTGGTGGCCTCGTCGCACAGCAGGATGGAAGGCTCGGTCGCCAGCGCGCGGGCGATGCCCACCCGCTGCTTCTGCCCGCCCGACAGCTGCGCCGGATACTTGTCGGCGTGCTCGGTGAGGCCGACGCGGGCCAGCAGCGCCGCCACCCGCGCCTTGATCGCGGGCGCGTCGCGCAGGCCCGCCAGCTTCAGCGGAAACGCCACGTTCTCGGCCACGGTCTTGGACGACAGCAGGTTGAAGTGCTGGAAGATCATGCCGATGCCGCGGCGCAGGTCGCGCAGGCCGGCATCGGGCAGCGCGGTGATGTCGCGGCCGTCGATCAGCACCTGGCCCTGGGTGGGGCGCTCCAGCAGGTTGATCAGGCGCACCAGCGTGGATTTGCCGGCGCCGGAATGGCCGATGATGCCGAACACCTCGCCGGCGGCGATCTCGAAGTCGATGCCCGCCAGCGCCGGCACATCCTTGCCGGCGACCAGGTACGACTTGTGGATATTCTGGAAACGAATCACGACGCGCTCTTGTGGATATTGCTTTTATTGGTCCGCAGTATGGCCGATGGCGGGGGGAGCCTGCTGTAAGCGCCTGTTCGTGCGCGCGAAGGCAGACGACTTCCCTGACGATCGCGCGATTGTAGAAGCCTGGCGGAACGTCGGATATTAGCGCTAACCGTTATAAAGCCAAAAATCTTATGGCGATATGCAAATATCGCTCGGCTGCTGTGGGTAACGCCTGCATTGGTAACCCTAAATCTTGAAACACAGAGAGCACAGAGAACACGGAGATTCACAGAGAAAGGCGAAAGGACGAGCAAGGCATGGTGCTCGCCCGCCATCTGGATATTTGTCGCCGCGCCCCATGCCGATTCCGCTTCGCTCTTTCTTCTGCTTTTCTCCGTGGGACTCCGTGTTCTCTGTGCCCTCTGTGTTTCAAGATTTAGGGTTTGGGTTTCCACCCGACACCTCCCCCACCGCGGTTTGCCCCCTTTCCCCCACTGCCTATACACTGCGTCGACATCAATTGCTTACGCGAAACCAAACAGGTATTTGGGTAAGCCGCAAGACCACGGCGAAGCGTGGCGACGGGCGCGCGGCGCCGGTCAGCAAGAACAGGGCAGGGGGGCGGTGCGATGGAATGGATACTGGTCATTGGCGGGCTATTGCTCGGCGCGTTGTTCGGCTCAGCGATCGGCGACAGCGCCATGGGCGCGGTGGTCGGCCTCGGCATCGCGCTGGCGATCATCGCCGGACGGGTGCAGGAGGCGCAGCGCCGGCTCCAGCGCGATCTGGAGGCGTTCATCAAGCGCTTCGATCACGGCACCGGGGTGATGCACCAGCGGGTGCTGACGCTAGAGCGCCATGCCAGCGGCGCCCCGGCCCCGGCGGCGGCTGACGAGACGCTCGCGGAGCCGGTTCCGCTGGCCGACGCGGCGGCTGAGGTCGCCGAACCCGCGCCGGCCGAACGCCAGGTCGCGCCCACGCCAGCCGCCGCGCTCTCCAACGAAGCGCTCCAGGCGGCGCTGGACCTGCCCGGGTCGGCGCCCGCCGAAGTTGCGCAGCCCGAGACGTCCGAACCGGCGTTGCTGGAGATCGCCCCGTCGGTCGAGGCCGAAGCCACCACGCCATTGGCCGTCGAGCCGATCGAGATCGACGCCGCGGCCAGCGAAGTCTCCGCCGCCGAATCCGCACCGGCCGAAGCCAAGCCATCCATTTCTGCACCCGCCGCCAAACCCGCCGCGCCGGTCGTGCCGCGCGTTCCCGCGCAACCGGACATCTTCGAGCGCGCCTACAACGCCGCGCGCGACTGGCTGCTGGGCGGCAACACCGTGCTGCGCATCGGCGTGGTGCTGTTGTTCCTCGGTCTGGCCTTCCTGCTGCGCTACGCCACCGAAGGCATGGTGATGCCGCCGCAGGCGCCGTACCTGGGCACCGCCGCAGCCGCGCTGGCGCTGCTGGGCCTGGGCTGGTGGCTGCGCGGGCGCCGCGCCGGCTACGCGCTGATCCTGCAAGGCACCGGCGTCGCGGTGCTGTATCTCACGGTGTTCGCCGGCATCAAGCTCTATCCCGAACTGAACGATGGCGCGATCCTGATCCCGGCCAGCGCCGGCTTCGTGCTGCTGGTGCTGGTGTCGGTGTTCGCCGCCGTGCTCGCGGTATTGCAGGACGCGCGCGGCATGGCCGCCGCCGCCGCGCTGGGCGGCTTCGCCACGCCGATCCTGGCGTCCACCGGCGGCGGCAACCACGTGGCGTTGTTCAGCTACTTTGCGCTGCTCAACGCCGGCATCTTCGCCATCGCCTGGTTCAAGGCGTGGCGCGTGCTCAACCTGATCGGCTTCGTTGGCACCTTCGGCATCGGCTTCGCCTGGGGCCTTCGCGGCTACCGCCCGGAACTGTTCGCCAGCACCGAGCCGTTCCTGATCCTGTTCTTCCTGATGTACCTGGCCATCGGCCTGCTGTTCGCCCGGCGCAAGCTGCGCGAGGCCGGCGACGCGCCCGCCGAGGGCGACCGCCAGGCGCTGCTGCACTGGTCGCTGCGCCAGGGCGACTACCTGGACGGCACGGTGCTGTTCGGCACCCCGCTGATCGGCTTCGGCCTGCAATACGCGGTGATCCGCCACCTGGAATTCGGCGCCGCCTTCAGCGCGCTGGCGCTGGGGCTGATCTACCTGGGACTGGCGCGACTGCTCAGCGGCCGCCGCGTGCTGCTGCTGATGGAAGCCTGCCTGGCGCTGGGCGTGGTGTTCGCCAGCCTGGCGATCCCGCTGGGCCTGGACGCGCGCTGGACCTCGGCCGCCTGGGCGGTGGAAGGCGCCGGCATCTACTGGCTGGGCCTGCGACAACGCCGCCCGGTGGCGCGCGGCTTCGCCCTGCTGTTGCAACTGGGCGCGATGCTGGCCTTCCTCGGCGACCTGCGCAGCGGCACCGATACCGTGCTGGACGGGGCGCCGCTGGGGGCATTGATGCTGGGCGTCGCACTGCTGTTCGGCTGGTGGCAGGCGCGACGCCAGCGCGACGCGCTGGCCGACTGGGAGCCCGGCGTGCAGCCGTGGCTGGCCGGGCTGGGGCTGGGTTTCGTCTACCTGATCGCCGCGCTGTGCCTGGGCGTGACCGGCACCGCCATCGCCTGGGCGCTGGCCGGGCTGGCGACGGTGTTCGCCGGCCTGCGGCTGGGCTCGCGCACCTTCCTCGGCTGCGCCTTCGCGGTGCAGTTGCTGGGCGGCGCGCTGTTCCTGCTCAACCTGGACGGCGCCGGCCTGGGCAGCGGCGCCGGGCTGGGCGACGGCTGGCGCGATCTGCTGACCGCGTCGCTGGTCGGGCTGGCGCTGATCGGCGGCATGGTCTGCGCCGCGCGCGACGACAAGGTGCGCGCCGACAAGGCGCTGCTGACCGGCCTGAGCGTGGTGCTGCTGGCCGGATTGGTGCTGATCAATCTCGCCGTGCTGTTCGTGCTGCCGTGGCGCGTTGCCAGCGCGGTATGGGGCGGCAGCGGCCTGTTGATCGCCTGGCTGTGCCTGGGGCTGCGCCAGCGCGTCGGCTTCGTGTTCGGGCTGGTGTTGCAGGGGGTGGGCGGCTTGAGCTTCCTGCTGCTGGGCCCGGCGTTGTTCGGCCCGGCCGACCCCGCGCTCGCCCCGCTGGCGCATGCCGGCTTCTGGACCCCGGCGGTGCTGTCGCTGGCGGCGCTGGTCGGTGCCTGGCGCCTGCATCGCGCGGCGGTGCGCGAAGAGGCCGCGCCGCTGGGTGCGGCCACGCTGCAACCGCTGGCCACCGTGCTGCTGTACTGGGGTGTGGGCTGGTGGGCGCTGACCGCGCTGGGCGAGGTCGTGCGCTTCGTCGAGCCGGCGCTGCGCGATCACCTGCTGCTGGCGGTGGCCGCGTTCAGCGTGCTGGCGTGGCAATGGCTGGCGCGGCGCGAACGCTGGCATGCGCTGGCGCTGGTCTGCGTGGCCCTGCCGGTGCTCGGCCTGCCGGTATTGCTGCTCGGCCTGGAGGCGGGCGACTACCTGCCGTTGGCCGACTGGGGCTGGCTGGCCTGGCCGGCGCTGGCGCTGGCGCATTGGACCGCGTTGCGCCGGCTGGACGACCTGCTGCCCGCGCGGCTGGTGCGCGTCGGCCATCTGGTCGGCTGCTGGCTGCTGCTGTGGGTGGCGGCGCAGGAGCTGCGCATGCTGCTCGCACTGCTGGCCGAGCACGACAACGCCTGGCGCTGGCTGGGCTGGATGCTGGTGCCGAGCGCCTTCCTGGCGCTGATGGCCGGCACCCGCCGCCTGCCGTGGCCGGTGGCCGCGTATCCGGCCACCTACCGCATCGAGGCCGCCCTGCCGGTGGCGGCGCTGACGCTGTTATGGTTCTGGCTGGCCAACCTGTTCAGCGACGGCGCGGCCGCGCCGTTGCCCTACCTGCCGCTGCTCAACCCGCTGGAGCTGGGCGCGCTGATCGCGCTGGCCGCCACCTATCGCTGGGCCGACTACGCGCTGGCGTCGCAGGCGGCGCCCCGGCCGGTGTGGCGGCGCGCGTTGCTGGCGGTGGCCGGCGCGTCGGTGCTGCTGTTGCTGACCCAGGCGGTGTGCCGCACCGTGCATCACTGGAGCGGCGTGCCGTTCGAGCAGGTCGCCCTGCTGGGCTCGATGCAGGTGCAGGCCGGCTGGTCCATCGTCTGGACGCTGTGCGCGCTGGCGCTGATGGTGTTCGGCCATCGCCGCGTCGATCGCGAGCTGTGGATGGTCGGCGCCGCGTTGATCGGCGTGGTGGTGGTCAAGCTGTTCTTCGTCGAGCTGGGCAACCGCGGCGGGCTGGAGCGCATCGTGTCGTTCATCGGCGTCGGCGTGCTGCTGCTGATCGTCGGCTATTTCTCGCCGCTGCCGCCGCGCCGTGCGCCGGCCGTGCCCGAACCGGAGCAACCATGATGTCGCTGGGTCGATCCGTTGTTGTCCGCCTGTTGTGCCTGGGCACCGTGCTGTGGGCCGCCGCCGCGCCGGCCGCCGACGGGCCCGACGACTACGCCGTGCGCGCGCCGCTCGCGTTGTCCGGCCAGGGGCCGTGGTACCGGCTGACACTGCCGTTCGACGCCCGCCTGGCCGCGCGCCATGCCGACCTGCGCGACCTGCGGGTGTTCGACGCCCAGGGCCAGGCCGTGCCCTACGCGCTGCGCGAAGCCACCGCGCCCGCCACCCGCAGCCAGCAGGAGATCGGCGCCAAGCTGTTCCCGCTGCGCGGCCCCGCGGGCGAAACCACCACCAGTGGCGCGCTGCGGGTCCTGCGCAACAGCGAAGGCACCATCGTCGAAGTGCCGGCCGCGCCGGCGGGCAGCGGCGAGCCGGTGTTGCGCGGCTGGCTGCTCGACCTGGGCGCGGGCAAGGACCGGCCGCGCCGGCTGACCCTGAGCTGGGGCGAGGCGGACGAAGGCTTCCAGCGCTTCGCCATCGACACCAGCGACGACCTGAACGACTGGCGCCCGCTGGGCAGCGGGCAGATCGCGCGCTTCAGCTTCAACGGCGAGCATATCGACCAGCCCGAGGTCGAGCTGCCCGACGCGCCGGCACGCTATCTGCGGCTGCAATGGCTGTCGCCGCAGCAGGCGCCCGAGCTACGCACCGCGCGGCTCGACGGCACCCGCAGCCAGGGCGGCGGCGCCACGCTGAGCTGGTCCGGGCCGCTGTCCGGCCGCGTCGGCAAGGATGGCGAGTACCTGTACCGCCTGCCGCTGGCGTTGCCGCTGACCGCGATGCGGGTGTCGCTGGACCAGCCCAACACGGTGGCGCCGGTGACGGTGTCGGGCCGCCTGAACGATCACGCGCCGTGGCAGTGGCTGATGGCCGGTGTGCTGACGCGGGTACCGGCGGGCAAGGAGGAAATCCGGCTGGAAGAGATCGTGCTGCCGGGGCAGAAGGTGAACGAACTCAAGCTGGCGCCGGACCAGCGCGGCGCGGGCCTGGGCGCGCAGGCGCCCGCGGTGCGGGTGGCGCTGCCGGCGATGGAACTGGTGTTCCTGGCGCGCGGCACCCCGCCGTACCGCCTGGCGCTGGGCAAGGCCAACGCGCAATCGGCGGCATTGCCGCTGACGACCTTGGTGCCCGGCTACGACGATGCCAGGCTGGCGGCGATGGGCAGCGCCAAGGCGGACCTCGCCCCCGCCGACGCCGCGCGGCAAACGGCCTCGGCCACCGCCGTGGCGGCCGGCGGCGACTGGCGCCGCTGGGCGCTGTGGGGCCTGCTGCTGGCCGGCGTCGGCCTGCTGGCCGCGATGGCGGCCAGTCTGGTCAGGCGCTCGCGGCGAGAGGAGTAAAACCCGCTAAACCCCAAATCTTGAAACACAGAGGGCACAGAGAACACAGAGCGCCACGGAGGAAACCAAACAAACAGAGAGAAGCAAACCAGCGTCATTCATGGTGGCTTCATCTACGCAGAAGATGCGCGCAGCGCCTTTCTTCTTTCCCTCTGTTTTTCGGTTTTCTCTGTGAAACTCCGTGTTCTCTGTGCCCTCTGTGTTTCAAGATTTGGGGTTTAGCGGGGTTAACCTCTCACCACCACGCGTGGAAGTGATGCACCGGGCCGATGCCGTGGCCGATCTGTAGCTGGTCGGCGGCGGCCAGGGCGGCCAGCAGGTAGTCGCGTGCGGCGGCGACCGTCGCTGGCCAGTCGTCGTGGCGCGGGCGCAGGGCGGCCAGCGCGGCGGACAGCGTGCAGCCGGTGCCGTGGGTGTTGCGGGTGGGCAGACGCAGGCCGGCGAAGCGGGTTTCGCCTTGCGGGGTGATCAGCCAGTCCGGGCTTTCGTCGCCGCCCAGGTGACCGCCCTTCATCAGCACGGCCTTGGCGCCGGCCTCCAGCAGCGCGCGGCCCTGTTCGCGCATGGCGGTTTCGTCGGTGGCCACGTCGCAGCCGAGCAGCGCGGCGGCTTCGGGCAGGTTGGGGGTGATCAGCGACGCCTGCGGCAACAGCGCGTCGCGGATCGCCGCCACCGCTTCGGGCGCCAGCAGCGGGTGCCCGCCCTTGGCGATCATCACGGTATCGAGCACCACGTGCTGCGGGCGATGCCGCGCCAGACCGTCGGCCACCGCCAGCGCGATGTCGGCGTTGGCCAGCATGCCCAGCTTGACCGCGTCCACGCGGATGTCGGCGAACACCGCGTCGAGCTGCGCCGCGACGAATTCGGGCGGCACCGGGTGCACCGCCGTCACGCCCCGGGTGTTCTGCGCGGTGAGCGCGGTCAGCACGCTCATGCCGTAGGCGCCCAGCGCGGAGAAGGTCTTGAGGTCGGCCTGGATGCCGGCGCCGCCGCCCGAGTCCGAGCCGGCGATGGTCAGGGCGTGGGGGATCATGCGCGGGCTCCGTCGATTTCCCGGCGCAGCGCGCGGGTGGCGGTGGGGATGTCCGGCTGGCCGCAGATCGCCGAGACCACGGCGACGCCGTCGGCGCCCGCCGCGATCACCGGGGCGGCGTTGCCGGCCTTGATGCCGCCGATGGCGACCACCGGCAGCGGCTTGGCGGCCATCAGGTCGCCGAACAGGTCGAGGCCGATCACCGGCGAGGCGTCGGCCTTGGTGCCGGTGGGATGGACCGGGCCGACGCCCAGGTAGTCGATCAGCCCGAGCGGCGCGTCGGCCAGTTGCGCGGCGTTGGACGCCGACAGGCCGATGATCCTGCCGGCTCCGAGCAGGCGGCGCGCGGCATCCGGCGGCAGGTCGGCCTGGCCGATGTGCACGCCGTCGGCCTGCATCGCCAGCGCCACGTCGATCTGGTCGTTGATGATCAGCGGTACGCCCAGCGGTGCCAGCACCGCTTTCAATACGGTGGCGGTCTCCAGCCACTGGCGCTTCTTCCAGTTGGGCGCGCGCAGCTGCACCATGGTCGCGCCGTTGGCGGCCGCGGCGCGGGCGGTGTCGATCATGCCCTGCGCGCCGCCGCACAGGTCCGGGTCCAGCACCAGGTACAGCGAAAGGTCGAATTGGGGCTTCACAGGTCCAGCTCCCGCAGCTTGTTGGGGTCGAGCAGGTACAGCGCGTCGAGCAGGGCGAAGGCGAACGAGCCGGGGCCGTCGCTGGCCGCCTCGGCGCGCTCGCCGCAGATGCCCATCACCGCGCAGGCGGCGGCTACCGCGTGCAGGCGGTTGGGTGCGTGGGCGGTGAAGGCGGCCACCAGCGCCGACAGCGCGCAGCCGGTGCCGACCACGCGGGTCAGCATCGGGTGGCCCCACGGCGTGGCCCAGGTGGTGTCGCCGTCGGTGATGTAGTCGGTCTCACCGGTGACGGCGACGATGGCGCCGGTGTCGCGCGCCAGTTGCTTGGCGGCGGTGACGGCGTTCTGCGAGCCGATGGTGCTGTCCACCCCGCGCCCGGCGCCGCCGAAGCCGGCCAGCGCCAGGATCTCCGAGGCGTTGCCGCGAATGGCGGTCGGCCGCTTGGCGATCAGTTCGCGGCAGGCGTCGGTGCGGTAGTCGAGCACGCCGACGGCCACCGGGTCCAGCGTCCACGGCGTGCCGGCGGCGTTCGCCGCGTCGACCGCCAGCCGCATCGCGGCCAGCCGCGTCGGGTACAGCGTGCCGACGTTGATCAGCAAGCCGCCGGCCAGCGCGGCGAAGGCGCCGGCTTCTTCTTCGGCGACGATCATCGCGGGCGCCGCGCCGGTGGCCAGCAGCACGTTGGCGCTGATCTCCTGGACGACTTCGTTGGTCAACAGATGCACCAGCGGCTGTTCGGCGCGCAGGCGGGCCAGCTCGTCGGCGACGATCTTGAGCGGCAGGGTGGCGGGGGAGGACATGGTGGGCTCCTTTTCCGCGCAGGGAAAGGCCGCCTTGGACTTCCCTACGCCGGCATGATCCGGATCAGGTGATACGGGTGTTTCCTAGAGCCTGTTCAACGCCTTTTCGCGGCAGCGCCGGGCCGGAAAAAGGTCAGGCACAAGGCGTGCGACGCAGGCAATAACCGGTTATTTCCAAGGAGCACAACGCAGTGGATGACCTTTTTCCGGCCCGGCCCGGAGGGTTCGGGGCATTGCCGGCGCGCTGCTGCGTTGCACGCCGCTCACGGTATTCATACCGCCGCGCGTCCTGCGCCTTGCCGCACACCGGCACTGCCCCGAACGCTGCCGCGAAAAGGCGTTGAACAGGCTCTCGGCCCGCGCTCTCGCTGCAAACCAGGGTGGGCACCCCGAGTCAGGGGCCGATTGTCCGCCTGACTATGGAGTGCCACAAGGGAGTGAGGTCAAATGTCATGCAGATGCGAGACGGCTGGACAGGCGGCTCTTCCTCGCGTGATAAACTCGCTTGCCAGTGGGCCCACGCCTTTGCTCCGTTCAGATCAATAAGGGTAGCCCGGGGCTGCAGGCAGGGAGCAGGATCGGTCGAGTTGTTCCGTCTTTGCTGCTCCACTCAGGGAATAGAAAGAGCGTCGACGATATTATTTTATATACAGGTATGTAGTTGAGCGAGTTTCTTGCCAAGGTCGGTAACTCGCTTAAAGAGAAGGTTGTGGTTGTCGTCTGGCATTTGTGACTAAAAATAAATGCATGGATTGGTATTTTTTATAGAATTGGCCAGTATTTCTCATGCGCGAAATAATAATATGGGTGTTGACGATCCCCGTGGCAATCACATGTTTCATGACACTCTCCTTGCTGCTGGTTTATTTTTTCCGATCGCCAAAACAATTTCAGGGTGTTGAGCTGCCGCGGGTCTCTGTGTTGGTGCCGTTTTACAACGAAGATGCCGATGTGCTTGTCAAGGTATTGAGCCTTCTCGATGCCCAGCGTTACCCTCTTCCCCTTCAGGTCGTGCTCATCGACGATGGCTCCAGCAATGAGACGCCTGAACGAATTAAGTCCTGGCTGGCGTTGCCACGTCGACAAAAATATCTCCTGCTGACTCGCCCAAAGAATGGTGGGCGTAAAGGCTATGCGCTTGATTATGCGCTTGCTTCCGGAGAGCTCGAAGGGTCTGCGTATGTCGTGGTCGACAGCGACACTTATATTGCGGAAGAAGGTATTTATCATCTCGTTGCTAAGTTGTGGAGCGATTCGCGCTATGCTGCTGTCTGCGGGTTTATTTCCCCAGAAAATCATCAGGGTTCATTGATAGGCTCATTGCAATATTATGAGCATATTGGATTTTATGGGGCCATCCGGGCCGCCCAGGATCAATTGGGGGTGGTGCCGGTTCTGGCTGGTGCGTTTGTTGCGCACCGCGCGTCGGTAGTACAGGAAATAGGTGGGTGGGGCGATTGGCTGGTTGAAGATATTTCGTGGTGCTGGAAGGCGCTGGCGGCAAAACACCGCACTGGTTATGCTCCTGATGCTGTTGCCACGACCCAGTGCCCGCGGACACGACAAGCCCTTTTTCGGCAGCGTCGACGATGGGCGCGAGGCCGAGTAGAGGCGTTTGCCACGGCGTGGCGAATGTCTTGGACGAGAGGCCTTTTATTTACGCCTTGGTTTCTGCTCAGTGCATTGCAATTCCTTTTTCCGCCCACTTTGTTGATGTTGCCGCTACTTGTGTTATTCCAGATCTGGCCCCCGCTGCTACTGAGCACATTGACCATGGTCATGTATATGATTTTTACAATGCTTTACGCGAAAAGGCACAAGAATGGGATCAGTGTCGGCTGGCGCACGATGACCAAGATACCTTTGTTTACAGCACTCTTGGAGGTTTTGACCTGGGTTCCAAATGTGCTGGGATATGGCGACGAAATTCTCGGTCGGAAGAAGAGCTGGCTGACTCGTTGATTGCTGTATTGATGTGTAAGCTAGGTTGAGTTGAAATTTCAATGATCCATTGGCGCGGATTGCGCCGGAAGGGGGCGGGGTGTATACGGGGCTGAAGCATACCGAGGAAGCAAAGAAATATTTTGGTGTAAATTGGGCGCTGACTACCAAATGCAATTTTAGATGCAGTTATTGTCACCCTGATTTGCATAATGGAAAAATAAAGACTGCGGACTATTCTGTTGTTTCTGGCTTTGTCAATAGAATATTTGACCATTGTGACGAGCGGGGGCTGGTGCCGTACTTTGAATATGGTGGCGGAGAAGTTACCTATTTGAAATGGTTCGGCGATTTGCTGAGCTTGATAAATCAACGCGGTGGCCTGGTTTCGATTATTTCCAATGGCTCTTCCTCGTTGGACTGGTGGCGAACGCACGTCTCGGCATTACATAGCGCCTGTTTGAGCTTTCATGTGGAAGAAGTTGGGGATCATGAACGATTTATTGAAGTGGTCCGCATCGTCGAACAGTCGCCAACAACTATATTGCACGTGAATGTGATGATGTTGCCGGAGCGTTTTGAAGAATGCCTGAGTTTTGCAAAACGCCTGCGCGAGGAAGTGGCCTGTTCAATTTCACTGCAGCCCCTTTATCACGGCTTTGGAAGCCCGAGTTTGAAGGGGAGGTTTCACTATGATGATGAGCAAGACGAAATCATGAAGAGTTTCCGTGGCAGGGAAAGTGAAAAGAGGCTGCCCGAGCCTAGGGGTTATATGGTGGCAGTCAATCAGGCAGGCGAGGAAGAAAAGAAAGCAGTGTTCGATCTATTGGTGGAACAAAAAACAAACTTTACCGGCTGGCAATGCAATGCTGGAATAGAGAACATCATCGTGATGTTCAGCGGGGAAATCCACCGTGCCTGGTGCATGCAAGGGGGAATGATTGGGCACATTTCCGATGATAATCTATTTCTTCCCGAGCGGCCCATGGTTTGTCAAACCACCATTTGCCAATGTGGGGCAGATATTTGTTCCACCAAGATCAAGGTAGATACGGTTCAGATACCCATCATGATGGTGTGATCGCGATATGTTGGCGGTCGAGGCCAATTGAATGAGTCTGGGGCGCTGTACGATTTTTATGCATATAAAAAGACCGCCTTCAAGGCGGTCTTTTTATATGCGGGTGAAACAGCAACTCAAACCGCCAGGATCAGCCGGTTCAGCCGCTTGACGAAGCCGGCCGGGTCTTCCAGTTGCGCGCCCTCGGCCAGCAGGGCCTGGTCGAACACCACCTGGGTCCAGTCGGCGAAGTCGCCCTGGCCGATGCGTGTCTTCAGCTTTTGCAGCAGCGCGTGGTCGGGGTTGATCTCCAGGATCGGTTTGGTGCTCTGCACTTCCTGGCCGGCGGATTTGAGCAGGCGCTCCAGGTTGCCGCTCATGTCGAAGTTCTCGACCACCAGGCAGGCGGGGCTGTCGGTCAGGCGGGTGGTGACGCGCACTTCCTTCACCTGTTCGCCCAGCGCGCCCTTGATCGCTTCGACCACGTCCTTGAACTCGGTGGCGGCGGCTTCCTGGTGCTGCTTTTCCGCTTCGTCGGCGAACTGGCCGAGGTCGAGTTCGCCCTTGGCGACCGATTGCAGCTTTTTGCCGTCGAACTCGGTCAGGCTGGAGGCGAGCCATTCGTCCACGCGGTCGGACAGCAGCAGCACTTCCAGGCCCTTCTTGGCGAACACTTCCAGGTGCGGGCTGTTGCGCGCGGCGGCCGGGGTCTCGGCGGTGATGAAGTAGATCTTGTCCTGGCCTTCCTTCATCCGGCCGATGTAGTCGGCCAGGCTGACATCCTGGGTGTCGCCGTCGTTGTGGGTGCTGGCAAAGCGCAGCAGCCCGGCGATGCGTTCCTTGTTGGCGAAATCCTCGCCGACACCTTCCTTGAGCACGCGGCCGAATTCGCTCCAGAAGGTGGCGTAGTCGTCCTTGCGGTTTTCGGCCAGGTCTTCCAGCAGGCCCAGTACCTTCTTCACGCAGCCGGACTTGATGGTCTCGACGTCGCGGCTGGCTTGCAGGATTTCGCGGCTGACGTTGAGCGGCAGGTCGTTGGAATCGATCACGCCGCGCACGAAGCGCAGGTATTGCGGCATCAGCTTGTCGTGGTCTTCCAGGATGAACACGCGCTTCACGTAGAGCTTCACGCCGTGGCGGCGCTCGCGGTCGTAGAGGTCGAACGGCGCGCGGCGCGGGATGTACAGCAGCTCGGTGTATTCCTGGCGGCCTTCGATGCGGGCGTGGCTCCACGCCAGCGGGGTCTCGAAGTCGTGGGCGACGTGCTTGTAGAACTCCTGGTACTGCTCTTCGGTGATGTCGGATTTGTTGCGGGTCCACAGCGCGTTGGCCTGGTTCACCGTCTCCAGCTCGGTGCTGGGGATCTCCTTGCCTTCGTCGTCGTAGTCCGGGCGCTTCTGCATGCGGATCGGCAGGTTGATGTGATCGGAATACTTGGTGATCACGCTGCGCAGGCGCCAGTCGTTGAGGAATTCATCCTCGCCTTCCTTCAGGTGCAGCACGATCTCGGTGCCGCGGCCGGCCTTCTCGACATCCTCGACGCTGTATTCGCCGTCGCCGCGCGATTCCCAGCGGGTGGCGTGCGTTTCGCCGGCGCGGCGGGTGGTGAGGGTGACCTGGTCGGCGACGATGAAGGCCGAGTAGAAGCCGACGCCGAACTGGCCGATCAGGTGGCTGTCCTTGGCCGAGTCGCCGGTGAGCTGGCTGAAGAATTCCTTGGTGCCGGAGCGGGCGATGGTGCCGATGTTGGCGATCACTTCGGCGCGGCGCATGCCGATGCCGTTGTCGGCGATGGTGATGGTGCGCGCATCCTTGTCGAAGGCCACGTGGATGCCCAGTTCGCCGTCGCCTTCATACAGATCGTTGTTGTCCAGCGCTTCGAATCTGAGCTTGTCGCAGGCGTCCGATGCGTTGGAGATCAGCTCGCGCAGGAAGATCTCCTTGTTGGAGTACAGCGCGTGGATCATCAGGTGCAGCAGTTGCTTGACCTCGGTCTGGAACCCGAGCGTTTCCTTGCTCATGACGTAACAACCTCCTGGAACGAAAACCCGGCCGGGGCCGGATCGAAAGATGTGGTGGGCAATAGTGGGGACGACGGCAGGGTTTTCAAGACGGCCGGCGATACCGCCGTCTGGCGGGAAGCAACGGCAAGTGGGGTGTGCAGGGCTAAACACCAGCCTGCAACGGCGCGGGCTCCAGCGGGGGAGGCGAAGAAAATCCTAATTTAATGAATCACTTGATGGTTGACGCTGCTGCCCGCGGGGAACTAAACAAGCGCCTGAACGCCGGGTGCGCATCGCGGGTTTTGCGGTGCATGCATCGGGCGTCGGCGCGTACCGGCGCACGAGCGCTCCGGGCGCTCCAGACAAAAAATCAGGATGGAGACGAGTATGAAACTGCAAGCGAGTACCCGCCGGCGTGCCGGCGGGCTGGTGGCGGCGTTGTCGGTGGTGTTCGCCCTGGGCGGCGCCGCGTTGCCGGTCAGCGCCTTTGCCGCGCCCACCTGGCAGGAAGGCAGCACCTATAACGCCGGCACCGTGGTGACCTACAACGGTCACGACTATCAGGCCCTGGTGACCCACACCGCCTACGTCGGCGCCAACTGGAACCCGGCCTCCACGCCCACGCTGTGGAAGGACCTGGGCGCCACCACCGGCACCACGCCGACGCCGACCCCCGTTCCCACCCCGACGCCTACGCCGAATGTCACGCCGACCCCGAACGTGACCCCGACGCCGGTGGTGACGCCGACGCCGACCGCGACCTGCTACCAGGCGTGGAACTCCGGCACCGCCTATACCGGCGGCGCGCGCGTGACCTACAACGGCGTGAACTACGAAGCCAAGTGGTGGACGCAGGGCGACAACCCGGCGCAATCCGGCGAATGGGGCGTGTGGAAGAACCTGGGTAACTGCGGCAGCACCACGCCGACCCCGGTGGTCACCCCGACCCCGACGCCGGTGGTGACGCCGACGCCGACCCCGGTCGTGACCCCCACGCCGACCCCGGTCGTCACGCCGACGCCGACTCCGGTGGTCACCCCGACCCCGACGCCGGTGATCCCCACCCCGACGCCGACCGCGCCGCCGCCCAGCAAGCACGCGCTGGTGGGCTACTGGCACAACTTCACCAACCCGTCGGGCGTGACCTTCCCGATCAGCCAGGTGAGCGACGACTGGGACGTGATCGTCCTGGCGTTCGGCGACAACGCCGGCGCCGGCAACGTGGCGTTCAACCTCGACCCGAACGCGGGCAGCGAGGCGCAGTTCATCGCCGACATCGCGGCCAAGCGCGCCAAGGGCAAGAAGGTGGTGCTGTCGCTGGGCGGTCAGGATGGCTCGGTGACGCTGAACAGCGCGTCCGACGTGACCAACTTCGTCAACAGCCTGTACGGCATCATCACCAAGTACGGCCTGGACGGTATCGACCTCGACCTGGAAAGCGGCAGCGGCGTTTCGCTGGGCGCGCCGATCATCAACAACCTGGTCACGGCGGTGAAGCAGCTGAAGGCCAAGGTCGGCTCCAACTTCTACCTGTCGATGGCGCCGGAACACCCGTACGTGCAGGGCGGCTACATCTCCTACGGCAGCATCTGGGGCGCCTACCTGCCGATCATCGACGGCCTGCGCGACGACCTGAACGTGATCCACGTGCAGTACTACAACAACGGCGGCTTCACCTACACCGACGGCCGTACCTTGAACGAAGGCACGGTGGACGCGCTGGTCGGCGGCAGCCTGATGCTGATCGAGGGCTTCAAGACCAACTACGGCACGGGCTGGGAGTTCAAGGGCCTGCGTCCGGACCAGGTGGCGTTCGGCGTGCCGTCGGGCAACCAGTCGGCCGGTCGTGGCTTCGTCACCGCCGCCACGGTCAAGAACGCGCTCACTTGCCTGACCCAGCTGGTGGGTTGCGATACGGTGAAGCCCAAGCAGGCCTATCCGACCTATCGTGGTGTGATGACCTGGTCGATCAACTGGGACAAGCACGACGGCTACAACTTCTCCAAGCCGGCCGCCGCGGCGTTGAAGGCGCTGCCCTGATCCACTAGGGCACACAAGGAAAAACGGCGCCGCAAGGCGCCGTTTTTTTTGGGCTGGGACCGATCAGAAATTGGTCTTCAGGCCGGCCATCAGGCGGCTGGTGTCCTCGCCCGGCGCACCCATGTAGTCGAAGGTGTCGTTGGTCGGACCATACGCCGCATTGGCTTCGTTCATCACATAGCGGCCTTCCAGGTACGCGATCGACTGCTTGGACAGGCTGTAGTTGTAACGCGCTGCCACAGCCTGCGCGCCGCTGTCGGATACGTCGCCGCGATCGCCCAGCTGCATGTAGGTCAGGTAGGCGCCGTGCTTGCCGGCGGTGTAGCTGCCCTGGGCGAACCACAGGTCCTGATCGACCTTGCTGCCGCCGCTCGGGGTGTATTCCATCGACTTGTAGCCGCCGTTCACGCCCAGACCGTTCTGGAAGTTGTAGCCGGCTCCGACATACCAGTTCTGGCTGTCGAACTCGGCGACGTTGCCGACGCTCTCGTCGTCGGTGCCGTCGGCACCCTTGCGTTGCTGGTACGCGCCATCGACGAACAGGCCAGCGTTGGCGTAGCGCGCGGCCACGTCATAGCCATAGTGGCCGCTGGTGCCTTCGTCCAGGTCGTACAGGGCGGAGAAGTTGAAGCCGCCGAAGTTCGGGCTGTCGTAGCGGATGCCGCTGCCCGGACGCACGTTCTGGCCCAGGCCGTATTCCGACACCAGGAACTTGGCGCCGGTGTCGGCGTAGCGGGCGTCCAGCATGTCGTACAGCGGCGACTTCATCTTGCCCAGGCGCACGGTACCGATCTGGTCCTCGTAGCCGATCCACGCTTCCTTGCCGCCGAAGCGCGCCCGGTCGTCGTTGGCGGTGTAGTTGGTCACGCCTTGTTCCAGGCGCCACTTCACCTTGCCGCCGCCGTCGAGCCGGTCGCTGCCGCCGATGCCGATGGTCACGTCGTAATCGGCGCGGCCTTGGTTATCGCCGCCCAGGTCGTTGATGCTGACGCCACCGTCGAACGAACCGTCGATATAGACTTCGGCGTGGGCGACGCCGGTGCCCAGCAGGAGGGCTACGGCCAGGGGAGTGAGCTTGAGCTTCATAGGAAATGTCTCCTTTGCATTTGCATCTGACGGCGGGACGCCAGTCATCGACGGCAAGTCTACGGAGGGCAATCCATTCGGTGAGTGGGCAAGTTACCTGGGAAAATCGTTATTTTTTGGTGAACTTGCTGTCATCTGCACGCATCGTATGCTTTCGGAATAGGCTTCGCGCGCGTGCTATAGTCAGCACCACTTAGACCGGCTAACAAAACCCTCCTGACCTGCGTCGCGCTCATTTGCCGTACGACTTGTACTGTCTGCGTTTCGCGCTTCTTGCCAAGACCGCTTTGCTGGGTTTTATTAACCGCTCTTACTGCACTGCAACACGAGGACATCGGCATGCGGCGACGGGTGGTTTTCAATCAGAAGGGCGGGGTGGGCAAATCCACCATCGTGGTCAATCTCGCCGCGGCGGCCGCGCAGGCGGGGCGGCGGGTGCTGGTGGTGGATCTCGATCCGCAGGGCAACGCCAGCCACTATCTGCTGGGCGATGCGGCGAACCAGGCGGTCCCGGCGCTGGACGCCTTTTTCGACCAGACACTGAATTTCAGCCTCTATGCCAAACCGGTGGCGGCCTTCGTGCATGCCACGCCGCACCAGGGACTGTCGCTGATTCCGTCGCATCCGGGCATCGCCGAGCAGCAATCCAAGCTGGAAGCGCGCTACAAGATCTACAAACTGCGCGAATCGCTCGCCGAACTGGAGGACGACTTCGACGAGGTGTGGATCGACACTCCGCCGGCGCTCAACTTCTTCACCCTGTCCGCCCTGATCGCCGCCGACGGCTGCCTGATCCCCTTCGACTGCGACACCTTCTCGCGCGATGCGCTGTTGTCGCTGATGGCGCGGGTGGAGGAGATCCGCGTCGACCACAATCCCAACCTGGCGGTGGAAGGTATCGTGGTCAACCAGTTCCAGCCGCGCGCCAGCCTGCCGACCCGGCTGGTCGAGGCGCTGAAGGAGCAGGGCCTGCCGGTGCTGCCGACCTATCTTTCCAGCTCGGTGAAGGTGCGCGAATCGCACGAGCGCGCCACGCCGCTGGTGTGGCTCGACCCGCGACACAAGCTGGCCGGCGAATTCCGCGCGCTGTATCAGGCGCTGCCTTAGGGCGTGTCATCAATTGCTTCGCGGCAGCGCTGCGGGTTCGGCGCATTTCGGGCGCCACGCGGTGTCGCTGGCCGCTTGCGGTATTCATACCGCGGCGCGACCAGCTCCTGGCGCGGCATCCCGAACTGCACCGAACGCTGTCGCGACACCATTGATGACACGCCCTAGCCCCAGGGCGGTATCGGGGGCGGCCCGCCAGTGCTTGAAAGCGGTTTTCAGCGCGCGTGGCGGGGCGGTATAGTGGCCGGCGGGTAAGCCTGCGAGGAAAAAAACGATGGGGAGTGAGGCGCCGAAAGGCCGGGTCCTGGTTGTCGACGACGAGCCGTTCAACCTGGAGATCCTGTCCGAGCACTTGCAGGATGCCGGCTACGAAGTGGTGTCGGCCGAGGATGGCGAGGCCGCGTGGCATGTGCTGACCACCGACCGCCGCTTCGACACCATCCTGCTCGACCGGATGATGCCGCGCATGGACGGCATGGCGCTGCTGGGCCGCCTGAAGCAGCAGCCCGAACTGGCCGATGTGCCGGTCATCATGCAGACCGCCGTCGGCGCCGCCGAGAACGTGCGCGAAGGACTGGCGGCTGGCGCCTACTACTACCTGATCAAACCGTTCCAGCGCGACATGCTGCTGGCCATCGTCGCCGCGGCGGTCAGCTCCAGCAAGGAGCGGCGCCAGCTCGAAGCGCAGATCACCGAGCACGTCAGCGGCTACCAACTGCTGCACCAGGGCACCTTCCGCTTCCGCACCCTGGTCGAAGCGCGCCAGCTCACCCTGCTGCTGTCGCAGACCTGCCCCGACCCGCGCCGCGTGGCGCTGGGCTTGTCCGAACTGCTGGTCAACGCCGTCGAGCACGGCAACCTGGGCATCAGCTATGCCGAGAAGACCCGCCTGCTGCAACAGGGGCGCTGGCAGGAGGAAGTGGAAGCCCGCCTGCTGGAGCCGGGGTTCGCGTCGCGCACGGTCAGCGCCGAGTTCCTGCGCGAGGATGGCGCCGTGTGTTTCACCATCCGCGACGAGGGCGAGGGCTTCGACTGGAAGCCGTTCCTCGAATTCGCGCCCGAGCGCGCGTTCGATCCGCACGGCCGCGGCATCTCGATGGCGCGCATGCTGTCGTTCGATTCGGTGGAATACCAGGGGCGCGGCAATCTGGTGGTGGCGCGGGTGAAGACCCGTTAGGGCAAAAGACTGCTTCCAGATGGCGCGCTTGGCGCGCTGAAACAGAAACGGCCACCTTCCCGGTGGCCGTTTCTGTTGGAGGCGACGTTACGCCAAGATTTCGCTCAACGCCTTCACCAGCGCCTCGCACTCGGCATCGGTGCCGATGCTGATGCGCAGGAACTGATCGATACGCGGCAGCTTGAAGTGGCGCACGATGATGGCGCGCTGGCGCAGGGCGGCGGCCAGCTCGCCGGCGTCGCGCTGCGGGTGGCGGGCGAACACGAAGTTGGCGGCCGACGGCAGCACGTCGAACCCCAGTTCCTTCAGATCCTCCACCAGCCACTCGCGGCTGGCGATCACCTTGGCGCGTGCCTCCTGGAAGTAGGCTTCGTCCTCGAACGCGGCGATGGCGCCCAGTTGCGCCGGGCGATCCAGCGGGTAGGAGTTGAAGCTGTTCTTCACCCGCTCCAGCGCCTCGATCAGTTCGGGATGGCCGACGGCGAAGCCGACGCGCAGGCCGGCCAGCGAGCGCGACTTGGACAGCGTCTGCACCACCAGCAGGTTGGGATGGCGCCGCACCAGTGCGATGGCGCTGTCGCCGCCGAAGTCGATGTACGCCTCGTCGATCACCACCACCCGGTCGTGCAGCCGGTTCAGCAGCGCCTCGATGTCCGCCAGGCCCAGCAGGCGCCCGGTGGGCGCGTTGGGGTTGGGGAAGATCACCGCGCCGGCGCCATCGTCGTAATCGTTCAGGTCGATGCGATACGCCTCGTCCACCGGCACCGCGCGGTAATCGATGTCGTACAGGCCGCAGTACACCGGATAGAAGCTGTAGCTGATGTCCGGGAAACAGAGCGGCCGGTCGTGTTTGAGCAGCGCCAGGAACGCGTGGGCCAGCACCTCGTCCGAGCCGTTGCCGACGAAGACATGCGCCGGGGTCAGGTCGTGGTAGCGGGCAATGGTGGCCTTGAGGTCATCGGCATTGGCATCGGGGTACAGCCGCAAATGGTCGGACGCGGCATCCTTCAGCGCGGCCAACACCTTGGGCGATGGCCCGTACGGGTTCTCGTTGGTGTTGAGCTTGACCAGATTGGTGATCTTGGGTTGCTCGCCCGGCACATACGGGGTCAGGCGGGCGACGACGGGACTCCAGAATTTGCTCATGGTGGCTCTTGGGCTGGGATGCGCGCCGGGGATCGGCGCGGCGTTTTAGGGCGGCTAACAAGACCTCCTGGCCGCGTCGCGCGGGGGCGCCGAGCCTTGCTTGCCGTACTGCACGTACTGTGTGCGACCGAAGGAAGTCCGGTTTACCGCCGTTCAGGACGTTTCGCGCTTCTTGCCAGGACCGCTTTGCGGGGTTTTGTCAGCCGCTCATATCTTAATGGCATCGCGGCCGCTTGCCGGTTACGCGGCGTACAGCACGAACACGGTCGGGCGCTTGTTCAGCGCGGGGCGCTCGCTGTTCTTCCACTGCGCCACGCTGCGGGTGGCGATCCACTCGCCGGCGGTGGTCAGGTCGCAGGCCACCGTCAATTGCGTGTTCGGTCGGCAGGCGGCCAGCAGCGCGGCGAACAGCGCCTCGTTGCGATACGGCGTTTCGATGAACAGTTCGGCCTGCTGCTGCTTGAACGACTCCTGCTCCAGGCGGCGGATCGCTTCGGCGCGCGCCGGCTCCTGGGCGGGCAGATAGCCGTTGAAGCGGAACTTCTGGCCGTTGGCGCCGGCGGCCATCAACGCCAGCAGGATCGACGACGGCCCCACCAGCGGCGCGACCCGGATGCCGCGCGCATGCGCCAGCCGCACCAGGTTGGCGCCGGGGTCGGCCACGCCGGGGCAGCCGGCCTCGCTCATCAGGCCCACGTCGTGGCCGGCCAGCAACGGGGCCAGCAGCGCGGCCAGCTCGGCCTCGCGGGTGTGTTCGTTCAGTTCGCCCATCCACAGCGAGCGCAGTTCGTGCGGGGTGCCGAACGCCTTGAGCACGGCGCGAGCGGTCTTGGCGTTCTCGACCACGAAGTGCGTCAGCTCGCGTGCGCGTTGCAATACGTCGGCGGGCAGGATGGCGTCGAGCCGGTCGCCGCCCAGCGGCACCGGGATCAGGTAGAGGGTGCCGGTGCTCATAGCAGCGCCACGCCTTCGGTGCGCAGCATGTCGCACAGCGCGATCAGCGGCAGGCCCACGATGGCCGACGGGTCGCGGTTTTCCAGCGCGGCGATCATCACCGTGCCCAGGCCCTCGGTCTTGGCGCTGCCGGCGCAGTTGTACGGTTGTTCGCGGCGCAGGTAGGACTCGATCTCGGCATCGCTGTAATCGCGCATGGTCACGCTGCTGACATCGACGTGGGTGTGGGTGACGCCGCTGGCGCTGTTGTGCAGCGCCACCGCGGTATGGAAGTCGATGCGTCGGCCACGCATCGCGCGCAATTGCGTCACCGCGCGCTCGTGATCGCCGGGCTTGCCCAGCTGTACGCCGTCGAGCAGCGCCACCTGGTCGGAGCCGATCAGCAGTGCGGCAGGGTGGCGCGATGCCAGCGCACGCGCCTTGGCGACGGCCAGGCGCAGGCTGGTGGCGGCAGCGTCCTCGCCGGGTAGCGGCGTCTCGTCGACCTCGGGCGCGGCGACCTCGAACGGCAGCCCCAGGCGGGCGAGCAATTCACGGCGATAGGGCGAGGTGGAGGCCAGCACCAGCCCGACTGAAACAGCTTGTTTTTGCATGGAAAATCGACTGGAAGGACGGTAGAGAAAGGCTTTGACACGCTTTGCGGCGGGATTGTATCATGCGCGGTTTCCGCTTCGTCCGACCAGGGTATGACCGTTCTCCACAGCGCTGAATTTGCCAAGGAAAAACAGTCGCTCGCGGGCGAAGTCGAGGTCGGCGCGTTGACCCGCCTGCACGATCAGCTGGCTGATCGGAATGGCCGGCTGACGTGGCGCCTGGCAGGGAGCATCGACCGCCTGCAACGCCCGGTATTGCACCTGGATGTTTCCGGCGAGCTGCACCTGGTCTGCCAGCGTTGCCTGCAACCGATGACCTGGCCGGTGGCGGTGAAGACCGAGCTGACCCAGTTCTCCGACGAGGCCACGCTGGACGAGGCCGAAGAGCAGGACGAAGACCTGGAAGGCATGCTGGTCGATCCCGCGCTGGATATCGACGCGCTGGTGGAAGAAGAAGTATTGCTGGCCGTTCCCTTCGCGCCCAGGCACGACGCCTGCGAGGGAACGTCCGGGACGGCCGACAAGGCCGACAAACCGAATCCGTTTGCAGTCCTGGCGACTTTGAAAACCAGGAAAGCGGAAGACTAACTCATCGATACTGGTTTTCAAGGAGCTTCATCATGGCAGTTCAACAGAACAAAAAGTCCCCGTCCAAGCGCGGCATGCATCGCGCCCACGACTTCCTGACCGCTCCGGCCCTGGCCGTCGAGCCGACCACCGGTGAAGCGCACCTGCGTCACCACATCAGCCCGAATGGCTACTATCGCGGCCGTCGCGTGATCAAGGCCAAGGGCGAGTAATTCCGCCCGGCTGTAAATAGCCTTTATAACCATATGGTTATGAAAACGGCGCAAGTGGGAGATCCCCCTTGCGCCGTTCGCCATTCTGGACAATACCCAGGAAACTCATGGATATCACCGTAGCAGTGGACGCCATGGGCGGTGACCACGGCACCCATGTCACCGTCCCCGCAGTGCTGCGCTTTCTGGACGATCACCCCGAAGTCGACGTGGTGCTGGTCGGCCTGCCGGACGCCATCGAGGCCGAGTTGAAGGCCCGCCGTCGCCAGGTGGGTCCGCGCCTGCGCATCCACGCCGCCTCCGAGGTGGTCAGCATGGACGAGGCGCCGCAGTCGGCGCTGAAGAACAAGAAAGATTCGTCGATGCGCGTGGCGATCAACCTGGTCAAGAACGGCGAAGCCCATGCCTGCGTGTCCGCCGGCAATACCGGCGCGCTGATGGCCACCGCGCGCTTCGTGCTCAAGACCATCCGCGGCATCGAGCGCCCGGCCATCGCCAAGATGCTGCCGACGCGCGCCGGCGGCGAGACCTGCGTGCTCGACCTGGGCGCCAACGTCGATTGCACGCCGGAGCACCTGCTGCAATTCGCCATCATGGGTTCGGCGCTGTATTCGGCGGTGAAGCAGAAGCCGCAGCCCAGCGTCGGTCTGCTGAACGTCGGCGAAGAGGAAATGAAGGGCAACGGCCTGGTGAAGGAATCGGCCGAATTGCTGCGCGCCAGCCAACTCAATTTCGTCGGCAACGTCGAGGGCGACGACCTGTTCAGCGGCGCAGTGGACGTGGTGGCCTGCGACGGCTTTTCCGGCAACGTGGCGCTGAAGTCGTCCGAAGGGCTGGCCAAGATGCTGTCGGACTTCCTGCGCGAGGAATTCGTGCGCAACTGGTGGACCAAGCTGATCGCCGGTCTGGCCTACCCGGTGCTGCGCCGCTTCAAGAAGCGGGTCGATCCGCGGCGGTACAATGGCGCATCGCTTCTGGGGCTGAACGGTATCGTGGTAAAAAGCCACGGCGGCGCCGACCGCATGGCGTTCTACTGGGCGCTCAAGCAGGCCGAGCAGGAAGCGCGTGCCGGCGTGGCCCAGCGCATCGCCGATCAGGTGCAGCAGCAGCTCGCCGTGGCGGGAAGCCCGGCCTCCGCCGGCTGAGCCGGTCCGCCCCCACCTATCTCTCAAGAGAGGCAGTCATGTATTCCCGCATCGCCGGCACCGGCTCCTACCTGCCCGAAAAGATCGTCACCAACGACGACCTGGCCCGGACCATCGACACCAGCGACGAATGGATCGTCGCCCGCACCGGCATCCGCCAGCGCCACGTCGCCGCCGAGGAGCAGCGTACTTCCGACCTGGCCGTGGTCGCGGTCGAGCGCGCGCTGGAGGCGGCCGGCGTCGCCAAGGAAGAGATCGACCTCCTGATCGTCGCCACCACCACGCCGGACAACGTCTTTCCGTCCACCGCGTGCGTGCTCCAGGACAAACTGGGCCTGCACGGCTTTCCCGCGTTCGACGTGCAGGCGGTCTGCGCCGGCTTCATCTATGCGCTGGCCACCGCCGACAAGTTCGTCAAGACCGGCGCCGCCAAGTGCGCGGTGGTGGTGGGCGCGGAAGTGGTGTCCAACCTGGTGAACTGGCAGGACCGCGGCACCTGCATCCTGTTCGGCGACGGTGCCGGCGCCGTGGTGCTCCAGCCTTCCGAGGAAACCGGCATCCTGGAAACCCGCCTGCATGCCGACGGCCGCTACCGCCATATCCTGAAGAGCGATGCCCGCATCCGCCAGGGCGGCCTGGACGGCACGCCGTGGCTGTACATGGAAGGCAACGCCGTATTCAAGTTCGCCGTGCGTGCGCTGGCCGACGTGGCCGAGGAAACCCTGGCCGCGGCCGGGCTCGACAAGAGTCAGGTCGACTGGCTGGTGCCGCACCAGGCCAATCTGCGCATCATCGAATCCACCGCCAAGCATCTGGGCCTGCCGATGGAGCAGGTGGTGGTGACGGTCGACCGCCACGGCAATACCTCGGCCGCCTCGATTCCGCTGGCGCTCGACGAAGGCGTGCGCTCCGGCCGCATCCAGCGTGGCCACAAGCTGATGCTGGAAGGGATCGGCGGCGGCTTCGCCTGGGGCGGGGTCCTGCTGGCCTACTGATGACCCGATACGGCGCAGCAATGCGCCGTTTGCATTTTCAAACGCCCGTTTCAGTCTGGGGCGGCGGCGCGGCCGCCGAATGATCGACCGGCCCGCCGGCGAACCCCGCATTGTCGATAGGAGTTTTCATGTCTCTCGCATTCGTCTTTCCCGGCCAGGGTTCGCAGTCGGTCGGCATGCTTGCCGGCTTTGCCGACGCCGCGGTGGTCAAGGCCACCTTCGACGAGGCCTCGGCCGCGCTGAACCAGGATCTGTGGCAACTGGTGACCGAAGGCCCGGCCGAAGCGCTCAACGCCACCGTCAACACCCAGCCGGCCATGCTGGCCGCCGGGGTGGCGGTGTGGCGCGCCTGGCTCGCCGCCGGTGGCGCCAAGCCGGCGCTGCTGGCCGGACACAGCCTGGGCGAATACAGCGCGCTGGTCGCGGCCGAAGTGCTCGGTTTCGCCGACGCCGTGCAACTGGTGCGTCTGCGCGCCGAGGCGATGCAGAGCGCCGTGCCGGAAGGCGAGGGCGCAATGGCCGCCGTGCTGGGCCTGTCCGATGCCGACGTGGTCGCCGCCTGTGCCGAAGCGGCACAGGGCGACGTGGTGCAGGCGGTGAACTTCAATTCGCCGGGCCAGATCGTCATCGCCGGTGCCAAGGCTGCGGTCGAGCGCGCCTGCGAGGCGGCCAAGGCGCGCGGCGCCAAGCGCGCGCTGCTGTTGCCGGTATCGGTGCCGTCGCACTGCGACCTGATGCGCCCGGCCGCCGATGCGCTGCTCGCCCGGCTGGATCAGATCACGCTGAACGCGCCCAACATCCCGGTGCTGCACAACGCCGACGTCGCCAGCTACCAGGATCCGGCACAGATCAAGGACGCGCTGGCGCGCCAGCTCTACCAGCCGGTGCGCTGGGTGGAGACGGTGCAGGCGATGGCCGCCCAGGGCGCGACGGTGTTCGCCGAATGCGGCCCCGGCAAGGTGCTGGTGGGCCTGGACAAGCGCATCGCCAGCGATGCGCAGCACGTGGCGCTGACCGATGCCGCCGCGTTCGATGCGCTGAAGGCGCTGCTGTAACCAACCAGGCCGTGGGGCAGGCATCCCGCGGCCATCTCGACTGGAAGAGGAACGACGATGAGTCTTGAAGGAAAGGTGGCGCTGGTGACCGGCGCTTCTCGGGGGATCGGTCAGGCGATCGCGCTGGAGCTGGCCGCGCAGGGCGCGACCGTGATCGGCACCGCCACCAGCGAAGCCGGCGCGCAGGCGATCTCGGCTTACCTGGCCGCAGCCGGTGGCAAGGGCGCCGGCCTGCCGCTGAACGTGACCGACGAGGGCGCCTGCGAGGCGATCATCGCCGATATCGAGAAGGCGCACGGCCCGATCGCCATCCTGGTCAACAACGCTGGCATCACCCGCGACAACCTGCTGATGCGGATGAAGGACGAGGAATGGGACGCCATCATGGACACCAATCTGCGTCCGGTCTACAAACTCTCCAAGGCGGTGTTGCGTGGCATGATGAAAGCCCGCTGGGGTCGTATCATCAACATCGCGTCGGTGGTCGGTGCCACCGGCAATCCGGGACAGACCAACTATTCGGCAGCCAAGGCGGCACTGTTTGGCTTTACCAAATCGCTGGCCCGCGAAATCGGCAGCCGCGGCGTGACCGTCAACGCGGTGGCACCGGGTTTCATCGATACCGACATGACCCGGGGCCTGCCCGAGGAGCAGAAGGCCGCGCTGGTGCAGAACATCGCGCTGGGGCGCCTGGGCGAGCCCAAGGAAATCGCCGATGCCGTGGGTTTCCTGGCTTCGGACCGCGCCGCCTACATCACGGGGCAGACCCTGCACGTGAATGGCGGCATGTATATGAATTGATGTGACATTGGCGCCGGACGTGATCGGCGCCTGCTGTGAAACCGACCGCGTTGCGCAGGATCAGACGAACGGTGGGCCCGACTTGGCGACCCGCTTTTTTTTGGTACAATGCCGACGCTTTTTTCTGAATACATCCAAAAGGCTTGGGTTACATCCATGGAAAACATCGAACAGCGCGTGAAGAAAATCGTTGCCGAGCAGCTTGGCGTGCCGGAAACCGACGTCAAGAACGAGTCGTCCTTCGTGAACGACCTCGGTGCGGATTCTCTCGACACCGTTGAACTCGTGATGGCCCTCGAAGAAGAATTCGAGTGCGAGATTCCGGACGAAGAAGCCGAAAAGATCACTACTGTCCAGCAAGCGATCGACTACGTCAGCGCTCACCTGAACAAGTAATTCTTCCGCGCTATCGCCTGCCGCCCCGTCGTGGGCGGCCCGGAGCGGCTACGGTGCGCTCGTTGGGATTGTTGGGCTGTCGGGGGCTGGTCCCCTATGCTCGCGCGTGCGCGAGGCCCGATTCCCGATGAGCCCCGTGGGCCGCTCTTCTTCCATCTGGCTTCAACGCCGCTTCCGCCACGGAACCGGCACCTAGGAGACCCCCATGTCCAGACGCAGAGTCGTCGTCACCGGCCTGGGCCATGTAGCGCCCATCGGCAACGATGTGGCGACCGGCTGGGCCAACCTGCTGGCCGGCAAGTCGGGCATCGACCGCATCACGCGCTTCGATGCCTCCGACCTGGCTTGCCAGATCGCAGGTGAAGTCCGCGATTTCGACATCACCCAATACATCTCGGCCAAGGAAGCGCGCCGGATGGACCTGTTCATCCATTTCGGCGTCGCCGCGGGCCTGCAGGCCATCGCCGATGCCGGCCTGGACGACGTGGCCAACCTGGACAAGACCCGCGTCGGCGTCAACATCGGCTCCGGCATCGGCGGCCTGCCGCTGATCGAGGAAACCGACGGCGACCTGCGCGCCGGCGGCCCGCGCAAGATCGGTCCGTTCTTCATCCCCGGTTCGCTGATCAACCTGATCTCCGGCCACGTGTCGATCCTCAAGGGCTACCAGGGTCCCACCTACGGCATCGTGTCCGCCTGCACCACCGGTGCGCACAGCATCGGCGACGCCAGCCGCATCATCCAGTACGGCGATGCCGACGTGATGGTCGCCGGCGGTGCCGAGGGCGCGATCTCGCGCCTGGGCATCGGTGGTTTCGCCGCGATGAAGGCGCTGTCCACCCGTAACGACGACCCGGCCACCGCCAGTCGTCCGTGGGACAAGGGCCGCGACGGCTTCGTGATGGGCGAGGGCGCCGGCGTGGTGGTGCTGGAGGAATACGAGCACGCCAAGGCGCGTGGCGCACGTATCTATGCCGAGTTGATCGGTTTCGGCATGAGCTCGGATGCCCACCACATCACCGCGCCCAACGCCGAAGGCCCGGCGCGCGGCGTGGTCAATGCGCTGCGCGACGCCGGCATCAACGCCGACGAAGTCGACTACGTGAACGCCCACGGCACGTCCACCCCGCTGGGTGACGCCAACGAGACCAACGCACTGAAGATCGCGTTCGGCGATCACGCCCGCAAGCTGGTGGTGAACTCCACCAAGTCGATGACCGGGCACCTGCTCGGTGGTGCCGGTGGCGTCGAGGCGGTGTATTCGATCCTGGCGCTGCATCACCAGATCTCGCCTCCCACCATCAACCTGTTCGAACAGGACGTGGAAGGCGGTTGCGATCTGGATTACGTGGCCAACACGGCCCGCGAGATGCCGATCCGGGTGGCGATCTCCAACTCGTTCGGCTTTGGCGGCACCAACGGCACGCTGGTCTTCAAGCGCGCCTGATCCGTCATCCGCCCCAACAAAAAACCCGCGGCCAGCCGCGGGTTTTTTGTTGCTCGTGTGCCGATCAGGCAAGGGCGGGCTTGGTGGCCAGCGTGCCCTGGTTGCCTTCGGCCAGAACCGGCTTGGTAGCCAGCGTGCCCTGGTTGCCTTCGGCCAGAACCGGCTTGGTAGCCAGCGTGCCTTGGTTACCTTCGGCCAGGACCGGCTTGGTGGCGAGGGTGCCTTGGTTGCCTTCGGCGAGGACCGGCTTGGTGGCGAGGGTGCCTTGGTTGCCTTCGGCCAGGACCGGCTGGGTAGCCAGGGTGCCTTGGTTACCTTCGGCCAGGACCGGCTGGGTAGCCAGCGTGCCTTGGTTACCTTCAGCCAGAACCGGCTGGGTAGCCAGGGTGCCTTGGTTGCCTTCGGCGAGGACCGGCTTGGTGGCGAGGGTGCCTTGGTTGCCTTCGGCCAGGACCGGCTGGGTAGCCAGGGTGCCCTGGTTGCCTTCGGTCAGCTTGAACTGTACGGCCACGGCGCCTTGGCCGGCTTCGGCCAGGACGGGCTGGGTGGCGGTTTCGCTTTGTGCGCCATCCGCTGCGAACGCGCCCAGGGTAAGGGTGGCGCCGGCGATCAGGGCGGAGATCTTGGTGAGCTTGGTCATGTCTGCAAATCCTCTTCGTGTATGTGTTTGAAGCGGACTTCGCGCTGAGGCTCTTGCTTTTGGCTCGATCGTCGCGTCGTCCTTGGCGCAATTAAAGTCCATGTCCGAATAGTTGTAAAGTTAAATGAACTGATTCGAACTAAGTGACTGACCTCAATGCGACGGATTCTCGCTCAACGATTCTGATAAACATCAATAAAAACAAGTTGTTAGGATTTATCTGGAAGCCCGTCGTAAAAAATGCCATTCGTCGGGAGGGCTTCAGCGTCGCTCGCAGGAGGGAGAAAAGCCGGGGGAAAGGCAGGGTGGCGGGGGCGAGGAAGACCGGCAGACGCTGCAAAGTGACCGTGGCCGATGGCCGCCACGCGGTGAATGACCGGGCTGGCAGAACGATGGTTCCGATTCGGGGTGTGGCATTACTTGGCAATGCGGCGCCCTTGCGCTGGCTTCCAGATTTCTGCTTCCTGGCTCCGTGGATACGTTGTTTATGCAATAAAGTTGCATAAGAAAAAGGAAGCGAGAACAATGGCGCCTTTCCGTCGCCCCGCCGCCTCATGCCCCGCCTTCGCCTGTTCCCCGATCGAATCTTCCCATCGCTGCAATCCTTGCTGGCGCTGAGCGCGCCCGTCCGCGTGGCCTGCGTGCTGCCCGGCCTGCTCGCGCTGTGGCTGGCGGTATGGTGGGCGCTGGCATGAGCGAGGCGCTGGTTTCGCTGCACAACGTCACGTTGGCGTATCGCCGCCATCCGGCGGTGCATCACGTCTCCGGCACGCTGGCGCGGGGTTCGCTCACCGCGGTGGTGGGGCCGAATGGCGCGGGCAAGAGCACCTTGCTCAAGGGCATCCTCGGACAACTGCCGGCGCAGGAAGGAAAGGTGATGTTGCATCTGCCGGCATCGTGCATCGCCTACCTGCCGCAGCAATCGGCGCTGGAGCGGCAGTTCCCGATCACGGTGCTGGATGCGGTACTGCTCGGTGCCTGGACCCGGCGCGGCCTGCTGGGCGGCATCGCCCACGGCGAGCGCGAGCGCGCGTTGACGGCGCTGGGCGAGGTCGGGCTGTCCGGCTTCGCGGCCCGGCCGGTGGGCACGTTGTCGGTGGGGCAGTTCCAACGGGTGCTGTTCGCCCGGCTGATGATGCAGGATGCCGAGCTGATCCTGCTCGACGAGCCGTTCAACGCCATCGACGCCCGGACCACGGCCGACCTGCTGGCGCTGGTACACCGCTGGCACGCCGCCGGGCGCACCGTACTGGCGGTGCTGCACGACCACCAGCAGGTGCGTGCGCATTTCCCCAGCACGCTGTTGCTGGCACGACGGCTGATCGCCTGGGGCGATTCCGCCGAAGTGCTCAGCGCGGCGCACCTGCAGGCCGCGCAAGACATGATCGAGGCCTGGGACGACCACGCGCGGCCGTGCGCACCGGAGCTGGCGGCATGACGGTCTACCAGGCGTTGTTCGAACCGTTCCAGGAGTTCGCCTTCATGCGGCGGGCGCTGGTGGCGTCGCTGGCGCTGGCACTGGGCGGCGCGCCGCTGGGCGTGCTGCTCACGCTGCGCCGCATGAGCCTGATCGGCGATGCCATGAGCCATGCGGTGCTGCCCGGCGTGGCGGTCGCGTTCATCTACTTCGGCCTGTCGTTGCCGGCGCTCAGCCTGGGTGGGTTCGCCGCCGGCGTGGCGGTGGTGCTGCTGGCGGGGCTGGTGGCGCGTCATACCGAACTGCGCGAGGACGCCAGCCTGACCGCCGCCTACCTGCTGGCGCTGGCGCTGGGCGTGTTGCTGATCTCGCGCAGCGGCAGCCAGCTTGATCTGTTGCACATCCTGTTCGGCAACGTGCTGGGCGTGAACGCGCCGGGACTGCTGCTGGTCGCCGGCATCGCCAGTGTCACCTTGCTGCTGGGTGCGCTGCTGTACCGCGGACTGCTGCTGGAGATCTTCGACCCGGATTTCCTCGGCGCGGTCGGTGGGCGCCGCGGCGTCTACCAGCAGGGGTTTCTGCTGCTGGTGGTGCTCAATCTGGTCGGCGCCTTCCAGACACTGGGGACGCTGATGGCGGTGGGCATCATGATGCTGCCCGCCGTGTCGGCGCGGCTGTGGCACGACACCCTGCCGGCGCAACTGCTCAACAGCGCGTGTCAGGCGGTGCTGGCCGGTGTCGGCGGCCTGCTGTGGTCGTTCCATGCCGATCTGCCGTCCGGCCCCGCCATCATCCTGTGCGCCGGTGCGCTGTACCTGTTGTCGCTGACGGTGGCGCCGCGCGGCTGGCTGCCGCGCCTGTGGCGTCGACCGCATCTGCGGGGCTGATTTTTCCAAGCGAGGAGTGATCCATGAAAACCATGCAACGCCTGTTCGGCGCGCTGGCACTGTGCGCCGCCGCGGCCGTCGCGTCGGCAGCCGATCGGCTGCCGGTGGTGGCCAGCTTCAGCATCCTGGGCGACCTGGTGGCGCAGGTCGGCGGCGAGCGCGTCAGCGTCACCACCCTGGTCGGCCCGGACCAGGACGCGCACGTGTTCCAGCCGCGCCCGTCGGACGCGCGTACCGTGGCCGGCGCGCGGCTGCTGGTGGTCAACGGGCTGGGTTTCGAGGGCTGGCTCGACCGGCTGGCCGCGTCGTCCGGCTTCCGCGGCACGCAGGTGGTGCTCAGCCAGGGGATCAAGCCGCGCCGGATGGCCCACGACCACGATGACCACGCTGCGCATGATCACGATCACGACCATGGCGGTATCGACCCCCACGCCTGGCAGGACCCGCGCAACGTGGTGCTGTACGTGAACAATCTGGTGCGCGCGCTGAGTCAGGCCGATCCGGCCGGCGCCGCCGTCTACCGCCGCAATGGCGACCATTACGTGGCGCAGCTGCTGGAACTGGATCGCTGGGCCGCTGCGCAGTTCGCCAAGGTGCCGCAGCCGCGTCGCAAGGTGATCACCTCGCACGACGCGTTCGGCTACCTGGCGCAGCGCTACGACATCCGCTTCCTGGCGCCGCAGGGTGTTTCGACCGAGGCCGAGCCCAGCGCGCGCGACGTGGCCGCGCTGATCCGGCAGATCAAGGCGGAGCGGATCTCGGCGGTCTTCGTGGAGAACATGAGCAACCCGCGTACCTTGCAGTTGCTGGGCAGCGAGGCCGGCGTGAAGCCCGGCCCCCGGCTCTATGCCGACGCGCTGTCGGTCAGGTCGGGACCGGCGGGCAGTTACCTGGAGATGATGCGTTACAACGTGCGGACCATCGTCGCGGCGCTGGCGAAACCTTAGGAACGGCCGCCAAAACCCGCCGAAGCGGTTCTGGCAAGGAGCGCGACACCTGGACAGTACAAGGGGTACGGCAAGTGAGGCTCGGCGCCCGCGCACGACCCAGCCGGAAGGCTTTGTCAGCCGCTCCGAGTCGATCCGCCCTTCGGGGCACTGAAGCTCGCCCGGGGCGGTTCGAGCCGCCTCGGTGGCGAAGCCACCCGGCCCCGCGGCCGGGTCGGCCGGGTGGATCAGTAGCTGGCCTTGCCGGTGGCGCGCAGTGTCTGGCCGATGGCGTCCAGCAGCTTTTGCCGCGCCGCGGCCAACTGGTCCGGGTCCTTGCTGCCCAGGGCGTCCGACAGCACGTTGAGTACCACGCTCCAGGTCTCCGGGTTGGGGGTATGGCGGCTTTGCTTCTTGGTCAGCGCGTAGTCCAGGGCGGCTTCCACGGTGTCCAGGTAGCGGTGCAGGCCGCCGGTTTCCTGGGTTTCGATCGGGGGCAACAACGGGGTGGTGCTCATGGCTTGCTCCTTGTCGTGGTCCGGGAGGGCCTGGATGCCGTGCCGAAGCGGCCTGACAACCAAGGGTTCTAGTCAATCTACCGCCGTGTGCAGCGGGATGCCATGGTATTGGGGCAACTTGTTAGGCTGGATCAAATCCTGAGCGGGGCCGGCGGCAAGCCGGCCCCGCTTTGTCACTCAGCGGCGGAAGCCGTGAAAGCCGCCGAACCCGCCGCCACGGAATCCGCCCATGTTGCCGCGGAAGTTGGGCGAGAAATTGCCGCGGTCCAGCCCGCCGGACGGGCGCCACGTGGGCGAGCTGCTGGGCAGGCTGCGCGAGAAGGTGCGCTCCTGGCCGCGCTCGCGCGCCAGCCGGTCGCTGGGCAGGCCCAGCGAGTTGGCCTGGTCGGCGGTGACGGGGCGGGTGGCGGCCTGATGCCCTTCGCCGGGCCGGGTCACCTGTTGCCAGCCCTTGCCCTGGTCGTAGCGATAGACGTTGCCGTCCTTGCCGGCGTAGACATGGTCGTCGGTACGTACCACGCCGCCGTGATCGACCTGGCCGGTGGCGGCGTCGTAGTGCACATAGCCGGCGCCGGCCGCGTCGCCGCCCTTGCCCGCGGTGGTGAACGCGCCGGCCGCGCCCGCGCCCTGGTCGGTGCGGCCGGCCACGCCCGCCTGTTGCGTCACGCGCCCGGTCTGGGTGTTGACCACGGTGCGGCTGCCGCCGGCGGCGGCGTTGCCGCTGTACGGGTTGTACGCCGCCGCGCCCTGGCCGCCGACCACGCGGCCGGTCTCGGGGTTGTAGCGGATGCCGGCGGCGCCGGCGCTCTGGGTGCCGGTGTACACGTTGGTGTTGCGCCAGGCCTGGCCCGCGCCGCGACCGCCGGTGGCGTCGTTGTACCAGGTGCCACGCACGCCGGTGCCGACGTTGCCGGTCCACGGGTCGGCCCAGCCGGCGCGCACGCCGCTGGCGGCCACCGGGCCCCAGCGTCCGTAGACATTGGTCACGGCGAAGCCGCCGCCGTACCAAGGGCCGTACCAGGGGCCGTACCAGCCCCACCACGGTCCCCAGTACGGGCCGTACCATGCCGCGCCCCACGCCATGCCCCAGGCGAAGGCGAAGCCCCAGCCCACCCACGGGTCCCAGCCGAAGTTGACGCCGTAGCCGTAGGTGGCCGGGCAGCTGTACCACACGTCGCCGATCCAGGCGTTGCAGACGTAGCCGGTGCCGTACACCACCACGCCGTTGCTGACCACGGTGCCGTAGTAGCCGGGCGTGTAGCCGACGTAGACCACGTCCGGCGTCG
Organism: Chitiniphilus shinanonensis DSM 23277; assembly: GCF_000374805.1. GTDB lineage: Bacteria > Pseudomonadota > Gammaproteobacteria > Burkholderiales > Chitinibacteraceae > Chitiniphilus > Chitiniphilus shinanonensis. The sequence goes on from NZ_KB895336.1 coordinate 250,074, forward strand.
AGCCGTACACGTACACATAAGTGACGTAATGCAGCGGCGAGCTGGCCGGGATGGTGTAGATCACCGCGGGCACCGAGGTCGCCACCTGCCACGGGCCGGTGGGCGAGGCGGCGGTGAACCACACCGCGTTCTGCAGGGCGTAGAAGTGGCTGGCGTCGATCTCGATCACCGGCGTGGCGGTGTTGCGCGCGTAGCTCAGGCTGGTGCCGGAGATGGCGGCGAACTGCGGCGCGCCGCCGTCGTAGACCACGTCGAGCCTGGCCTCGGCGCGCTTGACCGTGGCGGTCTGCGGCACGCTGTTGGCGATCAGCGATTCGCGCGCCTCGGGCGTATCGGGAATCGACGCCAGCACCGCGCTCTTCGGGCTGTTCGACGGGATGCGCTTGAAGTCGAGCGGCAGGCGCTCGCCCGGCACGTAGGTCCACGGCCCCTTGCTGCCCGATGCGCTGAACCAGCGGCCGGACACCAGCACGTACCATTCGCCGTCATGGGCTGCGTCGATGAAGATGTCGGCCGGGCTGTTGGTCACGTACGACAATCGCGTGCCGGGAATCGGCGCGAACTGCGGCTCGCCGTCGACCATCAGCAGCTCGGTCGGCGTGGTCGCCACGTAGATCGACGGATAGCGGCCGTCGGCCAGCGATTTCTTCAACGCTTCGGGCAGCGGGTCGAGCGGATCGACCTGCTTGGCCTCCACCAGCGCCCGCGCCGCGGCGGCGACGCCGGCCGACACCGTCTTCACCGGCTGCCAGGGGCCCGCCAGCTCGCCTGCCTCCTCCCAGTGGCCGCCGAAGCCCAGGTAGTAGCGACCCGATTCCTTGAGCAGCAGCGAGCGGGTATTGAGCACCCGCGTCACGCCCGGTTCGGCGGTCGGGCGCTCCACCGGCGTGCCGTCGACGCTGACCAGCAGCGCCGGGCCGAACGAGAAGATGATCTGCGGCGGATCGTTCTTCACCGGCAGGCCGGCCTGTTTGGTCTCGGCGCGCTGGATCGCCAGGCCCGATTCCAGGTGATCCAGATCGGCCACCAGCTCATGCGCCGGGACCACCTTGCGCAGCAGCGCCAGGTATTGGTCCTGTTTGTCCTGCGCGGTGGGAAAGCTCACCCGCGAGATCTGCACGTCGCGCAAGGTGGCGGTGCGCGCCGCCTTGTCGGTCTCGGTGCGGGCGGTGAACCACAGCACGCCGTAGGTCAGCACATCGTGCGACTTGCCTTCCCGGTCGCGGGCGGTGCCGGTCTTGAGCGCCACGGCGATGCGGCCCGACAGCACGTTGCCTTCCCAGCTGTCGAGCTGCGGCAGGTGCAGCGTCACCGGCACGTTGTCCACGGTGTAGTGGCGCGGCCAGGGCGGCGCCGGGGCCGCGCTCGACGCTGCGGGGGCGGCCAGCACGGCCGGCGGGAGTGCCACGGTCAGGCACGCCGCCAGCATCAGGGTACGAAGAAGGAGCCAGCGCATGATGGCGATCTCCGGGGTTGGGTTGAACGGGTGGATGGGGGTTGGTTATCTGTTCCGGGAGTACGACCATGCCGGCCAGGCTGTTTGCTGCATCCCGGCAATAGTGGCGCCGCGGCCACGTGCCGGGCCCGGCTGTGCTACAGCACGCCGTCCCGGCGCATCTGCTCGATCAGCACCTTGGCCAGCCGGGCGGTGAAGCGGGCGATGTCGTCGGATTCGATCGATTTGGTGGTGCCGGACCAGGTCACGTGCTCGCTGCCGAGGTTCCACAGCGTGCTCTCCAGCGTCAGCACGTCGTACTGGGTGACGGTGGCGGGCTGCGCCGCCCACACCGCGCCGTACCAGCCGTAGAAGCCGGTGCCGTACCAGCCCATCGGGGACGGGGCGGGCGAGACGTCGACCTGGTGTTCCACCTTGATCGGCCGGGTGACCAGCACCGCGTCGGCGCCGCTGGCGGCCACCGCGGCCTGGATGCGGTCGCGCGCGATCTCGCCGCGCTCGGGCAGTTTCGGGTAGGCGGGCACCGCGTCCACGCCGTGTTCGCGCAGCGCCTGGACGAAGGCGTCCTCGAAGATGCGGCGGTGCGCGTCGCTGTTGCTGATGCCGAGCACCAGCACCCGCTTGGCGGGCGGGCCGGCGAAGTTCGGGTCCTTCCAGGCATTGGTCAGGCTGGGGGTGGCGCACGCGCTCAGCAGCAACAGGCACAGCACGGCGCACAGGGAGGCGAAGCGGCGACGGAGCGGGCGATGCGGCATGGAAGGATGTCCAGTGGGCGGTGGGGCGGCCTCTGGCGGGCCATTTCGATGGCGGGGCCGTGCAGCGGTTGCCGGCAGGATTGACCGTGGTCGGGGGCCGGGCTGCCTGCCCAGCATAGATACGGCCCTGGTGATTTTCAAAGACGCTGGCTATCAACAATCAAGCCTGGTGCCACCTTCCCGAACTGGAGAACCCCGATGAAACGATGCTGGTTATTGCCGCTTGCCCTGGCCTGCGCGGGGGCGCAGGCGTCGCCGGTGACGCTGCCCGCGGGTGGCCTGCCCAACCTGGTGGGCGTCGGGGTCGGCGTCACCCCGCAATACAGCGGCGCCGACGAAGAAGTCGTCGGCGTGGTGCCGGGGTTGCGCTACGTCACCGAAAGCGGCCGCCTGCTGGAGTGGTACGGGCCGGTGGCGCAGTACAACTTCGGCGAGCTGGAAGGCTGGCAATGGGGGCCGGTGGTGGCGCTGCGGCTGGGGCGCAAGGATGTGGACGACGACGTGGTCAAGCACCTCCACGAGATCGACAACACCTTCGAGTTCGGGGGCTATTTCGGCTACGAGTACCTGCACCGCGACGGAATCCCGTGGCGGGTGCGCGTCGGCGCCAACCTGCTGACCAACGCCGGGCAGGAATACGACGGCGCGCGCTTCAACCTGGCCGGCACCTTCTGGCTGCCGTTGTCCGAGCGCTGGATGATCGGGGCCGGTGGCGGCGCTTCCTGGGCCAGCAGCGACTTCAATCGCGTCTACTACGGCGTGACCGCCGCCGATGCCGCCGCCAGCGGCCTGCCGGTATATACCCCCGGCGGCGGCATGCAGCAGGTGTTCGGCTGGGTGGGCACCATCGTGCAGTTGCACCAGCACTGGTACGGCGGCGCGATGGTGTTCGTGCAGCGCCTGTCCGGCGACGCGGGCGACAGCCCCATCGTCACCGAACGCGGCGATCGCCTCCAGCTTACCTACGGGCTGGGCCTGGGCTACGCCTGGCGTTGAGGGCGCGCGCGCCGCGTTCGCGGCGCGCTCCCTGTCAGCCCAACTGGCGCTCGAACGCCTCCAGCACCACCTTGGCCATCGCGTCCAGTTGCTCCGCCCGCTCGCGGGCCTGCACCACGCCCTTGCGCTTGCTTGCCGGCACGTTCTGCGCCACCTGGCCGCACACCAGCCGGATCAGCATCAGCCGGTCCACCATCCATTTCAGCTCCAGCGGCGACGGGCCACGGATCAGCACGCCGAGCAGCGTTTCGCGCGCCTGCGACAGCAGGGCGAGTTCGTCGTCGCCCAGCTTGCCGCTGCCGCTCAGGTAGAGGCCGATGCCCAGCGATGCCGAATCGGTGTGGTCCCAGAATTCCAGGCACGGCCGCACCGGGTCGAGGAAGCGTGCGCGCAGCCGGGCGGCGGTTTCCAGGCTTTTCTTCAGCAGGTCGGCCAGTTGCTGGTCGTTGCCGCCGTCGTGGTTGGGCAGCAGGTGCGCCAGCCCTTCCAGCAGCAGCAGGCTGGCGGTGGCATAGGCGCGCGCATCCTCGCTGTCCTGCGCCGCTTCGCAGTCCAGGTAGGCGTCGCGGCCGGCGATCAGCGCGGCGTGGAACTCGTCGGACAACACGTTTTCGCGCCCCAGGCGCAGCGCGCGGTGGAGATAGATGTCGCCGCGCTGGCTGGCGCGCGCGCCGACCGCGGGGGTGGCGCGCATGATGTTGACGTCGCGCGATTCCTGCTCGGTCTCGCGCGCGGCCAGCCGTTCCACGTCGTCCAGCTTGTCCAGCAATTGCAGCGCCAGCTCCTCGCCGCCGGGCCGTTGCGCCACCGCGTCGACCAGCCCCAGCAGGTCTTCCATGCGCAGTTGGGAATAGCCGTCCTGGCTCAACGCGCGCAGCAGGCTTTGGGCGGCGACCTGTTGCTGTCCCAGGTCGTAGTAGGCGGCGCCCAGCGCGGCCTGGATGCTGCTGTGGTCCTGCCAGCCCAGCGCGATGGCGCGTTGTTGCAGGTCGTTCAGCTGTGCCAGCAGCAGGCTGGTCTCCTGGTCGCCGGCGCTGCTGGCCACTTGCGCCACCCGCGCCGCCAGTTCGCGCGGCGAGACGAAGGCCGGGCCGTGCTCGGCGTCGTCGAAGTCGTGCGACGGGCCGTGGATGCGCATCAGCTGGAAGTTGCCGTCGCCGTAGCACTGGTAGGCGCCCCAGGTGTTGTTCTGCTGGCCGAATTCGTCGTACACGCGCTGCCGCGCCGCCAGCACCGCCTGGCCGAAGCGCTCGCCCGACAGCATGCTGTCGTAGAAGCTGCTGGCGAACGCCAGCGCGGCGGCGTCGTCCACCGCCCAGCCCGCGGCGACCACGGCGCGCGCGCCCATGCGCATGAAGGCGGTGGCCAGGCTGGACGCCAGGATCGGGAAGTCGCGCGCCGCGCCGTCGCGGGCGCCGTCCAGCCCCGAATAGCAGCAGTTGATGAACACCAGGTCGGGCACGATGGACATCTGTTTCACGTACGCGGCGCTGAGCAGGCGGCCGTGGCTGAGCACCATGCCGGTCTGCTTCAGCGGCAGCCGGGTGCCCAGCACCTCGACGCTGTCGGCCTCGACGTCGACCACGCCGTGGCCCGCCAGGTGCAGGATGCGGTAGTCGCCCGCCAGCAACTGGGTGCGGATGGCGCTGGCCTCGGCGCCGAGCAGCGATTTGACCTCCCATTCGGCCTGCCCCAGCCGGCGTTGCACTTCCTCGGCTTCGCGGCGCGCGCCGTCCAGCGGCTTCAGTCCGGCCAGCGCCGGCAGCGCGGCCTTGAGCGAGGGATCGCCCACCACCAGCGCGGCGTTGCGTTGCGGCGCCTTGGGCAGTGCGCGGTAATCGGCGGTTTCGCGCTGGCGCAGCATGCACGCCTGGATCGCCAGCGGCCGGTCGGGTTCGCGGTGCTCGCCGGGCGGGATCAGCAGTTCCCACGGCAGGCGCGACGTGTCCTCGTCCAGCACCAGCACGGTGTCCTCGAACTGGGCCAGGGTGTCCTTCAGCTCGTAGGGCAGCAGCAGCTCGAACAGCGCGCGGCCGATCTCGGGGCTGAGGCTTTCCTGCGCGTTGCCGGCGATCTCGGCCATGTCCTTGACCGACACGTCCACGCGGGTGCTTTCGGCGCGCGCCCGGGTGCCCATCAGCGAGTACGACAGTCCCCCCAGCTCGTTGCGCACCACGCGCAGTCGCTGCCACCAGCTGCCCGCTTCCTCGTAGCGGATGCGCGCCATGCCGCCGACCCGCGTCTCGAACGGCCGATCGGCCAGGTAGAAGCGCTGGCGCCATTCGGGCCGCGCCAGCAGCGTACGCAGCTCGTGCGCCGCGTTGAGCGCGCGGTCCTCCCAGATCTCGACGATCTCCAGCTCCGGCAACTGCACCTTGCCGGACAGCATCGGATCGCGGGCGACGATCTGGGCGGCGCGCCACACGCCGTTGAGCAGCCCCAGCAGGCTTTCGCGGCCGGAGAGCGCCTGGGCGTTGGTGCCGATCAGCAGGCTGGACAGCGGCACCTGCGCGCCCAGGCCGCGCTCCTGCTGATCCAGCACCAGCCGCAGCACGCCGCGGGTGACGGTTTCGGCCAGCGCGCCGGCATTGAGCGCGCCCACCGGCCCCAGGCCCACCACCAGGATGCCGGGATGGCGCGCGGCGGGGCCGCTGCGGTCGGGGTGGACCACGGTGAAGCTGCGCAGCGGGCCGGGATACAGGCTCAGTTGCTGCAACATGCTCAGTTGCCCGTTGAGCTTGCGGTCGAGGTATTTCTCGGCGGAGAACAGCCCGTCGCCCTCGTAGTGGCCGACCATCAGCGGATGGCGGGCGTAATCCAGGCTGCCGTGCACCACGCCGACGCGGATCGGCGCCGGCTGGCGCGACGCGGTGCCGCCGTCCGGCTGCGGCGGCGACGCGCCGAGCGCGGCGGCCGACAGCATCGCCTCGTCGGGCAGGCTGGCCCAGGTCAGCGGCGCGGCATCGCTGTCCTGCGCGGGCGCTTCCATGCCGCGCGCCGCCGGCTGCGGGGTCTGGGTCAGGCGGGTGCAGCGGGTGGCGCCGGCCAATAGGTTGAAATAGTCGAGGAAGGCGCCCTGGTCGTCGGGCAGGTCGCCGTGCGAGCGGCTGGAATACCAGGTGCGCGCCGGCGGGGTGACGATGCCCGCCTTCCAGGTTACGCGGTGGTCGCCCTCGCTGCTGTTCAGGAAACGGAAGCCGGCGGGGTCGGGGCGTGCCGGCGCATGGCCGGGGATGCCCGGCAGTTCCTTTGCCAGTTCCAGCCCGTCGGGCGTTTCCGGCGCATGCCCGGCCACGTAGACCACGGCGTCGTCGTTGGCGATGGCGTCGCGCATCGCGGCCAGGTGGTCACGCAGCCGGGCGGCCTGTTCCAGCACCGCGGCGGCGGGGCGTACCGCCGGGCCGTCGGGGTCGGTGGTGGCCAGGCGTTCCCAGGTGGCGGGATCGGTCAGATCGCCCGGCCAGTCGGCGTCGGTCCGGGCCGGCAGCATCTGCATGAAGCCGGTGAAGTGCGCGGTGATCGCCGCGTACTGCTGTGCGCTGTGGCGCAGGTCGAGCGCCGCCAGCTTGTTGACGAAGGGATCGCGCCCGGTGACCACCTGCGCCGGGGCGTAGGAGCCGCCGTTGGGCACGCCCAGCATCAGCAGCCGTCCGCCCAGCGATTTCAGGCGGCGCCATTCGGTCGAGCCCTTGGTGTCGGTGCTGCCCAGCGGGTGGATCATCAGCCGCGACACCAGCCCGCCCATGGAGTGCGCCAGCAGGTGCACCGGCTGGGTGCCGGGTTGTCGCTCCGCCCAATCCAGCACGCCGGCGAGGAAGATGCGCAGCGCCTCGCCCGACTGCTGCAACGGCTGACGCCAGTCGAAGGGGAAGGGGATCACGTAGAAGCGCGACGCGGCCTGGGCCAGCAGTCGTTCGTAGCTGTAGGGCAGCAGGCCGGTGGCGGTCACGCCGTCGCGCTCGCTGGGGATCAGGCGTTCGATGTCGCCGTTGAGCAGGCCCATCGACACCCACACCCGCTCCTGGCCGATGCTCAGCTCGCTGCCCATGATGCCCGGCAGCACCACCAGGATCGGCAGCCGCTGCGCGTTGGCGCCGGCATACAGGCCCCGCAGCCGCTCGTCCGGGTCCAGCCGCGCGTACTGCGGCCCGGTGAGCGCCTGCACCACGCCGCGTGCGCGGGCCTCGTCCTGGGTCAGCGCCTGGAAGTCGGCGTCGTTGCCGGCCAGCGCCGACAACAGCGCCCGCGCGGTCTGCGCGTTGCTGAAATAGGCGAAGTGCGACACGTTGGCGCCGTGCACGAACAGGCTCTTGGCACGGGTCTGCAAGCGCGACAGGCCGCCGAACATGGAACGGCTCTGCACCACGTAGTCGTGGTCGTGCAGGGCGTAGAACACGTCGGCCAACAGCGTCTTGAGGCCGGCGAGGCCGCTGCCGGCCTCGCTGTCGCCGGCGATCACCCGCAACTCGCTGTCCACCTCGATCTGGTAGAGGTTGAGTGCGCGGGTCAGCGCCGAGCCGGGGATCATCGCCTGCAGGCCGGGCAGCACGCTGGCGTCGGCGCGCTGGGCGACCAGGCTCTTGGCCAGGGCGCCGATGGCTTGATAGAGGGCGTTGACCACGCCGCCGAACGCCAGCCCCACCACCTGGTGCAGCAGCGAGACGAACAGGTCGGTGCGGCGGTCGGCCAGCAGCGTGCCGCGCGCCGGGCAGGCGACGCGCACGAAGCGCTCGACCCGCAGCCGGCGCGTGGCCAGCAGGTCGAAGAAGGTGTCGACCAGATCGAGGTCGGGATGATCTTCGAACGCGCGCTGGAAGGCGGTGCGGGCCTTGGTCGGGTCGGTGCAGTGGGCCAGGCTGAGCAGTTCGCCGACCAGGCCGCCGCGCGAATGCGACACCAGGTGCAGGCGGGTGCCGGACGGCACCACCTTCAGGAAGGCGATGGCGTTTTCCAGCGGGCTGTCGGTCAGCGAGCGGTGCTCCAGGCCGAGCACGGCCTCGTATTGCGCCGCCAGCCGGTTGAAATCGTCGCGGTGCTCGTCCCACAGCTTGCTGAAGCTGCCTTCGGACGACGAGGCGGTGCCGTGCAGGAACAGCAGCACCGGACGCTCGCCCTTGAGATCCTTGGGCCAGTCCGGCAGCGCCGGGCTGGTGGGGGGCAGAGGCAGCAGGCCGACGCCGCGGCTCAGGGTGTGGTCCTCGAAGCCGCGACACAGCGCCAGCCCGGCGCGGGCGGTGATGGCGTCGTACTTGGCGGCGCCGCTCCAGCGGTCGATCTGTCGGCTGAGCCAGCCGCCGGCGTCGTAGACGCGGTCCAGCGTGGAGGGCTCGTCGAGCTTGGAAATGATGTAGCCGTTGACCGTGGCCGTCGGGCCGCCGCGCTGGCTGGCCGGCTTGAGCGCGCCGGGCAGGCGCACCCGCGTGGTGTCGCCGGCGCCGCGCGAAGTGGCTTCCACCGGGTGGCGGGTCAGGAATTCCTGCGGGTTGGTGTACCAGACCGAGCCATCGACGAAATGGACCGCCAGCAGGTTCTTGTTCTGGAGTTCGTCGGCATCGAACTCGAACTGCCCCTGCGGCCCTTCGCCGCGGGTCGGCGGCCGCGGCGGCGCCATGGCCGAGCTGTCCGCCATCAGCTTTTCGAAGGCGGCCTTGCCGGCCTTGCTGGTTTCTTCGCGGCTCTCTTTGCTGGTGTCCATCGCTACCCCCTGAAAATGATGGGGGAATATTAGGTTGCGGGCATGGACAAGACGAAGAAAGTTTTGTGTCCGACGTGGCTGTGCGGTGGCGCTGCAACACTTCCGGCCTGCCTGCCGGCGGGATCGGGAAGGCGCCGCCGCGACGCGGCGGACGTCGGGTCGGCCGCCCTGGTGCGAGCCGGCCCGAAGTAAGCAACGATGGATCGGCTCGCCCCGGCGGCGGGGTGCCCGGCCGGGTCAGCGGCTGCGGTTCACCCCGCTCAGCACCGCCTTGATCGCCGCGGCGACGATGTTGTCGTCCACCCCGGCACCGAAGCGCGCGGCGCCGCCGTGCACCCGCAGTTCGACGTAGCACGCCGCCGCGGCGGCCGCGCCCTGCGCCAGCGCATGCTCGTGGTAGTCCACCACTTCGATCTCCATCGCCAGTGCGTTGACCAGCGCGTCCACCGGGCCGTTGCCGGTGCCGGACACCGTGCGCACCTGGCCGGCGTGTTCCAGCTCGACTTCGATGTGCACCGCGTCGTCGGCGTGGCCGTGGCTTTCGGCCAGGCGGTGACCGCGATAGCGCCACGGGGTGTCGGCGTCGAGGTACTCGCGGCGGAACAGGCCGAACAGATCGCTGCCGGTGACTTCGCCGCCGGTATCGTCGGCCACGTGCTGGATCACCCGCGAGAACTCGATCTGCATGCGGCGGGGCAGGACGAAGCCGTGCTCCTGCTCCAGCACGTAGGCCATGCCGCCCTTGCCGGACTGGCTGTTGACGCGGATCACCGCGTCGTAGCCGCGCCCCACGTCGGCAGGGTCGATCGGCAGGTACGGCACTTCCCACGGCTGGTCGGGCCGCTGCTGGGCCATGCCCTTGCGGATGGCGTCCTGGTGCGAGCCGGAGAACGCGGTGAACACCAGGTCGCCGGCATAGGGATGGCGCGGATGCACTGGCAACTGCGTGCAGTGCTCGGCCACCTGGCGCACGCGGTCGATGTCGGAGAAATCGAGCCCCGGATGCACGCCCTGGCTGTAGAGGTTGAGCGCCAGCGTCACCAGGTCGACGTTGCCGGTGCGTTCGCCGCTGCCGAACAGGCAGCCTTCAACGCGGTCGGCGCCGGCCATCACTGCCAGTTCGGCCGCCGCCACGGCGGTGCCGCGGTCGTTGTGCGGGTGCACGCTGAGCACGATGCTGTCGCGCCGCGCCAGGTGGCGGTGCATCCATTCGATCTGGTCGGCGTAGGTGTTGGGCGTGCTCATCTCCACCGTGGCGGGCAGGTTGACGATCATCTTGCGCTCGGGAGTGGGCTGCCAGACGTCCGACACCGCGTCGCACACCTCTTTGGCGAATTCGACTTCGGCGGCGGAGAAGGTCTCGGGCGAGTACTGGAGCACCCATTCGGTTTCCGGGTGGGCTTCGGTCAACTGCTTGATCAGGCGGGTGCCGGAGACCGCCAGCGCCTTGACGCCGGCCTGGTCGGTGTCGAACACGATGCGACGCCACGCGGGGGCGATCGGGTTGTACAGGTGGACGATGGCGCGGCGCGCGCCGACCAGCGATTCGATGGAGCGGCGGATCAGGTCCTCGCGCGACTGGGTGAGCACTTCGATGGTCACGTCGTCGGGAATGCGCTGTTCCTCGATCAACTTGCGCACGAAGTCGAAGTCGGTCTGCGAGGCGGAAGGGAAGGCGACTTCGATCTCCTTGAAGCCGATCTTCACCAATGCCTCGAACATCGCCAGCTTGCGCTCGCTGTCCATGGGCTCGATCAGGGCCTGATTGCCGTCTCGCAGGTCGGTGCTCATCCAGATTGGCGGGTGGCGCAGCACGGCGTTGGGCCACTGGCGATCGGGAAGGGCGATGGGCTGGAAGCCCCGGTACTTGGCGGAAGGGTCGGCAATCATGGCAGGGTCCTTTACAAAATGTCCGATTTTACAATTAAACGACGACTTTGATCGTAGTGCTTTCCCCGTTTGTTTGTCAAAACAAGTTTATATTGGACATTTTGTATTGGAGGTGTGGCACAAACCCCGATGGTCAACACCTAAGCGCTCGCGTAGGCTGCGTTTTTTCTGGAGACGACATGCACAGCCAGCACGCCTGCCCCCGAAGGACGGAACGATGACCCTGGGCGATCATCCGGCCCCGCGCCATCCGCGGGTGGCCGCCCTGGGGGGCGGCACCGGGCTGTCCGCGCTGTTGCGCGGCCTGAAGCACTTTCCGCTCGACCTGACCGCCATCGTGAGCGTGGCCGACGACGGCGGCAGCTCCGGCATCCTGCTGCGCGACTTCCAGCTGCCGCCGCCGGGCGACATCCGCAACGTGCTGGTGGCGCTGGCCAGCGAGGAAACGCTGCTCGGCAGTCTGTTCCAGTACCGCTTCGCCACCGACGACGACCACTACCTGGACGGCCACTCGCTCGGCAACCTGCTGATCTGCGCCATGTATTCGCTCACCGACGGCGATTTCGTGCAGGCGGTGGCCAATATCGGGCGGGTGCTCAACATCAAGGGCCGGGTGCTGCCGGTGGCGGCGACCGCGGCGGTGCTGTGCGCCGAACTGGCGGACGGCCGCATCGCGCGCGGCGAATCGCAGCTGGCGCGCCAGGGCTCGCCGATCCGCCGGGTCTACCATGCCGCGCCGGTGAAGGCGGTGCCCGAAGCGGTGCACGCGGTGACCGAGGCCGATGTGATCGTGCTGGGGCCGGGCAGCCTGTACACCAGCGTGCTGCCCAACGTGGTGGTGCCGGAGATCCGCGATGCGATCAACGCCAACCGGCACGCCGACATCGTCTACATCTGCAACGTGATGACCGAGGCCGGCGAAACCGACGGCTACGACGCCGCGCAGCACGTCGATGCGCTCTATCGCCACGGCATCGCCCGCATCGATCGGGTGATCGTCAACGACGAACCGATTCCCGACGACATCCTGGCGCGCTACCAGGCCGAGCGGGCCGGGCCGGTGGCGGTGGATGAGGCGCGGCTGGGGGCGCTGGGCGTGCAGGTGATCCGCTCGCGCAATGCCAGCCTGCACGGCGGCATCGTGCGCCACGATCCGATCAAGACGGCGGCCAGCGTGTTCAGCATCGCGCTGGAGCGGGCGTGATGCATCGATGAAAGAAAAAGCCCCGCCGAAGCGGGGCTTTTTTCGGGCCGTGGCCGATCAGGCGATGGTCTTGTTCGCCGTCAGGTCCCAGCCGGCGCTGACATTGCCGCCGCCGGCGCCGTCTTCACGCTTCTGCTGGGTGTAGGTCCACTTGATCTTGCCGTAGCTCAGGCTCACCGACTCGGACGGGAAGCCGTCGTCGTTGGCCGCGCCTTGCGGCTGCACCTTGGAGATCAGCACCTGTTCCAGCTTCACTTCCAGATACTTCACCTTGTCGCCGCCCGCGCGGCACAGTTCCAGGGTGACTTCCTTGATGTGCTTGCCGGTGCAGCACGCTTCGTACAGCTTCGGGCTGGCCTTGTCGATCAGGTGCACGATGTCGAAGGTGCTGTGGTTGACGCGCTCGGCGGTGGCGCCGCCGACCGAGCTGGCGGTGGCCG
>NZ_KB895337.1:0-65621 GCF_000374805.1 Chitiniphilus shinanonensis DSM 23277
GATGTTGTGCGGCAGCACTTTGCGCAGGATGTCCAGGCTGGCGATCACCACGTCGTTGCGTGAGGTGAGATAGCTGCCGCCACCCCGCACCCGGTCGGCCGGCGACGCCGCGCCGTGGATGCGCAGGTCCTGCGGTTGCAAAGCGCCGCTGTCGGTCAGCAGCGTATACATGCGGTTGGCGAACAGGTTGCCCTGCGAATGCGGCACCAGCAGCACCTTTTCCGCCTTGGCGCTGGCGCTGCGGATGTCGCGCAGGATTTCGCTTTCCTCGTCCAGCGTCAGCTGCGCCAAGGCGGCCTGCTCGGCCTTGGCCTGGTAATAGCGGATCGCGCCTTCGGCGATGCGTTGGTCCATGCCTTCGGGCGCGTTGCCGTAGAGCAGCGCTTCGGCGATCTTCTCGGGCGCGGTATCGGGGTCTTGCTGGCTGAGCTGGTAGAAGGTCTGGGCAATATCAGCGAAGAAGCCGTGGGTTTGGTTGTAGGCGAGACTGGTCTGGACAGGATGGCCCAATTTCAATTCCAACGCCTCTTGGAGCATTTTTTGGCTATCTTTTGCGCCGGCCTTCAGGGTAGTAATGCCATTGATATGCACAACAACAGGTATCTGATCACACTGGTTAAGTGCACCCCAGCTACATGTAGAAACGATAAAGCTCAGAACGACAAATTTATTCTTCATGGTTTTCCCCTTATTCGCACCGATAGCGCATGGGCGAATGAAACATCATGCCACCAAGTAATTCACTGTTTTTTATGATGGCTGCCATTCGTTCCGGGGTATTGGCATGAAGAGCGGCAAGCTTTTTCGAATATTTCAATCTCCATTCATAGTCCTCAACGGAGCTATTGAATGTGTCATGAAAACAACTCAGTGGCAAATCACCTTGATTGGCTAATCGACGTGCCTCCTCCCGATCATTCCCACCCGCCGTCAATATCTCTTGCTGGGTAATCCGCGCCATCTCCATCGCATACTTGAACCGCGCCGGATGTTTCCCCACCTCCTGCGCTAGAAAGCGCTGCACGTCGTCGCGCACGCCGTCGTGATCGGCATCGATGCCGGCCAGCGTCTTGCGTCCGGCCGCGCCGGGGTCGGGGGGGACTTTGATGCCGTTGATGGTGTCGGTATTGCCCGGCGGCACCGGGGTGACGGCGTCACATTGCGCAATCGGCTGCCACAGCGCCGGCACGCGCGGCGGTTGCCATTCGGTGCCGGCGTGCGCGGTGTGGGCCTGCCGGGCGCGGTAGTAGTCGCCCTCGTAACGGATCTGGTCGCCCAGTTGGTAGCTGTAGCCGGCTTGCCACGGCGAACAGCGTTGCACCGGGCCGTGGTGCAGTTGCCACAGCGCGGGGGTGGAGGCGGGGTTCCAGTTGGCGCCTTTCTGCGCGGTATGCGATTGCAGCGCGCGGTAGGTCTGGCCCTGGTATTGGACGGTAACGCCGATCAAGTAGCCGTCGCCTTCGCGCCATTCGGGTAGGGGCGGGGCGGCGAATGCGGGGACAAGCAAGGTGGTGGTGAGCAGTGCGGCGAGAAAGGGCCTGCGCATCGGGCGATCTCCTGGGGCGATGCCAAGGCATCGCGAACGTGGGCGGACGTATTCCCAGTGGTGCCGCTGCCCTGTGGCCGGGCAGTCGGAGGCTGCGCCGACTATACCCGTGCTTTCTTTCGCACAAAAGAAAGATTTTTGTAGGTTTTATTCATATTTCTTACTGATTGTGTGCGCTTGAGGTAGGGAGGACCTAGCTATTTGACGAGAAATGGTCGTGTATTCGGCAATTTTCGGGGAGTTGAATGTAAAAATGAAAGTTTAAGGAAAGCAACTTGCTTCATCGTCCCGCCACCCGTCGGGGATGAAGATCGTCAGTTGCTTCCATTCAGCGTTCCGTCGAGCGCCAGGGCACGATGCCGCTCCTCCCGCCGCGCCTTGCGCTTTTGCGCCGCGCGTTCGCCGGTGCGGAAGATCGTCACCTGCCGTGCAAGCTCTGCACCGAAGAGAAAAATTTGCGCGGCGTAGTAGATCCACACCAGCACCAGGACCAGCGCGCCGGCGGCGCCGTAGGACGAGCCGACGGCGGTGGTGCCGAGATAGAGCGCGATCAGGCTCTTGCCGCCCATGTACAGCGCGGCGGTGATCACGGCGCTGAACCACACGTCGCGCCACGGGATGAAGCGATCCGGCAGCAGCTTGTAGATGGCGGCGAACAGTAGCGTCACCACGGCCATGGTCACTGCGGCGTTGACCACCTCCATGATCGCCAGTTGATTGCCGAACCACCCGGCGTAGCGGTGCTGCACCAGCGTCAGCCCGGTGGACACCAGCAACGACACCAGCAGCACGAAGCCGGCGCTGACCACGATGCCGAACGACAGCAGCCGCGTCTTGAGCAACAGGTAGACGCTGCCGTGGCGATGCTTGCGGGTGCCCCACACCACGTCGAGGCTGCCCTTCAGCTCGCTGAACACCGTGGTGGCGGCGAACACGCTGGTGCCCAGGGCCAGCAGCGTGTGCCAGGTGGGCTGGTTGTCGATCTGCGCGCTTTCGATCACCGCGCCCACGGCGGTGGCGGCGTTGGGGCCCATCAGGGCCTGGATCTCGGAGAGCAACTCCACCTGCGCGGCGTCGCGGCCGTAGAAGTAGCCGGCGATGGCGATCGCGATGATCAGCACCGGCCCCATGGAGAACAGGGTGTAGAAGGCGATGGACGCGCCCATGGTGGCGCCCCGATGCGCCGACCAGCACGACACCGCGTTGGCGATCAGTCGCAACGCCACGCCGACGTTGCGGCCGGCGGCGTGCCAGGACGCCGGTTGCTCCACTTTCATGCGCGACTCCTCGTTTGGCCCCGCCCCAGCCATGCACGATGCGTGCCTGCGCGGCGAGTACGGCTGTAGTCCTCGTCCGACAACGCTTTGCGGCGGCACTGACGCGAGGTTCGGAATGCACAGTGTGCCGGGCGCGCGGGGCGGCCAGTACGCTGGTAGCCATTGGTTCACGCGATCGGCGAGGCGGCGTCCACGAAGCCGCCATCGTCCCGAGGGGCAAACCCGCCCTGTCTTTCCGGTAACGCAGCGAGGGGTTCCCAATGTTCGATTCACACTACGAATACGCTGGCCACGTGCGGCGCGACAATGTGGTCGCCATGCCGACACGCGGCCCGGCAATCCGCGAGCCGGGCGGCCTGAGCCGCTTCGGCCTGATGTACGGCGCATCGCCCGCCATGCGCGAAGTGTTCGACCTGCTGGAGCGGGTCGGCCCCACCGAGGCGGCGGTGCTGGTGGTCGGCGAAAGCGGCTGCGGCAAGGAACTGGTGGCGCAGACCGTGCACCAGCTCAGCCCGCGCGCCGATGCGCCCTTCATTGCCATCAACTGCGGCGCCTTGCCCGGTTCGCTGATCGAGGCCGAGCTGTTCGGCTACGAGAAGGGCGCCTTCACCGGCGCCAACCGCACCCACCCCGGGGTGTTCGAACGCGCCGAGGGCGGCACGCTGTTCCTCGACGAGATCACCGAAATGCCGCTGGAGATGCAGGTGCGGCTGCTGCGGGTGCTGGAGACCCGCTGCTTCACCCGCGTCGGCGGCGAACGCGAAATGCGCTGCAACGTGCGCGTGGTGGCGGCCACCAACCGCGATCCGCACCAGGCGGTGGTCGAAGGCGCGTTGCGCGAGGATCTGCTCTACCGCCTGGCGGTGTTCCCGATCGCCCTGCCGCCGTTGCGCGAGCGCGCCACCGACGTGCTGCTGCTGGCGCGGCATTTCCTCGACGAACTGAACCGCGAGCACGGCACGCACAAGAAGCTCACCGAGGCCAGCGAGGCCGCCATCCTGCGCCACCCGTGGCCGGGCAATGTGCGCGAGCTGAAGAACTGCCTGCAACGCGCCTACATCATGAGCGAGAACTGGGTCGAGGTGGACCCGGAGAGCGCCATGCCCGGCATGGGCGCGCGCCCGGCGCTGCGCCCCGGCGTGCTGGAGTTCGAGGTCGGTACCTCGCTGCCGGACATGGAGCGCCGCATGATCATCGCCACCCTGGACAAGTTCGCCGGCAACAAGCGCAAGACCGCCGAAGTGCTCGGCGTGAGCCTGAAGACGCTCTACAACCGGCTCAACGAATACGCGCGGCGCGAAGCGCGCTACGCCACGGCCTGAGCGCGCCATCATGTCCACCTGGAACCTCAACAGCGGCATCGTCTACGACAGCGAGTCGCACACCGACGATCCGGCCCCGGCGCGGGTGATTCCGCCGGCCGACAAGATCGCCGCCGTGGAAACCTCGCCCGGCTCGCCGGCGGTGGCCGAGACCGGCAGCGGCCCCGGCGCCTGCCTGGCCGCCGTCGACGAACTGCAATGCTACGCACTGACCGACACCGCCAACCAGGCGCTGGGCAAGGTGCACAGCTTCATCGTCGACCTGCACCAGGGCCGCATGGCCTACGTGGTGGTCGCGCTGGAGGGCGCCCCGAGCGGCCAGCTGACCGCCGTGCCGTGGCATGCGCTGGCGCATGCGCCGCACGAACGGCGTTTCGTGCTCAACCGCACGCAGGCCGACCCGAGCACCGCGCCGTCGTTCGACGCCGCCGCCTGGCCCGACATGAGCCAGTGCGACTGGGCGCGCACCCTCCACGATTTCTATCAGGCGCGCCCGTACTGGCAATAGCGCCATCCACTGCCAAAGGAGAACCTCCGATGAAGCACCGTACCGTCACCCTCGCGCTTGCCCCGCTGCTGCTGGCCGGTCTGTTGACCGCCTGCGGCAAGAAGGACGAAACCGTCGCCGACAACAGCGGCGTCGCCAGCCTGCCCGCCGCCGTCGAGCCCACCCCGGCCGAGGCCAGCCCCAGCATGGCGCAGAGCGCCGCCGCCGCCACCGCGTCGGCCGCCGACAGCGCCGGCGACGCCGTGAGCAACGCCGCGCTCACCGCCAAGGTGAAGGCCGCGCTCGCCGCCGACGTCAGCCTCAAGACGCTGACGGTGGACGTGGACAGCAGCGGCAGCCACGTGACGCTGACCGGCGAGGTGGAGAACGATGCGCAACGCACCCAGGCCGAACAGGTGGCCCGTGGCGTGGAAGGTGTGGGCGATGTGAGCAACAACCTGACGCTCAAGGCGAAAGGGTGAGTGCCTGAGGCCAGGCGACCTGCCGTGGCGGTCGGGGGCCTTGCAGCCCCCGGCGGAGCCGGCGGCGTCAGCGGTAGGCCGGCAGCGGCACTCGCTGATCGAATCCACTCCCCCGCCCTCGCCGCCGTGAGGGAGCCCCGGTGCCTTGGCACCGGGCAAGCGGCGGCGGTGGTGCCAGGGTGCCGTCCTCATCGCCACGCCGGGCCCTCGTTTCGCGCGGACGGTTGTCGTCCGTGGGTTGAACAAGCCGGGAGCACATCATGACCTGCAAACACTGGATTCTGCTCGGACTGGGCCTCGCGGCCGTGGCGTGCTGCTGCCGCCAGGAACGGCGCAAGCCGGCGCCACCCGAGGACAAGGAACTGCATCGCTGGGAAGGAGAAGGCGGCTCGCCGCCGGATGCTGTCAGCGCGCTCTGAGGTATTTCTCTGGGAGAGTGATTCGCGGGCCTGCGGGCCCTTTTTTTTTTGCCGCTTTATGGCAACACAGCAACCGCAGGTTATAGCGGGTGGCACTCCTTTGTCGTCCGGAAACCGTTCTTCGCGCTTTCTAGGCTCCAAATAGAAAAGTCCGATTTACCGGACCGGACAGGCCCGTCATCTTTGAAGGCGGCCAAGGCGCCCACGAGGCGCTCCATCCTGGAACCAGTAGCAAGGAGACCTTCTATGCCACCAGCACACGCAGTCACATCCTACCCACTGCATATTCAAAGTTTTCACCCCAACCTCAAGGCCGTCGAGCGGGAGTGGAACACCGAACAATTGGACGGCCCGCAGCTCGATTTCGTCCTCGCCTGCCTGACCGAGGAATTCGACAAGGTGGTGCTGGCGCACGATGCTTCGCTCAATCCGGCGTATGTCATCGTCCGCCCGCTCGGCCTGATCTGGAACCCCCGACAGAACCGGGAACAGGCCCGGCTGGCGCTGCGTCGTATCGCCGGAGGCGATTGCGACGATTGCGATCTGGAAGGCAATTGCGTGGAAACGTTGCGCAAGCTGGTCCGCAGCAAGATCGGCCCGGTGTGTAGCATCCCCGCCTACGAACACTGAACCGGCCGGGTCCGCCCCGAGAAAAAGACCGCGCGATGCGCGGTCTTTTCGTTGGTCGGCGGCGGTGCCGTGAAGCGACGCCGGACAGGCGCTCAGTGCGCGGTGGCGCGCGGGCACGTCGCGCAGCGGCTGGCGCCCAGCCGGTCCAGCGATTGCGCCAGTGCGCAGGTGGAGCGGCGGCAGGCGACGAAGCGCACGTTCTGCTTCTGCGCGGCGTCGCGGTAGTTGCGCATCACGTTGTGGCCGAGGAAGTCGGTGAACAGGATGACCAGGTCCATGCCCTTGATGCCCGACGGCGTGCGCTGGTGCGACGGGTTGCGGCCGGTGACGTGATGACCGATGTGGATGCCGTACTCGGCCAGCAGCTGCGGGATGTTGCCGAGGGTGTCGGCGCCGACGATATAGGCTTGCATGCTCGCTCCTTGCCCGGCGATCGGCCGGGACGGTTGCCGCATGGCGGCTCAACCGCGGCCGTGGATGAACGCCGCGTCTGAGAGCAGACTATCAGTGCCTCTATATTCCAAGTAATACTTAATTTTGTTTTTTTATATAACTGAAATTTCATTGCGTGAGGAGTGAGGAGTGAGGAGTGAGGAGTGAGGAGTGAGGAGTGAGGTGTGAGGTGTGAGGTGTGAGGTGTGAGGGGGCGCGCGATGCGCGGGTGAGGAGTGAGGTGTGAGGGGTAACGTCAAAAGCAACAGCAACGGCGCAAGGTGTTGACGTTGCCTTTACGCCTCACCCCTCACCCCTCACACCTCACACCTCACCCGCGCATCGCGCGCCCCCTCACTCCGCAGCAGGATGGGGCCACGCCCCATCAGGGCGCGGGGTTGGGATGGCGGGTATGGATCGCCTCGATCTGGTTCAGCACTTCCTCGCCCAGGGTGACGTCGATGCTGTCGATGTTCTCCTGCAACTGCGCCAGGGTGGTGGCGCCGATCAGGTTGCTGGCGACGAAGCGGCGGCTGTTGACGAACGACAGCGCCAGTTGCGCCGGCGACAGGCCCAGCGAATGCGCCAGCTGCACGTATTCGCGGGTGGCGGCCTCGGCGGTGGGGCCGGAGTACCGCACGAAGCGGTCGAACAGCGCCAGACGGCTGCCGGCGGGGCGTGCGCCGTCCAGGTATTTGCCGGACAACACGCCGAACGCCAACGGCGAATACGCCAGCAGGCCCACCTGTTCGCGGTGGCTGAATTCGGCCAGGCCGATCTCGAAGGTGCGGTTGAGCAGGCTGTACGGATTCTGGATCGACGCGATGCGCGGCAGGCCGGCGGTGTCGGCGGCCTTGAGGAACTGCGCCAGGCCCCACGGGGTTTCGTTGGATACGCCGATATGCCGCACCTTGCCCTGCTGCACGAAATCCTTCAGCACCGACAGCGTCTCCTCGATGGGCACGCTGTCCTCGTTTTCCACCCAGGGGTAGCCCAGGCGGCCGAAGGTGTTGGTGCTGCGATCCGGCCAGTGCAACTGGTAAAGGTCGATGTAGTCGGTCTGTAGCCGGCGCAGGCTGTCGTGCAGCGCCTGGGTGAGGTTGGCGCGGTCGTGTCGGGCGTTGCCGCCGCGCAGGTAGCGCGGCTGGTGCGGCTGGCGTTGCGGGCCGGCGGCCTTGGTGGCCAGCACCACGTCGTGGCGGCGGCCGCTGCGCGCCAGCCAGGTGCCGATATGGCTTTCGGTGCGGCCCTGGGTGTCGGCGGTGGGCGGCACCGGGTACATCTCGGCGGTGTCGATCAGCGTGACGCCGCGCGACAGCGCGTAGTCCAGCTGCGCGTGGGCGTCGGCTTCGCTGTTCTGCTCGCCCCAGGTCATGGTGCCCAGACCGATGACGCTGACTTCCAGGTCGGTGCGACCCAGCTTGCGGTATTCCATTCCATTCTCCTGGCCATGCTGCGGGCCATGTGGTGGTTGACGGGCGACCGTGGGGGCGATTGCCGCGAAAAAGCCGCCGGCGCGGGTTGCGACCGGCGGCGAAAAAAAGCGGAGTTACTTGCCGGCCGATTCCAGCTCCGGCAGCAGGCCGTGCCGCTTGAGCAGGGTGCGCAGCACGTTGCGCGTTACGCCCAGCAGCTCGGCGCTGCGCACCTGGTTGTGGCGGGCGTGGCGATACGCCTCGCGCACGATCAGGTCCTCCAGATCGTCGAACAGGTGCTCGCCGGGCGCGGCGAACAGGCGTCGCAGCTCGCCGGCGATCACTTCCAGCGGCGGGCCGGACGGGGCGCCGCTGGTGGCCACGCCGCCGCTCAGCTTGAGGTGGCGCGGCTCGATGGTCTTGCCGCTGGATACCAGCAGCGCGAAGTGGATGACGTTTTCCAGCTCGCGGATATTGCCGGGCCACGGGTAGTGCAGCAACGCGTGCACCGCCGCCTCGCCCACCTGCGGCACCGCCAGCCCCAGGCGCTGGGCGTAGACGCCGAGGAAGTACTCGGCCAGCGGCAGGATGTCGCCGCGGCGCGCGCGCAACGGCGGCAGCGTCAGGCTGACCACGTTCAGGCGGTAGTAGAGATCCTGGCGGAAGTGCCCGGCACTCACCGCCTGCGCCAGGTCGACGTTGGTGGCGGCCACCAGGCGCACGTCGATGGGCGTGGCCTTGCGCGCGCCGACCCGCACCACTTCGTGCTCCTGCAACACGCGCAGCAGCTTCACCTGCAAGGCGGGCGGCAGGTCGCCGATCTCGTCGAGGAACAGCGTGCCGCCGTGGGCCGCCTCGAACCAGCCGGCGCGGCTGCCGACGGCGCCGGTGAAGGCGCCGGCCTCGTGGCCGAACAGCTCGGCCTCGGCCAGATTTTCGGTGATCGCGCCGCAATTGACGGCGAGGAAGGGGCCGCGCCGGCCGCTGATGCGGTGCACGTGGCGTGCCACCAGCTCCTTGCCGGTGCCGGTTTCACCGTGGATCAGCACCGGCGCCTCGGACGGCGCCACGCGCTCCACGTCCTCCAGCACCCGGCGCGATTGCGGGTCGGCGAACACCAGCGCCTTGGCACGGATGGAAAGCGGGCTGTTCTCGGCGTCGGAAAAGGTCAGTAGCGGGGGATTCGGTTCGTTCTGGGGCATGGGGGCGGCTCCGTCCTGTTACCAACGATTCGACCCGGCATTGCCGGGCCGAGGATGGGCTGACGACGCTAGGGTGAATCGACATTCAAACGTGGGTGCGAAGGGCGAAGGCCGGGATGCAGGGCAAGGCGTGCCGAGTGCCGCGGGGTAATCCCCGCAAGCGAGGTACAACGCGGCCATGCGCCCGGCCTTCGTCCTTCCCTGCGGGTTGGTCCGTGGGCCGGCGTCTGCTTTGTCGCACGGCTTGCAGAGAGGAAGGCTATCTGCTGCGCCGCGCTTCGCGCAGCTATCCGGCCCACGGACCAACGCATCCCACGTTTGAAGGTCGATTCACCCTCGGCGTCGCCGGAAGCCGGTCACAGCGTGGCGATCGACACTTCGGTGGATTTGACGAAGGCGATCACTTCGCTGCCGGGCTTGAGGTTCAGTTCCTTGACCGAGCGCGTGGTGATGACGGAGGTGACGATGCCCGACGGCGTGGTGACGTCCACTTCGGAGAGCACCGGGCCTTCGATGATCTCCTTGACCGTACCGCGGAACTGGTTGCGAACGTTGATGGATTTGATGCTCATGCTGTGTGCTCCTTGGGGCGCCGGGGGGCAGCGGCCGCGCCGGCAATGGGCGCCGGCGATGGCCGCTGAGGCGTGGGTTGATCTCTTTACGATCTATCGATCTTTTTCGAAAGAACGATATGGAATTTACGTGCGTGAACGTTATTCCTTCAAATACTTTTGTGTGTATTTGATATTTCACAAAGAAATAAGAAGCCCATCATGCTTGCGCGGAAGCGGCAATTCTCGGCGCGCCGTGCCGGATGGCGCGCCGCCGGCAAGGCCGGTTGTGTCAAACGCTTTACCCAGAGCGAATCGCCATTCAAACGCGGGATGCGTTGGTCCGTGGGCCGGATGTCCGCCCCCACGTTTGAATGTCGATTCACTCTAGCGCCACAGGCTGTAGCCCACGCGGAACTGCGCCGAGCTGTGCCGGTTGTAGTCGAGCAGCGTCTCGCCCCAGCCCTCGAAATAGCTGAGGTAGAGGTAGCCCATCATGCTGGGGAAGAAGCGCGCCAGCGGGTAGGTCGCCTGCACCTTGCCGCTGGCGTAGCCGGCGGTGCCGCTGCGCAGCGTCGCGGCCAGCTCCAGCGATTGCGGGTGGCCGAAGGTGAACTGGTAGTCGCCGTAGCCGCGGTACTTGGCGATGTCCTGGTTGTAGTCGCCCTTGTTGGCGTAGTAGTAGAGCTTGGGCGTGAAGGTCCAGTGCCAGTCGGCCGGGTCGCCCAGGTAGAAGGTGGGCTTGACGAACAGGGTGTCCACCGCGCGCGAATCGGCTTCGTCCTCGCCGTTCGATTCGTGCTCGTAGCCGGCGGCGAACGCCACGCGCTTGAGCCAGCCGGACGAGATGCCGGTGTCCGGCAGGTAGTAGTACAGGCTGGGGCGGTAGAGCGAATCGTGGATCGGGTACGAATCGGCGGCGATGTCCATCAGCGCCGACTGGGTGTAGCCGATGTAGAGGTTGTCGGTCAGCGCGCGCGACGTGGGCGAATCGGGCTCGAACAGGCGGAACTTGAAGCTGAACTGGAACTGCGTGTACTCGTTGCCGTTGACGCCCACCGCGATGTACATCGGCTCGTTGAACGAGAACCGCGACAACGCGGCGGGGTTTTCCTCGGGCGCCTGGGTCGGCGGTGCCGGCTGGTCGAGCACGGCGGTGGTGGCGGCGCTGACGGCGGTCACCGGCGGCACCGGCTCGGGATCGGCGTCGGTGCGCCGCGCCACGCCGACCACCATCGGCGCCACGTCCAGATCCGGCAGTTCCAGCCGCACGCTGCCCCGCACCACCGCCGGCACCGGCGCGGCGTAGCGCGCCTTGCGCGGCTGGCCCTTGATCGCCGGCGGGTCTTCCATACGTTGCAGCAGTACCGTCACCGGCGGCTGCGGGTAGGCGGTCAGGCTGACGCGCAACTCGGGCGGCGGCTCGCCCGGCTGGCCGTCGTCGAACACCAGCAAGGTGAGTTCGAGCTGGTCGGTGACGTCGATCTGCCGCGGCAGCGGGGCGACGGCGATGGAGGCGTGGGCGGCCGGCGCGCCGAGCAGCGCGGCCAGCAGCAGCGGGCGGATGGGGTGATTGTTCATGCTTGGCTCTTGAGGAAAAAGCGGCGCGCCCGAAACCGGGCGCCGACCTTTCAAGCAAAGCATGCAAACCAGGTGGTTTAGTCGTGAAAAGTGGGGGCTATCGCTCAGTAGGCGATGCTGCGCGGCAGCGCGCGTCCGGCCAGCAGGCTGGTCGGCGGTGGCGGCGCGGTGACCGCCAGCGGTGGCGCGTTGGGGCGCGGTGTGCGGGGACGGGGCTGGTGCAGCCGGCCGCGCCGCGCGCTTTGCAGCACCTGGCGCAGGAAGCGGATGCCCTGCGGCCACGCGCCGTGGCCGGAATCGACGTTGATATGGCCGGCGCCGGCCAGCGTGATCTGGCGCGCGCCCCACACTTCGGCGAACGCGGTGGCGCGGTCGAGGTGGCAGGTCGGATCGTCGTCGCTGGCGATCAGCAGGGTGGGGAACGGCAGCGGCTTGTGCGGCAGCGGCACGAAGCCGGTGAACTGGTGCGGCACGCTGGGCCGGCGCACGTCGGCCGGCGCCACCAGCAGCGCGCCGGCCACCCGCCCGCCGCGGCCGTACAGCGCGGACCAGTGCGCGACGGTGGCGCAACCGAGGCTGTGGGCCACCAGGATCACCGGGGCGTCGCGCTCGCCGAGCTGCGCGTCGAGCGCACGCACCCAGTGGGCGGCCACCGGGTGCTCCCAGTCGGCCTGTTCGACGCGCTCGATCTCGGGGTAGCGCGCCTGCCACTGGCTCTGCCAATGCTCGGGGCCGGAATTGCGCCAGCCCGGCAGCAGGACGATGCGGCCGCCGGCGGCGAGCCATTGCTGAATGGGATCGTTCATACGCGGTATCCAGGTTCGCCCAACAGGTAGCCTTGCAGGCCATCGACGCCGGCTTCCAGCGCCAGATCGCGCTGGGCGGCGGTTTCCACACCTTCGGCCAGCACCAGCGCGCCGGTGTCGCGCAGCAGCGAGGCCAGTTGCCGGTAGCCGCGCCGCGCGGTGGCGTCGCTGGCGGCCAGCTTGAGCAGTTGACGGTCGAGCTTGACGTAGTCCGGCGCCACCGCCCACAGCCGGTCGAAGTTGGCGTGGGCGTGGCCGAAATCGTCGAGCGCGATGCGATAGCCGCGCGCCCGGAAGTTGCCCACCGCGCGTTGCAGCGCCTCGGGCTCGGCGGCGACGGCGTCGCTTTCCAGCAGTTCGAGCACCACGTCGTGCGGGCGGAAGCCCTGGCTGTCGAGGATGCGTTCGAAATAGGCGCCGTGCGCGTCCACCGCCGGCAGCAGTTCCGGGTGCACATTGAGGAACAGCGAGCGCTGCGGACGGGCGTAGGCGGCGAAGTTGATCAGGTGCAGGGTGCGGCACAGCCGGTCGAACGCCACCAGCAACCCGCTGGCGCGGGCGGCGGCGAAGGCGGCGGGCGGGGCCAGCGGCTTGCGGCGCAGGCTGGCGCGCAGCAGCGCCTCCTCGCCCAGCACGGTGACGCCGTCCGGCGCGAAGATCGGCTGGAAGGCCGACGCCAGCCGCATGCCCAGCGCCTCGGTCACCGCACCCTGGATCGGGTCGATGCCGAATTCGGCGCGCGGCCAATCCCGACGGATCTCGACCGGGACAGGATGGGCAGGGAGCTTGAACGTGTCGTTCATGGGGTTCCGGAAGCGGCGGAAATGGGATTGAAGATCGGTTTTGGTCGGCAGCGGTGCGGCCCAAGTGCGTTTACAAAACTGCACCAGGCACCCAGCAACCGACCAACAGACATCGGCAAGCACACCCCCGAGCAAAGCGAGGCCCCCTCGCGGCGGCGAGGGCGGGGGGAGTGGAATCAATCAGGAAGAACCGGGGTTACCGGCATACCTCGGCTGGCCAGCCCCCGGCTTGGCCGGGGGCATGCTGCACTTGGCATACAGCCCCGGGTCACCAGAAAGGATTTACCGGTTCACCGGTTCGGCTGCGCAGTCAGCCGCAGATACGGCCGGATGGCGCGGTAGCCGCGCGGGAAGCGCTCGGCGATCTCGGCCTCGTCGGTCAGCGACGGCACGATCACCACGTCGTCGCCGTCGCGCCAGTTGGCGGGCGTCGCCACCTTGTAGCGGTCGGTGAGTTGCAGCGAATCGATCACCCGCAGGATCTCGTCGAAGTTGCGGCCGGTGGACGCCGGGTAGGTCAGCGTGGCGCGCACGCGCTTGGCCGGGTCGATGATGAACACGGTGCGCACGGTCAGGTTGGCCAGCGATTCGGGGTGGATCATGTCGTACAGCGTGGCCACCTTGCGGTCGGCGTCGGCCAGGATCGGGAAATCCACCGTGGCGTTCTGGGTTTCGTTGATGTCGGCGATCCACTTGTGGTGCGATTCCACCGGATCGACGCTCACCGCCAGCACCTTGGTGCCGCGCTTGGCGAACTCGGCGCCCAGCTTGGCGGTGTAGCCCAGCTCGGTGGTGCACACGGGAGTGAAGTCGGCCGGGTGCGAGAACAGCACCACCCAGTGCTCGCCCGCCCATTCATGGAAGCGGATGTCGCCTTGCGACGATTGCTGGGTGAAATCGGGGGCGATGTCGCCGAGACGCAGACTCATGATCGGTATCCTCAGGGCTGTGGTGAAGGGCGGCCCGGGCGTGGGCGCCCGGTGCTCGGGCCGGCGGGCACGATGGCCCGCCGTTGCTGACCCGGCGGCTGGAACCGCTGACAAACCCAGCGAAGCGGTCCTGGCAAGAAGCGCGAAACGCAGGCAGTACGAGTGGTACGGCAAGTTCCGGCCCGGTGCCCCCGCTCGACGCCGCCAGGCTTTGCTGGCGGCGGTGCTTACTTGGCGTTGGCGGCCTGGATCTGGTCGAACACGCCGCCGTCGGCGAAGTGGGTCTTCTGGGCCTTGGTCCAGCCGCCGAATTCCTCGTCGATGTCGAACAGCTTCACGTTGGGGAACTGCTTGGCGTACTTGGCGTAGACGGCCTTGTCGATCGGGCGGTAGTAGTTGCGCGCGGCGATCTCCTGGCCTTCGGGCGAGTACAGGTACTTCAGGTATTCCTCGGCCACCTTGCGGGTGCCCTTCTTGTCGACCACCTTGTCCACCACGGCCACCGGCGGCTCGGCCTTGATCGACAGGCTGGGCGCGACGATCTCGTACTTGTCGGCGCCGAATTCGCGGATCGACAACACCGCTTCGTTCTCCCACGCCAGCAGCACATCGCCCTGGCCGCGCTCGGTGAAGGTCACGGTCGAGCCGCGCGCGCCGCTATCGAGGATCGGCACGTTCTTGAACAGGCGTTGCAGGAAGTCGCGCGCCTTGTCGTCGCTGCCGTATTGCTTCTTGGCCCAGCCCCACGCGGCCAGGTAGTTCCAGCGGGCGCCGCCGGAAGTCTTGGGGTTCGGGGTGATCACCTTGATGTCGCTACGCACCAGGTCGCCCCAATCCTTGATGTTCTTGGGGTTGCCCTTGCGCACCAGGAACACGATGGTCGAGGTGTACGGCGAGGAATTGTCGGGGTACGCCTTTTGCCAGTTGGGCTTGAGCAGCTTGCCCTTCTCGGCGATCTCGTCGATGTCGTAGGCCAGCGCCAGCGTCACCACGTCGGCCTGCAGGCCGTCGAGCACCGCGCGGCCCTGCTTGCCCGAACCGCCGTGCGACTGGCGGATGGTCACGTCGTCGCCGGTCTTCTTCTTCCAGTAGGTGCTGAAGGCCTTGTTGTAATCCTGGTAAAGCTCGCGGGTGGGGTCGTAGGAGACGTTGAGCAGTTCGACGGAGGCGGCGTAGCTGCCGGCGGAAACGAAGGCCAGTGCGACGGCGGCGATCAATTGGCGGTAGGACATTGTTTGGCTCCCTGTTGCTTTGAATAAGAGAGGCTAATGAAAGCCTCTTCTGGCGATGTTGCGTTGGCACACCCTGTACTGTCGGGGTCTCGCCCTTCCTTGTCACAGAATGTGTTGGTGTTTTGTTTACCGCTCTTAAGGACAGGGGCAGTGTGGCAAAACCTTTTTATTCCCGGAAATACCGATTCATTTCTGTTTTAGTTGTTTTCGATATAAACCAACAGGTCGCCGGTCACGCGCACGTGGCAGGCCAGCCGTGGCGCCTTCAGCGCGGCCTCGTCGGTGGCTGTCGCGCCGCCAGTCGGGCCGTCCGTGCCGTCGCCGTGGCCGGGCAAGGGGCTGGGCAGCAGGCCGCGCCGAATCAGAACATTGTGCTCCATCCGCCCGCGCGGCGACGGTACGATGTCCGGAGCGAAATCCAGACGCACCACGCAGGCGCCGCAGGTGCCCTGGCCGCAACGCCAGGCCAGCAGCGGGCCGGATTCGCCGGGCAGGGAACGCAGCACATCGATCAGGCGGCCATCCTGCGCGGCCTCGACGATGTAGGGGTTCTGCGCCTTGGTGATTACCGTGAGTTTGTGCATGCTGGGAATATCGCTACCTGAAAATCCGCTCACCGGGGGCGCCTGCCGAGACGCCTGGAACTGCCCATGATCAAGAAAATCCCCGTCGCCGCGTTGCGGCCCGGCATGTACATCCATGACCTGAACGCCGGCTGGCTGGCGCATCCTTTCCTGTTCTCCAGCTTCAAGGTGACGCAGCAGGCCGAGATCGACCGCATCGCCGGCTGTGGTATCCACGAACTGTACATCGATACCGGGCGCGGCCTGGACGTGGCCGACGCGCCGACCCGCGAAGCGGTGGAGGCCCAGCTGACCGAAGAGATGACCGCCGTGCTGAACCACCAGCCGGCACAGATCCGTCGGGTGGATGTGGCGTCCGAGCTGTCGCGGGCGCAGCAGATCAAGCGGCAGGCGCACAACGCGGTGCGTTCGATCATGAACGACGTGCGCCTGGGCAAGGCGGTCGAGGTGGCGCAGGCCGAGGCGGTGGTCGAGACCATCACCGAGTCGGTGCTGCGCAACGATGGCGCGCTGATCGGCCTGATGGGCATCAAGAACAAGGACGACTACACCTTCCTGCACTCGGTCAGCGTCTGTGCGCTGATGGTGGCGTTCGCCCAGGCGCAGGGCTGCAACGAGGAGACGGTGCGCATCGCCGGGCTGGGGGCGCTGCTACACGACACCGGCAAGATGATGGTGCCCGACGCGGTGCTGAACAAGCCGGGGCGCTACACCGAGGAAGAATTCGCGATCATGAAGAAGCACCCGGAACATGGCTGGCAGTTGCTGAGCCAGATTCCGGACATCGACGAGATCGCGCTGGACATCGTGCTGCACCACCACGAGCGCCTGGACGGCACTGGCTACCCGCACGGCCTGGCCGGCGACCAGATCGCCACGCTGACCCAGATGAGTTCCATCGTCGATGTCTACGACGCCATCACCGCCGACCGCGTCTACCACCAGGGCGTGGCCGCGCCGGAGGGGCTGCGCAAGCTGTGGGAATGGAGCAGCCATCACTTCAGCCCGGATCTGGTGCAGTCGTTCATCCGCATGGTGGGCATCTACCCGGTGGGCTCGCTGGTGCGGCTGGAATCGGGCCGGCTGGCGGTGGTGATGCAGCAGCACGACAGCCACCTGCTGACGCCGCAGGTGAAGGTGGTGTTCTCCACCCGTTCCAACGCCTACCTGCCGCCGGAGGATCTGGACCTGGCGCTGGGGCAGGCCGATCGCATCGTCGGCCACGAGGATGCGCGCAAGTGGCGCATCGATACCGGGCGGTTCCTGCAAGGCTGAGCACGCAAGGGCAGGGGACTGCGTCGCGCCTCGCGATTCCCGGCCGGCCCATGGTCCGGGCCGGAAACGGCGGCGACCCACTCTTCCTTTTCCTGTGATCGGCTCCAAAACGAAACGCCGCGCTGGGCGCGGCGTTCGTGGTGCGGAGGGCTATCGGATCAGGCCGCGGCGCGCGGCGGGGCGAAGTCGGCGTTGAGCACGCCGTACACCGCGCGCAGCCGGGCTTCCAGTTCCTCCAACTGGTGACCCAGCTGGCGATCCATGTCTTCCAGTTCGACGATGCGGCCTTCCAGCGTGTCGGTCGCCTTGTGGATGCGCTTGATGCTCTCCAGGCGGCGGCGCAGTTGCAGCTGGTGTTCGCGTACCTGGGTTTCCATCGGCGCCATCACCGCCTTCAGCCAGTTCTCCACATCGCGGTTGGCCACTTCGAACACGTAGACCACGCGGCTGGCCACGGTCTCGAAGAACTTGGCGGTCAGCCGGCCCTGGCTGGTGGTCAGCAGGTTGCTGATGGTGTTGAAGTGCTCACGGAACGACTTCTCCAGCCGCGCCAGTTCCTTGTGGTACTTCAGCGTGGAGAACGGCGGCGGCGTCACCTGGCCCAGGCCGTGCTCCTCGCTGAACTTGCGATACATCGCGGCCATCATCGCCTGGATTTCCGCCACCTGCTCGGCGGATTTGCTGATGTTGCCGTTCACGTCCTTGAAGAAGCGATCCATGATCGCGCGCAGCCCGCCTTCGCCGAAGGAGAACAGCGAGCGCTCCATCTCGCCGCGGATGCGGGCGATCTCGGCTTTCAGGGCATCCATGCCCAGCAGCGTGAGCAGCTGGTTGGTCTGCTGGCTGAACACGCTGCGCAACGCCTGGAAGCGCACCAGTCCCTGCTCGAAGTGGCGCTTGTCCGACTGCACCTTTTCCATCATCTGCGCCACCACGTCGTGGTTCTTGCCGCGCAGCGCGGTCAGCTCGCCCAACTGCTCGCCCAGGCCGCCGCGTCGGGCGCCCAGGATGCCGCGGGTGGCGCCGACGATGTCCTCGACCTCGGTCATGGTGCTGTCGCGCACGATGTCCTGCTTGGACGGCAGCAGTTCCTGCGACAGCGCGGTCTCCAGCCGGGTGAGCTGCGAGCGCGCCAGCAGGTCGGGGTCCTCGTGCACCTTGGCGACCAGCGCCTTCTGCGCCGACACCGGGTAGACCTGGTCGGTGGGCACGCCCAGCAGGTGGGCGGTGGTGTCCACCTGCCGCGTGATCTCGCCGGCGATCTGCTCGGGGGTCTTCAGGTCGTCCCACAGGCCGTCGATCTTGTTCAGCACCACCAGGCGGCCGCGCGTGCCGCCCTGCACCCGGCCGATGTGGTTGCGCCACACGTCGATGTCGCTCTTGGTGACGCCGGTATCGGCGGCCAGGATGAACAGGATGGCGTGGGCGTTGGGCAGCAGGTTGAGCGTCAGCTCCGGTTCGGTGCCGATGGCGTTCAGGCCCGGGGTGTCGAGGATGACCAGCCCCTGCTCCAGCAGCGGATGCGGGAAGTTGATCAGCGCGTGGCGCCAGGCGGGGATCTCCACCTTGCCCTCGGCGTCCACGGTCATCTTCTGATCCGGGTCCTCGTCGTTGAACAGGCCGTACTCGCGCGCCTCGTCGATCGGCACGCGCTTGGTGTAGCCCACCTGGCGGAACGCGGCGAGCAGCGCCTCGGCGTTGGCCAGCTCCAGCGGGATGGTGGTCCATTCCTCGGGGTAGCGGCGGTATTCGCTGGTGGTGACGTTCTGCTTGCGGGTCTCGATCGGCAGCAGCTGGATCGACGCCGGCTGGCCGGCGTCGTAGAACAGTTCGGTGGGGCACATGGTGGTGCGCCCGGCGGACGACGGCAGCACGCGCTGGCCGTAGTGCGCGAAGAAGATGGCGTTGATCAGCTCGGATTTGCCGCGCGAGAACTCGGCGACGAAGGCGATGTTGAGTTTGTCGTCCTTCAGCTTGTCCAGCAGGATCTGCACCCGGTGCTGGGTCTGCGCGTCGTCGAGGTCCTGTTCGTTCAGCCAGCGCGCCAGTTGCGACACCGACTGCGACAACTGGCCGCGCCACGCGCTGTAGGCCTGGAAGTCGCCGACGAGGCGGTCACTGCCGGACGGGTCGTTCACCGCCAGCGAGTCGAGATGCAGATAATCCATCATGGACAGCTCCCTGAATGCAGGCGCGCAGGGCGGCCCGTCGTATCGTTATGTCGTTGCCATGCAGTGCGTGTCAATGCTGGCACGTCGGGCAGAAAAACGTGGCCCGCTGCCCCTGTCGCAACTGCTGGATCGGTGTGCCGCACACCCGGCACGGTTCCCCTGTCCGGCCGTAGACGAAGCACTGGAGCAGGAAATACCCCGAGCGTCCGTCGCTGTCGACGAAATCCCGCAGCGTGGTGCCGCCCGCGCGGATCGCGTCGGTCAATGTCTCGCGGATGGCCGCCACCAGCCGGGCGATTTCCTCCCCGCTCAACCCGGCGGCGTTGCGACGCGGATCCACGCGCGCGCGAAACAATGACTCCGAAGCGTAGATATTACCCACTCCGACCACGACATGGTTGTCCATGATCACTTGTTTGATCGCCGCCTGCCGACGGGCGAGCGCTTGGGCGAGATGGTCGGTGTTGAACGCTTCGGACAACGGTTCCGGCCCCAGTGCGGCCAGCAGCGGATGCGTGTCCGGCGGCCCGCTGTGCCACAGCATGGCGCCGAAGCGGCGCGGGTCGCGAAAGCGCAGCCGCCGGCCGTTGTCCAGCACGATGTCGACGTGATCGTGCTTCTCTGCCGGGAACGGCTCGGTCAGCACCCGCAGCGTGCCGGTCATGCCCAGGTGCACCAGCAGCGTGCCATGTTCGAAGCCGAACAACAGGTACTTGGCGCGGCGCTCCAGGCCCAGCAGCGCTCGGCCGACGACGGCATCGGGCAGCTCGGGCGGGATCGGCCAGCGCAGGCGGCGCTCGCGCACGATCATCTCGGTGACCTGGGTGCGCTCCAGGTGCGGGGCGATGCCGCGGCGCGTGGTTTCGACTTCGGGCAGTTCGGGCATGGGACGGCGGACTCTCTGGCGTTTGGACGGCCGGACGGGAATTCACTTAATATGGCTGCGCCGTGGCCCGCCGCACCGGCACCCGGCGCGAGACGCCGGCCAGCCGCCCGTCGCGGGCGGTGGGGCGTCCGGATGCGCGACGTTGAAATCCACGGCGGCACGCTCATTTGTCTCAAACAGGCTGCGCCTGGGCCATGATGGTTTTTGCTGGCCCCGTATCGCCGGCACGAACAGGCTTGCAGCTGCATCGATATTCCAAGACGCCGCGCACCGCGCGACGCCGATCAACCCGCGGATTGTGCCATGCCCACCACTCCTCGCGTGCGCCTGCCAGCGCTTCTGACGCTGGTTCTGTCCCTCGCCCTCGGCGCCTGTGCCACCACCGGCCGCCCACCTGCCGCCGCATCCCAGTCCGCCACGGCCAGCGAGCCGGAGGCCATCGACGCCAGCGCCGCCGCCGCGGCGCGCAAGGCCGAAGAGGCGCGCTATCCCAAGCAGGAGCTCAGCGAGGACATGTTGCTGCGCTTCCTGGTCGGCGACATCGCCCTGCAACGCGGCAATGCCGCGCTGGCTTCGCAGGCCTGGACCGAACTGGCGCAAAGCAGCGCCGACCCGCGCGTCGCGCGGCGCGCCACCGAGGTCGCCATCGCCGCCGGCCAGCTGAACCAGGCGCTGGACGCCGCGTCGCGCTGGGTGGCCGAATCGCCGAAGTCGCCCGAAGCGCACCAGGTGATGGTCAGCCTGCTGATCCGTGCCAACCGGCTGGAAGAGGCGCGCCCGCACCTGGAGGCGCTGTTCGCCGCGCAACCGACCGAAGTGGCGCCGTTCCTGTTGCAGATCCACCGCCTGTGGGATACCAAGACCGACCGCGCCGGCGCGCTCAAGCTCACTCAGGAACTGACCGCGCCGTACCCCGACATGCCGGAGGCGCATTTCGCCCTGGCCGTGGCCTACGCCAACAACGAGCGCAACACCGACGCGCTGGCCGAGCTGGACAAGGTGGACGCATTGCGCCCCGCGTGGGAGCCGTCGCTGCTATACCGCGCCCAGTTGCTGGAGGATCAGCCGGCCGACGTCCGCATCGCGCAACTGGAACAGGCGGCCAAGCTGCTGCCCAAGTCGGCGGGCGTGCACAACACCCTGGCGCGGCTGTACGCCGAGAACAAGCGTTATCCCGAGGCCGCCGCATCGTATGAGCGGGTGCTGGCGCTCAAGCCCGACGACCTGGAGGCGATGGTGGGCTCGGGGCTGGTGGCGATGGAGTCCGGCGACCTGGACAAGGCCTACGCGCACCTGACCGCGGCCGAGGCGCGCACCCCGGCGCATGCCGGCAGCCTGCGCTTCTACCTGGGGCAGATTTCCGAGGAGCAACAGCGCTTCGCCGACGCCGCCTCGTGGTACGAGCGGGTGGACGGCGAACTCAAGCCCGCCGCGCAACGCCGGCTGGTGCGTGTCTACGCCAAGCTCGACCGCTTCGACGATGCGCGCGCGCTGGTGGCCGCGCTGCCGGCCGACACACCGGAAAAGCAGGTGGAAAAGGCGCAGATCGAAGCGCAGTTGTGGCGCGAGGCGCGCGACTATCCCCGCGCCTACACCACCTTGACCGAGGCGCTGAAGCGCCACCCGGACAACGCCGACCTGCTGTACGACCGCTCGCTGGTCTCCGACCTGAACGGCAACCTGCCGGCGGCCGAAGCCGACCTGCGCCGTTACCTGGAGTTGAACCCCGACAGCGCCACCGGCCTGAACGCGCTGGGCTACACCCTGGTGAACCGCACCGACCGGGTGGACGAGGCCGCCGGTTACATCGAGCGCGCCATCGCGCTGGAGCCGGACAACGCGGTCATCCTGGACAGCCTGGGCTGGCTGCGCTTCAAGCAGGGGCGGCTGGACGAAGCGCATGCCGCGCTGGCGCGCGCCTACAAGCAGATGGCCGATCCCGAGATCGCCGCGCATCTTTCCGAAGTGTTGTGGGTGCAGGGGCGCAAGAGCGATGCCCGCGATGTCTACCGCGCCGCGCTGGCCAAGTCGCCGGACAACGAGGTGTTGCAGGAAACCGGCAAGCGCCTGGGTATCGCGCCGTGATGCGATGGATGGGCCGGATGGCGGCGGCTGGCGCCGCGCTGTGGCTGGTCGGCTGTGCCTCGGTGGCGCCGCAGCCGGGCGGCGCCGTCGCCCATGATTTCGCCGCCGATGGCCGCTTGCTGGCGCGTGGCGAGGTCGATGGGCGCCAGGTCAACGAGAACGCCAACTTCCGCTGGCGCCGCAGCGGCGAGACCGTCACCGTCGAGCTCGGCAGCCCGCTGGGCGAAACCCGCGCCCGGCTGGTCGCCACGCCGCGGGAGGCGTCGATCCGCATGGCGGACGGCCGCGAGGCGTACGCCACCGATGCCGACGAGCTGTTGACCGAACTCACCGGCCTGACCCTGCCGGTGAGTCAGCTGCGCTGGTGGATCGAAGGCCAGCCCGCGCCGACGCTGCCGGTGAAGGAATTGCCGACCGAATCGTCGTCCACCCGCAGCATCGAGCAGGCCGGCTGGCAGGTGTCGTTCTACGATGCCGCGCCGTATCCGAAACGGCTGGTGCTCAAACACGAATCGCTGGAAGTCCGCGTCGCGGTCTCCGACTGGCCATGATCGAAGCAATTTCTTCCGACTGGCAGGCGTTTCCCGCGCCGGCCAAGCTCAACCTGTTCCTGCATATCGTCGGCCGCCGTGCCGACGGCTATCACCTGTTGCAGTCGGTGTTCCAGTTGATCGATCTGGCCGACACCATCGAACTGCGCGTGCGTGCCGATGGCGACGTCCGCCATCACAACCCGATTCCCGGCGTGCCGGCGGAGCACGATCTCACCGTGCGCGCCGCGCGCTTGTTGCAGGCGGAGACCGGCTGCGCCCTCGGCGTGGACATCCGGGTGACCAAGTACCTGCCGATGGGGGGCGGGCTGGGCGGCGGCAGTTCGGACGCCGCCACCGTGTTGCTGGCGCTGAACCGGCTATGGGGGCTCGATCTGTCGCGCCGCCGGCTGATGGCGCTCGGGCTGCGCCTCGGCGCCGACGTGCCGTTCTTCGTCTTCGGCCGCAATGCCTTCGTCGAGGGCATCGGCGAAATCATGACGCCGGTGACCACGCCGGAAGGCTGGTACGTGGTGCTGCATCCCGGCGTGCACGTGCCGACGCCGGCGATCTTCGGCGCGGCCGATCTGGTACGCGATACGCCGCCGATCGCGCCGGACGATATCGACTACGCCACCACCCGCAACGACATGGAGCCGGTGGCGTGCCGGCTGTTCCCCGAAGTGGCTGCGGCGCGCGACTGGTTGTCGCAATTCGCGCCGGCGCGGATGACCGGTTCCGGCGCCTGCGTTTTTGCATTTAGTGCTTCACAAACCGAAAGTGCGTGTGTATTATCTCGGCTTCCTGACGCGACGGCCGGTTTCCGGGCCGCAACAATCGCTCAGCACCCGTTATACGGATTTGCAAGCGACGAGTGAGCAGGTTCGTTAGGGGAGTCGCCAAGTTGGTTAAGGCATCGGATTTTGATTCCGACATTCGAGGGTTCGAATCCTTCCTCCCCTGCCAGATCGAAGACAGAAAAGCGTGTACACCCGTTACACGCTTTTCGTTTTTTCAGGGTTCGGAAATGGCTTACGACAGCCTCATGGTGTTCACCGGCAATGCTAATCCCAAGCTTGCCGATAGCGTCGTCAATCATCTCGACATCTCGCTGGGCCGTGCCACGGTCGGGCGCTTCTCCGATGGGGAAGTCACGGTCGAGCTGCTGGAGAACGTGCGGGGCCGCGACGTGTTCGTGTTGCAGTCCACCTGTGTTCCCACCAACGACAACATCATGGAAGTGATGCTGATGGTCGACGCGCTCAAGCGCGCTTCCGCCGGCCGCATCACCGCCGCCATCCCCTACTTCGGCTATGCCCGGCAGGATCGCCGCCCGCGCTCGGCGCGCGTGCCGATCTCGGCCAAGGTCATCGCCAACATGCTGCAAGTGGCCGGCGTCGACCGCGTGCTGACGGTGGATGTCCACGCCGACCAGATCCAGGGTTTCTTCGATATCCCGGTGGACAACATCTATTCCACCCCGGTGCTGCTGGCCGACATCCGCGCCCAGCAACACGAGGACCTGATGGTGGTCAGCCCCGACGTGGGCGGCGTGCTGCGCGCCCGCGCCATGGCCAAGCAACTGAACGTCGACATGGCGATCATCGACAAGCGCCGCCCCAAGGCCAATGTGGCCGAGGTGATGCACATCATCGGCGATGTCAGCGGCCGCACCTGTCTGATCATCGACGACATGATCGATACCGCCAACACCCTGTGCAAGGCCGCCGCCGCTCTCAAGCAGCACGGCGCCAAGCGCGTGCTGGCCTACGCCACGCACCCGGTGTTCTCCGGCGCGGCGGTCGAACGCATCCTGCAATCCGACCTGGACGAAGTGGTGGTGACCGACACCATTCCGCTGTCCGAGCCGGCGCAGTTGTCCGACCGGATCCGCGTGGTGTCCATCGCCGGCCTGCTGGCCGAGACGATGCGCCGCATCAACAACGAGGAGTCGGTGTCCTCGCTGTTCGTCGATTAAACGAATCACAGCGCGTCCCGGTGGGGCGCGCTTCCGCATTTGGGGGATTGTCCCCGAATCGCATGCCATCTGGTCGCGGTTGGCGTGTGCTCAATCAAACTGGAATCAACATCATGACTTACGAAATTTCTGCTCAAGCGCGCGAATTGCAGGGCACTGGTGCGAGCCGCCGCCTGCGCAAAGCGGGCCAGCTGCCCGGCATCGTCTACGGCGGCAACAAGGAACCCAAGGCC
Source organism: Chitiniphilus shinanonensis DSM 23277 (assembly GCF_000374805.1). Classification (GTDB taxonomy): domain Bacteria; phylum Pseudomonadota; class Gammaproteobacteria; order Burkholderiales; family Chitinibacteraceae; genus Chitiniphilus; species Chitiniphilus shinanonensis. The sequence continues at coordinate 24,857 of NZ_KB895337.1, forward strand.
ATCTCCCTGGACCACAACAGCATGTACTACCAGCTGCAGGAAGAAGCCTTCCACACCGCGCTGATCAAGCTGAACGTGGCCGGCGAAACCGAACAGGTGCTGGTGCGCAACGTGCAATACCACCCGTTCCGCCAACTGGTGCTGCATGTGGACTTCCAGCGCGTGGACGACAGCACCAAGGTCGAGCTGAAGGTGCCGCTGCACTTCGTGAACGGCGATACCTCGGTCGGCGTGAAGCTGCAAGGCGGTTCGATCAGCCACATCCTGAACGAAGTGCTGGTGCGTTGCGTGGCCACCAAGCTGCCCGACTTCATCGAAGTCGATCTGGGCAACCTGGACGCCGCCCACGGTTCGGTCCACCTGTCCGACCTGAAGCTGCCGGAAGGCGTTGAGTTGATGTCCCTGGTTCGCGGCGCGAACCTGGCCGTCGCCAACCTGAACGGCGCCAAGGCTACCGCCGAGTAATCGAAGGTTGCCAACAAAAAAGCCGACGCAAGCGTCGGCTTTTTTGTTGCTGGTGCGATCGGATCAGCTGGCCAGGATGGTGGCCACGGCGCGTTGCCCGGTGTCGGCGGCGCCGCGATGGCCGGAGCGGCGTAGCGCGGTCAGCCATTCTTCGATCAGCGCTTCCAGCTCGGGGCCTTCGCGCAGGGTGTCGAATCGCCCGCTCAGCCGCGATTCCCAGCCTTCGCCCAGGTATTCGCGGGCGACCAGCAGCACGGCGCGCTTCACCTGGTACAGGCGCTCGCTGGACGGCAGCTTGTCGTAGGCGCCATGCACCACCGGGGTGTCCGCGGAACGCGGCGCGCCTTCCGGCGTGATCAGCTTCAGTTGCTCCAGCAGACGGATCACTTCGGCCGCGCCGGGCATCAGCGCGGTGAGATCGTCGAAACTGCGCCGACCATCGACCATGATCAGCAACTGGCGCGCCTTGGGCGGCACCTGACCGCTGCGCGAGACCAGTTCCTGCTGGCCCAGTTCCGTCTTGTGATAGATCGTGGCCATGTTCTCCTCCTTTTCCCAGTACGACAGGAATTCCCTTGTACTGTATGAGGAATGGGCCGCGCTTTACAGCGTTTTCTTACTAAATTGCCCTATCCGCTCGGGGCGAAGCCGACGAGCGGTAGAAATTCGACCGGCTGGCGTGCTTGCTGCGATGCGATATTAAAGATTTCCGTAAGAATGCAGTCCAGATAGGAACATATTGACGCCGACGAAGGCGAAGGTGGTGACCAGCAGGCCGACCACCGACCACCACGCCAGCACGTCGCCGCGCCAGCCCTTCACCAGCCGCACGTGCAGCCACGCGGCGTAGTTCAGCCAGACGATCAGCGCCCAGGTTTCCTTCGGATCCCAGCTCCAGTAGCCGCCCCACGCCTCGGCGGCCCATAGCGCGCCCAGGATGGTGGCGATGGTGAAGAACAGGAAACCCACCGCGATGGCCTTGTACGCCACTTCGTCCAACGTGGCGGCGGCCGGCAGGTAGCCGGCCAGGCGACCACGGTTGAGCGCCAGCAGGATCATGCCGGCCACCGACCAGATGAACAGCGTCACCAGCCCCACGCCCGAGCCCAGGTCGGGGAACCAGTCGCCGGCCTTGGCGAAGAACACGCCACCGACGGCGAGCAGCGCCAGCGCGGCAGGGTAGAGCGCCAGCTGGTGTCGTGGCGCCTGGGTCGCAGGCATCGCCAGCAGCCAGGCGACGCCCAGCATGGCGGCGAGCGCGAACGCGCCGTAGCCGACGAAGTTGGCCGGCACGTGGATCTTCATCCACCACGATTGCAGCGCCGGGATCAGCGGCTGGATCTCGTGCGCCTGCCGATCCAGGCTGTACCACAGGATGAACATCACCGCGCCGGAGATCACCAGCAGCACGAAGGCGCCCATGGCGCGCGCCTGGAAGCGGGCTTCGTAGTAGAGGTACATCAGCGCGGTGATCAGGCAGAACAGCACGAAGACTTCGTACAGGTTGGAGACGGGGATGTGACCCACGTCGGCGCCGATCAGGTAGCTCTCGTACCAGCGCACCAGCTTGGACACCAGCGCGGCGCCGGCGGCGGCCCAGGTCAGCCCCGAGGCGATCGACAACGCCGTCGCCGAGCGGCGCAGCAGCCCCAGCCAGTACAGGCCGGTGGCAAGGAAGAACAGCACGCACATCCACATCACGGCCGATTGGCTGGACAACAGGTAACGCAGCCCGAACACCGTGGCGCCGCGTTCGAGATCGCCCTGGTACAGCGCGATGCCGCAGAGCGCGACTGCGCCGCAGGCCGGCAGGAACCAGCGCATCGCCGGCCAGAACCAGCCGAACCAGACCAGGCCGGCGATCGACGCCAGCAGGATGCCCTGCTCGTACACATCCATGAATTCGCGATAGCGCGACAGCGCATACACGCCCGCCGCCACGATCAGCGCGGCGAAGACGAAGTCGAGCGGACTCTTGCGGTTAAGTGCGAGCATCGGGTGTTTCCTCGGGGGCCGGTTCGGGCAGCAGCAGCGCGCGGTAGCGCGCGAAGGACTTGTCCAGTTCGCTGTCGTGCCGGTTGGCGGTCATGGCCAGCAGTGTGCGGCCTTTGGCGCTGCGCAGCCAGAGCCGCTCTTCGCGCAGATAGAACATGCAGTAGATGCCGATCACCAGCAGCAGGCAGCCCAGGTAGACGATGGCCTGCCCCGGCGCGCGCGCCAGCTGGAAGCCGCTGGCCTGCACCTCCTCGAAGCCGGTGGGTTGCAGGTAGACCGGCGCGCCGTACTCGAACATGGCGCTGGTGGCGACCAGGCTGTCCATCAGGAAGCGATAGTGCGCGCCGTCCATGTCGATCGCCGGTTGTCCGGCGCGCGCCTGGGCGACGTCGAGTGCGTCGATGGCCGCGCCTTGCAGGATCTTCAGATAGGTCTGTGCCACCGAAGTGCGCTGCGCCTCCGGCACCTTGGCCTGGACCAGGAAGCGGTCCAGCGCGGGGAAGCCGCCGCTGCCGAACTGGGCCAGCACGTTCTTCGTCACTTCCTCGAACTGCTCGCGCTTAGTGGCCGAGAAGCCGCCGCCCTGGAACGCCTTTTCGGCGGTGCGGCGCGCGATCTCGGGGTAGAGGGCCGGATCGAGCAGCGTGGCGCGCAGACGCATGAAGGTGGCGGGCGTCACCGCGTCGTCCAGCGGGATGCGCACGAAGGCGAACGGTTGCGAGACCTCGCGCCGCACGCCGGACAGCAGGTACAGCGCATCGTCGGCGGAGAAGGGCGCCAGGTAGTTGAGGTATTCCACCGCCTGACCGGCCGCGTCGCGCAGCTTGAACTGCACCGACGGCCCCAGGTTGCGCAGGTTGTGGTCGGCCTTGACCGATTGCGCGTCGGCCAGCGCCTGCTCGAAGCGGTTGACCGCGACCGTCGAGGTCTCGGCCTCGGTGCGACCCATGTTCTCGATGTTGAACACCCGCAGATCGCCGAACTCCAGCGTGTAGTCGCGGCCGGCGGCTTGCAGCGGCTGGCTGGACTGCGACTGGGCCTGCACCGTCTGCGGTTGTGCCGGTCCGCCCAGATCCCAGCGGGCGAAGGTCAGCGGCGAGCCGCCGTCGCCGAAGCTGGATTGGTAGATGGCGATGCCGTCGAACACCAGCGGCTTGTTGACCTCGATGGTGGCGCTTTTCAGCACCTTGCCATTGGCGCGGTCCAGGATTTCCACATCGGAGGCGAAACGCTTGGGCTGACCGGTACTGTAGTGCTCGACGTGGAACTGCTTGAGCCGCAGCGCGAACGGCAGGTCCTGCACGAAGTAACCCTGGCCGGCGTTGAGGAACACAACGTCGGCGGTGCCGCCCTCGGGAACCGTGACATTGCCGCGGAACGCCGGGTTGTCGGTCCCGAGACGGCTTTGCGGCGGCACCTGGCTCTGCGGCAGGTCACGCAGTTCGGGCGCCTTGCTGCCGGTGAGTTCGCGCAGCTTGAGCGGCAGGTTGCCGTCGAGCAGACCGCCGATGCAGATCACCACGATGGCGGTATGGGCGAAGAAATAGCCCAGGCGCTGGCCGGCGCCCTTCTTGGCCGCGTACAGGCGCACGCCGTCGGTGTCGCGCACGCGGAAGCGGAAGCCCGCCTGCGTCAGCCCCGCCTCGATGGCTTCGCGCGCGGGTTCGCCGTCGGCTTCGGCGTGGTGCGCCATCAGGCGCAGCGAATTGTGGGTGGCGTGTTCGCGGAAGCTGCGGATGTCGCGCAGCATGCCGGGCAGGTGACGCCAGATGCACAGCGACACCGAGATCACCAGGAACACCAGGATCAGCAGAAACCACGCCGAGTGGTACACATCGAACAGGCCCAGCGGCTCGAAAAAGCCGAACCAGAAGTCGCCGAACTCGATGCGGTAATTGACGTAGGGTTCGTTCTGCTTGAGGACGGTGCCGATCACCGAGGCGATGGCGAGCACGGTGAGCAGGCCGATGGCGAAGCGCATCGACGACAACAGGTCGAACAGCGCGCGGCCAAAGGAAAGGTGTCGGAGGCGTTTCTCGGTCATACCAATTGGAAAAGGGCGTTGCCGCCCCTTGGTGTAAACGGCGCCGGATTGGTTCCGGCCCGCGTGGATCGGGCATCACCAGGGCAAGGCCGGCTTGCTTGTCCGGTGATCCAAGACAACGGCCGGCATAAGCCGGCCGCTATATTCTGGTTATCGCCGCCCGGGGGCGGAGGCTCAGTTCAGCGCCTGGATGTACTCGGCGACCGCCTTGATTTCCTGGTCGGACAACCGGGCCGCCACTTGCGACATCACCGGGTTGTTGCCGCGCTCGCCGGAGCGGAACGCCTTGAGCTGGGCTTCGGTGTAGGCGCCGTGCTGGCCGGCCATGCGCGGGTACTGCGCCGGGATGCCGGCACCGTTCGGGCTGTGGCAGGCCATACAGGCGGGAACGGCCTTGGCGGCGATGCCACCGCGATAGATCTTCTTCCCGGCTTCGATCAGCGCCTTGTCCGACGCGCCCTTGGCCTTGGGGGCCTGCGACGAGTAGTAGGCGGCGACATTCTGCATGTCGGCGGCCGACAGCGGCGACGCCATGCCCAGCATCACCGGGTTCTTGCGAACCTGGCTCTTGAATTCGTTCAACTGCTTGACGATGTATTCGGGGTGTTGCCCGGCAAGATTGGGGTTAGCGGAGGCAACGCTGTTGCCGTCCACGCCGTGACAGGCCGCACAGACCTGGTCGACGATCTGTTTGCCCTTGGCCGGATCGCCCTTGCCCGCCGCAAAGACGGACGGGCTCATCATCACCAGCGCTGCAAGCGTTGCGATCCACGGCGCACTGCGCATATTTTTTGCTCCCTCTTGCGATGCGTGTTCAGGCCCTGCTTAAGGCGGGCCAGTGATCAAATCCTGTTATTCTATACGAAGACTTTTTACCCCACCACACACCCATGTCCCTGTTCCGCGGCCTGAAGTTCTTGACCACTGTCAACGATCTGCGTGCCTTACCGCAAGAAGGATTGGAGGTCGCTTTCGCCGGACGCTCCAACGCCGGAAAGTCGAGCGCCATCAATACCTTGGCCGATCATACCCGCCTGGCTTTCGTCTCCAAGACGCCGGGTCGTACCCAGCACATCAATTATTTCGACTTCGGCAACGAGCGTCGGCTGGTGGACCTGCCGGGCTACGGCTACGCCGAAGTGCCCGCCTCGGTGCGTGCACACTGGGAGAAATTGCTCGGGCAATACCTCGTCACCCGTCCCAACCTGATCGGGCTGGTGCTGATCATGGATTCGCGCCGCCCGCTCACCGAGCTGGATCGGCGCATGCTCGACTGGTTCCGCACCACCGGCAAGCCGGTGCACTGCCTGCTCACCAAGTCCGACAAGCTCAGCCGTCAGGAGCAGGTCAAGACATTGCGCGCGGTGGAAAAGGAATTCGAGGAGGATTCGCTCATCACCGTTCAGCTGTTCTCCAGTTTGAAGAAACAGGGCATGGACATCACCGAGCAGATTGTCGGCGGCTGGTTTGCAGCCGCCGAATATGAATCGACAGGCGGCGAATAGCGCGCCTTGAACTTTCTTAAGCGATTCCTATCTTAAGAGTCAGGTGCGCCCCTGCACCTCCCGCTTTTCCTCCCTGAGCGGGTGCCTCGGCAGCGTGCCGGGGCTGTTATACCCCGGTCATTCTCCCCTTGGACCGGGGTTTCTTTTTGGCGGTCCTGCCGCCACCCCGACAACAAAAAAAGCGCCACGACTGTGGCGCTTTTCCATGCCCGGCGGCGCTTGCCCGCGCCCGGATGCCGCTTGCGGCTGTGGATCGACCACGCCGCGGCAAACCCGAAGATCGGCGGGCGCTGCGATGCAAACCTCTTGAGCGGATGCTCAGAAACCCAGGCGCTGGCAGATGGTGCTGACCGCGCCGGCGCCGTTCAGCGTGTAGAAGTGCAGGCCGGGCGCGCCGCCGGCCAGCAGCTTGTCCGCCAGCTCGGTGACCACGTCCAGGCCGTAGGCGCGGATCGCCGCGCTGTCGTCGCCGAACGATGCCAGCCGCAGCCGCAGCCAGCGCGGGATCTCGGCGCCGCACATCTCGGAGAAGCGCGACAGCTGGGTGAAATTCTGGATCGGCATGATGCCGGGGTGGATCGGGATCTCGACGCCGCGGCCGCGCACTTCGTCCACGAAGCGGAAATACGCATCGGGATTGAAAAAGTACTGGGTGATCGCCGCGTCGGCGCCGGCCTTCACCTTGGTCACGAAATTGCGCAGGTCGGCCTCGGCCGACGGGGCCTGCGGGTGGTATTCGGGATAGGCGGCCGCCTCGATGTGGAACCAGTCGCCGTGCTCGGCGCGGATGAAGGCGATCAGCTCGCTGGCGTAGCGGAATTCGCCCACGTCCACCATCCCCGAAGGGATGTCGCCGCGCAGCGCCACCAGGCGGCGGATGCCGTGGGCGCGGTAGTCGGCCAGCAGCGCGGCCACGGCCTCGCGGGTGGAGCCGATGCACGACAGGTGCGGCGCGGCGGCGAAGCCTTCCTGCTGGATTTCCAGCACCGCGTTGCGGGTGCCTTCCTGGGTGGTGCCGCCCGCGCCGAAGGTCACCGAGAAGAACTCCGGCTTGAATTGCGCCAGCTGGCGGCGCGTGTTGCGCAGTTTCTCGACGCCTTCGGGCGTCTTGGGCGGGAAGAATTCGAAGCTGATGGGCGGGCGGGTCATGGTCGGGGCAGGGCAAAAACGAGGCCCGATCTTACCATTGCGCCCGCCGCCGCTGTTCGCGGCGGTTTCATGACGCGATGAAGCGCGGTCAACCCAGCCAGCCGGCCAGCAACGGCGCCACCAGCACCAGCGCAATGCCGGCCAGCGTCATGGTCAGGCTGGCGACCACGCCTTCCTCCTCGCCGAGTTCGCGCGCCTTGGCGGTGCCGGCCCCGTGACTGGCGGCGCCCAGCATCGCACCGCGTGCCATCCGCGAACGCAACGGCAACAGACGCAGCACCAGCTCGCCGGTCATCATGCCGAACACCCCCGTCACCACCACGAACAGCGCGGTCAGTTCGCGCGAGCCGCCGAAGGCGTCGGTGGCGGTCATGGCGAACGGCGTGGAGACCGAGCGCGGCAACAGGCTGTGCGCCAGCTCCGGCGGCAGGTGGAAGGCGCGCGCCAGCAGCCAGGACGATCCCACGCCCAACGCCACGCCGGCGAGCACCCCGGCGGCGATGGTGACAGGGTTGCGGCGGATCACCGCGCGCTGATCGTGGATCGGAATGGCGAAGGCCAGCGTGGTCGGGCCGAGCATCCACATCAGCCAGCGGGCGTCGGCGATGTACACGGGATAGGGGATGCCGGCGGCGAGCACGATGCCCACCAGCACCACCGGGGCGAACAGCAGCGGCGCGAACCACACCGCGCGATGGCGCGCGTACAACCACTTGGCGCAGGCGTAGACCGCCACCGTGAGCAGCAGGCAGGCCAGCGCCAGCCAGGGATGGGCGGCGGCGTTCATGTCGTCACCGCGCGGTGACGACGGGTGGCGGTCAGCAGCCGGCGCCGGCGTTCCCAGCGGAACACCCGATCGACCACCAGCGCGGTGCCGGCCATCACGCACAGCGTGCCCAGGCCGATCACCGCCAGCAGGCGCAGCCCTTCGCTGCGGAACAGCGCCTGGAACTGCACCACCGCCACCACCGGCGGGATGAAGAACAGCAGCATTTCGGCCAGCAGCCATTCCGCACCGCGGCGCAGCCGTTCGGCATCGAGCCAGCCCAGCAACAGCAGCGACAACAACGCCGCCAGTCCCAGCACACCGCCGGGCACCGGCGAGCCGATGGCGCGCGCCAGCGCGTCCGACGCCAGCCACAGCGCGGCCAGCAGGCAGACCTGGAACAGCGTGGGAACGAAGCGGTGCAGCGCGCGGGACAAGGGATGTATCTCCAGTGGGCGCTTCCTGTCCAAGGCGGAAGCTGAGCCCCAGTCTATGCCGCTGCACGCATAACGAAGATGAATTATCGTGATGCAATCCATGCCGGATTGGAATCGATTGTGGAACTAAGAACCTTGCGCGCGTTTGTCGAAGTGGCCCGCAGCGGCAGCTTCACCCAGGCCGCCGAGCGCCTGTTCGTCACCCAGCCCACGGTGAGCAAGCTGGTGCGGCAACTGGAGGAAGAGCTGGGCCAGACGCTGCTGCGCCGGGCCGGCCGCCATGCCAGCCCCACCGATGCCGGCCGGCTGGTGCTGGCGCACGGCGAAACGCTGCTGGCCCAGGCGGCGCAGATGGTGACCGAATTGTCGGAGCTGGACGGCCTGGCGCGCGGCGAGCTGCGCATCGGCATCCCGCCGCTGGGTGGGCGGGTGTTCGTCACCATGCTGGGCGAATTCCGCCGCCGCCATGCCGGCATTGAACTCAAGCTGTTCGAGGATGGCGCCAAGGCCATCGAGGCGGCCTTGCTGGCGGGCGAACTGGAACTGGGCGGCCTGTTGCAGCCCATCGACACCGCGCGTTTCGACTGCGCGCCGCTGGCGGCCGATCAACTGGTGCTGGTGGCGCCGGCGTGGTCGGCGTGGGGCCAGCGCGACACGGTGCAACTGGCCGAACTGGCGGACGAGCCGTTCATCCTGTTCGCGCCGGGCTTCGCGCTCAACGACCGCATCTTCGACGCCTGTCGCAGCCTGGGCTTCACACCCGACGTGGTCGGGCGCAGCGGGCAACTGGGGCTGATCCTGGCGATGGTGCGCGGCGGCATCGGCGTGGCGCTGCTGCCGCGTTCCGAAGTAGCGCTGGCCGGACGCGACGCCCTGGCCGTGTGCGAACTCGGCGATATCGTCATCCCCTGGGAAATCGTGCTCGCCTGGCCGCGCGAAGGCTACCTCAGCCACGCCGCCCGGGCCTGGCTGGCGATGATGCGGGGGAGTGGCGGGTGAGGGTGGGGAACCCCAAGTCTTGAACCACAGAGGACAGTGAGAGCACAGAGGTACACAGAGAAAACCGCGGCAGGGGATGACTGAACTCGGCGCCGCAGTCGTTCACTTCCCCTCCCGTTTTCAGATTTCCCTCGGTGAATCTCCGTGTTCTCCGTGCCCTCTGTGGTTCAAGATGTGGGGTTTCGCCTTTCAACCCCCTAAGCCGCCGCCAGCACCATCGCGCGGCAATCGGCCGGGGTGATGTCGCCGTGTTCGCCCAGCTTGAGGCGCTGGTGACGGGTCAGCTGCATTTCCACGCCGGCGGCGGCCGCGGCGGCGTCGTTGATGCCGTAGCCGGACAGCCGGGTCGGCAGGCCCACCGCTTCGAAGAACTCGCGCGTCTGCTGGATCGCCTTGCGCGCCACCGTGTCGTCGTCGCCGTCCAGTTGCCACACGCGGCGGCCGTACTGCGCCAGCTTGGCGCGCTTGGCGTCGAGCTTGTACTGCAACAGGCTGGGCAGGGCGATCGCCAGCGTCTGCGCGTGGTCCAGGCCGTAGAGCACGGTCAGCTCGTGGCCGATGGCGTGCGAGGCCCAGTCCAGCGGCTGGCCCAGCGGCACCAGCCCGAACATCGCCTGGTTGGCGGCCCACATCAGGTTGGCCTGCGCGTCGTAATCCTGCTGGTTCTGACGCAGCAGCGGCGCCACTTCCACCAGCGTGGACAGGATGCCCTCCGCCAGCCGGTCCTGCACTCGCGCCTCGGCCGGGTAGGTAAGGTACTGCTCGGTGGTGTGGACGAAGGCATCGACCAGCCCATTGCCCAGTTGCCGCGGTGGCAGCGTGCCGATCACCGTCGGGTCGAGCACGCTGAAGCGCGGGAACACGGCCGGGTTCTTGAACGACAGCTTGTCCTGCGTCTCGCGCCGGGTGATCACGCCGGTGAAGTTGGCTTCGGAGCCGGTGGCCGGCAGCGTCAGCACGCACCCGATCGGCAGCGCGCGGTGCAACGGCGTCTTGTTACCCACGATCAGCCACGGATCGATGCCGGCATCCAGCGCCAGCGCCGCGGCGATGAACTTGCTGCCGTCCAGCACCGAGCCGCCGCCCACGCCCAGCACCCAGTCCACGCCGTGTTCCCGGCCCAGCGCCACCGCGCGCAGCAGCGTCTCGAATTCGGGATTGGCCTCGACCCCGGCGAACTCCACCACCGGGCGGCTGCCCAGCGCCGCCATCACCTGCGCATGCACGCCGTTGCGCTTGATGCTGCCGCCGCCGTAGACCAGCAGCACGCGCGCGTCTTTGGGGATCTCGCTGTCCAGCTGGGCGATCTGGCCCTTGCCGAAGTGCAGACGGATGGGATTGTGGAAGGTGAAGTTCTTCATGGGGTGACTCCTGGGAGCGGGCGGTGCGCGAAGCGGCCGGGCCCGCGACGAAAACGACACCGCCGCCGGCCATTGCCGGGGCCGGCGGCGCCGGAACATGCGGCTAGTCTATTGGCTTTTTTTCGTGACTGCCCGCGCCGCGGTAAATATTGCCATTTATCGGAAAAGATCGAAAGGAAAATGCCCTTCGTTCTTTTGTTCAATTTTTCTTTCGCTTGTCATATCGGCATTGGATCGCATTGCAGCAATCGGTAGTTTTATTTCAAAAAAGGGAATTATAGATCAGGGAATTCCCTTGTTTAGTTGTTTTTGAAAATAAAAAATCAATGATAAACAGTATGTTGCATGTTTTTCGACTAAACGGAATTCCAGGTAGTTTTACAAGACGATGCGCCTGTGTGGCCACGTCGATGCGCCGGAAACTGAAAAATATCCGGTAAACAAAGTCGAAAGTCCTTGCATTGACCGGCTTTTGTTTCCGTCCCTAAAGTGCGTCCAGCAAACCGCCCCTCGCTGGCCAATTCGAGCTGGCATTGCGGCGGATTGGCAAACAACGGGGACAGCAATGGATCGCGTACAGCAAAGACGTCAGCGCATCGTCCAGTACCTGCGGGAACAGGACAATTGCCATGTCGGCGGCCTGGCCAAGGCGCTCGACGTTTCCACCGTCACCATCCGCACCGACCTCGACTACCTGGAGCAGAGCGGCTGCATCACCCGCTCCTACGGCAAGGCGGTGCTCAACCCGCACTTCGCCTTCGAGCTGGATTTCCGCGAGAAGGAAAAGGTGCGCAGCGAAGCCAAGCAGTTGATCGGTCGCGCCGCTGCGCAACTGGTGAATGACGGCGACGCGCTGATCATCGATTCCGGCTCCACCGTGGGTTTCGTGCCGCGCTACGTGGATCCGGGCAAGCGCTGCACGCTGATGACCAACGCCCTCAACCTCGCCAACGAGTTGGTGGGCGACACCCGCTTCGAACTGATGATGACCGGCGGCACCCTGCGCGCCGATTCGTACTCGCTGTGCGGCCCCATCGCCGAGCAGGCGGTGCGGCTGCATCACTTCGACACGCTGTTCATCGGTGCCGACGGCATCGACCTCAAGGCCGGCGTCACCACCACCAACGACCAGGACGCCCAGCTCAACCGGGCGATGCTCGAAGTCGCCGACAAGGTGGTGCTGCTGGCGGATTCCAGCAAGTTCGGCCGGCGCGGCTTCTGCGTGATCTGTTCCCTGCCCCAGGTGCACACCCTCATCACCGACCGGGGCATTTCCGATGAATACCGACGTGCGCTGACGCTGTCCGGCGTCAACGTCATCGTGGCCGACGAATAAACATAGGAGTCCTCGTCATGAGCCTGTTGCTCGACATCATCCGCCATCACAAAGCCGGCCACGCCACCGGCATCTATTCCGTCTGCTCGGCGCACCCGCTGGTGCTGGAAGCCGCCCTGCGCCAGGGCCTGGAGGACGACAGCCCGATCCTGATCGAGGCCACCTCCAACCAGGTCAACCAGTTCGGCGGCTACACCGGGATGAAACCGGCCGACTTCCGCGACTTCGTGTCCGGGCTGGCGGACAAGACCGGCTTTGCCCGTGACCGGCTGATCCTGGGCGGTGACCATCTCGGCCCCAATGTGTGGAAGAAGGCGCCCGCCACCGAGGCGATGGCGCTGGCCGGCGACATGGTGCGCGAATACGTGCGGGCCGGGTTCCGCAAGATCCACCTCGATTGCTCGATGTCATGCGCCGGCGATCCGCTGCCGCTGTCCGACGCCGTGGTGGCCGAGCGCGCCGCGCAGCTGTGCCGCATCTGCGAGGACACCTGGCGCGAAGTCGGCGGCGATGCGCCGGTCTACGTGATCGGCACCGAAGTGCCGGTGCCCGGCGGCGCCAACGAGGAACTGGGCGAACTGGAAGTGACCTCGCCCGAGGCCGCGCGCCAGACGCTGGCGGTGCACCGCGAGGTGTTCGCCGCCGCCGGGCTGGCGGATGCCTTCGAGCGCGCCATCGCCATGGTGGTGCAGCCCGGCGTCGAGTTCGACCACCACAAGGTGGTGGCGTACCAACCGGCCAAGGCCACCGCGCTCAGCGCCTTCATCGTCGGCGAGCCGCTGGTGTACGAAGCGCACTCCACCGACTACCAGAGCGAAACCGCGCTGACCGAGCTGGTGCGCGACCACTTCGCCATCCTCAAGGTGGGACCGGGCCTGACCTTCGCCATGCGCGAGGCGCTGTACGCACTGGACCAGATCGAGCGCGAGACCATCGGCGAATTCGGCGCGTCGCACCTCAAGGACACCCTCACCCAGGTGATGCAGGAAGAACCCGACTACTGGCTGCCGTACTACAGCCAGCCCGGCCACCAGCAATACCTGGATCGCAACTACAGCTTCTCCGACCGCATCCGCTACTACTGGCCGCATCCCAAGGTGGTGGCCGCGCAGCAGACCCTGTTCGCCAACCTGGCGCGCCAGCCGCTGCTGATGACCCTGGTCAGCCAGTACCTGCCCGAACAGGCGCGCAAGGTGGCCGAAGGCCGGCTGCCCGCCAGCGCCGAGGCGCTGGTGATCGACAAGGTGATGGAGGTGACGCGCAGCTATGCCCGCGCCTGCGGCATGGCCGGCACCGCAGCCGCCCGGGAACGGAGGGTCGCGTGATGCGCTACCTCGACCGCACCGTCGATTGGCTGGCCGCGCACGGCGCCAGCCATACCGCCCGCGAAATCAGCCAGCAGCCCCGCCTGTGGCGCGAACTGGGCGGATCGCTGACCGCGCAGGAGCCGGATTGGGCGCCGTGGCTGCACGCCATCCTGAAGACCCCGCAGCTGCGCATCCTGCTGTGCGGCGCCGGCACCTCGGCCTTCGCCGGCCGCGCGCTGGCGCCGTTGCTGCGCGAACGCACCGGGCGCCGGGTGGAGGCCGTGGCCACCACCGACATCGTCGCCAACCCGAGAGCCTGGTTGGACCCGCGCCTGCCCACGCTGCTGGTGTCGTTCGCCCGTTCCGGCAACAGCCCGGAAAGCGTGGCGGCGGTGGAGCTGGCCGACCAGTTGCTGCCCGACTGCCATCACCTGGTGCTGACCTGCAACCCGGACGGCGCACTGGCGCAGCGGGCGCTGCGCGGCGAACGCACCTACGCGGTGCTGATGCCCGACGGCGCCAACGACCAGAGCTTCGCCATGACCTCCAGCTTCAGCTGCATGTACTTGGCGGCGCTGGCGCTGCTGGGCGGCTATCCGCTGGCCGAGGTGCGCAGCCGGACCGAGGCGGTGGCGGCGCTGTGCGAAGCCCGCCTGGCGCAGTGGCCGCATTTGGCCCGCGACCTGGCCGACCGTGGCCTGCGGCGCGTGGTCTACCTGGGCAGCGGCAGCCTGGCCGGCCTGGCCGAAGAGGCGGCGCTCAAGCTGCTGGAGCTGAGCGCCGGCCACCTCGCCACCCGCTTCGATACCCCCCTCGGCGTGCGTCACGGCCCCAAGTTCATGATCGACCGCGACACCTGCGTGGTGATGTTCCTGTCGTCCCAGCCCTACGTGCGGCGCTACGACGACGACTTCCACGCCGAACTGCTGCGCGACGGCATTGCGCGCCGGGTGATCGCGCTGCGCCCGGACGGCGACGACGCGCTGTCGGCGCCGCTGGCCGACGCCGACGACCTGTGGCTGGCGCTGCCGTACCTGTTGTTCGCCCAGCTGCTCGCTTTCGAATGCTCGCTGGCGCAGGGCCTCACCCCCGACAACCCGTGCCCGACCGGCGAGGTGAATCGCGTGGTGCAGGGCGTGACCATCCATCCCTGGGGCGCCCGACCATGAGCCCGCGATCCACCTTCGCCGATCGATGGCGCCCGGACGCCCGCCGTGTCCGGGGCGCCTGCGGCCCCACCGTCATCCGCCACCGCCCACCATGCGCCCCGCGCGGGAGAACACCATGCCGAACATCCTTCTGACCCGTATCGACAACCGCCTGGTGCACGGCCAGGTGGGCGTCACCTGGACCGGCAGCCTGGGTGCCAACCTGATCCTGGTCGCCAACGATCAGGTCGCCGCCGACCCGGTGCAGCAGAACCTGATGGACATGGTGGTGGCCGAGGGCGTGCAGACCCGCTACTTCAGCCTGGCCAAGACCATCGAGGTGATCCACAAGGCGGCGGACCGCCAGAAGATCCTGATCGTCTGCAAGACGCCGCAGGACGTGCTGACCCTGGTGCGGGGCGGCGTACCGATCACGTTTGTCAACGTCGGCAACATGCATTTCGCCGAAGGCAAACGCCAGATCCACAAGACGGTGTCGGTGGACGACGCCGATGTGGCGACGTTCCGCGAACTGACCGCGCTGGGCGTCACTTGCGAGATCCGCCGCGTCCCCGACGAGGCCGGCGAACTCGTTTCCAAGCTGATCTGACCTGGGAGGGGTAACAAAAATGTTAGTCGACGCGCTATTGATCGCGCTGCTGGCGGGCCTGGCGGGGGTGGACCTGTTCGACGGGTTGACCCACTTCCACCGCCCGGTGGTGCTCGGCCCGCTGGTGGGCCTGATTCTGGGGGACGTCCAGACCGGCCTGCTGGTCGGCGGCACGCTGGAGCTGGTGTGGATGGGCATGGTGCCGCTGGCCGGCGCCCAGCCCCCCAACGTGGTGATCGGCGGCGTGATCGGCACCGCCTTCGCCATCCTGACCAAGGCCGATCCCAAGGTGGCGATCGGGGTGGCGGTGCCGTTCTCGATCGCCGTGCAGGGCTGCATCACCGTCCTGTTCACCGTGTTCTCGCCGATGATGCACAAGTGCGACGAGATGGTGAAACGCGGCAACTGGCGCGGCGTGGAATACGTGAACTACCTGGGCATGGGCATCCTGTTCTGCTTCTACTTCATCGTCGCCTTCCTGCCGATCTACTTCGGCGCCGACGCCGCCGGCGCCATGGTCAAGGCCGCGCCGCAATGGGTGCTGGACGGCCTGTCGGTGGCCGGCGGCATGATGCCCGCCATCGGCTTCGCCCTGCTGATGAAGATCATGCTCAACAAAAACTACGTCGCGTATTTCATCCTGGGCTTCGTCGCCGTCACCTACCTCAAGCTGCCGATCCTGGCGATCGCCCTGGGCGCGCTGGCGATCGCGATGATCGACTTCTTCAACGGCAACCGCGCGCAACCGCAGCCGGCCGCCACCCGCGATGCGGAGGTGCAAGATGGCATTTAACGATTCCGACGCGGCCCTGGTCGCCAAGGCCGACCAGCGCATGGAACAGGCGCTGGCCACCCGCACCGTCGAACGCGACGACTACCTCGACACCACCCCGGCCGAGCCGCTGTCCAACCGCGACATCAACCGCATGGCGGTGCGCTCGCTGGCCTTGCAGGCCTCGTTCAACTACGAGCGGATGCAGGCCGGCGGCTGGCTGTACACGCTGATTCCGGCCCTGCGCAAGATCCACAAGAACCCGGAAGACCTGTCGAACTCGATGAAGATGCACCTCGAATTCATCAACGTGCACCCGTTCGACGTCACCTTCCTCTCCGGCCTGGTGCTGGCCATGGAGCAGAACAAGGAGAAGCTCTCCACCATCCGCGCGGTGAAGGTGGCGCTGATGGGGCCGCTGGGCGGCATCGGCGACGCCATGTTCTGGCTGACCTGGCTGCCGATCTGCGCCGGCATCGGCGCCGCGCTGGCGCTGGAGGGCAGCCTGTTCGGGCCCATCGTGTTCCTGCTGCTGTTCAACGCGCTGCACTTCGGCCTGCGTTTCGGCCTGGCCCACTACGGCTACCGCGCCGGCCTGGGCGCGATCAGCGCGCTCAAGAGCAGCACCAAAAAGATCTCCCACGCCGCGTCCATCGTCGGCATGACGGTGATCGGCGCGCTGGTGGCGTCCTACGTGCGGCTGAGCACCCCGCTGGAGATCCACGCCGGCCAGGCCAGGATCGCCTTGCAGGAAGGCGTGCTCGACAAGCTGATGCCCAACCTGCTGCCGCTGGCGTTCACCCTGGCGATGTACGGGCTGATGAAGAAAGGCTACTCCCCGGTGAAGCTGATCGCCCTGACCGTGCTGATCGGCCTGGCGGGCAAGTTCTTCGGGGTGCTGTGATCGTTTTGAACCCCACACCTTGAACCACAGAGGACACAGAGAGCACAGAGAACACCATGAGCAACGGCGGATCCCATACGTTGCTTGTAGGTTTTCTCCGTGACCCCTCCGTGTTCTCCGTGTCCTCTGTGGTTCAAGGTGTGGGGTTCCCCGGATTCGACTGACCGCGGCGCAAGGTCGCCGCAACGGAGCACAACCATGATTTCCCTGATCCTCACCGGCCACGGCCGCATCGCCAGCGGCATCCACCAGGCCATCGTCCAGGTGTTCGGCCCGCAGGACGCGCTGCACGTGATCGACTTCCCCGAAGGCGTCGGCACCGCCGAGCTGGAGCGGCAATTGAGCGAAGTGCTCGACCAATGCGACGGCGACGTGGTGTTCTTCACCGACCTGCTGGGCGGCTCGCCGTTTCGCCTGGCGTCCACCCTCGCCACCGAGCGCAGCGGCACCGAAGTGATTGCCGGCATGAACCTGGCCATGTTCGCCGAGATGCTGTTCGAGCGCGACAGCGTGACCGACGCCGCCGAATTCCGCGCCCGCGCCACCGAAGCCGGGCGCAGCGGCATCACCAGTCTGGCCGAGCGCCTGCTGCGCACCCGGCCGCAACTGGAAACCGCCAGCGGCCTGTGACACCCCGCCGCCGCGCCACCAAGGAGAGGCAATCATGACCGCCGACACCACGCCACAGCGCCTGAAAGCCGCGCGCGTGCTCACCACCCAGGGCTGGTTGGAACATGGCATCGTCCATGTCGACGACGCCGGCCGTATCGCCACCGTCACCCAGGGCGGCGGCTTCGACCGCGACCTGGGCGAGCACTGGCTGCTGCCCGCGCTGGTGGACAGCCACGTGCACGGCGCCGTGGGCTGCGACGTGATGGACGCCACCCACGACGCGCTCGACAGGATGTCCGCCCACTTCGCACAGCATGGCGTCGGTGCCTTCGCCGCCACCACCGTCACCGCCCCGGTGCCCGCCATCGAAGCCGCCATCGCCCAGGTGCGCGACAGCCTGCGCCATGGCGTGAGCGGCGCCGAAATCGTCGGCACCTACCTGGAAGGCCCGTACTTCACCGCCAAGTGCTGCGGCGCCCACCCGGTGCCGCTGATGCGGCCCATCGACCTGGCAGAGATCGAGCGCTGGCATGCGCTGGCCGAAGGCACGCTCAACACCGTTGCGCTCGCCGCCGAAAAACCCGGCGCCGACGCCGCCATCGCCTGGCTGCGCACCCATGGCGTGCGGGTGCTGATCGGCCATTCCGACGCCAGCTACGACGAAACCGTCGCCGCCATGCTGGCCGGCGCGCGCGGCGTGGTGCACTGCTACAACGGCATGCGCGGCCTGCACCACCGCGACCCCGGCGTGGTCGGCGCCGGCCTCACCCGCCCCGAGGCCGACGTCGAACTGATCGCCGACGGCCACCACGTACACCACGCCGCCGCGCAGATCGCCCTGCGCTGCGCCGGCGAGGAACGCCTGATCCTGATCACCGACGCCATGCGCGCCACCGGCATGCCCGACGGCCCCTACCGCCTGGGCGAACTGACAGTGCAGATGCACGGCGGCGTGGTCCGCACCGAAGCCGGCGGCCTGGCCGGCAGCACCCTGCACCTGCTCGACGCCGTCCAGCACGCCATGCGCTGGTTCGGCCTGCCGCTGGAACGCGCCTGGGCCCTGGCCAGCCGCAACCCCGCCCGCGCCCTGCGCCGCCCCGACCTGGGCGGCATCGCCCCAGGGCAGACGGCCAGCCTGGTGGCGCTGACGCCGGAGCTGGCGGTGAAGGGAACGTGGGTGAATGGGAGGGGGGTGTTTGAGGCGGATGGAGTGTGAAACGAATGCGAGGGCTGGAGTGCGTTGCTGCCCGCGCGTTGCGGCCCTGCGTGACTACCGGCGTGGTTGCTGACCGGACTGTTGAGTTGGGCTTGCCGCGCATCCCGCACGCCCCACATTCGGGCTGCGCCTGCCACACGCGTCCCGATCGCTTTCTCGACATCTGCGATTACGCCGCCGTAACTGCCAACCACCCCGATAGTTGCGATGACTCCTCATCGCGCAACTTGAAGAGGAAATCAGACAACCAGCCCCTTCACCCCCTCGCCAGCACAAAACTCTCATCAATCCGCCTCAGGACTTCTTCTATCGGCACCGAGCCATCCAGGCAAATCGTCAGCCAGTGTTTCTTGTTCATATGGAACCCGGGGAAATATTTTTCTCCATCCACCAAGGCTTCGATGTCTTCCGGTGTGGCTCTCAAATCGATGATGTCGATGGTGGCGTCTTCGTCCAGACCCAGTTTCTTCTTCTGTAATACCAGGAGCGCGGCGTACCACTTTGCGTTGTCCTTCCGCCGGAAAATTGCGTTCTCCGGGAATTTCTGCCACAGGAATTGCAGTTCGTCCTGATACGTTTCCCGAACGTAGCGGATGACCTGTTTTGCATATTCGCTCTTGAAAACATCCCGCTCGAAGCAGGCTTCGACGATCCGGTCGAGGACGCCCTGGTATTCCTCCCGCACCTTGCCCACGAAGGCGCCGGTCGCGTCGGATACGCGGTGGAGCACGTAAGGCTCCTGGGATGCGTTGTCCAGCACCTCCGCCGATATCTTTCCGTCCCTGGCGATGGTGACGGTCATCTCAAACTGGCCATCCAGCAAATCCGTCGAATAGGTGTGGCCCGATCCGGTGGGGACGAAGCCGAAAGGGGCGAGCCGGGTGGGGTTCAGTTTTCGATTTTTGAACAGGTGGTCGATGTCTTTCATTGTCGTGGATTCCGGTGAGCGATCCATCGCCAGTATGGCCGGCGGCGAGGCGGAGCCTGCGGGCGGAACAGGCGGCTAGCCATTCGGTCCGCGAGGCGCATCGGGTCATGATTCCATCGATGAGCAGCGGGCCATATCGGGATAGTCCGACTCTGTTTTGGGCTTGGCGGGATTCGCGGACGGGCGAGCGCCGTCCGGTCGAGCTACGGGCCGGGCCTGTTGTCCGGCATGGTCAGGTCGGCAAGCCGGGCATGGTCGACGCCTGGGTAACATGCGTGACGGTATGTAAACTGCGCCGCGATGCCCGATCCCGTGGCAGTACCGGAGACGAGATGGACCCCATGACCCCCACCCAACGTGCGTACTGGCAGGCGTTCCTGCGCGATACCGGCCGCCCGCAGGATACTGCGTGCTATGGCTGCGACGTCATCGGCGACACCCGCGAGTTGATCCTGGCGCTGATGGCGCTGATCCTGCCGGGCAGGAAGCGCGCGACCACTTCGTGTGTCGCGGAATACGAAACCAGCGGCGAAGCGCCGCCCCAGGTCGGCAGCCTGACAATCCTCACCGATTTCGATGGCAACCCGGTCTGCGTGATCGAAACCACCGCCATCACCACGCTGCGCTTTTGCGACATGACGTTCGACCTCTGCCAGCGCGAAGGCGAGGACGATTGCCTCGAAAGCTGGGTGAAGAACCACCTCGCCTTCTTCACCCGCGACGCCGCCGCCAAAGGCTACCCCTTCACCCCGGAAAGCTTGGTGCTGTTCGAGGACTTCGAAGTCGTCTATCCGCGCGCCGGCTAGTCCAAAAAAAAAAAGCGCCTCCCGATCAGGAGGCGCTTTTTGCAGGCCGAAATGCTGCTGGCTGAAGCAGGAGCCAACAAGCCAGCACTCAGCCAACCCAACAGCCCCAAACCACACCCACAACCCCCTCGCGCCCCAAGGCGCGGCTCCCTCGCGGCGGCGAGGGCGGGGGGAGTAGGGGTCAATTAGGTACCTATCGGATTGAGCGGGGATGCCCCACTCAACCCAACACCAGCCCGGCTCCGCCGGGCGCCAGCTCATGACCAGCACCCAGCCAACCCCCACCGCTCAATACCGATAGTGCGCGGGCTTGTAGGGCCCTTCCTTCGGCACGCCGATATAGGCGGCCTGCTGGTCGGTCAGGGTGGTCAGCTTGGCGCCGATCTTCTTCAGGTGCAGCCGCGCCACCATTTCGTCCAGGTGCTTGGGCAGCACGTACACGCCCACCGGGTACTCGCTGCGCTTGGTGAACAGCTCGATCTGCGCCAGCGTCTGGTTGGCGAACGAGTTCGACATCACGAAGCTGGGGTGGCCGGTGGCGCAGCCCAGGTTCACCAGGCGGCCTTCGGCCAGCAGGATGATGCGCTTGCCGTCCGGGAAGGCGATGTGGTCCACCTGCGGCTTGATGTTGTCCCAGTCGTACTGGCGCAGGCTGGCCACTTCGATCTCGCTGTCGAAGTGCCCGATGTTGCAGACGATGGCGTTGTGGCGCATCGCCTTCATGTGGTCGTGGGTGATCACCGAGACGTTGCCGGTGGTGGTGACGAAGATGTCGCCCTGGCTGGCCACGTCGTCCATGGTCACCACGCGGTAGCCTTCCATGGCCGCCTGCAAGGCGCAGATCGGGTCGATCTCGGTGACCCAAACGGTGGCGCCCAGGCCGCGCAGGCTCTGCGCGCAGCCCTTGCCCACGTCGCCGTAACCCAGCACCACGGCGACCTTGCCGGCGATCATCACGTCGGTGGCGCGCTTGATGCCGTCCACCAGACTTTCGCGGCAGCCGTACAGGTTGTCGAACTTGGACTTGGTCACCGAGTCGTTGACGTTGATCGCCGGGAACGCCAGCTTGCCCTGTTCGTGCATCTGGTACAGGCGATGCACGCCGGTGGTGGTTTCCTCGGTCACGCCCTGGATCTGCGCCAGGCGGGTGGAATACCACGTCGGGTCCTTGGCCAGCTGGGCCTTGATCGCGGCGTAGAGCACGGTTTCTTCTTCGTTGGTCGGGTTGTCGACCACGCTGAGATCCTGCTCGGCGCGGGCGCCCAGGTGCAGCAGCAGCGTGGCGTCGCCGCCGTCGTCCAGGATCATGTTGGCGTAGCGGTTGTCGCCCCACTCGAAGATGCGGTGGGTGAACTGCCAGTATTCCTCCAGCGATTCGCCCTTGTAGGCGAACACGGGGATGTTGGCGGCGGCGATGGCGGCCGCGGCGTGGTCCTGGGTGGAGAAGATGTTGCACGATGCCCAGCGCACTTCGGCGCCCAGGGCCACCAGCGTTTCGATCAGCACGCCGGTCTGGATCGTCATGTGCAGGCTGCCGGCGATGCGCGCGCCCTTCAGCGGCTGGCGCGCGGCGTATTCGTCGCGCACGGCCATCAGGCCCGGCATTTCGGTTTCGGCGATGTTCAGTTCCTTGCGGCCCCAGGCGGCAAGGGATAGGTCGGCAACCTGGAAGTCTTTGAATTCGGCCACGGTGATGCTCCATGTGTGGCCGGGAAGGGCGCTTGCGCGGTCGGATTCGACGCTGCTCACCTGTGCGCCCCGTGCCCGGCACGGGTTTCCGGGCCGCTGACCAAGCCCTGCTGGGAACGGCGCATCGCCCTTCCGGGCGTGGCGCGGACAGCTTGGTCCACGCGCCTTGCCAGCATCGTTGCATCGGGTTTGGTCAGCGGCCCGTCGATTCGCCCGCGACGCGCGTTGCGCGGCTTCGCTGGCGATTCACGGTCAGGTGAGCGTCGTTGGACGGCGCGGCTGGTTGGCCTTGCCGGATCCGAGCCTGGGGCGGCGGGTAGCCGCCTCGCAACGCTCCTCGGAGAGCCGCAATGATAGCGAATCAGTCCTGGCTTGCCGAGTCCGGCGCCGGCAGCGGCTCGCGGGTGACCATCACCTGGTCCACCCGCAGGTGGTCCACGTCCACCACCTCGAAGCGGTAGCCGGCCAGGTGCACCGTCTCGGCCTTGCGCGGCAGCTTCTTCAGCGACCACATCATCAGCCCGGCCACGGTTTCGTAGCTTTCCTCGTGCGGCAGTTCGTCCAGACCCAGCACCTTGCGCAGGTCGTCCACCGGGGTGGAGCCGTCCACCAGCCACGAGTTGGCGTCGCGCTGCACGATCAGCTCGTCGCCCGGCGGCGCGCCGGCGCCGATCAGGTGGCCGGTGACGTCGGCCAGCGTGATCACGCCGACCACCAGCGCGTATTCGTTGACCACCAGCGCAAAATCCTCGCGCGCCTCGCGGAAGCGGTCGAGCATCTCGGCCAGCGACAGCGTGTCCGGCACCGCCAGCAGGCGCTCGCTGGTGGCCTGCTTCAGCCCGGCCAGCAGGCTGCCGCCGCGCTCGTGGTGCAGCGAGCGCGCCAGCAGCAGTTTCACCGCCACGTAGGCATAGGCGCTGTCGATGCCGTCGCGGCACAGCGGGTACTTGCCGTGCGGCGCGGCGGCGATCTTGGCGCGCAGCGTCGCCTCGTCGTCGTCCTCGCGGAAGAAGGTGACCTGCTCGCGCGGGGTCATGGCGCTGGTCACGTAGCGCTCGCCCAGCTCGAACACGTTCTCGATCACGTGATGCTCGGTGCGCGCCACCGTGCCGGCCGCCGCGCCGGCCTCGATCACCGCCACGATCTCGTCGGCGGTCATCGATTCGTCGCGCCGCGTCGGCAGCTTGAACAGCCGCAGCACGGTGTTGGCCACGCCGTCGAACAGCAGCACCAGCGGCCGCAGCGCCCAGGTGCAGGCCAGCATCGGCCGCACGATGGCCACCGCGCAGCGTTCCGGCGCCAGCATCGCCAGGCGCTTGGGGATCAGGTCGGCAAACTGGATGAACAGCCCGGTGGTGACCAGGAAGGTGAGCAGGAAGCCCAGGTTGGCCGCCAGCGCGCCGTCGGGAAAGTAGCCCGCCAGCCAGGCGGTGGCGCGGGCCGAGAAGGTGGCCTCGCCGACCAGGCCGCCCAGAATCGACACCGCGTTCACGCCGATCTGCACCACGGTGAAGAAGTCGCCGGGCCGCGCCTGCAACGCGATCACCCGCGCCGCGTCGGCGTCGCCGTCCTCCGCCATGCGTTGCAGGCGGAAGCGCCGCGCCGCCGCCAGCGAAATTTCGGAAATCGAGAAAAACGCGCTGGCGGCGATCAGCAGCGCCAGCACCAGCAAACCGTTGCTCAAGGTCATCGGGACATCCTTTGCGCGGCGCTCAAGCCGGCCGCGCGGTTACGGGGCGGGCGCGCCGCCGGGCGCGTGTTCCGCCGTGGTGCCCGCCCCGACGCCGACCCGGAACGTGGCACCTGTTGCACGGGACGACGTTCATCCTGTGCTCCTGTCTGTTTTAACGCATCGCCACCGGAACGGCCGCCCACACTGGGTTGACCATGGCGCGCGCTTTCCGCCGACCTCCTACGGCGTTGAGCGGGCTTGTCCTACATCGCGGCCTCAGCCCGCGGCGTAACGTTCATGGGTGGTCTTCCATCTCAAAGGATAAACATCATGTTCAAGAAAACGTTGATTGCCACGGGTGCCCTGGCGCTCGTGCTGGGCATGCAGGCCCAGGCCGACAATGTTGCACCGGAAAAGGCCGACGGTTCCCATAACAAGGACCCGCAAGTCGAACAGGCCAAGAAGACTCCGGCCGAACGCCGCGCCGGCATCCGCAAGATGGCCCAGGAAAGCCTGAACGAGATCTACAACAAGTATCCGGAAGCGAAGGACCAGATCGCCAAGGCCGCGGGCTACGCCGTGTTCAATACCGGCAGCGTGCAGGTGATCTTCCTCGGCGCCGGCGGCGGCGACGGCGTGGCCGTGCGCAACGGCAAGGAAACCTTCATGAAGGTGGCGCAGGCCAAGGCCGGCCTGGGCCTGGGCGCCAAGAACTCGCGCCTGGTGCTGGTGTTCACCGACAAGGCCGCCTTCGACAAGTTCGTGAACAAGGGCTGGGCCTTCGAGGGCCAGGCCACCGCCGCGGCCAAGGCCGGCGATACCGGCGGCGGCATTGCCGGCGCCACGCTGATCGCGCCCAAGGTGTACGGCTACCAGTTCACCGAGAACGGCCTGACCGCCGAAGCCACCGTGGCGGCGGGCAAGTACTACAAGGACAAGGAACTGAACCAGGGCAAGTAAGCGCGACCAACAGGACGCTCCTGGCGGCACCGGGCTGAACTTGCAGTACGCCTTGTTCCCCGTCTTGCCAGAGCCGCTACGCTGGGTCTTGTTCGCCGCGCCCGTTCCGTTCCGCGCCGGGACGTACGTTCCCCGGCCAGGCAGCCCCCGGTCATCCGCCGGGGGCTCGCCGTTTCCGCATGGCCTGCCTTGCGACAAACCGCACCCGTCTGCCGCGCGCTACCGTGGCGCTTTCCCGCCGCGAGCCGCTCATGCAACTCCAGCAGCGCATCAACATGTTCGGCCCCGACCTGCAACGGCGCCATGGCCAGAAAGTGCACAAGCTGGCGCTGCACGGCGATTTCACCTGCCCCAACCGCGACGGCACGCTGGGCCACGGCGGCTGCACCTTCTGCAACGTCGGCTCCTTCGCCGACGAAGCCACCCGCCACCAGGACATCGCCACCCAGCTCGACCAGCAGATGCGCAAGGTGGACCGCGCGCGGCGCTACCTGGCGTACTTCCAGGCCTACACCAGCACCTACGCCGAGGTGGTGCAGCTGCGCGAGATGTACCAGGCCGCGCTGGCGCGCGCCGACATCGTCGGCCTGTGCGTCGGCACCCGGCCCGACTGCGTGCCGCCGGCAGTGCTCGACCTGCTGGCCGGCTACCGCGAACAGGGCTACGAAGTGTGGCTGGAACTGGGTCTGCAAAGCGCCAACGACCACACGCTGCGCAAGATCAATCGCGGCCACGACTTCGCCAGCTACCGCCGCACCGCGCTGGCCGCCCGCGCGCTGGGGCTGAAGGTGTGCGCGCACCTGATCGTCGGCCTGCCCAGCGAAACCCACGGCCACGTGCTGGAGACGCTGGGCGCCGTGCTCGCCACCGGCGTCGATGGCCTCAAGCTGCATCCGCTGATGGTGGTGCAGGGCAGCACGCTGGAGCGGGTCTGGCAGCGCGGCCGCATCGCCCCGCTGGCGCTGGACGACTACGCCCGCACCGCCGGCGAACTGATCCGCCACACCCCGCCCGAAGTGGTGTTCCACCGCATCTCCGCCACCGCGCGCCGGCCCACCCTGCTGGCGCCGGCGTGGTGCGAGAACCACTGGCTGGGCATGCAGGCCGTCGAGCGCTATCTGATCGAGCACGGCGGCCAGGGCAGCGCGGTGGGCGCGGCGTGGGAGGCCGGGCTGGCGGCGGGGTGAGCGCCCCGCCGATTGCTGGCCGCGCAGCGGATTGCTGCGCGCGCTGCTGAAAACACAGCAGCATCGGTCCGGCCGCGCCAGCCGCGGCGCGGGGGCGCGGGGTGGTACGGCGTTTGCTCGGAGGATGCCTTCCGCATCCGCCCACCAACGAGAGCCGCCCATGGGAAACCCCGCCGATTTCGATCCGCTGCTGCTGGCCAACCGTCGCTACGGTCGCGACGAGTTGCGCGCGCTGCCCGGCTTCAACGCCACCCTCGCCACGCAGTTGAACCACCGCTCGGTGCGCGCCTTCACGCCCGAGCCGCTGGCCGACGGCACGCTGGAGCTGCTGCTCGCCGCCGCGCAGTCGGCGCCCAGCTCGTCCAACCTCCAGGTGTGGAGCGCGGTGGCGGTGCAGGAACCGGCGCGCAAGGCGCGGCTGGCGGCGCTGGCCAATCACCAGGCGCAGATCGTCGAGGCGCCGTTGCTGCTGGTGTTCCTGGCCGACCTGTCGCGGCTGCGGCGGGTGGCCGACGGGCAGGGCGAGGCGCTGGCCGGCGCCGATTACCTCGACACCGCGCTGATGGGCTTCATCGACGCCGCGCTGGCGGCGCAGAACGTGGTCACCGCCGCCGAATCGCTGGGGCTGGGCACCGTCTACATCGGCGCGCTGCGCAACCGCCCCGAGGAAGTGGCCGCCGAACTCGGCCTGCCGCCGCAGGTGTCGCCGGCCTTCGGCCTGGTGGTGGGCCACCCCGACCCGGCTCGCCCGACCGCCGTCAAGCCGCGCCTGCCGCAACGCGCGGTGCTGCATCACGAGCAATATTCCAGCGCGCCCGAGGCGGCGGCCGTGGCCGAGTACGACGACATCCTCCAGCACTTCCAGGCCACCCAGGACCTGCCGCAGCAGCCGTGGAGCCGCCAGGCCGTGGCGCGGTTGCGTGGGCCCGAATCGCTGTCCGGCCGTCATCGCCTGCGCGAGGCGCTGACGCAGCTGGGCTTCGGCCTGATCTGACCGCGCCCGGCGGCCAGCCCGCCGTGGCCATCCCTTTTTCCCGGAGCACTGCCATGCCCAGCCTTACCCTCGACACGCCCGAACTGGCGGAGCAATACGATCAGGTCAGCGACCTGCAATACGAACACGGCCAGTACCTGCTGCGCGGGCTGGCGCTCAAGCCTGGCGAGGCGCTGCTCGACGTCGGCAGCGGCACCGGCCGGCTGGCCGAGTACGCCGCGCGCCACTACGTGGGCGCGCAGGGACGGGTGGTCGGCGTCGATCCGCTGCCGCTGCGCATCGAGATCGCGCGCCGCCGCCAGTTGCCGCAGCTGTCGTTCGCCGTGGCGCGCGGCGAGGATCTGGGCCGCTTCGCCGACGGCGAATTCGACGCCGTGCTGCTCAACAGCGTCTACCACTGGCTGCCGGACAAGGCGCCGGTGCTGGCCGAGGTGTTCCGCGTGCTCAAGCCGGGCGGGCGCGTCGCCATCAGCACCGCCAGCCGCGAGCGGCCGCATGACATCCAGCAGGTGCTGGCGCGGGTGCTGGCCCGCGCCGGCCTGGGCCGCGCCACCTCGTCCGGCAGCACGTCGTTCCGGGTCAGCCACGCCGAGCTGGCGCGGCAGCTGGAGGACGGCGGCTTCTTCATCGACGAGATCCGCCTGCGGCGCTTCCCCGACCATTTCCCCAACGTCGACGCGGTGCTGGCGTTCAGCAGCGCCAGCTCGTTCGGCAACTTCCTGGGCGACTTCGTCCCCGAGGTGCGCGAACGGCTGCTGCCGGCGCTGCGCCACGAGCTGGAATCGCTGGCGACGCCGAGCGGCGTGCTGCTGCATCGCAATCTGCATTTCGCGCTGGCGCGCCGGCCGGCGTAGGCCGAGGCGCCAGCGGATTTGTCGTTTCCCTCCAACCGAACCCCATCGAGGAATCCCCCGCATGCCCCACCAACTGTTCGTCTCCCCCGGCGCGTGTTCGCTGGGCGCCCACGTCGTCGTGCGCGAGCTGGATCTGCCGGTCGAGATCGTGCTGTCGCCACCGCGCGATCCGGCGTCGCGCATCCACAGCGTCAACCCGCTGGGCCGCGTGCCGGCGCTGCTGCTGGACGACGGCACCGTCATCACCGAGAACAGCGCCATCCTGCCGTTCCTGGCCGACCTCGCGCCGGGCACCCCGTTGTTCGCCCCGGCCGGCAGCGCCGAGCGCGGCCTGATCCAGTCGTGGATCGGCTATCTCAGCGCCGAGATCCACGCCGGCGGCTTCCGCCAGGTGAACCGCCCCGAGCGCTACGCCGAAGACCCGGCCAGCCACGACGGCGTGCGCGCGCAATCCAAGCGCACCCTGCACGCCGCCGTCGCCCACATCGACCGCCACCTCGCCGGCCGCCAATGGCTGGTGGGCGAGCGCTTCACCATCGCCGACGCCTACCTCGGCGTGTTCGTGCGCTGGATCGCCCGCCTGGGCCCGGAATTCGCCGCGTTCGAGCAACTGAACCGCTTCCGCGAAGCCTACCTGGCCCGCCCCGCCGTGCAGGCTGCGCTGGCTGCGGAAGGGTAGGGCGCTGACGCGCTTGGCGCGCCGGAGGCGCCGGGAAGGGGGAAGAGGGAAGGGAGAAGGGTGGCGCGCGATGCGCGCCCAGAACCCGGCAGGTCCAGCGGCTTGCTTTTGAAGTTCCCCTTCCCCCTTCCCTCTTCTCCCTTCCCACTTTTATTTCCAACGGAAATAAAAGCATCATCCAAAAGTATTTGCAGCACTAAAACCAACGACATAAATTCCTCCCTGTTCTGTAAAAAACATTCGTTATTCCAGGGAGAACCAATATGCCGACCGTCGTCACGCTCTCCGGCAGCCCCAGCAGCCGGTCGCGTTCCCAGGGCCTGCTCAACCATGCGGCCGGCCGGCTGGCCGCGCAGGGGATCGAGATCCAGCCGTTCACGCTGGCCGACTTCCCCGCCGACGCGCTGGTGTTCGCCCACTTCGACCATCCCGCCGTGCAGCGGCTGCACCAGGCGGTGGCGCACGCCGACGGCCTGGTGGTCGCCACCCCCGTCTACAAGGCTGCGTATTCCGGCGCGCTCAAGCTGCTGCTCGACCTGCTGCCGGAACGCGCGTTGTCGCACCACGCGGTGCTGCCGCTGGCCACCGGCGGCAGCAACGCCCACATGCTGGCGGTCGACTACGCACTGCAACCGGTGCTGGCCGCGCTCAAGGCGCGCCACATCGTCGGCGGGGTGTACGGCACCGACCAGGAACTGAGCTGGGGCGAGGACGGTGCGCTGCAACTGGCGCCCAACATCGCCGAGCGGCTGGAGGACGTACTGGCGCGCTTCATCGCCCACCTGCCCAACCCCGGCCGCGCCCAACTCGATCCGAACGCGCTGCACGACCGGGTACGGATCGCCGCGATCTCTGTGTGAGCCGGCCTGCTCCCCAGTCCTGTTACCGATTGACCGGATTCCCCGCCGCGGCGGGTGCGTGGCGACGCTGTTTGCCGCGCTCGAACCAAACGCCTGACAAACCAATAACCACGATTTGGAGAACCCCATGAAACGCATCCTGACCGCCGCCCTGGCCGGGCTGGCCCTGACCTTCGCGGCGCACGCCGCCCATGCCGAGGAGCTGCGCATCGGCTTTCAGAAATACGGCACGCTCACCGTGCTCAAGGCGCGCGGCACGCTGGAAACGCGCCTCAAGCCGCTGGGCTTCACCGTGCGCTGGGTGGAATTCCCGGCCGGGCCGCAACTGCTGGAAGGGCTGAACGTCGGCGCCATCGACTTCGGCACCACCGGCGAAGCGCCACCGATCTTCGCCCAGGCCGCCGGCGCCAGGCTGGTGTACGTCGGCAACGAACCGCCGGCGCCGGCCAGCGAAGCCATCGTGGTGCCCAAGGGCTCGCCGCTGAAGTCGGTGAAGGAACTGAAGGGCAAGAAAGTGGCGCTGAACAAGGGCTCCAACGTGCACTTCCTGCTGGTGAAGGCGCTGGAGGAAGCCGGCCTGAAGTGGACCGACATCCAGCCGGTGTACCTGCCGCCTGCCGACGCGCGCGCCGCGTTCGAGCGCGGCTCGGTCGAGGCGTGGGTGATCTGGGATCCGTTCCTGGCCGCCGCCGAAAAGCAGCTGAACGCCCGCGTGTTGCGCGACGGCAAGGGCCTGGTGGCCAACCATCAGTTCTTTCTGGCCGAGCGCGGTTTTGCCGAGCGCAACCCCAAGGTGCTGAGCGCCGTGCTCGACGAACTGGACAAGACCGACGAGTGGGCCGCCGCCAACCAGGCCGACGTGGTCAAGGAGATCGCCCCGCTGCTGGGCCTGCCGGTCGACATCGTGCAACTGGCGGTGGCGCGCTACAGCTACGGCGTGCAGCCGGTGAACGCCAAGGTGGCCGACGCCCAGCAGCAGATCGCCGACGTGTTCCACGACCTGAAGCTGATCCCGAAGCCGATCAAGGTGAAGGACGCGCTGGTCACCGCGAAGTAAGACCCGTGAACAGGCTCAAGACCATGATCCGCCAACTCGCCACCCTCGCGCTCGCCGGCCTGCTGCTGGCGGGCGGGGCCGCCGCCACCGAAGTGCGCATCGGCTACCAGAAAAGCTCGCTCAACCTGATCGTGCTGAAAAGCCGCGGCATCCTGGAGCAGCGCCTGGCCGCCGCCGGCCACAGCGTCAAATGGCACGAGTTCGCCGCCGGCCCGCAATTGCTGGAGGCGCTGGCGGTCGGCTCGGTGGACGTGGGCATGACCGGCGACACCCCGCCGATCTTCGCCCAGGCCGCCGGCACGCCGCTGGTGTACGTCGGCTTCGAGCCGCCCAAGCCGCAGGCGTCCGCCATTCTGGTGCCGGCCGATTCCGCCATCCGCAAGCTGGCCGACCTGAAGGGCAAGCGCATCGCCTTGCAGAAGGGCTCCAGCGCGCACTGGCTGCTGGTGCGCGCGCTGGACAAGGCCGGGCTGAAATGGGACGACATCCAGCCCGCCTACCTGGCGCCGGCCGAAGCGCGCGCCGCGTTCGAGCGCGGCAGCGTCGACGCCTGGGTGATCTGGGATCCGTTCTACGCCGCAGCGCAGAAGAGCCTGGCGCCGCGCGTGCTGGCCAGCGGCGACGGGCTGGTGGCCAACCAGAGCTTCTACCTGGCGTCGCGCCGCTTCGCCGCCGAACAGACCCGCCTGTTGCAGGCGGTGTTCGACGCGCTGAGCGACAACGACGACTTCCTGGAGCAGCAGCCGGCCGAAGCGGCGCGGGTGCTGTCGCGCGCGGTGGGGCTGGACGTGCCCACCTTCGACCAGGTGGTCGCGCGCCGCCCCAGCTTCAAGGTCACCTGGCTGACGCCGCAGGTGGTGGCCGAGCAGCAGCGCATCGCCGACCGCTTCGCCGAACTGAAGCTGATTCCCAAGCCCGTCGCGGTGAAGGAAATCGTCTGGCAACCGCAGCCGCAGCCACAACCGCAATGACCGGGCGCGGCGACCAGGCCGCGCCCCAATCCCCCGCGCGACGACGCGCCGCCCCCACGGCTTCGGCCGGGCGCCCGTCGCCGGCAATCGACATACCTACAAGGATTACGCCATGAACGTCTTCTGGTTCCTGCCCACCCACGGCGACGGTCGCTACCTCGGCACCCAGCACGGCGCCCGCACCGTCGACCACGGTTATCTCAAGCAGATCGCCCAGGCCGCCGACCAGCTCGGCTTCGAAGGGGTGCTGATTCCCACCGGCCGCTCTTGCGAGGATTCGTGGGTCATCGCCAGCTCGCTGGCGCCGTTTACCGAGCGCCTGAAATTCCTGGTGGCGATCCGCCCCGGCATCATCTCGCCCACCGTCTCGGCACGGCAGGCCGCCACGTTGGACCGCATCTCCGGCGGCCGGCTGCTGATCAACGTGGTCACCGGCGGCGATCCGGATGAACAACACGGCGACGGCATCTTCCTCGACCACGCCGAGCGCTACGAAGTGACCGACGAATTCCTGCGCATCTGGCGCGGCGTGCTGTCGGGCGAGGCGGTGGATTTCGAAGGCAAGCATCTCAAGGTGGAGAACGCCAAGGCGCTGTTCCCGCCGATCCAGCAGCCGTATCCGCCGCTGTGGTTCGGCGGCTCGTCGCCCGAGGCGCACCAGCTTGCCGCCGAGCAGCTGGACGTCTACCTCACCTGGGGCGAACCGCCCGAGGCCGTCGCCCGCAAGATCGCCGACGTGCGCGCCAAGGCCGCCGCCGTCGGACGCACCGTGCGCTTCGGCATCCGCCTGCACGTGATCGTGCGCGAGACCAGCGCCGAGGCGTGGGCCGCCGCCGACAAGCTGATCGAGCACGTCACCGACGACACCATCGCCGCCGCGCAGAAAGCGTTCGCCCGCTTCGACAGCGAGGGCCAGCGCCGCATGGCCGCGCTGCACGGCGGCCGGCGCGACCAGCTGGAAGTGTCGCCCAACCTGTGGGCCGGCGTCGGCCTGGTGCGCGGCGGCGCCGGCACCGCGCTGGTGGGCAGCGCCGAGGAAGTGGCGGCGCGGATGAAGGAATACGCCGACCTCGGCATCGAGACCTTCATCTTCTCCGGCTATCCGCACCTGGAAGAAGCCTATCGCGTGGCCGACCTGCTGTTCCCGCTGTTGCCGCTGGCGCAGCGCCGGCCGAGCGCGAAGCAGAACCTGACCGGCCCGTTCGGCGAGGTGATCGCCAACGACATCGTCCCGGCGGCGGTCGCGCCCAAAGCGGCCACCGTGGCCTAGGAGGAATCATGGCGAGTACGCACATCCTGCAAGCCGGGCTGGGCCAGACGTCGGCGAGCGGCGAACGCGGCGTGTTCGCCCGCGCTGGCGCCGTACTGTTGCGCCGCCTGGCGCCCTGGGCCGCGCCGGCCCTGCTGATCCTGGCGTGGCAGTGGGCGGCCACCCACGGCCTGATCGGCAGCCGCATCCTGCCGCCGCCGCTGGAAGTGCTGAAGGCGGGGGTGACGCTGGCCGAGAACGGCGAATTGTGGACCCACCTGAAGATCAGCTTCTGGCGCGCGCTGATCGGCTTCGCCCTCGGCGGCGGGCTGGGGCTGCTGCTGGGGCTGATCACCGGCCTGTCGCGGCGCGGCGAGCTGCTGCTGGACACCAGCGTGCAGATGATCCGCAACATCCCGCCGCTGGCGCTGATCCCGCTGGTGATCCTGTGGTTCGGCATCGACGAGGCCGCCAAGCTGTTCCTGGTGGCGTTCGGCACGCTGTTCCCCGTCTACATCAACACCTACCACGGCATCCGCTCGGTGGATGCCGGCCTGGTGGAGATGGCGCGCAGCTACGGCCTGCGCGGCTGGCCGCTGTTCCGCGACGTGATCCTGCCCGGCGCGCTGCCGAGCATCCTGGTCGGCGTGCGCTTCGCCATCGGCTTCGCCTGGATCCTGCTGATCGTCGCCGAGACGATTTCCGCCAGCTCCGGCATCGGCTACCTGGCGATGAACGCGCGCGAATTCCTCCAGACCGACGTGGTGGTGCTGGCCATCCTGCTCTACGCCGTGCTCGGCAAATTGTCCGACTGGGCCGCGCGCTGGGTGGAACGCATCTGGCTGCGCTGGCATCCGGCCTATCAGTGAGAACACACCATGACCCAGACCACCCTTGAAGGCACCGCCGGCGTGGCGCTGGCCATCCGCGGCCTGGCCAAGCGCTTCGGCGCGCAGACCGTGCTGGCCGCGCTCGACCTGGACATCCGGGCCGGCGAATTCGTCGCCATCGTCGGCCGCTCCGGTTGCGGCAAATCCACCCTGCTGCGGCTGGTGGCCGGGCTGGACCGCGCCAGCGACGGCCGCATCGACGCCGACGGCGCCGCCCTGGCCGACAGCGGCGCCGACACCCGGCTGATGTTCCAGGACGCGCGCCTGCTGCCGTGGAAGAGCGTGCTGGCCAACGTCGGCCTCGGCCTGTCCGGCGACTGGCAGCCGCGCGCCCGCGCCGCGCTGGCCGAAGTGGGCCTGGCCGAGCACGCCGGCAAATGGCCCAGCCAGTTGTCCGGCGGCCAGCGCCAGCGCGTCGCCCTGGCACGCGCGTTGATCCACGAGCCGCAACTGCTGCTGCTCGACGAACCACTGGGCGCGCTGGACGCACTGACCCGCATCGAAATGCAGCAGCTGATCGAACGGCTGTGGCTGCGCCACCGTTGCACCGTGCTGCTGGTGACCCACGACGTGGAAGAAGCCGTGGCCCTGGCCGACCGCGTGCTCCTGATCGAAGACGGCCGCGTCGGCCTCGACCTGCCGGTACCGCTGCCCCGCCCGCGCGCCCGCGGCGCCGCCGGCTTCGGCGCCATCGAGGAACAGGTGCTGGCACGCGTGCTGCGCCAACCCGAACTGGTCACGCCGCTGGTGGACGAGCTCCCGATCGCGCCGGGGGCGTTGCGCTGGGCGTTGTGAGTTTTTTGAAAAAACCCACAGGGAAGGGAGAAGAGGGAAGGGGGAAGGGGGAAGGGGGAAGGGGGAAGGGTAAAACCCGAAACCTTGGCATTCCAAATCCTGGACTACAGAGGACACGGAGAGCACGGAGTTCCACGGAGAAAACCAGGGCAAACGGGAAGCTGCGTTGCGCGTTTTCGTTGTGTAGCGCGGCGCGCGATTTGGCATCTTTTGGCGCGGATTTGACACCCCGTGCCGCCCAAAATCCAGATGACAAATGGCCCGCAGGTGCGGGCCATTTCATCGAAACCCAGCCATCGCTGACAAGCAGGCTGTCCGGCTGAGCGCTACTCCATCTCGGCACCGATGAACTTGTCCTGCTGGATGATCAGCTTGTTGTACGCGGGGGCTTCGTAGGCGTCGAGGCAGCGCATCAGGTTGTTGGTTTTCCCTGTTGCCTGCATGACCTTTTTATCTTCCGGAATCGCCTTGTTGAAGTACGCCTCGACGTTGTTGTAGGCGCCATCAGCGTGTCCACCAAGCTGAAAGTACGCGCCCACCGCTTGGGATGCTTCCTTCGCCGTTTCGGTTTTTTGGTAGGTGCTCAAGCAATACGCCAGCCCCCATTTCTTGAGGGTCAGTCGCGCCTGCTTCACGTCATCCGCTGCATGCCCCAGCAAGGGAATCGCTAACAACAGTCCGACAGCGTAACGCTTCATTTCAGCTCCCAATACAAGACTTCCTTGGTGGTAACCCCCGGCTGGTCGTGGACAAAGTAGCAATGGTCGCCGCAGTCGCGGCCATTCCATAGGGTGACGTGTCCGGTCGCGTCGTTCCAACCCGATACCGCAAAGATCACGATGCCTTTCTTGCCGGCCAACTGAGTCATTTGGCTTTGTGCGCTTCCCCTGATCGTCAAATCCGGAGTACCAAATTGCTGCTTCACAAAGGGCAGCATGTCAGACACGCGCATGATGTAGGCTTTGCCATCCCCACCGCGCAGTTTGTAGGCGCCAGGGCCGCGCTGGATAGTCAATCCGCCGTAGTTGAAGGCCCGGCTCAGGCGTAACGCACAGGCGTTGGCATATCTGTCGGGCTTTTCAAGGTAGTGCTCGTAAACGTTTCCCCCGACCATTTTGTAGGCATCCGGTGCGCTCATCCCAACAGGGTACGCATTCCAGACGTCGTTGAACCTGGGCCGGTTCACCCGTACCGTGGCGGACTGTCCACCGGCAGTTGCTCTCAGCGTTCCCATACAAGTTACGCCTTGCTGATGATTTCGATCTTCTGGCCCGCCAGCACATTCTTCACAGTGGCGACGCCGCTGGCATCCACTTGGGCCGAAAGGGACAAGCGCTTCATTCCATCAGTGATTTCCTGCTGATCTTCGTCTTCCAGCAGAATCTCCACGGTCTCTCCCGGCGCGTAATGCCGGGTTTCGACGTGAAGGTTGATATCCACGTAATGCCGCGAAAACTCGCTCAAGGGTGTTTCATCGTCGCCATAGGACCAATACACGCGGACGATTTCCTTTTCTTGAGCGGAATCTTTGCCCGCCGCGGCCTTGGCCACTGCGGCAGCGGTACCCGCCACTGCTGACGCAAGCGCTTTTCCGGATGCACTCGTCGCCGTGGCCGCGCCCTGAGCTGCCCCGCCGCCTGGCGAGTGGGTGCCCAACGTTTGCTTGCCGGGGATCAACACCGCGCCGCAGGCCGTCTTGTCTCCTGCACGGGCCAGGTGCCGCCCCATCAACTCGATGTTGTCGCCGCCTTGCACAATGGCGAAGCTGCCTTTGCACTCGGGGCAGCAGGTCATGTCGCCCACGGTAGCAACGGGCTTGCCCTGGAAGGTCATGGGTGACTGTGCCGACACTACCGTACCGCCGTGGCTGGTGGTGTCGCCCAGGACAATGAAGAGCTTGCCGGACATGTTTACATTCAACGACGAATCCAAGTTGGCCATGGTAGGTCGGCGAGCCTGCGCCCGAAAAACCAATGCCCACATTCGTTGTTGCGGCGCAATGTTCTGACGTTGACGTGCTTTTCCGCAGTTGGGACAAAGACCGCAGCGAATGACATCACTCCGCCTTTCCCGTTCTTAAGGTTTTCTCTGTGAAACTCTGTGTTCTCTGTGCGCTCTGTGGTTCAAGATTTGGGGTTTAGGTTTTTACCCTTCTCTCTTCCCCCTTCCCAACCACCATGCACACCGAACGCCTGATCCTGCGCCCGTGGCGCGATGAAGACCTCCCGCCGTTCGCGGCGCTCAATGCCGATCCCGAGGTGATGCGCCACTTTCCCGCGCCGCTGGATCGGGCGCAGAGCGATGCGCTGGCTGCGCGCTGGCAGCAGGGCATCGACGAGCGCGGCTGGGGGTTGTGGGCGGTGGCGTTGCGCGATGGCGGCGAGTTCGTCGGCATGGTCGGGCTGAACCCGCCCGTCGCGGTATTTCCGTTCTCGCCGTGCGTCGAGGTGGGCTGGCGGCTGGCGCAGCGCCACTGGGGGCGCGGCTATGCCAGCGAGGCGGCGCGCGCCGCGCTGGCGTTCGGTTTCGATACGCTGGGGCTGGACGAGATCGTCTCGTTCACCGCCGTGCCCAACCTGCGCTCGCAGGCGGTGATGCGGCGGCTGGGCATGACGCGCGGCGACGACTTCGATCACCCGGCGCTGGCGGCGGACCACCCGCTGCGCCGGCATGTGCTGTACCGGCTGGCGGCCCAAGCATGGCGCGGCTGAGGCGCTGGATCGCCCTCGGCGCAATGGTCGTGGCGTCGAACGCCTGGGCCACCCGCTGCGAGGAGGGCTACCGGCTCAGCGTGCCGTGGCAGATCGTCGTGTTCGATCTGCTCTGGCTGCCGCTGCTGCTGTGGTTGGGGGGCGACTTCCTGTGGCGGCGCATCCGCGCGCCGCGTTGGCGTTGGGCCGCGCTGGGCGTGTTCTTCGTCTTGTGGGCGGCCGCCGCATTGTTCTGGACGGGCCTGAGCTTCTTCCTCACCCGCCGTTGCGTGCTGCCCGGCTGAGGCCCGGTCGCGTCAGGTGTCCGGGAATTCCTTCTTGACGATGGCCATGCAGGCGCCCACCCCGGCGCCGTCGGCGAAGCCCTTGCCTTCCTTGTCGAACGCGTATTCCCGGTAGCCGCTGGCGCTGATCGGCGAGTTGCCGAGCAGGATGGTGCCGCGCAGCTTGCTGCATTCCGACACCCGTATCAGCGCCACCACGAAGCCGCTGCGCTCGCCCTGTTTGGCGGTCAGGTTGAACAGTACGATGGCCAGGTTCTTGTCGACGATGACGTTTTCCACCTTGGTCTCCCAGCGCGCGGAGTCGAAATCCACCACGATGGGATCGGCGGCCAGGGCGGGCGTGGTCAACAGGGCGGCGCCCAGCAGGGCGACAAGGCGGGAGCGGATAGCGCGCATGGACAGGCTCGGTGGTCGGGAATGCACGCAGTGTATGCATCCCGACGTCATTGTTTCAACCGATGGTTATCAAGCGTGACGCCGCCAGGAGGGTTGTGTCAGCGGCCCTTATTGGACGGCTCGCGTACTTCGGTGCTCTTGGTACGGGCTATGCGGCGCGCAGTAACCCCACGCCGTCGCAAGATGCACGCGCCCGAGGTCGTCGACGACGGCCACCGTCGTCTTGAACAGATTGCCCCGAGTAACCGCCCAGACATGCTTGTCGGGGGGCGTTGGATCGAAATCGAGTTCAATCCACGCATGATGTACCCGACCTGGCGAGAATCCTCGCGCGGCCACGTAGCGTTGCAATCTCAGAAGGCAATCCGTGAGCAGAGGCAGGAACTCATCGTTCGGCGGCGCGACTTCACGGTGGGTGAGATCGAGTCGAACGGCCGTCACGCGCTGGAGCGCCGCATGCAGGCACAGTTTTCCTATTCCCCAATAGCCTCCGACGTCATTGTTGCG
Organism: Chitiniphilus shinanonensis DSM 23277; assembly: GCF_000374805.1. Lineage (GTDB taxonomy): Bacteria > Pseudomonadota > Gammaproteobacteria > Burkholderiales > Chitinibacteraceae > Chitiniphilus > Chitiniphilus shinanonensis. Next base: position 62,972 of record NZ_KB895337.1, read on the forward strand.
GCTGACGAAGAAGTCGCATAAGCACTGCGCGGTGTTCTTGAGTTCTTTTCGCCGAGGCATGAAGCATTCTCGAAAGGGTGAGCAGGCGGGGATGGGCGCTCCAGCATAAACGACAGCCTGCTCGCGGTTGCTCCAAGGAAGACCCGTACCGTATCACCGCAGGCAGGCTCGTGACCGTGTGCAAGGTTCTGGCAGATGCGAGAGCGCATCGTGCGGACACGATTGCCACCAACGGCCGAGTCTGCGGAGGGACGCGCTTACCACCACCCGCTACTGTCCTCGCCGAGGCCCCGAGCAGCCAAGCGCACCTTGGTGTCCTCGTTCCACTTTCTGTTGCCTGATACCAGGCGGACAGAACGCGTGGCAAGGGGCCAATCACGGTCACGCAATGTGTTCAGGTCAAGTGCCACGCCATAGGTGAAAAGCTCCTGTAGCCGGTCCTGTGCTTCCAGGCCGGATATTTCGGCCAACCGTTTGCAATTGCGCAGCCGCAATCGCAGCAACTTCGCACTGCATAGGTCCAGCTTCAATAGCTGCAACTGATCTTCAATGCTCAGGGCCGCAAGGGAGGGCAGACGCGACAAGTCGCCGAGCGTGGAAAGCCCCCGCACGCGCACGATTTGCAGCATCTCGATGGTAGTGCTGGATAGATCGTTGAGGTTCTCGCGCCCGCCCAGGAGCAGAGTCAGCTCCCTCAAGTTCGGAATGGCCTCGATGAAATTCAAAGGATGTTTTTTTGCATAGCAACTGAGCGTCAACTTGCGCAGGCAGGGCAGGGCGGCGAGTACTTCGATGCCCTTCGAATGGCCTTGGATGAACAACTCGGTCAGCGACCCGCACCGTGCCAAGGGTGACAAATCGATATTCCGCTTGTGGTTTTCAGCGAGAGAAAGCTGTTCGAGTCGGCCAACGTCGATGGTGTGGAGGAAGTCGGGCCGACTCAGTTTGAAGACGCCCAAGCGCAGGCGTTTCAGCTTGGGAAGCAAACCGATTTCTTCTTCGTGGACGATCATGGAAAGACAATCGACCGCAACATCGCTTGCGTCGGGCAGATGGCGCAGTACGCTAGCGTCGAACGGTGTTCCATCGTGACCGAAAAAGCGGACCTGGAGGCAGTTTTCGGCGATTTTGCAAGCCTCGTTCAATGCTTGCAGGGTCGCCGGGTTGTAGGCGTGGCGTGCGCTGAACTGGACTACCAACTGCCCCCGCTGCCTGCAAGTTGCCACCACCTCCATTGGCGAAAGTATTTTCGGGTTGGTCACCCGCCCTCCGTCTATCTGCAGCATCTTCGGCAATGGCCTCGTCATGAAGTGGCGACGGGCCACATCCTAGCGTTTACGGCCGTTTCGGGGGGACGGGTTCAGGAGGGCTGACCGATTGGACGCCGCCTTATTCCGCCGGCTGCGGCCCGGTCGGGGTCTGCGGCGCCGTTTTCGCTTCGCCGGCGCCGAGGGCGGCGGTGTTGCGGAACGCCTGCACCGGCACCGCGAACTCCAGCCCCTCGCGCTCGAAGGCGCTCACCAGGTCGAGGTTGATCGCCTGCTGGATGTCCATGTACAGGTTGAAATCGGGCGACAGCACGAAGTACACCACTTCGAAGGTGAACGAGGCGTTGCCGATGCCCTGGAAGTGGGCGCGGTCGATCCGCACTTTTTCGCGCGTGGTGACGATGTCGCGGATGAGGCCCGGCAGCCGTTCCAGCTTGTCGCGCGGGGTGTCGTAGGGCACGGCCACGCTGAACACCACGCGGCGCTCCTGGAGCTTCTGGTAGTTGCGGATGCGGCTTTTCAGCAGGTCGTCGTTGGAGAACACCAGTTGCTCGCCCGACAGGCTGCGCACCCGGGTGGTCTTGAGGCCGACGCGTTCGATGCTGCCCATCATGTCGCCGACGATGATGAAGTCGCCGACCACGAACGGTTTGTCGAGCACGATGGCCAGCGAGGCGAACAGATCGCCCAGGATGTTCTGCACCGCCAGCGCCACCGCCACACCGCCGATGCCCAGCCCGGCGATCAGGCCGGAGATGTTGAAGCCCAGCTGGTCGAGCACGATCAGCAGGATCATGGTCCACAGCACCAGCCGCGCCAGGAAGCCGAGGATGGTCATGGCGGTGGCGGCCTCGGCGTCGACCTGCCGGCGGCGCACCGTTTCGCTGGCGAACCATTGCACCAGCGCTCGGTTGGCCCAGAGGGCGATCTGCACGATGAAGGCGATCAGGGCGATGATCGAGAGCGTGCTGTCCACCTTGGCCGGCAGCGTCAGCCCGTTGGCGCCGACCTTGACGGCGATGGGCAGCAGCAGCCAGAAGCTGGTGGCGGCAAACGACGCGGCCCACGCCTGGACGACGCTGGATTTGCGGGTCTGTAGCCGTGGCGCGAGCCAGGCGGTGAGGGCGTAGCGGATGGCGTACAGCGCCAGCAGGGTGGCGAGGGCGATGGCGATGGCCAGCAGGAGGTCTTGCTGGCTGTTGTCGTGGAGGATCTGGCGGATCATTGGAGCGGCTCCTTTTTTTGGGGCGGTTGGCCCGGCTGCAACTTCAACTTCAACTTCAACTTCAAAGGCTTTTAACCGCCTAGCGCCTGCGGCGCGGGTTGTTTGATGCCCTTCGCGACCGGGCGGGCCGGTTCATTTCTTTTGCTTCTCCAAAAGA
>NZ_KB895337.1:65861-260818 GCF_000374805.1 Chitiniphilus shinanonensis DSM 23277
CGCGAGGGAACCCCGCAGGGGCGCGTATGCGGGGCGGCCTTTTCTTTGGTTCGTTTCTTTTGGCCGTGCAAAAGAAATGAACCGGCCCGCCCGGCCGTTGAGGGCGTCAAGTAACCGCGCCGCAGGCGCTAGGCGGTTAAACGCTTTTGCAGTTGCCGTTGCAGCGACAACCACAACTGCACCCCCCATCACTTCCCCTCCGCCGTCGGCGTCACCTTCGGCTTCGCCAACGCCTTGCCCGGCGCCTCCGACTTCGGCGCAGGGGCGGGTGTCGGTGTCGGGGTCGGGGTTCCTGTCGGGGTGCGGTTCCAGGTTCCCTGCCGCTCCGCCGGATCGCTCGCCGTGCCCTTCGCACCCGGCGCGGCGGCGCGCTCCTTATCCTGCAACTGCTTCCCCGCCTTGCGCGGATTCTTCAGCAACGCCGCGCACGGGGTGTCCTCCGCGCCGCCCAGCTCGATCAGCGGCAACAACGCCAGCGGCGGCGAGATGGTCGCCAGCGCGGCGGCGACCGCCACGCGGCCGGTGGGTTGCGGCAGGCTGGGGCGCACGCTCGGCTTGGCCAGCGGGCCGGACAGCACGATCGGGCCGCGCAGCGCGGCCAGGCTGATGTCCTTCGGGTCGGAACGCAGCCGCAGGTCCAGTTGCTCCCGCTTCAGGTCGATGGTGCCTTCGCCCTTGACCACGCTCTTCTCGGTGTCGAGCACCAGGGTGCGGGCGAGCAGGTTGCCGTCCTTGGCCTCGAAGTCGGCCACGGCGCAGCGGATGTCGATCTGCTCGTCGCCGGTGAGCAGGATGCCCAGCGAGTTGGCGACGTCCAGGTTGGCCAGGCGCATGATCAGCTTGCTGGTGCTGCCGCCGTGCATCAGCAGCGCGATGTCGCCGTCGGCGCTGGCGGCCATGCGCGCCACCGAGTCGCCGCGCATGTCCAGCCTGGCCCAGCCGCCAACCAGGCCGACGCTGGCTTTTTCGCCGAGGTCGAGCTTGGGTACCAGCCGCTTCAGTTGCAGCTTGCGCACCTTGACGTCGGCCTGGGTGCGGAACGGCTCCAGGTTGCTGTCCAGCTTCACCGTCGAGCGCAGGTCGCCGCCGGCGACGCCGAAGTTGAGCGGGTTCAGCGTGACCACGCCGTCTTTCAGCAGCAGGTGGGCCTCGAAGTCGTCCAGCGGCAGTTTTTCGGTCTGGATGCGATGGCCCTTCAGGCGCACGTCGGCGTTGGCGACCTTGAGCTTTTCCACGTTGAGGGTGTTCTGCGGCAGCACCTTGCTGCCGGGTACGGCGACGGTCTTGCCGCTCTGTTCGTCGCGCGCGCCCAGGAAGCCGGACAGGTCCTTCAGGTCGAGCCGGCGCGAGGTCAGGTCGGCCTGGATGAATTGTGGCTGCTGGCCGCGATCCACCTTGAAGCGGCCGTTCAGGTCGCTGTTGCCCACCTTGCCGGCGATGCGGCTCAGGTCCCAGACCTCGCCGCTGTGCTGGAGATGGCCCTTGACCGAGTAGGCCGGGGTGGCGGGCAGCGGCACGCCCAGCAGCGGGTACAGCTCGGCCAGGCTGCGGCCGGATAGCGCGAAGTTGGCGTCCAGCCCGCTGAACTGGCGCAGGTTGGCGATGCTGCCGTCGGCGGCGACGCGGGTGGCGCCGATCCGCCCCTGCGCGGCGATCGGATAGGGGCGGCGATTTTCCGCCAGGGTCTGTTGCAGGTCGGTGACCGAGCCGATCTCGCCGGTGAGGGTCAGCGGCAGATCCTGGTAGCTGCCGGCGGCGTCGATCAGCAGCCGGCTCTGCCGGGTGTCGGTGCCGGCGGTGCGCGAGTTGGCCTTCACCGTGACGTCGCTCTTCAACTGCGGGTCGAGATAGCGTACCAGGCCGTCCTGGACGCGCAGCATGCCGATCTGCACGCCTTGGTCATCCTTTTCCGCTTCGCGCGGTTTCAGGTCGAAGGCCCAGTTGCCCTGGCCTTTGGCGTTGCGCTCCAGCAGCACGCGCGGGGTGTCCAGCACCAGTTGCGGCAGCACCACCCGGCCTTTCAGCAGTGGCCACAGGTCGAGCTGCACCGTCAGCGAGCGCGCGTGCGCCATGGTGCGTTCGTGGCTCCAGGCGGCGTTGCCCAGCACCAGGTCGTGGGCGGTGACGGTGGGGCGCAGCGACAGCTGCACGTCGAGGTCGCCGTTGATGGCGAAACTGCGTCCGGTCTCGGCGGTGACGCGCCGCGCGATCGGGCCGCGCAGCAGGTTCCAGTCGAACAGGGCGATGGCGGCGATCACCAAGGCCAACAGGCCGGCGGTGACGGTCAGCGCGATGCGGTGGCGGTAAAACCAGTTTGATCGGTCGATCATGGTCGGCTTCCTTGATCAGTCCCCGCTCACGCGCCACGAGCGCGGCGAGGCTCCCTCGCGGCGGCGAGGGCGGGGGGAGTGGAATCGAACAGGAAGCACCGGCGTTCTGGCGCACCAGTCCGGTTTCGCGTCCGGCTTGGCCGGGGGCGCGATGCAACCGGCAGGTCGCGGCGGGCCGACCGGACTTGCCGGTGCGCCCAACTTCGGATCCTGGTGTTCCCGTTCATGGTTGTTCTCCTTGGCCCCCTTTTGATTGGCTCCTCCGCATCTTCATGGGCGGTGGTGCAACAACACGGCGATCGGCAACGACTCGAACAGCGTCGGCAACGCAAGGCGCTCCGTGGTATCGAGTTGCCGGTCGTGCAGCAGGTCCAGCCAGCGGCCGCTCAGCGGCAGGCCGAGTTCGGTGTCGGCCCAGCGCGCCGGCGCCAGCGCCGGGGTGGCGGCGCCGTCCAGCAACGCGGCCAGCCGCAGCGGCACCACCACCACCACCAGCGTGTCGTCGCCATGCCGTCGGGCGAATGCCAGCACATGGCCGGCCAGCGGGCCGTGCACCGGCAGCGGCAGGTACTGGCCGACGGTGAACAGCTCGGGATGGGCGCGGCGCGCGGCGAGCAGGCGGGCGATCAGCGCCTGCTTGATGCGACCGTCGTGCCAGCTCGCCAGCAACGGCGCCAGCGCGCCCTGGCGCTCGTGCAAGGCCAGCGCGGCTTCGCGGCTGGCCCAGTCCACCGGGCGACGGTTGTCGGGATCGACCAGGCTGTGGTCCCAGAACTCGCCGCCCTGGTACAGGTCGGGTACGCCGGGGGCGGTCAGGCGCAGCACGGTCTGGGTCAGGCCGTTGAGCGCGCCGGCGGCGGCGATGCGGTCGACGAAGGCGGCCAGCCGCCGCACGAACTCGCCGCCGGGCCGCAGCAGCGCGGCGACGAAATCGCGGCCGGCGGCTTCGTAGTCGGGATGCGGGGTCAGCCAGTCGGTGCGGCGCTTGGCTTCGCGCTCGGCTTTTTCCAGCCAGCGGGCGATGCGTTCGGCGAACGCGGCCAGCGCGGGCGCGTCGTCCGGGCGCAATCCGGGCGGCCAGGCGCCGATCAGGGTCTGGTACAGCATCAATTCGGCCGGGCGTTCCGGCGCCGGCTGGCCGTCCACCTCGCGCTTGAGCCCGGCGTTGGCATCGCACCACGCGGCCAGTTCGGTCAGGGTGTCGCGGTGCAGTTCGCTCAGCACCGCCAGCCGCGCGCGCACGTCCTCGCCGCGCTTGTGGTCGTGGGTGGCGGTGGTCAGCTGGGCGTGCGGGCAATGCGCGGCGCGCCACGCCGCCTGGGCGTGGAAGGTGTCGGCGTCGTCGGCGAAACGGTCGGGCTCGCCGCCGACTTCGTTGAGCGACAGCAGGCGGCCGTAGCGGTAGAAGGCGGTGTCCTCGATGGCCTTGGCGGCCACCGGCGAGGTCAGTTGTTGCAGGCGGCGGCGCGCGGTGTGCAGCAACGGGTCGCCGTAGGCGGGCTGACGGCCCAGCCAGTCGGCGGCCTTGTGCAGCACCGGGCGGTCGATCGGGCGCAGCGCGGCCTGGGCGGTGCGCAACGCGGTGTCCAGGTGGCGGCTGTCCTCGGCGTCCACCGCGTCGTCGCGGGCGTAGATGCGATAGACGGGAAAGGCCAGCACCAGCTCGCGCAGCACCCGCGCCAGGGCGCGCGGCGGGTAGTCGCGGCCGGCGCGGTCGGCGCAGGCGACGTCGGCCAGCGCCTGGGCGGCGGCGGCCAGTTCGCCGGCGAAGCGTTCTTCCAGCATCCGTTGCCGGGCGTCGAGGCGGATGGCGTCGTAGCCGCCGGCGGCGCCCAGGCCGGACAACGCCAGCCAGCCGGCCTCCAGCGGCGCGGCCCCGGCCGGGTCGTGCAGCAGGCGGTTGGCCTGGTTGAGGAAGTCGTAGCCGGTGGTGCCGTGCACTGCCCAGTCGCGCGGGGCCTCTTCGGGGGCGAGGATCTTTTCCACCACCAGCCACGGTTCGTCGCGCGGCGCGTTGGCCGGGCGGCGGGGGCGCAGCACGGCCAGCCGCTCGCGCAGCGCGGCGCAGTAGCCGGCGGGGTCGGTCAGGCCGTCGACGTGATCGACGCGCACGCCGTCGATCAGTCCGGCGGCGTACAGCCGGAAGACCAGCGCGTGGGCGGCCTCGAACACTTCGGGTTCCTCGACGCGCAGCGCCGCCAGGGTGTCGACGGCGAAGAAGCGGCGCCAGTTGATGGCGTCGCAGGCGGTGGTCCAGCTGGCCAGCCGGTAATGCTGGTTCTCCAGCACGGCGTGCAGCCGCTCGATGGCGTCGGGGCTGCGCGGATCGTGGGCGACCAGCGCGGCCAGGATGTCGGCGCGGCCGCCTGCGGTGGCGGCGTAATCGCGCAGGCCGCGCCACGCTTCGGCGGCGGCCGCCGCCAGTGCTTCCGGTGTTTCGTCGGCCTCCAGTGCCTCGAACAGTTCGGCCAGCGCCAGTCCGTCGGGCTCGCCCAGCCCGGCGCGCAGCAGTTGCGCGTGGCTGCGCGGCGACAGCGGCAGGCGGCGTTCGCCGTAGCCGAGCTGGAAGCGGCCGCTGTCCCAGTCGAAGCGCGGGGTCAGTTCGCCCGCTTGCAGCAGCGCGCCGTAGTGGCCGCCCAGGATCGGCAGCAGCACCTTGCCGTCCAGGCCGGGGGTGGGGGCGTGCCAGTCGATGTCGAAGTAGCGGGCGTAGCGGCTGCGCTCGCCCCAGGTCAGCACGTCCACCCACCACGGGTTGTGCTCGTCGGCGATGCCCATGTGGTTGGGCACGATGTCGATCACCAGCCCCATGCCGCGCTGGCGCAACGCCGCCACCAGGTGCGCCAGCCCCTCCTCGCCGCCCAGTTCGGGGTTGACCCGGGTGGGATCGACCACGTCGTAGCCATGCGGCGAGCCGGGCACGGCGCAGGTGATCGGCGATAGATAGAGATGGCTGATCCCCAGCCGGGCGAAGTAGTCCACCAGGTCGGCGGCGTGGTGGAAGGTGAAGTCGCGGTGCATCTGCAAGCGCACGGTGGCGCGGACTGTGGGGGAAGAGGGAAGGGGGAAGGGGGAAGGGGCGCGCGCTTCGCGCACGTCCACGTCGTTTCCGGTTTGGTCGTTCCCCTTCTCTCTTCCCCCTTCTCCCTTCCCGAGCATTTGGTTCATCGCAGCGTTTCCCCGTGATCCAGCCACACCAGGCAGCTATGTGCCGGGATGCGGGTGTCGTTCAGTGCGTTGGCGGCGTCGGGCGGGGTCTGGAACAGCAGGCCGTGCTCGGGCAGCGGGGCGGGCAGGGTGCCGCGGGGCAGGGCGGGGCCGAAGTTGGCCAGTACCACCAGCACCCGGCCGTCGCGCAGCCGCCATTGGGCCAGCACGCCGCGTTCGCCCACGGCGGCGGCGGCCAGCGCGCGGCAGCCGGGCAGGGCCGGCATCAGGTAGTCGCGGCGCAGGGTGAGCAGCAGGCCGACCAGCGCCAGCCGCTGCTGCGCGGCGCTGTCGCGGGCGGCGGCGGGGGCGAGCCGGCTGGCCTCGAAGCTGTCGGGCGCCTGCGGGTCGGGGATGCGTGCCTGCTGCGCCGGGTCGGCGAAGGCGCCGAAGTGGGCGAACTCTTCGCGCCGGCCGTCGCGGATGGCGGTGGCCAGCTCGGGCGCGTGGTCGATGAAGTAGAGGAACGGCGCGGTCTCGCCCCATTCCTCGCCCATGAACAACAGCGGAATCGGCGGGGTGAGCAGCAGCAGCGCCAGCGCGGCGTCGAGCGCGGCGGGCGGTGCCAGCACGGTCAGCCGTTCGCCCAGCGCGCGGTTGCCGATCTGGTCGTGGTTTTGCAAGCAGTGGATGAAGGCGGTCGGCGGCAGGTGGCCGCTGGGCTCGCCGCGCGGGCGGTCCTGCCACGGCGCATAGGGCTCGCCCTGGTAGGCGAAGCCTTCGCCCAGGCAGCGCGCCAGCCGTTGCGCGGCGTGGTCGGCGAAGGCGGCGTAGTAGCCGTCGTGCTCGCCGGTCAGCAGTACGTGCAGCGCGTGGTGGGCATCGTCGTTCCATTGCGCCACGTAGGGGGCGATGCCGTCGGCGTCGGGGGTCAGCAGGCTGGCGCGGTTGTCGGCGTTCTCCAGCATCAGGTGGATGTGCCGGTCCGGGTCGAGCGCGGCCCGCAGGCGTGCTGCGAAGTGGCGCAGGAAGGCGGGGCTGCCGACGGCGTGCGCGGCGTCGAAGCGCAGGCCGTCGCAGCGCATTTCGTCCAGCCAGAACAGCGCGTTGGCGAGCAGGAAGCCTTCGACCACCGGATGCGCGACGTTGAGCTGGGTGCCCCAGCCGCTGCCGTCGCGGTGGAAGAAGTCGCGGGCGTAGCCGTGCAGGTAGTTGCCGGCCGGGCCGAAGTGGTTGTAGACCACGTCGATGAACACCTGGAGCCGGTGGCGGTGCGCGGTGTCGATCAGCGCCTTGAGCTGGTCGGGCGTGCCGTAGCCTTCGAACGGGGCGAACGGCAGCACGCCGTCGTAGCCCCAGCCGCGCTCGCCGGGAAAGGCGGCCAGCGGCATCAGTTCGATGGCGGTGATGCCCAGCTGCGCCAGCGCCGGCACCTGTTCGCGTACGGCGTCGAAGCCGCCGTAGGCGCCGACGTGCAGTTCGTAGATCACCGTTTCATGCCACGGCCGGCCGCGCCAGTCGTGGGCTTCCCAGGGATAGGCGTCGGGGTCGGTGAGGATGCTCCAGCCATCGGGGCCGCCGTGCTGGGCGCGCGAGGCCGGGTCGGGCACCGGCTGGCCGTCCACCACGAAGCGGTAGCGGTCGCCGGGCCGGGCCGGGGTGTCCAGGCCGTGGCCACCCGCGCCGTCGCGGGCCAGGCTGAGAATGCGGCCGTCGGCGAAGGCCAGTTGCACGACGGCGGCGTCGGGCGCCCACAGGCGGAAGCGTGCCAGGCCGTTGCCCAGCAGGGTGGCGCCGAAGGGCAGCGTGCGGTCGTTCATGCGGGCTCCGCTTCGGCGGCGGGCGGTGGCGCGGCCTCGTCGGCGGGCTCGTCGTCGGGCTGGGCGTGCGGCTCCGGTTCGGCCTTGGGCACGCGCACCCGCGGGCCGGGCACCTGGTCGATGCGCACGGCGGCCAGCAGCAGCGCCATGCTGTGCGCCGGCACTTCCAGGCCGTCCTCGTTGCCGAGCGGCGCGGCCGGCTGCTCGGGGAAGGCGCTCTGGATCGATACCTGCCACGGCAGGTCGGGGCCGTCGGGCAGTTCGAAGCGGATCGGGTCGTGGCCGGCGTTGAGCAGGATCAGCGTGACGGTGCCATTGCCGTCCTCGTCCACGCCGGAGCGCCGCACCGCCAGCGCCTTGGCGTCGGGGTTGTCCCAATCGCCGTTGCTCAGCGGCTGGCCGCGCTCGTCGAAGAACGCCAGGTCGGCCACGCCGGGCAGGGTTTGGGTTTCACCGTGCGGAAAGCCCAGCGCGCGCAGCGACTTGCACTCGCGGCGCAAGGCGATCAGCCGGGCGACGTAGCGGGTCAGCGCGCTGCCGTCCTCGCCGCGCGCGGCGTCCCAGTCGTACCAGGAGAGGTCGTTGTCCTGGCAGTAGGTGTTGTTGTTGCCGCGCTGGCTGCGGCCGAATTCGTCGCCGCCGAGCAGCATCGGGGTGCCGGTGGACAGCAACAGCGTGCCGAGCATGGCGCGCTGCACGCGCTCGCGGGTAAGGCGGATTTCGGGATCGTCGGTCGGGCCCTCGGCGCCCCAGTTGTTGCTGCGGTTGTCGTTGTGGCCGTCGTTGTTGTCCTCGCCGTTGGCCTCGTTGTGCTTGTCGTTGTACGAGACCCAGTCGGCCAGGGTGAAGCCGTCGTGCGCGGTGAGGAAGTTGATCGACGCCCACGGTTTGCGGTGGCGCTTGTCGAAATAGTCGGCCGAGCCGGCCAGGCGCGCCGCCAGCGGGGCGCGGGTGCCGGGGTCGCCGCGCCAGTAGCCGCGCACGGTGTCGCGGTACTGGTCGTTCCATTCGGCGAAGCCGGGCGGATGCTGGCCGAGCACGTAGCCGCCGGGGCCGCAGTCCCATGGTTCGCTGATGAGCTTGAGGCGCGACAGCTGCGGGTCCTGCTTGAGCGCGTCGAAAAAGCCGGCGCCCGGGTCGAAGCCCCAGCTTTCGCGGCCCAGGGTGCAGCCCAGGTCGAAGCGGAAGCCGTCGACGTGGTAGGCGTCCACCCAGTGGCGCAGCGAATCCAGCACCATCTGCAACACGCGCGGATGCGACAGGTTGAGGGTGTTGCCGCAGCCGGTTTCGTTGATGTAATAGCGGCGCTCGTCCGGCAGCAGGCGGTAGTAGCTGGCGTTGTCCAGACCGCGCCACGACAGCGTCGGGCCGCGCTCGTTGCCTTCGCAGGTGTGGTTGTAGACCACGTCCAGGATCACCTCGATGCCGGCGGCGTGCAGGCGGCGCACCGCGGTGCGGATCTCGTCGAGCGAGCCGTTCGACAGGTAGCGCGGCTCCGGGGCGAAGTAGCTGAGGGTGTTGTAGCCCCAGTAGTTGGCCAGGCCCTTGTCGAGCAGGTACGAATCCTGGGTGAACGCCTGCACCGGCAGCAGTTCGACGGCGGTGACGCCCAGCTGGTGCAGGTGGTCGATGAAGCGCGGGTCGGCCAGCGCGGCGAAGGTGCCGCGCTTGTGCGCGGCGATGTCCTGGCGCTGGCGCGACACGCCGCGCACGTGGGTTTCGTAGATCACGGTGTCGCGCCACGGCACGTCGGGCGGGTTGTCGCCGCTCCAGTTGAAGCCGCCGCCCTCGACCATGCACTTGGGCATGGCGTGCGCGCTGTCGCGCCGATCGAAAGTGAGGTCGGCGCGGTGCGCGCCGAGCTTGTAGCCGAACACCGCCGGGCCCCACTTGATGTCGCCGACGATGCGCCGGGCGTAGGGGTCGAGCAGCAGCTTGTTCGGATTGAAGCGATGGCCGTTGGCCGGGTCGTACGGGCCGTGGGCGCGGTAGCCGTAGAGCAGGCCCGGCTTGGCGTCGGGCAGGTAGCCGTGCCAGATCTCGTCGGTGCACATCGGCAGCGGGTAGCGCGCGATCTCCTTGCGCCCGCGTTCGTCGAACACGCACAGCTCGATCAGGGTGGCGCTGGCGGAGAACACGGCGAAGTTGACGCCCTGGCCATCCCAGTGGGCGCCGAGCGGGTAGGGACGGCCAAGGTCGAGACGATCGGGAAGGGTGTGCATGACGGCTTCTCTCCAAGGGTCAGGCGATGGCCTGGCGCGCGGCGCGCGGGCGGGGCTGGTCCAACTGGGCATACAGCGCGAGATAACGTTCGACCGGGCGCGGCCAGCCGAAGTCGGCCTGCATGGCGTTGCGCTGCAACTGCCGCCACACGCGCGGTTGCGAGAACGCGGCCAGGGCGCGCTCCACGGCCTCGACCATTTCGGCCGGCGCGTCGCCGTCGAACAGGAAGCCGTTGGCGCGCGCGGTCTGCGGGTCGTGTTCGACCGGATCGACGATGGTGTCGGCCAGCCCGCCCACGCGCGAGGCGACCGGGATAGTGCCGTAGCGCATGGCGTACAGCGGGGCGAGGCCGCACGGTTCGAAGCGGCTGCCGTGCAGCAGCAGGTTGGCGCCGCCGTGCAGCAGGTGGGCCAGCGCCTCGCTGTAGCCGATGTGGGCGGCGACGCGGCGCGGGTAGCGCTGTTGCAGTTCGCGGAAGCCCTGTTCGTATTGCGGCTGGCCGCAGCCGAGCATCGCCACCTGCAGGCGCGGATAGCGGTTGAGCAGGAACGGCAGCGCCTCCAGCGCCACGTCGGCCATCTTCTGGTGGGTGAGGCGGCTGCCCAGCGCGACCACCGGCGCGAAGGCGTCCTCGGGCAAGCCGAAGCGGCGCTGCAACGCGGCCTTGCACGCGTGCTTGCCGCTGGGGTCGGCGGCGCTGAACGGCTTGGGCAGCAGCGCATCGTCGGCCGGATTCCACAGGGCGGTGTCGATGCCGTTGAGGATGCCGTGCAGCTGCGCGGCGCGCGGGCGCAGCACGCCGTCCATGCCGTGGCCGCCCTCGGCGGTGAGCAGCTCGCCGGCGTGGCCGGGGCTGACGGTGTTGAGCAGGTCGGCATACACCAGCCCGGCCTTGACGAAGCTGAGCTGGCCCCAGAACTCGCAGCCTTCGCTGCCGCGTGCCTGCGCCGGGATGGCGAGCTTATCCATCCATTCGAGCGGGTAATTGCCCTGGAACGCCAGGTTGTGGACGGTGAACAGCGTGCGCACCGGCGCGCCACTGTCGCGCACCAGCAGCGGCACCAGTCCGGTATGCCAGTCGTGGGCGTGCACCACGTCCACCCCCGGCAACCCCGGCAGGCCGGCGGCGACGTGCGCGGCGGCATGGCAGAACGCGCCGAAGCGTAGCGGGTTGTCGGCGTATTCGCGGCCGTCGTGGTCGAGGTAGAGCGACCCTTCGCGGACCAGCAGCGCGTCGTTGCGCCACAGCAGCAGCGGCAGCCCCACGCCCGGCAGGGTGGCGGCGAGCAGGCTGGCGGGGCCGCCGGGCAGATCGTCGAAGCGCGCCACTTCGCGCACGTCCTCCACCGCTTCCAGCGTGCCCGGCCAAGCGGGCAGCATCAACGTCACCGCCGTACCGGCGCGGTGCAGCGCCGGGGCGAACGCGCCCACCATGTCGCCCAGGCCGCCGGTCTTGGCGAGCGGCACGGCTTCGGCGGCCACCATCAGAACGTGAAGGCTCATATCGGTATTCCTGATCGGATTGGCAAACGGTGGAATGAATCGGCGAATTGCGGCAGCGATTGCCCGGCAATTCGGAGCGGGGCGGAATTGAGATGCCTGAATTGACCGTCGATACGGTCCGGGGCGATCGGCGATTTGAATTGCGCCCGACTGATCCCACCGCCTACAAGGTAATGCAGCGGGGCATGAAGGCGGATTCAAGGCGCTGCTGATATTGCTGTAGGACGAAATGCGACCACGCTGTAGGAGGGGAGGGCCGCAGGAGGGCGCGGCGGGCGGCATGCCAAGGTGGCGCCGCCCGCCAAGTGGCGTTGCTACAGGGTTCCGGTGAGCATCATCACCACCAGCGCCACCAGCAGCACCCCGACGATGCCGGTCGGGCCGTAGCCCCAGCCCCGGCTGTGCGGCCACGCCGGGAAGGCGCCCACCAGCAGCAATACCAGCACGATCAGCAGAATCAGGCTCAATGACATGATGTTCTCCTTGTGGCTTGTTATGGCAATTGTCTGGATCGCGCCGAAACGCGATTTCCGAATCCAGTTCAGCAGTAACCGTGCCAATGGCAATTGGCACGGTCCGGGCGCTGGCTTGCTAATTGCTTTTTCAATGCGACAAACCCCTCAATTCACCGGAGAAACCCCATGCGCCCGCTGCCCGCCAGACCCGCCCGCCCGCTCGATCTGCCCTTGCCACTGGCCCGCGGCACCGGCCACGCCGGACCTGCGATGGTGTTCGCGCTGCTGGCCTTGCTCGCCACCTGGCAATCGCCCTCTGCACCGGCCCCGGCGGCACACGCCAATTTGCAAAGCGCTGCAATTCCTACATGGATGGCCCACTGATGGACCCGCTGCTCACCCACCAACTGAGCATCCTGGCCGAAGTGGCGCTGGCGATGCTATTGGGCGGTCTGATCGGCCTGGAGCGCGAAGCCGCCGACAAGCCCGCCGGTCTGCGCACCCACATGCTGGTGGCCGGCGCCGCCGCGCTGCTGGTCGGCCTGGGCGACACCCTGCTGGCGCACTACCGCGACAGTCCCATGCGCGAACTGGTGAACACCGACCCGATCCGCATCATGGGCGCGGTCATCACCGGCGTGAGCTTCCTGGGCGCCGGCACCATCTTCCGCAACGGCAGCGGCACCGGCATCCACGGCCTGACCACCGCCGCCGGCCTATTGATGGCCGCCGCCATCGGCATCGCCACCGCCCTGCGCCAGCACCTGCTGGCTGTGACGGTGACGCTGCTGATCCTGGCGGTGTTGCGGGTGGTGCATTGGGGGGAGGAGTGGGTGGAGCGTAGGCAGAGCGGCAAGGGGCGTGGGGATAAGCTGGTGATACCTGAAGAGGGGGGGCGTATGGAGTAATTGTCGGCTGTGTCGCCCGCAGGTCAGCTATCTGGGAGGTTTGGGCGAGGCTCTGGCAGGACGCGAGAGGGTGTCCTAGGTTTTGTTAGCCGCACTTGTGCCACGCGCACCGTCACTGGCGAACCCAGCTGGATGAACCGGTTGAGCACGGTGGCACGGACTTGCAGTTCCGCCACCTGTGGCTCAAACGTTCGCGCCTTCACCTGTTCACCCAGCAACTTGAAGCCCCGCATCTTGGTGGTAGCCGCTCCAGCATTTCCAGATCGCCGGGGCCCGGTCGGCGCATCGCACGTAGCGCTTCGTTCCGAACTCGTGCTCTCTTTCCATGGCGGGCCGTTCCTGCGCACCGGGATGATCGCCTCGGCACCTCGTTTGACAATGGCACGATGGCAGCGCTTGGTGTCGTAAGCGCCATCGGCGCTCACGCTGGTGATTGGTTTCGTCGACCGGGATCTGCGTCAGCAGATGGGGCAGCACCGGTGCATCGCCCACGCCATTGTCGGTGACCTCTATCGCGCGAATTTCCAGCGTTTATGCGTCGGCTCTCGACCATGCCGGTGGCTTGGCGTAGTGCCAGGCCGAATGGCACCTTGATCGACAGGCAGAACTGGTTGGCCGCGTCGGAGAATTTTGGCTTACGCCCGGGCCCGCCGCTGGCCGGCGCGTAGCATTGCATGGCCGGATCGAGCCAGATCAGCAGCGATCCGCGTGCCTTGAGGGCGGCATCGTACTCACATGTGTTGGTGGTTCTGTGCTTGGCTGGAGCGGGTTTGGTCATAGCGAGAGTTTACCGACGGGGCTCAGGCGCGGGGAGTTGTGCAACAGAGCCCCGCTGTTATCGAAATTGGCTACCGCGCGAGGATGGTGAATACTCGGGAGTCGAGCTTGTGAAATAGGACAGTCGCGGATCGCTATGGCAAGGAAAAAGACGTCCCAATTACCCGCCGAGTACGGGGGATTCGTTCTGACGTTCGAACCGGAACGAACCACATGGATTGCCGAGCGCTTCCATTCCGAAATGCGATTGACCGAATCCTTCTCAGCGGTGGATTGGAGATTCGATCACCGCGAGTTGGTGTTTCTGGTGCTTGAGCATGAGCCTTTGGCCATAGGCGGGTTTGCTCTGATGGAACCCATGCACGGCAGCGGCGGTTCGATGAAACGCAAAATGCGCATGCACACGCCGCTGCTGGAATTTCACCCAGCGCTAAGCAGCAATGAGCTGAAAGTGGTGGACCTTGCGGCGCGGCTCAGTACGCCGGAACGGATGCAACGCCTTGACGCTACCGACTGGCACAAGCTGATCGCACAGGTGAAAGCATGCCGCCCAAGTGACGCAGCCGCCATTGATTTGCTCATTGCCAAACGCACGGAGCAAAGGCTCTTACCCAGCGGCAATCAACGGTACGATCGCCTGAATGAACAGCGCGATGGCCTGGGTTTGGTGCTCGACATTGGCAAGCAGGATCGCGCCAAGACCCTGAAGTCCTTGCAGGTCGATCGTGTGGATAGCGCGACTTCCATTCTGAGTTTGCTCGATGATGTGCTGATACAGGAGCGCAGCTTGCTGGAGCACGACCGCAGAGTATTCGAGCAGCTGTTTGGCGAAAAGAACCTGCCTTCGCAGTGGGCCAACTTCGATGACCAACAAGGGCATAAGGTTCGCGTCACTATCGTGGACAAGACCGCTCTCGAAACCGTGCTGGGGATCGACCTGATCATCTATCACACCTGCTATCAAAGCTTCCTGCTGCTCCAGTACAAGCGGATGACGAAGAATGCGAAAGGCAAATGGACCTATCCGATTTCCCCATCGTCCCGGCTGCATGACCAGCTGAAGAAGACGCGCGTCTTCATGAATGCGGCAGCCGATACGCAAGCGCCCGCTCCCACCCTATGGAACTATCGGCTTAATGAAGATCCATTTTTCTTCAAGTTCTGCCAGGAACATTCTCCCACTGCGCGCAATGAAAACCTGATCCCAGGAATCACGCTATCGGCCGACCATCTAAGCCACTTCCTCACCTTGCCGGAATCGGAAGGAGAAGGTGATGGGCGGTTGGTCGGCTATCATAACTGTCCGCGTTATCTGAACAATACTGAGTTCACGCAACTGGCGCAGATGGGTTGGATTGGCGCAGGCGTGCAATCTGCCGAACTAATGCGGAAAGTGCTGGAGGCCAATCGAGCCGGCAATCGGTCTGCCATGTTCGCAGTTATCGAATCGCCACAGGACAAGTCGGCAATGGGGCGACTCCGAAGACGCTGAATTGGGCCGGTTTGGTTATGGCCAGAGTTTACCGACGGAGCTCAGGCGCGGGGGGAACAGAGCCGTTAAAAGACAAAACCCCCGCCTCGGCGGGGTTTTGTCGTGGCATCGGCGTCAAACCATCAATGCCGCCAATAAGGATCAGCCTGATAGTAGCTATGCACGCTGGACGCCCATTGCAGGTCGGCCATGCTCGGCCAGTGGTCCTTGTCGAAGCCCGGGGCGGCTTTCAGGCGTTCTTCGCTCACGTCGAGCACGAAGCGCTTGCGGTCGGTGTCCAGCACCAGGGCCTGCCAGGGGATGGCGAACAGTTTGTTGCCGACGCCGAGGAAGCCGCCGAACGACAGCACGGCGTAGGCGATGCGGCCGCGTTGCACGTCGAGCATGATGCCCTTGATCTCGCCCAGGTCGTCGCCGGCGGCGTTGACCACGTCGTTGCCTTCCAGCGAGTCGGCCAGCATCAGGTAGGGGCCGGGGCCGTCGGCGCGGTCGAAGGCTTCGCTGCTGCCGACGATGCGGGCGCCGCCCACTTCGGCGGCGGTGCGGGCGGTTTGGCCGGAGGGTTGGGAAATCGTCATGGTTTCACTCCTTTCGCTTGGTTTTGCACCGCGCCGGCGGGGGCCGGTGTCGGGGCGTGGTCCGCCGTGCGGCGGCGAGGCGCCGGGTGGGCCCGGTCTGTTTGCTGTCAGTGTGGCGTCCGTGTACAGCTGCGGTAGTGCTCCTTGAGCGCGGCCCAGGCGATCTGGTGGGCGCGCTGTTCGTCGCGGTTGCCGCGTTCGCAGGCGTTGAGGAAGGCGTCGCGATAGGCCTGACGCACGGATTCGGGCAGGTGGTCGCTGACGCGGTCGGGTAGCGGGTCGGAACGGTAGGGCATGGCGGCAACTCCTGTGGGATGGAAATCCGCTCAGATATGGATGATGTCGCCGGCCCAGGGGTGCACCTGCCAGTCCAGGTCGATGTAGCGCTCGGGCGTGGCGGCCCGGCGATCGCGGCGGAACTGGGCGATGGCGCGGCGGTGGATCAGCTCCAGCTCGCGGTCGTTGTCCTTGCGTTCTTCGAGGCCGTAACGGGCCACGATGTCACCCGAGCGCTGATCGTAGATGGCCACGTGGCCACGCTTGCGATGGTGCCCGCCCCACGCGGACAGATAGCCGGCGGTGGGTTCGTCGTCGAAGGTGAAGGTGCAGTACAGCATGATGTTTCTCCTTGGCGCCGCATCGGCGGCTTGCCCTGGATGGGCTTGTGATCTTGGAAAACATCATGCGCGGGACGGCGCGGGGCGGGCATCGGCGGCCGGCGGAACGCGCGGTCGGCGAGTTCCTACAGGGGGGCCGGCTTGGCCGGCTGGGAAGAGGGAAGGGGGAAGAGGGAAGGGTGAAAAGCAACAGCCGGGGCACGCTGGCTGGGGTGGGCGCGGTCCGGCACGGGCCGCGTGGTTTTCGCCTTTACCCTTCTCCCTTCCCTCTTCCCCCTTCCCCGGCGGCGCCGCCGCCCGCTTCCCATCCATCCCCATCCGGGCAGTCGAGCGGCAGTTCGACATAGAAGGTGGCGCCCTGGCCCGGGGTGCTCTGTACGTGGATCTGTCCGCCGTGCGCTTCGACGATCTGCTTGCTGATGTACAGGCCCAGGCCAAGGCCGCTGACGCCGGCGTTGGCCTGCTCGAATTGCTGGAAGATGCGCTGCTGGTGTTCGGCGGGGATGCCGGGGCCCTGGTCGCGCACGGCGATGCGGGCGCCGTCGGGCTGGGGGGTCACGTCCACGCGCAGCGGCTTGCCGGGCGCGTAGCGCAGGGCGTTGGTGATCAGGTTGGCCAGCACCTGCTCCAGGCGGAACTGGTCCCAGCGGCCGACGATGCCGCGCGCGATGTGCAGTTGCAGTTCGTTGCCGGTGGCGGCCAGTTGTTCGGCGAACTGGCCGACGATGTCTTCCACCACTTCGCCCAGGTCGAATTCGCTGGGCCGCAGGTACAGCTTGCCGGTGCGGATGCGGCTGATGTCGAGCATGTCGTCGATCTGCCGCACCAGGGTTTCCACCAGCCGGCTTTCGCGGGCGACCATCTTGGCGAACTTGTCGCCGCTGAAGGCGCTGAGGTCGCCGTGCTTGAGGTGGCGCTCGCGCATCTGGGCGTGCAGCTTGAGCACGTTGAGGGGGGTTTTCAGTTCGTGCGCGGCGGCGGAGAGGAAGTCGTCGCGGTTGCGGATCGCCAGTTGCAGCTCGGCCTGGGTCTTCTGCAATTCGGCCATCAGCATCTCCTGCTCCAGCTGCGCCTCCTGCAGGGCGCGCAGCTGGCGCGACAGGGTGCGCTTCTGCCGGTACAGGTCGACGAATACGTTCACCTTGCTGCGCACGGCGTGCACGTCCAGCGGTTTGTGCAGGAAGTCGACCGCGCCGGTCTCGTAGCCCTTGAAGGCGTAGTTCAGTTCCTGGCCGCAGGCGCTGACGAACACGATGGGGATGTGCTTGGTGCGCTCGGTGCCGCGCATGAATTCGGCGAGCTCGAAGCCATCCATGCCGGGCATCTGCACGTCGAGGATGGCCAGCGCGAAGTCGTTGGTCAGCAGCAGCTCCAGCGCCTGGGTGCCGGAATCGGCCTTGTGCAGCTCCAGGTCGTCGCGACCGATCAGCGCTTCCAGCGCGGCCAGGTTTTCCGGCAGGTCGTCCACCAGCAGCAGGCGGATCTTGTCATCATCCATCATCGTTCCTCCGGGCGCAGCGCGCGTAGCGCCAGCGCCAGCGATGCCAGTGGCAGGACGATCGCCTGCCCGCCGGTGGCGCGCAGGCCGGCCAGCGGCATGGTGGGGATTCGGGCTTCGGCGGGGTCCTGCACCAGGACGGTGCCGCCGTGGCGCGTCACCTGCGCCAGCCCGGCGGCGCCGTCCTCGTTGGCGCCGGTGAGCAGCAGTGCGGCCAGGGTGGGGCCGTAGGCGTCGGCGGCGGTTTCGAACAGCACGTCGATGGCGGGGCGCGAGTAATGCACCGGCGGCTCGGTGCTGAGCGAGAAGGTGCGGTTGCGCTCGATCAGCAGGTGGTAGCCGGGCGGGGCGAAGTAGAGGGTGCCGGGGCTGAGCGCTTCCTTTTCGTCGGCTTCCTTCACCGGCAGCGCCACGTGCGGGGCGAACACGTCCGGCAGCAGGCTGTAGTGGCCGTCCGGCAGGTGCACCAGCACCACCACCGGGATGGGGCAGTCGGCGGGCAACGCGGGCAGCAGTTGCAGCAGCGCTTCGATGCCGCCGGCGGAGCCGCCGATCACCAGCGCCTGGACGCGGTGCGGGTCGAGGATGGCGTTCATCGCTTGCGGAAGATCCGTTCGTTGCGGGCAAAGGGCTCGAACTGCTCGGCCACGCTGGAGAACTGCACGGTCTCTTTGCTGCCCAGGCCGAGAAAGCCGCGGTGGCACAGCGATTCGCGAAACAGGCCGAAGGCGCGGTCCTGCAATTCGCGGTTGAAGTAGATCAGCACGTTGCGGCACGACACCAGCTGGGTTTCGGAGAACACGCTGTCGGTGGCCAGGCTGTGGTCGGCGAAGGTGACCTGGCGCCGCAGCGCGCGGTCGAAGATGGCCGAGCCGTAGGCGGCGGTGTAGTAGTCGGAGAACGCGCGCTTGCCGCCCGCGGCCAGGTAGTTGGCGGTGAACAGCTTGAGGTGCTCGATGGGGAAGATGCCGTCCTCGGCGCGTTGCAGGCTGTGCGGGTTGATGTCGGTGGCGTAGATCAGGGTGCGTTCCAGCAGCCCTTCCTCGTGCAGCAGGATCGCCAGCGAGTAGACCTCTTCGCCGGTGCTGCAACCGGCGATCCAGATCTTCAGCGACGGGTAGGTGGAAAGGATGGGCACCACCTTGTCGCGGATCGCCAGGAAGTACGACGGATCGCGGAACATCTCGCTCACCGGCACGGTGAGGTACTGCAACAGGTCGAGGAAGTGCTGCGGCGAATGCAGAATGCGATCCTGCAGGGCCGACACGGTTTTGCATTCCAGCTGCGCCAGCGCGTGCGCCACGCGCCGCTTCAGCGAGGCCGGCGAGTAGTTGCGGAAGTCGTAGTTGTACTTGAGGTAGATGCCTTCGATCAGCAGCCGCAGCTCGATGTCGAAATCGCTGTCGGGGTAGTGGGCCAGCGGGTTCATGCGCGCCCCGGCTTGGAGATCCACACCCGCACCAGCGATACCAGCGCGTCCAGGTCGATGGGCTTGGCGAGGTAGTCGTTGGCGCCGGCTTCGATGCAGCGCTCCTGGTCGTCCTTCATGGCCTTGGCGGTGACGGCGATGATGGGCAGATCCTTGAAGCGCGGCTGGCGGCGGATCTCGGTCATGGCCTGGTAGCCGTCCATCTCCGGCATCATGATGTCCATCAGCACCAGGTCGATGTCGCCGCGCTCGTCCAGCCGGTTCAGCGCTTCGCGGCCGTTGCGCGCCACCGCCACCTGGGCGCCCTTCATCTCCAGGGCGCTGGTCAGGGCGAAGATGTTGCGCACGTCGTCGTCCACCACCAGGATGGTGCTGCCTTCGAAGGCGCGGTCCCGGTTGCGCGCGGCCTTCAGCATCTTCTGCCGTTCCGGCGGCAGTTCGGTTTCCACCTGGTGCAGGAACAGCGTCACTTCGTCGAGCAGCCGCTCGGGCGAGCGCGCGCCCTTGATGATGATGGAGTGCGAATAGCGGCGCAGCGCGGCTTCCTCGTCGCGCGACAGGGTGCGCCCGGTGTAGACGATCACCGGCGGGAACGAGTACAGGTGGTCGCCCGCCATCCGTTCCAGCAGCTCGGCGCCGTGCATGTCGGGCAGGGTCAGGTCGATGACCATGCAGTCGAACACGCGGTCGCGCAGTTGCTGCAACGCTTCCTCGGCGCTGGCGACGCCGGTGATCTCGACATCCGTGTCGGCGATCAGGCGCGCGATGCTTTCGCGTTGCATGGCGTCGTCCTCCACCAGCAGCACGTGCTTGATCTTCTGCGCCAGCTTGCGCTCCAGCCGCTCGAACACGCCCTGCAACTGCGCGTGTTCGGCCGGCTTGAGCAGGTAGCCGACCGCGCCCATGTAGAGCGCGGCGTCGCTGCGGTCCACGCTGGAGACGATATGGGTGGGGATGTGGCGGGTGCGCGCGTCTTCCTTGAGCTTTTCCAGCACCGCCATGCCCGATTGGTCCGGCAGCTTCAGGTCGAGCAGGATGGCGTCCGGCACGTATTGCCGCGCCAGCGCCACGCCTTCGGCGGCGGTGCCGGCGATCAGGCAGGCGAACTGCCGCTCGTGTGCCAGCTGGTAGAGGATGCTGGCGAAGCGTTCGTCGTCCTCGATCACCAGCATCACCCTGCCGTGCGCCGGCAATGCGGCGCGATCGTCCGGCACGCTGCTGGGCGCGGGGGCTTCCTCGGCCACGGCGGGCGCCGGCACCGGCGCGGCCATCGGCGGACGCGCCACCGGCTGCGGGGCCGGGCTGGCCTCGGCGAGCGGTGCCTCGCCTTGCTGCGGCAGGGCCAGCGGCAGCACCAGGGTGAAGGTGCTGCCCACGCCGGGGGCGCTGGCCACTTCCAGCCGGCCGCCCAGCAGCCGCGCCAGGTCGCGCGAGATCGACAACCCGAGGCCGGTGCCGCCGTACTTGCGGTTGGTGGTGCCGTCGGCCTGGCGGAACGCTTCGAAGATCACGTCCTGCTGCTCCGGCGCGATGCCGATGCCGCTGTCCTCGACGGCGAAGCCGACGCCGTCGGGGTGCGAGGCGATGCGCAGCCGCACCTGGCCTTCGTGGGTGAACTTGAAGGCGTTGGACAGCAGGTTCTTCAGGATCTGTTCCAGGCGGCGGGTGTCGGTCTCCACCGTGGCCGGCAGGGTGGGGTCGAGTTCGCAGGCGAAGGCCACGCCCTTGTCGGCCGCCGTGTTGTCGAACAGCGTCTGCATGCTCTGGCAGACGCGCTTGAGCGGCACCGGCTCGGCGTAGATGTCGAGCATGCCGGCCTCCACCTTGGACAGGTCGAGGATGTCGTTGATCAGGTTGAGCAGGTCGCTGCCGGCGGCGTGGATCATGTTGGCGAAGCGCACCTGTTCGTCGGTCAGGTTGCCGGCCGGGTTGTCGCCCAGCAGCTTGGCGAAGATCAGCGCGCTGTTGAGCGGGGTGCGCAGCTCGTGCGACATGTTGGCGAGGAATTCGCTCTTGTACTGGCTGGCGCGTTGCAGCTCGCGGGCGCGATCCTCCAGCAGCCGATGGGCTTCGTTGAGCGCGCTGTTGCGCTCGTTGAGGAAGTCCTTCTGCTGTTGCAGGCGCAGCGATTGTTCCTCCAGCTGCTCGTTGCTGCGCTCCAGCTCGGCCTGCTGGTTCTCCAGCCGCGCCTGGGTTTCGCGCAGGGCGCGCGATTGTTCTTCCAGCTCTTCGTTGGCGGTCTTCAGTTCCTCCTGCTGGGTCTGCAACTCTTCGTTCAGCTGCTGGGTTTCCTCCAGCGTCAGGCGCAGCCGCTCGCGGTACTGCGCCGCGCGGATCGCCGCGCCCAGGGTTTCCATCGCCAGCCGCGAGAACTCCAGGGTGTCGTCGTCGGGCGATGCCAGGAAGCCGAATTCGGCCACGCCGATGGCGCCTTCCTCGTGCACGATGGGTACGATCAGCAAGTGGCGCGGCGGGGTGGCGCCCAGCGCCGAGGTCACCGGCAGGTAGCCGGCGGGCAGGTCGTCCAGCCGGATCACCCGGCGCTCGGCCACCGCCTGCCCGGTCAGTCCCTCGCCGGGACGCAGCGTGTCACGGCGCGCCGCGACCTCCGCATCCAGCGCGTAGCCGGCCTGGCGGCGGTAGAGCTGGTCGTCCTCGCCGATATACAGCGCGCCGACCCGCGCGCCCAGGTACTCGGCCAGGAAGGCGAGCGCGTTGCCGCACAGCTTTTCCACCGACTGCTGGCCCAGCAGGCGCATCGCCAGTTCGGTCTGGCCGGTCTTGATCCAGGCCTGGCGGCCCAGTTGCTCGGTCTGCCGTTGCTGCCGCGCCAGCGCGCCGCTGTAGGTCTCGGACAGGCTCAGCAACTGGCGGCGACCGTTGTAGGCCAGGCCGCCGCCGGTCAGCAGCATCAGCGCCACGGTGAGCGATACCAGCACGGTGATGGTTTCGTTGGCGGCACGGCTGCGCTCGCTGCGCAGCGCCTCTTCGGTGGAGATCACCGCCGCCATCTCGGCGCGCATGGCATCCATCAGCTGCTTGCCGCGCTCGCTGGAGATCAGCTCGATCACGTTGCCGCTGTTGTCCTTGAGCACGATGGCCTGGTCGACGAAACCGCGCCAGCGGCTGTAGAGCGCGCTGACGCTGGCGATGCGCTTGAGGTGCTCGGGGTTGTCGACCACGCGCTCCTTCAGCGCGGTCAGCTCGAACGGGATGCGGGTGCTGGCGGTCTGGTACGGCTCCAGGAAGTTGCGCTGCCCGGTGAGCAGGAAGCCGCGCATGCCGGTCTCGGCATCGATCAGCAGCTTGGTCATCTCGTGCGATTTGCCGATCACCCGGTTGGACTGGTCCACGGTGCGCATCACCGACACCAGGTAGAACAGCAGCGCCACGAACACGGCGGCGCTGGCGAGCGCCACCCCCAGCGGCAGCAGGACATTACGCGAAAGCATCTTGCGGAAGACATCCGCATCCAGGTCGTCGATCGGCTTGTGGGTCATGGCGGGCAGGGGCGGGTGGATTCCGTCTTGGTCTCGGGGTGGGTTCACGGTCCTGGCGCGGCGTCCAGGGCCGTGCCGGTGCGCGGCGGGGTGCCGACGGCGCGGTTCAGTTCTTCCAGCGAGTACGGCTTGCGCAGCACGGTGAGCCGTTCCAGCCCGTCATCCGCCAGTTGCGAGGCGTCGAAGCCGGTCATGATCACCACGTCGAGCCGGGGCTGCATGGTTCTGGCCAGCCGCGCCAGCTGCGCGCCGTCGAGTTCGGCGCGCAGTTGCAGGTCGGACAGCAGCAGGTCGATGACGGGCTCGGTCGCCAGGTGGCGCAAGGCGTCGTCGACGCCGCCGGCGCGCAGCACCTCGTGGCCGAGGTATTGCAACTCTTCAGCCACGCAATCGAGCATGTCGGGGTTGTCCTCGACCACCAGCACCTTTCGTTTCATCCGCGCACCGGGCAACGCGCGACGACGCCGTCGCAATCTGCGGATGATGGCGACTCCGCCGCCGCGCCACTATCGGTGCATTCTTACGGTTTGTAGGTGTATTCCTACGTGCTTCACCCAGGGCGGGTAGAGGCGGAACGGACGGCGGGAAAAGCGGGATCAGCGGTTGGAAGCGCGTTCGAGCACGGCTTCGAGGGCATCGATGTCGAAGGGCTTGGGCAGCAGTTGCACCGGCACGCCGACCAGATCGGCCTCGGCCGACAGGTCGTGGCCCGACGCCAGCACCAGCACCAGCCCAGGTTGCTGGCGCGCGGCGTCGCGCACCAGCTCGATGCCGGAGAGGCCCGGCAGGCTGACGTCGCTGAGCAGCACGTCGAAGCGCTGGCGTTGCAGCTCGGCCAGCGCGTCCTCGGCGCTGGCCACCGCCACCGGCACATGGCCCAGGTCGGCCAGGTATTCGGCGATGGTCGCCCGCAGCATGGCGTTGTCTTCGACGTAGAGGATATGGAGGGCCGACATGGGGGTGCCTGGTGGTCCGGGAGGATCCCGGTGGAGTACTGCGGGGCCCAGATTAAGCCACGATGATGCGGCGCGGCAATCTCACGGCAGAAAACGTTCCAGCAACGCGTTGAGGAAACGCCGCCCGCGCAGTGTGGGGCGGACGTGGTCGAGCGTG
This sequence comes from Chitiniphilus shinanonensis DSM 23277, assembly GCF_000374805.1. GTDB lineage: Bacteria > Pseudomonadota > Gammaproteobacteria > Burkholderiales > Chitinibacteraceae > Chitiniphilus > Chitiniphilus shinanonensis. Next base: position 89,252 of record NZ_KB895337.1, read on the forward strand.
CGTTCCAGCAGGTCCTCGGCGCAGGCGCGGTCGATCTCGGGCAGCAGGCGGGTCAGCGGCAGGCCGGTGCGCTCGGTGAACAGCGCCAGCGGGAATCCTTCGGTCAGGCGCAGGGCGTTGAGCATGAATTCGAACGGCAATTGCTCGCGCGGCACCGTCTGGTCCAGTTCGGCGGCGTTGCCGGCGGCCATGCGGGCCAGGTAGTCGGTCGGCTGCTTGTAGCGTGCCTGGCGGGTGATGCGGTCGGGGAAGCTGATCTTGGCGTGGGCGCCGGCGCCGATGCCCAGGTAGTCGCCGAAGGTCCAGTAGTTCAGGTTGTGGCGCGCGCGCCGGCCCGGTCGGGCAAAGGCGCTGGTTTCGTAGTGCTCGAAACCGGCGGCGGCCAGCCGGGCCTCGATGGCTTCCTGCATGTCGGCGGCGAGGTCGTCGTCGGGCAGTGGCGGCGGGTAGCGGTGGAACAGGGTGTTGGGTTCCAGCGTCAGGTGGTAGGCCGACAGGTGGGTCGGGGCCAGCGCGATGGCGGCGTCCAGGTCGGCCAGTGCTTCGTCCAGTGTCTGCGACGGCAGCGCGTACATCAGGTCCAGGTTGAAGTTGTCGAAGTGGCGGTGGGCGATCTCGACCGAGCGCAGCGCTTCGTCGCGGCCGTGGATGCGGCCCAGCGCCTTGAGTTTGGCGTCGTCCAGGCTCTGGATGCCGATGGAGAGCCGGTTGATCCCGGCGGCGCGGTAGCCGGCGAACTTGTCGGCCTCGAAGGTGCCGGGGTTGGCTTCCAGGGTGATCTCGGCGTCGGGCAGCAGGCGCACCCGCGCGCGGATGCCGGCGAGCAGGGTGTCGATGGCCTGGGCCGAGAACAGGCTGGGGGTGCCGCCGCCGATGAAGATGCTGGTCACCGGACGGCCCCACACCAGCGGCAGACAGGATTCCAGGTCGCGCAGCAGGGCGTCGACGTACTGCGCCTCGGGCAGGCCGCCCTTTTGCGCGTGCGAGTTGAAGTCGCAGTACGGGCACTTCTTCACGCACCAGGGGATGTGGATGTAGAGCGAGAGCGGCGGCAGCGCGGTGAGGCCGCCGCCGTGGAACTGGATGGCGGACATCAGCGGGAGTACGGGTTGTGGAGCCGGTCGACCAGCTGGTGCAGCACGGTCTTCATCTGCGCTTCGGAGACTTCCATCAGGATGCCGTCCTCGAACGCGTCCTGCATCGCCTGGACGATCTCGTCCAGGTTCTCGTTCATCACCTTCACTTTTTCCACGCACGACACCACCGACTGGTCGTCGCGGCACCACACGGCGTAGCGCTTTTCGTCGTTCACAGTCCGGTTTCCTCCAGCTTGGCGACCAGGGCGCGCAGCGCGCGGCCGCGATGCGAGATGCGCGCCTTCTCGTCGGCGCTGATCTCGGCCACGGTACGGCCGAATTCGGGCAACCAGAACAGCGGGTCGTAGCCGAAGCCGCCACTGCCCTGCGGCGCGTGCAGCACCTCGCCCAGGCAGACGCCGTCGGCGATCACCGGCTGCGGGTCGTCCACGCGGCGCACCAGCACCAGCGCGGCGTAGTACCAGGCGCGGCGGTCGGTGTGCCCGGCCAGCTCGGCCAGCAGTTTTTCGTTGTTGCGCGCGTCGGATTTGGGTTCGCCGGCATAGCGCGCCGAATACACGCCCGGCGCGCCGCCCAGCGCGGCGACGCAGATGCCGGAATCGTCGGCCAGCGCCGGCAGCCCGGTGGCGGCCGCGGCATGGCGCGCCTTGGCCAGCGCGTTTTCGACGAAGGTGTCGTGCGGCTCGTCCGCCTCGCCCACGCCCAGCTCGCCCTGCGGCACGATCTGGATGTCCAGCGTTTCGAACAGTTTGGAGAATTCACGGAGCTTGCCGGCGTTGTTGCTGGCGAGAACGATCTTGCGGGTCATTGCGGGGGTTCCACAGCAGGGAAGGGGAATGGCCGGGAAGGGAGAAGAGGGAAGGGGGAAGGGTAAAAGCCAAGCCGAAGTGCTAGCCGCAGCAGCTTTTGACTTTGCCGTTCCCCTTCTCCCTTCCCTCTTCCCCCTTCCCAAAGGCAATCAATACAGTTTCTTGGTCAGGATCATCGCATCCTGCTCGCGCTTCATCTGGAAGCGGTTGAGCAGGCTGGTGCCGATCAGGATCGGCGCTTCCTCGGTGCCTTCGCGCACGCCGACCGGCACGTCGTAGACGGTGATGGTGCCCACCTTGAGCTGCGGCAGCCATAGTAGCCACGCCTTGACGCTGCCGTTGGCGGTCTGCGCCATGGCGGTCTGGCCCTTGCTGTAGTCGATGCCCAGCTCCTTGGCCTGTGCGGTGTTCATCGACAGGTGGGTGGCGCCGGTATCGACCACGCCGCTGACGGTGCGGCCGTTGATGGTGAGCGAGGTGAAGAAATGCCCGCGCGCGTCCGGCGAGAGGATCACGCTGCCGCCGACCTCGTCGCGCCCGCCGCCGCCGACGTAGCCTTCGCCCAACGCCAGCCGACGCTGCTTGCCGTCCACCTCGAACACCGCGCCGTCGCCGTCGAGTCGCACCAGCTTGACGGCGCCGACCTGCTGGCCGACCGCCAGGGTCTTGCGCGCGCCGTTGACGGTGACCACCGCCTTGTTGCCCATGGTGGCGAGCAGGGTCACCTGGTCGGCCAGGGCGGGGCCGGCGGCCAGACAGCACAACAGGGTGAGCAATGCGCGTTTCACTCGGCGGTCTCCAGTTCGTTGGGGCGGACCGCGGCCAGCGCTTGCTCGACCAGCGTCCAGTCCGCGTCTTTCAGCAGTTTGGAATCGGAAAGCATTCTGCGCCAATTGCGCGCACCGTGCTGCCCCTGGAACAGGCCCAGCACGTGGCGGGAGATGAAGCGCAACGGCGTGCCGGCGGCCAGTTCGGCCTCGACGAAGCCGCGCAGGGCGCGCATCGCCGCCTCGCGCGTCGGTGCCGGACGGTCGTCGCCGTAGTACCGCGCATCCACCACGGCCAGCGAATAGGGGTTCTGGTAGGCCTCGCGCCCGACCATCACGCCGTCGACCCGCGCCAAATGGGCCAGACCGGCGTCGTGGTCGGCGATGCCGCCGTTGACGATGATCTCCAGCGCGGGGAAATCCTGCTTCAGCCGGTAGACGTAGTCGTATTTCAGCGGCGGGATCTCGCGGTTTTCCTTGGGGCTCAGGCCCTTGAGGATGGCGTTGCGCGCATGGACGATGAAGGTGGCGCAGCCGGCGTCGGCCACCTGGCCGACGAAGTCGCGCACGAAGTCGTAGCTTTCCACCTTGTCGATGCCGATGCGGTGCTTGACCGTGACGTCAATGCTGACCGCATCGCGCATGGCCTTGACGCAATCGGTGACCAGCGCCGGTTCCAGCATCAGGCAGGCGCCGAACGAGCCGGACTGCACCCGCTCGCTGGGACAGCCGACGTTGAGGTTGACCTCGTCGTAGCCCCAGTCCTGGGCGAAGCGCGCGCAGCGCGCCAGGTCGGCGGGCTCGGAGCCGCCCAGTTGCAGCGCCAACGGGTTCTCGATCTCGTCGAAGCGCAGGTGGCGCATCTTGTCGCCGTGCAGCAGCGCGCCGGTGTTGACCATCTCGGTGTACAGCCAGGCGTGGCGGGTGAGGGTGCGGGCGAACCGGCGGTAGAAGCGGTCGGTCCAGTCCAACATCGGGGCAATGCAATAACGGCGGGCGGGTAAAGCGGAAGTCATGTGCGGTCGTCGTGGCCGCCCTCGGGGGCGGCGGGTGGAAATCTGCGCGGTTGTTCGAATCCGGTACGGCGCTTCCGGCCTGGTGCGCGACTGGGCCGGAAGGGTTTTGTCAGCCGCGCTTAGGTGGCCAGGGCCTGTTTTTGCAGGGAGATCAACTGCGCGATGCCGGCTTCGGCCAGGTCGAGCAGGGCGTTCATCTCGTCGCGGCTGAAGGCTTCGCCCTCGGCGGTGCCCTGGATCTCGACGAAACGGCCGGCGCCGGTCATCACCACGTTCATGTCGGTGTCGCAGTCCGAATCCTCGGGGTAGTCCAGGTCGAGCACCGGCTCGCCGCGGAACACGCCGACCGACACCGCGGCGACATGGTCGCGGATCGGGCTGGCGCCGAGCTTGCCGGCGGCGATCAGGCCGTTGACGGCGTCGACCAGCGCGACGAAGGCGCCGGTGATGCTGGCGGTGCGGGTGCCGCCGTCGGCCTGGATCACGTCGCAATCGATCACGATCTGGCGCTCGCCCAGCGCGGCGAGATCGACCACGGCGCGCAGGCTGCGGCCGATCAGGCGCTGGATTTCCTGGGTGCGCCCCGATTGCTTGCCTTGCGCCGACTCGCGCCGCATCCGGCTGTTGGTGGAGCGCGGCAGCATGCCGTACTCGGCGGTGACCCACCCCTGGCCCTTGCCCTTGAGGAACGGCGGCACCGTCTCTTCGACGCTGGCGGTGCAGATCACCTTGGTGTCGCCGAATTCCACCAGCACGCTGCCTTCGGCGTGGCGGGTGTAGCGACGGGTGATGCGAACCGGGCGCAATTGCGCGGGCTGGCGATGCGAGGGGCGCATGGGTCGTCCTTGAATTGGTGAAAATTCAAGGGATTATACGGGAGTCGGGCTGTCCGCCGAGTGGGATGAGGCTGAAAAAGCGTGCCTCGTACTCAGAATCGATAATTCAGCCCTACCTTGATCACCGGCCAGAAGCGGTAGTCCTTGATGTCGTCCTCGGCGCGGGCGCGTTCGGCTTCGATGTCGCTTTGCAATGCCTGGCACGCGGCGGCCGGCAGGTCGGGATCGCAGTTGGCGTCCAGCCGCAACTTGGCGGCGCCCTGGTAGAGCACGCCGAGGTCGAAGGTGAAGGTGAGCGCGTCGTCGCCGGCCACCGGGTTGCCCCAGCCGATGCCGAGGTAGGGTGAGAAGCGGTTGAAATCCACGCGGCCGGTCAGGTTGCCGATATCGTCGGCGTCGTAGGTGACGCCATTGATGCGGTAGGTGCCGTCGTTGGCCTTGCTGGTCAGGTCGGCCTTGTTGCCGTTGTAGAACACGCCGGCGGATAGCCGAAAGCGCGTGTCGGGGATGATCCAGTCGCCGATGACCCCGGCGGTGAACAGGCGGATGTCGGCGTCGTAGTCGACGTTGTCCAGCGTATCGCTGCGGTTCAGTTGCAGGCCATTCAGGTTCAGGCGCAGGTTGAACTGGTCGGTCAGGCGGTGGGTGAGTTCGCCGCCGACCCCGAGCGTGCTCAGGTCGATGCCGATGGCGGTGTCCTGGGCCGGCGCGGACGCGCTGGCGGCGATCAGGACCAGGGCGAAGGCGGCACTCGGGGAATGGCGCATGCTCGGGTTCTCCTTGTCATGCCTTGTGACGGGCAATGCAGATTAGGAGTCCCGCGCCGGTTTTGCCGGGCCTGTCATGTGCTGGGCATGGCAGGCCGACGGAGTGCCGGTTACTTGGAGTATTTGGAGATCGCGGCCTGGATTTCGGCGATGGCGCGCTCGATGTCGTCCTCGGTGATTTCGCCGCCGCGCTGCTTGGGTTCGATCGGATCGATGTGGGTGGTGATGGTGTTCTGGTCCAGCTTCTGGGTCGAGACGAAGGCGTCGTCGTCCTCGGGCTCGTCCTCGTCGTGCCAGTTGATCGCCAGCGCGGTGAGGTTGTCGCCGAACTTGCCGCCGCGCAGTTCGGCGCGGTCCAGCAGTTGCGGGATGGCGAACAGCACCGGGAACGAGCCCAGGAACTGGGTGATCTCTTCCTCGTCGAGCGAGCCCCAGAAACCATCGGTGCACAGCAGCAGCGTGTCGCCGTCAGCCAGCGCGATCTTGCCGCCGAGGTCGATCTCGGGCGGGTAGGAGCCGCCCAGGCAGGAGTAGATCTTGTTCTTCTCGTGGTGGGTGCGCGCTTCCTCCTCGGTGATCTCGCCGGCCTCGACCAGCTTGCGCACCTTGGAGTGGTCGCGGGTCTGCGCGGCCACGCGCCGCTGACGCAGCAGGTAGAGCCGGGAATCGCCGACGTGCGCCCAGTAGGCCACGCCGTCCTGCACCACGCAGGCGACACAGGTGGTGCGCGGCACTTCCACCATCTGGTGGTTGGCGGCGTAGTGGTAGATCGCTTCGTGGCAGCGTTGCAGCGCGTCGAGCAGGAACTGCGACGGGTTGGACAGCGCGGGCTCGGCCTTCTTCTGGAACTGGTCGGTCAGCAGCTCGACCGCGATCTGCGCGGCCACCTCGCCGTGCAGGTGCCCGCCCATGCCGTCGGCCACCACCAGCAGCAACGCATCGCGGCTGTAGGAGTAGCCCATGCGGTCCTGGTTGTACTTGCGGCCGCCCTGGCGGCTTTCCTGGAAGATGGTGAATTTCATTCGTTCACTCGGGAGGGTTTGGCGGTGATGCTCTGCCAGGTGCGACGCAGGGTTCTGATCAGGCCGGAGCGCTTGGCCGGCGGCGAGGCGGGTTCGAGCAGCATCTTCTGCAACTGGTGCACGCTCTGCGGCCGGCTGGTGGGCTCCAGCAGCAGGCACTGGCGCACGATCTCCAGCAGCTCGGGCGAATAGCGGTCGCCCCAGCGCTCGACCACGTCGGGCAGCTTGTCTTCCTTCTGGCGCTGGTCGGCCGGCGGCGGGGCGGTGCCCGCAAGGCAGGCGTAGATCGATGCGCCGACGCCGTAAATGTCGGTCCACGGCCCCAGCCCTTCCTTCTTCTGGTACTGCTCGGGCGCGGCGAAGCCGGGGGTGTACATCGGGGTGAGGCGGGCGTGCTCGCTGGTCAGCGTCTGGCGCGCCGAGCCGAAATCCAGCAGCACCGGCGAGCCGTCGCGGCGGATATAGATGTTGGCGGGCTTGATGTCGAGGTGCAGCAGCTTGTTGAGGTGCACTTCGCGCAGGCCGTTCAGCAGGTGATAGAACACGTGGCGGATCAGCTTCTCGTCGACGCCCTCGCGGGTGTGCTTGAGCTGGATCTCCTTTTGCAGCGTGCGGCCGCGTTCGTACTCCATCACCATGTAGACGGTGTCGTTGGCACGGAAGAAATTGAGCACGCGCACGATGTTCGGATGCTGGATGTGCGCCAGCGTCTTGCCTTCCTCGAAGAAGCACTTCAGGCCATGGCGGAACAGCGCGAGGTTCTCGTCGCTGGTGGCCATCACCTGGGAGCCTTCCTGGCGCAGTACCAGCGAGTTGGGCAGGTATTCCTTGACCGCAACGGGGTAGTCGTTCTCGTCGTGGGCCAGGTAGACGATGCTGAAGCCGCCTGCGGAAAGCAGCTTGGCGATCGTGTAGTTCTGCAACTGGTAGCCGCGAGCCAGCGGTTGATTGCTAGGGGTCGCCATCGGGGGGATTGATTATACTGGTGAGCTTTTCAGGGCATTGTGGATACAGCCCTGACCAAAAGTAAAGCGCGGCTCCGGCCCGGGCGCCGCCGAACCGGGCGACGGTCGGCACGGGCCGACGGCGGGCCGCGCGATGCGGACGTCATGCGCGTCGCCACTATATATCTATGAATGCGCGCCGCCACTGCCCCGTCGTGGGGCAGGCCGGATGCGGCCGAACGTGAGGAGTGTCCATGATCTACAGCATGACCGGCTTTGCCGCCGTGCAGCGCGAACTGCCCGAAGGCACGCTCAACCTGGAACTGCGCGCGGTCAACCATCGCTATCTCGACCTGACGGTGCGCCTGCCCGAGGAATTGCGCGCGCACGAAGGCGCGTTGCGCGAACGCATCGCCGGCAAGATCACCCGCGGCAAGGTGGAGTGCCGGGTGGGCTTCAACGCCCAGGCCGCCAGCGCCGCGCAACTGGTGCTGAACCAGGCGCTGCTGCAACAGCTGGTCGCCGTGGTCGGCCAGGCCAAGGCGCTGGTGCCCGACGGCGGCGACGTCCGCCTGGGCGAACTGCTGCGCTGGCCCGGCGTACTGAGCCAGGTGGCACCCGGCGGCGAGGCGCTGGGCGAGGCCGCGTTGCAATTGCTCGACGCGGCCATCGCCGAACTCGGCGCCAGCCGCAGCCGTGAAGGCGACAAGCTCAAGGCGCACCTGCTGGAGCGCATCGCCGGCATGGAGGCCATCGTCGCCGCGGTGAAGCCGCGCGTGCCGGAACTGGTGGCCGAGTACGAGGAGCGGATGAAGGCGCGCTTCCTCGAAGCGCTCGGCACCCAGGACGACGACCGGGTGCGCCAGGAGATCGTGGTGTTCGCCCAGAAGATCGACGTGGACGAGGAACTGTCGCGCCTGGGGGCGCATTTCTCGGAGATCCGCCGCATCCTCGACAAGGGCGGCGCGGTCGGCAAGCGGCTCGATTTCCTGATGCAGGAACTCAACCGCGAGGCGAACACGCTGGGGTCGAAATCGGTGTCGGTGGACACCAGCCGCGCGTCGATCGAACTGAAGGTGTTGATCGAGCAGATGCGCGAGCAGATCCAGAACATCGAATAGTCTTGCCGCGGGGCCGCCGAACGCGGCCCCGGTCACCCCGCCGCCCGGCTGGCCCTCTGCCGGGATTCCTTCCGCCATCGGTCCTCCCGAATCGCAGCACCGGCAAAACTTGCCGCCGCGATGTGCCAAAGCTGCCGTAACCCCCGGTCCAGCCCGGCAATTTCCGCTCAATTCTCCTTTACGTGCTTGGCATGGGATTTGCTAATCCTTTCAGCAGGGAATGGCACCCCGGGTGCCGCCGCCAGGTTCGACGCCAATCGGGCGACGCGGGCCTCGGTCTGCCGCCAGTGCGTCAAGGAGAATGAGCGATGCAAGTCATCAACACCAACGTTCCGTCGCTGAATGCTCAGCGCAATCTGAACACCTCGCAGAACGACCTGAACACGTCGTTGCAACGGCTGTCGTCCGGTCTGCGTATCAACAGCGCCAAGGATGATGCCGCCGGTCTGGCGATCTCCCAGCGCATGACCTCGCAGATCCGCGGTTCGGATCAGGCGCAGCGCAATGCCAACGACGGCATCTCGCTGGCGCAGACTGCCGAAGGCGCGTTGTCCCAGATGGGCGACATGCTGCAACGCATCCGCGAACTGGCGGTGCAGGCCGGCAATGCCACCCTCAGCAACAGCGACCGCGAGGCGATCAACGCCGAAGTAGCGCAACTGACCTCCGAACTCGACCGCACCGCGATCACTACCCAGTTCAACGGTCAGAAACTGTTCGACGGCACCTTCACCGCCGCCACCTACCAGGTGGGCGCCAATGCCAACGAAACCATCACCGCCACCACCGCCAACCTGCGCACCACGCAGTACGGCACCTACCAGACCGGTAACGGCAACGGTACCGGCGCCAAGACCATCAGCAACTATGTCACCGGCTCGACCACCTACGCGGCCGGCGCCACCGGCACGGTGAACGTGTCCGGCGCCGCGGTGACCAGCGCGGGCACTTTCAGCATCAACGGCGTCAGCGTGTCGGTCACCGGCTCCGACATGGCGCGCGACATCGCGGCCAAGATCAATCAGGCCGGCGTCGGCGTGAAGGCCACCGCCCGTACCGAGACCACGGTGTCGCTGGGCAGCGGCAGCTTCAACCTGGTGGTCGGTTCCAAGAGCGAAACCTTCCAGTCGGTGTCGTTCGAAGTGGACGACGCCAACAGCAACGGCCAGATCGATGCCGAGGAATACGAGCAGGCGATCAGCGCGTTCAACCAGAAATCCGCGCAGACCGGCGTGACCGCGCAGATCGATACCTTCCAGGATGCCAGCGGCACCGTGACCTACGGCATCAAGCTGACGGCCGAGGATGGCTCCAACATCGTGCTGAGTTCGGCCAGCGGCGTGGCCAGCGGCTTCGGTGGTTCGATCACCGCGTGGAACTTCGACCCGGTGGCGTCCACCGGCTCGGCCCAGTTCATGACCAGCGGCTCGGTGTTCAGCGCCGGGGGCAGCGGCTCGGTGGCCTTCGCCGGCCAGGTGGTGCTCAACTCGTCCGAATCGTTCTCGGTGACCACCAGCGGCGCGGGCTTCGCGTCCGGCGTGATGTTCTCCGCCACCACCAACAACGCGGTGTTCGCCTCCGGCACGACCAACCAGGCGCAACTGAAGACGGTGGAAAAGCTGGAAGTGAGCAGCGTGGAAAAGGCGACCCAGGCGCTGCGCATCGTCGACGACGCGCTGACCTCCGTCAGCGACCTGCGTGCCCAGTTCGGCGCGTTGCAAAGCCGGTTCTCCTCGACCATCGCCAACCTGGCAACCACGTCGGAAAACCTGTCCGCCGCGCGCAGCCGCATCCAGGACACCGACTTTGCCAAGGAAACCGCCAGCCTGACCCGTGGGCAGATCCTGCAACAGGCCGGTACCGCGATGCTGTCGCAGGCCAACCAGCTGCCGCAGCAGGTGCTGCAACTGCTGCAAGGCTGATCGCCGCCATCGTCGGCAAAAGGGGCGGCAACGCCCCTTTTTTCTTGAGGTTTTCCCCGGCCCGCACCGCTTCGGGCCGGTACTGTTTTCACGCACCGATCATGTGCTACCCTGCGTGTAGTTTTCTTACGGATTTTCGTGATGGCGAGAGGAAATATCTTCGTGGTCACCGCGCCCTCGGGCGCCGGTAAAACCACGCTGGTCGCGGCGCTGCTGGCTGCCGACCAGAACGTGCAGTTGTCGATTTCCTTCACCACGCGCGCGCCGCGTACCGGCGAAGTGCACGGCAAGGATTACCACTTCATCGACCGCGCCGAGTTCGAGGCGATGATCGCCGCGGCCGACCTGCTGGAGCACGCGCTGGTCTATGGCAACTATTACGGCACCTCGCGCCGCTGGATCGAATCGGTGATCGACAACGGCCGCGACATCCTGCTGGAGATCGACTGGCAGGGCGCGCAGCAGGTCAAGCGCATCTTCCCGGATTCGGTCGGAATCTTCGTGCTGCCGCCGTCGATCGACGCGCTGGAGCAGCGCCTGCGCAGCCGCGGCAAGGACAGCGACGAGGTCATCGCCCAGCGCATGGCCGCCGCGCGCGAGGAAATGAGCCATTTCGACGAAGCCGACTATGTCGTGGTGAACGAGCACATCGACGAGGCCGTGCGCGACATCGTCGCCGTGGTGCGCGCCGAGCGCCTGCGGGTGCGCACCCAGCGCATCCGTCACGGGGCGTTGCTGGCGGACCTGAAGGCCTGAAACCGCTTCTGTTACAATCTCTCGAGGCGCGTGCGCTCACCGCGTACGCGCGACCGTTTTGAAAAGGAATCCAGCATGGCTCGCGTGACCGTAGACGATTGTCTGCCCAATATCCAAAACCGTTTCGACCTGACCCTGGCCGCCGCCTATCGCGCCCGCCAGATCGCCAACGGCTCCACGCCGCAGGTGGACGCACCCGGCCGCGACAAGCCGACCGTGCTGGCGCTGCGCGAAGTGGCCGCCGGCCTGGTCAGCCGCGACATCCTGACCCGCAACCGGGCCTGATCGCCAACAGGTGAACGTCATGGAACCGGTGGTGCTTGCCGCGGCCGACGTGCCGGAACTCGCCGGTTCCGCGCCGGGGGTGCTGGATGCGGCCAACCGGTTCCTCACCCATGACACCGCCTACCTGCGCCCCGAGGATCGCCTGTTCCTCGCCGGGGCGTTCAAGTTCTCCGAGGCCGCGCACCGCGGCCAGATGCGCCGCACCGGCGATCCGTATATCTCCCATCCGCTGGCCGTTGCGTCGATCCTGACCGCGTGGCATCTGGACGCGCAGGCGCTGGCCGCCGCCCTGTTGCACGACGTGATGGAGGACACCGGCGTCTCCAAGCTGGAGCTGACCGAGAAATTCGGCCGGCATGTCGCCGAGCTTGTCGATGGCATGAGCAAGATCGACAAGCTCGAATTCCAAAGCAAGGAAGAAGCGCAGGCGGAGAACTTCCGCAAGATGCTGCTGGCGATGGCGCGCGATCTGCGGGTGATCCTGATCAAGCTGGCCGACCGCCTGCACAACATGCGCACCATGGAAGCGATGCGCGAGGACAAGCAGAAGCGCATTGCCCGCGAGACCATGGAGATCTATGCGCCGATCGCCAACCGCATCGGCCTGAACAGCATCTACCAGGAACTGGACGACCTGTCGTTCAAGTACCTGCATCCGCGGCGCTACGACGTGCTGTCCAAGGCATTGCGCGCCGCGCGCGGCAACCGCCGCGAAGTGGTCGGCAAGATCCTGGACGGCATCCGCCTCAAGCTGATCGAGGCCGGCATCGACGCCGTGGTCTCCGGCCGCGAGAAGAACCTGTTCAGCATCTATCGCAAGATGCTGGAAAAACACCTGAGCTTCTCCGAGGTGTTCGACATCTACGGCTTCCGGGTGTTGGTCAAGGATGTGCCGACCTGTTACCTGGCGGTGGGCGCGCTGCACAGCCTGTTCAAGCCCATCGCCGGCAAGTTCAAGGACTACATCGCCATTCCCAAGTCGAATGGCTACCAGTCGCTGCACACCACGCTGTTCGGCCCCTATGGCACCCCGATCGAGGTACAGATCCGCACCCACGAGATGCACCGCATCGCCGATGCCGGCGTGGCCAGCCACTGGATGTACAAGTCGGGCGACGAGAGCTTCTCCGACGTGCAGCAGAAGACCCACCAGTGGCTGCAATCGCTGCTGGAGTTGCAGGCCGAATCCGGCGACGCGGTGGAGTTCCTGGAACACCTCAAGGTCGACCTGTTCCCCGACGAGGTCTATGTCTTCACGCCCAAGGGCAAGATCCTCAGCCTGCCCAACGGCGCCACCTGTGTCGATTTCGCCTACGCGGTGCACACCGACATCGGCAACCGCTGCATCGCCGCCAAGGTGAACCACGAGCTGGTGCCGCTGCGCACCAAGCTGAAGAACGGCGATCAGGTGGAGATCGTCACCGCGGCGCACGCCAAGCCCAACCCCAGCTGGCTGACCTTCGTCACCACCGGCAAGGCGCGCAGCCATATCCGGCATTTCCTCAAGACCATGCGCTTCGAGGAATCGGTGTTGCTGGGCGACCGCCTGCTGGCGCAGAGCATTTCGTCGCTGGTGCCGATCGCCCAGCCGCCCGGCGACGAGATCTGGGAGCGCTGGCTCAAGGAAAACAACGTGCGCAGCCGCGACGAGGCGCTGTCCGAAATCGGGCTGGGCAAGCGGCTGCCGCTGGTGATGGCCAAGCGCATGCTGCAATTGTCCGGCCAGTGGTTCGAGGAGCCGACGCCGGGCAAGCGGCCGAACGCCGTGACTATCCGCGGCACCGAGGGCATGGCGATCCAGTTCGCCCGTTGCTGCAACCCGATCCCGGGCGATCCCATCATCGGCTTCTTCAAGAAGGACCAGGGGCTGGTGATCCACACTCACGACTGCCCGCTGCTGTCCGGCGGGCGTGTCGATTCGGACAAGCTGATCGACGTGGAGTGGGATCCGCTGGTGGCGCGCATGTTCGACGTGCCGATCCGCGTGCTGGCGGCCAACGAGCGCGGCGCGCTCGCCGCCATCGCCGCCACCATCGCCGAGGCCGACGCCAACATCGCCTCGGTGGCCACCCACGAGCAGAGCGGCGACGAGCGCTACATGCAGATCCAGTTCACCCTCCAGGTACAGGACCGGGTGCATCTGGCGCAGGTGATGAAGCGGTTGCGCCAGTTGCCGGCGGTGTACCGCATCCACCGCACCCGAACCTGATCCGTCCCGCCGGTGATTCGCAAACTGATGCACGCCACTCTGCGTCGCATCAAAGGCCGCGCATGCCCCCATGCTAGAATTCACGGCGATCAGCTCACCGCAGGACCGCCCGTGATCCAGCTCTCCATCAATGGCAACACCCAGGCATTCGCCGCTCCGCTTTCCCTCACCCATCTCGTCGAACAGCTCGGTTTTGCCGGCAAGCGCCTTGCCGTCGAACTGAACGGCGAGATCGTACCCAGGAGTCAGCACGCCGATACCCAGCTTGCCGATGGCGATACCCTGGAGATCGTGGTCGCCGTCGGCGGCGGCTGAATCCGTTCCGCCCTCCCATTCACCCCCCGTTTTCAGCGAGTACTTGCCCATGACCACCGATAGCTTCCAGATCGCAGGAAAAACCTATTCCTCCCGCCTGTTGGTCGGCACCGGCAAGTACAAGGATTTCGACGAGACCCGCCGCGCCATCGATGCGTCCGGCGCCGAGATCGTCACCGTGGCGATCCGCCGCGTGAACATCGGCCAGACCGCTGGCGAGCCCAGCCTGCTGGATTACCTGCCGCCATCGCAATTCACCTACCTGCCCAATACCGCCGGCTGCTACAGCGCCGACGATGCCGTGCGTACGCTGCGCCTGGCGCGCGAGCTGCTGGACGGGCACAAGCTGGTCAAGCTGGAAGTGCTGGGCGATTCCACCACGCTGTACCCCAACGTGCTGGAAACGCTGAAGGCTGCGGAAATCCTGGTCAAGGATGGCTTCGACGTGATGGTCTACACCTCGGACGATCCCATCATCGCCAAGGAACTGGAGAACATCGGCTGCTGCGCGGTGATGCCGCTGGCCAGCCTGATCGGCTCGGGCATGGGCATCCTCAACCCGTGGAACCTGCGGCTGATCATCGAGAACGCCAAGGTGCCGGTGCTGGTGGATGCCGGCGTCGGCACCGCCAGCGATGCTGCCATCGGCATGGAGCTGGGCTGCGCCGGGGTGTTGATGAATACAGCCATCGCCGGCGCCAAGGATCCGGTGCGCATGGCGCGGGCGATGAAGCTGGCGGTGGAGGCCGGGCGCGAGGCGTTCCTGGCCGGCCGCATGCCGCGCAAGCTCTACAGTGCCGATCCATCCAGCCCGGTGACGGGCATGATCGCCAGCAAGTAGTCGTTCCGGGGCGGGGCCGGGGCCCCGCCGCCCATGTATTTCCAGCTATCCAGGCAATACCATGCGTGTCTCTGTCCGTTACGCCAGCCTCTACGATCTCGATGCCCTGGTGCCGTTGTTCGACGCCTACCGCGTGTTCTACGGCCAATATTCCGACCCCGGCAGCGCGCGCACCTTCCTCGCCGAACGGCTGGCGCACCGCGAGTCGGTGATCCTGCTGGCCGAGCTGGACGGCGAGCCCGTCGGCCTGCTCCAGCTCTACCCGCTGTTCTGCTCGCTGCGCATGTCGCGCATCTGGCTGCTCAACGACCTGTTCGTGGCCGCCGCGCATCGCAGCCAGGGCGTGGCGCGCCAACTGATGGCCAAGGCCGAGGAGCACGCGCAGCACAGCGGCGCCAACCGGCTGGAGCTGTCCACCGCGCACACCAACAAGCAGGCGCAGGCGCTGTATGAATCGCTGGGCTATCGCCTGGACGAAGTGTTTCGCTACTACGCGCTGGATATTGCCTGAGTCGTCACCGCTGGCTTCCCACGCCTGGGCGTGCCACCATCCGGCCCGTCAGGGCTGCCTCGCGGCCCGATCGACGCTTAGAGCCTGTTCAAAGTCTTTTCGCTGTGGTGAAAAGACTTTGAACAGGCTCTAGAATATGCCCTCACCGAGCGCCGCAGCCGTCTGCGGCGCTTTCGTTTGGATCTGACTGGTTGTGACGATGGAAAACCCGCAACATACCCGCCGTATCCGCAGCTTCGTGCTGCGCCAGGGGCATCTGTCCAAGGGACAGGAGCGCGCCCTGGCCGATTTCGGCCCGCAATTCCTGCTGCCCTACGCGGCCCAGTCGCTCGATCTGGATGCCGCCTTCGGCCGCGCCGCGCCCACCATCCTGGAGATCGGCTTCGGCATGGGCGGCGCCACCGCCCAGATCGCCGCACAGGCGCCACAGACCAACTTCCTCGGCGTCGAAGTCCATACGCCCGGCGTCGGCAGCCTGCTCAAGCTGATCGGTGAACAGGCGCTGACCAACCTGCGCATCGTCCAGCACGACGCCGTGGAGGTGCTGCAACACATGCTGTCGCCGGCATCGCTGGCCGGCGCCCATATCTTCTTCCCCGATCCGTGGCACAAGAAGCGCCACAACAAGCGCCGGCTGGTGCAGCCGCAATTCGTCAAACTGCTGGTATCGCGCATCGCGCCCGGCGGTTACCTGCACCTGGCGACCGACTGGGAGGACTACGCCATCCAGATGCTGGAGGTGCTGTCCGCCGAGCCGCTGCTGGAAAACACCGCGCCCGACTATGCGCCGCGCCCCGACTACCGGCCGCTGACCAAGTTCGAGGATCGCGGCCTGCGCCTGGGTCACGGCGTGTGGGATCTGGTGTTCCGCGTGCGGGCGGCGTAGGCGCGGCTCGGGCGGGAGGTCGGCTGCCCGATGGCGCGACAGTTCGTTGGCGTGCCGCTCGTGCTGGAAGGCCGAATCGCCCTGGAGCCGGAACATGCTCTAGACTAGCCGCATTCGCAGCACGCCTTCCCATCATGATGAATCCGCGTCTTCTGGCCCTTGTCGTCTGCCTTGCGCTGGCCGCCTGCGCCAACCCCTTCCGGCAGCAGGTCACCGCCGATACGCCGGTGCCGCCGGTGGTCCTGCCCCAGGTGATCACCGCCGTCGGCTACGGCGCGCCGCCCGCCGGCAAGGAGCTCTCTGCCGCGCAGAAACGCCTGCTGGCGATGCGGGCATCCAAGCTCGACGCCTATCGCGGCCTGATGGAAACCATCCAGGGCGTGCGTATCTCCAGCCAGAGCACGGTGGCGATGCTGACCTTGCAGAACGATGGCCTGCGCGCCTTCGTCGAAGGCTATCTGCGCGGTGCGCGCGTGGTGTCCAGCCGCGAGCTGGCCGACGGCGCCTTCGAAACCACGCTGGAATTGACGCTGGCGCCGGCCTTCCTGCAGGCGCTGGCCGGTGGCGATCCGAGCGCCTTGCCGCCGCCGGTGGCGGTGCCACCGCCCGCCGCGGCCGGTGCCGAAGTGCAGGTCGCGCCGCTGCAAGCCGCACCCGGCTCGGCCGTCGCCGCGGCCGCCGCGGCCGCGCCGCAGCCGACGCCCGCGTTGTCCAAGCGCGCCGCCGCCAACTTCTACTACGCCGAATGAAGCCGCATTTTCGTCTTTCGCTCGGAGCCGTCCTGCTGGCGGCGCTGCCGGTCCTGGCCGAGCCGGTGATCGGCGTGGCGCCGCTGTCGGCTGGCGGCGACGCACGCCAGCAGGCGTTGGACGACGCATTGGCCAATGCCTCGATGGCCAATGGCGTGCAGGTCTACGCGATCGACCAGAGCGACAGCGGCCGGCTGGCGCAAAGTGGCCAGCTGCGCAGCGGCGGCCTGCCCACCAGCTATCGCATCCTGCGCGAATGGCAGGGCAACGGCCTGTACCACATCGAGATCGACCCCAGCTTCGCGCCGCCGCCCAAGCCGGTCGCGGCCGCAGCGCCGGCCCAGCCCGTGGCCACCGCGGCCGTGTCCGCCGCGCCGATGGCGGCGCCCGCGTCGTCGCCCCAGGTGCAGGTGGCGCAGGGCTGCAACGATCCCTACAAGCGCAAGGTGCTGGTCACCCCGTTCAGCGTGCGCCAGCCCAGCCAGGTCAGCGACATCGGCCAGTTCCAGATCGGCTTGCAGGACGCGTTGACCAATCGCCTGAGCCAGCTGGGGCTGTTCTCGCAACGCGGCGCCAACGACATTCCGTTCACCGTCGACCCCGGCCTGTCCGACCTGCGCCAGCAGCCGGACCATGTGCGACGCATGGCGCGGCGCCAGGGCGTGCAGTTCGTGGTGTCCGGCGTGGTCAACGACACCCGCGCCGAAGGCGAGCGCTACACCTATTCGCTGGGCGCCAACGACGTGAAGCAGGGCGAGCGCAAGGCGTCGCTGGCGATTCCGCTGATCGACTTCTTCGTGCCAGGTATCAAGGCCGTGCCGAAACTGCGGCGCTTCGACGTGGAGCTGCTGCTGTTCGACGGCGTGTCCGGCGCGCTGATCGAACGCCGTCGTTTCGACGCCAGCACCGGCGGTAGCGTCACCTTCGCCACCGACGACCAGTTCGGCAGCGGCAGCTTCTACGCCACCGATTACGGCGCGCTGGTGGCACGCCAGGTGGATGCAATGGCCAAGACCGCGCTGGAACAACTGTCGTGCCTGCCGTTCTCGACGCGCGTGGTGCGGGTGGAGCGCGGCCAGGCCTATCTGGATGCGGGCAGCCTGTCCGGCCTGATGCCGGGCGACCGCTTGCAGCGCTATCGTCTCAAGCCCGGCGCGCTGCCGGTGGATGGGCTGGTGGAGGGCGACATGCTGCGCATGGGGCAGCCGGAGGAGCTGGCCGGCACGCTGACCATTGTCCAGGTGCAGCCGTTGTTCTCCATCGCCGTGGCCGACCAGGGGGTGCCCGAGGCGGGCGACTATGCCCGCAGCGGCGGCAAGGCGCGTCCGGCGCGTCGCTGAAGCCGCATTCCTTCTGCATCGCCGACCGGGTGTCGGCGTCAGCCCGGAAAAACGTCGTGCCGAATCGACCTTCAGCCACCCGGTTGAAGGTCGATGTGTTTCAGCAGCCGGTTTCGCTCAACTGCGCGCCGCGCAGCTGGGCGTTGGCGCGGTTCAGCGCGGCGCGCTGCGCCTCGGTCACGTCGCGCAGCAGGAAGCTGGCGGGGCGCAGCGTGTCGTCGCGATCGCGCACCACCGCCGAGCGCACGCCCTGTTCGCGCAGGGTGGTCAGCCGCCGGTCCGCCGCTTCGCGGGTCGAATACACGCCGAGCGACACGGCGTTCTGCCAGCGGCCGCCGTTGTTCACCACGAAGTAGTCCTCGATACCCAGCGCTTCCAGTTCCGCTGCCTTCTTCTTCGCATCCTCCAGCGAGGCCTGTGGCGGAATGTAGACCCACACCTTGGCCTGCTCGGCGCTGTGCAGCGTCTGCACGGTGACCCCCAGCGCGCGCAGGCGGCTGCCGGCGATCTCGGCCTGATCGGGCGAAGGCACGATCCAGCGCAGGCAGACGCGCGAGCCGGCGGCGGCCACCGTGGTCGGCGTGGGAGCGGCCGGCGTCGACGCCGCGTGCGTGTCGGATGCCGTGGTCGGAGTGGGCGTCGGCGCGGGCACCGGCGTCACCTGGCCGGCGGCGACGATGCGCACCTGGTCCGCCTTGACCTCCGGCGCCACCACCACCGCCTGGACCTCGGGCGGTTGCAGGCGGTCGTAGGCGAAGAAGGCGGCGTTGGCCAGCAACAGCAGCACGGCGAGCCATTTCATGGCGCGGGTTCTCCAGAAGAGAAGGCGAGGGCGGCGAGCCCTTGCAGGACGAGATCGTGCGACACGCAATACGGCCGCCCCAGGCGCTCGGCCAGCAGCGGTGCGTCGCCGCCGGCCAACAGCACCAGCGGGTCTTCGCCGCGCATCACCAGCCGGTCGAACAGCGCGGCCACGCTGCTGGCCAACGCGGTGAGCACGCCGGTTTCGATGGCGTCCTCGGTCGAGGTGGGGAAGTCGTGGAAGTGCCCGTCGGCCAAAGGCAGCCGCGCGGTGCCGCTCGACAGCGAAGCCTTCATCATGCGATAGCCGGGCAGGATCATGCCACCCAGGAAGGTGCCGTCCGCGGTCAGGCCATCCACCGTGAGGGCGGTGCCGGCGCTGGCCACCACCAGCGCGCGGTCGGGATATCGGGCGCGGGCGCCGAGCACGGCGGCCCAGCGATCCGGCCCCTGCTGCGCCAGCCGGCGATAGCGATTGGTCACGCCGAGCGCTTCGGCGCTGGGGGCCAGCCAGTCGACGTCGCGCTGCCAGGTGGCCTGGCAGAACGCCTGCAACGCCTGCTTCAACGCCTCGGCGCCGACACAGCAGCCGTGCACGGCGACCGGCGCGTCGAGCGCGCGCAGGGTATCGAACAGCGTGTCCAGTTGGTCCGGCGTGGCATGGCCTTGCCGATGCCAGTCGAAGGCGGCCGAGGCCAACGCCCATTTCAGGCGGGTGTTGCCCAGGTCGAGGAACAGATGCATCGCCGGGGCCGCCATCAGTGCGCGGCCCGCAGGCTCAGATCGCCGCTGTGGACCACCTCTTCGCCGTGCACGCTGCGAAAGCGCAGCGCGCCGTCGTCGGTCACGCCGTCGGCGATGCCGATGCGCACCTGGCCGCTGGGCGCCACCAGCCGTACCGGCTTGCCCTGCCAGGCGTGGCGCGCCTCCCAGCGGGCGCGGAAATCGGCGAAGCCGTGGCTGGCGAAATGGGTGAGCGCCTGCTCCAGCTCGGCCAGCAGGCGGCCCAGCAGTACGTTGCGCGCCACCGCCAGGCCATGGTCGGCCAGCCCGGCCACGTGCTGGTCGTCCACCTGTGGCGCGGCCAGATTGAGGCCGATGCCGATCACCGCGCTGACCGGGCCCATGGCGTCGCCGGCCACTTCGATCAGGATGCCGCCGGCCTTGGCGTCGCCCTGGGACGTATGCAGCAGCAGGTCGTTGGGCCACTTCAGGCCGACGTCCCTGGCGCCGGCGGCGGTCACGGTCTCGGCGACCACGCTGCCCACGGCCAGCGGCAGGCCGGCCAGCGTGGCCGCGCCGCCGGGAAACTGCCAGCACAGCGAAAACATCAGCGAGCCGCCCAGTCGCGCCTGCCAGCGCCGCCCCATGCGCCCGCGCCCGCCGTCCTGCCATTCGGCGGCCAGCACCTTGCCGTGGCCGGGCTCGGCCAGCAGGCGGCGGTTGGTGGAGTCGGTGCGTTGCGCCAGCTCCAGGCTCAGCCGGCTATGCGGCGGCAGCTGGGCACGGATGACGTCGGTGTCCAGCCAGTCGATGGGACGGCCCAGGCGATAGCCGACGCCGTGGCGGCGCTCCAGCTCCACGCCGTAGTGCTCGGCTTCGGCCAGCGCGGCGGAGACCGATGCGCGCGAAAGGGACAATCGTTCGGCGATGCTGGCACCGGAGGTGAAATGGTCGGCGGCGAGGAAACGCAGGCAGGCGAGGGTGTGCGACATGGCGGCGATTGTAGCCGGACGGCCCGCGGCAGGTGTATCGCGGCGCGGTCGCAGTGTGGCGTCCGCGCGCCGGACGGCGCGCGAGCGGGGGCTTACGCGTCGATGGGCTCGGCGCCCAGGCTCTCGATCACGTGGTTCTGGTTGGTATAGATGCAGATGTCGCCGGCGATCTCCAGCGCCTTCTTGATCACCACCTCGGGCGGCAGCTCGGTGTTCTCCTGCAGGGCGCGTGCCGCGGCCTGGGCGTAGGCGCCGCCGGAGCCGATGGCGGCGATGCCTTCCTCGGGCTCCAGCACGTCGCCGTTGCCGGTGATGACCAGGGTGGCGGTCTCGTCGGCGACGATCAGCATGGCTTCCAGTCGGCGCAGCATGCGGTCGGTGCGCCAATCCTTGGCCAGCTCGACCGCCGCGCGGGTCAGTTGGCCCTGGTGCTTCTCCAGCTTGGCCTCGAAGCGTTCGAACAGGGTGAAGGCGTCGGCGGTGCCGCCGGCGAAGCCGACCAGCACGCGATCCTGGTAGAGCTTGCGCACCTTGCGCGCGGTGCCCTTGATGACCACGTTGCCCAGCGTGACCTGGCCGTCGCCGCCCACGGCGACATGGCGCCCGCGGCGCACGGAGACGATGGTGGTGCCGTCGAATTGCTGCATGTGAAATCCCCTACGAACGATACGGGGCAGGTGGGGGCGCGGCGGGCGGAATCAAGCGGCGCCCGCGGCGCGGTACCCGGCGGTGCGGCACCCGCCGGCGCGGGTCAGCGGCGCGGGTGGCTGTAGCGCAGCTCGACCAGTTCGCTCACGCCCAGCAGGTGCAGCAGGCCGGTGACCAGTTCGTTCGGATCGAGGATCGCCAGCACGTGGCCCTGCTGCATCAGCTCCATGCACAGGTTGAGCAACTGGCCGGCGGTTTCGAAATCGACGCGGCGCACGCCCTTGAAATCGAGCACCGGGCTGGCATGCTGCGCGGCGAATTCGCGGATGGTCGACAGATCGGCGGTGGCGCCGCCCACCAGGTCGCCCGCCAGCAGCAGGTGGTCGGGCGCGACGCGGCTGGGTGTCGGCGCGGCGGCCGGCTGCTGTTGTTGCGCGGCCTTCTGCTCCGGGCTGGGCGCCAGCTTGGCGTCCCACGACGGCGGCGATACCTCGAAGGTGACGGCGTAGACGATGGCCAGGTTGTCGAACGCATCCTGGTCGCCGGTGCTTTGCATCACTTCCAGCAAGAGCAGCCAGAACGGCGCCTCGGCCGGGATCTTGCGGCTGGGCTCGATCTTGGCGCGCAGCAGTTCGGCGAACGAGTCGGCCCCCAGGATCTGCAGGCGGGTCTGGTTCTTGCGGGCGCGCGACCAGCAGGCCAGCGTCTCGGCGGCGCCCAGGCTGTCGATGTCGGTGACGCGGCTGAAATCCACGCGGACCACGGCGCCTTTCTCGCACGCCTTGATCAGCTTGGCCGCTTCCTTGTCGCCGACTTCGGCCTTGATCTGTGCCGGGAACGCCACGTAGGCGCTGCCCGGGGTTTCGGCCGTGGCGGCGCGGCGCGGCAGGTCGCGCCATACCGGCGGCGACACTTCGAACTCGACCACGTATTGCAGCGCCAGCTCGTCGTAGGCGGCGCGGTTGCCCTGTTGCTGGTACAGCTCGAACAGCAGGTGCCAGGTTTCGTGGCGGCGGGTGCCCAGCACCGTGGGCAGGATGCCCTTGAGCGCCTCGATGGCGGCTTCGGCCTGGTTGTTGGCGTACAGCACCACCGCTTCTTCTTCGGCGGGGGTGAGGTGGGCGCCGATGTCCTCCACCTCGATGGACAGTTCCTGAAGGTTGTAGGCAGGCGGCTCGCCGGTCGCCGGGGACGGCGATTCCGGGGCTGGGGTGGGGGCCGGCTTGGGTCCCGCTTTGGGGGACTCTGGCTTTTCCGGCTCGTTGTCTTTCTTGCGGAAGAAGGAGAACACGGCTGACCTTGGCGCGCTGCGGCGCGCGCCTGAGCAAGTGGATCGAATTCACGATTGTAAGGCGTTTGCCGCCGCTACTCAAAGCCGGCGGATCGGCGAACGCACCGCTCGACGCCTTGTAACGGCGCGGTCATCGGGCTGTCATGCATGGTGTAGTCGTTATCGTTCGATTACCGGATGCCTGCCATCCGGCGCGCCGGACGGCGGTTGCTTACAGCTGGACGCCGCCACGCCAAGCGCTGCCCGAATGGCATTGCCATTGGCTTTCAGGGTGATACAGGCTGGTATGGATCACGGCCGGGCCGGCGGCGCTTCCCAGCCGCCGCCCAGGGCCTGCAACAGCGCGGCGGTATCGGCATAGCGGTCGGCCCGGGCGGCGAGCGCATCCAGCGCGGTTTGCAATTTTTGACGTTCCGCGTCGAGCAAGGCCAGCCGGCTGACGCCACCCAGCGCCAGCCGGCGGGCGGCGATGTCCCGATAGCCGGTGGCGTCGGCCAGTGCGCGGTCGCGCGCGGCCAGGGTCGCGGCGTCGCCATGCAGCGCCGTCAAGGTGTCGGCCACCTGCTGCAAGCCGCCGAGCACGGTCTGGCGATAGTTGGCCTCGGCGGCGCGCAGCGCGGCTTCGGCGCCGCGTTGCCGGGCGCGCAGCGTGCCGCCGTGGAACAGCGGCTGCGCCAGCCCGGCGCCCAGGCTCCAGATATTGAAGCCTTCCAGCAGGCGGCTGCTTTCCAGCCGGTCCGAGCCCAGGCTGCCGCTCAGCGTCAGGCGCGGATACAGGTTGGCGGTGGCGACGCCGACGTCGGCGGTGGCGCCGGCCAGCAGCGCTTCGGCAGCGCGGATATCGGGGCGGCGGCGCGCCAGCTCGGCCGGCACCGTCAGCGGCAGCTCGGCGGGCAGGCGCAGCTCGTCCAGGCGCGGCAACGGCGGCAGGCCGTCGCCCGGTGCGCGGCCCAGGTACACCGCCAACTGGTGGCGCAGTGCGGCGCGCTGCTGTCGCAACGCCGGCAGCGAGGCTTCGGTCTGCGCCAGCAGCGCGCGCTGCCCGAGCAGTTCCGCCTGCGATACGCCGCCCTGCCGCTGACGGTGCTCGGCGATGTCCACCTGCTCGCGCTGCGCGGCCAGCAGGGCCTCGGTGGTGGCCAGACGCTCGGCGGTCGCCGCTTCGCGGATCGCGGTCAGCACCACGTTGCCGGCCAGGCTCAGTCGCGCCGCTTCCAGTTGGTAGCGCTGATAGTCGCTGCCGGCGGCCAGCGATTCCAGCGCACGCCGCTCGGCGCCGAACAGGTCGAGCGTGTACTGGACCTCGATGGCGGCGTGATACAGCGTGAACGGGCCGAAATCGCGCAACGGCGGATCGCCCGGTGCCGGTGTGCTGATCTTCTCGCGGGTGACGGCCAGGTTGGCGTCCACCTGCGGCCATTGCTGACCGGCTTCGGCCTGGTAGGCCGCGATGGCCTGCTCCAGCCGCGCCCGGGCGGCGTCGAGCGTGGGGCTGGCCGCCAGCGCCTGCTGCACCAGCGCGTCCAGCCGGGGCGAGGCGAACAGTGTCCACCAGTCTTGCGGCACGGCCTGCTGCGCCCGGAAGCGTTGGGAGACGCCGGCCGCGTCGACCGTGGCGTCGGGCAGCTCGGCCTCGGTATAGCGGCCTACCGTCGGCGCGGCGGGCGAGTGGAAGTCGGGGCCGACCGCGCAGCCCACCAGCAGAACGAGCACTGGCGCGGAACAGAGCGGGCGGAGGCGATTGTGGTTGTGCATAGGCTGGCCCCTCAATCCAAAGTCCGTCTATAGAAGCGCAAGGCAATGCCCATCACCACCACCGTGAACAGCAGCAGCGGCCAGACGCTCGGCCACAGGTCGGCCCAGCCGCTGCCCTTGAGCAGAATGCCGCGGATCAGCCGGTTGAAGTGCGTCAGCGGCAGCACGTTGCCGATGTATTGCGCCCACTGCGGCATGCCGCGGAACGGGAACATGAAGCCGGACAGCAGGATGTTGGGCAGGAAGTAGAACATGGTCAGCTGCATCGCCTGGAGCTGGTTCTGCGCCAGCGACGACAGCGTGATGCCGACGGTGAGCGTGGCGGCGATGAACAGCAGCGCGGCTAGGTACACCGCGCCCAGGTTGCCGGCGAACGGCACCTGGAACACGAAGTGCGCGGCCAGCAGGATGATGGTGGCCTGGATCAGGCCGATGGCGATGTAGGGCACGATCTTGCCGGTCATCACCTCGATCGGGCGCACCGGGGTGGCCAGCAGGTTTTCCATGGTGCCGCGCTCGCGTTCGCGGGTCATCGCCAGCCCGGTCATCATCACCATGGTCATAGTCAGGATCACCCCCATCAGGCCGGGCACGGTGTTGTACTGCGAGTTGCCCTCGGGGTTGTACAGCCGGTGCACCTGTACTTCGAACGGTGGTTCGCCGCCGCGCAGCGGCGCCAGCGCGCCGGTGAGGTCGTGCCGCGCCACGCTTTGCGCCAGCTGGCTGGTGGCGGCCAGCGCCATGCCGGTGGCCATCGGGTCGGTGGCGTCGGCCTCGACCAGCAGCGCCGGCTTTTCGCCGCGCAGCAGGCGGCGGCTGAAGTCGGCCGGGATGTTGAGCACGAACTGCACCTTGCCCTGGGCCAACGCGGCGCGGCCGGCTTCCTCATCCGGCACTTCGCCGACGATCTCGAAGTATTCCGAGTTCTTCATCGCGGCGACGAAGCTGCGGCTGAATTCGCTGGGGTCGGCATTGAGCACCGCGGTGGGCAGGTGCTTGGGATCGGTGTTGATGGCGAAGCCGAACAGCGTCAGCTGCACGATGGGCAGGCCGATGATCATGCCGAAGGTGATGCGGTCGCGGCGCAGTTGCAGAAATTCCTTGAGCACCACGCTCCACCAGCGGGCCAGCGAGAAGCCGCGCCACTTCATGCCGGCGCTCCGAAGTTGTCGCTGGAGCGCGCCATCATGTAGATGAACACGTCCTCCAGGCTGGTGTCGGACGGGGTCAGCCGCAGCGCGCCGCCCGCCGCCGCCTCGCGCAGCGTGGCCTCCAGCCGCGCGCCGTCGCGGCCGCTGACGTGCAGCGCCGCACCGAAGGCCACGGTCTGGTCCACCCCGGGCTGGCCGCGCAGCCGCTGCGCCAGCTCGGTGAGGTCGTCGCCTTCGATGGTCCAGGTGGACAGGCCCTGCCCGGCGATCACCTCGGCGGCGGTGCCCTGGGCCAGCAGGCGGCCGTAGGCGATGTACGCCAGCTTGTGGCAGCGCTCGGCCTCGTCCATGTAGTGGGTGGACACCAGCACCGAGATGCCGCGCGCGGCCAGCCGGTGCAGTTCCTCCCAGAAATCGCGCCGCGCGGTGGGGTCGACGCCGGCGGTGGGCTCGTCCAGCAGCAGCAGCCGGGGCTGGTGCAGCAGGCAGGCGGCCAGCGCCAGCCGCTGTTTCCAGCCGCCGGACAGCGAGCCGGTCAACTGCCCGGCGCGGCTGGCCAGGCCGAGTTCGTCCAGCGTGCGATCCACCAGCGCCTTGCGGTCGGGCATCTCGTAGATGCGGGCGACGAAATCCAGGTTCTCGCGGATGGTGAGGTCCTCCCAGTAGGAGAACTTCTGCGTCATGTAGCCGACCTGGCGCTTGATCTGGTCGGCCTCGCGCACGATGTCGTAGCCCAGGCAGGTGCCGCTGCCGGCATCCGGCGTCAGCAGGCCGCACATCATGCGGATCGAGGTGGTCTTGCCGCTGCCGTTGGGGCCGAGGAAGCCGAAGATCTCGCCGCGGCGCACCTGCAACGACACGTCGTTGACCACGTGCTTGTCGCCGAAGTGCTTGTGCAGGCCGTGCACGTCGATGGCGAATTCGTCCGCGGATGCGTTCATCGCGGTTCCACCGTCACCGGCTGGCCGGGATGCAGCCGGGCGGCCTGCGCCGGCGCCGGCCGGGCCTCGACCAGGAACACCAGCTTGTCGCGGGTGTCGTTGCTGTAGATCACCGGCGGGGTGTACTCGGCCTCGGTGGCCACGTAGTCGATGCGCGCCGGCAGCGGCTGGCAGCCATCGCAGCGCAGCGTGACCTCGCGCCCCGGTTGCAGGCCGGCCAGCGCCGCCTGCGGCACGAAGAAGCGCACCTTGATGTTGCCGGGCGGCAGCAGCCGCACCACCGGGCTGCCCGGCGCCACCCATTCGCCCTCGCGGTACAGCGTGTCGAACACCAGTGCGCCCGTCGGCGCGCGCAGCGCCTTCTGGTTCAAGGTCCAGTCGGCCTGTGCCAACGCGGCGCGCGCGGCCTCGACCTGGGCGGCCTGCGCCTGCAATTGCGCGCTGCGGCCCGGCAGGCGCGCCACGTCCAGCTCGCGTTGCAGCCGGCGCACCTCGGCGGCGGCGGCCAGGTCGGCGGCGCGGCTCTGTTCCAGTTGCGCCTGCGACACGCCGCCGATGGCGAACTGCGCCTCGTCGCGCTGGCGTTGCTGCGCCGCGCGGCGCGCCTCGGCTTCGGCGGCGGTCAGCTGGGCTTCGGTGACGGCGATTTCCTGCGGCCGCTTGCCGCTGCGCAGGTCCGCCAGTTGCGCCTGCGCCGCCGCCAGTTGCTGCTGGCGCTGCCGCCGCACCGCCGTTTCGTTGTCCGATTCCAGCGCGAACACTGGCGCGCCGGCCGCCACCTGCTGGCCGCGCCGCACCGCCAGCCGGCTGAGGTGGCCGCCTTGCGAAGCGGCCAGCGCCACGTATTCGCCCTCGACGTAACCCTGGTAGGTGGCGGGGGCGTCGCGGCCGCAGGCGGCCAGCAGCAACGGCAGGAACAGCAGCGACAGGCGGGCGGTCATGCGGGCTTCCTCGTGGGGGCGGGCTGGCCCAGGCCGTGCAGCAACAGGGCGCTGGCGTGGCGGGCCACCACGTCGGCGGCGAGCGGCGTGCCGTCCGGCAGGTGCCGCTGCTGGCCGGCCACCGCGAACGGCAGCATCGCCAGCCCCAGCACCGAGACGAACACCAGCCGGGGTTCGATGTCGGGATGCAGCGCGCCTTGCGCCTGCAAGGCGGCCAGCGCCTGGGTCAGTCCACGCAGGCGCGGCAGCGGCAGCCGGGCGAACAGCCGGCCGCGCAACAGGCCGCTCTCGTTGAGGATCTCGCCGATCCACAGCGGCGGCAGCCATGGTCGGCTGGCGACGCCCGCGGTCATGCGCGCGATCACGCCTTGCAGCAGCAGGCGCGGATCGGCGGCTTCGTCGTCGCTGGCGGCCCAGACATGTTCGATCAGCGGCGCCACGCGCTCGTCCACCAGCGCGTCGAGCAGACGGTCGCGGTTGTCGAAGTAGTAATGGACCATCGCCGGCGTCACCCCCGCGTGCTTGGCCACTTGCGCCATGCTGGTGGCGGCGATGCCGTGGGCGGCGAAGCGGGCGAGCGCGGCATCGAGCAGGCGGGCGCGCACGTCCTGATCGGCGGCGCCGGCCGGCCGGCCACGGGTGCGGGGAGGTGGGGCGGCGGTCATCCGCTCAAGTTAATTAACGATTTAATTAATTTCAAGGCGGAGCACCGCCATTCGGCGGTTGCCTGGGGGGAGTCGGGCGGGAAGGGGCGCCGGCAGGGCGGCGAAGCGTACATCGGCGGGGTGCGCGCCTCGATCAGGCCGACCAGACCCCCAACTCGTAGCCGTCCGGGTCGGTGAACTGGAAGCGCCGGCCGCCGGGGAAGCTGAAGATCGGTTTGACGATCCGGCCGCCGGCGGCGATCACCCGCGCCAGCGTGGCTTCCAGATCGTCGGCATACAGAACCACCAGCGGCCCGCCGGGGCGCGGCGTGCCTTCGGTGGTGAAGCCGCCCTTGAGGCGGCCGTCGTCCAGCTCGGTGTAGCCGGGGCCGTAGTCGGTGAAACGCCAGCCGAAGGCCGCGCCATAGAACGCCTTGGCGGCGGCGATGTCGGCGACGACGAATTCCACGTAGTCGATCTTCTGGTCCGGAATGCTCATCGGGTGCTCCTGGGTGGCAGGCGGCTGGCATATTCCGCCCGGGTTGTTGCTGGCATTGATGCGATTGACGCACCGCAGCGGGAAATGCTTAATCGATCGGGATGTTTTGGCAATATGCAGTGAAAGCCGACGTAAAAAAACGCAAGGAAAGAACAATGAGCGACGTGGATTTCGGCAAGACCGCGGCCGACTACGGCAAATACCGGGCGGGTTTCCCGCCGGCTTTCTTCGCCCGCGCCGCCGCGCTGGGCATCGGCCTGCCCGGCCAGTCGCTGCTGGACCTGGGGACAGGCACCGGCACGCTGGCGCGCGGCTTCGCGCAACAAGGCTGCCAGGCGGTGGGGCTGGATCCGGCCGAGACCATGCTGGCGCAGGCGCGGCTGCTCGATGCCGAGGCCGGCGTGCGCGTCGAGTACCGGCAGGGCGTGGCGGAGCGCACCGGCCTGCCGGACGCGGCGTTCGACGTGGTGACCGCCGGGCAGTGCTGGCACTGGTTCCAGCGGCCCGAGGCCGCGCGCGAGGCGTGGCGCGTACTGCGTCACGGCGGCATCCTGGCGCTGGCGCACTACGACTGGATTCCGCTGCCGGGCAACGTGGTGGAGGCCACCGAGCGGCTGATCCTGCAACACAACCCGGCGTGGCAGGGCGCTGGCGGCTGCGGGGTGCACGGCGGTCATTTCGCCGATCTGGCGCAGGCCGGTTTCGTCGGGCTGGAGGCGGTGGCCTTCGACGTGCCCGCCGTCTACAGCCACGAAGCCTGGCGCGGGCGCATCCGGGCCAGCGCCGGCGTATCGGCCAGCCTGCCGCCGCACGCGGTGACACGCTTCGATGCCGAGCTGGCGGCGCTGCTGCGCGCCCGCTTCCCGCAGGAGCCGCTGTGCGTACCGCACCGCGTATTCCTGGTGCTGGGGCGCAAGTACGGCTGAGCGGCTGGCAAAACCCTCCTGGCTACGTCGCGCGAACTTGCCGTACTACTTGTACTGTCTGCGTTTCGCGCTTCTTGCCAGGACCGCTGCGCTGGGTCTTGCCAGCCGCTCAGCATCGCTGGCAAAACCCTCCTTGCCGCGTCGCGCGGGGGCGCCGGGCCGGGCAGCGCCAGGCATTTGAAGGTCGATTCGCCCTTGTATTGCTACGTTTATTTTTCAACAATAGATATATCTAAATCTCCTAGATATTTTTAGATATGCCTTCCACAGTGGATGCTTGGCACTTCGCGCGGCGGGAGCTGGCGCAGCGTTACATCGACGCCTTCCGCGCCGGCTTGTCCAGCGCCCGCGCCCTGTTCGCGCGTCGGCGCATGGGCAAGACCGAGTTCCTGCTCAAGGATCTGCTGCCGCAGGCGGAGCAGGACGGTTTCACCTGCGTCTACGTCAACCTGTGGGAATGCCGCGGCGCGCCGCTCGCCGGCATCGCCACCGCCGTGACCCAGCAACTGGCGGCGCGGCGCAACCCGCTGGCCCGGCTGGTCGGCAAGGGGCCGCATGTGCGCGGCGTCAAGTTGACGGTGCTGGGGGCCGGCGTCGACGCCAGGCTGGACGACGCCGAGGTCGATCCCACGCTGGCGCAGGTCTGGCAGCGCATCGACGCCCATCCGCGCCCCATCCTGCTGATGATCGACGAAGCCCAGGTGCTGGCCAGCGCCGAGCACCTGGCGGTGGCGAGCGCGCTGCGCGGCGGGCTGGACGTGCGCAAGGAGCGGGTGAAGGTGGTGTTCACCGGCTCCAGCGAGCACACCCTGCGCGGCATGTTCGGCAAATCGAGCCAGCCGTTCTACAACTGGGCGCCGGTGGAGCCGTTCCCGCTGCTGGACAACCTGTTCGTCAGCCATATGGTGCGCCGGGCCAACGACATCCTGCGCCCCGAGCT
The DNA here is from genome assembly GCF_000374805.1 of Chitiniphilus shinanonensis DSM 23277. GTDB lineage: Bacteria > Pseudomonadota > Gammaproteobacteria > Burkholderiales > Chitinibacteraceae > Chitiniphilus > Chitiniphilus shinanonensis. The sequence continues at coordinate 119,697 of NZ_KB895337.1, forward strand.
GCACCTGCCGGACGAGCGCGCGCAGCAGGCGTTCCTGGCGCTCAAGTCCTCGCCCGAGGTGTTCCGCCGCTTTCTCGACGCCTACCTGCTCAATCCCTTCGCCGGGGTCGAGGCGGCGCAGGAGGCCGCCCGCGAAAGCACCTATTCCGACGACGGCTTCGCCGCGGCGTGGGACAGCCTGCGGCCGATGGACCGGCTGGTGTTGCAGTTCGTCGCCGCCGGGCGCAAGGGCATCACCGGCAAGGCTGCGCTGCGCGAGTTCGGCCAGGCGCTGGGCATCGGCCCCGCGCAGCTGCACGCGGTCAACAACTCGCTGGCGCGCCTGATGGATCTGAAGCGGCAGATCCTGGTGAACGTCGAGCGCGGCGAGTACCAGTTCGAGGATCTGCATTTCCAGGAATGGGTGCTGCTGGAGCATCCGCCGGGCTGAGTCACCGGCAAACAGTGCCTTTCCGTGCATCAATGGATTGTGCAGGGTACGCCGCAGCACTTGTTCAAGCCGCATGTTGCCACTCTGACAAAAATTGTCGGCAATCATGACGATCGGTTGGCTGTGGTGGATAATCGGCGCCTTGCCCGATCCCGCCTGCCTGTTCGACGGCGGGTGCGATGGCGTTGTCCGACGCCGCGCCCGGCGGCGCGCGGCCCCTCCCTTACAAGGAATCGCAATGAAAAAGCCCCTGATGTCCCTGTTGGCATTGCTGCCGGCCGCGGTGCTGTTCGTCGGCTGCGCGACGGAAAGCTCCACCACCCTGGCCGTGCCCAAGGTGGAAAGCGCCGGCCGGCCCTATGCCGGCGTGCGCACGCCCATCGCCGTGGGCAAGTTCGACAACCGCTCCAGCTACATGCGCGGCATCTTCTCCGACGGCGTGGACCGGCTGGGCGGCCAGGCCAAGACCATCCTGATCACCCACCTGCAGCAGACCAACCGCTTCAACGTGCTGGACCGCGACAACATGAAGGAGATCGCGCAGGAGGCGGACATCAAGAAGCAGGCGCAGCGGCTCAAGGGGGCCGACTACGTCATCACTGGCGATGTCACCGAGTTCGGCCGCAAGGAAGTGGGCGACACCCAGCTGTTCGGCATCCTGGGGCGCGGCAAGTCGCAGGTGGCCTATGCCAAGGTCGCCCTCAACGTGGTCGATATCGCCACCTCGGAAGTGGTGTTCTCCAGCCAGGGCGCCGGCGAGTACAGCCTGTCCAACCGCGAGATCGTCGGCTTCGGCGGTACCGCCAGCTACGACTCGACGCTGAACGGCAAGGTACTCGACCTGGCCATGCGCGAAGCGGTGAACAACCTGGTCGCGGCCATCGACGGCGGCGCCTGGAACCCCAGCAAACCTCAATAACGGAAGTGTCATGAACCATAACAACATCGCAGTACGGGGGACGCTGGCGACGCTCGTCGCCGCGTGCACGCTGCTGGCCGGATGCGCCACGCCGCCGACCACGCTCTACCAATGGGAGGGCTACCAGCAGCAGGTCTACAAGTATTTCCAGGGGCAATCCACCGAGGAGCAGATCGGCACGCTGGAAGCCGCGTTCCAGAAGATCCGCGCCAAGGGCAGCATGCCGCCGCCCGGCTTCCACGCGCACCTGGGCATGCTGTATGCCAGCATCGGCGACGAGGCACAGGCGGTGCAGCAGTTCCAGACCGAGAAAGCGCTGTTTCCCGAATCGCAGGCCTACATGGATTTCCTGCTGAAGAAGCAACCACAACCGGCCAGGCAAGGGGAATGACGTGGAAAAACTGATCAAGATCCTGACTTGCTGGGCATTGGCGCTGCTGGTGGTCGGCTGCGCCGCGCCCAAGCAATCCACCATGGACTACACCGCGTTCAAGGCCGCCAAGCCCGCGTCGATCCTGGTGCTGCCGCCGCTGAACGAATCGCCCGACGTGAACGCCACCTACGCGATGTTGTCGCAGATGACCTTCCCGCTGGCCGAGGCCGGCTACTACGTGCTGCCGGTGGCGCTGGTCGACGAGACCTTCAAGCAGAACGGTCTGAGCCATGCCGCCGAGATCCACGGCGTATCGCACGACAAGCTGCGGCAGATCTTCGGTGCGGACGCCGTGCTGTACGTGACCGTGACCAAATACGGTTCCACCTACGTGGTGGTGGACAGCGTCACCGAGGTCGCCGCCAAGGCCACGCTGGTGGATCTGCGCACCGGCGAAACGCTGTGGACCGGCGCCGGCCATGCCTCCAGCTCGGAACAGAACAGCGGCGGTGGCGGCGGCCTGGTCGGCATGCTGGTGTCGGCGGCGCTCAAGCAGGTGACCAACCACCTGAGCGACGCGGCCTACGGCTACGCCGGGGTGACCAGCCTGCGCATGCTGTCCGCCGGCGGCCCCAACCGCATCCTGTACGGCCCGCATTCGCCCAAGTACGGTACCGATTGAATCGGGGCTAGTCTGGTCGAGACGAGCACTCATGACGACCCAAAGCCACGGGTGCTACCTGATGAAAACGGTTCCGGGAGGTTCACATGTTCCTGACATTGCTGCTGGTCACGCTGGTGGTGGCATCCGTGGTTTCGCTGGTGGTGGCGCTGGTCTTTTCCAAACCCATCGACAGCATCCTGAAACGGATCATCGCCGATGAAATCAGCGTCGCCTGGCTGAAGTACCTGAAGTTCGCGATTCTGGTCGTCGGGGTCTCGGCGGGCGTGCGCATTTATGAACTGGAGAAGTACATCACGCCGGAGCGCTGGGACAAGGATGCCCGGATCGTTTTGTTGACGACCGAACGCTGGGTGCTCGAACTGTACCGGACGATCATCGAAGCACTGCAAGGCATTGCCTGGCTGCTGCTGGTGTTTTTCGTCTTTGCGTTGATCGCCTACGTGATCGTGCGGATCGCCGAGCTGCGCCAGGGGGGCACGGCGGGCCAGGCGAAGGTGTGATTCGACATTTGCGCAAATCATCGCGCCCAGCAAAAAGCCCCGGCAACACGCCGGGGCTTTTTGTCGTGCAACGAAGCCGGTCAGCGCTGGAACACCCGCACCCAGTCCACTTCCATGCGTTGCGGGAACGGCGTGCTGGCGTCGGGGTTGCCGGGCCAGTTGCCGCCGACGGCCACGTTCAACAGCAGGTGGAAGCGCTGGTTGAACGGCGCGGGGTAGGCGGCGGCGCTGCTGTACCAGTCGGTCTGCTGGCCGTAGAACTGGCCATCGACGTACCAGCGGATCACTCCCGGCTCCCATTCCACGGCGTAGTCGTGGAAATTGTCGGCCGTGCTGCTGCCCGGCACGGTCGAGAGGGTCTTGTGCGTATTGTTGGGCCAGGCGCCGCCGTAGTGGATCGTGCCGTAGATCGTGTTGCCGCCGGCGGCCTTGAGGTTGATCGCTTCCATGATGTCGATCTCGCCGCTGGCGGCCCAGCCGCCGTAGACCCAGTCGGTGGGCAGCATCCAGAACGCCGGCCACAGGCCCTGGCCGTAGGGCAGCTTCATCCGTGCCTCGAAGCGGCCGTAGGTCCAGTCGCCCTTGCCCAGCGAGCGCAGGCGGGCCGAGGTGTACTGGCGCGCGCCGTCCGGGCCGGTGTAGTTCTCGCGACGGGCCTCGATCACCAGCTTGCCGTTCTCGACGCGGGCGTTCTCGCTGCGCGCGGTGTAGTACTGCAATTCGTTGTTGCCGCCGCCCTGGCCGTTGACCTCGAAGCTCCACTTGGCGGTGTCGATGGCATTGCCGTCGAATTCGTCGTTCCACACCAGGCGCCAGCCCGCCGGCACCGGCACGTTGGGCGTGGGGGTCGGCTGTGGCGGGGGCGTCGGGGTGGCGGGTTTGGGCGTCGGGGTCGGCGTGACGCAGCCGCCGCTGCCCACCACCTTCCACACGCCCCATTCGCCGGACTGGCCGGGGTTGTCGCCCTGGGTCCACCACTTGGCTTCGTACACCACGCCCTGATAGGTGACGCGCTGCCCGCCGACATAGGCGGTGCTCGCCGACCACGCCGCCGCGCTGCTGCTGCAAGCCGGGGTCGGGGTGACGGGCTTGGGCGTCGGAGTGGGTTGAGGCGCGGGTGTCGGCGTGGGGGCCGGGGTGGGGGTCGGCGTGCTGCCGCACTGGCCGCCGGTCTGCCACAGCGTGGGCGTGGCTTGCGGGTTCCAGCCGGTGCCGACGAAGGCGGTATGGGTGACCAGCGCGGTGTAGGTGGCGCCGGCGTAGGTGACCGTGTCGCCGGTCTGATAGGTGTTGCCTTCGGCCCAGGCACCACGGCAGGCGGCCTGGGCGGTGCCGGCGCAGGCCGCGATGGCGGCCACGGCGACCAATGCCGGGAACGGCAGTCGGTGTTTCATTCCACTCTCCTCCAAACTTCTTCTTGGCCGGACCGCGCGGCGGTGGCCGCCTGCGCGTGTGTCGGTCGCTTTTTGGTTTAGTCGTTGCCGTACCGTTCGCGGGCCGAAATGTATTGCCGTTGATCGGTACGGGCCGCTGGCGATAGCCGGATGTTGTCTCCCGCATCACGCCAGCGTGCGCGCATTCATGTCATGCGAATAAGCGAGCGGCAACCGGAAATCTGCCGGGTGGCTGGTTTTGCATGCGCCAACGGTCGAAATGATAGCGCTTTCAAACGTGCCGACGAGCCAGTTTCTGCGTATTGGCCGCTGGCTCGCCCATGGGGGTGGCGCTGGCAATAGTTCCACTCTCGATGGCGCCGATCCGCCTTTAACTAGGGCCTGTTCACACTATTTTCGCGGCAGCGCCGGGCAGGAAAACGGTCAGGTACAAGACGTGCGACGCAGGCAATAACGGGTTATTGCCAAGGAGCACAACGCAGTGGATGACCGTTTTCCTGCTCGGCCCGCAGGGTTCGGGGCATTACCGGCGCGCTGCTGCGTTGCACGCCGCTCACGGTATTCATACCGCAGCGCGTCCTGCGCCTTGCCGCACACCGGCACTGCCCCGAACGCTGTCGTGAAAATAGTGTGAACAGGCCCTAAAACATCGCATAACGACAAGGAGGTGCGCGATGTCTTCGTTTGCTCTGTATCTGATCGGTGTGGCCGTGGCCATTCTCGGCCTGGGTTATGGGGCCCACCTGGCGGGGCTGCCGACGCAATGGATCGTGGTCGGTGGCGTGGTGCTGCTGGGGATCGGTATCCTGGCCGGTGTGTCGCGCACCCGGCTGAAGGATCCGCCGCACTGAGCCGGTATCGCGTGGAAGGAATGTGCGGGGCGGCGATCCCGCGCCGGGGCCGCAAGGCAATGAGGCGGCGTGGCGAGGGGGCGCCGTCCAGCCGGGGGCGGCGCGAACTGCTAGGAAGGTAGTGAGTCCGTTCGTCGTACCGGCGCGGATATCATGACGCCGCTCCCGCCCACAACGAGAGAGACCCATGCAAGCTCCTCCCATGCCCGAGAACGAGGCGCAGCGCATCCAGGTGCTGCGCAACCTGCTGATCCTCGATTCCCCCGCCGAAGCCCGCTTCGACAACCTGACCCGCGTCGCCGCCACCTTCTTCCGGGTGCCGATCGCCCTGATCACCCTGATCGATGCCCGACGCCAGTGGTTCAAGTCCGCCTGTGGCCTGCCGCTGGGCGAAACCTCGCGCGAAGTGTCGTTCTGCGGTCACGCCATCCTGCGTGACGAGGTGATGGTGGTCGAGGACGCGCGCAACGACATCCGCTTCTTCGACAACCCGTTCGTGGTCGGGGCGCCCGGGGTGCGCTTCTACGCCGGGGCGCCGCTCCGGATGGCCGACGGCAGCAAGGTGGGCACGCTGTGCCTGATCGACAGCGAGCCGCGCACCCTGCAACCGCTGGAGCTGGAAATGCTGGCGGACCTGGCCAAGCTGGTGGCGGTGGAGTTGCAGCGGCCGCCGCAACAGCTTGGCGTGCCGGCCTAGGACGGATCGCTCCCGCCATCGCAAGACGCCGCGCGCGGGCCCGTCCGGCGTTCCTTGCTCGACGCTTTGCGCCTTGGAGCGGCTAACAAAACCCAGCGCAGCGGTCCTGGCGAGAAGCGCGGAACGCAGACAGTACAAGTAGTACGGCAAGTTTCAGCTCGGCGCCCCCGCGCGACGCAGCCAGCAGGGTTTTGTTGGCCGCTCTCAGCGCGCGCCGTACACCATGCGCTGGGCGAAACCGCGTCGCAGCGGCGCGGCCTGGTCCAGCCCCAGCAGCGCCAGGCTGCGCGCGTGCTTGAGCAGCGGGTTGGGCGAATCGAAGATGCCGATCAGGCTGTCGGTGAACGCGGTGACCACGCCGGCATCCTTGCGCCGCAGCCGGGCGTAGCGCGTCAGCGTGGCGTCTTCGCCCACCTGCGCCGGTGGCACCGCGCCCAGCACGTCGGCCAGGGTGGCGGCATCGCGCAGGCCCAGGTTCAGGCCCTGACCGGCCACCGGGTGCAGCGTCTGCGCGGCGTTGCCGATCAGCGCCAGTCGCCGCCCGACCACGCGGTCCAGTGTCTTGAGCGCCAGCGGAAAGCTGGCGCGCGCGCCGACGGCGGAAAAGCCGGCCACGCGCCCGGCGAAGCGCGCGCCCACTTCATCCAGGAATTCCCGGTCCGACAGCGCCAGCCGCGCCTCGGCCTGTTCGGGCGTCTGCGTCCAGACCAGGGTGAAGTCGTCGCCGCGCGGCAGCAGCGCCAGCGGACCATCGTCGGCGAAGCGCTCGTAGGCGATGTGCTGGTGCGGCTTGACCGGCGTCACCGTTGCCAGCACCGCGTGCTGTCGGTACGGCTTCACGGTCTGCACCACGTCGCCCAGCGTGCCGACCAGCTTGCCGCCGTCGGCCAACACCACCAGCCGGCAGGTCAGCGTGCGCGGGCGGTCCTCGCCGCCAATCGCCAGTTCGGCGAAGCGCGCCAGGCGGCGGATCGCGGTGACCGGGCTGCCCAGGGCGATCCGCGCACTGCTGGCGGCCAGGCGTTCCAGCGCCAGCGCGGCCAGCCGGTCGTAGCCGACCACGTAGCCCAGCGCGGGCAGTTCCAGCTCGGCGGCGTCCAGTTCGGCGCGGCCCAGGCTGCCGGCCTGCGAGACGTGCACCTTGGCGATGGCGGTGGCCGCCAGCGCTGTTTCGTCCCACAGCCCCACCCGCGTCAGCGCCTCGCGGCTGGCATACGACAGCGCCAGCGCGCGCGGGTCGGCCGAGGTGTCGCGGCGCGCTTCGAGCACCAGCGCCTGGTGGCCCGCCTGGGCCAGCCGCAGCGCCAGCAGCGCGCCGACCGGGCCGCCGCCGACGATGGCGATGTCGACATGGGTGGGCAGGGTGGAAGTCAGCATGGGCAAATCCGGTGCGATGGCGATCGACGCCGATGGGTTCGAGAGGTCGCGGGGCGACGCGGGGATCAGGCCTGCCGCTCGGCCATCAGCGCCTCGATCTGGGCCACGGTGCGCGGGCAGGCGTCGGTCAGCACTTCGTGGCCATCGGCGGTGATCGCCACGTCGTCCTCGATGCGCACGCCGATGTGTTCGAACTCGGCCGGCACGTTGTCGGCCGGGCGGATGTAGAGCCCCGGCTCGACGGTGAACACCATGCCCGGCTGCAACGGGCGCCACGCGCCGTCCAGCTTGTAGGCGCCGGCGTCGTGCACGTCCAGGCCCAACCAGTGGCCGGTGCGGTGCATGTAGAACTGGCGGTAGCTTTCCTGTTCCAGCACCGCGTCCAGCGAGCCGGACAGCAGCTTCAGGTCGATCAGCCCTTGCGCCAGCACCTCGACCGCCGCTTCGTGCATGGCGTTCCACGATGCGCCGGGCCGCGCGTGCGCCATCGCCGCGCGGTGGGCGTCCAGCACCACCTGGTACACCGCCTTCTGTGGGCCGCTGAAGCGGCCGTTCACCGGGAAGGTGCGGGTGATGTCGCTGGCGTAGCCCTGGTATTCGCAGCCGGCGTCGATCAGCAGCAGGTCGCCGTCCTGCATCACGCGGTCGTTTTCCACGTAGTGCAGCACGCAGGCATTGGGGCCGCTGGCGACGATGCTGCTGTAGGCGGGAAAGCGGCTGCCGTGGCGGTAGTACTCGTGCAGCAGCTCGGCCTCGACCGCGTATTCGGGCATGCCGGGGCGCGCGTTGCGCATGGCGCGGATGTGCGCGCCGGCGTTGATCCGGCCGGCCTCGCGCATCAGCGCCAGTTCGTGTTCGTCCTTGAACAGCCGCATCTCGTCGATGTTGCCGCGCACGTCGACGATCTCGCGCGGCGCGGCGAGGCCGGCGCGCCCTTGCGCGCGCACCGCGTTCAGCCAGCCGGCCACGCGCTGGTCCCACGCGGCGTCGGCGCCGAACGCGGTATGGATGCGCGGCTGGTTGGCCAGCAGCTTGACGATCTCCTCGTCGAGCGCCTCGTAGGGGTGGGCCTCGGCAAAGCCGAAACGCTCGGCCGCCGCGGCCGGACCGAAGCGGTAGCCGTCCCAGATCTCGCGTTCCAGGTTCTTGTCGCGGCAGAACAGCAGCGAACGCTGCTCACCGTCCTCGCCGATCAGCATCACCAGCACCGCCTCGGGCTCGGGAAAGCCGGTCAGGTAGTAGAAGCCGGAATCGAAACGGTAGGGATAGCCGGTGTCGGCGTTGCGCGCGACTTCCGGCGCGGTGGGCACCACGACCACGCCAGGCGCCAGGCGCGCGGCGAGTCGGTCGCGACGAGTGGAATACGGTTGCATGCGGGCTCCCGGTGACGCGCCCGGCGGGGCGCATGATTGCCCGTGATTATAAGGGGGCGCGGTGCGCACCAGGGAAGGGAGGAGAGGGAAGAGGGAAGAGCACTCCCAACCCCACACCTTGAACCACAGAGGGCACGGAGAGCACAGAGATCCACAGAGAAAACCGGAAAAGAGGAGTGGCATGCTTTGTGCGCTTTTCCTGTTTGATCGGGCACCGCGGGGAATGCCGACGCACCTCTCTCTTCCTTTGGCTTTCTCTGTGAAACTCCGTGTTCTCTGTGCCCTCTGTGGTTCAAGATGTGGGGTTGGGTTTTACCCTTCCCCCTTCCCAGAATCATTTCAGGCGATAGAACCGCCGTGTCTCCTCGACGCCATCGGCGTAGCGTTCCAGCTTGTCGCCGACCACCTGGTCGATCTTGTTCAGCCGTTCCGCCGGGGTGGGGTGGGTGCTGAACATCAGTTGCACCGTGCTGTCGGACGGGTTGATCTCGCCCAGGGTCTGCAACACCGATACCAGCGAGTACGGGTTGTAGCCGGCGCGGGCGGCCAGCACCATGCCGCGCACGTCGGCTTCGTACTCGTCGTCCTTGTCCAGGCCGCGCACGAACACTTCGGACATGCCGGAGATCGCGTTGGCGCCCAACTGGCGTGCGTTGCCCTGCTTGTACGAGGTGAAGCCTTGCAACGCGCTGCCCAGCGCCTCGCGGCCCTTGCCGGACTGGATAGCGCGGATCTGGTGGTGCAGCAGCACGTGGTTGATCTCGTGCGCCAGCACGCCGGCCAGTTCGCTCTCGTTGCGCAGTTCGCGGTACAGCCCGCGGGTGATCAGGATCACGCCGCCGGGGGTGGCGAAGCTGTTGACGTTGGGCGAATCGATCACGCCGAAGCGCCAGTTCAGCCCCGGCGAGTCGGAGCGGCTGGCCAGCCACTGGCCCACCTGATTCACGTAGCGTTGCAGCTCGGCATCCTTCACCAGCGGCGCGGCGCCCAGCAGGTTGGCGGCCAGGCCGTCGCCGATGGTGGCTTCCTCCTGCGGGCCGATGGTGCGGTTGGCGTCCACGGTGTTCTGGATCACGCCGCCCACGGCGTTCACCAGGTCGGGGTTCTCGTTGAGCTTGTCGACGATCTTGCCCAGATCCAGCGCCTGCGCGGGCAGCGCGGCCGCCAGGGCCAGGGCGCACAACAGTTTGCTTGCTTTCATGACTCAGCCTCCGCGCCGTTGCGATTGCGGGTCGTTGGCCTGCCCGCCGCTGTTGCCGCGCGTATACGGAATGTTGTTCACGCTCTGCGCCTTGAGGCCGGCGCTGCGCGCGCTGGCGGTGGCGCCCTGGTTGCTGGCGCGGTACTGCTTCATCTTGTCCAGCTCGGCGTAGTTGGGCTTGGCGTTTTCGATCTGCTCGGCGGACAGCCCCTTCACCCCGGTGGTGACGGTGGTGCCGGACGAGCCGGTGGACAGCACCCGGCCGACGGTACCCAGGCCGCCGCCACCGCTGGCGCCGCCGGTACGCACATTGAGCAGCTTCACCCAGCCGTTGCGGCCGTCGCGGGTCTTCACCTGCATCCACGCGCCCTTGCGGGTGACGATGTCCACCACGCTGCTGGCCGACAGCTGGGCCACGGTGCCGGAATCGAGAAACGGCTGCTGCTTGAGCGGCGTGGCGCGGATCACCGTGCCGCTTTCGGCCAGCGCGGCGCCGGCCAGCAGCAGCGCGGCGCAGGCCGTGGCGATGGGAAGGAGTGTTTTCATGCCGATGTGTCCTCGTCTGAATCAATGGCGTGCGGTTCGAACAACCGCACCGGCTGCCCGCGTCCCTTCACGTTGTGCAGGCCGCGCTCCACAAAGCCGAAGCGCTCGCCGCACAGTTCGCGTGTCGCTTCGGAGACCAGCACGCGCGCCACGCCCTTGGTTTCGCCTTCGATGCGGCTGGCCAGGTTCACCGTGTCGCCGATGGCAGTGTAATCGAGCCGGGCCTGGGCGCCGATGAACCCCACCACGGCCGGACCGCTATGGATACCGATGCCGATGTCGAAGTTCACGCCCTGTTCGGCCAGCTCGCGTTTGAACGCCTCCAGCTCGCGCGACATCTCCAGCGCCGCCGCCACCGCGTGCTCGGCGTGGTGCGGGTCGTCCACCGGCGCGCCCCAGAATGCCATGATCGCGTCGCCGATGAACTTATCCAACGTGCCACCGTGGCGGAAGATGACTTCCACCTGTCGGGAGAAATAGCGGTTGAGCAGGCTGACGATCTCTTCCGGCGGGCGTGTCTCCGACAGCGTGGTGAAGCCCCGGATATCGGAGAACAGCACACTCACGTGCTGGCTGACCGCGCCGCGCCGCGCGTCGATCTGGCCGCTTTCCACCAGGTCGCGCACCACGCGCTTGTCGAGGAAGCGGCCGAACAACTGCACCGCCTGCTCGCGCCGTGCGCGCTCGGCCAGGTAGGCCAGCAGCGCGGCCAGCCAGAAGTAGGTCCAGCCCCAGGCCAGCGCGCCGGCCAGTTGCCAGTAGTGGTTGATGCCCAGCCCCAGCCACGCGGTGCCGGCCGCCGCCGCGCTCGCCAGCGCCAGCCCGATGCCCAGCCACAGCGTGTTCACGCCACGGGAGAAGCCCAGCCACAGCAGTCCGCACAATGCCAGCGCCAGCGGCGCGAACCAGGCGCGGTCGGTTTCGGCCAGCCAGTCGCCCGCCTGCAGGTTGTCGAGCGCGCCGGCCAGGATCTCCACGCCGGGATAGGTCTGCGACAGCGGGGTCGGGCGCAGGTCCATCAGCCCCGGCGCCGCGGTGCCGATGATCACGATCTTGCCGGCGAACTCGTCGGCGGGCCGGCGCGGGTGTTCGCTGTTGGCGTCCAGGTACAGGTCGCCGAACGATACGTGGCGGTGCATCGGCGTCCAGTTCAGCCGCACCCGCGCTTGCGCCGGCACCTTCCAGCCCAGGTCGCGCGCCACGCGCGCCGGCATCGACGGGATGCGCCAGCCGTCGATCACGGTGTCGATCAGGTAATGGCGGCCGATGCCGTCGTGGTCGGCATCGAAATTGATCAGGCCGCCGTGCCAGGCTTTGGGCGGCAGCACGCCAGGCAGCAGCAGCGGCGCGCCGGCGTCGGCCCGGGCGCCCGCCAGCGCGACGATGCCGGTTTCGCGCGGCAGCCGGGCGAACGGGGTGGGCTGGCCATCGCCCAGCAGCACATAGGGGAAGTACAGGCCCTGTTGCGCCAGCGCCGTGTCGCGCAGCAGCGCGTCGCTGTCCGGGCGGAAGGTGTCCGGCTCGTTGAACAGCACGTCGAACACGATGGCGCGTGGGCGCTGCGCCGCCAGGATCTCGATCATCTCGGCGTGGATGGCGCGTGGCCACGGCCAGCTGCCGGCCACTTCGTTGAGCTGTTCCAGGCTTTTCTGGTCGATGTCGATCACCACGATGTCGGGCGACGCTTCGCGGCTGCTCACGTTCTGTCGCAGCAGCAGGTCGCCGGCGCGGTCGTCCAGCGCGCGCGTCAGATCCAGCCAGCCGTAGTCGAGGGCGATCAATGCGGCGATCAACAAGGACAGCGCGAGGAAGCGGCGGGCAGAGGACATGGCGGCACGGTGGCGAAAATCGGCCTCCGTTATAGCACGGCGCGCCCCGACGCCGATGTGCGGTGCCGCACGGCCCGTTGTCGGGATGGTGGGCCCGGCCAGGGTCCGGGTGACGAGCGCGCCCAAGGCGGGCAAAAAAAAGCCCCGACCAACGTCGGGGCAGCGGGAAGACGAAGCCTGAGATCCGTCTGCCCGTGGGCTTCCCGAAACCCGTCGGCACGCGGCGCGACGAATTTCCAACCCTGGCGAGGAACAGGGCGGTCCGGGTTGGCCGGGCGGGCTCTACCACTATCCACCAATCCCCCGATTGGAGCCCGCCCGCCAATGCACGGACACAGCAACTGCTCACTCGATCGCCCTGCGTCAGGGCATGGCGCAAGCATGCGCCGGCCCCGGTCGTGTCCCTATCGGATGACTCCGAAAAGCAGGCGAGGCGCGCTCCCCCGCGTTTTCAGGGCGGATCGCGTTGCGCTGGCCGGCGCGGCGTGCGGTTTGCCGCGACCATGACTTCGCCGGCCCCACCCCCGGGGCGCGGGGGCGGGGCTCCCCGGTTCCGCCGCCGCACCGTGAAAAATTCCAGCGGGATGGCCTGACCGCTGAAGTATGTTGGCCGACGCCCGCCATCCAGCCTGCGTGCGCGGCCGATATGGCACACTCGCGTGCGCCCGGCCGCGACCCACGTCGCGGCCCGTGCGGGCACCCGCGCCGATTCCCGTGGCGCAGTACCCTCTCCAAAGGAGCTTTCATGGCCGATGCCCCCCAGGACGCGCTGGCCACCGCCATCGAACGTTGCGCGCAGGAGCCGATCCGCGTGCCCGGCAGCATCCAGCCGCACGGCTTTCTGCTGGCGCTGGACGAGCCGTCGCTGCGCATCCGCCATGTCAGCGCCTCGGTGGCCGACTGGCTGGGGCACGACCCCGAACAGTTGCCGGGCCGCGCCCTGACCGATCTGCTGCCGCCCGGCGAAGCACTGGCCACCGCGCTGCTGGCGCTGGTGAACGAGGACGACCATCCCTGCTACCTGGGAGAGGTGATGCTGCGGTGCGCCGATGGCGGCAGCGCGCGTTTCGAGCTGGTTGCCCATCGCCACGCCGGACGGCTGATCGCCGAATTCGAACCCGCGCCTGGCGATGGCACGCCGGTATTCAGCGCCATGCACCCGCTGGTGGGCGCCTTTGTCGCCCGCCTGCAACACGCCGGCGACACGGATCGGCTGTGCCGGCTGGCGGCCGAGGAAGTGCGTCGGCTGACCGGCTTCGGCCGCGCGCTGGTCTATCGTTTCGACCGCGACGGCCACGGCCAGGTGCTGGCCGAAGCCCGCCTCGACGGGTATCCCAGCTACCTGGGGCAGCACTTCCCGGCCAGCGACATTCCACCGCAGGCGCGCCAGCTTTACCTTTCGAACCGGCTGCGGGTGATCCAGGACGCCGACTACACCCCGTCGCCGCTGTGCCCGCCGCACGACCCGGACAGCGGCCAGCCGCTCGACCTGGGCTTCTCGATGCTGCGCAGCGTGTCGCCGGTGCATCTGCAATACATGCGCAACATGGGCACGCTGGCGTCGATGTCGATCTCGCTGGTGGTCGAGGGCCGGCTGTGGGGGCTGATCTCGTGCCACCATGCGCAGCCGCACGCGGTGCCGTTCCACGTGCGCACCGCCTGCGAACTGCTGGGGCGCATCGTGTCGTTGCAGATCGAGGCCAAGGAGGCGCACGCCGACGCCGGCCGCCGGCTGGAGCTGCGCCGGCTGATCGTGCAGATGCTGTCGGCGATGGCCGATCGCGACAGTGTCTCCGCCGGGCTGCTGGCCGTGTCCGACGCCTTCCTGGCCTTCGGCCGCGCCAGCGGCGGCGCGGCGGTGGCCGGCGGGCATTGCGAACTGATCGGCCGCGCCCCGCCGCAGCCGCTGGTGATGGCGCTGGCCCGCTGGCTGGGCGAGCGCGGCGGACGCGACGCGTTCCAGAGCGACAACATCGGTCGCGACGTGCCGGAGTTGCCCGAGCTGGCGCGCGAGTGCGGCGGCGTGCTGGCGGTGCCGATCTCCGAACTGCACGCCCACTACCTGATCTGGTTCCGCGACGAGCAGGTGCGCACCATCGACTGGGCGGGACAGCCGGCCAAGACGGCCGACGCCGATGGCCGCCTGTCGCCGCGCGCCAGCTTCGCCGCCTGGCGCGAGACGGTGCGCGGCCACAGCCTGCCGTGGGACGAAGTCGAGCTGGACGGCGCGCTGGAGCTGCGCAACGCCGTGCTCGGCATCGTGCTGCGCAAGGCCGAGGAGATGGCGTCGCTGGCCGGCGAACTGCAGAAGGCCAACAAAGAGCTGGAAGCGTTCTCCTACAGCGTGTCGCACGACCTGCGCGCGCCGCTGCGCCATATCGCCGGCTACGCCGAGCTGCTGGAAAACTACGATGGCAAGGCGCTGTCCGAACGCGGGCAGCGGTACCTCGCGCATATCGCCCACTCGGTCCGCTTTGCCGGCACCCTGGTGGACAACCTGCTCAGCTTCTCCCAGATGGGGCGCTCGGCGCTGCATCGGGGCCGGGTCGATCTCAACGCCATCGTCGAATCGGTGCGGCGCGAGATGGTGCCCGACTACGAGGGACGCGACATCGCCTGGACGGTGCATCCGCTGCCGCACGTGACCGGCGACGCCGCGTTCATCCACCTGGCGCTGCGCAACCTGGTGGCGAATGCCATCAAGTACACCGGCGGGCGCGAGCACGCGCGCATCGAGATCGGTGGCGAGGCGCGTCCTGACGAAACGGTGGTCTACGTGCGCGACAACGGCGTCGGCTTCGACATGGAATACGTCGGCAAGCTGTTCGGGGTGTTCCAGCGGCTGCATCGCATGGAGGACTTCGAAGGCACCGGCATCGGCCTCGCCAGCGTGCGACGCATCGTCGAGCGCCACGACGGCCGGGTCTGGGCCGAAGGCGAGCCCGATCACGGCGCCACTTTCTATTTTGCACTGCCCAGGCGCGCCCCCGAGTCGTGCGGCGCTGGCGGAGAAACCGATGCTTAAGCCCATCCTCCTGGTAGAGGACAACCCGAACGATCTGGAACTGACGCTGGTGGCGCTGGAGCGCAGCCAGCTCGCCAACGACGTGGTCGTCGTGCGCGACGGCGCCGAGGCGCTGGACTACCTGTTCCGCCGTGGCCGCCATGCCGCGCGGCCGGACGGCAACCCGGCGGTGATCCTGCTCGACCTCAAGCTGCCCAAGGTGGACGGGCTCGAAGTGCTGCAGATCGTGCGCGACACGCCGTCGCTGCAACAGGTGCCGACGGTGATGCTCACCTCGTCGCGCGAAGAGCCCGACCTGGCCCGCGCCTACGCGCTGGGCGTGAACGCCTACGTGGTCAAGCCGGTGGAGTTCCGCGACTTCGTCGCCGCGATCTCCGAACTGGGCATGTTCTGGGCAGTGCTGAACGAACCGCCGCCCGGCTCCGCCCGCCTGGGCACGCGGCGCAGGAGCCCGGACAAGGACGACAACGCCAATTGACCGCGCCCGATCTCGAACCGATTTCGCTGTTGTTGATCGAGGACGACGCCCGCGACGCCGAACTGCTGCTGGCGACGCTGGAGCGCGCCGGCTACGCGCTCGACCCGATGCTGGTCGATTGCGAGGTCGACCTGCGCGCCGCGCTGGCGCGCCGGCCGTTCAGCCTGATCCTGTCCGACTTCCTGCTGCCGGGCTTCTCCGGCGAAAAGGCATTGCGCATCGCCCGTGAACTGGCGCCCGAAACGCCGTTTATCTTCGTGTCCGGGCTGTCCGGCGAGGAACAGGCGGTGGACATGATGCGCAGCGGCGCCACCGACTACGTGCTCAAGCAATCGCTCAAGCTGCTGCCCAAGGCGGTGGAGCGCGCGCTGCTGATCACCGGCGAGCGCGCCGAGCGACGGCGCATGGCCGACGCCCTGCTCACCAGCAAGATCAACACCCGGCTGGCGGTCGAGGCCGCCGAACTGGGCATGTGGGACTACGAGCCGCTCACCGCGTCGCTCACCTGGGATCGACGCTGCAAGGCCATGTTCGGCCTGCCGCCCGACACCGAGGTGGGGCTGGAAACCTTCCGTCACCACGTCCACCCCGACGACCGCCAGCGGATGGATGGCTTCATCACCGAAGCGATCAGCCAGGCGCAGCAGCAGGGCGGCCACCAGGCCGAGTTCCGCATCGTCACGGCGCAGGGCGACGAGCGCTGGGTGGTGACGCGCGGCCAGACGTTCTTCGAGCGTGGCGCCTGCACCCGTTTCATCGGCGTATTGCAGGACATCACCGAGCGCAAGCAGGCGGAACAGGCGATCCGCGACATGAACCAGGAGCTGGAGCGGCGGGTGGAGGAACGCACCCGCGAGCGCGACCGCACCTGGCAGCTTTCGCGCGACCTGCTGGTGGTGGCGGGATACGATACCGTCGCGTTCGCGGTCAACCCGGCCTGGAGCGATTGCCTGGGCTGGGACGAGGCCCAGTTGCTCGGCCGCCCGCTGCTCGACATCGTGCACCCGGAAGACCGCGCCGCCACCGAGGCGATGGCGCGGCGGCTGGCCGCCGGCAGGATCGAATCGCGTTTCGAGCACCGCTGCCGCGACCGCGACGGCGCCTACCACTGGATCGCCTGGACCGCCGTGCCCGAGGGCGAGCGCTTTTATGGTTCTGGACGCGACATCACGCTGGAAAAGACCGCGCTCTACGAACTGGCGCACGCCAACCGTGCGCTGCTGGAGGAGATCGAAGAGCGCGAGCGGGTCGAGGCCACCCTGCAGCAGATGCAGCGGCTGGAGGCCGTCGGCCAGTTGACCGCCGGCGTCGCGCACGATTTCAACAACCTGCTGACGGTGATCCTGAGCAACGCCGCCTTCCTGGCGCGCAGTGTGGGCAAGGGCGTCGAGCCCGACAAGCTGCGACAGTACGTCGCCCGCATCCGCGAAGCCGGCGAGCGCGGCGCCAAGTTGACCGCGCAGCTGCTGTCGTTCTCGCGCCGCCAGCGCCTGGCGCCGCAGGTGCTGGACCTGAACGCCACCATCACCGGCATGCTCGACCTGCTGCGCAGCACGCTGGGCGGCAGCATCGCCGTGGAGACACAGCTGGCCGAGGACCCCTGGCTGGCGCTGGTCGATCCGACGCAGGTGGAACTGATCGTGCTCAACCTGGCGATCAACGCCCGCGACGCGATGGAGGGCGGCGGCCAGTTGTGGCTGACCACGTCCAACCAGTCGCTGTGGCAGGCGCCCAGCCGGCCCGAGGAACCCGAGCCGGGGCAATACGTGGTGCTGACGGTGCGCGACTCCGGCAGCGGCATGCCGCCCGACGTGCTGGCCAAGGCGTTCGAGCCGTTCTTCACCACCAAGGAGCCGGGCAAGGGCTCGGGCCTGGGGCTGGCGCAGGTGTTCGGCTTCGCCAAGCAGTCGGGCGGCGGCGTGCGCATCGGCAGCGAGCCGGGCCAGGGCACCACGGTGCAGGTCTACCTGCCGCGCGCCAGCGGCGCCGTGGCGCCGCCGCCCGAGCCGGTCAGCGTGCCGGAAGTGGTGTCGCGGCGCACGGTGATGCTGGTGGACGACGACAACGCGGTGCGCGAAGTGACCGCCGCGCAATTGCAGGAGCTGGGCTATCGCGTGATCGAGGCCGGCAGCGGCGTGGTGGCGCTGGAACTGCTGTCGCAGGCCGTGCATCCGGATCTGCTGCTGGCCGACTTCGCCATGCCCGGCATGAACGGCGGCGAACTGGCCCGCCGGGTGCGCGAGCGCTGGCCGGCGCTGCCGGTGTTGTTCATCAGCGGCTACGCCGACCTGCGCCGCGCTGAGCTGGAGGATATCGACGTGATCCAGAAACCGTTCACCAAGGCCGATCTGGTGGTAAAGATCGAACGCGCCTTCCAGCAGGGCGCGCGATGAGCGAATCGCTGCGCCAGCGCCTGCGCAGCGCCACCGCCGGGCACCATGCCCGGGTGGACGCGGCGTTCGGTCGTTTCGACCTGAGCCGGCCCGACGATTACCGCGCCTTCCTCGTCGCGCATGCCCGCGCGCTCTGGCCGCTGGAATGCGGGCTGGAAGCGGCCGGCGTGGCCCGGCTGCTGCCCGACTGGCCGGAACGTCGTCGCCGGCCGGCGCTGGCGCGCGATCTGGCCTGGCTGGGCGCGGCCGTGCCGGACGAGGCGCGCATCCAGCCGTTGCCGTTGGCCGACGAGGCCGCCTGCTGGGGCGCGCTGTATACGCTGGAAGGCTCGCGGCTGGGCGGCGCGGTGCTGGCGCGGCAGGTGGCGACCCAGCCGGCGCTGGCCGGAGCGCTCGCCTACCTGGGCCACGGTGCGGGCGGGATGCTGTGGCCGGCCTTCCTCGCGCGGCTGGAAGCCGCCGCGCCGATGCTGGCGTGGCCCGCACTGGAGGCGGGCGCCTGCGCCGCCTTCGAGCTGTTCGCCGACGCCGCCCGGGCGGGCTCGGCGATGCCGCCCGAGCGCGCGATCGCCGCCGGATGAGTCGGCCGCGCCCGCCGGCCGCGCCGTACCGTTCGCAACATGCCGGCCTTGCCCGGCCGATTGACAACGCCGCACCGCATCCAGCAGGATCGACGCCATGAGCACCCGCCACCTCCCCCTGTCGCAACAACGAGCAGCCGCCGCACGAGCCCGAGCCTGGGCCGGTCGTGGCGCGTCGTGGACGGGCCGGGAACCGGGGGCCGCGTCCGACGCATAGCACCCCCTCCCCGCTTTTCCCCGAAAAGGGCCACGGAAACCACCGTGGCCCTTTTTGTTTTTCCACCGCACCCCGAGGAACCACCCCATGTCCCCGATGCAGCGCAAGCAGTGCCTGATGAACACCGTTGTCCGCCCCGACCCCGTCTTCGTGCGCGGCCAGGGTGCCTACCTCTACGACCAGGCCGGGCTGGCCTACCTGGACTGGGTCCAGGGCTGGGCGGTGAACGCCCTGGGCCATTCGCCCGAGGTGGTGACGGCGGCGCTGGCGCGACAGGCCACGACGCTGCTCAATGCCAGCCCCGGCTTCTACCACCCGCCATTGCTGGCGCTGGCGGAAAAGCTGGTGTCGCTCAGCGGCATGGACCAGGCGTTCTTCATCAATTCCGGCGCCGAGGCCAACGAAGGCGCGATCAAGCTGGCGCGCAAGTGGGGGCGGCTGCACAAGGGCGGCGCCTACGAGATCATCACCTTCGACAACGGCTACCACGGTCGCACCCTGGCCACCATGTCCGCCACCGGCAAGCCCGGCTGGGATACCTACTACCCGCCGCAGGTGCCCGGTTTTCCCAAGGCGCGCTTCAACGACCTGGACAGCGTGGCGGCACTGATCGGACCGGGCACGGTGGCGGTGATGCTGGAGCCGGTACAGGGCGAGGGTGGGGTGATTCCGGCGAGCGACGAATTCCTGCACGGCCTGCGTGCGCTGTGCGATCGCCACGACCTGATGCTGATCTTCGACGAAGTGCAGACCGGCTGCGGGCGCAGCGGCACGCTGTTCGCCTGGCAGCACTACGGGGTGATGCCGGACGTGATGACGCTGGGCAAGGGCCTGGGCGGCGGCGTGCCGCTATCGGCGCTGCTGGCGCGGCGGCGCCATTGCTGCTTCGAGCCCGGCGACCAGGGCGGCACCTTCTCTGGCGCGCCGCTGGCCTGCGCCGTCGGCAGCGCGGTGCTCGACGTACTGGCGCAGCCGGCCTTCCTGGCCCAGGTGCGCCAACGCAGCCGGCAATTGCGCGAAGGGCTGGAGGCGCTGTCGACGCGACATGGCCTGGGCGAAGTGCGCGGGCTGGGCCTGTTGCTGGCGCTGGCCATGCCGGACGGCGGCGCCGTCGAACTGGTGGAGCTGGCGCGCGAACACGGCCTGTTGCTCAACGCGCCGCGCCCGCATTGCGTGCGGGTGATGCCCGCGCTGAACAGCACCGAGGCGGAGATCGAGGAAGGATTGCGCCTGCTGGATGGCGCGCTGGCGATGCTGGTGCACCCGCGCAACGCCGTGCCGGCCTGAGTCGGCGTGTCGCGGGGCGCGGCAGGCCATCCGCTGCCCCGCGAGTGGTATTAATACGACGCCATGCACAGGCCACCACGGCGTTTTCGGCACCTTTTTGCCGAGGAGGGCCCCCTCCCCAGGCCGTGCGTGATCCGCCGCCGATCCCCTACCTTTCACCGTTCACCTGCGTTCCCATACCCATTGGTTGGCACTCGCCGTGCCCCGGAGTGAGGGGTTTCCCCCAATCCGGTAGTAGGGCCATTGTCGGGGTTTTGCAACAAGGGCGGCGGTTTCTCGGTTGCGGGCCGGGCGCTGCTCGCCCCGTCGGCGGGGCGAGGGTGGACCCAACCATATCCTCCTTGAAATGTTTAGTGAAAAGGATGGGGCCAATGCTGATAACAGGCGACTTTCTCGTGTCATGACGCGCACTTGAGGCGGCAAGGCAGGAGATGGCGTTATCTGGCTGATGACAAATCGAGTAAGTCGTTTATTGAAAGGAAACTGGCTGGAATTCCTTTCGGGTGCACACTGGAAGAACCAGCCATATGAAAACCATGGGTTTTCACGTCAGTGATGAATTCTTTCATTTTAAAAATGAATTTTTTGAAAAACAAAAATTATTGAAAGTCAATCGTTAATTCGGGTTGCACCGCCTGGGATTGCTTGGATTTCTTGATAAAAATCAAATTTTACGTGCTCGTTTATCGGAGGTGCCTTTTTTCCCATCACCTTTGATTCAAAATTGAGAAACCGCTGATGTTCCGCTTACTCAAGGTGGTGCGATTTTAGTCTCATGTTTTTTAATGAATTTATCCGTCGTTCACCTGGATTTTTTCCGGCTGGATTTCCACGGAGGGGGCACCGCCCACTCTTTGGACGGGACAACGTAAGGGATTTCCTCAATACGCGCTGGATGGGATGGGTTGGTGCGGCTAGTGGCAACACAAAAGCATGGGTTTGATGAGGAAAGCGCGGTCTGCTTTTGAAAAAAGTATGTGATTGCGCACTGTTTTGGGGAAGAGCGGAATTCGCCATTTTCTGTCAGTAAAAGAAAGATGCCGTCAAGAAGGCATCGTTTGAAACAGGCCTCACCAGGTGCGTGCAATGCGCCGGAGTGGGCCGGATGGGGACCGCCGTTCCACGGCGATAAAACCAGGACAACGCACGCGACCGGCTTATCCATCGGCCGGCCGGGTGACGAGAAGGGCCGTGCGCGGGATCGGCACGGCATGGGAAGAGCCGGCAGGGCGTTGGGGGGCGCGCTGTCCGGTGTGATTGGGCACCAAAAGTCGAGTAGACAAGCATGGATAAAATGAACGAACACGTGGCATACCGGGCTGTTGCACAAAAGCTGGTTCCCCCCGACCTGGTCGGGCAGGTATTGCAACGCCCCGAACTGCTGACCAGGTTGGCGGCGATGCGGGCGCATCGCATCACGGTGCTGCATGCACCGGCCGGGTACGGCAAGACCTTCAGCATGCGCATGTTCTACAACCAGCTCTCCGAAGCGGGAG
This sequence comes from Chitiniphilus shinanonensis DSM 23277, assembly GCF_000374805.1. Lineage (GTDB taxonomy): Bacteria > Pseudomonadota > Gammaproteobacteria > Burkholderiales > Chitinibacteraceae > Chitiniphilus > Chitiniphilus shinanonensis. The sequence continues at coordinate 141,349 of NZ_KB895337.1, forward strand.
AGCAAGTGGCCTGGGTATCGATCGATTCCGCCGACTGCGATCTGCCGCGCCTGCTGCTGCTATTGCGGGCCGCCCTGTTCGGGCTGGATGGCGGCGGCGAGAAGCTGCTGTTCGAGGCGCCGCCCTGCACCTTGTTCATGGACGATTTCGAGCGCCTGCTGAGCAAGGGCGCGGCCTTCAACCCCATCGCGCTGCTGGCCGACATCCTGCCCTCGCATGTGCGGCTGGTGCTGGGCACCCGCGTGCTGGGCAGTTCCGGCCTGGCGCGCTACCGCGTCTCGCAGGTGCTGGCCGAGCTGGATACCGACGCCCTGCGCTTCACGCGGCAGGAGGCCGACGCCTATTTCAGGATGGTCTGCAAGCAGGAGTATTCGAGCGAACTGCTGGGCGCCGTCTACGACCGCACCGAAGGCTGGCCGGCCGCGCAACAGTTGATCGCGCTGGCGTTCAACCAGTCGCGCGCCGGCTTCGACCCGCTGCGCAGCACCTTGCTGCCGCAGGAACTGACCGAATACCTGGTGGACGAGCTGTTCGAGGTGCAGAACCGCAATCTGCGCGACTTCCTGCTCGATACCGCCATGCTGTGCACCTTTACCGCCGGGCTGTGCGATCACCTGCTCCAGCGCAGCAACAGCGACGCCATGATCGACGAACTGCTGGCCCAGGGCCTGCCGCTGCAATCGCGCGGCGACGGCTGGTACAGCTATCACCCGTTGTTCGCCGAGCAGCTGCGCCGCATCGGCGCCGCACGCCCCGAAGGCGAGACCAGCAACCTGGCCCTGCGTGCCGGCCGCTGGTTCCTGGAACAGGATCGTCCGCACGAAGCCATCGGCTACCTGCTGCACGCCCAGGCCCATGACGAGGCCATCGCCGTGCTGGACGCCATTGCCCAGTCGATGCTGGTGCGCGCGCAATTCAATACCCTGGTCGATTGGTGCCGTGCGGTGCCGCGGAGCATCCTCAAGCAACACCGCTCGCTGTGCATCCTCTATGCCACCGCCCTGGCGTATGCCGGCGAAAGCCGTCCGGCGCGCTTCTGGCTGCGTTACCTGGCGCTGGTCGCCCGTCATCATCCCGAGGACCAGGCCTTTGGCGACAGCGTGCGCTCGCTGGAACTGCTGGTGCAGCAGTTCGGCCTGCCGGACTTCGCCCAGATCAGCCAGGTCGCCGAAGAATCGCATTCGCTGCTCGACCACAACGATCCCATCGTCCGTGGCCGCGAGGCTTCTCTGCTGGCGCTGGCCGCGCTGTCGCGCAGCGACTTCGTGCAGGCCGAGCAGCGCGTGATGGAGGCCAAGCGCATCCACCGCGCCGCCGGCAACATGGTGGGCCTCGGCAACGCCTTCTACATCGAGGCCGCCGTGGCTGCCACCCAGGGGCGCCTGATCGAGGCGCTGGCGCATATCGATTCGGTCGATCGCATGACCGCGCACGGCGACACCTATGTCGCGCCGGGCGTGCTGCACCTGTTCTCGGCCGGCTTCCGCATGCAGGTCACCTACGAACTGGGGCGGATGACCGAGGTGGATGGTTTTCTCAACCGCTACGGCGAACTGGTACGCAAGGCGCCGTCGTTCCAGTCGGTGCTCAAGCTGACCATCGTCGAGGCACGCATCGCCGCGATGCGCAACAACGCCGGCCTCGCCGTGCAACTGCTGGACGACCTGGCCAACTACCACCCGCTGGCGCAGACGGCGGAAGGCCAGCGCCTGATCGACTTCGAACTGGCGCGGCTGGCGATCACCGCCGGCAACCAGAGCAAGATCCAGGCGTATGCCGACATGCTGTTGCAGACGCCGTTCGACCTGGACCTGCTGAGCAGCATCTCGTCGATCGAGGACGCCGAGGGCGCGGGTCTGGCGCATGCGCGGCTGATGCTGCATGCCGGTGGCGACTGGCTGCTGCGCGGCCTGGCCTTGCTCCAGGCGCTGCTGGAGCACGCCGAGCGCAGCGGCCGCCGCTGGCGGCACAACAAGCTGCTGATCCTGTACGCGGTCGGGCTGCGTCTGGCCGGCAACGAGCCGGCGGCGTGCGAAGCGATGGGCGAGGCGGTGCGGTTGGCCGGCGATACCGGCGTGATGCGTTCCTTCTTCGACGAAGGCCCCCACGCGCTGGCATTGCTGGGCATGCTTAACCAGCAGAAGGGCCTGTCGCTGACGCCGTCGCAGCAGGCGCATTTCGACACCCTGCTGGGCCAGCTGGCCACGCAGCCGGTGTCGCAGCGCCCGATGGGCAGCGCCTCGCTGACCCCGCGCGAGCTGGAAATCCTGCGCGCGCTGGCGGCCGGCGTCTGCAACAAACGCATCGCCAAGGACATGGACATCGCCCCCAACACCGTGAAGTGGCACCTGGCGTCGATCTACTCGAAGCTGCTGGTGCGCAACCGCGTCCAGGCGATCGACCAGGCACGCAGGCAGGGTCTGCTCTATGGCGAGCATGCCTGAAATGTTCCGGCGCGCCACGCTGCGTGCCGACATGCCGGACGAGGCCGCGATGCCTCGTCCGGCATCGTCGTCGCAGCGCGGCTACGCCGCCCGGCGCAAGGTGCTGATCATCCTGGCGCTGGCGGTGCCGCTGCTGGTGGCCAACTACGGCATGTATGCCTGGTCGTCGCTGGCGGTGCGCAAGGAACTGAACAGCATCGCGCAGAGCGTCGAAGACCAGGCCAGCAACGCGCTGGGCTCGGCCGGACAGACGGCCACCGAGGTGGCCAATGCCCGCTACAGCCAGCGCGGCTGCTTCCTCGGCACGGTGCAACTGCTGCAACTGAAGGCATTGAGCAGCCCCTACGTGCGATCGCTCAACCTGGTGCGCGACGGCAAGATCAGTTGCTCCTCGGTCGGTGGCGCCGTCAACATCCCGGTCGATCTGTTCGCGCCCGGACTGCGCCTGCAGACCGGCAGCGTGCTGCTGATGCGCAGCCACTGGTTCGGGCTGGAGGCGCCCGGCATCGCCTACGTGCACATGCGCGACGACCACGACGGCGTCATCGCCGTGATGCACGAGCAGTTCTTCCGCGACATGACCACCTTGCCCGGCAAGGACCGCTACCGCAGCGTGGTGCTGCGCCTGGGTCACCAGTACGTCTACGACGAGGGCGGCATGAAGGATTCGCCGCCGAAGTTCGTCAACCAGTGGGTGGCCAAGCGCGGGCCGGGCGATCTGGAAGTGTTCGTCGAAGCCTCCGACAAGCTGCGGATGATGTACCTGACCGACAGCGTGGTCACCTGGAACCTGATCGCCATCGCCATCGGCCTGTTGCTGGCGCTGGCGGTGAACTTCTACTACGTGCGCGGACGCTCGTTCGAGCGGATGTTGCGGCTGGCGATCGTCAACCGGGACATCGTGCCGTTCTACCAGCCGGTGTACCACGCCGAAGGCGCGGTGCTGGAAGGCGTGGAAATCCTGGCGCGCTGGTACAACCGCGGCGAGGGCTACATCTCGCCCGACGTGTTCATCCCCTACGCCGAGCGCATGAACCTGATCGACGCGCTCACGCTCAGCCTGATCCAGCAGGTGCGCCACGACCTGGAACACAGCTTCCGCCTGCCGCCGGGCAGCAACGTGGCGTTGAACGTGCCGCCCAGCATGTTTGACAAGCCCGAGATGATCGCGGCGCTGGAACAGTTTTCCCGCTTCCTGCAAGGCAACGGCCTGCGGCTGCTGCTGGAAGTGACCGAGCGCCAGTTCGTCGAGCACGCCGACACCGAGCGCATCCAGGGCTTCTTCGACTGGTTGCACCAGCAGGGCATCCTGATCGCGCTGGACGACTTCGGCACCGGCTACAGCTCGATGGGCTACCTCAACCGCTTCAGCTTCGACTACCTGAAGATCGACGGCGTGTTCGTCAACGGCATCGGCGCCAGCCCCACCGCCGAGGGCCTGCTCGACACCATCATCCAGCTGGCGCAGAAACTGGGCATGAAGACCATCGCCGAAAAGGTCGAGAACAAGGAACAGGTGCTGTACCTGGTCGACCGCCAGGTCAACTGCATCCAGGGTTACTACTACGCCAAGCCAGTCTCGGCCGCCGAGCTTGCCCAATACATCCCCGACCAGCCGCCGCGCCCCATCGTGCCCGATCCGGTGCCCAGCTGGCTGGCCGACGAGGAACGCGCCGACTGAGCGCGTTTTTTGTTGCCCATGCCGGCCGTCGCCACGGCGGGCCACTCCCTTGGATGTAGAACATTCGTTCTATAAAATAAGACCGTTTCCCTTGGCGACGGTCTCATGTCCCCACCCTTTCCCGACCCCTCCAGCTTGCAGCAGGCCATGCGCCAGGGCGCCGTGTGGCGGGGCGACCGCTGCGCGCCGGCGGCGGCGCGGCCCAGCGGCCACCCCGCGCTGGATGTCCAGCTGCCGGGCGGCGGCTGGGGGCTGGGCCAGGTGAACGAAGTGCTGCACCGTCCCGGCCAGGGCGAGCTGGCGTTGCTGTTCCCGGCGCTGCGCCGGGTGGCGGAGGAGGGCCGGCCCATCCTGCTGGTCGCTCCGCCGTGGGCGCCGTATGCGCCCGCCTGGCTCCAGGCCGGCATCGCGCTGGAGCGGCTGGTGTGGGTGCGTGCCGCCAGCGCCGTCGATGCGCTGTGGGCATTGGAACAGGCCCTGGCCGAGCCGGGTTGCGGCGCGGCGCTGGGCTGGGTCGGGCCGCAACTGGACGACCGCCATGCGCGCCGGCTGCAACTGGCGGCGCGGCGCGGCGGCGGGTTGGGCGTGCTGCTACGCCACGGCACGGCGGAGCAGGCCGCGTCGCCGTTCCCGCTGCGGCTGGCGGTGGCGGCGCACGGCGACGGCTGGCGGGTGCGCATCCTCAAACGGCGCGGCCCGCCGTTGAACGAACCGCTGTACCTGGCGCGCACCGCCCCCGTGGCCAGCCTCGGCGAGCCGCCGCCGGCCGTCGTCACCGACCTGTTCGGCGCGCCGCTCGCCGAACGCCGCGTGGCCTGAGCGGACGGCACCACCATGCTCTGGCTGGCCCTGCACCTGCCCCAACTGGCACTGGACGTGTTCCCGCCGACCCCGGCGCCGGACGGCATGCCGCAGCGCCCGCGCATCGTGGTCGCCAGCCACGGGCGCGGCGAGCGGCTGGCACTGGTCGATCCGCTGGCCGCCTCGCTGGGCCTCAAGCCCGACATGAAGTTGTCCGCCGCGCTGGCGCTGGTCAACGAACTGGTGATCCACCGTCGCAAGCCGCAGGCCGAGGCCGACGCCCTGGCGCAACTGGCCGGCTGGGCGCTGCGCTTCACCCCCACCGTTGCCGTCGCGCCGCAGACGCTGTTGCTGGAGATCGGCGGCTGCCTGCGTTACTTCGGCGGACTGGCCCCGCTGCGCGCCCAGGTGGAGCAGGGCGTCGTCGCCCAGGGCTACGCGCTGAGCGCTGCCGTGGCGCCCACCCCGCTGGCCGCGCAATGGCTGGCGCGGCACGGCGCCGACGTCACGGTCACCGCGCCCGCCGAACTGCCGCGGGCCCTGTCCGGTCTGCCGCTGGCGGTGCTGGCGCTGGCCCCCGCCCCGGCGCAGACCCTGCGCCAGCTCGGCATCGCCACCCTCGGCCAGTTGCTGGCGCTGCCGCGTAGCGGCCTCGCGCGTCGCGTCGGGCCGGCGTTGCCGCTGGCGCTGGAACAGGCGCTGGGCCATGCCGCCGACCCGCGCGACGGCTTCGTTCCGCCGGATCGCTTCGAGCGCTGCATCGACCTCGACTGGCCGCTGGAGACGCTGGAGGTGTTCGTCAAGCTGGCGGCGCGGCTGCTGGATGCGCTGGAGGCGTTCCTGTCCGGACGCGGCCTGGGCGTGCAATCGCTGTATTTCCGCTTCACCCACGAGGATCGCCCGCCCAGCGGACTGCGGGTGGGCGTCGGCCGGCCCACGCGCCGCGCCGCCGAATGGCTGGCGGTGCTGCGCGAGCGCATCGTCCACGCCCAACTGGCGGCCCCCGCCACCTCGGTCACCCTGGTCGCCGATACCCTGCACCTGCTCGACGGCCTGCCGCTCACCCTGTTCGGTCCGCAGGGTGGTCAGGGGCTGCCCGAACTGTTGCTGGCGCGGCTGGGCGCGCGATTGGGGCCGGACGCGGTGACCGGCGTCGCCACCGTGCCCGAGCACCGGCCGGAGCGCGCCAGCATCGACGCGCCGCCCGGCACCGCGTCGGCGCCGCTGCCGGTCGGCCCGCGCCCCGGCTGGCTGTTGCCGGCGCCCAGGCCGCTGCCGCTGCGCGACGGCGAGCCGTGGCATGGCGAAACGCTGCGCCGCCTGGGGCGTGCCGAGCGCATCGAATCCGGCTGGTGGGACAACGACGACGTGGCCCGCGACTACTACGTGGCGCAGGGCGCCTCCGGCGCGCGCTACTGGATCTACCAGGATTGCCGCGACGGCGACTGGTGGCTGCACGGGTGCTTCGCATGACGCCGATACAAGCCAGCCTGCCCGCCGCCCCGGCGCCGGCCTACGCCGAACTGCATTGCCTGTCCAACTTCTCGTTCCAGCGCGGCGCCTCCAGCGCGCAGGAACTGGTCGAGCGCGCGCATGCGCTGGGCTACCAGGCGCTGGCGGTCACCGACGAATGTTCGCTGGCCGGCATCGTGCGCGCCCACGTCGCCGCGCTCGCTTGCGGCCTCAAGCTGCTGGTCGGCGCCGAATTCACCCTGCTCGACGGCCTGCGGCTGGTGCTGCTGGCACCCGATCGCCAGGCGTATGGCGACCTGTCCGAACTGATCAGCCTGGGGCGGCGCAACGCCGACAAGGGCGACTACCTGCTGACGCGCGACGACGTGGAACAGCTCAGCCGCCGCCTGCTGGCGCTATGGCTGCCGTCCGACGCGCCCGATGCCGACGACGGCCGCTGGTTCGCCAACCATTTCGCCGAGCGCGCGTGGATCGCCGTCGAACTGCTCAACGGCCCGGACGACCAGGGCCGGCTGGCGCAACTGCGCTGGCTGGCCGACGCCACCGGCCTGCCGCTGGTGGCTGCCGGCGACGTGCACATGCACGTGCGCAAGCGGCGGCCGTTGCAGGACGTGCTGACCGCGATCCGCCTCGGCCGGCCGGTGGCGCAGTGCGGGCTGGCGCTGTTCCCCAACGGCGAGCGCCACCTGCGCAACCGCACGCGGCTGGGGCGCGTGTATCCGCCCGAACTGCTGGCCGAAACCCTGCGCGTCGCCGAGCGCTGCCAGTTCGTCATGAGCGAACTGGCCTACGAATACCCGGCCGAACTGGTGCCGCCCGGCCTTACCGCCAGCGAGCACCTGGCCGCGCTGACCCAGGCCGGCCTGGCGCGGCGCTATCCGCAGGGCGTGCCGCCCCAGGTGCAGGCCCAGGTGGCGCACGAACTGGCGCTGGTGGCGCACCTGCGCTACGAAGCGTTTTTCCTCACCGTCCACGACGTGGTCACCTTCGCCCGCGACCAGAAAATCCTGTGCCAGGGGCGCGGCTCGGCCGCCAACTCGGTGGTGTGCTACGCGCTGGGCATCACCGAGGTGCGCCCCGAGGACGGCAACCTGCTGTTCGAGCGTTTCATCTCGGTCGAGCGCGGCGAACCGCCCGACATCGACGTCGATTTCGAGCACGACCGCCGCGAGGAAGTGATCCAGTACATCTATGCCAAGTACGGCCGCGATCGCGCCGCGCTGGCCGCCACCGTCATCAGCTACCGCACCAAGAGCAGCCTGCGCGACGTCGGCCGCGCGCTGGGCTTCGCCGAGGACCAGCTCGACCGGCTGGCCAAGAACCTGTCGTGGTGGGACGACCCGGCGCTGCTCGGCCAGCGCATGGTCGAAGCCGGGCTGGACCCGGACAGCCGCGCCGTGCAGCAATTGCTGCTCCTGGTGCGGCAGTTGCGGCGCTTTCCGCGCCACCTGTCGCAGCACGTCGGCGGCTTCGTCATCGCCTGCGGCCCGCTGGCGCGGCTGGTGCCGATCGAGAACGCCGCGATGAAGGACCGCACGGTGATCCAGTGGGACAAGGACGACCTGGAATCGCTGGGCCTGCTCAAGGTGGACGTGCTGGCGCTGGGCATGCTTTCCGCGCTGCGCCGCTCGCTGCAACTGGTGTCGGCGCTGCGCAACCGGCCGTTCGGCATGGCGGACATCCCGCGCGAAGACCCGGCGGTGTACCGCATGTTGTCGCGCGCCGACGCCGTCGGCGTGTTCCAGGTGGAATCGCGCGCCCAGATGAGCATGCTGCCGCGCCTGAAGCCCAGCAAGTTCTACGACCTGGTGATCGAAGTCGCCATCGTCCGCCCCGGCCCGATCCAGGGCGGCATGGTGCACCCCTACCTGCGGCGGCGCGACGGCATCGAGCCGGTGGCCTACCCCAGCGACGCCGTGGAAAGCGTGCTGAAGCGCACCCTGGGCGTGCCCATCTTCCAGGAACAGGTGATGAAGCTGGCCGAAGTCGCCGCCGGCTTCACCCCCGGTGAGGCCGACCAGTTGCGCCGCTCGATGGCGTCGTGGCGGCAGAGCGGCAAGTTGGACCGCTTCAAGCAGAAGCTGCGCGACGGCATGACCGAGCGCGGCTACGACAGCGACTATATCGACCGCATCGTCCGCCAGATCGAAGGCTTTTCCGATTACGGCTTCCCCGAATCGCACGCCGCCAGCTTCGCCATCCTGGTGTACTTCAGCGCCTGGCTGAAATGCCACGAACCGGCCGCCTTCCTCTGCGGCCTGCTCAACTCGCTGCCGATGGGTTTCTACAGCGCCTCGCAACTGATCCAGGACGGCCGGCGCCACCGGCTGGAAGTGCGGCCGGTGGACGTGCAGGCCAGCCAGTGGGACAGCACGCTGGAGGACAACGGCCAGCCGCAGCCCGCGGTGCGGCTGGGCTTCAATCGCATCACCGGCCTGGGCGCCGCCATCGGCCAGCGCGTGGCCGAAGCGCGCCCGGCAGCCGGCTACCGCTCGGTGGACGAATTGCAGCGGCTGGCGCGGCTGGACAAACGTGCGCTGGCCGCGCTGACCGAAGCCGGCGCGCTGGCCTCACTGGCCGGCCATCGCCGCGCCGCGCACTGGCGCGTGGCCGGCATCGATCCGACGCACGACCTGGGCAACACCGACAGCGACGCCCCGCCGGACCTGCTGACCCCGCCCTCGCTGGGCCAGGACCTGATCGCCGACTACCGCAGCATGGCGCTGACCCTGCGCGCCCATCCGGTCAGCCTGCTGCGCGAGCGGCTGCGCCGCCAGCGCATGCACACCGCCGCCGAACTGCGCACCCGCCGCAACGGCCAGCCCGGTCGCGCCTGCGGCATCGTCGTCGGCCGCCAGCGCCCCGGCACCGCCAGCGGCGTCACCTTCGTGACGCTGGAGGACGAAACCGGCAACGTCAACGTGATCGTCTGGCGCGATCTGGCGGACCTGCAACGCCGCGAACTGCTCGGCGCGCGGTTGATGGCGGTCTATGGCGTGGTGCAGCGGGAGGGGGAGGTGGTGCATCTGTTGGCGCAGCGGATGGTGGATCTGACGGAGTGGTTGGGGGAGTTGCCGAGTAGTAGTCGGGATTTTCATTGAAGGGGGTGGTTGTGGTTGCGATGGGGGTTGCAACTGCAACGTCAACTGCAACTTCAACGTCAACTGCAACACCTGAAACGCTTAGCGCCTGCGGCGCGGGTGTTTGACGCCCTTCGCGACCGGGCGGGCCGGTTCATTTCTTTTGCTTCTCCAAAAGAAACGAACCAAAGAAAAGGAGCCCCGCGTTTGCGCCCCTCCGGGGTACCCTGCGTCGGTCGCGAGCCTAAGGTCTCGCTCCACTCCTCGGCGCCACGTAACGGGAGGAACCCCCGTTGGGTGCGCAGAGAAGCGGGAAAAAACGAACGCGGGCTTGTACTTTTGGGTCGGCAAAAGGCGCGCGTGCGTCCGCTGGCCGTCGCATACGTCACCCCTCGCCTTCAAGGGGAGGGGCCGGGGGTGAGGATGGTCTGCCCGGGGCCCCTCAGCAGCGCCGAGTAGAGGACAAGCGGGGCGGGGTTTCGGCGAGGACTGTCTGAGCGCGCTTGCGCGCGAGTTTCGCAGCCGCCGACCCGATTGTCCGGCGCGAGGGAACCCGAAGGGCGCGTATGCGGGGTCGCCTTTTCTTTGGTTCGTTTCTTTTGGCGAGGCAAAAGAAATGAACCGGCCCGCCCGGCCGTTGAGGGCGTCAAGTCATCCGCGCCGTAGGCGCTAGGCGTTTCAGGTGTTGAATTTCAGGTGTTGAAGTTAAAGCCGCCGACTTGACTGCAAAGGTTGCAAGCCATCCGCTCCGCCGGTGCTAGGCGTTTCAGCTGTTGAAGTTGACGTCAGCCGCACAGGCATCAAGCCCCCCGCGCCACCCGCAAACCCCAACCAAGCCCCAACCGGCGCCCCGGTCCCCTCTCAACGAGCCGCATACGCCGGGCTCCCCATCACCCTCGCCACCAGCTCCGCCTGCCGCCGGGTGCCGGTCTTGTTGAACACGCTCTTCAACTGCGTGCGCAAGGTGTTGAGCGTGACGTTGCGGGTCTCGGCCAGGGTTTCCAGGCTCTCGCCCTTGCACAGGCCCACGGTCAGCGCGGCCTCGGCTTCGGACAGGCCGAACAGCATCGCCAGCATCGCCGGGTCGGGGGCGGCGCGCAGGTCGGGGTCGAACAGGAAGACCAGCGAGGCGTCGATGCCGTCGCCGTCGTGCTGGGTCAGGCGCACGGTGGTGACCACCAGGGTCAGCGGCGACAGGCCGGCGCCGCGCTGGATGCGCAGCGTGCGCGGACTGGCGGTGTCGGCGTGGACCGATTCGCCCAGGCGCAGGTAGGTGGATAGCTGGCGCTCGCTGTCGGGGGCCTCGATCAGCAGGTTGCCGGCTTCGAGCGAGATGCCGGGCGCGCCGCGTGCCAGCACCGCCTGCGCGGCCTGGTTGGCCACCATCACCTTGCCCAGCTGGTTGAGCATCAGCACCGGGGTGGCGAAGGCGTCGAGCGCGCCGTGCATGGCGAGGGCGTCGAAGCGCGATTCCAGCAGGCGCTGGTGGATCAGCACCGCGCGTTGCAGGTGCGGCAGCAGGCGGTCGAGTTCGGCCAGTTCGGCGTCGGAGAAACCGCCGGGGTCGTGGCGGCGCTGGATGAACAGCTGGGTGTGCCAGTTGCCCTCGACATGGATGGTGGCGGCGGCGGCGTGGGCGATGCCTTGCGGCGCCAGGTATTCGCGGGCGAAACGGCTGTGCTTGAGGAAGCTGTCGATGTCAGGAATGTCGCGGTTACTTGCGTAGAAGCGCCCGCTGGGCGAGGTCATCATGACATGCGCCAGCCTGTCCTCGCGGCCGTAATCGTCGGCGTAGCGCTGGATCCACTCGGCGTCGGTGTGGCTGCTCCAGGCGCCGCGGATGGCGTGGCTGTGCAGATTGCGCACGATCAGCTGGGCGGAGCGAAGCCGGAAATGCGCGGCCAGATGGCTCAGGAACAGGACGAATCCGCTGCCCGCGACGGTGCTCTCGTAGATCGATCCGATCAATGCTTCCATGCGCGCCTCATGCTGTCTGCATTTCGTCGGGAAGTATAGCGATAAGCATATGGCATCACCCATATGAGTGATTGTTGTCTCGATGGTGCCTCACTACGCTGAGCTGCGACGAAAGCAAATGCGCTTTCGCACGGCGTGCCGCGGGGCGAACCCGGCATGCCGCGATCGACAGATCAGGGCGGACCACCGCCCGTTTCCGGGGATACACGATGACAAAGCGATACATGAAGCCGGCGCTGCTGGCGACCGGGCTGGCGCTGGTGCTGACCGCCTGTGGCGGCGGTTCGGGTGGTGGGGACAGCAAGCCCGAGGAGCCGTCGAATCCGCCGACGGCATCGGGCAACATCAGCGGCGTCGCCGCGGCCGGCGCGCCGCTGGCCGGCACCGTCACCGTCAAGGACGCCAACGGCGTGACGCGCAGCGTGCCGGTGGGCGCGGACGGCCAGTACACGGTGGACGTCACCGGGCTGACGCCACCATTCCTGTTCCGCGCCGACGGCATGGTGGGCGGCAAGCGCTACGTGATCCACTCCGCCGCGTTGCAGGCGGACGTCGGCGGCAACATCAACATCACGCCGCTGACCGATCTGATCATCGCCAACATCGCCGGCGACCTGGCGGCCAACTTCTTCGACGCGCCGCAGTTCGCCAGCCTGACGCCGGCCGCCGTCACCGAGCAGACCGCCGCGCTGAAGGCCCGGCTGCAAAGCGTGCTGAGCGCGCTGGGCATCGAGGACACCATCGATCTGCTGCGCACCAGCTTCCAGGCCGACCACAGCGGGCTGGACGCCGCGCTGGACATCCTGCGGGTGACGGTCGATCCGGAGACCCAGGTGGCCACCATCCGCAACGTGCTGACCCAGGAAGAGATCCAGGACCAGCTGACCAGCACCACCGACAATAGCGCCTTGCCCGCACCGGGCGACCTGGGGGGCGTGGTCACCGACCTGCAAGGCATCGAGGCGGCGTTCCAGCGCTTCAACGCGCTGTTCGCCAACGGGCTGCCGACCGCCGACGCGGTGAAGGCCGAGCTGAGCGCCGACTTCCGCCACGAGGACCAGAACCGCGACACCTTCGCCGCCGACGTCAGCAGCGATCCCACCAACATCGGCATCAGCTTCAGCGGCATGACGCTGGAAGGCCCGGTGCAGACCAGCGCCGAGGGCACCTTCGTGCGGGTGGGCTTCGTCGTGAAGCTGAAGAACGGCCTGCTGGAAAGCATGGAAACCGGCTGGCGCCTGCAGAAGGTGACCACGGGCGATCAGACCAGATGGCTGCTGCACGGCAACCGTGGCCGTTTCTCCGCCGAGGCGTATCCGCTGGCGCTGCGCAACGAGGTCAACGGCGCGGTGAGCTACCACACCGGCATGGAGTTCTGGATCGAGGACCCGAACACCACCAACGACCGCGGTGTGATCGCCTATGCGCTGGTGAAGGGGCCGGGACTGCCGGCTGGTGGGGTGCGCTTCGTACCGCAATCCGTGGGCGGCCAGTTCTGCCTCGAGAGCGCGCAGCAACCGTGCGGCACGCTGGTGGAACTGCCCGACAGCGCCATCGCCCAGGTGAAGGACAACAGCGTGTACGCGTTCGAGTTCTACACCACCACCGGCCAGCAGGTGGCCATCACCGACAACAGCAACGCACAGTACCGCACCGTGATCAAGCGGCCGTACACCGGCGCCGAACTGTCGCAGATCGCCTGGCCGGCGCTGGACGGCGCCACCCGCAGCGCGCTGGCCTCGTTCGCCGGCGGGCCGTTCAGCGTCACCGCCAGCTACCCGGCCGGCTTCGCCTACGGCATCGACGTGTCCTACGGCACCGCGTCGGGCTTCAGCGAGCGGCTGGACCAATGGACCTATCCGTCGACCGCGACGGTGACCGAGGGGTTCGACTTCGATCCGGCGCCCGCCGCCGACCCGGTCACCTGGCGGATGGTGAAGCTGGACTACAACGACAACCAGCTGCGCAACGTGCTCAGCATCTATCGCTTCCAGCAGTGACCGCGCGCTGACGCGGCAACGGCCGGCCCCACGGGGCCGGCTTTTTCATGGGCGTCGCGCCGACTTGAACAGCGCCAGCGCCAGCTCGCGTTGCCGCGCATGCTCGACGATGGGCAGCGGATAGTCGTGACCGAGCCGCACCCCGGCCTCGGCCAGTGTCAGCGGCGGCGCTTCCCATGGGGCGTGGATCGCGGCGTCGGGCAGCGCCGCCAGCTCGGGGCAGTAGCGGCGGATGAAGTGGCCGTCGGGGTCGAACTTCCGCGACTGCGCCACCGGGTTGAAGATGCGGAAGTACGGCTGGGCATCGCAGCCGGTGGAGGCCGCCCACTGCCAGCCGCCGTTGTTGGCGGCCAGGTCGTAGTCGAGCAGCAGCGCGGCGAAATGGCGCTCGCCCCAGCGCCAGTCCACCAGCAGGTCCTTCACCAGGAACGACGCGGCGACCATGCGCAGGCGATTGTGCATGTAGCCGCTGTGGCGCAGCTGGCGCATCGCGGCATCGACCAGCGGGTAGCCGGTGCGGCCCTCGCGCCAGGCGTCGAACCAGTCCTCGCGGTTGGGGAAGGGCAGTGCGTCGTACTCGGGGCGGAAGGCATGCTCGACCACGTCCGGCCGGTGCCACAGGATCTGGTGATAGAAATCGCGCCACGCCAGCTCGCCCAGCCACGCCTGGGCGCCCGGCCCGCCGACGCCGTGCGCGTGGCGCGCCAGCTCGCGGATCGACACCGTGCCGAAGCGCAGGTGCGCCGACAGGTACGACGGTCCCTTCAGCGCCGGGAAGTCGCGCCGCAGGTGATAGCGGTCGAGCCGCTCCTTGAAGGCTTCGAACAACTGCTCGCCGCCGGACATGCCGCCGGGCAGCGCCAGCGTGATCTCGGCGAAGCCCAGGCCCGGCAGCGTCGGCAACGGCTGGGGCGGCAGCGGCGCCAGCCGGTCCAGGTAGCGCGCCACCGGGTAGGACGACAGCATGAAGTCGTCCAGCCGCGCCAGCCACGCGCGGCGGTAGGGCGTGAATACGCTGTACATGCCGCCCTGCCGCGTGACGATCTCGTCGCGCTCGAACAGCACGTGATCCTTGTGGGTGAACAGGCGGCGGCCCTCGTCGGCCAGCGTGCGGGCGACCGCCTCGTCGCGTCGCCGCGCAGCGGGATCGTCGTCGTGGTTGGCGTGGACCGCGACGGCCTGGTATTGCCGCGCCAGGCGCGGAATCGCCGCCTGCGCGCGCTCGTGCGCCACCACCAGCGCGCTGCCGTGCTGCGCCAGCGCGTTGGCCAGTTCGACCAGCGCCGCGTGGATGAACGCCACCCGGCGGTCGTCGGCGGGCAGCGGGTCGAGCAGGTCGCGATCGAACACGAACACCGCCACCACGCGGGCGTGCCGCTTCAGGGCGTGGTACAGCGCGGCGTGGTCGAACAGGCGCAGATCGCGGCGGAACCAGACGAGGGCGGTATCGGGCATGGGGCGGGCATCGGGACGGATGCCGGATGATAGCGCCGGCGGCTTCCGCCCACCTGTCGGGCACATTGCGCGCCCGCTGCGCCCGCGAGTTCTTATGCGATACTGCGGGCATGGACTTCGACCTTTCCCAGCACTTCCTGATCGCCATGCCCAGCCTGGTGGACCCCATCTTCGCGCGGACGCTCACCTTCGTGTGCGACCACAACGACCGCGGGGCGATGGGAGTCATCGTCAACCGGCCGCTCGGCATGCCGCTGTCCACCCTGTTCGAGCAGATCGGGGTGGAGCTGCATCGCCCGGACGTCGCCGATCTGGCGGTGTGCTTCGGCGGCCCGGTGCAGACCGACCGCGGCTTCGTGCTGCACACGCCGCTGGGCGACTGGCAGTCGACACTGGCGGTGTCCGACGAGATGGGGCTGACCACTTCCAAGGACGTGCTGCTGGCGGTGGGCGAGGGCGGCGGGCCCGAGCAGTTGTTCGTCACGCTGGGCTATGCCGGCTGGGAAGCCGGCCAGCTGGAAAACGAGATCGCCCAGAACGCGTGGATCTCGGTCAAGGCCGACCCGCAGGTGATCTTCGGCCTGCCCGCCGAGGAGCGCTACGAAGCCGCGCTCGGCCTGCTGGGCATCGACATGGCCATGCTGGCCGAGGATGCCGGCCACGCCTGACGCGGCCGCGCTCCGCTTCCCGCCTCACCCTTTCCCGGATTCCCATGAGCAGCGTGCTCGCATTCGATTTCGGCGCGGCCCGCATCGGCGTCGCCGTGGGCAACACCGAGCTGGGCATCGCCCACCCGGTCGAGACCATCTCGGCCGAGGGCAACGACGCCCGCTTCGCCCGCATCGCACAACTGATCGCCGACTGGCAGCCGACGCAACTGGTGGTCGGGCTGCCGCTGACCGAGGACGGCGCGGAGCAGGAAACCTCGCGCCTGGCGCGCAAGTTCGCCAATCGCCTGCACGGCCGTTTCGCGCTGCCGGTGATCCTGGTGGACGAGCGCTACAGCTCCGCCGCCGCCAGCATGGCGCTGGCCGACGGCGGCCTGCGTGGCCGCAGGCAGAAGCCGGCGCTGGATCAGGTGGCGGCGATGCAGATCCTGCAAGGCTGGTTCGACGGCGCCCCCGCGCACGACTGAGAGCCGCCGACAAAACCGCCGCTGGCGGTGGTCGCGCGGGGCGCCGAGCCCCACCGGCCGTGCACCTTGGACTATCTACGTTTCGCGCGCTTCGCCAGAACCGCTTCGCTGGGGTTTGTCAGCCGCTCCAACGCGATTCGCCCCGCCGCCAAGCCCGCGCCACCGCGCCGTGGCAACGACCGTTGGTCCGATCATCCCCCAAAGCGCGCCGGGAAACCGTGTGGTCTGATCGAAGTAAAGCCGCGGTCCGGGCCGACGTTGTAAGCTGTCGGTTCCTGGGGGGGACTGTAGATGGCGAAGTGGTGGCTGTTATTCCTGTTGCTGTGCCTGGGGCCGGGCACTTTGTGGGCGGCGCCGCAGACGGTGCCGGTGTATGTCTATCACGACTATCCGCCGTATATCGTCGAGGACGGGCACGACCTCAGCCACGCGCTGGTCGATGCGCTGAACGCGCGGGCGGGCGGGCGTTACCGTTTCGAGCTGAAGATGCTGCCGCGCCGCCGCGTGGACCGGCTGATCGCCGCGCCCGACTGGCAGGGCGTGATCGCCTGGGCCAATCCGGCCTGGGTCAAGCCCAGCGCGGAGCGCTTGCAGTGGTCGCCGCCGCTGCTGGACGACGCCGACCTGTGGGTCACGCTGCGCGGGCGGCCGTTGAACCGCGAGCAGATCGAGGTGGAAGGCGGCTACCGGCTGGGCGCGCTGCTCGGCCACCAGTACGCCGAGCTGGAACGCCACCGCCCGGTGATGCCGATCCAGCGCTTCGACACCGCGTCGATGGAATCTCTGGCGCGCATGCTGCTGGCGGGGCGGGTCGATGTGATCACCATGCCCGCCAACACCGAGGGCTGGCTGGCCGAGGAATGGCCGCAGTGGCGCGCCCAGGTGGCGACCCAGCCGCGCGGCAAGGCGATCCAGCGTTTCCTGCTCAGCAATGCCGGCGACCCGGCGCTGGGCGAGTTCCTGGCCGGCGCGGCGCAGGCGCTCTATCGCGATCCGGCCTGGAGCCGCCTGCCCTGAATCAAGACGGCCCGCCGATGCGGGCCGTTTCGATTACGCGGCACTGGTCAGCGCCGGGCGGATGGCCGAAAATTGCGGCCATCGCCAACCTGCCGCGCTCCCCGGCGGCGCCGTGCCGAGACTCCCATGTACAACCCGCAATTGAATCAACAGGGCGAGCTGATCCACCTGCTCACCACCGAAGGGCTGCCCAAGCGCATCCTGAACCAGGTGCTCGACCGCGCCGCCGAATTCGTCGCCCAGGGCGCCGACGGCAACAAGAAGTTCGGTCATCTGGCCGGGCGCTCGGTGTTCAACCTGTTCTTCGAGAACTCCACCCGCACCCGCACCACCTTCGAGATCGCGGCCAAGCGCCTGTCGGCCGACGTGATCAACCTCAACATCCAGGCGTCGAGCACCGCCAAGGGCGAAACCCTGCTCGACACCATCCACAACCTGGAAGCGATGGGCGCCGACCTGTTCGTGGTGCGCCACGCGCAATCGGGCGCCGCCCACCTGATCGCCGAGCACGTGCAGCCGGGCATCGCCGTGGTCAACGCCGGCGACGGCCGCCACGCGCACCCGACCCAGGCGCTGCTGGACATGTACACCATCCGTCACTACAAGGGCGACTTCACCAACCTGCGCGTCGCCATCGTCGGCGACATCCTGCACTCGCGGGTGGCGCGCTCGCAGATCCACGCGCTGACCACGCTGGGCTGCCCCGAAGTGCGCGTGATCGGCCCCAAGACCCTGCTGCCCACCGGTATCGAGAGCCTGGGCGTGCACGTCCACCACGACATGCGCGAAGGGCTGAAGGACGTGGACGTGGTCGCCATGCTGCGCTTGCAGAACGAGCGCATGAGCGGCGCCTACCTGCCCAGCACGCAGGAATTCTTCAAGTACTACGGCCTGACCCCGGAAAAGCTGGCGCTGGCCAAGCCGGACGCCATCGTGATGCACCCCGGCCCGATGAACCGCGGGGTCGAGATCGACTCGGCGGTGGCCGACGGCGAGCGCGCGGTGATCCTGCCGCAGGTCACCTTCGGCATCGCGGTGCGCATGGCCGTGATGAACATCGTTGCCGAGAACCAGGCACGTCGGGGGAACTGAACAACATGGCAATCAAGAACATCGCAATCCTGAACGGCCGCCTGGTCGATCCGCTGGCCGGCACCGATCGCCAGGCCGACCTGTTCCTGGCCGAGGGGCGCATCGTCGGCGTCGGTCAGGCGCCCGCCGACTTCGTCGCCGAAGACACCATCGACGCCACCGGTCTGGTGGTCTGCCCCGGTCTGGTCGACCTCGCCGCGCGCCTGCGCGAGCCGGGTTTCGAGTACAAGGCCACGCTGCCCACCGAGATGGCCGCGGCCGTGGCCGGCGGCGTGACCAGCATCGTCTGCCCGCCCGACACCGATCCGCCGCTGGACGAACCCGGGCTGGTGACCATGCTGCGCCAGCGCGCCAAGGCGCACGATCTGGCGCGGCTGTACCCGGTGGGCGCGCTCACCGTCGGCCTCAAGGGCCGCGAGATCACCGAGATGGCGCAATTGCGCGAGGCCGGCTGCGTGGCGTTCTCGCAGGGCGACGTGCCGATCGCCGACCTGCAGGTGCTGTACCGCGCGATGCAGTACGCCGCCACCTTCGGCTTCTCGCTGCGCCTGCGCCCGGAAGAAGCCAGCCTGGTGAACGACGGCGTGGCGCACGACGGCGAATACGCGTCGCGCCTGGGCCTGACCGGCATCCCGGTGGTGGCCGAGACCATCGCCATCGCCCAGATCGTGCAGCTGATGCGCGCCACCGGATGCAGCGTGCATCTGGCGCGGCTGTCCAGCGGCGAGGGCGTGGCGATGGTGCGCGCCGCCAAGCGCGACGGCCTGCCGCTGACCTGCGACGTGGACATCAACCACATTCACCTCGCCGACGTGGACATCGGCTACTTCAACAGCCAGTACCGCTTCGACCCGCCGCTGCGCAGCGGGCGCGACCGCGACGCCATCGTCGCCGGCCTGGTGGACGGCACCATCGACCTGATCTGCTCCGACCACAGCCCGGTGGACGACGACGGCAAGCTGGTGCCGTTCGCCGAAGCCGAGCGCGGCGCCACCGGCCTGGAGCTGCTGCTGCCGCTGACGCTGGCGTGGGCCGAGCGCGCCGGCGTGGCGTTGCCGCAGGCGCTGGCCAAGGTGACCTGCGTGCCGGCCACCTTCCTCGGCTTCCAGGCCGGGCTGTCGGTCGGGCATCGCGCCGACCTCACTGTGTTTGACCCCGCGGCCACCTGGCGCGTCACCCCCGATGCGCTGAAGAGCCAGGGCAAGAACACCCCGTTCCTCGGCCACGAGCTGAAGGGCCGGGTGCGCCATACGTTGGTGAAGGGCAAGCGGGTGTTCGATGCGTGAGCGTGCCTGGGGCGGCTGACAAACCCCGCGGGCGGTGGCGCGCGGGGGCGCCGAACCTGGCCGCCTCCTGAGCGTCCCGCCGGGACGGCTTCGCTGGGTTTTGCGCAGTGCCTGGGGCGCCGCGCGCTGTCGGCATACATGTTTTCCCGAGTGTTGGGGGGGCACATCGCCGTTATACTGGCGCGGTAAAACATCTGTTTGAAAACTATCTGGAGAACGCACCATGTCCGATCTGGCCAGCCGTTTCAAGACCGCCCAGGAAGAAGTCGTCCAGCTCGACGAAGCGCCGGACGTGCAGACCAAGCTGAAGCTCTACGCGTTGTTCAAGCAGGCCAGCGAAGGCGATGTGGCCGGCGATCGCCCCAGCGCGATCCAGTTCGTGGCGCAGGCCAAGTACGATGCCTGGGCCAAGCTCAAGGGGCTGTCCAGCGACGAGGCGCAGCAGCAATACGTCGATCTGGTCGAGGTGCTGAAGGCCGCCGACGGCAAGTGATCCACAGGGGCGGATCGGCCATCGCCCCGCACCGGCGAGGCCCGGCGCCTCGCCACGACCCTCGTGGAAACGCCCCGCATCGCGGGGCGTTGTCGTTGGCGCAGGGCGTTCAGCGCTCCAGCACCAGCCGGATACAGTCCTGCATCAGCGGCAGGATGGCCGCGCGCGGCAGGTCGGGATTGCGCAGCGCGCGGATCTGCAAGCCCTCGAACAGCGCGGCGATCACCTCGGCGCGCGCGCGGATTTCCTCCTCCGGCAGCGCCGGGCGTTCCTCCCGCCCTTCGGCGATCAGTTCGCACAACAGCTTCAGCGGCGTCTGGTCCGACAGCTGCGTCAGCTCGGCCACGCGCGGATTGCGCGACGCCTCGGCCAGCACCTCCACCATCAGCGCGGTCTTGCCGATGTCCATCACATCGTCCATGCCCTCGACCACCTTGTCGATCATCGCCTCATAGAGCCGGGGCGCGCTGCGCACACTGCGAATATTGCTCAGCACGTGCTGCACATCCTGCTCCACGATGGCGGCGATGATCGCCTCTTTATTCTCGAAATAGTGGTAGATGTGGCCTACGCTCATGTTCGCGGCCTTGGCGATCACGGCCATGCTGGCCCCGTGGAAGCCGGACTGCAAGAAACAGGCGTGCGCGGCGGCAAGAATCTGCTCGCGGCGCGCCTGGGCCTTGGAACCCTCTCCTTCGGCTTTTCCTACTTTGTTCATCTTGCTCTCTGAATGCTTCGTTTTAGGTATGCGCCCGCATTGTAGCTGTTGCCGAGTAGGGCCATCCGCAAATAGAATGAACGTTCATTCTAGATCGAGCATTCATTCTAGAGCCAGTACCAACCGATATCTGTTCCAGCGCGACCGCTACCCGTGTCGCCGCCGCGTCCGCCCCAAGAAGGCGGACGTTTCGATTCCATCCCGCCCGAGGTGTCCATGAAACGTCCATTCCGCGTAACAACCCTGGCCGCAGTGCTGGCCCTGATCGGAAGCGTCGGCCTTGCCGGCTGCGGCAAATCCCAGCCCCAGGGCGCCCAGGGCGCGCCGCAGGCGGTGGAAGTGGGCGTGATCAAGGTGGGATTGCAGGCGGTGACGCTGGATACCGTGTTGCCCGGCCGCACCAGCCCCTACCAGATCGCCGAGGTCCGCCCGCAGGTCGGCGGCATCCTGCAACAGCGCCTGTTCGAGGAAGGCGCCGACGTCAAGGCGGGGCAGGTGCTGTACCAGATCGACCCCGCCACCTATCAGGCCGAATTCGAAAGCGCCAAGGCCGCGCTGGCCAAGGCCGACGCCAATGTGCTCACCGCGCGCAACCGCGCCTCGCGCTACGACGACCTGGTCACCATCAACGCCGTGAGCAAGCAGGACCACGACGACGCCACCGCCACGCTCAAGCAGGTCGAGGCCGATGTGGCCGGCGCCAAGGCGGCGCTGGAAACCGCGCGCATCAATCTGGCGTACACCCGCGTCACCTCGCCGATCTCCGGCCGCATCGGCCGTTCCTCGGTCACGCCGGGCGCGCTGCTGACCGCCAATCAGGCGCAGGCGATGGCCACGGTGCAGCAGCTCGATCCGATCTACGTCGACGTCACCCAGTCCAGCACCGAACTGATGCGGCTGCGGCGCGACCTGGAAAGCGGCCGGCTGAAGCAGGCCGGCGGCAAGGCGCGGGTGCGGCTGCTGCTGGAGGACGGCTCGGCCTATGCCCAGGAAGGCCGGCTGGAGTTCTCTGAAGTGACGGTGGACCAGAGCACCGGCAACGTCACGCTGCGCGCGGTGTTCCCCAATCCCAAGCAGCGGTTGCTGCCCGGCATGTACGTGCGCGCGGTGCTGGAGGAGGGCGTCAACGAAGCGGCGATGCTGGTGCCGCAGCAGGGCGTCACCCGCGACGCGCGCGGCGGGGCGGTGGCGATGGTGGTCAATGCCGAGGGCAAGGTCGAGGCGCGCCCGCTGAAGACCGAACGCACCGTGGGCGACCAGTGGCTGGTCAGCGACGGCCTCAAGCCCGGCGACCAGGTGATCGTCGAAGGCGTCGAGAAAGTGCGCCCCGGCGCGCCGGCGCGCGCGGTCCCGGCGCAACTCAAGCCCGCCGCCGCCTCGGCGCCCGCTGCCAAGCAAGGAGCCTGACGCATGGCCCGTTTCTTCATCGATCGGCCCATCTTTGCCTGGGTGATCGCCATCATCGTCATGCTGGCGGGCATCCTGGCCATCCTCAAGTTGCCGATCGCGCAATACCCCGAGATCGCACCGCCCGCCGTCTCCATCTCCGCCGTGTACCCCGGCGCTTCCGCCAAGACGGTGGAGGACACGGTCACCCAGGTGATCGAGCAGAAGATGAAGGGCATCGACAACCTGGCGTACATGTCGTCGTCCAGCGATTCCGCCGGCTCGATGAGCATCACGCTGACCTTCACCGCCGGCACCGACCCGGACATCGCGCAGGTGCAGGTGCAGAACAAGCTGGCGCTGGCCACGCCGCTGTTGCCGCAGGAAGTGCAGCAGCAGGGCATCCAGGTGACCAAGTCGTCGGCCAGCTTCCTGTCGGTGCTCGGCGTGGTGTCCGAGGACGGCAGCATGAGCGACGTCGACCTGGCCGACTACGTGGCCAGCAATATGCTCGACCCGATCAGCCGGGTGCCGGGCGTGGGCGACGTGCAGTTGTTCGGCGCCCAGTATGCGATGCGCATCTGGCTCGATCCGGACAAGCTCAACAACTTCCAGCTGACGCCCAACGACGTGGCACAGGCCATCCGTGGCCAGAACGCCCAGGTGTCGGCCGGCCAGCTCGGCGGCACGCCGTCGGTGAAGGGGCAGCGCCTGAACGCCACCATCACCGCGCAGACCCGTCTGCAGACCGCCGAGGAATTCCGCCAGATCCTGCTGAAGGTGAACACCGACGGCTCCAAGGTGCTGCTGCGCGACGTGGCGCGCGTCGAGCTGGGCAACGAAAGCTACGACACCGTGGCCCGCTTCAACGGCAAGCCCGCCTCCGGCATGGGGATCAAGCTGGCCACCGGCGCCAACGCGCTGGAGACCGCCGCCGCGCTCGACCGCCAGGTCGCCGAGCTGGAGCCGTTCTTTCCCAAGGGCATGAAGGTGGTCAAGCCCTACGACACCACCCCCTTCGTCAAGTTGTCGATCCAGGAAGTGATCAAGACGCTGGTCGAGGCCATCGTGCTGGTGTTCCTGGTGATGTACCTGTTCCTGCAGAACTGGCGCGCCACCCTGATCCCGACCATCGCGGTGCCGGTGGTGCTGCTGGGCACCTTCGGCGTCCTGGCCGCGTTCGGCTTCTCGATCAACACGCTGACCATGTTCGCCATGGTGCTGGCGATCGGCCTGCTGGTGGACGACGCCATCGTGGTGGTCGAGAACGTCGAGCGGGTGATGAGCGAGGAAGGGCTGTCGCCGCGCGAGGCCACCCGCAAGTCGATGGGCCAGATCACCGGCGCGTTGGTCGGCATCGCCATGGTGCTGTCGGCGGTGTTCGTGCCGATGGCGTTCTTCGGCGGCTCCACCGGCGCCATCTACCGCCAGTTCTCGATCACCATCGTCTCGGCGATGGCGCTGTCGGTGTTCGTCGCGCTGGTGCTCACCCCGGCGCTGTGCGCCACCATGCTCAAGCAGATCGAGAAGGGGCACCACGCCGTCGATACCGGCTTCTTCGGCTGGTTCAACCGCAAGTTCGACCGCGGCAACGAGCGCTACCAGGGCGCGGTGCGCGGCATCCTCAAGCGCGGCGGCCGCTTCATGCTGATCTATCTGGCGATCGTCGCCGGCATGGCGGTGCTGTTCCTGCGCCTGCCGACCTCGTTCCTGCCGGATGAGGACCAGGGCATCCTGATGATGCAGGTGATGCTGCCGGCCGGCGCCACCCAGGAGCGCACGCTCGCCACCATCAAGCAGGTCGAGCGCCACTTCATGGAGGACGAAAAGCAGAACGTCAATTCGATCTTCGCGGTGGCCGGCTTCAGCTTCGGCGGCTCCGGCCAGAACAACGGCCTGGGCTTCATCTCGCTCAAGCCGTGGGATGAGCGCAAGTCGGCCGAGCAGAAGGCGCAGGCGATCGCCGGCCGCGCAATGGGCGCGTTCTCGCGCATTCGCGACGGCATGGTGTTCGCCTTCGCCCCGCCCGCGGTGGTCGAGCTGGGCAACGCCACCGGCTTCGACTTCTTCCTGCAGGATCGCGGCGGCATCGGCCACGCCAAGCTGACCGAGGCGCGCAACATGCTGCTGGGCATGGCCGCCCAGGATCCGAACCTGGTCGCGGTGCGCCCGAACGGCCAGGAGGATACGCCGCAGTTCCAGCTCGACGTCGACCAGGCCAAGGCGCGCGCGCTGGGCGTGGCGCTGGCGGACATCAACGACACCATCGCCTCCGCGTGGGGCAGTACCTACGTCAACGACTTCATCGACCGTGGCCGGGTGAAGAAGGTGTACATCCAGGGCGAGGCCGAGGCGCGCATGCTGCCCGAGGACCTCAACAAGTGGTACGTGCGCAACGCCCACGGCGAGATGGTGCCGTTCTCCGCCTTCGCCACCGCGCACTGGAGCTACGGCTCGCCGCGCCTGGAGCGCTACAACGGCCTGTCCGCGATGGAGATCATGGGTCAGCCGGCCCCCGGCAAGAGTACCGGCGACGCGATGAAGGCCATCGAGGACATCGTCGCCAAGCTGCCGCCGGGCGTCGGCATCGAGTGGACCGGCCTTTCCTACCAGGAACGGCTGTCCGGCTCGCAGGCGCCGATCCTGTACGCGATCTCGCTGCTGGTGGTGTTCCTGTGTCTGGCCGCGCTGTACGAAAGCTGGTCGATCCCGTTCTCGGTGATGCTGGTGGTGCCGCTGGGCGTGCTCGGCGCGCTGCTGGCCGCCACCGGGCGCGGGCTGTCCAACGACGTGTACTTCCAGGTGGGCCTGCTGACCACCATCGGTCTGTCGGCGAAGAACGCCATCCTGATCGTCGAATTCGCCAAGGACCTGATGGAGATCGAGGGCAAGAACCTGATCACCGCCACGCTGGAAGCGGTACGGATGCGGCTGCGCCCCATCATCATGACCTCGCTGGCGTTCGCCCTCGGCGTGCTGCCGCTGGCGCTGTCCACCGGCGCCGGCTCCGGCGCGCAGAACGCCATCGGCACCGGCGTGCTGGGCGGCATGATCTCCGCCACCGTGCTGGCGATCTTCTTCGTGCCGCTGTTCTTCGTCCTGATCCGCCGCCTGTTCCGGCCCCGCCATCGCGGCCAGGCCCGCATTGCCAACGCCCATCGGGAGGAAATCTGAGATGCGCCGCACACCCATGATTCTGGCGCTGGCCGCTGCGCTGGCCGGTTGCGGCACCATGGCGCCCGACTATCAGCGCCCCGCCGCGCCGGTGGAGGCCAGCTGGCCGCAGGGCGACGCCTACGCGCTGCACCCGACCGCCGGTGATCCGTCCGCGCTCGGCTGGCGCGACTTCTTCGTCGACCAGCGGCTGCAACAACTGATCGGACTGGCGCTGGAGAACAACCGCGACCTGCGCGTGGCCATGCTCAACATCGAGCGGGCCCGCGCCACGTACCAGATCCAGCGCGCCGACCTGTTCCCCGCCATCGACGCCAGCGGCTCGGGCACGCACCAGCGCACCCCGTCCCGCATGTCGCCCAACGGCAATGCCGCGGTGACCCACGAGTACGCCGCCGGCATCGGCTTTGCCAGCTACGAACTCGACCTGTTCGGCCGGGTGCGCAGCCTGAACGACGCCGCGCTGGAGCGCTTCTTCGCCACCGAGGAAGCGCAGCGCAGCGCTCGCATCAGTCTGGTGGCCGAGGTGGCCAACGCCTATCTGCAACTGGCCGCCGACCAGGAGCGGCTGGCGCTGGCCGAGGACACCCTCACCAGCCAGCGCGCTTCGTACGAGCTGACCCGGCGCAGTTTCGAGGCCGGCGTCGCGTCCGAACTCGACCTGCGCCAGGCGCAGACCAGCGTGGACAGCGCCCGCGTCGACGTGGCCCGCTTCACCGGCCAGGTGGCGCAGGACCGCAACGCGCTGACGCTGCTGATCGGCGCAGCGGTGCCGGACGAACTGCTGCCCGAGCGCACGCTGACCCCGGTGGCGGTGCTGGCCGAACTGCCCGAGGGCCTGCCGTCCGAGGTGCTGGTGCGGCGGCCGGACGTGCTCCAGGCCGAGCGCACGCTGCGCGCCGCCAACGCCGACATCGGCGCCGCCCGCGCGGCCTTCTTCCCGCGCATCAGCCTCACTGCGTCGGCCGGCAGCGCCAGCAACGAACTGTCGCAACTGTTCAAGTCCGGCTCGGGCACCTGGAGCTTCATCCCGCAGATCACGCTGCCGATCTTCGACGGCGGCCGCAATCGCGCCGGGCTGGATGCCGCCAAGGTCGACCGCGACATCGCGGTGGCGCAGTACGAGAAATCGATCCAGAGCGCGTTCCGCGAAGTGGCCGATGCCCTGGCCGCCTATGGCACGCTGGACCAGCAGCTGGCGGCGCAGCAATCGCTGACCGACGCCACCGGCATCAGCTACAAGCTGGCCGACGCGCGCTTCCGCAAGGGGGTGGACAGCTACCTGGCCGTGCTCGATTCGCAGCGCGCGCTGTATGGTGCGCAGCAAAGCCTGATCGACGTGCGCCTGGCGCGCGAAGCCAACCTGGTCACCCTGTACAAGGCACTGGGTGGCGGCTGGCAGGAGCGGGTCGCGGCCGTGGCGGCCAGTCAGCCCGGCTGACCGCGCCCGCCCCCTAGGGTGAATCGACATTCAAACGCGGGTGCGAAGGGCGAAGGCCGGGATGCAGGGCAAGGCGTGCCGAGTGCCGCGGGGTCATCCCCGCAAGCGAGGTACAACGCGGCCATGCGCCCGGCCTTCGTCCTTCCCTGCGGGTTGGTCCGTGGGCCGGCGTCTGCTTTGTCGCACGGCTTGCAGATAGGAAGGCTATCTGCTGCGCCGCGCTTCGCGCAGTCATCCGGCCCACGGACCAACGCATCCCACGTTTGAATGTCGATTCACCCTAGGTCTTCACGCCGCGTTCCTTCGGGACGCGGCGTTTTCATGCGCGGCAGGCGGGCGTCGTTGGTGCGCTCGCGGTAAGTTTTCAGCTGTCTGCCATCAGGCGGATCGTCCCATGCTGTCATGCTAAAATTCGCTATGCTGCGTAAATCAAGGAGATTTATTTTGGTGTGCAGCGTAATTCTGTCTTTCTGCTGACCAAAATGTTTCTCCTCATGACGGGCCGAGCCGGGCCCGGCGCAGTGCTTACGGATGACGAGATGATGGATCGCAACGACCTGCTCGGCGCGGCGCGCGCCACCTTCCTGGCGCAATTCGACCACGCCATCCAGACCCTGCTGCCGCACACCGAGGCCAACCTGCTGAAGAAAGCCGAGTTCGCCCGCTCGATGCGCGAATCGTCGGTGCAGCTGGAAGCGCGGGCGGCCTTGCAGCGCCGCCTGCCGACCCTGCGCCAGGAACTGGTCGCGCACATGGAACAACTGCTCGACCGCAGCTTCCAGACCGCCTACAGCAACTACCGTCCCTCGTTCTCCGGCGCCATGGCCACCGGCGAACTCAGCCTGGTCAGCCTGTCGTCGTTCGAGGACGAACTGCGCATCGACTCGGTGACCAAATACCTGCGCGACGAAGTGGAAGAACAGTTGCGCGACCTGAACATCCGCGTGGCACTGCTGTTCGGCGAAGAGAACGTCAAGGAACGCGAAAACCCGTTCCGGCCCTACCTGCTGTCGCGCTGCATCTCCAACACCGTCGATGAATTCGTCGAATCGCGCGAGCAGGCCGCCGTGCTGGTCGAGGAGCTGTGCGAAGGGCTGGCCGGACACGCATACACCCTGTACGAAGCGATGAACACCCTGCTGGCCAAGCACGGCATCGCCGCGCAGCTGCAGATGCGCCCGCGCAGCCTGGGCGGCGGCGCGCGCGCGGTCGGTGGGCAGATCCCGGCCGACCACGGCGCGGCCGGCGCCGCCGCGACGGCCCCCGCCGGCGACGACGGCTGGAGCCCCGGGATGATCCCGGCCGGCCTGCCCGGCATGGACGGCGCCGGTGGCATGGGTGGCTTTGCCGGCGCCCCCATTGCCGCGCCCGAGGATCGGCTGCTGCAACTGGTCACCGGCGCCGGCCTGGCCGGCGATGGCGCGCTGCCCGGCATGGCCATGCCCGGCGCCGCCTTCGGCGGTGGCGTGGCGGCCGGCGTGCCGTTCGGCCCCGGCGGTACGGCCGCGGGCTGGCAGGCGCCGCACGCAGCGCCCAAGGCCAGCTGGCTGGGCGGCGCCGAGCGCGCCGGCAGCGTGCTGCGCAAGTTGTTCTCCGGCATCCTGCCCGGCGGCGCCGACCAGAGCGCGGCGGCCGCGGAGAACCTGGTGCTGGGCCTGGCGGTGGCGCGCCTTCAGGTCGAGCATGCCGGGGACGAGCCGGGCGAACTGCGCGACGGCCACCTGCGCAACGTGATCCTGGAGCACCGCGAGGAGCTGGCCAGCCAGACCCGCGACAGCCGCGAGCAGATGACCATCGACATCGTGGCCATGCTGTTCGAGTTCATCCTGCGCGATACCGACGTGCCGGCCGAAGTGCGCGCCCAGCTGGGGCGGTTGCAGTTCATGGTGCTGAAGCTGGCGCTGGCCGATCCCACCCTGCTCGCCAGCCGCAACCACCCGGTGCGCATGCTGGTCAACCGCATCGGCTCGATCTCGGTGGGGCTCAAGCAGGTGGACCCCACCGGCGAGCGCACCGCCGTCGAGATCAGCCGCATCGTCGAGGAACTGCTCGGCAGCGAGGCGGGCAGCGTCGAAGTCTTCCCGCGCATGCTCGACCAGCTGGACGCCTTCATCGCCGCCGAACTGCGCGCCGGCCAGGAACAGGTGGAGCCGGCGCTGGAGGCGGTGGACCGCGCCGAAAACCGCACCCTGCGCTTCGCCCGCATCGTCGCCATGACCGGCGCCGCGCTGGGCGACATCAAGCTGGACGACTACCTCAACACCTTCCTGCGTCACGACTGGCCGCGAGTGATCGAGCACGCCGCGCGCCACGATCCCGACCGCGCGCTGCGTTACTGGCGTACCATGCCGGATCTCGTGTGGAGCGTTGCACCCAAGCTGACCGAGGCCGACCGCCTGCAACTGCGGCAACTATTGCCCGGTCTGGTGGGCAACCTGCGCGCCGGATTGGTCGAGCGCGGCCGCGAGGGCGAGGCGCGCGAGCTGCTGAGCTGGTTACTCGATGCGCATAAATTCGCATTGCGGAGTATTGACCTTCCCCACACCGTGCCGTCTCTGGCCTACTTTCGGGATCGTTTCGAACAATTTCTGGATTTGGAGGCACTGCAAGCCGTGGCCCCGCACCAACCGGCGCCGCAGCAACTGGACAGCCAGCTGCTGGAGGAAGCCATCCGCGAACTGGAAACCCGCCTGGAACTGGTCGACCGCCTGATCGGCGACCCGCCGCCGGAGCAGTCGCCATCGCCGGTCTCGGTGGACGAAGAAGCCGCGATCCTGGCCAAGCTGCAACGCGGCGTCGGCATCGAGATCGACCTGGGCGGCAAGATGACGCGCGCGGTGCTCAGCTGGCCCGACCTCTCGCGCGGGCGCGTGGTGCTCAACCTGGGCGAGGATAGGCCGCAATCGGTGTTGGGCGTCGGCTTGTTCATGCGCCTGCGCGATTCTGGCCGCGCGCGCTTCCTGGAGGAAATCCCCCTGTTCGACCGCGCTGTCGAATACCTGCTCGATACGGCGGATCGCCTGGACGGCGTCGCCTGACGCATCGGTGTCAGCCAAACAAAAACCGGCCGTGAGGCCGGTTTTTGTTTGGGTCGAAGCCGCTGGCCGGCGTCACTCGGTGAGCTTGAGCAGCTTCTCGAACGCCTCGTCGAACAGCTTGAGCCCTTCCTGTTGCAGCTGCTCGCCGACGCGGTTGAAGTCGAAGCCCAGCTTGCGCAACTGGCCCAGCACCAGCACCGCTTCCTCGATGCCGGTATCCAGCTTGCTCTGCGCCACGCCGTGGTCGCGGAAGGCATCCAGCGTCGCATCCGGCACGGTGTTCACGGTGTCGGCGCCGATCAGCTCCTCGACGTACATGGTGTCGCGGTAGGCCGGGTTCTTGGTGCCGGTGGACGCCCACAGCAGGCGCTGCGGATGCGCGCCGGCAGCCTTCAGCGCCTTGAAGCGGGTGCCGTTGAACAGCTGCTTGTAGTGCTGGTAGGCCACCTTGACGAAGGCGATGGCGGCCTTGCCGCGCAGCGCCAGCGCTTCCGGCGTGCCGATGGCGTCCAGCTGCTTGTCCAGCAGCACGTCGACGCGGGACAGGAACACCGAGGCGACGGCGCGCACGTGGTCGATCGGCAGGCCGGCGGCGCGACGGGTTTCCAGGCCGCGGATATAGGCGGTGAGCACGTCGTCGGTGTGCTTCAGGCTGAACATCAGGGTGATGTTGACGTTGATGCCGTCGGCGATCAGTTGCTCGAAGGCCAGCACGCCGGCCTGGGTGGCGGGCACCTTGATCATGGCGTTGGGACGGTTGACCTCGGCCCACAGGCGGTGGGCGGCGTCGATGGTGCCCTGGGTGTCGTTGGCCAGGAAGGGAGAGACTTCCAGGCTGACGTAGCCGTCGAGGCCTTCGCTGGCGCGGTATTGGGGCAGGTTGAGGTCGCAGGCGGCCTGGACGTCGGGGACGACCAGCAGTTCATAGCGGCGTTCGGCGGAGAGGTTCTGCTTCTTCAGTTCGGCCAGGTCGCCGGTGTAGAGCGGGTCGGAGGAGATGGCCTTGTAGAAGATGGCGGGGTTGGAGGTGACGCCGGCGATGGCGTCGTCGTCGAGGAGCTTTTGCAGTGCGCCGGACTGCAACAGGCCGCGGGACAGGTTGTCCAGCCAGATGCGTTGGCCCAGGGGTTTGATGGCGGCGATCTTGCTCATTGAGGTCTCCAGGGGTGATTGCCTCGGCGCGCCGCATGGGTCGATGGCGACGAGGCGAATCCAGATAGCGTAGGCCAGGGCGAATCGACCTTCAAACGCGCGGGCGCCGGTTGGCGCGCGGTCGGCCTGCGGGTATGTTCCTTCATCGCCCGCCCACATCCTCCTGCCCGCCCATGCACCCGATCGCCGCCCCGTATTTCGCCCGCCTCGAAGCGCTGTTGACCAGCGGCCAGCGCCGCATCCTCGGGCTGGTCGGCGCGCCCGGCGCCGGCAAATCCACGCTGGCGGACACCTTGCTGGCGCACCTGGGCGCCCGCGCCGTGGTGGTGCCCATGGATGGCTACCACCTGGCGCAGGCCGAGCTGGAACGGCTGGGCCGCGCGGCGCGCAAGGGCGCCGAGGATACCTTCGACGCCGCCGGCTTCGTCGCCCTGCTGGCACGGCTGCGCCAGCCGCGCGTGGGCGAGACGGTGTACGCGCCCGCGTTCCGCCGCGAGATCGAGGAGCCCGTCGCCGGCGCCATCGCCGTGCCGCCGGAAGTGCCGCTGGTGATCGTCGAGGGCAACTACCTGCTGCTCGAACACGGCCATTGGGCCGGAGTGAAGCCGCTGCTCGACGAAAGCTGGTACGTCGAGGTGGACGACGAACTGCGCCGACAGCGCCTGATCGAGCGTCACATGCGCTTCGGCCGCGATGCCGTCGCCGCCGCCGACTGGGTGGCGCACACCGACGAGCCGAACGCCCGCCGCATCGCCGCCACGCGCGGGCGCGCCGACGTGGTGTTCCGCTGGTAGACGCGGCAGGCCGCAACGATTTGGGTCATAACGTTGGAAGCGCTTCCCGCGATGCCTCCCGGATTTTGCCCATGCACCTGATCTGCCTCGTCGGCCACGTGTCCACCGATCTGGTTTCGCCGCTGTTCGACCGCGGCTTCGGCTTCACCCGCGTCACCCTGCTGCACGACCCGGCCATCGGCGACGCCATGCGCGCGGTGGCCGAGGTGTGCCGCAAGGCCGGGCTGGCCACCACGGTGCTGCCGCTGCGCCCGCGCTACGATCCCGCCACCATCCGCGAACGGCTGGAAGCCGCGCTGGCCGGCAGCCGCCAGCCGTGCGTGGTCAACCTGTCCGGCGCCACGCCGGTGCAGGCCGCCATCGGCTTCGAGGTCGCCAGCCGCCACGCGGTGCCGGTGTTCGCCGTCGAGCCCGAGGCCGACACCCTGGTCTGGCTCAGCGACGCCGCCGGCGCGCCGCTGGCCAACGGCTACAACATCGCCGACCGCATGCGGCTGGAGGATTACTTCCGCCTGTACGGCGCCGAGATCGTCACCATCGAATGCCGGCTGTCGCAGCGCGACCCGAACCTGGAAGGCTGGGCCGCGGGCTTCGCCGAGCTGGCGGCGCGGCGGCCGCGCGCCATCCTGGCGCTGAACGCGCTGGCGGCGGACGTGGATGCCGGCTGGATCAGCCGCGGCGCGCTGCATCACCCGCAGCCGGAACTGGCCGAGCTGCTGCACGAATCGCGGCTGGCGCGGCTACTGCCGGACGGCCGCATCGCCTTCGCCGACCGCCCCAGCCACCGCTTCCTGCACGGCGGCTGGCTGGAACGCTGGATCTTCAGCCAGGCCGGCGCGCTGGTGGGCGAACTGCCGATCCAGGATCTGGCCTGCGGCGTGCGCATCCGCGTCGACGGCAAGGTGGACAACGAATTCGACGTCGCCATCCTGTGCAACAACCAGCTCTACCTGGTCGAGTGCAAGACCATCCTGGCCGAAGGGGTGGACCGCGCCACGCTGTTCAAGCTGGACAGCGTGGCCCACGTGGGCGGGCTGGCGGCGCAGGCGATGCTGGCCAGCCTGTCGCTGCCCACCGACCACGAGGAACGCCGCGCCGAGGTGCAGGAGATCGCGCTGCTGTCCGGCCGGGCGCTGCTGGGCGCGGCCGGGCGCCTGCGGCAATGGCTGGGCGGCGCGGCGGTGGCCGCGTGAAAAAGCCGCGCCCTGTTTGATAGGGGGCGCCGCCGCGCAGCGGCGCTCGCCGCTTACAATCGAACCCCACCTGTCCGGGGCCGCGCCCCGTGGAGTGCCGATGGCTGCCTTCGACCCGGTGATCGGAACGCTGCTCGATACCGATCTGTACAAGCTCACCATGATGCAGGAGATCCTGCACCATCATCCCGAGACGCGCGCCGAGTACACCTTCAAGTGCCGCAACGTGCCCGAGCTGCCGCTGGCGCCGCTGCGCGCCGAGATCGACGCCCAGCTCGACCACCTGTGCGGCTTGCGCTTCACCGAGGACGAACTCGCCTACATCGGCGGGCTGCGCTTCATCAAATCCGATTTCGTCGACTTCCTGCGGCTGTTCCAGTTGCAGCGGCGCTTCATCGAGGTGTCGATCCCCGAAAACCGCCCGGACGACCTCGACATCCGCGTGCGCGGCCCGATGCTGCACTGCATGCTGTTCGAGATCTACGTGCTGGCCATCGTCAACGAGGTGTACTTCCGCCAGTTCCCCGCCGCGCCCGCGCTGGCCGAGGGGCGGCGCCGGCTGGCGGACAAGCTGGCCACCCTGCGCGAGGTGCCGGCGCGGCGCTTCCCGTTCATCTTCTTCGACTTCGGCACCCGCCGCCGCTTCTCGCGGGTGTGGCACGACGAGATGATCGCCACCCTGGCGCGCGACGCCACGCCGTACATGCGCGGCACCAGCAACCTGTCGCTGGCGCGCAAGCACGGCCTGACCCCCATCGGCACCATGGCGCACGAATACCTCCAGGCGTTCCAGTCGTTCGGCTCGCGGCTGCGCGACTTCCAGAAGAACGCGCTGGAGCACTGGGTGCACGAATACCGCGGCGACCTCGGCATCGCGCTGACCGACGTGGTCGGCACCGACGCCTTCCTGCGCGATTTCGATCTCTACTTCTGCAAGCTGTTCGACGGCCTGCGCCACGATTCGGGCGACCCGTTCGACTGGGGCGAAAAGGTGATCGCCCACTACGAGCGGCATCGCATCGATCCCAGCACCAAGCAGCTGGTGTTCAGCGACGCGCTGACCCTGCCGCGCGCGCTGGCGCTGTACGCCCACTTCGCCGACCGCGCCCGCACCGCCTTCGGCATCGGCACCAATCTGTCCAACGACTGCGGCCACGAGCCGTTGCAGATCGTGATGAAGCTCACCCGCTGCAACGGCCAGGCGGTGGCCAAGGTGAGCGACAGCCCCGGCAAGGGCATGTGCGAGGACCCCAACTTCCTGTCCTACCTGTGCCACGTGTTCGGGGTGGAGAACAAATAGGGCGGCTTCGCCGCCCGGCACCGGCATGGCATCCGGGCCACCCGGATACGGTGGTGAAACCGCGCGGATCAGGGCCTAGATTGGGAACATCTGCCTGCCGATCGGGAGCACGCCATGCAAGTCCAACCGTACCTGTTCTTCAACGGCCATTGCGCGGAAGCCTTGCAGTTCTACGTCACCCACCTGGGCGCCGTGGTCCACGTGCAGATGCGCTACAGCGACGCCCCCGAACCGCCGCCGGTGGCGCCGGCCTGGCGCGAAAAGGTGATGCACGCCAGCTTCCAGGTCGGCGGCACCGAGCTGTTCGCCTCCGACGGCATGCGCGCCGAGGATGCGGCGATGCAGGGCGTGTCGCTGCACCTGACCGCCGATTCCACCGAGCACGGCCGGCGACTGTTCGACGCGCTGGCCGACGGCGGCCAGGTCACCACTCCCTACGCGCCCACCTTCTGGGCGGCGGGCTTCGGCATGGTGACCGACCGCTTCGGCGTGCACTGGATGGTGAGCGCGCCGTCGGTGTAGCGCGCCGGCCGCCGGGCCCGGCTACAGCACGCCCAGCTGCTGCAACGCCGCGCGCGCCAGCGGAATGCGCTTGGCGGCCGCCGCCTCGTCGGACAGATCGATGTTGAGAGCAAAGGCATACACGCCGCCGCCTTTCTCCACCCAGCCCACCCACCAGCCGACCCCGGTGCCCTGCGGCGGGTCGTACCAGCCGGTCTTGCCGAGCGCATAGCCGTCGCCGTCCTCCTGCCGGACGATGTCGCGCTCCAGCGCCTGGCTGCGCTGCGACACCGGCAACCAGCCGCGCCACGAAGCGCGCTTCCTCCTCGGCGGAGATCTCCAGCGGCCCTTGCAGCCAGAAGCGGTCGACCTGGCTGCCGATCCGCATGTTGCCGTAGCCCAGGCGCTTTACCCACTGAGCGCCCGGCTTCACCGGGGGCTCGATGCGGGTCGATTGCCACATCAGGAAACCCGAAAACCAAGGTCCGTGCGAAATCACGGCAACCGCCTCCGCCGTCGCTCCTATAGTGAGCCATCCCCTGAGCCATCCCCCACGGAGCCTCGCGCATGACCATCGAACTGCAAGCCCTCGCCTGGACCATCCTGCTCGGACTGGTGCAACTGATGCTGGCCTCGGCCGTGCTGCGACGCCAGCAGGGCCTCGACTGGGCCGCCGGCCCGCGCGATGTCCCGCCACCGCCGCCCACGCCGCTGGGCGGGCGGCTGCAACGCGCCCACGCCAACCTGATGGAAACCTTCCCGCTGTTCGTCGCCGCGGTGTTGCTGGTGGTGGTGCAGGAACGCCAGGGCGCGCTCAGCCAGTGGGGCTGCCTGCTGTATTTCTGGGCGCGCGTGCTGTACGTGCCGCTCTACGCCTCGGGCATCCCGCGCCTGCGCTCGCTGGTGTGGGCGGTGTCGATGATCGGCCTGTTGCTGCTGCTGGCGGCCGGGCTGGGTGCCTGAGCACGGTGGACGACGTCGCCGGCGTTGTCGTGCCGGCGGACTGTGTCCGCCCCGAGTTTTCGACCGCCCGGCCGCGGCCGGGCCCAACCAAGGAGCATCCCCATGGCGGTATTCGAAACCCTGCTCAAGTTCAGCGAAGTGCTGGATGCCACCCCGCGCGGCGCCACGCGCACCCTCACCGCCGCCGACTTCGACGTCGAGCTGCTGGTGTTCGACGAACTGGTGCGCGCCTGGACCGACGAACTGCCGCCCGGCTTCGAGCTGGTCGGCCGGGAAACCGCCATCGCCGACGGCGCGCCCTACATCAGCGCCATCCAGGTGCGGCGCGTGGAATGATCGCCGCCGGGAACTCCTCCCAGGGCGAATCGACATTCGAACGTGCGATGCGCTGGTCCGCGCCCGGCATCCGGCCGGCTCGGTCCACGGCCTTGTAGCGGGCCGGCGCGCGTGTATAAAGAAGGGTCCGGCAAGGCCGGCAAGCGGCCTTGCGCCACGGTTTGAGCCATAACAAGCCCCTGCCTGGCGCATTGCGGTAAAACCTGACTCTTTCGCGGTGGCGCGCTGTTGTCCCACAGGCAGTCAGCCGGGATAATGCGCCGAGCCGCATTGGGCGCGCAGTCGGTGCCCCCCACCATGTTTATTTCTCTTAGAGGATTTCCTATGGCAACGCGTACAGACATGGCCAACGCCATCCGGGCGCTGGCGATGGACGCCGTGCAGAAGGCCAACTCCGGTCACCCCGGCATGCCGATGGGCATGGCCGAGATCGCCGTGGCGCTGTGGGGCGAAGGCAACTATCGCCACAACCCCAAGAACCCGCACTGGTTCAACCGCGACCGCTTCATCCTCTCCAACGGTCACGGCTCCATGCTGCAATACGCGTTGCTGCACCTGACCGGCTACGATCTGTCGATCGAAGACATCAAGAATTTCCGCCAGCTGCATTCCAAGACCCCGGGCCACCCCGAATACGGCTACACCGCCGGCGTGGAAACCACCACCGGCCCGCTGGGCCAGGGCATCTCCAACGCCGTCGGCTTCGCGCTGGCCGAAAAGCTGCTGGCCCGCGAATTCAACCAGCCCGGCTACGACATCGTCGACCACCACACCTGGGTGTTCCTGGGCGACGGCTGCCTGATGGAAGGCGTGAGCCATGAAGCGTGCGCGTTGGCCGGCACCTGGGGCCTGGGCAAGCTGAACGCGTTCTGGGACGACAACGGCATCTCCATCGACGGTCACGTCGAAGGCTGGTTCAACGAAGACGTGCCGGGCCGCTTCGAAGCCTATGGCTGGCACGTGGTGCGTGGCGTGGACGGCCACAACGTCGATGCCGTGCTCAAGGCCATCGAGGAAGCCAAGGCCGTCACCGACAAGCCGTCGCTGATCTGCTGCAAGACCATCATCGGCAAGGGCTCGCCCAACAAGGCCGACAGCCACGACTCGCACGGCGCGCCGCTGGGCGACGCCGAAATCGCCGCCACCCGCGAGGCCATCGGCTGGAAGTACCCGCCGTTTGAAGTGCCGCAGGACGTGTACGACGCCTGGAGCCGCGTGAAGGCCGGCGCCGAGCAGGAAGCCGAATGGCAGGCGCTGTTCGACAAGTACGCGCTGCAACACAAGGATCTGGCCGCCGAGTTCAAGCGCCGCATCGCCGCCGAACTGCCGGAGAACTGGAACGCCATCGTCGAGGCCGCCCTGGCCGAAACCCGCGAGAAGGCCGAGACCATCGCCACCCGCAAGGCCAGCCAGAACGCGCTGAACGCCTTCGTGCCCAAGCTGCCGGAAATGCTCGGCGGCTCGGCCGACCTGACCGGCTCCAACCTGACCAACTGGAAGGGCAGCACCCCGCTCAAGCGCGAGGGCAACACGCTGGTGGGCAACCACATCAGCTACGGCGTGCGCGAGTTCGGCATGAGCGCCATCATGAACGGCATCCAGCTGCACGGCGGCTGGCGTCCGTATGGCGCCACCTTCCTGATGTTCAGCGAATACGCGCGCAACGCGCTGCGCATGGCCGCGCTGATGAAGATCCCGACGCTGTTCGTGTTCACCCACGACTCCATCGGCCTGGGCGAGGATGGCCCGACCCACCAGCCGATCGAGCAGACCGCGACGCTGCGCCTGATCCCGAACATGAACGTGTGGCGTCCGTGCGATACCGTGGAATCGCTGGTGGCGTGGGCGCATGCCATCGAGCAGAAGCACAACCCGTCCACGCTGATCTTCAGCCGCCAGAACCTGGCGTTCCAGC
This sequence comes from Chitiniphilus shinanonensis DSM 23277, assembly GCF_000374805.1. Taxonomy (GTDB): domain Bacteria; phylum Pseudomonadota; class Gammaproteobacteria; order Burkholderiales; family Chitinibacteraceae; genus Chitiniphilus; species Chitiniphilus shinanonensis. The sequence goes on from NZ_KB895337.1 coordinate 179,194, forward strand.
AGCGCGACGACGCGCAGGTGGCCAATATCCGCAAGGGTGGCTACGTGCTGAAGGATGCGCCGGGCGCCAAGGTGGTGCTGATCGGCACCGGCTCGGAAGTCGACGTGGCGGTGAAGGCCGCCGAGCAACTGGCCGCCCAGGGCGTGCCGGCGCGCGTGGTGTCGATGCCGTCGACCAACGTGTTCGACCGCCAGGATCAGGCCTACAAGGACAGCGTGCTGCTGCCGGGCGTGCCGCGTCTGGCCGTCGAGGCCGGCGTCACCGATGGCTGGCGCAAGTACGTGGGCCTGGACGGCGACGTGGTCGGTATCGACCACTTCGGCGAATCGGCCCCGGCCGGCGTGCTGTTCAAGGAGTTCGGCATCACCGCCGACAACGTGGCCGCCCGTGCCAAGGCGCTGGTGAAGTAAGCAGTCCGCGCCAAAGCGAAAAAGGCACCCTTCGGGGTGCCTTTTTTTATCGGACGACGGCGCGCCGTGGCGCAGTGGCCGGGCGCGCCGCGCGATGCCCCGGCCGTGCGGGGCGGTCAGCCGATCATTCCTCCTTCCTTGGCGATCTGGAACAGCGCCACGTCGTTGGGCGCGCCGAGTTTGTCCATGGCCGATTTCTTCTGCTGGCTGATGGTCTTCACGCTGCGGTGCACCTGGTGGGCGATGCTGGTCACGCTCATCCCGGTGAGGTACAGGCGGATCACTTCGGATTCGCGCGGGCTCAGCGCGGCCCACTGGCTGGGTGCGTTGCGGTTGCCCTCGGCCAGCCGGGCGCTGCGGATGCCGCTGCTCAGGTAGCTGTCGCCGCGCGCGGCGTGCAGGATGGCCTCGATCACCTCGTCCAGCGGATCGTGCTTGTTCAGCACCGAGGTGGCGCCGGCCTCCAGCATCTGATCGACGAAGGCCAGGTTGTCCAGCATGGTCAGCACCACGATGTGCTGATCCTCGGTCATGGTGCGGCGCAGTCGGCGGATCAGCGACAGGCCGTCGGTCAGCGTCGGATCGGGCATGTAGAAGTCGGTGATCACCACGTCGAACGGCAGCACCGCCACCATCCGCAGCAGGTCGCCGACGCCGCCGGCCTCGCCGACCACCGCCATGTCCAGGCGGTTCGCCAGCATCTGCGACAAGCCCATGCGCACGACCGGGTGGTCATCCGCCAGAATCACCTGAATCTTGTTCTGCATCGTCGTCTCCTGTTCGGACCAGGGGCCGGACTTCGGCCCGCAGCGCATCGTAGGCGGGCGTCGCCCCGACCGGTCCCTGTGCAGCCACCATTGCTTCCAACGCGGTGCAGCGTTGCACCGCAACCTCATGGCCCATCACCGCCAGCGCACCCTTGAAGGCGTGCAGCGCGGCGAGAAAGGCCGCTTTATCGTCCGCCGCCAGAGCGGCATCCAGTTGCGCCAGATCGCGTCGATACGCCTGGGCCACCGCGTCGTTCATGGCCGGTGGCCCCGACGCCGCCATGGCGGCGGGCCCAGACGAAGGTGTGGCGGCCGGCGGCACCGTGTCGGGCGGCGCCGGCAGTTCGTGCAGCAGCTCCGCCAGCGTCGCCAGCTTCAGCGGCTTGGTCAGCCAGCGGTCGAACCCGGCGTCGAGCGCGTCCTGCAGCGCTTCGCGCTGTACGCTGGCGGTCACCGCCACGATGGGCGCCGTGTAGCCCTGGGCGCGCAGGGTTCGCGCCAAGGTATAGCCATCCATGCCCGGCATTGCCAGGTCGGTCAGCACCAGGTCGTACGGATGGTCGGCCAGCCAGCGGATGGCGGCCTCGCCGTCGCCGACGCCGTGGGCGTCCTGGCCCAGCAGTTGCAACTGGTCGCACAGCACCTGGCGGTTCACCGGGTGGTCGTCCACCACCAGCACCCGGTGGCGTGGCGGGGTGGGCATGCTGGCGACCGGCGACGTCGTCTCGACGCCGGCCAGCAGGTCCACCAGCGTGTCGCGGGCATAGCGCGACAGGGTGCCCGGTTGTACCCCGTGCGGGTGCAGCGGCCCGAGCTGCGCCAGCACCAGCCGGCGCGCCGGCGCATCCGCCGGGATCTCGGCCAGTTGTTCGTCCAGCACCAGCACGTCGCAGCCGGAGACGGGTTCGCCGGCGCGCAGCCAGTGGGCCGTGGCGCCGGCATGGCGCAGCCAGGCGGCCAGATCCTCGCCCTGCTCGCGCAACGGGCTGGCGACCGCGACGGTCAGGCCGGCCAGGCGCTGGTCGGGTGCGGTGGGCGGCAGATCGCCGCCGGGCAGCAGCACCTGGAAGCTGCTGCCCAGGCCCGGCTCGCTGACCAGTTCGATCCGCCCCTGCATCAGCGCCACCAGGCGGTGGCAGATCGACAACCCCAGCCCGCTGCCGCCGTGGCTGCGGGTACGGCTGCTGTCGGCCTGCACGAACGGCTCGAACAGCCGCGCCTGGTCGGCGCGGGCGATGCCCATGCCGGTATCGACCACGCGCAGCGACAGCCACGTGCCGTGCACGTCGCGCGCCCGTTCGGCGAGCAGCGTGACCTTGCCCTGTTCGGTGAACTTGACGGCGTTGCCCACCAGGTTGTTCAGCACCTGGGTCAGGCGCGGGCCATCCAGCGGCAGGATGCGCGGCAGGTCGGCGCCGACCAGGCAGTGCAATTGCAGGCCGCGCGCGGCGGCACGCGGCGCGAAGGTGCGCGCCACCGCCTCCACCAGCGTCACCACATCGGTGGGCGTCGGGTGCAACGCCAGTTCGCCGGCCTCGATCTTGCTGAAATCCAGCACGTCGTCGATCACCGCCAGCAGGCCCTGCGAGGCGTCGTCGACCTGCGTCAGCCGCTCGCGCTGCGGGGGGGACAACTTGCCCGCGCCCAGCAGTTCCAGCCCGGCCAGCACCGCGTGCAGCGGGGTGCGGATTTCGTGGCTCATGGTGGCGAGGAAGCGGCTTTTGGCGTGATTGGCGTCGTCGGCCGCACGCTTGGCTTCGGCCAGCGCCGCCTCCACCGCCTTCTGCTGGTCGATGTCGCCCATGCTGCACAACAACACCGGCTCGCCGCGATAGCTGGAATGCGAGAAGCGCACCAGCAGCGTATGGCCGGCCAGCACCAGCTCGTGGCCGCTGGAGTCGGGGCACTCGCACGGCGTTATCGGTTGGCCATTCACCCGCGTCATCGCCAGCAGCTTGCGCGCCGCCTCTTGCGGCGGCCCCGCTTTCGCAAGCAGTTGCGCCGCGCGCTCGTTGTGCATCACCAGCGCGCCGTCGCCCAGCCGCAACACCATCAGCCCCACCGGCGCCGCGTGCAGGATCGCCCGGTTGAACGCCTCGCTCTCGGCGACACGCTCGGCCTGCCTGGCGGCCGGTTGCAGCGCCTGTCGCCACATCCGGTGCGAGAACCACAGCGTGGTGGCCACCGCCAGCAGGTAGAGCACGATGGCCGAGCCCCACACCGGCAGGCGGTCGCGCAGCAGCGGCCACAGCGGATAACCGTGCAGGCCCCGCCAGCCCGAGGCGTTGTCCTGGTGGCTGACCAGCAGCAGGCCGTTCTCCACCCGGAAGTCGAGCTTGCCGGCGCTCAGCCGGTCCTGGGTGGTGTTGCGGCCGAAGCGGGGCGTCAGCCCGTGCAGTTCGGCGTCGCCGAACAGCCGCACGTTGTGCCGGTCGAAGATCGCGAACTGGCCGATCCGCTGCCGCTGGAAATGCTGCAACGCCATCGCGGCGTCCACGTGCACGCGCAGCGCCAGGTAGCTGTCGGTGCTGGGCAGCGGCACGTAGCAGATCAGTTCGTCCACCTGGCCGGTGGGCGACGAGACCAGTGCCTGCCAGTAGGGCTTGGCATTGCGCATCGGGTGCTCGCGCAGCGGTTGCAGCAGCATGTCGATCTCGTGCCCCGGCGGGGCGGTGCGCTGCGTGCCGTTCTGCGTCAGCACGGCGGCGAAGCTGCCGTCGGCCGCCACCAGGTAGATGCTGGCTCGCGGCGGCAGCTCGCCCCAGTAGCCGCTGGCGAACAGGGCCAGCACCAGGGCCTTGTCGAGCTGCTGCTCGTCCTCCGGGGCCAGCGCGTCCCGTGTCAGCAATTGGAACGGCCGCGCCCAATGGAAGTCGTCGACCACCGTCCGGTGCGGGCCGGGCCGGCTCAGTTGCGCCATCAGCCGTTGGCGCCACGCGCCGATCTGGTAGCGATCGTCGGAACGCTGCACCAGATCCGCGCTCTTGCGCAGGAAATACTCGGTGCGCTCGCGCTGGTTCATCACTTCTTCGAAGTGCGCCACGCTGGTGACCAGCTGCATCCACACCATTTCGTTGCCCACCACCGACAACACGGTCGCCAGCGCACCCGTGAACAGCAGCACGGCGAACGCGGTCAGCATGCGCAGCATGCCGCGCGACCAGATCAGCGGCTGCCGGTATGCGGAGGGGGACGGGGCGGCGTCGAGCAAGCGAGTCACCTTCGGAGGGAGCATCACGTCGCCGCGACCAGTAGTGAAAGCTACTGGTTATCTTGTGGCAACTGTTCAGCATAAACCGCCCGGCGCGGGATGCGAGCCGGATTGTCCGAATCCGAAGAGGGAAGGGCGCGCGGCACGGCGACCGCGCATGCGTGCGCCGCCGCCAGGGGGTGACGGCGGCGGGCCGGGCCTGGTGCCGGCCGCTGTCAGCTATCGGTGTATTCGAACAGGTCGTAGCCCATCTGCTGCTCGACCAGCTTGGCCGCGCGCACGGTGCGCGGGCCGCTCTCGGTGAGCAGCGACAGCTCGCGCAGCGGCGCGTAGTGGCCCTTGATGGTGGCGAGCAGCGGCGGCTGGCGCAGCGTGGTGATCTCGGGCAGCAGCAGCGCCGGTTCGTATTGCGCATCGACCAGGCCGACGGTGGGGCGCAGCAGCACCACGTCGGCGCGCGCGGCCAGGATCTGCAGGCCCATCTCGATGGCGCCGTCCTCGCACTGCTGCAACCAGCGGATCGCCGCCACCATCCACGGCCCGCTGCCCTCGGGGCGCAGGCCGACCATGTCGCCGGCGTGCAGCCGTTCCGGCGGGGCGTCGCGGGTGGTGACCGCGTAGCCGCCGGGGCTTTCGTTGATGACGCGCCACGGCGCGCTGTATGGCATGCCGTCCAGCCCGGCGCTGGCGTAGTGGCCGTCGCCGAACGGCGGCAGGTTGTGGCGCTGGCTTTGCGCCGCCGCGCGCAGGCCATGGCACAGCTCGACGCTGGCGTCGTTGCGGATGCGCTGGAACACGCGCTTGGGGGCGATGCTCCATTGCTTGATCAGCCGCCGCACCGTATCCATCCACGCCATCAGCTTGGCGCGGTCGCCGGCGGTGGGCGCCTTGGCCTCCAGCCCGGCCAGCACGCGGTGCAGCTTCTTGCCCAGGTCGATGGTGTCGACCAGCATCGCGGTGCCCTGGTAGTCGTCGACCGCGCGGCCGATGTAGTTCGGCGCCTCGTCCACGTCCAGCCGCACCAGGAAAAAGCCGGCGGCGCTGGCCTGTTGCTGCACCACCGGCTGGAAGTGCGCGTAGTGGGCGTAGTTGTCGACCACGTCGATCAGCCGCGCCTGCTCGTCCGGGGCGAAGCGCAGCGGGTCGGCCAGCGACAGCAGCAGCAGGCGCTTGTAGTAGATGCTGGTGGTCGGCGCGCCGGGCTCGCCGCGCGTCTCTTCCAGCCAGCGCTGCTCCACGCCGTGACGGAACAGGCGGTGCGTCTCCAGCCATACGCCTTCCGGCATCACCATCGAGACGCGACAGCTGATCTGGAACAGCCGGTAGTGGATGGCGATGATCTGGTGCAGCAGTTGCGGTGCCAGCTTGCTGCCGCCAAAGACGAAGCGCTTTTCCAGGCGCTCGACCAGCGCCACCTTGTAGCCGTCGGCCAGCTCCAGCCACAGGCTGCGCGCCAGCAGCGCCGCCTGGCGCGCCTTGTCGCGCAGCGGCAGCCCCTGCGACAGGTACAGCTCCTCGAAGCCGCCGGCCAGCAACGCCAGCGCGCTGTGGTATTCGTCCAGCAGCTTGACCCGCTCCTCGGGATCGACTTCCACCCGGTTGCAACTGGCCAGCGCGTCCAGGATCTGCCGGCCCGCGTCCATCGGGTGATGGTTGGGCAGCGCGGCCAGCCAGTCGCGCACGGCCTTGGGCCGCAGTTCGACGAAATCCGCCAGCTTGGGGTCTTTCTCCGGCAACTTAAGCGACAGCGACATCGTTTCCCTCTGCTGATCCGGCCAGGGCGGCATCGAGCGCCTCCAGCGCGGCGTCGGCCAGCATGCCGGCCTCGTCATCGTTCATCGTATAGGGCGGCATAAAGTAGATCGTGCCGCCGATCGGGCGCAACAGCACGCCGCGCGCCAGGGCGGCGGCGAAGTACGCGCTGGCGAAGCCGGCCGGCGCGTCGGCCACGTCGAAAGCCCAGATCATGCCCAGGTGGCGGAAATGCCGCGCCCTGGGATGCGCCGCCAGCGGCGCGAAGCGCGTGCTCCAGCGCGCCGCGCGCTCGCGGTTGCGCGCCAGCACGTCGTCGCTATCGAAGATGTCCAGCACCGCCAGCGCCGCGGCGCAGGCCAGCGGGTTGCCGGTGTACGAATGCGAATGCAGGAAGCCGCGCGCCACGTCGTCGTCGTAGAAGGCGTCGTAGACCGTGTCGGTGGTCAGCACCGCCGCCAGCGGCAGGAAACCGCCGGTGATGCCCTTGGACAGGCAGACGAAATCGGGGCGGACGGCCGCCTGTTCGCAGGCCAGGAAGGTGCCGGTGCGGCCGAAGCCGACGGCGATCTCGTCGGCGATCAGGTGCGCGTGGTAGCGGTCGCACAAGGCGCGTGCGCGCGCCAGGTAGGCCGGGTGGTACATCGCCATGCCGGCGGCGCCCTGCACCAGCGGTTCCAGGATCAGCGCGGCGATCTCGCCCGGATGGCGCTCGAACGCCGCCTCCAGCGCCAGCGCGGCGCGCAGCGCCACCTGTTCGGGGGTCTCGCCCGGCGCGGCCTGGCGCCAGTCGGGGCTGGGCACCGCGATGGCGCCGCGCAGCAGCGGCGCGTAGGCGTCGCGGAACACCGGCACGTCGGTCACGCCCAGCGCGCCCAGCGTCTCGCCGTGGTAGCTGCCGCCCAGGTGCAGGTAGCGGTGCTTCTCGGGGCGGTCGTGGTTGCGCCAGTAATGCGCGCTCATCTTGAGCGCGATCTCCACCGCCGAGGCGCCGTCCGAGCCGTAGAAGGCGTGGCCCAGGCCGGTGCGCGCCGCCAGCCGCTCCGACAGCTCGACCACCGGGCGATGGGTGAAGCCGGCCAGCATGGCGTGCTCCAGCGTATCGAGCTGGGCCTTGATCGCCGCCTTGATGCGCGGCTCGCCGTGGCCGAACAGGTTGACCCACCAGCTGGACACCGCATCCAGATAGCGCTTGCCGTCGCAGTCGACCAGCCACGCGCCTTCGCCGTGCGACAGCGGCACCAGCGGCAGGCGTTCGTGGCGCTTCATCTGGGTGCACGGGTGCCAGACGGCCTTGCGGCTGCGGTCGAGCAGATCGGCGTTGTTCATGGGCTGGCTGACGGATTCGGAAACTGGCATCAATTGTGCCAACTTCAACAACCATGCGCCATGGCACCAGACAACCCGCACTTATCCCCGTGCCCGGCGATCCATGACGAGCGGCTTTTTTCGGGGATGACCAGTCAGGTTTGAGGCAAGCAGAAGAAAGTTGAGGCAGGTGACGGCGGGCCGCCCGCCACCGGGGATCGACCCGATGGCCGACGCCTGGCGGCTCTGGCAGCATGCTTCGATTCACCGAGGAGTTCCGGCCATGATCGACCTGCGCAGCGATACCGTCACCCAACCCACGCCGGCGATGCGCCAGGCCATGTTCGAGGCCGAAGTCGGCGACGACTGCTACGGCGACGATCCCACGGTGCTGCGGCTGGAGCGCATGGCGGCGCAGCGCCTGGGCAAGGAGGCCGCGCTGTTCGTGCCCAGCGGCACCTTCGGCAACCAGCTCGCGCTGTTCACCCACTGCCGCCCCGGCGACGAAGTGATCCTGGGCGACGACAGCCATATCGTCTGGCACGAGGCCGGCGCCGCCGGCGCCATCGCCGGGGTGCAGCTGCGCACGCTGGACAGCGACCGCGGCGTGCTCGACCCCGAGGCGGTCCGCCGCCGCATCCGGGTCGGCGACGACATCCACGCGCCGCGCACCGGGCTGATCTGCCTGGAAAACGCGCATTCCAACGGCCGGGTGATTCCGCTGGCGGCGATGGCCGCGGTGTGGGAGGTGGCGCAGCGCCACGCGGTGCCGGTGCACCTGGACGGCGCGCGGGTGTTCAACGCCGCCGCCGCGCTGGGCGTGGATGCGCGCGAGATCACCCGCTACGCCGACAGCGTGATGTGTTGTCTGTCCAAGGGGCTGGCGGCGCCGGTGGGCTCGCTGCTGGCCGGCGGCGCGGCCTTCATCGACGCCGCGCGGCGCCGCCGCAAGCTGCTCGGCGGCGGACTGCGCCAGGCCGGAGTGCTGGCGGCGCCGGGACTGATCGCGCTGGAACGGATGACCCAGCGCCTGCACGAGGACCACGCCCACGCCCGCTTGCTGGCCGAACGACTGGCGGCGCTGCCGGGGCTGGAGGTCGATCTGGACGCGGTGCAGATCAACATGGTGTGGTTCCGCTTCACCCGGCCCATCGACGGCGCGGCGCTGATGGCGCGGCTGAACGCCGCCGGCATCCTGGCCAATCCGCCCGAGGACGGCCTGATGCGGCTGGTGACCCACTGGCAGGTGGATGCCGACGCCATCGCGCGCACGGTGGCGGTGTTCGACGCCTTCCTGCGGCACTAGGGCGAATCGACCTTCGCCCCCGCGTTTGAAGGTCGATTCACCCTGGGCCGACGCGCGTTTTTCCCCGGCCGGAATGGCTCTTAAATAAACAGTCAAGTATGACTTGAGGCCAGTCCTGGCGCGGCTTGTGGGCATTTTCCTGACAGCCGCGACCGCCCGTCGGGCACGGCCGTCGCCGCGCCGTTGTCGCATGACGGGCTGTCGTTCCAGCCAGCCCGACGGCATCCGGCCCGATGTCATCCGCATGCGATGCTTGCCGCGCTTTTCCCGGACGCCGCCTCGCGCGGCCGCCGGGGGCGACAGGACCGCGCGCCACGGCGCGACGGCGAGGAACCGCACGCAAGACCCGGCGGATTTTGCCAGCGGCTCCCAACAGGGGTTTCCGGGGATACACGAGATGAACCGAACCTGCGAAGGCGGCGCCCGCGCGCGCCTGCTGGCGGCATTCGCGTGCGCGCTGGCGCTGGCCGCCTGCGGTGGTGGCGGCGGCGACAGCGGTGGTGGGAGCGGCGGCGGCAATGGCGGCAACAATGGCAACAACGGTGGTGGCGACGGCGGCGGTTCGGTGGCGCCGCAGCCGACGCCGTTGCCGGTATCGAGCGCGCTGCCGGCGGTGGACGCCACGCAATGGCACGAGGCGGCGGTGCGCAACGTGTTGCAGACCTTCGCCTACGGCAGCCAGGCCAGCGACGCGCAGATCCGCGAATGGGCGGCGATGCCGCCGCAACAGGCCATCGTGCAGATGCTCGACTTCGCGCCGTTCAACCCGCGCCTGTCGCCCGGCCTGGGCGGCGCCGATCCGCTGCGCACCGGCGGCGGCACCCTGGCGGGGCTGTCGGCCTACTGGCGCGGCGCCAGCAGCCCGTTCCCACAGGCCACCCGCGCCGCCTTCGACATCGGCGGCAGCTGGGGTGGTGTCGCCCGCGTCGGCCTGCAGGCCGGGATGACGCCGGGGCTCAATCCGTTCCTGCACCGCGTGCTGTTCTGGGAGACCAACTACCACCTGGCGGTGAACCAGGAGGTGGACGTGTCCGGCGCGCAGATCGGCGCCTACTACGACACGCTGCTGCAATCGTTCGCCGCCGGCGACAGCTATTCGCGCTCGCTGGCGCGCGCCGCGATGTCCGCCGCCATCGGCCGCCAGTACGGCCACTTCCGCAATACCTACGACAACGCGCGCGGCGTGTTCCGCGGCAACGAGGATTTCGCCCGCGAATTCCACCAGCTGTTCTTCGGCATCCTCGGCACCACCCAGCCCGAGGACGCCGCACCGCGCGCGACGGGCGAGGACAGCTACCACGAAGTGGTCACGGTGAAGAACACCGCCCGCCTGCTCACCGACATGACCGAGCCGAGCGACCACGCCACCGAACTGGCGTTCGGCACCGCGCAGCACCACCAGGCGCCGCTGGAGATCCTGCACGCGCAGATCGCCGGCGCCACCGCGCGCGACAAGCTGCTGGCGCTGGCCGAAGTGGCGATCCGCCATCCCGAATCCGAGGCCAACCTGCCGGTGAAGATCGTCGCCGGGCTGGCCAACGACCGCCTGGGCGCCGCCGACATCGCCGAGCTGCGCGCCTACTGGCGCGACATGGGCCAGCGCAAGAGCCTGCTCGACTTCCTGCGCGCCTATGCGATCTCGCGCCAGTTCCACGACCCGGCGCGGGTGAAATACCTGACCCCGCTGGAGCGCAACATGGTGCTGCTCAACCGCTTCGCGCTCACCCGCCAGGAAAGCGAGCTGGTGGGGCTGTATTCCGCCATCGGCCTGGTGACCTGGGAAGAGGGCTTCGACGCCTTCTCGCCCAGCCACAACGTGTTCGGCCACACCACCGGCGAGGAGACCTCGCTCGCCGCCGACCATTTCCGCGTGGTGTACAACCGCGGCATCGACGGCCTGTGGCGCTTCGCCCGGGTGGACGGCGACGGCAACGCCGAGCTTGCCGCGCAGGCGCCCGGCTGGGAAAAACGCTGGGACGCGCTGGCCCCGCGCGAGGCGGACGGCGGCTGGCGCACCGGGCGCGTCGCCGGCTGGCTGTGGCAGCGCTTCATCGGCGGCGGCGGCTTCGGCGCGCACGAGCGGCTCTACACCTACGCGCTGCTCGGCACCGGCCGCGACGCCGGCTACTACTGCACCGGCAACGGCGCCGCCGGCACCGATCCCGACTACGTGTTCACCGACGCCGACTTCGCACCGGGCGCGCTCGGCAGCCGCTGCCTGGAGGGCCTGGCGGCGCTGCCGCTGGCGCTCGACAGCGCCGACGCCACCGTGCGCAAGGACGCCAACCGGCGCGTCGCCTACGCCGTCGCCTTCCTGTCCGCCCTGCCGCAGGCGCAGGTGGTGCGTGGTGAGTGATCAAACCCGGAGCCGCCCACAACACCCGGCGAAGCGGTCCTGGCACGCAGCGCGAAACGCGGACCGTACGTGCAGTACGGCAAGTAAGCGCGCCACAGCCGGCTGGGTGTTGTCGGTGGCGTTGAAAGGAGTGCCCTATGAATCGACGTGACTTCCTCAAGCTGAGCCTGCTGGCGGGCGGCCTGGCCGCCTTTCCCGGGCTGATCCCCACCGCCTTCGGCGCGGTGAGCGTGCCGCGCCGCACCCTGGTGTCGGTCACGCTGGGCGGCGGGCCGGATTTCCGCCACCTGTTCGCGCCCGCGCTCGCCGCCAACGAGCCGGCCGACAGCTACGCCATGCGCTGGTGGGCGGCGCGCGCCACCAGCCAGGGCATCGCCGCCGACCAGCGCCACCGCGACGGCTACCTCCAGCGTTTCGGCAGCGCCTACCAGGCGCTGACGCTGCCCGGCACCGCGCAGGCCGCCGGCCTGGGCGTGCTGGCGAGCTGCGGCTGGCTGAAGGAGCAATGGGACGCCGGCCACGTGGCGGTGATCCACAACGTGGTCGGCGCCACCTCGCGCGATCATTCGCACGCCTTGCAGGTGATGGACCAGGGCGATCGCGGCAGCGCGCCGCAGGAGCGCAAGCCCGGCTGGGGCGGGCGGCTGGTGGCGACGCTGGGCGGCAACGCCCGCGTCGGCGCGCTCACCCGCGCCCCGCGCCCGTTCTGCCTCGGCCCCGGCGCCGCCGGCCAGTTGCCCAACGCCGACCGCGTGGTCAGCATCGCCAATTCGCGCGCGCTGGCGCTGGCCGAGCGCAGCTTCGCCCCCGGCGATCCCACCTGGAAGAAGGTCGCCGCCGAACAGGTGCTGGCGCGCAGCCTGAAGGCGTACTACGCCGGCCGCGACTTTGCCGCCGACCCGGTGCTGGCGCGCCTCGCCAATCACGAGAAGGTGCTGCGCGCGTTGAGCGGCGGGGTGAAGGCGCGGCTGGGCAGCGGCGACACCGTGGCCGACGGCGCGGTGCTGCCGGTGCCGGACCCCATCCGCGCCTTGTACGCCGCCAGCGAGCCGTACAACAGCCGCTACTGGGGCGGGCAACTGCGCAACCTGCACGACGTACTGGCGCTGACCGGGCTGATCGACGCGCCGGTGCTGTCGATGGAGTACGGCGGCTGGGATACCCACAAGCAACAGCAGAGCGTGGCCGAGGCCAACTTCCGCGACCTGTTCGCCAAGGGGCGCGGCTTCGACACGCTGTGGCCCAACCTGGACGCCGGCAGCCGGCGCAACCTGGTGCTGGTGATCTACGGCGACTTCGGCCGCCAGCTGGCCGCCAACGGCGACGGCGGCACCGACCACGGGCGCGGCAACGCGGTGCTGGTGATCGGCGACGGCGTGCGCGGCGGCCTGTACGGCAACCCCTTCCCCGAGCGCGAACTGGCGCTGTTCGGCCGCAACCTGAACGACGACATCCTGGGCTTGACCGGCATCGAACACGTCTTCGGCGCCCTGGCCGACTGGGTGCTGGGCGGCGACAGCGGCACCAGCGTAGTCAACCGCGGCGGCCTGCTGGAAACGGGGGTGGATCTGGGAAGGTTGATGGTTTAGGGGGCGGGAAACCCCAAATCTTGAACCACAGAGAACACAGAGAACACGAAGAAAAGCGAGGGAGGAAGAAAGAAAACAGTGCTCGGCGAGAACCCGCAGAAGAACCTGGGCTGATTTTCTCTCCAAGGTTTTCTCTGTGTTCTCACCGTTCTCTGTGGTTCAAGATTTGGGGTTCCGCCTTCCCCCGCAAACCACCCAACCTCAGAACGCCTCGTTCAGCTGGAAGTACAGCCCGGTGGTGTCGCGGCCGAAGCCCAGGTCGAGGCGGACGTTGACGCGGGGTTTGAATTCGAAGCGGTAGCCGACGCCCACGGTGGGCAGCCACGGGGCGTCGTCGCCCAGGTCGGACACCTTGTCGGCGATGGTGCCGAAGCCGCCCCAGAACACCATGCCGTGGCGGCCGACGAGGTGATGGCGGTATTCCAGCTGCCCGGCCACCATGTTCTTGTCGCGGTACTGCCCCAGGAAGTAGCCGCGCATGCGGTTACCGTTGCCCATCTGCGACATCATGGTCCAGGGCACGTCGCCCCACGACAGGCGGCTGTACAGGTCCAGCGCCAGCACGTCGTCGCCCAGCGGGTGGTAGTAGTCGTAGATCGTTTCCAAGGTCTGGAAGCGGGTGTCGCTGCCCAGGCCGGGCGCGTAGAAGCCGGCGTTCAGTTGCAGCGTCTGGCCGTGCGCCGGGTTGGGGATGAAATCGCGCGTGTCGTAGGAGAAGTGCACGGTCGCGCCGGAGACGAACACCGATTCGCCGTCCGGATCGCTTTCGATGGCGCTGCCGGCCTCGACGTCGACGGCGCGGGTCTGTTGCAGGCTCCAGCCGATGCCGGCGTAGGTGCTGGGCGCCACCCGCCGCAGGATGCGCGGCGACAGCGCGAATTCCTCCTTGGTGTAGTCGCGTTTGTTGGCGTTCTGGTGCGCGGCGTCGTAGCCCACGCCCCAGTACGAGGTCGGCAGGCGTACCAGCGAGCCGGTGGCGTAGAAGCGCCAGGTGTCGTCGCCGAAGAAGGTGTTGTTGTCGAAGCCGATGCCCAGCGCGCCCACCGAGCTGACGAAGCCGCGCAGCGTCAGCGTGGAGAGCTGGGTGTCGGGCAGCGCGTCGTCGGGCTTGTAGAGGCCCACCGCGGCCACGCCGATGCCGGCGCCCATCTCGGGGTTGTAGAACGGGCCGGGCAGCACGCCCCAGTCGATGCCCTTGCTCAGGTCCACCTGCTTGGAGGCGCCCAGCCGGGTCAGCAGGCGATCCAGCCAGCCGTCGTCGTCGGCATGGACGGGCGCGGCCAGCAGCAGCGCGCACAGTGCGGTCAGTGGCTTGGCCATGGTCAGAACCGCAGGAAGGAACTGAGGATGTAGCCCTGGCGCTGGCCGAAGCCGACCTCGCCCAGCAGGCTGATGTTGCGGTTCACCATCCAGTGGAAGCCCGCCAGCCCGTTCCACGGCGCGGCGATCTTCTCGTCGATGCTGAAGTTCAGGTCCACGTCGCGGCCGATGTCGGTCTGCGCGGTGGGCATGGTGACGCTGCCGGTGATGGTCACGTCGGCGTGCAGCCAGGTGGCGCCCACGTAGGTCATCACCGTGCCCCAGCCGCCCAGGCTCCAGTTCAGCCCCACGCGCGGCGCGATGTTCCAGGTCTTGGCGTCGGTGTCGGACATCGACACGCTGGAGACGGTATAGGTCACCGGCAGCGAGAAATAGAGCTGCTTCACGTTGCCGGCCAGGGTGAAGCCGGCGCCGTACGAATAGCCGTGGTAGTTGGCGCGCGCGGTGGCGGACAGCGTCTTGCCGCACCAGTCCGGCTTGATGCGGCGCGAGCACGGGTCCTGTCCGGTGACGAAGCGCACCATGTCGTCGGCCGACATCGAGATGCCGATGTCGCCGCCGCCCTTGATGTGTCCGCCGATGGCGTAGACGTTCAGGAACGGGAACAGCCACGCGCCCACCTGGATCTGTTCGGAGCGGTTTTCCAGCGTGCTGGTGGGGAACTGCACGAAGCCGGCATTGCGCAGCGCCCGATCGCCGAGCGACACCTCCAGGTTGCTCAGCAGCATGTTCTGCTTGCTGTAGTAGTACGACAGGCCGATGTCGTAGGGGTTGGGCAGGTTATAGCCCTTGTCGATCACCCGCTGCGCGAAGAAGGGCAACGCATGATTCCACTGACGCGGCGGCGGCTTGCTGCCTTCCGCGCCGGGCACCGCCGGGATCGCCTGTTCCGGCAGCGGCGTGACCCGGCCTTCGTAGCCCAGGTCGAACACGCTGTCGCCGCGCGGCGGCGGGGCCGCTTCGGCGGTGCTGGCGTCGGCGGGTGCGGGTTCGGTATCGGGCGGTGCGGCGCTGGCCAGGGGGGCGGCCAGCAGCCACGGCAGCAGGCAGGGCAGGAGCGGAGCGGATTTCACGGATCGGTTGGCCTCGGGCGGTGGGGCGCATGCGTCGTGGCGGTCTGCGCCGCCGTGGGCGCGGCCGGCGTTCATGGCGCGCCGTTGCCCAGTGTAGACAGCCCATGGTTATTCCGCTGCCACGCGGCGGGGCCGGCCTGGTCGGCCTGGCCGGCCCCGGTACTCACCTCAATGGCAGTCGCAGGCGCCCTGGTGCGCGGCGGTGGTGCCGGCGCTGGCCTCGACCACCAGGCGGCGGCCCTCGGCCAGCGCGGCGCGCGCTTCGCGGGTGGCGTCCAGCATGTTGCGCAACGCGGCCTCGGTCTCGGGCCAGCCGCGCGTCTTCAGCCCGCAGTCGGGGTTGATCCACAGCCGCTCGGCCGGCACCACGTCCAGCGCCTTGGCGATCAGCCGCAGCATCTCGGCCACCGGCGGCACGCGCGGGCTGTGGATGTCGTACACCCCCGGACCGATCTCGTTGGGATAGCGGAAGCTGCCGAACGCCTCCAGCAGCTCCATGTCGGAGCGGCTGGTCTCGATGGTGATCACGTCGGCGTCCATGGCCGCGATCGCCGGCAGGATGTCGTGGAACTCCGAATAGCACATGTGGGTGTGGATCTGGGTGGCGTCGGCCACGCCGCTGGCCGAAACGCGGAAGGCGCGGCCGGCCCATTCCAGGTAGCGATCCCAGTCGGCGCGCTTGAGCGGCAGGCCCTCGCGGAACGCCGGCTCGTCGATCTGGATCACGCGGATGCCGGCGCTTTCCAGGTCGACCACCTCGTCGCGGATCGCCAGTGCGATCTGCAGGCAGGTGCGTTCGCGCGGCTGGTCGTCGCGCACGAAAGACCATTGCAGGATGGTCACCGGCCCGGTGAGCATGCCCTTCATCGGCTTGGCGGTCAGGCTCTGGGCGTAGCGGCTCCACTCGACGGTCATCGGGCGCGGGCGCGACACGTCGCCGAAGATGATCGGCGGCTTGACGCAACGGCTGCCGTAGCTCTGCACCCAGCCGAAGCGGGTGAACGCGAAACCGGACAACTGCTCGCCGAAGTATTCGACCATGTCGTTGCGCTCGGCCTCGCCGTGCACCGGCACGTCCAGCCCCAGCGCATCCTGTTTTTCCACCACCAGGCGGATCTCGGCCTGCATCGCGGCCACGTAGTCCGCCTGCGGCAGTTCGCCGCGCTTGAACGCGGCGCGCGCGGCGCGGATCTCCTTGGTCTGCGGGAAGCTGCCGATGGTGGTGGTGGGCAGCGGCGGCAGCTTCAGCCACGCGCGCTGTTGCTCGGCGCGCTGCGGGTACGGCAGGGTGCGCGCGGCGTCGGCCGCGGTCAGCGCCGCGACGCGCCCGGCCACCGCCGGGTTGTGGATGCGCGCGGAGGTACGGCGCGAGGCGGCGGCGGCATCGCTGCGCGCCAGCGCCTCGGCCACCGCGTCGCGGCCCTGTTCCAGCGCGCGCTTGAGCACCGCCACTTCGTCCAGCTTCTGCCGGGCGAACGCCAGCCAGCCCTTCAGCTCGGCGTCCAGCCCGTCTTCCTGCGCCAGATCGACGGGGGTGTGCAGCAGCGAGCAACTGCTGCCCAGCCACAGCCGTTCGCCCAGGCGTTCGGCCAGCGGCGCCAGCGCGGCCAGCCGCGCGCCCAGGTCGGCGGCCCAGATGTTGCGGCCGTCGATCACCCCGGCCGACAGCACGCGCCCGGCCGGCCAGTCGGCGAGCAGCGCATCCAGTTGCTGCGGCGCGCGCACCAGGTCCAGGTGCACCCCCGCCAGCGGCAGGCGGTGCAGCAGCGCGGCGTGCCCGGCCACGCTGTCGAAATAGGTGGCCAGCAGCAGCTTCACCCCGAGCTGGTCCAGCGCGCGGTAGGCGGGCTCGAACGCCGCCAGCCACTCGGCCGGCAATTCCAGCGCCAGGATCGGCTCGTCGATCTGCACCCACTGCACGCCCTGCACCGCCAATCTATCCAGGATGCGCTGGTAGGCGGCGAGCAGGTCCGGCAGCAGCGACAGCTTGTCCAGCCCGGCGGCCTTGCTCTTGGCCAGGTAGAGAAACGACAGCGGCCCCAGCAGCACCGGCTTGACGCGATGGCCTTGTGTGCGCGCTTCCTCGATCTCGTAGAACAGCCAGTCCACGCCGCCGCCGAAGCGGGTGTCGGCGTCCAGCTCCGGCACCAAGTAGTGGTAGTTGGTATCGAACCACTTGGTCATTTCCAGCGCCGGCTGCGCCGCGTTGCCGCGCGCCAGTTCGAAGTACTGCTTCAGGGTGAGCGTGGCCGGGTCGAAGCCGAAGCGCGCCGGCAGCGCGCCCAGCAGCGCGGCGGTGTTCAGCACCTGGTCGTACCAGGCGAAATCGCCCACGCAGACGAAGTCCAGCCCGGCCTCCTTCTGCCAGGCCCAGTGGCGGCGGCGCAGCTGGCTGCCCACGGCGGCCAGCTCGGTCTCGTCGATGGCGCCTTGCCAGAAGCCTTCCAGCGCGAACTTCAGCTCCCGCTGCGCGCCGATGCGCGGAAAGCCCAGTACATGAGCGATAGTCATTGCAAACCTCATTTTCCATGAATGTGGTTTGCATCATCCGCGCCACTCTCTTATGATTCAAACTCATTCTTTTCACGCTGGACATGAGAGGGACTAATGCAATCGCTGCTGGAACTGCGCCACCTGAAAACCCTGCTGGCGATCCGCGAGGCCGGCAGCCTGACGCGCGCGGCCGAGCGGCTGTTCCTGACCCAATCCGCGCTGTCGCACCAGATTCGCCTGCTGGAGGACCACTACGGCCTGCCGCTGTTCGCGCGCAAGCAGGCCCCGCTGAAGTTCACCCCGGCCGGGGAAAAGCTGGTGGCGCTGGCCGCCGAGACGCTGCCCCGCGTGGCGGCCGCCGAGCGCGACATCGCCAAGCTGCGCGAAGGCGAGGCCGGGCAACTGCGCATCGCCGTGGAATGCCACACCTGCTTCGACTGGCTGATGCCGGCGATGGATTCGTTCCGCGAGCGCTGGCCCGAGGTGGAGCTGGACATCGTGTCCGGCTTCCACGCCGACCCGGTGGGCCTGATCTTCGAGGATCGCGCCGACCTCGCCATCGTCTCCGAGCGCGACCCCGAAGCGCGCATCGCACACTTTCCGCTGTTCTCGTTCGACATGGTGGCGCTGGTGGCCAAGGATCACCCGCTGGCCGACAAGCCGGTGCTGGAGGCCGCCGACTTCGCCAATGACACCCTCATCACCTACCCGGTGCCGGACGACATGCTCGACCTGGTGCGCAAGGTGCTCAAGCCCGCCGGCATCAACCCGCCGCGCCGCACCAGCGAGCTGACGGTGGCGATCCTGCAACTGGTCGCCAGCCGCCGCGGCATCGCCGCGCTGCCGCACTGGAGCGTGCAGCACTACCTGGATCGCGGCTACGTGCTGGCCAAGCCGATCACCGCGCGCGGCCTGCAATCCGAACTGCACGCCGCCGTGCCGCTGGAACGCGCCGACACCGCCTACCTGCGCGAATTCGTCGCCATCGTGCGCGAGGTCAGCGTGGCGAATTTGCCTGGGATCGTGCTGGGGGAGGATTGAGGCGGGGGCGGCGCCTGCGCCTGCGGACAAGCGCTCAGCCGGTTTGGAGCTGCCTGCCGGCCAGCTCCAGCGCGCAATCGAGCACGTTATGCGCGAGTTCCACCTGGGTACGCGCCTGTTCCAGCAACACGCGCAGATGCGCCTCGCTGCCGGCTGGCAGCGCGGGTTCGATCGCCAGCAGCGCATTGGCCTGGGCGAGGATTTCCATCAGCACCTGGGCGGTGTCGGCGAAGTCCTTGAAAGGGATGGTTGCGCCTGGTTGTCTGCGGTTACGCAGCGTGCGATGCATTGGTTGCCCTTGAGAGCTGTTTGGCATTTTCATGATGACATCCCATGGTGTTACTCATAGTCATCAATATTAGACGATGTTACGCGGATTATGTAGATTTATCGTCTACATCACCGCAGCCTGCCTGTTCCAGCAACGACAGAGTGGCAGGCGATGGTTGTGGGCACAGCAAGGATTCGTTTCGGTATCGCAGTACGACGGCAACGCAACCAGCTGGGGTGGTCGCAGGAAGAACTTGCTGATCGTTCCGGCCTGCATCGCACCTATATTGGCCAAATTGAGCGAGGTGCGAGGAATATCAGCATCGACAATATGGAGTGCTTGGCGGAAGCGTTGGCTGTTTCCCTCTCAGAGCTTTTAAAGAGTGAATGAATCGAGGCGGTTTTTTTTCGAGTGCCTGCCCTAAGGGGACTTTTGATTAGTGGCTAATCGAAAGATGGCTGGAGAATAGTTCGTCAATTTCCTCTAGCTGAGAATATAGCCATTTTTTTAGGGCCTCTTTTCCCTCCCCGATTTCCTTTGCTTTCTCTGTTGAGGACGTGAGTGCCATATCGATAGCGTTCATTGCGCATATCTTTGGCCACACCACCTGCTCCAGGTGGTTGGCTACTTCTTTGCCGTACAGCCACCTTGCTTCGCGCGTGGTGGCCAGGAATTCGAACTCCAGCTCCGGAGTGGTCTTTCTGCAGGCACTGGCCAGCACTAACCACCACGCTGGTCGGCGCAGACCAGAGCGCTGGCGATCACACGGTACGTCATGCATCATGCAGCGACCATCTCGGAGCAGCCGGCCGCCATATTGAAGACAGAGCCAAAGCGGTATCCAAGTCCAATGCAGGCATGCGCCTCTGATCAACCCGCACACCAACATCCACGTCACCACTGGGGGCTTATGCGGAGCTTGCAAGAAATCGCCAGAAATGCCGCTGCATCGCATGTGATCCAAAAAATGTCCACCGACGAACAGCGCGAGGCCTACTTCAACAAGATGCTGAGCATGTCCGATGACGAATTGAACGTCATGGCACAGATCAGCTACATCCCCGAGGTCCATTGGCCCATTTTTCGTGCCGTAGTTCGACGCCAGGACTGTGATTTCATGCAAAAACTCAAAGGCTTTGACGATCAATTGGAGACTGGTGATGTCGTGCTCATGACCGGAACATCCTTCAAATCTAAAGCACTCGCAAAGTCGCAGATTCCGTTTTACTTCAAAGCCAAGTCGAGCCATGTCGCGCTGGTTCATGCCGACTTCATCTGCATCGACGCCATGCCTGACCCTGGCGTGTCTAACCGGATTATCACGGACGTGCTCCAGGACGTCGAAGACAACTGGCGAGTGATCCGCTTTAACAAGATCACGAACCAGCACCGAGAGGCCATGCAGCAGCGGTTTGCCTTTTACATCGAGCAGCCCTACAAAATTTCATCGAGAAAGAAACCTGGCAAGGATTTTTCGTATTGCTCAGAGCTCGCTCGGAAGGTCTACCAGGAATGCAAGGTGGATGGCAGTCACATCCCTAAGGGGCATCATGTGATCAAGCCCTGCGACTTTGACCGCATTGCCGATCAAGGCAAAGACTGGACGGACATCACCGAGAAGGTCAGGCCCTACATCGCGTTCGTACAGGAGTACGAAGCCATCCACAAGATGATTTCCAAAGCATTTATCGACGGACTCAAACTCAATCGCGCACGCTACGAAGATCGGATAGAAATGATCCGAAAGATCCGTGCCCTAGAGAAAAAGGGCTGCATTTCGTCCGAAAAAGCTAACGAGTGCGTCAAGCAGATTCACGAAGTGGAGAAGAAGCTCCACTACACCTTCTGGGATTTCTCTCGTACATAGCGCACCGGTTCAGAAGTCTTGCTGACCGCTATCGGTCGCGAATGATTCTGATCAGCTTAGAACGGGCTCACGCTCATGGTTGGTCCGAGCCAGCGCATGCATGCGAAGTGGTCAACCGTTGCTGGCATGGGTAGTCAACGCAGCCGGAATCCGCAGTCTTTCCGAATGTTGCCAAGGCCAATAGGCATTTTCGAGTTGCCTCATATATGGCTAGTCTTCGTTCGAAAAGGTCCAGTTTCAATTTGTTTTTCGCAGTTTTCCACTGCCGGTAGGCTATGCATGCTGCAAATATCGCGACCGCGGGAGTTGATAAAGCGGTCAGGTAGGATGTCCAGTGAATAGCTGCCATTTTTCTTTTTCCATTGCAATTTTGGGAGTTTTTAAAATAGCTTGACCGGCGAAGCTCACTCGAACTCCCAATGCTGCGGCAAATCATCCGTAATTTCATGCCACGGCGCCTTGGAGCCTACAAAGATATGCGCGCTGGGGCTGATCGACGGGGTGTCGAGCAGCGTGCCAAGCGTGACGTGGACGAACGCGCCGTCGCGCACTACCGAATACAGCAGCGAGCCGCATTGGCCGCAGCGGATGTCATGCGCGCCGTCGTCACCATATCGCATCAGCCGGTCTGCGCCGGCCATCAGGTGCAAGTGCTCGCGCTCGATGCCGGCGAAGGGTTTGCAGGCGGCGCCGGTGGCGCGGCGGCATTGCGAGCAGTGGCAGTTCAGGGCGTAGGCGAAACGGTCCGCCACTTGGTAGCGCACTGTGCCGCACAGGCATTGACCTTGGAGCATGGGAAGATCCGTCGCGACGATGTGGCCGTCATTATCGGCGGCTTCGGCGCGGTGTGGCCGCCGCCGCTCAGCGCGGCAGCCACAAGGTGGCGACCAGGCCGAGTTCGCCGTTGGCCAGCGCCACGTCGCCGCCGTGGGCGCGGGCGATGCTGCGGGCGATGGACAGCCCCAGGCCGGTGCCGCCGGTGTCGCGGTTGCGCGACGAATCCAGGCGGTAGAACGGCTCGAACACCTGCTCCCGCATGGCTTCGGGCACGCCGGGGCCGTGGTCGCGCAGGATGATCTGCAAACGGTGCGTGCTGTCCACCACCATGATCTCGACCTTGCCGCCACCGTATTTCAGGCCGTTGTGCAGCAGGTTCTCCACGCAGCGCTTCAGCGCCAGCGGCTGCGCGGGGTAGGGCTGGCGGGCCTGGCCGCTCAGGGTGACGCGGCCGTCGCTGGTGGCGGTGGCGTCGTCGGCCAGCGCGGCGAGCAGGGCGTTGATGTCCACCGGCACGGTGGCTTCGCGCCACGATTCGCCGCGCAGGAAGTCGAGCGTGGCGTCGAGCATGGCTTCCATCTCGGTCAGGTCGCGCACGATCTTGTCGCGCTGCGCTTCGTCGTCGACGTTTTCGGCGCGCAGCCGCAGGCGGGTGAGGGGGGTCTTCAGGTCGTGCGACACGGCGGCCAGGATGCGGGTCTGCTCGTCCATCACCCGTTTCAGCCGCGCCTGCATCTGGTTGAAGGCGCGCGCGGCGTGGCGGACTTCCGACGGGCCGGTTTCCGCCAGCGGCGGGGTCTGCAGGTTGCGGCCGATGCGCTCGGCGGCGGCCGACAACGCGGTCAGCGGCCGCGACAGCCAGCGCACCGCCCACAACGCCAGCAGCATCACCACCGCCGAACGGGCCAGGAAGTCGAACACCACCGGCCACGGCAGGCGCAGCCCCGGCGGGCCGGCCATGCCCGGCGGCGGACCGGGCGGGCGGGTGTTCTGGCGGAAGGTGACCACCTGCCCGTCGGGCAATTGCAGGCGCGCGGTCAGGTAGTCGTGCTCGCGGTAGACGGCGATGCGGCTGGCCAGCACCTGTTGCGCCAGTTGCGAGCCGGCCGGCGCGGCGGCCAGCAGGTCGCGATGCAGCCGGGCGTCGTTGGGCACGCCATGCGCCGTGCCGAGCAGGGCGAAGCCGCGCGCGGCCAGCAGGCGCGGGTCCTGCCCTTCCAGCATGCCGGGCTGGGCGATGGCCAGCAGGTCGAGGCTGCGCTCGATCACCAGCCGGGTGGCGCGCTCCTGGTCGAACTGCACGCGCTGGTGGCTGAACAGCAGAAAGCCCGGCAGCTGCATGGCGATCAGGCCCACCGCCACCAGCAGCGCCATGCGCCCGGACAGGGTGTTGGGCAGCCAGCGCCCGATCAGCGCTCCAATTGAACGGCGCTGCATAGCATGTAGCCTTCGTTGCGGACAGTACGGATCAGGGCGGGATTGCGCGGGTCGTCGGACAGCCGCTGGCGCAGCCGGCTGACCAGCATGTCCACGCTGCGGTCGAACGGCACCGCCTCGCGCCCCCGGGTGTAGTCGAGCAGCTGGTCGCGGCTGAGCACGCGGTTGGCGTGTTCCAGCAGCACTTTCAGCAGCCGGTATTCGGCCAGGCTGAGCGGGATGGCCAGGCCGTCGGGCGAGATCAGCTGGCGTCCGGCGTGTTGCAGTTGCCAGCCGGAAAAATGGCTCAGCCGCGGCTCGGTGGTCACCGGCGTGTGGCGGGTGCGGCGCAGGATCACCCGGATGCGCGCCAGCAGCTCGCGCGGGCTGAACGGCTTGGTCACATAGTCGTCGGCGCCCAGCTCCAGCCCGACGATGCGGTCGGTCTCGTCGTTGAGCGCGGTCAGCATCACCACCGGGATCTCGCTTTCGGCGCGCAGCGCGCGGCACAGCGCCAGGCCGTCCTCGCCGGGCAGCATCACGTCCAGCACTACCAGCTTCACCGGATCGGCCGCCAGCACCCGGCGCATCGCCGCGCCGTCGGCCGCGGTGCTGACGCGAAAGCCGTTCTTTTCCAGGTAGTCCTGCAACAGTGTGCGGATCTCGTCGTCGTCGTCGACCACCAGCAGGTGTTCTTTTTCCATGCCCTGCATGGTAGCGCCGGCAATGCGGGTGGCGATCCGACAGTTGTAACGGGCATGTAAACGGCGCCGCCGGCCATGACCAAGTGGCGACAAAACGGGCGTCGGCGGACAAGCCGCGCTGACATGGGGCGGTTCCAATACGGCAACGTGCCCGCAGGGTCTGTCGTGCCGCGGGTGCCGGCGCCCCGGCGCCAATGCAACCCGTGCCTCGCCATCGGCGGGCCGGCTTCAAGGAGCATGAGACATGGTCAGCAGCATCAGCGGGAGCAGCGCGTGGGCCGGCGTCAGCCAGGCCTATGCCCAGCGGCCCGACCCCAAGGAGCGCTTCAAGCAAATGGATGCCGACGGCAGCGGTGGGCTGTCGCTGGACGAATTCAAGGCCGGCTCGCCGCAAGGCGACACCAACCGTGCCGAAGCGCTGTTCTCCAAGATCGACAGCGATGGCGACGGCACCGTCACCCAGGACGAGTCGGACACCTTCGCCAAGCAGATGGAAGCGCAGTTGCTGCAGGCGGCGCAGCAGTTCCGCAGCGGCCAGGCCGGCGGCGGCAGCCTGGCCGAACTGCTGGGCAAGCTGGACGAGGACGACGACGGCGCGCTCAGCCTGGACGAGTTCAAGGTTGGCGCGCCCAAGGGGGCGGACGAAGCCAAATCGGCCGAGATGTTCCAGCGCATCGACAGCAACGGCGACGGTAGTCTGAGCGCCGACGAACTGACCCAGGCCGACCAGGCCCGCCCGCAAGGCGGCATGCCGCCACCCCCGCCGCAGCAGGGCGCGTCCACCGAGGACGACGAGGACAGCACGCAATCGCTGATCCAGAACCTGATCGCGCAACTGGCGAGCAGCTACGCCAACGGCAGCAACGAGGACGACACCTACGCCACCTTGTTGGCGGGCGTCACCGCCTGACCGCAGCAATACCCGGCCCGTGCCGGACGAACATCCCTCTTGCGCCGCCTTATGGGCGGCGTTTTTTTGGGGCGGCCGCCACCAGCGGAACGGCGCCGCGCCGACACCAACGGCCAGTCGGGCCGGTGCGCCAGCCAGCGCTAAGTTGTTGATCGAACAGGTGTGCCATTGCGCTGTCGCGCCCCGGCGACAGGGATTTTCCTAATTCTTTCATGGGGTTGGGTGTTTGCTGGCGGTATCTGTCGCCGGTTGACGACAGATTGCCAGGATGGCAACAGCATATGGCAGGCATGTCAGTCAGGGGTTTGGTGATAAGTAATTGATTTATATGGATATGCATGGGGCTGGCACGGACCCTGCTATATCCCATCCCGTGGCTCAGCCCACCCATCGTTTACTTAACTGGAGTCAAACCGATGCAAGTTCGCCAAATCATCGCCAAGTTCGCCGCCATCGCCGCCCTGTCCGCCTTCACCCTGGGCGTTGCCCACGCTGCTGACGAGCCGGCTGTCGATCAGGCCAGCGCTCCGAAGGCTGAGCAGTCCAAGTAAGCGCGGCCAACAAAACCCTCCTGGCTGCGTCGCCCGAAACTTGCCGTACTACACGTACTGTCTGCGTTTCGCGCTTCTTGCCAGGACCGCTGCGCTGGGTTTTGTTGACCGCTCTGGCTTGTGTAGTACCCCATCGGAACTATCTCCCCGCCCCCTGTAGGTAGTTCCCGTGGCACAAACGGCGCCTTTGGCGCCGTTTTTTTATGCCTGGAAAACCGGAAGAGGCGTGCTGGCGCAGCCGCGCGGATCAATCCGGTTGGCGGGCCGGCACCACCTGGGCGGTGGCTTCGATGCGCTCGATGAGCGAGGTCGGTTCCGGCGTGCCGACGGCCAGCGCCAGTTCGATTTCGCCGCGCAGGCCGATGTGGGCGGCGGCCACCAGCCAGTCGCGGTTGCCCAGGCGCACGCTGCTGTTCTCCAGCCGCGCCAGCCACGCGGCCGGGCGGTACAGGCGCATCGCCAGCGGGCCGGCGCCGGGGGTGACCAGTTCCACCACGTCGATTTCCGAGAGCCGCGCCAGCACGCTGCCCAGCGCGTCGCCGAGCAGCGCGGCGGCGGCGGGGCCGCTTTCCGCCCACGCGCTGAGCAGCAGTTCGCCGCGCGCCGGCATGCGCTCGACGTAACCGCGCGCGCGTTCGCCGCGCAGTCGCGCCAGCACCGGCGAGGGGGGCGGGGTGAGGAAGCGCAGCGTGGCGCCGTCCTGGGTGTAGTGGTCGGCGGGGTTGAGCAGGCGGCCGGGGGGCGCCTGCACGTCGACCACGGTCTGGCCGGCGGGCAGCGCGAAGTTGCCGGGCTGCCTGGCGATCGGCGTCAGGGTCTGCGAGCGCAGCAGGTGGGCGCTGCCGCGACCGACGCGGCCGGGGTCGTCGCCGGGGTCGGTGTCCAGGCTGGCGGCGTTGAGCCAGACGGCGGCCTTGCCGGCCTGCGGCGCCGGGGCGACGGCGCCCACGGTCAGCGCGGCGCGCTCGCCCAGCGCTTGCTGGAGGTCGGTTTGGAGCAGGGTTTCCAGGGCTTGCAGCATGGTCGATACCAGGGTTAGGCGATGGGCACGGCGTGGACGCCCAGTTGCGCCCAGGCGGTGTCGTCCGGCAGCGGCAGCCACGGGCCGCCGGCGATGCGGATCAGCGCGGCGCCCGCGCCGGCCGGGCGTTGCGCGGCGGTGTACCACAGCGCTTCGCCGCCCTGGGCGGTGACGCTGAGCCAGTAGTCGCCGGCCGGCAGCTTCAGCGGTTCGGGCCAGCGCGCGCGCAGCCAGCCGGCGTCGTCGCCGTCGGCCACCGCCACGCTGAGCGGCGGCAGCAGCGCCTGGTCGCCGGGCACGCCGGCGTGGTCGGCGTGCAGCGTCAGTTGCGCCTGCGGCGCGTGGTCCAGCCGCCGCGCGTAGACGCCGACCGCCGACAGCGCGTGCTGGGCGTCGTCCCAGCGAAAACGCTGCGCCACGCGGAAGTCGCCGCCGAGGCGACGCGCTTCCAGCGCCTGGGCCTGGGCCGGTTGCAATACGGTGATCTCGCCCGGACGCGGCGCGTTCGGGTCTTCGGACGGCTGGCCCGATCCGCCGCCCGACCCGCCGCCGCCTCCACCGCCCGGCGTCGGGGCGGGGGTTTCGGGGACGAGGACGGCGCTGAAGCTGTCGATCCGGATCTTACGCGGCGCGGCGGCCAGCAGGCGCAGCGGCACCACGTTGCTGCCGGGATGGTCGAGCAGGTGGCGGTTGGCCAGGCGCGCCAGGCCGCCGATCTCCACCGGGGTCGCCGGCAGCACGCCCGCATGGCGGAAGAACGGCGGGTCGTCGCCGACCGCCAGCGCGGCATGGCACGGCTGGTCGGTGACGGTCAGGCTCAGGCCGCCGAGGATGGCGGGGTTGGGCACCAGCACTTTCATGTCGCCCTGCTGGGCCAGCACTTCCACCGCCAGCGCGCTGGCGGCCTGCGGCACGAAGCTTTGCGCGGCCTTGTTCACCGCCAGCGTGTCCAGCGGCGCCAGCGGCAGCCACACGCCGTCGCTCAGGATGCGGATGCGCCCGGCGGCGCCGGGGGTGTCGGCGCCGAAGGCCAGCCCCACCAGCGCGCGTTCCTCGCCCCATTCGGCGCGCGCCCAGCGCGTGGCGGCGGTGAAATTGCCGGTATCGCTGCTCAGGGTGACGCCGGTGGCGGCCTTGCCGGTGGTGTCGACGGCCTTGATGGTCAGCCGGACGCGATCCAGCCTGCGCCCCGGCGGCACCACCAGTTGCAGCGCCACGCCGTCGGGGCCGACGGTGAGGGTGCGGCCGCTGGCGTCCTGCTGGTCGCTCAGCAGTTGGACGACGGGATCAGCCATGCCGGTGCCGCGTCACGCTGCGTGGTCGGCGGCGACGCCGTCGCCGGCCAGCAGTTCTTCCAGCACCTGGATGGCGCCGCTGATGCGCTGCATGGTGTGGGTCACTTCGGCGTGGCGTTGTTCCAGGTCGGCCAGCACCTGCTGGCCCGATTCCAGCTCGCCGCGCAGGGTGGCGAGGCGGGCTTCGATTTGCGACTTCATTGTTGCGTTTCCTTGGTTGAGGGGGTGTTCAGAGCGGCTGACAAAACCCAGCGTAGCGGTCCTGGCAAGAAGCGCGAAACGCGGACAGTACGGGTAAGTACGGCAAGTTCAGCTCGGCGCCCCCGCGCGACGCCGCCAGGAGGGGTTTGTCAGCCGCGCTCAGCGGCCGAAGGCGATCCAGGTGCCGCCGATGGCGTAGATGTAGGTGTCTCCCCACGATTGCGCCACCAGGCGGAAGCTGCCGGCGCTGACGGTGTCGGCCCAGCAACGGATGCGCAGGTTGGCGCTCTTGCTGGAGTCGAGCACGGCCATCGACACCAGCACCGTCGGCGGTTGGGTGAAGCCGGAAAGGCCGATGGTCCGCTCGGCGGTGCCGTTCTTGATCTCGCCGCAATCCCAGGTGCCGCCCTGCACCAGCATGGCGCTGTTCTGCCGGCTGCCGTCGCCGAAGGTGAGGCCGCCGCGGGCGGTGAGGTTGCCCTGCGCGATCAGCTCGCCCTGTACGTCCAGCTTGCCGTTGCCGCCCCATTCCTTGCCGATGATCACGCCGCTCTTGTTCAGCAGGTAGAGGATTTCGTCGCCGGAGATGTGCAGGCGGCCGGTGGCGTGGAACTTGTGTCCGGATTTGAGCTGGAGATCGCCGTCCACCAGGAGGTTGCGGGCGTCGCGGGCGGGGTCGCCGCTGACCACCAGCCCGGCCTGCGACAGCGTCTGCTGCGGCGTCTGCGCCAGCTGGCTGTTCAGCGTGCCCACGGTGGTGGCGGTGCGCGCCAGGTCGCCGTTGGTCTTGTCCAGTGCCGCCCTGGATTGCTCCAGCGCGCTGAAAGCGCGGTCCAGGTCGGCGATCACGTCGCGCGCACCGATCTTCAGGCTGTCCTTCAGCGCCAGCGCGCGCGCGGCGATGACGGCGTCGGGGTCGATGCGGCTGCCGTCGATGGCGCCGGCGCGGATGGCCTCGCGCGGGATGGCCTGGCCCAGCTCGGTGTGGTCGTGGCCGATGAGGTCGGCGCGCGCCAGCACCTGGGCGGTGTTCCAGTCGTCGGCGCGGATGATGTCGCCGGCCGATTTGCGCACGTAGGGCTCGGGCGTGCCGCGCGCCGCGGTGGCCTTCAGCTCGGTGGCGTCGCCCGGCGCTTCGGCCGTGGTGCGCGAGAGGATCTTGCGGGTCTCGGCCATGGTTCAGCGGCTCGCCAGTTGGTCGATCTGCGCCTGCTGCGCCTTGATGGCTTCCAGCAGCAACGGGATCAGGCTCAGGTAGCTGACCTGCTTCATGCCGTCCGGCCCTTCGGCCACCAGTTGCGGCAGCACCTGTTCCACTTCCTGGGCCAGCAGGCCCAGCTGGCGCTGGCCGCCGGCCTGGCCGTCCTTCCACAGGAAGCTGACGCCGCGCAGCCGCCGCACCAGGTCGAGCGGCGCGTGCAGCGGTTCGACGGCCTCTTTCAGCCGGGCATCCGAGCTGTTGCGCATCTGCATGGCGATGGTGTCGAACTGGAAGTAGCGGTTGCGGCTCCAGTCGTAGATGTAGAGGTTGTCGTCGATGCCGATGTAGGCCTGCCCGCTGTAGCGGTACAGCGAGCCGTCGCGCTTGACGTGGCCCGGCTGGTCGGCCTCGAACACGATGCCGGCACTGGCTTCGAGCAGGCCGCCGACGGTCATCGCCTTGGTGACGGACAGGCTGCCGTTCACCTCCAGCCGATCCCACACGCTGACGCGGCGGGTGGTGCCGTCGTTGCTCTTGTTGCCGATGATCATCAGCGTCTTGTAGTTGGTGACGTCGTTGGAGATCTCGGACCAGATGCGGTTGCCGTCCGGCTGCGCGGTCCAGCCCGACGACAGCCGCAGCGGGCCGCCGCTGCTGCACAGCAGGTCGACGTACTTGGTCTGCAAGGTCATGTTGACCTGGGCGCCGTTGACCAGGCTGACCGGGTGGGCGCTGCGGGTGCCGATGATCATGCCGGCCGGCGCGTTGTAGAAGCCACTGGTGTGCGAGGTGACGCGGCTGTCCACCGCGCCGGCGCGGATCGACAGCTTGGTGGTGGCGGCGTTGTACACATCCAGCACCCGGCCCCAGCTTTCGTTGTTTTCCACCGCGTCGGCGCCGATGGCGAAGTTGCTTTCGCGCAGGTAGCTGAGTGCGGTGCCGATGACGGCGATGTTGCGCTGCTGGGCGGCGCTCTTCTCCAGGCGGAAGAAGCGGAACTCCTGCCCGACGCCGTCCTCGGCGTTCATGTGCAGGTTGACCCCGGGGCGGTTGGCGTCCACCTGGCGCCAGCCGCCGTCGAAATAGGCGTTGGAGCCGAAGTTGGCCCAGACGCCGTTGCCTTCCTCGATGGTGGTCAGCGTGCGCAGCTTGATCGGGCCGGCCACCTGGGTGGTTTTCAGCTTGCTGGTGCCGTTGACGGTGAGGTCGCCGTTGACGGTCAGCGAGCCGCCCACGGTCAGCGTGCCGCCGATGGTGCCGCCGGCGCGGTCGAGCTTGGCGTCGATGGTGCCCTTGAGGCTGCTTTCCAGGCTGGAGAAGCGTTGCGCCACCGAGTCGCCGTTGATCTTCAGCTCGGCCACCTTCAGCTCGCCGCTGAGGGTGAGGTTGGTCAGCAGGCCGCTGGTCGCGGCGTCCAGCCGGCCGGCGTCGATGCGCTGGGTGCGCACGGTTTCGATGTCGGCGCGGGCCAACACCTGCATTTCGTTCCAGTCCGCGGCGAGCATGATGTCGCCGGGGTCCTTCTTGATGTAGGGGGCGGGACGATCGGCCATCAGAAAATCACCTCCCAGGTGAGGGTCAGTTCCAGGTTGCCGGAGCGGTTGATCGGCGGGAACGTGACGCGGTTGTAGAGCACGGTCTGCTGGTTGGACAGCGTGATGACGATGCCGGCCTCTTGCAGCGCCTGCACTTCGCCGGCGCTGCCGCGCGCGGGCAGGGTGGCCTGCACGGTGGCCTTCACCCGCGGGGGGGCCTCGTCCTCGGGCGGGGCGGCGCCCAGCGCGGGCACGGTGGCGTCGGCGATGTCCAGCGGGTCGAGCAGGGCGGTCTGCTCGGGCGCGGTTTCCTTGCCGCTGCCGCCGACGGCGATCTGCAACCGCCCCGGCGAGGCGCCGCCGGTCATCAGTTGCGCCAGCGCCACGCGGCCGGCGGTGGTGATCAGGTTTTTCACCCGGCGCTCCTCGACGATGCGCCCGTCCAGGTCGCGCACCACGATGCCCAGGACGCCGCCCAGGCCATTCACTTCTCGTAACGCGGTCATCTTGTCGTTTCTCCAGATTGCTTCATCGTTGTCGGCGCCGGTGCTCAGGGCATTCGGCTCCAGTCGAAGCGCGTGGCATCCCACACCGCGTCGAAGGTCAGCCCTCCTTCGCCCACGGCGTGGGTGTCGGCCAGCGGCTGGCTGGCGGTGATGGCGAGCCGGCCTTCCCGCGGGTCGTGGCTTTCGCGCCCGCTCAGGGTCGCGGCCAGCGCGAACCCGCTGTCGTCGCTGTCGTGTTCCTCGCGGTACGGCAGCACCGGGAAGTCGATCAGCGCGCGCACCCCGGCGGCGCGGGCGCGCTCGATGTCCTGGCGCATCAGGGTCACGGCGCCGCGCAGTTCGGCGTCGGCGACCCAGCCGTTCTTGGGGATGCGCAGGCGGAAGGTGGCCGGCGCGCGCGCCAGCCATTCCAGTTGCAGCTTGAGCGGCGGCTTGGCGGCGGAATCGCCGCCGTCCTCGGCGGTGGTGTCGGTCTGCGTCAGCGATTGCAGCAGCAGCGTCAGGAAGCTCTGGTCCGATTGCGCCAGATCGCGGTCGATCAGCGCGAAGCGGGTGCCGTCCTTGTCCTTGCTGTCGGCGAACACCGACAGGTGGGTGGTGTCGCTGGTGTCGGCGAATTCGGCGTCCGGCTTGGCGAAGGTCAGCAGCATCAGCGCGTTGTCGCCGTTCAGCAGCAACGGCGTGCGCACCGCCTGGTCCAGTACGCCGCAGCGCAATGCTTCGTCGCGGCCGCCGCCGAAGCGCGAGTTGTCGGCGTCGAAGCGGTTGCCCCACAGGTAGAAGATGTCGCCGCTGACGTCGCGCTCGGGCTTGCCCTCGGTGGTGACCAGCGCCCGCCCGCGGGGATACGGCTCCAGCCAGCGGTGGTGGTTGGCGGCGCCGTTGCTGTCGTAGGCGGGGAGATCCAGGCCCTGGCCGTCCGGGTACAGGTGCAGCGTTTCGCCGGGCTTGAGCGTGCCGGCGTAGAGCGTGATCTCGCCGGTGGTGCGGCTCTGGATCGCCGGGTAGGCGATGGGGCGCTCGGTGGCGGTCAGCCGCAGCACCGGGCGGTCGGCCAGCTGGCTGGCGCTGCTCACGTTGAACACGCGACGCAGCCGGGGCGCCGGCTCGTAGTGGTCGCAGTCGAGCACCGGGTTGTCGGTGAGCCACGCTTCCAGCACCTGCTGGCCTTCGGCGCGGCACGGCGTGTCCGGCGCGGTGCCGGCGCAGTGCGGGCAGCGCTTGCGGGTGCCGGGCGGCATGCCCCGCGCCACCAGGGTGTCGCCACGGCGGAACATGCCCAGGCTGGGCTCGGCGCCCAGGTCGGCGATGGCCAGCGCCAGCAGCGCGCGCGGCGTGGTGATGCCGCCGGTGAGCAGCGGCGCGGTCAGTTGCAGGCGGCGGCGGTAGGCTTCGCCGCCTTCGGGGTGCAGCAGCGCGTCGAAGCGTTGCAGCGCCGCCGGGTCGTCGCTGGTGGGCTGGACGTGCAGCGTTTCGTCGAGCGTGGCGTGGTCGAAGCGCAGGCCGGGGAACAGGTCGGTCAGCAGCCGCAGCCCGTGCGCGTGGGCGTCCGGGTCGGTCGGGTTCCAGCTGGCGCCCAGCAGGCCGTGCAGTGCGTCGTCCAGGTGGCGCGAGGTGGCGAAGTGCAGGTGCAGGCCGTATTCGTCGGTGTCCACGCTGCGCGGCGCCAGCCGGGCCGGCAGGCGGTACACCTGGAGCAGATGGCCCAGGCGCTCCAGCGCGCTGTCTTCGTCCGGCAGGCGCTCGCCGGTGGCCATGGCGCTCCAGCGGTCGTACAGCACCCGGGTCATGTCGCTGTCCAGCCGCGCCAGCGCCCCGGCCATGCCGGCGATCACCGCGCCCACGGCGCTGTCGGCCGGCTGCGCGGTGAAGATGCGCGGCAGCAGGTCGAGCAGGCGTTGACGGCGCAGGGCGAGGCTAGGGAGTGTCATCGATGGTTTCCCGACAGCATTCGATACATTTCGGGCGCCGCGCGGTGTCGCAGGCCGCTTGCGGTATTCATACCGCGGCGCGTCCCGCTCCTTGCGCGGCATCCCGCACTGCATCGAATCCGACAGCGCTGGGCCGAAACAACGCTCTCGACGGCATCGCGCGCCTTGCCCATGACCCCGACGCCCCGGCCGGTCGATCCAACCGGGCAACGGCGGGGGCCGATCATTTGACGACGCGCGTTAGCCATCCTGGCCCACCACCCACTGGATCGGTTCGAGCAGCAGTTGCTCGCGGTTGCCGAAGCCGTCGCTGCGGTCGTTGGCCTGCAACACCTCGGGCTTGCCGTTGCCCAGTTCGAGGGCGCGGCCGTCGCGGTCGTGGGTCACGGTGATGCGGATCTCCCGCAGCGCGCCGGCGACGTCGGCCTTGAGCAAGGCGGTGGCCAGCGCGGCGCTGCTGAGCTGCCCGGCCTGCTGCTCCTGGATGGTCTTGTTGATCTGCTCCACCAACTGGCGCAGGGCGTTTTCCAGCGCGGCGCGGGTGGCCGGCGCCACGTCGCCGTCGGTGCCCTTGGCGGTCAGCCGCACCGCCAGGCGCGCCTTGACCGTGGAGGGCTCCAGGCTGAGGCGCGGCGGCAGCGTCGACTGGTCGAGCTGCACGCGGCCCAGCAATCCGGGGGAGATGTCGCCCTTGTCGACCAGGTAGCGCTCGGTGTTGGGGACCAGCTTGCCGTCCTCGCCGAAGGCATAGGGCGTCAGCAGCGGCAGGTTGCCGGTGGGCTCGACGCCGATCACCGCCTCGTGGCCGGTGAGGATGGCGCGGATCTTGGCTTCGCGCAGCGTGGCGCCGATGGCGAGCTGGCCGACGTAGTCCGCCAGTTGCTGGGTCAGCGTGGCCTCGATGGCCTTGCGTTCGCGCTCGTCGCGCTGGCTGTCCACTTCCAGCGTGGCGGTGATCTGGGCGTAGACGGTGACCGCGCGCTCGCAGCGCGCGAAGATGCCGGCCGGACGCACCGCCTCGATGCGGTTCTGCGCCTCCTCGAACACCGGGTCGGGGATCTCGGCGTCGCCCAGCACCACGGTCATCATGCCGGGCTGGCCGCCGGGTTGTTCGATGATGTGCACTTCGGAGATGCCGGCCGAGCGCGCGGCCTCTTCGATGGCCGACACGGTGCCGGTGTTGGCGGCGCGCACCAGGCCCTGCGCGCGCAGCCGCAGCTCGGCGTCGGTCTCTTCGCGCTGGCGCCGCAGCAGGTCGCCGGGGTTGCGCACGCTTTCGATGCCGGCGATGGGGCGCGGCATCACGTTGAGCTGGTCGGCGATCACCGGCTTGTCGGTGGTCTCCTGGGCGCGGATGCCCACGCTGACGGCGCGCTCGCCGCGCGCCAGCACGGCCGGTTCGATGGTGGCGCACGGCGGCGCGTCGCGCCCCGCCACCAGGGTGCCGGCGGGGATGTGGATGTCCTCGGGCGCCGGGGTCAGCCGGCTGAACAGCGCCACGCCTTCCAGGTAGCCGCCGCGCCGGCGCTTCAGGCCCAGCAGCGCCACCACGTTGTCGAGCGAGCCGCCCTCGGCGGTCTCCAGGTAGGCGTTGCGGTAGACGTGGTCCAGTTGCTCGTAGCACACCGCCAGTTCGCGGGCGAACGCCTCGGCCAGGGTGCGCACCACGCTGCCCTCGGTGGCGTCGGTCAGCGGCTGCCGCCCGCCGCCGCCCGAGGCGATGTCGGTCAGCAGGTCGGTGGCGACGCGGGCGAAGTTCTTTTTCAGGAACGGCTCGTCAAGCGGCATCGAAGGTCACCTCCAGTTGTGCCATCTCGCCGTCGCCGGCCAATACCTGGGCCAGCACCTCGACGCTGTCGCGGCGCGTGCCGGCGGCCTGGACGGACACCGACACCACCTCGGCCACGCGCGGGTCCTGCATCAGCGTCTGCCGCACGTAGCGGCGCATCAGCTCCAGGTTGGGGCGATCGAGCGGCTCGCCCAGCAGGTCGCGGATGCGGCTGCCGTAGCGCGGATGCCCCAGCCCGCCCAGCTCGCCGCGATCCACCAGCAGGCGCAGCGCCAGCGCCTGCAACAGGTTGTCGATGCCGCTGACGGTTTCCAGATCCTGCATGCCCACCGCCAGGTCGGCCTCCTCGCCGCGCCGCCCGAAGGTCAGGCGCAGATCGGTGCCGTAAGGGTCGTGTGTCACCACGATGCTGTTTCCTCGTTTGAACCGGTGAACGTCATCCCGCAAACGGCGGCCCGTCGCCGTGCCGCTTGCGGCATGTCATCAAATCCTTGTGCCCGCACCTGTCGGATGCGGCGCAAATCTGTCGTCGTGCCTTCAGCCCCCCAACCCGCGCCTGCCGGAACCGCGTTCGAGCACAGCGAGGCCCCCTCGCGGCGGCGAGGGCGGGGGGAGTGGGGCGAATCGGGGAGTGCCGATGCCCGCATACCGCTGACCGGCCGCGCCCGGCTTTGCCGGGGGCATTGCTTCCTTTCGATTCCCCGCTGCGGTGCATCGTGTCGCCAGGCGCGGCGGCGAGGGCGGGGGGAGTGGGGGGAATCGGGGAGTGCCGATGCCCGCATACCGCTGACCGGCCGCGCCCGGCTTTGCCGGGGGCATTGCGATTTCAGCATTCCACTCACATCAGCCTCCCAGGCCCGGCACTCGCTCCCGGGGGACAGGGGATGCCGGGCGAAACCATCGCCATCGACGCGAACTGCGTCAGCGCCAGATCGACGGTGTTGGCCATCGCCTGCGCCAGGTCGGGCGCGTTCTCGCCGCGCAGGCCGTCGCGCTGCATGAAGCCCTTGGCGGCGCCTTCCACCGACGACGCCAGCGGCACCGGCTGCAACAGCCCCGGCGCGCTGGTGGTGAAGCCGGCCACCGCGATGCCGGGCATCACCATGCTCTGCGCGGTGAAGAGCTGGATGCCC
This sequence comes from Chitiniphilus shinanonensis DSM 23277, assembly GCF_000374805.1. GTDB lineage: Bacteria > Pseudomonadota > Gammaproteobacteria > Burkholderiales > Chitinibacteraceae > Chitiniphilus > Chitiniphilus shinanonensis. Next base: position 214,928 of record NZ_KB895337.1, read on the forward strand.
TGGGCGATGGTGGCGGCCATGGTGCGCGCCAGCCCCGGGGCGTCCTCGCCCTTGATGCCCTGCGCGGTCAGTTGCGCGTTGCACAGTCCTTCCAGCTGCGCCGCCATCGGCCCGCCCGCCGGCGGCGGCATCAGCCGGCCCGGTCCGGAGGTGGCGCCGGCGCCGGCCGGCGGCGTCACCGCGGCCGGAATGCCGGGCATCACCATCGCCTGCGACAGAAACATCGTCAGCGCCTGCGCGGTGGCGTTGGCCAGTGCCTTGGCCAGCCCGGGCGCGTCCTCGCCCTGGAGCGCGGCGGCGCGCACCATGCCGTCGGCGACGGATTCGAGCTGAGAGGCTTGCGGGGCGGGCATGGCTTTACGCTGTGAGGAGTGAGGGGTGAGGAGTGAGGGGTAACGGCAACGGCAACACCTCGCCCGCGCAGACCGGCGCTGCGTTGTTGGTATTCGGCAATGTCAAAACCATTTCCACTTTCATCTCCCCACTCCCACGCTGTCGCCCCTCACCCCTCACCCCTCACCCCTCACCCCTCACCCCTCACCCCTCACCCCTCACCCCTCACCCCTTCGCCTTGACCGTCTGCGACGGCACCAGCGGCTTGCCGGTGAAGTAGCACTTGTGGCTGGCCTCGGTGATCACGCCGGCGCCGCCGGTGCCCAGGTCGATGTTGCCGGAGGCGTCGATGGTGCAATCGCCGCACTTGATGGTGGCGTTGCCCTTCACCTCGATCTGGATGTCGGCCTCGCCGGCCACTTCCACGTTGCCGTCCTTTTTCACCGTGACCACGGTCTTGCCGGCGGTCACGACGAACGATTCTTCCTTGTCGATCGCGATGTGCGTCGCGCCTTCCAGCGGCGAATGCACCCGCCACTCGCCCTCGTCGAACAGCGGCGGCGTGGCGTTCTCGGAATACAGCCGGCCGGTCACCACCGCGCGGTTGGGGTCGCCGCCGACGTAGGTCAGCAGCACCAGGTCGCCCACGGCGGGGCAGCTCGCCATGCCGATGTGCGGGGTGGCGATGGGCACCTTGCGCAGTTCCAGGTCGGATTCGCGCAGCTTGACGTTGCACTCGTAGTGGTGGACATCGCCGGCGTCGGTATGCGGAAACACGCTGGTCACCACGCCCAGGTCGCCCAGGCGCAGGTTGCGCAATTCGTCGCGCACCACGGCGCGGATGACGGCTATCGGATCGCTCACGTTCGACCTTGTCGGTTCGGTGCCCCGGCACCGCGCTGCGGCGCCGGGGCGGTACGTCGATTACTTCTTCTTGCCGGCGGCCGGCGACGGCGCGGCTTCCGGATCGGCCTTGTAGCGCTTGGCACGCTTCAGGCTCTGGGTTTCGGTATCCAGGTGCAGCAGGCGGTTCAGCGTGGCCTTGTCCAGCTTGCCGTTGGCTTCCAGGCCGTTGATGGTCTGGAACGACTTCAGGCGCTCGGTGAACTTGTCGGAGAACACCTTGCGGTCCAGGCCGGTGGGCACCGGGTAGCCCAGGCCGTCGAGGATGGTGTTGGCCTCGGCGATGTCCACGCCGGCCTTGTCGCCGTTGAACAGCAGTTCGAACACGGTTTCCTGGTTGGCCTCGTCGCCCCACTTGCCCAGGCTGCGCTGCGGCAGGCTGGCGTTGTCGGCCTGCCACACCCGGCGCGAACCCAGCGCGGTGAGTACGGCTTCGGACGGGGTGGCGCCCTTGCCGAAGTTCTGCACCTTGAAGGTGGAGCCCAGGCCCCATTGCAGCAGGCGCAGCTTGCCGGTGGTGTCGATCTCGATGTGGTCGGTGGTGCTGGCGTCGGCGGCGTCGTCGGCCGGCTTGAGGTCGATGGCCAGCAGCTTGTACAGCTCGCGGCCGATCACTTCCAGGTCTTCGGGCTCCGGCACCTTGTCGGCGATCTTGACGATCTGGTCCACCACGCCGGCCACCGAGCCGATCGGCGAATCGGCGCTCGGCTCCTGGCCGATGGCCAGTTCCAGGGCGTTGATGAATTCCTTGCTGGTGGCCTTCTTGACGAACTCGGCCGACACCTCGACCAGCGCCTTGGCGGCGTCGCCCTGGATCAGCAGGTCGGTGGCGTCCAGGGTGAAGCGCTGCATGTAGCCCAGCGCGGTGACCAGGCCGCCCGCCATGGTGGTGACCACGCTGGCGATGGTGTCTTCCTTGAACTCGCGCACGCGCACGATGCGCACCCAGCGCGGTGCCTTGTTCGGGGCCTTGCTCCCTTCGAGCGATTCGCGCACCGCGCTCAGCAGCAGCGCCAGCGCGCGGAACGGGTTGTCGGGGCGCTCGCCCGGCGCGGGGGTCGGGACAGCGGGCGTGGGTGCGGCGGGTGTGGGAGCGGCGGGGGTGTCGGGCATGGTCGGAACTCCTCAAACAGTTGGGGCTGCCGCGTCGGCGGCGGGTGGGACGGCTTTCAGGTCGACGATGGCCTGGGTGAACGCCTTGAGCGACGCCACCAGACCCGTCCATTGCTCGGGCGCTAGCAGTTCGACGACGCCCTCGGCAAATTCCAATCCTTGATCCAGCGCGTCGGACACGCTGCGAAAACTCCGGGTGATGTCTTTCACCGTCTGGTTGGCCTCGGCGGGCGCCAGGTCGGCGGCCTGGTCGGCCGGCAGGCTCTGCACCCAGGTGGCGATGCCTTCGGTGACGTCGGCCAGGCCGTTCACCAGCGGCGGTACCGGGCCGGCCATCGCCACCAGCGCGTCGGCGCCGATGGCCATGCGTTGCAGCGGCTCGGCGCCGGCGCACACCTGGTCGAACAGGCTCTTGGCGCGATCGATCAGCTGCACCAGCTGGTCGGTGACGCCCAGGTCGCGGGCGATGTTGGGGATTTCGCGCATGGTGCTGGTGCGCAGCAGCGCGGTCAGCGCATCGACCAGCTCCTGGAGGTCGCGCACGATGTCGGCCGGCGTGCTCATTTGCGTTCTCCGCGCACGATGCGGTCCAGCCCTTCGGGCAGTTGCAGATCCTTCAGGTTGCCGACCAGCTTGCCGGCCTTGTCGGCCACCTTCTTCAGCGCGGAGAGGAACTCCAGCCCGCCGCTGAAGGCGCGGATCAGCGAGCCGAACTTCTGGTCGAGCGGCTTGAATTTCTCCAGCAGCGTGGCGCCTTCGTCGATGAACTTGGTCAGCATCTGGCCCAGCTTGCCGGCCTTGCCCAGCGCGTCGAACAGGCCGGACGCCTTCTCGGGATCGAGCGCGCTGACGGCGTCGACCATCTCGCCCAGCTGGCCGCCGGCCAGGGTGTCGAGGTTGTCGCCGATGGCCGCGCCCAGTGCTTCCGCATCCAGGTTGTGGATCAGGTCGGGGTTGTCCAGCAACGCCTGGGTCAGCGAGCCCGGATCCTGCAACACCCCGGCCGCGCCCAGCGCGCCGTCGCTCCATGACGCGGCGTCGCCGGCGATGTCCTGGTTCACCGGCGCCAGCGCGGCGTCCATCGACTGCGGCGGCTCGACGTGCTCGCGCAGGCGCATGCTGAAGCGGTAGCGGTCGGGATAACCGGCCACCTGGCGCACGCGGAAATCCTCGATCACCACTTCGGTGAGATCGCTGCCCACGGCGATGTCGGCGGCGAACGACTGCGGCTGTGCCTTGGCGTGCGCCACCCGCAGCGTTTCCAGCGTGCTGAGCACTTCCTCGCCGAACAGCAGGCCGTCCACCACCACGGTGACCGGCTCGCGCCCCAGGTCCTGGAACACGCTGCCCTGCTGTTCGGGCACGCGCTGTTCCACCAGCGTGCGGGCTTCCTCGGTGTGCAGGTTCTGCACACCCTTCAGTTCGATCTTGCCGATGCGCACCATGTCAGCCTCCGTTCCGGACGAAGGTCGCGCGCGCGCCGTGCGGCGGCAGGGGGCGAAGGAAAAGCGGGGCGCGCATCAGAAGCCGATCCGGGTGATCAGGCCGCGCGCGCGGTCCAGTGTATGGCGTACCCGGCGCACCTTCAGCGTGGCGCCGCTGGCCAGCAGGCGCGCGGCCGGGTGGTTGGTGGGCAGCTTGTCCAGCGTCACGGTGTCGCCGGGGCGCACCGCCGGGGTGGCGAACACGTCGAGGTGGCCGCGCACCGTGCGTTCCGCCAGCGCCTTGGTGCGGTAGTCGGCGGCGGCCTGGGCCGCGTCGCCGCTGCGCAGCGCGCCGTCGATCAGTTGCAGCGGGGTCTGGCCCAGCTTGCCGCTGGTGGCGCCGCCGGCGCCGAGCGCGGCCTTGCCCTGCACGCCGGCCAGGTCGGTGCTCAGCCAGTGCGCCTTGTCGGCGCCCTTGGCGCTGGCCGCGCCTTCGCCCCACACCTCGACGCTGTCGTAGGCCGGCGTGGCCGGCTGCAACGCCAGCGCGATCACGGTCTCGCCGTACTGGAAGCGATGGCTGGCGCCGCGGGTGTCCGGGCCGGGCACCTGCACCTTGCCGCCGCCGTCGCAGTACAGCGCGGCGCCGCACAGCCCGGCGAGTTTTTGCAGGTGCGCCAGCACCGACGGGCCGGCGTGCACTGCGTATTGCGCCAGGTCGGGGCCGGGGGCGACGTCGCCGGCCTGGGCGCCGGCCTTCTGCAACAGATCCTTGATCACGAAATCGGCGCTGACGCTGTCGTAGAACGAGGCCACGCGGGTGCGCGCCAGCGTGGCCAGCGCGTCCCAGGCGTCGATGCGCTCGCTGGCGGCGCCGATGCGCACCTGGCCGGCTTCGCCGGTGAACACCTCGACCGCGCCGTCGCCGACGTCCAGGCTGATGCTGACCGGCGCGCCGGCCTCCACCGGGGCGCCTTCGGCGGCGGCGAATTCCACGGTGCACAGCCCGCCGGCGCTATCGAGGTCGATCTCGACCAGCAGGCTCAGCAACTGGCGGTCGCCGGCGTCGCGGCCGCTGCTGGCGCGGTAGTCGCCGGCCTTGACGGTGTAGCCGGTGCCGGGGCGCGGGCTCATACGTCCAGCCCCTGGCGGCGCGCGGCGTCGCGCAGCAGTTCGGTCAGCGCGTCGCGCAGCGCCTGCGGATCGTCGGCCAGCGCGCCGCCGCCGCTGCTCATCGCCACGTTGACGTTGAAATGGTTGGCCACGCGCGGCGCTTCGCCGCCGTCGCCGGCCGGCATCGCGTCGGCGCCCTGCCAGCCCGCTTCGTTGGCCACCGGGGCGTTCACCCGTTGCAGCGCGCTGTGGTCGTTGGCGGCCAGGGCGCTGGCGAATGCCGCCGGCTCCGCCAGTGCGCCGACGGTGGCGGCGTAGGCGCGGTCGAGCACCGGCTCCACCGCCTGCCCGACCTGGCGCAGGGCGTGATGGGCGGCGCGGCTGAGCTGCTGCGGCGCGGCCTGGCTGTCGCGTTGCACGGCCTCGGCGGCGGCCGGGGCGCTGGCGGGCGCGCTGCGGCGACGTAGCCGGACCACGCCGGCTTGTGGCGCCGGGCGCTGTTCCGGTTGCGCGGGAACGTCGGCGTTGGCGCGGGCGGTGGCGACGGAGGCGGGCTGGGCCGCCGCCGTGGCGGACGTCGCCGGTTGTTGCGGTACGGGGTGGTCGTGCCGTGCCGGGGCGACCGATGCGGACGGTTGCGGCGCGACGTCGATGAATCGGGGGGCGCTGGCGGTCGGTGCGGCCAGGCGGCGCAGCGTGGCCGGGCCGGCCGGCGGCAACGCCGGCACCAGCGGCCCCGGCAACAGCACGGTGGGCGACAGCACCTGCGGCCAGTCGGTTTCGATGGCGGCGAACGACAACGAGCGGTAGTTCAGCCGGACCGGCGCGGCATGCTGGCTGGCGGCGGGCACGGCGGTGGTGGTGGCCGAGGGCGCGGCGTTGTCGGCAGCGGCGGCCACCGGGATCGTTGCGTCGGTGGGCGCTGCGGGCACTGCGGCGACAGGCGCGCGCAGGTCGGGGCGCGGGCTGGCGGCGGCCGGTTGCGACGGCGGCACCTGCGCCGCGTGCGATGTGGCGCGGGGCGCGGGTTCGGTCACGCCGACCGGGGCGGCGGTCGTCGCGGCCGGGGCGTGGTGCGGCGTGGCCGGGCGCGACGGGGCGATGATCGGTTCGGCGGCACCGCGCTGGCCGGCGGCCGGGCGGATGTCGGGCCGGTGGATGTCGGGCTGGCGCGCGGGTGCGCTGGCGCTTGCGGCGGCGGGGTCGTCGGCGAGCGCTTCGGTGGCGTCGTCGGCCTGTACCTGCGGCTCGAAGTCCAGTCCGAGCCGTTGGCTGGCTTCATGCAGCGAACGCAGCAGCGGGCGCAGCAGGCGGGCGCCGAGTTGTTCCACTTCCAGGCTCACGGCGCATCGTCCTCGAACTGGATGACGAAGGCGTCGGGGTGGTCGGCCAGGCGCGGGCGCCGTGGCGCGGCGGCCGGGGCGGGGCGGGAGGACGCGGGCGGCGTTTCGGCCAGCGCCAGCAGTTGCAGCACGCGCTCGATCTCGGCGGCGGGGGCGGCCCAGACCTGGCTCGGCGTCCAGCCCAGCGCGCGACAGGCGCGCAGCGTGCGTTGGGCGGTTTCGCGGGCGGCGGGGCCGGCGCCCAGCAGGGTGCGATCCTCGGGATCGACCACGTTGAGCGCCACCACGGCGTTGAGCAGCCGTTGGGTCGCGGCGGCGTGGAGCGTATCCGGCGCGGGCTGGCGCAGCGTGGCGCGCGCCATGCGGTCCAGGTAGCCGACGGCGTCGAACCACACGCCTTCGGCATCCTCGCCGACCAGGCATTCGCCCAGCGCCTGGGCGCGCTGGCCCTCGGTCCACGGCGCCAGTTGCGCCGGCACGCCGTCCAGGTCGATCCAGCCGTCGCGCAGTTCGGCCTCGGGCGCGGTATCGGCGCCGCCGGCCCACCACAGCGCCAGCGCGACAGCGGCGTCGCGCGCCGTGTCGGGCAGGTCGCCGGTGGCCAGCACCGCGTCGGCCAGCCGCCGGCTGTCGAGCGCCGCGCCGTCGCCGTCCACCGTCACGCACTCGCGCAGGGCGGCGAGGTGCTGGCGGTAGGTCCACGGCGGCAGCGTCCAGCGCTCGCCGGATGGACCGGCGAGGCAAAGCGCGGCGGCGCCGCCCGCATGGTGCGCGGGCAGGACGGTGTCGGCGATCTGGAGATGCACGATGGCGGGCGCTTACTCTTCGCGGATGCGGGTGGCGGTGAAGGCGTACTGGGTCAGCACGGTGCCGCCGGCGCCGACGGTGAAGTCCTTCGCTTCCAGGTAGCAGTCGTCGAACGACAGCGTGCGCTTGGGCGAATCGGCGGCGTCGTCCTTCTTCAGGTTGGCCACCAGCTGGAACTTGGCCTGCAGTTCCAGGTGGCTGTCGAGCTTGTAGTTGGCCGAACGCACGGCCAGCTCGCCCTGGACGGTGCGCAGGCCGAAGCTGACGCCGATGCGCTCGGCGCTGCCGACGGCGCGGATGTCCTCGCGCTCGGTGAGCACGCGGAAGGCCAGCGACTGCAAGCCTTCGATGGCTTCGCCGTCGACCAGCACGTTGCTGCGGTTCGCGGAAAATACGGTGGGCATGGTGTGACCCTCGCTGGGGGCGGCGCGACGGCCGCCCTCGTTGGTTCAAGGAAAGGAAGGACGGGAGGAACGGCCGATCAGGTCTGCACCAGCACCGTGGCGTAGATGAAGTCGATGGCGCGCACCGGCCGGACCGCGAGGTCGATGCGGACGATGCCCTTGGCGAAGTCGTCCTGGCTGGAATAGACGTTCACCTTGAAGGCCGGGTCGGTGCCGTCGGTGGACGGCACGATGGCGCCTTCCTTCTGCATCTGCACCAGGAACTCGACCAGCTTCTGCTTCAGCGCGCCGCGACCTTCGTCGTTGTTCAGGCGACCGATGAACAGCTCGCCGATCACCTTGATGCCGCGCACCGCGTGGTCGGCCACCCGGCGCACGCTGATCTGGTCGCCATCGGTGGTCAGGCCGCGCACCACGATGATGCCGCGCCCGCGCTGGCTCACCACCGGCACCACGTTGCGCTTGAGCAGCTCCTGCTGCGGCTCGACGCCCAGCGCCGGGCTCGGCTCGGGGATCGCTGCCAGGCGCTTGAAGGTGGGCGACTGGAAGTAATCCAGGCTGCCCAGCGTGCCGGCCACCGCGCCGACCACGCCGGCCGGCGCCACCAGCACGAAACGGTCGGACACCAGGGTGGCGGTCAGCTTTTCGGAGTTGGTCTTGATGGTGTCGGCGCTCAGGCCGGGCACCTGGCCCAGGCCGATGCGGCCCAGGCTGCGCGCGGACATGCGGTCGCAGTGCGCGATCACCTCGCTGTAGATGCGGCCCAGGCGCACCGGCTCCTGGTCCTGCACCGACACCAGCACCATGTCCACGTCCGGTTCGTTCTCCAGCAGCGCCAGCGCCTGGGTGTATTTGTCCAGCGCGGCGTCGGTGCCGCCGGCCAGCGCATAGGGCGCGCCGGCCGCGCTGGCCTTGGGCGCTTTTTTCGGCGCATCGACCAGCTTCACCAGCTGCGACTGCGCCGCCAGCACGGTCTGCACGTTGCGCGCGTCGTTGGCGTCGATCGACAGGTTGCGGTGCACTTCCTGGTAGTCGGTGCCGGGGCGGGCCAGCGTCAGGTCGAACAACGTGCGCGTCTTGTTGTCGCCCAGGTCCACCGTGCGCACCGCCACGTCGACGGTCACGCCGTTGGCCCACGGCCCGCCGGCGCGCGCCTGAAGGGTGAAGGCTTCGCCACTGTCGGCAAGGATCTTCACCGTGGCGGCGGTGGCGCCGTCCACCGGACACACCACCAGTTCGAACACGCCATTGGCCAGGGCCGGCGCCGCTTCGGGAATCGCGAAGGAACCGGCGCCGCCGGCCGCCTCGATGAAGGCGCGCCAGCTGGCGGCGCGCTTCACACCGGTGGCACCCGGCTCGGTCACGCCCACAAGGCCCAGCACGCCCGAGGGCGCAAGCTGCGGAGCCAGTACTTCCTTGACTACCTTGACCTCCACGCCGGGGATGATCAACGTCATGACTGTGTACTCCTGAATAGGGGTTTGATTACGCCAAACGTACTGATATGCCTAGTGCATTGCGTATGACATACGGGAGATTTTAAGGAGGTGCGTGCAAAATTTTCAAATACTTGATTGTTCGTTACGGAAAAATTTCAGCTCATTGACTACTTTTTCTCTTCAAAAACAATCGCTTTGCTAAACAAGCTCCAGTGGATAACCACTGGTTGCCGCTGGGCGGCTGATAACTACGGCCCTTCCTGGGTTGGGGGATAAACGGTGTTTAGCGGACGGCATGTCAGCTGCGCCGATTTCGTCAGTTTTGTACCCGGCAATTTGTCAGATTGGCTGGCAGCTGGTCATGGCGCGGCACGCCCGGCTTGGCAATGAAAAATGAACGTCGTACATTTATGAGCATCGTTCATTTGTGGTGCAGCCCATGCCTACCCAACCGCCTTCGACCTCCCCGGCAACGGAAGCCGGTCGCCGCGAGCGCAAGCGCCAGCAGACGCTGGACCACCTTGCCGACACCGCCTGGACGCTGTTCCGCGAGCACGGCTTCGACGCGGTGACCATGGAGGCCATCGCCGCCCGCGCCGACGTGGCCAAGGGCACGCTGTACAAGCACTTTCCGGTGAAGGAGGCGCTGCTGCGCCACCGCTTCCACCGCGATCTGGCGGCCGGCCTGCCGGCGCTGCTGCGCGAACTGGCGCTGCTGCCCACCGCGGCCGCCCGGCTGCATGCCTTCTTCCGCCACAACGCCGACTGGTCGATCGGCCATCGCGAATTCCTCGCCCACTACGTGCGCTTCCGCCTGGGCGAAGTCGGCGTCGCCGACGAGGCATCGCACAGCGGGCTGGAGCGCCTGTTCGCCGAACTGATCGCCGCCGGCCAGCAACACGGCGAATTCCGTCGCGGCCACGAGCCCGCCATGCTGGCGCGCCATCTGCAATACCTGCACCTGGGCGCGCTGCTGCGCTGGCTGCATACCCCCGCGCTGGACCTGCGCGCCGAGTTCGCCGGCATGCTCGACCTGTTCCTGCACGGGGTGGAGGCGCCGCGATGAGCCCGTTGCTGCCCGACTGGCCGGCGATCCTCGCCGCCGGCGCCGCCGAGGCCGGCGGCAAGGCATGGACCCTGGCGCGGTTGGCGCGTTATGGCTTGCCGGTGCCCGACGGCATGGTGCTGCCGGTGGCCGCCTACCGCGCGTGGCTGGACCGGAGCGGGCTGGCGCGCGAACTGCATGCCGCCGCCGCGTTGCACGACGCCGAACGCATCGCGGCGCTGACAGCGCTGCGGCCCCGCCTGCTGGCGCGGCGGCCGGACGACAGCGTGCTGGCCGCGTTGCGCCAGCGGCTGGCGAGCCCGCCGTGGCGCGACGGCGCGCTGGCGGTGCGCTCGTCGGCGCCGCAGGAGGACGGCGCCGACGCCTCGTTCGCCGGCATCCACGCCTCCTTGCTCAATGTGCGCGGCGAAGCGGCGCTGGCCGACGCCATCGTCACGGTATGGGCATCGCTCTGGACGCCGGCCGCCGTCGCCTATCGCGCCCGCCTGGGCATCGCCCACGACGACGCGGCGATGGCGGTGCTGCTGATGCCATTGCTGCCGGCGCGTGCCAGCGGCATCGCCTTCACCTGCGACCCGGTCAGCGGCCGCGACGACCGGCTGGTGATCCACGCCAACTGGGGGCTGGGCGAAAGCCTGGTGGCCGGCGCCACCACCGGCGACGAAATCGTGCTGGGCGAACAGGCGCAGGACGACAGCCTGGCATTGCTGGCCTGCACGCCCGGCGCCAAGGCGCTGACCAGCGTGCCCGCGCCGGACGGCGGCACCGCCTTGCGCCCCGGCGGCGCGGAACCTGGCGCGGCGGTGCTGACGCCCGCCCAGTCGCTGGCCTTGGGCGAACTGCTGCGCCAGGCCGCGCTGGCGCTGGATTACGGCCACCCGGTGTACGACTGCGAATGGGCGTGGGACGGCGAGCGCTTCTGGCTGTTGCAGGCACGGCCGGTCACCGCGCGCGGCCGCTGCACCTATCCCGAACTGCTGGGACAGCCCGACATCTGGACCCGCGGCAACACCCGCGACGTGGTGCCCGACCCGTTGCCGCCGATGGACTGGGGCAGCTGGCGGCGGCTGGCCAACGCCCTGCTCGAAACGGGGTTCCGCCTCACCGGCTTTGCGATGCTGCCGGGCGCGCAGCGCACCGGGCTGTTCGACGGCCGGCTGTATCTCAACCTGTCGCTGATCCAGTGGGAGGGCTACGCCGCCTTCAATGTGCTGCCGGCCGCGATGAACCGGCTGGTTGGCGGGCGCCAGCCCGAAATCCGCCTGCCGCCCCGCAGCGGGCGCGAGCGGCTGGCGGTGGGCCTGCGCATGGCGCGTTACCTGTTGCGCGCCGGCACCTTGCGGCGGCAGGGGCCGCCCGCCGTCGCCGAGGCGATGCGCCTGTCGCGGCAATGGCGCGAACAGCCGTTGCCGGCCGACGACGCCGGCTTCGCCGCCGAGATCCGCCGCCAGGCACGCCATCGCCACGCCCAGGCGCCGCTGCATTTCATGCAGGGCTCGGGCGGTGGATATCTGTCGCTGCTGGTGGACCTGCTCGACGCGCATCGCCCCGGCGAGGGCCATGCGCTGGCGTCGGCGCTGCTCGCCGGCGGCGAACCCAGCGTCACGCTGCGCCAGGGCTACGCCTTGAGCGAGGTGGCGCGCATCGCCATGGCCGACCCGACGGCCAGCGCCTGGCTGGCCGCGCGCCGGCCCGGCGACGACTGGCGCGACCTGCCGCCGGACAATCCGTTCCGCGCCGCCTTCGCCGACTTCCTGGCGCAGTACGGCCATCGCTGCGTCTACGAAACCTACCTGGGCAACCCGCGCTGGCGCGAGGCGCCCGACTACCTGCTCGACAGCCTGCCCGGCCTGGCCGCCGCCGATATGGCCGCCGCCGCCGCGCGACAGCGCCAGGCCGCCGACACCGCCTGGGCCGAGGCGCGCCGCGCGCTGCCGTGGTGGAAGCGCCCGCTGCTGGCGCGGATGGTGCGCACCGCCAAGCACGAGACCAACGACCGCGAAGCGGCGCGCAGCGCATTGATGGCCTACACCGAACCCGCCCGGCGCTTGTGGCTGGCGCTGGGCGAACGCTGGACGGCACGCGGCTGGCTGGCCCGCGCCGACGACGTGTGGTTCCTGATGCCGGCCGAAGCGCTGGCGGTGCTCGACGGCCTGCGCCCCGGCGCGGCGCTGGCCGCCCTGATCGCCGACCGGCGCCAACGCTTCGCCACATGGCAGGCGCAGGCGGCGCCGGACGTGATCCTCCAGCACGGCGGCGCCGAGAACCTCGGCGCCAAGGCCGGCGTGGTCCCGCTGGCCGCCGACGGCCATACGTTCCAGGGCGTCGCGGTCGGCAGCGGCGTCGCCAGCGGCCCGGCGCGGCTGATCCATCATCCCGACGAAGGTGCGCGCCTGGCGCAGGGCGACATCCTGGTGGTGCCGTCCACCGACCCGGCGTGGACGCTGCTGTTCCTCAAGGCCGGCGGACTGGTGATGGAAACCGGCGGCTTCCTCTCCCACGGCGCCATCGTCGCCCGCGAATTCGGCATTCCGGCGGTGGTGAACCTGCCGGGCATCCTGCAACGGCTGCGCGATGGCGAACGGCTGCGGGTGGACGGGGCGCGGGGGACGGTGAGCCGGCTGGATTGAGGTGCCGCGCCGCCTGTCTCTTTCGCATCGCGCGCCGCCGGCCGCCGCTGGCAGCCGCGCACCGGCGCGTGATACAACGCGGCGTTTTCGATGCGGATGGCGGGCGCACATGAAGTGGCTGATGCTGGCGATCACCGTGGTGGTCGGGTTCTGGTTGTGGGGCGAGTTGCGTGGCGATGCCAGCGCGGCGCCGACGCCGGCCGCGCCGTCGCAACCGGCCACGGTCGCGGCGACGGCATTGCCCAGCGTGCAGCCGGCGCAGGTGGCGTGCCGCACCACCAAGGGCCCGTTGCAAATCGTGGTACGCCCGGACTGGAGCCCGCAGGGCGCGGCGCGCTTTCTGCAACTGGTGGATGACGGCTACTTCAAGGACATCCCGTTGTTCCGCTGCGTGGCCGGCTTCGTCTGCCAGTTCGGCGCTACGCCGCCGCGCGCCGACGCCAAGGCATATCCCGCCATCGGCGACGACCCGATCCTGCCCGAGCTGCGCCATTTCAAGGCCGGCTACCTCAGCTTTGCCGGCGCCGGCGCCAACACCCGCGCCACGCAGTTGTTCATCACCCTGGGCGACAAGGTGGATTCGCTAGGCACCCAGCCGTGGGAGTCGCCGTTCGGCTACGTGACCGACGAGGCGATGCAGGCCACCGTGGCCCGCTTCAACACCCGCTACGGCGACATCCCGCCGTGGGGCGCCGGGCCGGACCCGCAGCGCATCCAGGCGGAGGGCGGCGCGGCCTATCTGAAGCACGACTTTCCCGAGCTGGACTACATCACCGACTGCGCGCGGCAGTGAGCGTGGCTGACAAAGCCCCTCCGGCTGCGCCGGGCTGAACTGGCCGTACCCCTTGTACGGTGCGCGGTAGAAGTGAGTTCGGTCTACCGCCTTTCGGGACGTTTCGCGCTTCCTGCCAGGAGCGCTTCGCCGGGTTTTGTCAGCCGCTCCTGGCGCGGGCACCCAACATGAAAAACGCCCCGGTCGGGGCGTTGTTCGTGGCAGGGGCGGTGGGCGACCGATCCCTCAGCCTCGGTCGCGCTCCAGCAGCAGCAACATGGTCAGCGCCAGCGAGATGGCCAGTTCCTGGGCGTCGTCCAGCGGCAGGTGGCGTTCCAGCGCGAAGCGGCCCTCCAGGAAGGCGGGCTCCTTGCGCAGGCTGGTCAGCAGGCGCCCGGCGCGGTCGCGCACGTCGTACTGCGGGTGCAGCAGGTAGCCGGAGAACCAGCCCAGCACGGGGATGCCTTCCACCAGCCCGTCGGCCACCCGTACCCATGGATTGGCTTCGCGCACCTGCAAGGTGCCCAATCCCGGCACTTCGATCTCGTAGCTGGCGCGCCACAGCGAGCGCATGCCGCGGCGGCGCAGTTGCCCCAGCACGGCGCCATGCCGGTCGGTGATGCGATAGCTGGCCGAGAAGTCGATGATGCGGTCGGCGTCGATCTGGTAGAGCGGCGTGGTCTGCGCTTCGTCGGCGTACAGCGTCACCGATTCCTTCAGCTTCATCAGCTTGCGGCGGGCGTAGTACAGCAGCTGGCCGCGCGCGTCGCGCACCGCCAGTTGCTGGGCGATGGCCAGGATCTTGAACGAGTACTGCAATGGATAGTTCAGAGGCATGGGGTCACTTGGTGGCGGGTTGCAGGTTGCGGGTGGTGGTCTGTTCCAGCGCCTTGATCTGCTCGCCGATCTGCATGACTTTGTCCCAGATGTCGTGGTCGAGGCGGATCTTGTGCTGCATGGCGCTGATCACCGGGATCAGCGCGTTTTCGTAGGCATGGGCCAGCGCCTGGAGCACGGTGAGCAGTTCCGGCTGCGGCGGTACGTTGATCTGTGGCGCCGTGCCGCGCAAGGTGTTCTCCAGCGCGACCAGGCCGTCGCGCCAAGTGCGGGCCAGCAGCTTGCTGCTGGTCTCGCCGGTGGCGAGGTGCTTTTCAATATGTTGCAGGGCGGTGGCCACCTGCGGGCCGCTGTCCTGTCGCGCCAGGCGCTCGCTGATCTCCGACAGCACGGTGACGATGTGCGATACCTGTTGCGCCAGCTTGGTGGCACCGTCGGCGTCGGCGCCGCCCATGCGCTTGTGGTGCAGGAAGTCGCGCTTGATCCCGCTCCAGCGTTGGGCCTGCTCCGGCAAGAGCGCGCCTTGCAGTTCGGCCAGCTTGAGCAGGTTTTCCTCGGCACCGTGGGTGAGCGTCTGCGCTTCGCCCAGGTAATGGTCGCGCACCAGGTCGGCCAGCTCGGCGTCGTTCATGATCGCCGACACCTTGATCGCCAGCTTGGCCATGTTGCGGTAACTGCCCTGGAGCTTGAACGGCGGCTCGACGCGGTAGGCGTCGGCCTGCGCGGCGGACGCGATATACGCGGCATTCACTTTCATCAGCACGTCGCGCACGGCGAACAGCTTTTGCAGGACGGCGACGATCTCGCCCGCCTCGGCGGCGCCGTAGCCGTGCTTGAATTCGGTGAGGGCGATCTCCTCGCCGGCCGCGAGTCGCAGGAACAGCGCCAGGTCGGCGGGGTCGCGATGGGCCAGCGGCGCCAGCACCGGGTTGGCGGTCAGGCTGTTCTCGATGTACGAGCGTGCGAACAGGTGCTCTTTGCCGCTCAGCACGTCGCCCAGGTTGTAGATGTCCGCGCGGTTGGCCAGCATGTCGGGAATGCGGAAGGCCTCGCCCGATTCGGTGTACGGGTTGCCGGCCATCACCACGCAGAAGCGCTTGCCGCGCAGGTCGTACTGCCGGGCTTCGCCCTGCCACACGCCTTCGATCCGGCGGGTGCCGTCACACAGCGCGATGAAGCGTTGCAGGAATTCCGGCGAGGTGTGCTGGATGTCGTCCACGTACAGCATCACGTTATTGCCCAGCGCGAGACCGAAGTTCAGGCGTTCCAGCTCCTGGCGGGCGGCGCTGCTGTCGGCCTGCGCGGGGTCGAGCGAGGTCACCCGGTGCCCCAGCGCCGGGCCGTTGACGCGGACGAACACCAGGCCCAGCCGATTGGCGACGTATTCCATCAGGGTGGTCTTGCCGTAGCCGGGCGGCGAGATCAGCAATAGCAGGCCCATCAGGTCGCCGCGACGGCTTTCGCCGGCAGTGCCGATCTGCTTGGCGAGGTTGTCGCCGATCAGGTGCAGGTACACCTCGTCGATCAACTGGTTGCGTACGAAGCCCGACAGCGGCTTGGCCTGATATTGCTCCAGCCGCAACCGGCGCCGGGTGGTGTCGACGATCTCGTGTCGCAGTGCCTGCAACTGGTCGAACGCGGGGACGGCCACGGCGTCGTGGTGTGCCAGCCGTTCGCGGAACTCGTTGAGATCGAGCGTCAGCGTGCCGTGCTCGATGCGCGGGTGCTGGCCGACCAGCCCTTCCACGGTGCGGGACAGGGCCACCGCGGCGCGCTGGCGCGGCAGGTCGGTCAGCAGCAAAGCGGCGGCTTCAGGCGCGTAGGCCGGCGCGAGCGCTTCCGCCGCCGCGACGGCTTCGCACCAGTGGCAGGCCAGGGCCCAGCGGTCGTGCAGGGCGCCGATCTTCAGCCCTTCCTGGAGGGTGCCGAGGGCGTTGCGCCGTTCCAGTTGCCGATGCAGCGCCTCGACCAGCGTCTGCGCGTCGCTGCTGACCACCCATTCGATATGGCCGCTGGTCAGCTCGGCCAGCAGGTAGGCGATGACGGCCTGCCGCTGCGGCGCATCCAGCGCGAACCCGTGGTCGGCGGCGAAATCGCCCAGGCGGGCGGTCAGGTTATCGGCCAGCGTGCTCAATGCCTGGTGCTGGCCGAAGTCGTCGCGGAGGCGGCGCGCGTTGTCGGCGCGGATGCGCCAGCCGGGCTGGTCGGCCTGCTCGATGCCATGCGTCCAGAACAGGGCCGCCAGTGCGCGCGGCAGCGGGCCGTGGCGTAGCAGGCCGGCGTCCCGGTCCATCGGCAGCAGGGCGGCGAGCAGGGTGGCGGCGTCCACGTCGTGCACGCCTTTCTGGTAGCCCTCGTGATAGCGGGCGGCCGCATAGTCGCGTACCAGCGGCAGCAGTCCGGCTTCGGCGATGCGGGCCGCCTCCAGCGCCGCGCCGTCGAGTTCGCCGGCGTGTAGTGCGTCGAGCATGCGCCAGGCCAGGTACTCGCCGCGGTAGACGGTATCGGTTTCGGAAACCAGTTGCTGCGCCCAGTAGGGCCGCAGCATGGTCAGGCGTTCGTCGTCCAGTGGCTCGAAATAGTCGGTGCCGGTGAGGTGCAGCGCCAGCGCATCCTGGCGATGGACCAGCGTGAGGTCGAAAGGCTGGGTGGTGACGGTGAAGGTGTGGCGGCCGAGGCGGATGCCGTCGGCGTTGAACAGGTCGCCCTGGTCGCGCTGGATGCGCACCGCGTTGTCGCGCAGGGTCTTGATCCGCGCTTCCAGCGTGTCGGCCTGGACGGTGTCGTTCAACTTGCGCATCTCGCCGATCAGGCCGCGCAGTTTCTGCACCATCGGGTCGGCGGCGAAGTAGCTGTGCAGCGCCTCGGGCGTGGTGAAGCGTCCCAGCCGCTTTTCGATGCTTTCCAGGATGCGCTGCGCCGCGGCGCCGAGCGATTGCGCCCGTTGCTGGCGCGCGTCGAGCAGCGCCTGGCGGCGGCTGGCGAAGGCTTCGTGCACCGCCTCGCGCTTGGCGACGATGTCGACCAGGAAGGTGTCCTGTCCGCCGAAGCGGGTTTCCAGTTCCTCCAGTTGCGTCAGCAGTTGGGTCAGCGTTTCGTCGCATTGCTCGGGCGTGGTGGCGAGGTCGACGCCGTTGGCCACGCTCTGGCCGAACAGCTTGAACTGCGCGCCGAATTCGGCGCTGGCCTCTTTCACGGCCAACTGGTCGCGCCGGCTGCGGGCTGTGGCGCGCACCTGGTTCAGCCGGGCATAGACCTCGCCCAGATCGTCGAGGATGCGGGTGCGCACGGTGGCGTCGCCGCGCTCCAGCCCGGCCAGCAATTCGGTCAGCAGGTCGAGACCGCCGGCGGTGGCGTCGAGTGCCTGCAACTGTGGTGTCAGCGCCGCCACGTTGGCAATGCCCGGCAGTGCCGCCGCCACGTGATCCAGCTCCGCGTGGTACTGGACGAACGCCTGCGGGTTCGCCAGGAAGCGGATGGTTTCGTCGGACAGCCGCACCTGCTCGGCGGCGAGGCCGTCATCGAGCGCCTGGAGGCGCGCGGTATCGATGTAGCGCTGCTCGGTCAGCCCCAGCAGTTCGCCGCGCAGTGCGCGCAGCCGCGCCAGCGCATCGACGAACTGCTGCGGCGCGCGCCACAGGGTGGCGGCGATGTCGGTGAGCAGCGTCTTGTGCTGCGACTCGGCATGGCGCAGTGCCTGGGCCGCGCCCTGGCGGATGGCGGCCACCTTGTCGAATTCGTCCAGCGTCAGCCGCGCGGTGTCGGCCAGGGTGCGCAGCGCGGCGGCGAGCTGGCCGGCTTCCGGGCTGTCCAGCCAGAAATAGCCGTCGAGCAGCCGGCCGATGCCGCGTTCGAGGTCTTCGTAATGCAGCCGGCTGGGGCTTTGCTCACGCGTGGCGCGGGCGATGCCGTACAGCTCGGAGATGCCGCGCACCAGCTCGCCGTTGCCGATGCGGCCGAAGAAGCCGGCCGGCGGCGAGCCGGCGGCGTGCTCGTCGCTACAGAACGGCGTGTTCCACAACTGCATGGCGTGGTTGCGCGTCGCCTCCTCGCCTTCGACGTTGAACATCAGCAGGCGACCGTCGTCGAAGCGCGCGTAGCCGTTGCTGAATAGCGGCGGCGACAGCGTCTTTTCGATCAGGTTGTACGCCAGCAGCGCCAGCCGGCCTGCTTCGGGCTCGTAGAAGGCGTACAACACGTCCTCGCCGTTGGGCGAACGGATCATGCGCTTGAACTGCATGCCGGCGACGTCGTCGGTGAAGGTCTTGTATTCGCCGCTTTGCAGATAGCAGCCGCCGGGAAAGACGATACCG
This sequence comes from Chitiniphilus shinanonensis DSM 23277, assembly GCF_000374805.1. GTDB lineage: Bacteria > Pseudomonadota > Gammaproteobacteria > Burkholderiales > Chitinibacteraceae > Chitiniphilus > Chitiniphilus shinanonensis. Next base: position 233,425 of record NZ_KB895337.1, read on the forward strand.
TGATCCTCGGGCAACTGGACGCAGGATGCGCCGATGCCGTCGATGCGGATCACCTGCCGGGTGCGGGTGTTGAATACCAGGTAGCGGTAGGCGGTTTCGCGGTAGGGCAGGATTTTGAGCAGGATCAGCGTGCCCAGCTTGGCGTAGCTGATCTCGGCGTCGGTCAGCGACTGGCTGGTGTCCTCCACCGGCTCGCTGTAGATGCCGAGGCCGACGTCGGTGTTGTTCTCCACCTTGACGGTGAGGTCGCCGCCGATGGTTTCGACGAACAGCGTATCCAGGATGTTGACGTGCGGATGCTTGCCGTTGACGTGATGTTCGCGCCCGGTGGCGGTCCATTCGAAATCGTGCGACGGCGGCAGCACGATGTCGCGCTCGCCCCGGTTGTCGATGTATTGCACGCTGCCGTCGCGGTTCAACTGCCAGCGGAACACGCGCAGGTCGCCGGCGCGGGCGCCGATCTGGAACGCGGCGAGCAGCTTGTCGCCGGTGACCCGCAATTGGCGCAGGCTGGCGTTCTTGTAGTAGGCGTACAGCTCGCGGAAGTCGCTGCCGAAGCGGACGTCGGCCAGGAAGCTGCCCTCGGTCGGCACCGGCGCCAGTTCCACCGCGTCGCCCTCGCCGCTCAGGCGGTACAGGCTGAACACGTCGTCGATGCGCGTTTCCTTGCGCAGGCCGATGTAGACGTTGTAACCGAACAGCAGCAGGTCGCCGACGCGGACGAGGTCGCGCGCGATGCAGTTGTTCTCGGTGCGGGCGCGGGTGCGCGCGGCCAGGCGCAGTTCGGCGCGACCGAAAGCCGCCAGCCGCGCGGCGTTCAGCTCGCCCGCCTTGCCGAACAGCGCTTCGCCCTGTTGGGCGAGCCGCTGGCGCAACAGCTCGTAGCCGCCGCTGGCGGCGATGTCCTGGTCGAGGTCCTGGGTGGTGCTCATCACTGATGGCCTTGTAAACGGGGCGAGGAGAGGGCGGCTCGGTGGTCAGCCCAGCACGGGTTCGGTTGCCTGGAGATAGGCCAGCAGCAGCGCGCGCTGCGGGTGGCCGCTCAGCCAGGCGCGCACGCGCTGCGCCTCGGCGTAGTCGGCATCGCCCAGGCGCGCCCGCCAGGAGGCATCCAGCCGCTCGCGCGATTCGGTCTCGCGCACCTCGCGCTGGCCACGGTCGCTGAGAATGTGCAGCAGCGAATGCGTCAGGCCCTGGGCGCGCAGCGCCGGCCATTCCTCGCCGTCAAGCCATACCTTGCGGCAGGCGCCGCACTGGTCGAGCCGGAATTTCAGATGCCCGGCCACCCGGTACTTCTGTAGCAATTGTTCGCAGTCGGGGCAGCGCAACGCGCGCGGTGAGGTTTCCTCGATCATCTCGGCGCCGGCTGCCTCGTCCGCTGCAGCCTGCCGTGGCACCTGCGCCAGCCAGCGGCGATAGTCTTCGAGCGCGAGCCAGGTGCCCTGGCAGGTGGGGCATTGCTCGGCCATGAGGCCGGGCTCCAGCGATTCGCGGCGGGTTTCGGTATTGCAGCTCAGGCAGTACATGGTCGGTCCTCGTGCTCGATTACTTGCGGCCCAGCGAGCCCAGCAACTTGTGCAGCGCATCCTGCGAATCGCTGTTGCCGTCCTTCATCACCCGGTGCAGCAGGGCGGCGACCGACAGGTTCTGGAGTTCGTCGGCCGATTGGCCCAGGCCGCCCAGCAATTTGCCGGCGTCGTCGATCAGGTTGCGTTCGCCGCTGCGGTGCGGCGCGGTGGCCAGTTGCAGCGTGTCGCTCTTGGCGATGGCGCCGTCGATGGCCTTGCCGATGCCCAGCGCGTTGACGAAGCGCTGGAAGTAGTCGCCCTCGCCGCCGACGATGTCGATGCGCGCATTGCCCAGCGCCTTGCCCAGCACTTCCGCCTGTTCGCGGGCGATGCTGGTATTGGCGTCGATGGCCTTGAGCGTCTGCACGTGGCTGTTGTCGAGGCGCATGCGGAATTCCTCGTGGGCGCGGGTGTCGTCGCTCATCGCCTTCATCGCGTCGAACTTCTCGCGCAGGCCCTTGGCCTCGGCGGCGAATTTGGCCTCGATGGCGTGCGCGTCGGCGGTCTTGACGCTCACGTCGGCCAAGCCCAGCTTCTCGCGGCCGGTGGCTTCGGCTTCCAGCTTGAGGCGCAGTGCCTCGGCTTCGGCCTCGCCCATGCGGCTGACGGCGTCGGCGTCGGCCATCTTGACCTTGGCGACGACCATGCCGTCCTTTTCCTTGGCGTCGGCGGTCACCAGCATCACCTTGGCGTCGGCCAGGCCCGGGGCGGCGCTGAGCGCTTCGATGCCTTCGGCTTCGCGTTTCTTGGCCTCGGCTTCCTTCTCCGCGACCTTGAGCTTGGCTTCGGCCAGCGTGGTTTCTTCCATCGCCTTGTGCTTGGCGCGGCGTTCCTCGGTCTCGGCGGCCTTCACGTCGATCACCAGCTTTTCCTCGGCCTTGGCTTCGGCGGCGATCACCGTGGCCTTGCGGCTACGGTCGGCCTCGGCCACCACGCGCAGTTCCTTGATGGCTTCTTCCTGCTCGGCCACGGTGCGCTCGACCACGATGCGTTCACGGATCACGTCGGCGATGGCCTTCTTCTCTACCTCGATGGACTTCTCGGCCTCGATCTCCTGGAGCTTCACTTCGCGTTCGCGGTCCACCACTTCCAGCTCGCGGGCGCGGGTGACCTTTTCCTCTTCGATGGCCACCGCGCGCTTGCGGTTGTTCTCGGCCACTTCCTTCTCGCGCTGCATGTTCTCCTGCTGCACCGCGATCACCTGTTCGGCCTGGATGCGGGCGACCTCGGCCTTGGCGCGCTCCTCGGCGGCCACGCGATCCGCTTCCGCCTGCTCGCGGGCGCGCACCGTGGCGATTTCGCGCTGCTGACGCGCTTCGGCGTCGGCCTGCTGCCGTTGCAGTTCGAGGATGGTCTCGGCGGTTTCGACGTCCTTCTTCTTGATCTGCATCTGCTCGTCGCGCTGGAGCTGGTTGGTGGTCACGTGCTGTACGGCGGTCAGCTCGGTGATCTTGCGGATGCCCTGCGCGTCGAGGATGTTGTTGCGGTCGAGCTTGTCCAGCGGCGTCTGTTCGAGGTAATCGATGGCGGCGTCTTCCAGCACGTAGCCCGAGAGGTTGTCGCCGATCTGGCGGATGATCTCGTCGCGGAACTTGTCGCGGGCCTGGTACAGGTCTTCGAAATCCATCGATTTGCCCACCGTCTTGAGCGCCTCGGCGAACTTGGCGGCAAACAGCTCTTCCAGCGTCTCCTGGCTGGAAGCGCGCTCGCAGCCCACTGTCTGCGCCACCCGCAACACATCCTCGCTGGTCTTGTTCACGTGCACGAAGAAGGTGACTTCGATATCGGCGCGGATGTTGTCGCGGCAGATCAGGCCGGCGTTGCCCGAACGCTTGATCACGATGGTCTTGAGCGAGATTTCCATCAGCTCCAGCTTGTGGATCACCGGGTACACCATGCGGCCGGTGAAGGTGACCTCGGGCTCGGCGCGCAAGGTGTTCACGATCATGGCCCGGCCCTGTTCCACCTTGCGGTAGAACTTGGCGAAGAGGACGAAGGCGCAGAAGACGAAGAAGGCGATGAGTACGATCGCCGTCAGGATCAAGTTCATGGTTGCTCCCTGAAAGAAGGCAAGACTGGGGTATTGGCCTGCGCGGGGCAGGTCTGCTTGGTATGAGTGAAGGGGAGGTCGGTGCGGCGGGATCAGGAATCGTCGATGGCGGCGATGGTGTAGATGCCGCCGCCGGCGTCGTAGTCGATGATGACGGCCTGCGATCCCTTGGTGAGGGGGTTGGGGGTTGCGGCGCGAACCCGGATATTGATGCCGGCGCCGCCGGTGGCCACTTCCGCGCGGCCGAAGCGCTCGGTGACCTCCAGCGTCAGCACGCGGCACGCGCTGCCCACCAACGCCGGATTGCTGATGGCGTTGTGGGTGACGAACAGGCCACGCATCGGCCGCAGCGCCATCGCCGTCACCGGGAGGGCGACGGCTGCGCTGGCGAGCAGTACGGCCACGCCCGCGATATAGCGCAGCAGGTCGGGCAGCCAGGCCAGCAGGTATTGTCCCGCCAGGCCCGATACCACCCAGCCCACCAGCGCGATCAGGCTGACCACGATGGAGAACGGCACGCCGCCCAGGCCCAGCGCCATCAGCTTGCCGGACAGGTCGGCGAAGTCGCCGACCTCGCCGTCCAGGTCGACGGCGTCGATATCCACCAGGCCCAGCATCGCGGCCAGCCAGTAGACCAGCACCACGCCGAGCAACACCGTCCAGATCGCGGTCGGAAAGCAGGTGATGGTGTCCAGGAAACTGCCCATTTCGATGTTTTCCTTGTTTTGTCGATCGAATGCAGGTGACGCCATTTCGGCAGATGCTATGTCGCTGGTTTGCAGTGTTCGGGGCTGGTTATCAGTGATACGACAGCGTGATGTCAAAAATTACTTCAACATCATGAGGAATGAAGCCCTCCACAGCTTTGATGAATGGCAAGCGCTGCACGAGTGGGGGACCTCGCGCCGATGCCTGACTTACGCATCGGCGCCGGGCTTGCCGCGCGCGAAGGCCAGCAGTTCCTGGTGCACCCGTTCCTTGATTTCCAGCCGTTGCGCCGGGTCGAGCCCGAACCGGGTGCCGAGGGCCGCGTAGTCCTCTTCGGAAAGTGTCACCGTCAGGCGCGGGCGCTTGGGGCGGTGGGTGATCGCCAGCCCCAGCACTTCGCGGATCTGATCGGAGTTGCTGAGGTTGTTGTCGAAGGCGGCCTGCCGTACCGCCTGCAACACCTCTTCCTCGACATCGAACGCCACCTGGACCGCCCGGATCGCCGGTGCCGAGCTTTCCCAGCGCGGCGGCAGCTTCTTACTGCTGCTCATCGCTTGCCGCCCGATCCGCATCGCGTTGCGCCTTCAGGCGGGCGAGCACGGCCTCCTTGCGGTTGGCGTCACCGCCAATGCCCGCCGCGGCCAGCTTCTTTTCCAGCGCCTTGGTGCCGAACTCGGCATCCAGCTCCTCAGCGGCCTTCATGCGGTCGGCCGTCAGGGTGTGGCGTTCCTTGATGCGCTCCAGCGATTCGCGCGCGCTGCCCAGTTTGGAGGCGCCGCTGCCCATGCTCTGGGAGATCGACTCGGTGGCGCGGTAGACGCTTTCGGTGGTCTTGGCCACGGCCAGCTCGCGCTCGTGTTCGCGCACCCGTGCTTCAGCCTGGCGGATCAGGTCCTTCAGGCTGGCGATGTGCTGGGCGAAGTCCGCGCGGGCCCGCTGTTGCGCGTCGCGTTCCGCTTCCAGTTCGGCAATGCGGGTCGCCACGTCGCCGGCCAGGCTTTCCTCCGCCTTGTCGAGCGCGGCCAGTGCATGGTCTTCGAAACGCAGGATTTCCTTGCCGAGGCGTTCGATCTCGCGCTCGGCCGCCTTTTCCTGGGCCATGACCAGCGTGAGGTCCTGCTTGGCGCGCGCCAGCGCGGCCTTGGATTCGTGGATTTCCTGCTCGTAGATGCGGGTGGCGTTGGCGTCGACCACGCTTTCCCCGATTTCGCGGGCGCTGCCTTTGAGCGCGCTGAGGATCTTGCTGAAGATGGACATGGGGATACTCCTGTGTTCGGTTCAGTGCAGGTATTCGGCCATCGCTTCGAGCGCGTCGACCGCGTTGTCGCTCAGCGCGAGCAGGTCCTGCGCGAGGTCGTCGGCACCGGCTTCGCAGGCCAGCGCACCGTAGATCAGGTACTTGTCGCCGATGCGGCCGAACGACGACAGCGGGATGGCGATGTTCAGGTCGAGCATGGCTTCCAGCAGCGCGGTGCGGCGGCTCGGGGCGACGTCGCGCTCGGTCCACAGGTAGCAGATGCACAGGATCTGGCTGTCCGCTTGGGTGATGAAGATCGGCAGTTCCTCGCGACCGCTGATCTCGACCTTGAACACGACGACTTCGCCGGGGATCCGGGCGACTTCGAATGCGCCCAGTTGTCCTGCCAGCCTGCGACCTGCTTCGGCAATGCGTTGCTGCAACGCTGCGTCCATGGCGCCCTCCTCTTGGTGAATGCCGTCAACATAGGATTGCCGACATATAATGTCAAGACATTTTATGTCGAGTGCGAGAGGGGACGGTGCATCGGGTGGCAGGGAACGGGGTCATGCCGTGTAGCGATCGCTGGGGCCCGTTCGATGACCAACAAAAACGCCCCGGACGGGGCGTTTTTGTCGGGGTGGATCGCAACGCTATTTCAGCGAGATCTGGGTATGCGGCGGGTACTTCTTCAGCACTTCGCGGTAGCGCAGGTACTCGGCCTGCAACGGCACGCCCATGGGGATATGGCGGATGCCGCTGGTCTGGTCTTCCTGCGGGTTGGTGTAGAGGTTGAACATGATCGACGCCTGCGAGGTGAGCGCGGCGCCGCTGAAGCCGCCGTTGTCGCCCGACTGGGTGATCGCGTTGGCTGCCTGGGCGATCATCATGAACTTGAATTCGTCCACCCGTACCGCCGAGATCTCGTCGTTCCAGAAGTAGAAGATGCTGCGCCGGTTGGATACGCCATTGTCGGCCAGCCAGAACGAGGTCTGGTCGATGCCGTCGATGTAGGTCTTGGCGGGCACCAGCCTGGCCACGTCGGCGCCGGGCTTGCCGGCCAGCGACAGCGAGGTGTTGAACAGGTCGGCGAAGTCGAACAGGCCGTCGGACTTGCGCGGCTGGATCATGCCCTTCCAGTAGACGAAGCTCGGGCCGCGCACGCCGCCTTCCCAGGTCGAACCTTTGGCGCCGCGGAACGGGGTGCGGCCGTGCGGCGGCACCTCGGCTTCTGGTCCGTTGTCCGAGCCGAAGAAGATCACGGTGTTTTCCAGCTGGCCGGTCTGATCCAGCGTCGCCACCAGCTTGGCGAACACGTCGTTCATCTCGACGATGCAGTCGCTGTAGCTGGTACGCGCGGCGGAGCGGCCCAGGTAGTAGTCGTTCGGATAGTTGTCGAAGTGGCAGCCCCGGGTGCCGTAGTAGAGGAAGAACGGCTTCTTGGCATCTTTCTGCCGGGTGATGAAATCGACGCCGAACGACAGCCATTTCTGGTCCAGATCCCGGATGGTATTGGTGTCGAGGGTGTACAGGTCGCGGATCTTGCCGCCCTTGCTGGCCTCCACGTCCGCCTTGTTGAACGGCAGCTTCTCCACGTATTCGTAGCGCGACGGGCTGAGCGCTACCTCGGGGTTGTATTGCGGATCGCGCCACTCGGTATACATGTCGGACACCGAGAGGAAGCCGCGGAAGTGGTCGAAGCCGACGTTCTGCGGCAGCGAGCCTTCGTTGTCGCCCATGTGCCACTTGCCGATCGCCTGGGTGGTGTAGCCCTGGTCGGACAGCAGCTTGGCCACCGTGGTCAGCCCTTCCAGACCGCCGGGCTGGCCGTACATGGGGGGCGATTGCAGGCCGTGATGCGCCTGGTTCTGCCCGGTCATGATGGTGGCGCGCGTCGGCGAGCAACTGGGCTGCGAATAGGCCGAGGTCAGGATCAGCCCCTCGTTGGCGATGCGGTCGATGTCGGGCGTGGCATTGCCCACCGCGTTGCCGCCGCCGTTGAAGCCCATGTCCATGTAGCCCACGTCGTCCAGCAGGAAGATCACGATGTTGGGCTTCTTGCCGAACTTCTTTTCCAGCGCGGCCAGCTTGGCGCGCGCCTGCTGGTTCTGCTCGGTGTTGGGGATCACCGGCTCCATGTTGTCGGCCAGCTTGACGGTGCGGCTGACCAGGTACTGGTTGGGATGATCGTAACCGGGGCGACCTTGCACCTTGGTCGGCGCGGTGACGGGGGTCGCCGTGTCGGCGGCCCAGAGCGAGGTGGAGACAAGGAGTGCGGCCAGCGTGGCCAGGCGTTTCGACGGCGGTGTAATAAGGGGGGACATCGGTCTGCTCCTGGGGAGCATCGCGGGCCGTTGCGCGACCACGTGATGCGTGGGAGTTGATACATCGCGTTGATTCTCAAGGCATCGGGGGCTTTGCCCTGTGGGTTACTTATAAACCACCATGTCCGGTTCCGCCGTTGCGCCTGGGGGTAGCGGGCCGGCCCGCGCCGATGGCGAAGCATGGGTTTTGGTGTTTGGTGGTGCACTCGTGACGGCGTGTCCCGGCAAATTCCGTGCTTTTTTGCTTTGATATGACTTGGTATCGAAACCCAGAGGAGACGCGGCAGATGATCCCCATCAAGGCCGTTGCCGACATGCCCCGGCTCAAGCTGCCGCCGCCGGAGGGCGGTGCGATCTACCGCTTCCACACCATGGTCAAGCCCAGCGGTGCGCAGTGCAATCTGGATTGCACCTACTGCTTCTACCTGCACAAGGAAGACCTGCTGCACCAGCCCAAGATGCCGCGGATGAGCGAATCGCTGCTGGCGGCGCACATCCGCCAGTACATCGAGGCACACACCGGCGACCGGGTGGACTTCAGCTGGCAGGGCGGCGAGCCGACGCTGATGGGGCTGGATTTTTTCCGCCGCGTCGTCGCCTTGCAGCAGCAGTTCAAGAAGCCCGGCCAGCGCATCGACAACGATCTGCAAACCAACGGCACCCTGCTCGACGAGGAATGGTGCGCCTTCCTCAAGCAGCACGACTTCCTGGTGGGGCTGTCGATCGACGGCCCGGCCGAGCTGCACGACCTGTACCGCTACAGCAAGGGCGGCAAGCCCACCCACGAGCGGGTGATGAAGGCCGCCGCGCTGCTGCATGCCCACGGGGTGCCGTTCAACGCGCTGTGCGTGGTGAACCGGACCAACGCCCGCCGCCCCATCGACGTCTATCGCTTTCTGCGGGACCAGGTGCGCCCGCGCATCATCCAGTTCATCCCCGCGGTGGAACGGCGCGACTTCCACGCGGTGGCGCCGGGCAAGTGGCCGGCGCAGGAATTGCCCGTCGCGCAGACCCCGCAGGCACGGCCCGGCCAGCCCGATTCGGTGGTGACCGACTGGTCGGTGGATCCGGAGGACTGGGGTTACTTCCTCGGCCGGGTGTGGGACGAATGGTTCGCCAGGGATTTCGGCCGTGTCTATGTCGACCAGTTCGAGAACGTGGTCTCGATGATGTTCGACCGCGGCTCGCAGAAATGCGTGACCAGCCGCTATTGCGGCAAGGCGCTGGCGCTGGAGCACAACGGTGACCTGTACTCGTGCGACCACTTCGTCTACCCGGAATACCGTCTCGGCAACATCGCCGACGAGCACGAGGGCGACCTGGCGTTCTCGCTGCGGCAGGAACAGTTCGCCCGCGCCAAGTCCGACACGCTGCCGCGTTATTGCCGCGCCTGTCCGTACCTGCAACTGTGCTGGGGCGACTGCCCCAAGGATCGCTTTCTCAGGACGCCGGACGGCGAGCCGGGGCTGCATTACCTGTGCGCCGGGCTGAAGCAGTTCTATCGCAAGGCACTGGCCGCCAAGGGGCAACTGGCGGGCCGGCTGGCGCGCTGAACGCGGCCCGGCGCGTGCCGGGCGATGGCAGAATCGGTGGATCGGCGCGTCGGCAACGGCGCGCGCAGTACGCGGCGGGCAACGATCCGTCGCGCAACAACAAACGCATCACGGAGATGACACATGTCGCACTACAGGGAGCGGGCGCCGCGCTGGCGCCGGGGGATGCTTGCGGTCGTGGCGCTGGCCATCGGCGCGCCGGCGTGGGCGGTGGACTATGACGCCTTGTCGCGCGGCCTGCAGCAATTGCAGCGCGTGCTGGAACAGAACGACCGCGACAACGAACTGCGCGAGGCCCAGGAGCGCGCCGACGAGGCGCGGCGCCAGGCCGAGCAGCAACGGCGTGCCCAGCAGGACGCCGCCGCCAGGCAGCGTGAACGGCAGCAGGAACTGGCGGGGCTGACCCCGCCGGCCGAATGGGCGGGGCAACTGGTGTTCCACCGCCGCCAGCTGGAACGAGGCAATCGCGCCGCCAGCGGGCCGCGGCCCACCTTCGACATCACCTCCAACGGCACCGTCGGGGTGGCGCAGGACGGCAGGCGGCTGGGCTACGTCAACCTGTCCAACCAACTGGTGATCCGCGACCTGCCCGGCGGGCGCGAGCGCGTACTGCGCGAAGGGCTGAACAAGGATGTTGGCTGGTCGGTGTCCTTCGTCGGCGAGCGCTCGATCCTGCTCAATGGCGGCTTCTCCAAGAACGGGTACATCGAGTTGATGGATGGCGACGGCCAGCGCCTGCAACTGTGGCAGGGCGGCGACTTCCAGGCGTATCCCACGGAAGGCCGCTTGCAGGTGCAGCAGGCGTCGTACTACCCCGACAAGTACTGCAAGGGCGTCTGGCTGTACGACGAACGCGGTCAGATGGTGCAGCAACTGGTGCTGTCGTCCAAGGTGGATACTTGCTGGCCGCGCGCCGGCGCCGACGGCTCGCTGGAGGTGGTCACGGTCGAGGGCAACACCCTCACCCACTACGTCAACGGCGAGCGCCGGCAGAGCTTCCGGGGCGACACCCGGCGCGGCGACAGCACGACGCCGCTGGTCTACGGCTACATCGGCACGCTGCCGTACCTGGTGTCCTACCTCAACGGCGACGAGAACACCCGCGAGCCGTTCCAGGTGTGGGATCTGGCCCAGGGCAAGCCGCTGTGCCAGATCGCCCGGCGCGGCCTGGCCTGGCTGCTCGCCGACAAGCAGGGCCACGCCTACATCACCAGCCCGCCGCAACGGGTGTCGCTGCCCGATTGCCAGACCACCGCCATCGCCGCCACCGGCAAGCTCACGCTGGACGGCGACCTGGGCTGGATCCATCAGCCCGAAACCGGCGTGATCTCGGTGCTGGCCCTGTCGTCCAACCAGGAGAAGTTCCGCCTGCAAAGCCGCTTCCGCGAGGACGGCCTGTATGTGCAGCGCCTGCCGGGCCAGCCGCGCTACCTGGCGGTGGGCCCGTGGTCGTGGAACGCCAAGGGCGGCCAGACCGTGCAGATCTTCGACCTGGACAACGGCACCCTGGCGCGCGAACTGCCGGGCGGCCTGAACTGGAACAGCAGCTTCAGCACCCGCGCCGAGATCGTCGACGGCAACTGGCACACCCAGGGCTGGCCGATCGTGCTGGGCGCCCGCGCCGAGCCCGCCGCCGATCCGCAGCAGTTCCTGGCGGGCATGAAGAAGGACAAGTACGAATCCACCGCCGACTACCGCGCCCGCGTCGCCAAGCTGACCCTGCCGTACCAGATGGACATCCAGGTGAAGGATTACGACGCCGACGGCGGCTATTTCGTCGGCGAATGGCGCGACGTGCCCATCGGCGTGCCGGTGCCGCCGGCGCAGGCGCGCCAGCTCGACGGGCAGACCACGCTGTCGCTGAAAGGGCAGCTGGCGGTGCTGGACGAGAACTTCCTGGTGCTGCGCGACGCCTCGGTGACGCTGCCCGACGGCGGCACGCTGCCGCTGGCGAACAAAGCCGCCGCACCGACCGCCGCCGCGGCGCCCAAGCCGACCCTGGCGCTGGCCAAGCCGCCGCTCGCGGCCAAGGGCAAGCCGGTCGCCGCGTCATGCAACGGCACGCTCGACTACCTGGCCCCGCAGTTGCGCGCCTACACCAGCCCGGAGCTGGCCGAGGTGCGCCGCACCATCCTCGGCTCCAACATGGGCCAGATGCTGGCCGAGGCGCGCCAGCAGGGCGCCACCGCCGACACGGTGCAGCAACTGGTGGAGCAGGCGGAACAGGCCGCGAGCGAAGCCGCCACCACCGCTGAACAGAGCGACGGCGGCGGCAACAGCATCCAGCGCGCCGACAACGGCACCCTGCCGCTGCAATGGCCATGCGAGGGCATCCACGCCTCGGCGGTCTGCGTCTATGTCATGCACAAGTGGGAGGCGCTGACCTACCGCGAGCTGGGCAAGGCGCTGGCGCGCTGCAACTAGCGCAGCCGCGCCAACCGGCCGCGCCTCAACCGGCGTTGCAGCGCGTGGCGTCGGCCTCGTCGATGCGCTGGTAGCGGCCGTCGGCGGTGGTCACCGCCACGCAGCGCTGCTGCGCCGCGTTCCACCACACGGTATCGCTGTGCCCGTGGCGCTTGCCGCCGCCGACGTTGACGTAACCGCGCGCCTGCAACTGGGTTTCGCCCCCGGCGGCGCGGGCGCCCACCAGGTCGGCCAGGCTGCCTGCGCCATGCGGCGTGGCATGGGCGGGCGGGGTGTCCCGCACCGCGATGTTCAACTGGTAGCGGGTGGTCCGCCCGGCGGACTTGGCCTGCCCCATCTGGTAGACGCGTACGGTGTAGAGACCGGTGCGGGGCAGCGTCACGCGGGCGTCGGGGCCGTCGAGCGCACCGTTGAACAGGGCGGTGTCGTCGCCGGCGTCCAGCACGTTGAAGTTGGTGGAGCCCGGCCCGCGCAGGCCGACCACCAGCACCTGGCCCTGGCGGGCGCGCAGCACGTAGGCGCGCACTTCATGGCCGGTCAGCGTCTGCTGGTATTGGGCCGACGAGGTGCCGGCGGCGAAGCGCACGGTCTGGCTGTGGATGCCGTCGGCGGCGTGGAGGGGCAGGGACAGCGCGGCGAGCAGCGCCAGCAGCGAAAGGCGGATGTTCATGGGATGGCTCCGGGTGCGGGAAGGGGATCAGGCGCAGCGGTCGTCGCCGACGACTTCGACCCGGCTGTAGCGGCCGTCCCGGGTGACCACCTGCACGCATTCGTCGGCGCGCGCGTTCCACCAGGTGGTGTAACTGCGGTGCCAGCCCTTGTCGCCGTCGATGTTGCGGAAGCCGCGCGCCCGCAGTTCGCTTTCGCCGCCGGCGGCGCGCGCGCCCACCAGGTCGGAGACCTCGACGTAACCGTGATTGCCGCGATGGCCGCGGTACTCGTCGTGGCGGTAGCCGGCATCGGCCACGCCGCTGTCGTAGCCACGGTCGTAGGCGTCGTTGCGGTCGCGGTTGTCGCGGCGGCGGTGGTAGATCGCATCCTGGTAGCCGCGGTCGTACTGGTCCTGATCCTGCTGCGCCTGTTCTTCCTTGTCACGGCGATGCTTGTTGTGGTTGTACAGCGCCACCGCGCCGATCAGCGCGGCCGCGCCGGCGGCGACCGCCAGGCCGGTGCCGCTGCCACCGGCGCTGTTCAGGTACTGGCGGCATTCCTCGGCCGTGGTCGGCTGCACCGACACGTAGTGGCGGCTGTCCTGCGAGGTCACCAGGCAGTCCTGGGCCTCCTCGTTCCACCAATCCACCCAGTCGCGGCCGGTGCCGTTGGCGGTGTGGACGTCGCGGTAGCCGTGGTTGCGCAGCAGTTGCGCGGCCGAGGCATTGGGGCGGTCGAGCAGCGCGCCGGTGTCGAAAGTCGCCGCGGCGCTGGCCAGCAGCGGATCGAGCGCCAGCGTCAGCAGGGCGGGCAGGAGGACCAGGTATCGGGGGAGGGGGTGCATGGTGGGGCCTTTCGGGGGAAGAAAAATCGGAGGGTCCGGTCAGCCGGCGCAGGGCTCGGCGAGCGGGGTTGCCGACACGGCCGGCGTGGTCAGGATTTCCAGGCCGGACAATTGCGCGTCGAATCGATAGCCATAACCGTGGATGGTGCGCAGGCAATCGCATTGCATATCGGCAATCAGCAGGTATTGGCGAATCTGCCAGATGCTGTAGATCAACGCGGCGGCGCGGTTCTTGCGATCGGCGAAGAATTGCTGTTGCAGCAATTCCTTGGAAACCAGCTTGCCGTTTTGCCGGACCAGGTAATGCAATAGTTCGCCGTCGCGGCGGCTCATCTTGATCCAGCATTGCACCGGCATGCCGCCGGCGCGGGCGGTGTATTGGATCAATCCCGCGGTCAAATCGATGTCGAGTCCTGATTGGCGATGAAAAAGTCGCATGATTTCGATTCGCCGCCGGATTCGCTATTGCGCGAATCGAATCCGGCGGCATTCCCGTGATGGCGGTTTGGATGAGCCCAATCTGCGCCGGGGAAAGCGCTCGGTAAATATTTAAAAAATTATTAAAAATGATGAAACCCGCATGGCCGGGCCGCTGTTTGGCCTGAAAACCTTGCGTTATAATGATTTGCGCTGTTTATCGCATTGCCCTGCGGCATGGCCCGATCCCGCATGTAAATTTGCACAAATAGGAGTGGAAGTGTCCGGCCTTCGCCTGGTATTCGGATCGTTCGTGTTCCAGCCCGAGTTGCGGCAACTGACGCGGCATGCGCCCGACGGTGCGGAATCGCGCGCAAGGCTGGCCGGCGCGGAGGCGGAAATACTGGCCCACCTGCTGGAACGCGCGGGCGAGGTATGCGGCAAGGACGAATTGCTCGACATCGGCTGGCATGGCCGGCCGGTCAGCGCCAATTCGCTGGCGGTGGCGATCTCCAATTTGCGCCGCCATTTGAAAGCGGCGACCGATGAAGTGGAAATCCGCAATCTGCCGCGCGAAGGTTATCTGCTGCACCTGGAAGTGCCATTGCAGCGACAGGCCCAGCCCGATACCGCGATGCCCGCCGACACGCCGGCCATTGCGCCGGCCGAGCCGGAGCCCGAGGGCGCGCCGATCGGGCCCGCCGACACAACGCGGCCGGTCGTCCCCGTCGCGTCGGCGGATCGTTGGCGGCGGCGCCTGTGGTGGCTGAACGGCGCTGTGCTGCTGGCCGGGGTGGCGCTGGCGCTGGTCACGCGCGACCAGTGGATCGCCATCGAATGCACGCGCGACGCGCAGGGCATGATCTGCGCGGTGGCCGACCGCATCTATCCCGAGGAATCGTTGCCGACGCAGCGCCAGGGCAAGCTGGTGCTGGTGTCCGGGCGCTTCGTGCGTCTGGTCGATCCGGCGGCGCCCACCGGCGAGGCCGCGCCATGAAGCGCCATCGCTGGCTGCTGCTGTTGCCGGGGGCGGCGCTGGCGGCGCTGCTGTTCGTGCTGGTCAACAGCGCGGGCTGCAACTACGCATTGCAGTTGAACCATCAGAATCTGCGCTACCACGGCACCTGCCGCCTGGGGCTGGCGGAGTTCGTCGAGACCGATCAGCTCACCGGCTCGCAGTGGACGGTCTCGGCGTTCCAGCTGGCGGTGGCCGACCAGTTGCTGTTCGTGGTCCGCGAGCGCCGCCACGTGCGCGAAGGCGCGGCCGGGGTGGCGGGGCATCCGCGGGTGCAGCCGGATTACCTGCTGGTGAACTACGCCTGGATGCCGATCGACGACACCCGCGTCGCGCTGTTCCAGGTGACGCCGCACCACGACGTGATCGTCGCCGAGCGCCGCGGCGCCATCGACCTGATGGACGCGCTGTGGCCGCGCCCGGCGCCGCCGTTCTCGGTGCCGCACAACGCGCTGATGCCATAGCGCGAATCGGGTTCGCACTTGAGTGCGAAGCACGAAGCCGCAGCGCCGTGCCTGGGGGAAACCTTTCCGCTTGCGCCGCCGGCCTTCCGCCCACTGCCGCCGGCCATCGCTACGTCCACCGGCCCACGGACCAACCCGAAGGGAAGGACTTCCTTCTCCCCGGCGTTGAAGGTCGATTCGCCCTGGCATACCACCGTGTATGTCACGGTTTGCTGATTTGTGAGCGACGGCGGAATTTGCCATATTGGGGCGTCCGCGATGACGGACGCATAAAACAAACCAATTTGGAGGCAACATCATGAAACTCGCGCTGTGCTGTGCAGCGGCGTTGCTGGCATCCGCGGCCGCCCAGGCCACCTGTATTCCCCCGCCGCCCGACGCGTTCACCACGCCGGGGCTGACTGGCGGCGTTCCGCCGAAGGTGGGCGACGATGCCCTGCTGCCGACGCGCCGACCGTTGACCAACGCCGGGACCGACTACTACTGCCCGATGCCGATCGAATTGGGCCTGGCCTACCGCATCTACAACTATCAATCCACCGCCGTGGTGCACGGCCTGCTCGATGAGCAGATCCAGCAGGCGGGCCTGCCGCTGACGCCAGGCCCGACCGCGCCGGCGTGGGACGCGGCGACGGTGTACCTGCAAGGGCAGCAGGTCAGCTACGACGGTGCGACCTACGAGGCGCAATGGTGGACCCAGGGCGAGCAGCCCGGTGCCAGCGTCTACGGCGCGTGGCGGCCGGTGGACAACGGCGTCGCCAGCACGTGGTCGGGCAGCCGCGCCTATCAGGCCGGCGAGAAGGCGGTGTACGACAACAAGGTGTGGCAGGCGCGCTGGTGGACCCAGGGCGAGCAGCCGGGCAGCAACGAGTGGGGCGCCTGGCAGGCGACCAACGATCCGGTGCCGCCGCCGGCGGTGCCGCTGCCCAGCCGCTACAGCGCCAGCCTGAACTGGGCCAACGGCGAGATCACGGTGACACTGCAAAGCGTGAACGGCGCCATCAACGGCCGCCCGGCCTATGTGGAAGTGCGCGAGCAGGGCGTGCCGCTGGGCCGCATCACCCAGTTCCCGCTGCTGTATCGCGACTGCTTCGGCGCGCCGGAATGCCAGCCCGGCGCCTACTGGACCGGCGGCGCCAAGTTCGTCAGCACCAAGCTGCCCGGCGCCGCCTGGATCAGCCTGTGGGCCTGTAATGCGCAGGATGTCTGCCGCCCCGCCGAGCTGACGCGCTGGGTGTACGGTCAGACCACCAACGGCAATCCCAGCGAGCCGTTCCCGCTGGAAGGCGATCCGCGCCTGAGCCCCTGAGCGGCGCGCGATGAACCGGCGGCCTGCGGCTGCCGGTTCATCGTCGGCCGGTGGGGGCGCTGTCGCGGCCCGCCGCCCGCCCGGGCTTCGTTCCTCCCACCCCTGTTCGAAGGGCGATGCGCGTCAGGGCCGTTCCAGCAGGCGCGGCCCTGGCCCTTGGGCGCCCAGCGCATCGTCGGGATTGCGCAACGGGCAATCGGCCAGCGACAGGCAGCCGCAGCCGATGCAGCTGTCCAGTTCGTCGCGCAGGCGCTCCAGCCGGCGGATGCGCTGATCCAGCGCGGCGCGCCATTGCTCCGACAGCGTCCGCCACTGTGCGGCGGTCAGCTTGCTGCCGGCCGGAAAGCGCGCCAGCGCGGCGCGGATCTCGTCCAGGGGAATGCCGGTGCGCTGCGCCACCTTGATGATCGCGATGTAGCGCAGCGTCACCGCCGGAAAGCGGCGCTGGTTGCCCTCGCTGCGCGTGGCCCGGATCAGCCCCTTGGCTTCGTAGAAATGCACGGTGGACACCGGCACCCCGCTGCGTTGTGCCACCTCGCCCACCGTCATCGCCCGCTCGCTGTCGATCTTCCTGTCCGCCGTCACGACCATTGACCTCAAGTTAAGTTGAGGAATTATGGTGCGTGCTGGCTGGGCCCGGCAATCGCGCGCGCGCCGCCAGGCCCGCCGCTTTGCCCGACTTCAACAGGAAAAACCATGAAACGCTTCATCGATGCCGCGCTCGCCAGCGGCTGGCTCTGGCTGCTGGCACGGCTGTGCCTGGCGGTGGTGTTCGTCTCGTCCGGCCTCGCCAAGCTGATCGACTACGAAGGCGGGCTGCGCGAGATGCGCGCCGCCGGCCTCAGCCCCGACTGGCTGTTCAACCTGCTCACCGCCTTCACCCTGCTGGCCGGCGCCACGTTGCTGCTGCTCGACCGCGCACTATGGCTGGGAGCCGGCGCGCTGGCGCTGTTCCTGCTGGCGACCATTCTGGTGGTGCACACCTTCTGGCGTTTCGACGGCGCCCAGGCGCAGCTGTCGCTGTTCTTCGCGCTGGAGCATGTATCGGTGATCGGTGGCCTGCTGGCCGCGGCCATTGCCAGCCATGCGCGGCGGACAATTCTTACGGTCGGAAGCCTGATCGCCACGTGTCGAGGCTGAGCCGCCGGGGCGCCGGCTGGCGGGGGAAATTGCCGGCCGGCGCTGCGCGGGCCGGCAGGGAGCATGTTCGCTCATGCGGGCGTAGCCCTTGCCGTTCTTCGCATTGGGCGGCTGCCTCGCGGCGCGCGCCGGCGCCGCGCCGTAGCGGAATCCTTGGTCCAGAGGAAGATTTGCCCAACGCGGTCACTGTGAAACCGGGGTGGTGACAGCGCTTTCACCTGGGAATGAATATGTCTTCTTTGTTTCTTTGTGATTTCTTGTTTCTTTCAAAATTCAGTCGCTTGCCATTCGTCAACTTGTATTGATGTATCAAAAAATCACAATAGTATACGAAAGGCTTATGCAGATAAGCATGTATGTTTCTTTCTCGTACGCCAATTTTTCTGGAGGTCCATCGTGAAGACATTGCAAGCGATTCAGGGTGTATGCGGGTTGGGCAAGTGGCTGGGCAAGCTGGTGGTGGCGGGGTTGTTGCTGGCGGGGGCGGGGCAGGCCTCGGCGGCCAACCTGGGCACGTGCTCCGGCACCATCACCACCACCTATGACCCGCCGATCACCACTGTGGCACAGGATGTAACGGCCACCATCGTCTCCAACTATGTACTTTGTTCCTCGCTGGTCCCGCTGTTCGTGGGGACCGGCACCGGCGTGGCGGTCAACGAGTTCAAGGGCGCCACTTGCGCGCAGATCGTGACGCCGACCTCCACCTTTGGCGACAAGACCATCACCTACAGCGGTGGCGACACCACGACGCTGGCCGGCAGCGGGGCCACGGTGGCCAGGGTCGACCTGGGTACCAGCTTCGCGGTCACGCGTACCTCCGCGGTGACGGCCGGACGGTTCGCCGGTGGCAACGGGGTCGAAACCGCGATCGTGCTGAAAACCAGTCTGGCCAGTTGCTCGGACCTGACCCCGCTGGCGCAGACCACCGGCGCCACCACGCTCGAGTTTGTCTCCGTTCCCTGAGTACCTGATGTAGCGCCCAAGCCGACGGCGTGCGGCGCCGGTCTTCGCCGGCGGTTCGCCTGCCCGGCAAAGTCGCTGTAACCCTTGCTGCTTGTCGTCTCGCCCGATCGGGAGGCCGCTTGCGCCTGCGACCCGGCGCGGGGGAATCCGTGGTCCACGGAGGGATTTGCCCGGTGCGCTCACTGGGAACCGTCCGCGATGACCGCGATTTTCTCCAGGCGGTAAGGCTATTTTATTTCTTTATGCTTACGTAATTTGTTCGTGTGTCATTCGTCAACTTGGATTGATGTGCCAAGAAGTGGCGATGGCATTCGAAAGAATTTTTCAGATAGGCATGTATGTTTCTTTCCGAGTAAGTACATTTTGAGGAGATTCATCATGAAGACATGGCAAGCGATTCAGGGTGTATGTGGATTGAGCAAGTGGCTGGGCAAGCTGATGGTGGCTGGGATGTTGTTGGCGGGGGCAGGGCAGGCATCGGCGGTTTCGCTGGGCACATGTACTGGCACCCTCACCACGACGTTCAGCCCGGCGATCACGACTGTGCCGCAGGATGTGACGGCAACCGTTGCGTCGGTGTACGCCGTCTGCAATTCGGTGCTCCCGCTGTGGGTGGGGTCGGGGACCGGCGTGGCGGTCAATCACCTCAAGGGCAGCACCTGCGCCCAGATCACGACGCCCACCTCGACCTTCGGCGACAAGACCATCGTCTATAGCGATGCCGCCGGCAGCACGATCTCCGGCACTGGCGCCACGGTGGCCCGAGTCGATCTCGGCGCAAGCTACGCGGTCACGCGCACTTCCACCGTGCAATCCGGCGAGTTCGCGGGGGCCAATGCGGTGGAGACCGCGATCGTGCTGAAAAGCGATCTGGCCAGTTGTTCCGACCTGACGCCGCTGGCGCAGACTTCCGGCGCCACCACGCTGGAGTTTGTCTCCGTTCCCTGAATCCCCGATGTAGCGCTGTGGCCGGCGCGAGTCGCCGGCCGAAGCAGATTGTCGATGAACCGGGCGGTGGGCGGCGATGGGCCGCCCCCGCCCGGTTTTTCGTCAGTGGGAAGACCGGGCGAGCGTGGACCGCCCGCTGCTTACTCCGCCGCCGCCTCGAAATGCGTGCCGGGCTGGAGCGAACGTGCCAGGCGCATGCCGGTGGCCGGCGTCGAGAAGTCCGGCGTGGCCGGGGCGCGGTCGGTCAGGTGCATCTCCTGGCCGTTGTCCCAACTGGCGCCGCGCATGATGCGCTCCGGGTTCGGGCTCTGGCCCACCGGGTTCACCTGCGGCGCGGTGGTGTAGACGCGTTCGCGGTCGGTGGTCCATTCCCAGGCATTGCCCGACATGTCGTACAAGCCCAGCGCATTGGGGGCGAAGCTGCCCACCGGCGCGGTGCCGGGATGGCCGTCGTCCAGTTCCCAGATCACCAGCCAGTCGGGCAGCGGTCCCTTGATCGGCTCGAAGAACACCTTGAAGCTCCGGTCCGCGATGTTGGCGGCGGGCTTGCCTTGGCGCAGCGGTGCGCCGTTGCCCCAGGCGTTGACGATGTCGCGGCCGCGTTCGCGCGCGGCGTATTCCCATTCGGCCTCGGTCGGCAGGCGGTAACCCGGCACCTGGGCCACGTCGGTGGTCGGCTGGCCGGCGGCGTCGAGCAGGTCGCCGCTGGTTTCGTCGTAGGCGGCGGGCAGGCCGTGCTCAAGGTTCAGCCA
Source organism: Chitiniphilus shinanonensis DSM 23277 (assembly GCF_000374805.1). Taxonomy (GTDB): domain Bacteria; phylum Pseudomonadota; class Gammaproteobacteria; order Burkholderiales; family Chitinibacteraceae; genus Chitiniphilus; species Chitiniphilus shinanonensis. The sequence goes on from NZ_KB895337.1 coordinate 253,795, forward strand.
GTTGATGTAGCGGATCGCGTCGAGCCAGGTGACGTTGATCGCCGGCCGCTCGCCGCGCCCCAGCTCCACGCCCGCCCAATCCAGCGAGCTGAGCGGCGCCTGGCCGGTGGCCCGGCGATAGCGGTCGAACTGGCGGAAGGTGACCTCGGTGGCGCTCAGGTGGAACGACGACAGGGTGACCGGATGCACCGGGAATTCGTTGGGATAGTTGAACGCGCTCAGCACGGTGGCGCCCATGGTGAAGGTGCCGCCCGGCACCAGCACGAACTGCTTGCGCTTCACCCCGGTGCCCAGCGCCGCCCAGGCGTTGCCGGTGCCGGGGGCCTGCCCCAGCGTCCACCACTGCGCCTGGTACAGCCGGCCTTCATGCCAGGCCAGTTCGCCGGCTTGGTAGGCCTTCGCCGGCAGCCAGCCGGCGGCGGTGTCCTCCGCCGGTGCCAACCGCCAGGCATCGGTGGCGCCGCCCGGCGCGTCGTTGCGGTTCCACCAGCGCGCCTGCCAGTCCTGTCCCTGGTGGCTGACGATCTCGCCCCGCTCGTAGGTGGCGCCGCTCTGCCACGCCGCGGCCAGCGCCGCCGGCACGTGGCCGATCAGCAGGGCGGCCAGGGTCAGGCCCGGCATGGATAGGGAGTGGGCGAGGGATTGCCGAATGCGCTTGCCGTACAGCTTCATCTTGTTCTCCAGTGTGGCGATAGGCCCGGCGGGCGCCGGGCAGGCCAAACTGTCATGACGCGGACATTTGCTCAAGCGTGCACGGATTTTGGCGCGGGAAATGTCCTTTTGAAACGACAGCTTTATGGTTAATTGCTGATAAGTTGATTCAGCGCGGCTGGCAAAACCCAGCGAAGCGGTTCGGGCGGGGAGCGCGCAACGCAGACAGTACAAGGTGTACGGCAAGTGGGGCTCGGCGCCCACGCGCGACGCCGCCGGAGGGGGGGCGGCCGCTCTCGGCAAAGGCCGATGGGGAAAGGCGCGCGCCCGCGTTACCCGGCCGGGCGAATCCAGCTTTGAACGAGGTCCATCAGCTCCTGCACCCTGAACGGCTTGGCGCAGTGGGCGGTGAAGCCGGCCTCCAGCGCCTGCTCGACATCCTTGGCGCGGCTGAAGGCCGAGAGCGCCAACGCGGGAATCCGCTGGCCCGGCGGCTCCTGCTGCCGCCAGTCGCGCATCAGGGTGTAGCCGTCCTTGCCGGGCAGGCCCAGGTCGCTGATGAGCACCCGCGGGGGCGTCTGTCGCAGCAGTTGCATCGCGGCGTCGTAGTGGGTGGCGAGCCGCACCCGGGCGCCACGGTCCTGGAGGATGATCGCCAGCATCTTGCCGGCCTCGGGGTCGTCTTCCACGACCAGGATATCGACATCCGACAGGTCGGCTTCGTTGCCCAGCCGATGCTCGGTGTCGTCGCTGTCGGGCCGGGCCGAGGCGACCGGATGCACCGCGTTCGGTGTGTTCGGCAGCATCAGGTCGAAGCAGGCGCCCTGGCCGGGGCCGTCGCTGTGGGCGTGGAGCTGGCCGCCGTGCAGTTCGACCAGTTGCTTGACGATGGACAGCCCCAGCCCCAGGCCCCCGTGGGTGCGATTGGTCGCGGCGTCGCCCTGGGTGAAGCGCTCGAACAGATGCGGCAGGAAATCGGCGCTGATGCCGCGCCCGTCGTCGCGGACCTGCAGCGACCAGCTTTTCTCGTCGCGGCGCAAGGTGAGCCATACCGTGCCCTGTTGCCGCGAGAACTTGATCGCGTTCGACAGCAGGTTCCACACGATCTGCTCCAGTCGATCCGGGTCGGAGATCACCGTGCCGTCGGCCGCCTGCAGGTCGAGCAGCAGCGTGAGCTGCTTGTCTTCCACGGCCGATTCCAGCGCCGCCACGGCGCTTTGCACCACTTCCTCCGGCCGGGTCTCCTGCCAGTTCATCCGCAGCTTGCCCAGGTCCATGCGCGACAGTTCGAGCAGCGCGCCGATCAGCTGCGTCTGGGCGCGGGCGCTGCGTTCGATGACTTCCAGCCCGCGGGCCATCTTGCCCTCGGGTTGCAGCCGCCGCAGCATCTGGGTCCAGCCGAGGATGGCGCTGAGGGGGGTGCGCAGCTCGTGGGAGACCAGTGCGATGAATTCGTCCTTGGAGCGCGCCAGCTGCTCGGCCGCGGATCGCGCCGCCTGTTCCCGTTCGAGCAGGGCCTCGCGTTCCTCCGCCAGCGCCACGCGCTCTGAGATATCGACGACGACGGCGACGCTCAGGCCGGGCTCGACGTGCGCCGACATGCTCCATTGCAGCGGAACGGCTTGGCCGAGGGCGTTGAGCGCCCGGAATTCGCTGCGCCAGACGCCCTGTTCCCGGTGGGCGAGCCATTCGCGGAAGCGCGGTTGTTCGGCGGGGTCGATCATCTCGACGACCGGGCGGCCGATCCACGCGGCCTCGTGCTCCTGCAGGATGGTGCACATGGCCGGGTTGGCGCTGATCAGGCGGCCCGCCGCATCGATCAGGCAGATGCCGGTGAAGGCCTGGTCGAAGATGGCCTTGAACCGCACCTCGCTGCGGCGCATGCCTTCTTCCGCGGTGCGGGCCCGCACCAGGGCGGTCAGCGTCGCCACCAGCAGTTCCGGATCCGCCGGGTGCGTCATGTAGGCGTCGGCGCCGGCGTAGACGCCTTGCAGCTTGTCCTGGTCCCGCACGTGCGCCGCCGACAGATGGATCAGGGGCAGGCGGGCGGTGTCGGCGCGGTCGCGCAGGCGCCGGCACACCTCGAAGCCGTCCAGGTCCGGCAGGTGCACGTCGAGCACCACGGCGCTGAGGGTGCCGTCGGCCAGTTGCAGCGCCTCGGTGCCGGTGGCCGCTTCCCGCGTGTGGAAGCCGGCGGCGCGCAAGGTGCGCGCGGTGGCGTAGCGGGTGGTGGGGTTGTCGTCGACCACCAGGATCTCTTCGTGCTTCCCGTCCGCGCCCGGACCGGCGACCCAGCTCATGGGGCGGCCTCCCGCGCGGATTCGGAGGACGGCAGGTGGAGCGGCACGCTGACCCAGAAGGTGGAGCCCACCCCGGGGGTGCTTTCCATGCCGACGTTGCCCCCGAGCAGTTCCGCCAGGCGCTTGCTCAGCGACAAGCCGAGCCCGGTGCCGCGCAGCCGCTTCTGGATCGGCGAATCCACCTGCACGAAGTCCTGGAAGATCGCGCCCTGGAACTCGGGGGCGATCCCGATGCCGGTGTCGCTCACCGAGAAGCGGGCGCGTTCCGCGCTTTCCCGCACGGCGGTGATCCGCACCTCGCCCCGGCTGGTGAACTTCAAGGCGTTGGAGATGAAGTTGCGCAGGATCTGCGCCAGCTTGCGGTCGTCGTTGAACAGCCGCGGCAGATTGTCCGGGGTTTCGAAGACCAGGGCGACGTCGGGGTTGGTGAGAATCGGTCTGAACATGCCGCGCAGCGAGGTGAACAGATCCACCAGCTCGAACCAGGCCGGCGAGATGTCCACCCGCCCGGCTTCCACCTTGGCCAGGTCGAGCAGGTCGTCGACCATCTCGGAGAACTCCGCCGCGGTGTCCTGGATAAAGCGCACCTGGCGCGCCTGCTCGTCGGTCAACGGCCCGTCCACGCGGTCGGCCAGCAGCCGCGCGATGCTGCGGATGCCGCCGATCGGGGTGCGGAACTCGTGGCTCATGTAGGCCAGGAAGCGGCTTTTCAGCTCGGTGGCGCGCCGCAGTTCCTCGGCCTGGGTGTCCAGCTCGGCATACAGCGCCAGCACGCCGCGGTTGGTCTCGTCGAGTTCGGCCTGCAATTGCTCGACCTGCGCTTGCAGCAACGCTATCTGTGCGGCACTCATCCGCTATTCCTTTTCAGAACCAGCACCGTCGCGTCGTCGCGGCCGCGCCGGTTGTCGCGCCACAGGGTCGCGGCAATGATGGCGGGGTGATGCCGCAGCAGCGACGGGTGCGCCAGGCGCCAGCGGGTCGCCAGGCCGTCCGAGTGCATCACCAGCAGGGTATGGTCGCCGAGGGTGTACCGGTTGGGTTGCACCTGCCGCATCGCCAGCCCGACCGTGCCGTGCTGGGTGGCCAGGGTGCGGTCTTCCACGCCCGACAGCAGGCGGCCGCAGATATTGCCGGCGCCCGAGTATTCGAGCGATGGCCCGGCCAGTTCGAGTTGCGCCAGCGCCACCGCCGCGCCCCGCGTCGCGCGCAGCGCCCGGTGCATCTGGTCGAGCAGTTGCCGGGGCGCCGCCGCCGGCATCCCGGCGAAGCACTCGACCGCCGCATTGGCGGCCTCGGCCGCGTGGGAGCCATGGCCCAGGCCGTCGGCGAGCAAGGCCGAGGCGCGCTCGCCGTCCTGCGCCACCGCCCAGGCGTCGCCGCACACGGTTTCACCGGGCGCGGCGATGGCGACCACGCCGACCGAGAATGCCTGGGGCGACGCGGCGGCGCCGGCCACCGCGGCGCTGTGCGCGTGCAACCGGGCCAGGATCACCGTGCCATCGGGCGAGGAATGCAGGTCGAAGTCGTGGCTGAGCCGTCGTACCGCGCCCAGGCCCTGGCCCAGCGTGCCCACGGTCGAAAAGCCGTCGGCCATGGCGGCGGCGACGTCGTCGATGCCGGGGCCCTGGTCGACCGAGATCAGCTCGATCTGCCAACTGCCCCGGCCATCGGCGACCCGGGCGAGCAGCACCTGGCCGGAGCGGGCGTGCTTGACCAGGTTGCTGCCCAGCTCCGTCGCCACCAGCGCCACCTGCCCGGCCGCCACGTCGTCGAAACCGCTCGCCTGCGCCAGGGCCACCGCGTCGCGGCGCAATTCGCCGATCTGGCTCTGCTCGGTCAACGGGTACAGGCGATGGGTGATCCCGCTGCTTACTTCCATCGGGTGATCGTCACGCAGGTGCCTTCGCCGGGCGCGGTGCGAATGTCGAATTCGTCGACCAGCCGGCGGCTGCCGGACAAGCCCATGCCCAGGCCGCCGCCGGAGGTCCAGCCGTCGGTGAGGGCGAGATCGAGGTCGGGGATGCCGGGGCCCTGGTCGGCGAACGCCAGCCGCAGGCCCTGGCGCGGGCCCAGGCTCACCACTTCCCAGCGCATCTCGCCGCCGCCGCCGTACACCACCGTGTTGCGGGAAAGCTCGCTCGCCGCCGTCACCATCTTGGTCTGGTCGACGAGCGAGAACTTGAGTTGTTGCGCCAAGCGACGCACCTGCTGCCGGCTCATCACGATGTCCTGCTCGTTGCCGAGCGGCATGCTGCCGATGGTGGGGTCGCTCACTGGTCCAGTTCCTCCGCCAGCGCGTTCTCCAGCAGTTTCATGCCGTGTTCCATGTTCAGTGCCGTGCGCACGCCGGGCAGCGACAATCCCAGCTCGACCAGGGTGATCGCGACCGCCGGCTGCATGCCGACGACCACGGTGGTGGCGTCCAGCACCCGGGCGATGCCCGAAATCGACGCCAGCATGCGGCCGATGAACGAGTCGACGATCTCCAGCGCGGAGATATCGATGAGCACGCCCCGGGCGCCGGTGCGTTCGATCCTCGACGCCAGGTCTTCCTGTAGCGTCAGGGCCGTCTGGTCCTGCAGGTCGACCTGGATGGTCACCAGCAGGAAGCGCCCCAGTTGCAGGATGGGAATGCGGTCCATGCCGGCCTCAGACCTTGCGGGTGACGACGTAGCCACCCTGCCGCAGGGCGACCGCCAGCGCATCGGCCAGGGTGGCCTTGGTGGTGATGCCCTGCAGGTCGATGCCGAGGTGGACGATGGTCTGCGCGATCTGCGGGCGGATGCCGCTGATGATGCAGTCGGCGCCCATCAGCCGGATCGCGGTCACCGTCTTCAGCAGGTGCTGCGCCACCAGGGTGTCCACCGTGGGCACGCCGGTGATGTCGATGATGGCCAGCGAGGCGCCGGTCTCCGCGATCTGCTGCAGCAGCGCTTCCATCACCATCTGCGTGCGGCTGCTGTCGAGCGTGCCGATCATGGGAACCGCCAGCAGGCCATCCCACAGTTTGACCACCGGCGTGGACAGTTCCAGCAATTCGTCCTGCTGCCGGCGGATGATGTCTTCGCGGGTCAGTTGATAGGTGGAGACGGTGAGCTGGGCCAGCCCGTCCACCAGCACCGAGGTCCACCACAGGGCGTCGGTCAGCGCCTGCGGCCGATCGCTGAATTGCTGCTGCAACGCGAGGAAGAGCGGCTTCTTCAACGCCAGCACGAAGCGGCTGGTTTCGCCGGCGGATTCGCCGCCGGCCGCGCGCGAAGCGGACAGCGCTTCCAGCTGCTGTCGCAGCGCCTGCCATTGCGGCGCGGCGATCTGGTTGTCGGCATCCTGCGCCAGGCCCGCCTGGAGCGCGCGGATCAACTGCTGTGCTTCCTTCTCGATGGCCCTGCCGGCGGCGGGGCGTGCTGCGTGCTGCAACTCGTCGAGCCAGGCGCTCAGCGCTTGAGCTTCGTGGTCGCGCAAGTACTGAGCGAGGGCTTCGTTTTGAATTTTCATGGGTTCACCAAGGTGGAAAGCATTGGGGCGACATGTCGCCCCACGGGAAATACCTGCATCGAGACCACCGCATGGGTCGGACCGGGCAACGCAGTTGCCGGGCGCAACAAGCCCACCGGATCGTGGAGGAGCCATATGTCATGCACAAGTGACATATTTTGGTGGCAAAAAAAGCCTGACGGTTATCGCCGCCCTGATGGTACAGCGCCTGATCGACGCCATGTGCCGGGCGTGCGTCGTGGCGCGTCCGCCAGGGCTGCGCGCCGATCCCATCCGACAACGAAATCGGGTGTCTGGGCGACAGCGCTGTCGGCCGGGGGCGGTGATGCGGCCTTCACGCTGCCCGCCAGGCCCGAAGGGCTGTATTGCCCGGCGGGCGACTTCCACATCGACCCGTGGCGCCCGGTGCCGCGGGCGGTGATCACCAGGCAGCCGGGGCGACGGCTGTTCGCGGTGGTGACCTCCTCCCGCAAAACCGTAGCGTTCAAAAGTAGAGATTTCTGGCAAATTTGAGCCCATCCGGGCAGGAGATTTGTCATGAAAAAATCGAAGTGCACCGAAGCGCAGATCGCATTTGC